>NZ_FNHI01000007.1 GCF_900103455.1 Streptomyces wuyuanensis | reverse complement strand
GGGGGTCGGTGCCGGCGGGTGTGTCGGTGTGGGTGGGTGTGTCGGTGTGGGGTGGGTGGGTGTTGCGCAGGAGGGATTCGACGAGTGCGGTGACGTGCCGGCGGTCGGCCGCGGTCAGTTTCTGGACGCTGGCGATGAGGGTGGCGACTTCGGGGTCGGCGGCGGTGCCGGGTGTCTCCTCGAAGTAGAGGTGGATGCCGCAGGCTTCGGCGGCTGCCCTGCGTACGGCGTCCAGGGGCAGTTCCAGGCCCCTGGCCAGTCCCTCCAGCGTGGCCTGCTGCGGCATGCGGGTGACCCGCTCGGCGGTGGCCAGGTGGTGCACGGTGGAACGCGGGATGCCGCCGCGCCGGGCCACGTCGCCGTAGGACCAGCCCTGCTGCTCCAGCCGGCTCTTCACCAATTCCTGCAGTGCGTTGGCCACGCCGTGGATTCTCCCTGCCGATGGACGGGGTGACGCGTTCGGGTGAGTCCGAGTCTATGCCGCGGGCGGGGCGTGCTCCTCCCGTCCCTCCGCCGGCCGCGGATCTCCCGAAGCCCGCTGCCCGGCGTTCGGCGGGGTTTGCGCCCCCATGCGAAAGGGCGCCCTCGGAAGCCGAGAACGCCCAGGTCAGCGAACTGATCGCTTGTGCGCCGCCAGGGACTCGAACCCCGGACCCGCTGATTAAGAGTCAGCTGCTCTAACCAACTGAGCTAGCGGCGCCTGCTGACCCGGAGAAGTTTACCGGACCCCCGGGGATGCTCCTGACCATTTCCTTGCGCGTTCCGGCCTGTCGGATGGTCGTTTTTTCGCTTTGCTCCGTCAAAATGCGATTTGTCATGACGGAAGAGAGTGGTGGATCTGGAGGGGTAAGGGATGACCGTTCCGGTGTTCGAGGAGTACGAGCCGGCCGGCGACTGCGTCTGCCCCGGCTGCGCCCAGCAGCGGCGGGAACGGGCCCGAGCCCTGCCGGTACGCGCCGGGGGCCACCCGGCCGCGCACGGCGCCCGCCGCGCACTCGTACTGGTCACCGCGGCGGGAGCGGTACTGAGCGGTGGCGGCACGGGAGCCCTCGCCGAAACCGGAGCGGGGCACGCCCCGGTGCCCGAACCGGAGAGCGCCGGGACCGCGCGGCCCGGCGGGGAAACCGGGGCCCGCCCGGCGACGAGGGTGGTCGAGGAGCGGGCGGCGGAGGCGCACCCGGCCAGGTCCGCGCGAGTCCGGGCGGAGCACGGCCGGCGGCCGGAGCTCGCAGGGACCGCCGTTCCGGCGGGCTCCCGGGCGGACCACGCCCGGATGGGCCCCGGCGGGACGCGACGCGCCCTGGCGGATCGTGTCCGTGCGGACGACCCGGCCGGGTCCGGGCGCGAGACCGGCCCCGACCCGGAGACCCCGCAGGGCGGCCAGGAACCGCTGCACGGCGCGCCGATCCCCGGCCCCGCCGGAACGGCCGGCCTGCGCAAGATGGCCCGTGCCGACATCATGAACCGGGCCAAGCGCTGGGTGAACGCCAAGGTCCCGTACTCCATGAGCAGGTACTGGGCGGACGGCTACCGGCAGGACTGCTCGGGCTACGTCTCCATGGCTTGGCACCTGCCGGGCAACGAATGGACGGGCAGTCTGGCGCAGTTCGGCACGCGGATCGAACGCAAGGACCTGCAGCCCGGCGACATCCTGCTCTTCCACAACCTGAGCAATCCGGCCAAGGGCTCCCATGTGACGATCTTCGGTGGCTGGGCGGACAGCGCCCGAACGAAGTACATCGCGTACGAGCAGGCCAAGCCGAACACCCGCAGGCAGACGACGCCCATGGCCTACTGGAACAACTCCAGCCAGTACGTGGCCTATCGCTACAAGGCGCTGAAGGGCGTGGGCACCACGGGCGGACAGATCGCCGGGGACGGGGAGCTCGGGTTCCCCGGCGTGGATCTCTTCGGGCCCGGCGAGGACAACTCGTACGTGGCCCGGCTCGGCAGGCTGCTGCTGGAGCAGGGCTTCGGCGCCCGCGACACCGCCGGTCCCGGGTCGCGGTGGGGCGAGGCGCACCGGCAGGCGACCCAGGCGTTCCAGCGTGCGCAGGGCTGGGCGGGTACGGAGGCCGACGGTATGCCGGGGCCCGACACCTGGCGTCTGCTGGTGAACGGCACGGGCAGGAAGGCGGCGTCCGGCGCGGACCCGTCGGCCCCGAACGGGCCCCGGCGGACGGCGGGTCCGGAGGCGGAGGCGCCCGCCTCGGCACCGGGCACGGCCGCGGCCGCCTCCGGACGGGCCCCGTCGCCCGCGCCGCCCGCCGCACCGGCCCCCGGCGGGGCAGGCTCCGCAACGGCGGGGTCCGTTGCCGCGGGGCCGGTTCCCGAGGCGCCGCATCCTGCGGGGTCCCGGAAGGCCCCCGCGCCGGCAGCGGTCACCGGGGCCGCACCGTCCGGGCCCGGTTCCCCCGCTCCGTCCGTTCCCGGCGCGCCGTCCGGGCGCTCCGCGGCAGCCCGGCCCGGTGTCGCACCGGCGGCCCCGGGCGCCACCCGGAAGGCGCCTGCTGCTCCCGAGGCGGCCGCCTCCGCTCCGGGCTTCCCCGGGCACGGCCACTTCCGCCCCGGCAGCCCCCGCACTTCCGACAGACATCTGGACACTCTCCGCCGGCAGCTGGCGAAGCGGGGCTTCGGCAGGCACTACTCCACCCGCCCCGGCCCGCGCTGGGGCGACGCGGACCGCCGCAGTGTCGAGGCGTTCCAGCGCGCCCAGGGCTGGCGCGGCGCTGCGGCCGACGGCTACCCCGGCCCCGAGACCTGGCGGCGGCTCTTCTCATGATCCACAACCCCGATGTGCACCGACCCCGCGAGGAGGCGACCGCGGTGAACCCCACGACCCCCTACTCCGAGGACCCACCGGGTTCCTCCCTCCCGCTCGGCCGGCTGACCCCCGCGTCGGTGGCCGTCCACAGCACGGGGCTCCCCGCCACGGGCATCGCGGCACCCGGCGCGCCCGCGCCCCAGGCCGTCCCCGACCCGGAGACGCCGGCCGCCTTCGACGGCGCCCCCGACCCGTACGGCGCCCCCGACCGCCACGGCGCCCCCGGTGCGCCCGGCACCTCCGAGGCGCGGCCCGCCCCCGAGACGCCCGGCATCCCGGACCCGTACGGGAGCGTCGTGCACGGCGCTCCCACGGGGGCCGGACTGCCCGCCGCCGACCAGGAGTCCCCTTCCGGCGGCGGGCCCGAGGTGGGCTCCGGGACCGTCGTCCCGCCCGGGAGCGGTTCCGTCGCGACCGACTCCACCGCCGCCGGTCCCCGCCCCGACTCCCTGTCCGAGGCCGACCGGACGAAGACCGGTGGCGCACTCGACGCAGTGCCCGCATCCGAGCGCTTCGAGCGGCAGTTCAGCGGCGCGGGCGGACGGCGGACGGTCGTCATCGGCACCGAGACCACCGGTGCCATTCCCGTCCACCTGCTCTACCGGGACGCCGTCGCGTCCGCCGGAGCGACGGCCCGGGGCCCGGCGGAGAAGACCGACGAAGGCGGGGGTACTGACGCGGGCGCCGCTCGCAAGCTCAACGGCACGTCCGCGTCCAAGGCCCAGGACGGCGCCGCACGGCTCAAGGACGCCCGGAGCGCCTTCGGCGTGAACGGGCCGGCCAGGGACGGCGGGGGCGACGGCGGACCCGACACCATCGCCATGCCCCCGGTGGCGCTCCCCACCGGCCGCCGTTCCGCATCGAACGCCGGAACGGCCGGCAGCCGGCCCGCGCCCCCGCCCGACCCCCGGTTGATCGAGCGGCCCGGTCCGGTCCTGCCCGGCTGGGCGGCACTTCTCGCCGGGGTGCTGTCCCTCGCCGGCTGCGCGGCCGTGCTGCACTGGGCGGGGGCGTTCCCTCCCGAGGTGACGACGCTCTTCGGGCTGGGCGAACGGCCCTACGGCGGGCTCGGGTTCGTGCACTGGGCCCTGCTCGCCGTGTCCCTCACCGTCGCGCTGTTCTCGCTCGGCGGGCTCGCGCGCGGCCGGGTCGGCCACGCCTGGGTGCTGACGCTCTACGGCGAGTACCGCGGCAGCGTCCGCAGCAGCGGTCTCATGTGGGTGAGTCCGCTGCTGCTCCGCCGCCGGGTGGACGTACGGCTGCGGCACTGGCGCAGCGACCCCATGCCGTCGGTCGACGCCGAGGGGACCGCGCTCGAGGCGGTCGTCCTCGTCGTGTGGCGGGTCAGGGACACGGCCCGGGCCGTGCTCGGGGTCGCGAACCACGAGTCGTACCTGAGGGAGCAGGTGGAGGCGGCCCTCGCCCGTGTGCTCTCCCAGATCCCCGCCGACGCCTCGGCGCCACCGGCGGGCGGCGGGCCGGCGCTCGAACTGCGTCCGACGCTCCGCAACGCCGAGGCCGTCGGCGATGCCCTGACCAGGACGCTCGCGGCGGAGTGCGCCCCGATCGGGATCGACGTCTTCTCGGCGCAGCCGACGCGGATCGAGTACGCGCCCGAGGTGGCCGCGGCCATGCGCCGCCGCCGGGTCGCCGCACTGGAGGCCGAGCGCCGCGACACCGTGCTGAGTTCGGTGGTCGACGCGGTGGACGACACGGTCCAACGGCTCACCATGCGCGGGCTGGTGGAGTTCGACGACTACGAGCGCAAGGCCCTCGTCCGCGATCTCACCGTGGCGTTCTGCACGGCGAGGACGGGCGCCGCGGAGACCCCGTGATTGGTCTGGACATGTTCAAAGTTCGCCAATAATCTGGGACTTGGTCTAGACCGGAATCCGCACGACCGCACAAGCGCAGCTGCACGGCACGGCTCATAGAACTCCCCCACGTTCTCCAGGAGCGACAGCATGCGAAAGCGAATAGGCGCGGCCATGGTCGGGCTCGCCGTGGCGGGGACGACCCTGCTCGCCACCGGGAGCGCCAGCAGCCACGGTTACACCGACTCCCCGATCAGCCGTCAGAAACTGTGCGCCAACGGCACCGTGGGCAACTGCGGCGAGATCCAATGGGAGCCCCAGAGCGTCGAGGGGCCCAAGGGCTTCCCCGGCGCGGGTCCGGCCGACGGGAAGCTCTGCGCCGGCGGCAACAGCCGCTTCGCGCAGCTCGACGACCCGCGCGGCGGTGCCTGGCCCACCACCAGGGTCTCCTCGGGGCAGAACTACACCTTCCGGTGGCAGTTCACCGCCATGCACGCCACGACGGACTTCAAGTACTACATCACCAGGAACGGCTGGAACCCCAGCCAGCCGCTCACCAGGGCCGCACTCGATCCGCAGCCCTTCCTGACCATCCCGTACAACGGCCAGCGGCCCCCGGGGACGCTCAGTCACTCGGGCACGCTGCCGTCGAAGTCGGGCCGCCATCTGATCCTGGCGGTGTGGACCATCGCCGACACCCCGAACGCCTTCTACGCCTGCTCGGACGTTCAGTTCTGACGCTACGTCAGTTACCGTGCGCGCCATGGGCGTCACGGGGAGCGGTACGACCGTCGCGGAGCTGGTAGGGCGCCAGTGGGGCGACCACCGGGTGGGGCTGATGCACGAGGACCTCGTGCTCAGCCACCACCAGGTCGCCTCCGGCGCCGCCGCGCGGGCCGCCCTGCTCACGGAACTCCTGCCCCGGGGAGCCGAGCCGCACCTCGGGGTCCTGCTCGACAACACGGCCGAGTTCCCGCTCTGGATCGGCGCGGCAGCCCTCGCCGGGGCCGCCGTCGCCGGCATCAACCCGACGCGCCGGGGCGCGGAGCTGGCCCGCGACATACTGCACACCGACTGCCGGGTGCTGGTCACCGAGCGCACGCACCTTCCCCTGCTCGACGGTCTCGAACTGCCGGGCGTGCGGGTGCTGGTGACCGACGACGACGCGTACACCGTGCTCCTCGCCCCCTACGAGGGGGCCGGACCAGCCGACATCGCCCCCCTGCCGGGCCGCACCGTGCGGCCCGGCAGCCGGCTGCTGCTGTACTTCACGTCCGGTTCGACCGGCGCGCCCAAGGCCGCGATCTGCAGTCAGGGACGGCTCGCCGCCGCCGGGGCGTCCCTCGTCTCCCACTTCGGTGTGCGGCCGGACGACGTCCACTACGTCTGCATGCCGATGTTCCACGGCAACGCCGTGATCGCCGACTGGGCTCCCGCGCTGGCGGCCGGCGCGGCGGTGGCCCTGCGGCGCCGCTTCTCCGCGTCGTGCTTCCTCTCCGACGTACGGTCCTACGGCGCCACCTACTTCACCTATGTGGGCCGGGCCGTGCAGTACCTGCTCGCCACCCCCGAACGCGACGACGACCGTGACCACCCGCTCCGGCTCGGCTTCGGCACCGAGGCGGGGGCCGTCGACGCGGAGCGCTTCGCGGCTCGCTTCGGCGTCCGGCTCGTCGAGGGCTACGGCTCCTCCGAAGGCGGTGCCGCCGTCCAGCGCACCCCCGGCACCCCGCGCGGCGCGATCGGCAGGGCCGCGCCCGGCGACGACCTCGCCGTGGTCGACCCGTCCAGCGGCGAGGAGTGCGAGCCGGCGCGCTTCTCCGCGGCGGGTGGGCTGCTGAACGGCGACCGGGCGATAGGCGAGCTGGTCAACCGCGGCCGCAGCCCCTTCGAGGGCTACTGGCGCAACGCCGAGGCGGAGGCGGAACGGCTGCGGGGAGGCTGGTACTGGAGCGGAGACCTCTTCTACCGCGACGCGGAAGGCTTCCTGTACTTCGCCGGCCGAAGCGACGACCGCCTGCGCGTCGACAGCGAGAACCTCGCCGCCGCGCTCATCGAGAGCATCCTCGCCCGATGGGAACCCGCCGCGGGCGTCGCGGTGTACGCCGTCCCCGATCCGGTCGCCGGCGACCAGGTGATGTGCGCCCTGGCGCTCCGCGACGAGGCGTCGTCCTTCGACCCCGAGGGCTTCGCGGCCTTCCTCGCCGCCCAGCCCGATCTGGGGACGAAGATGCCCCCCCGCTTCGTCCGCGTCGTCGCCCGCCTCCCGGTCACCGCCACCAACAAGATCCACCGCGTCGCCCTGCGCCGCGAGGGCTTCCTCCACGGCCGGGACCCCGTCTGGTGGCGCCCACCCGGCGCGGACGGCTACCGCCCGCTGACCCCTGCCGACGGCGCCCGGCTCCGCCGCGCCTGTGAACGACACGGCAGGGCCGAGCTCTTGGACCGCTGACGCCCCGGCCGGGCCAGGGTCCCCGGTCTCATGCCGGTCCGCCGGTCTCACGCCGGTCTCACGCCGGGCCGGGTCCCGGTCTCACGCCGGGCCGGGTCCCGGTCTCACGCCGGTCCGCCGGTCCGCCGACCGGCGGTCGGCGCCGGCGAGTCCCGGTGGTGCGGTGTCCACCCCGGGGCAGCGGCTGGTCGCCGGGCGGCGGTGGTGCGGTCGGTGGCGCCCGTCGGCCCCCGGGCCTCACGGCAGGCTGCCGGGAAGCGGTCGGCCGGGAACGGGGCGGTCGCCCGCGCCCCGCCGCCGAGGGGTAGGGCCCGCCCCACCCCCCGCAGTCGCCCTGGGCCCATGGCCCGCGGCGCCCGGCGGGCCCTAGCGTGCACTCATGACCGCAAGGAACCTCTGGCAGGCCCTTGCCGGGCGCGCGTACCTGCGGACCGCGTGGCCGTGGCGGGGTGTGGCGTACCTGGGGACCGGGGTGGTCAGCGGGGCCGTCGCACTCGTCGGAGGGCTGGTGCTCGTGGCGTTCTCCGCCGTGCTGGTGGGGCTGCCGCTGCTGCTGCTCGGCGTGGTCGCGCTTGCCCCTGCGGAGCGGCGTCGGCTGCGGATCGCCGACGACGAGCCCGCGGTGGACCCGCACCGCACGCCTCCGGAGCCCGGGATCACCGCATGGGCACGCACCCGCGTCCGGGAACGTGCGACCTGGCGGGAGTTCGGGTACTCCCTGCTCCACGCCACGGTGCTCTGGCCGCTCGACCTGCTCGCCCTGGCGGCGGGCCTCGGCGTGCCGCTCGCGATGACGGCCGCGCCGCTGCAACTGGCAGCGGACGGCGGCCACGAGGCCCGGGTGGCGAAGCTGTGGCTCGTCACCGGCTATCCCGCCGCATTCGCCTCGGCCGTCGCCGGGCTGCTGCTGCTCGCCCTGTTCCTCTATCCACTGGGCGCGTTCGCCGCGGCCAGGGCCGCGCTCGCCCGAGCGCTCCTCGCACCCCGCGAAGCCGAACTGCGCACGCGGATCGGCGAGGTGACCCGTTCCCGAGCCCGGCTCGTCGCCGCCTTCGAGGCCGAACGGCGCCGTATCGAGCGCGATCTGCACGACGGCGCTCAACAGCGGCTCGTCGCGCTCACCATGAGCCTCGGCCTCGCCCGGCTCGACGCCCCGCCCGGCGGGCCGCTCGCCGAACGTCTGGCCGCGGCCCACGACCAGGCGGGCAAGGCCCTCACGGAACTGCGCGAGCTCGTCCACGGCATCCACCCACAGGTCCTGTCCGACTACGGACTCGCCGCCGCGCTCGCCGACGCCGCCGACCGGTCGGGCGTACCGGTCGACACGGACGTCGAACTTCCCCGGCTGGAGCGGCCCGTGGAGACCGCCGCGTACTTCGCCGTCAGCGAGGCGCTCGCCAACGCCGGCAAGCACAGCGACGCGAGCCGTGTACGGCTCACCGCCCGGCACACCGGGGACCTGCTCACCGTCGAGATACACGACGACGGCATCGGCGGAGCAGACCCGGAGCGGGGGACCGGGCTCACCGGACTCGCCGACCGGCTCGCCGTCCTCGATGGCACACTGGCGATCACCAGCCCGCCGGGCGGGCCCACCGTCCTGCGACTGGAGATCCCATGCCGGACCGGCACGCACCCCTGCGCATAGTCCTCGCCGAGGACGGCGTCCTGCTCCGGGACGGCCTCACCGCACTCCTCGGGCGATTCGGCCACGAGGTCGTCGCCGCCGTGGGCGACGCCGAGGCCCTGTGCGCGGCCGTCGCCGAGCACGACCCGGACATCGTCGTCACCGACGTACGGATGCCGCCCGGTTTCCAGGACGAGGGACTGCGAGCCGCCCTCGCGCTGCGCACCGGGCGCCCCCGCCTGCCCGTCCTCGTGCTCAGCCAGTACGTCCAGCGGTCCTACGCCGCCGAACTGCTCGACACCGGCGACGGCACCGGCGTCGGCTACCTCCTGAAGGACCGCGTAGGACAGGTGGAGGAGTTCGTGGCCGCGCTCGAACGCGTCGCGGACGGCGGCACCGTCGTCGACCCCGAGGTCGTACGTCAGTTGCTGCGACGGCGCCGCGACCCGCTCGAGCAGCTCACCCCGCGCGAGCGCGAGGTCCTCGCCCTGGTCGCCGAAGGCCTTTCCAACGCGGCCATAGCCCGTCGCCTGGTCGTCAGCGAGGCGGCCGTGGGCAAGCACATCGGCAACATCCTGGCCAAACTCGATCTGCCGCCGGCCGAGGACACCCACCGCCGGGTGCTCGCCGTACTGGCCTATCTGCGCTGACGGGGAGCCCGGTCGGGGACGGCGGACCCTGTTCGGGCCCGGACGGGACGGCGGACCCTGTTCGGGCCGTCCGTACCGCCCCGGGATCGCCGCCGGAACGCCGCTCAGACGCGGCAAGCGTGACGCATGTCACGGTCGAGGGCCCCCTTGATGTCCACGAGGACCCGGAGAAGTCTCGGGCCGCTGCCCGGGCGGCGAGGCGCGTTCCGGCAGCGGGCCGGTGTGCCGGGCCGGTGCGCGGCAGCCGAGCGGGTGTGCGGCGGCTGCCGGGGCCGAGGGCGGGGAGGGCCGCGGGAGCCCGGGGAAAGCCCGAGGGGCCCTGGCAATTGCCAGGGCCCCTCGGGAGGTTGTGCGCCGCCAGGGACTCGAACCCCGGACCCGCTGATTAAGAGTCAGCTGCTCTAACCAACTGAGCTAGCGGCGCGGGCTGCCGTTCTCGCCGCTCTCGGCGGCTGACGACAGAAGTAATACTACCCGGTCCGCAGGGGTGCTCCCGACCACCGGGCGCCGGCCGCGCGCGCCCGTGGGCCCGGGCGGCCGTGCGCTCACATCCGGCCGGTCACAGGGCCAGCGACAGCACCACCGGGGCCGCCCGGCGGTTCAGGGTGTCGGCCGCGGCGCGCAGCCGGTGGGCGTGCTCGATCGGGAGCGAGAGCGCCAGGCAGCCCACGGACGAGCCGGCCGTCAGCGGCACCGCCGCGCAGACCGTGCCCACCGCGTACTCCTGGAGGTTCAGCACCGGGACCGTGGGTGGCTGGGCGTCCAGCTTCGAGAAGAGGATCTTCTCGTTGGTGATCGTCCGGGAGGTGAGCCGGGCGATCTTGTGGCGTGAGAGATGGTCGCGGCGGCCGTTCTGGTCGAGCTGGGTCAGCAGGCACTTGCCGACGGCGCTGGCGTGCGCCGCCGAGCGGAAGTCGACCCACTCGTTGACCTTGGGGGTGCGGGGGCCGTCGGCGAACTGGGTGATCTTGACCTCGCCGTCGATGTACCGGCTGATGTACACCGCCGCGCCGACCGAGTCGCGCAGTTCGGTGAGAGTCTCCTGGAGCTTGCGCTCCAGGGCCTCCCGCCGGGTGACGCCGGAACCCAGCAGGACCAGGGAGTCGCCGATCACGTACGCCCCGTCGGCCACCTGCTCCACATAGCCCTCGCGGCGGAGCATCAGCAGCAGGGACGTGAGATGGGCGGTCGGCAGTCCGGTCTCGCGCGCGATCTGGACATCGGTCACACCGCCGCTGTGCCTGGAGATGGTCTCCAGGACACGCAGTGCGTACTGCACCGAGTGGAACGGCGCGGTCGGCTCGGGCTTCAGCGCCACGGTTTCCCCCTACCAGGTTGTGACCGCAAGCTTCCCTACCACGATAGCCGCCAAGAACCGTTTAGTGGGCGGCTGTTGGCGAGAAATGTCGTGCGCCCCAGGCTCATATCCTGGGGCGCACGACATTGGCATATGCCAGAGTCAAAAGTGGTGCCTGGAGTAAGAGGTCAGAGCACCGCACTGAGGAACTCACGAGTACGTTCGTGCTCGGGTTCGGAGAAGATTTTCTCCGGGGGCCCGGACTCGATCACCTTCCCGGCGTCGAACATCAGGACCTCGTCGGAGATGTCCCTGGCGAAGTTCATCTCGTGGGTCACGCAGAGCATCGTGATGTCGGTGGTGCGGGCGATGTCCCTGAGGACGTCGAGCACTCCTGCGACCAGCTCCGGGTCGAGCGCCGAGGTCACCTCGTCCAGCAGCAGGACCTGCGGCCGCATCGCGAGGGCCCGGGCGATGGCCACCCGCTGCTGCTGACCGCCCGACAGCTGGGAGGGCCGCGCGTCGGCACGGTCGGCGAGACCGACCAGGTCCAGCAGTTCGCGGGCGCGCTCCTCGGCCTCGTCCTTGGAGAGCCCGAGCACCCGCACCGGGGCCTCGGTGATGTTCCGCAGCACGGTCATGTTGGGGAAGAGGTTGAACTGCTGGAAGACCATGCCGATCTTCTTGCGGACCTCTCTGCGTTCCTTCTCGTCGGCCGGGAACAGCCGTCCCCCGTTGACGTCGATCGTGCCCGAATCGGGGCTCGCCAGCGTCATCAGCAGCCGCAGGATGGTGGTCTTCCCGGACCCGGAGGGCCCGATCAGCGTGACGTGCCTGCCCGGTCGTACCGAGAAGCACAGGTCGTCCAGGACGGTGTTGTCCCCGAAGCTCTTCGTGACGTTCGTGAAACGGATGAGTTCGTCGTTCTGCTTGGCGAGGTCGGTGTCAGCGGGCAAGGCGGCGCTCCAGGGTCCGTACGAGCAGGGATGCCGGGTAGGCGATGAGGATGAAGGCGATGCCGACGACCGTCAGCGGCTCCGTGTACTGGAAGGTCGCGGCGCTCTCCAGCCGGGACTGCTGGAGCATCTCCAGCACGCTGATCCCGGCGAGGAGCGGAGTGTCCTTCAGCATCGCGATGACGTAGTTGCCGAGGGCGGGCGCGATCCGCCGGACCGCCTGCGGCAGGATCACGGCGGTCCAGGTCCGGTGGGCGGGCAGACTCAGCGCCGTCGCCGCCTCCCACTGCCCGGCCGGTACGGCCTCGATGCCGGCCCGGTAGACCTGCGCGGTGTACGTCGAGTAGTGGAGGCCGATGGCGATCGTGCCCGTGGTGAGCGCGGAGAACTGGACCCCCCACTCCGGAAGCACGAAGAACAGGAAGAACAGCTGCACCAGCAGCGGGGTGTTCCGGATGAACTCGGTGACGAGCCCCACCGGCCAGCGCACGAAGCGCGAGCCGGAGCGCAGACCGAGCGCCCAGACCAGGCCGAGCGTGAAGGACATCAGTGAGCCCAGCACCAGGATCTGCAGCGTGACGAGCACGCCCTCCCAGAAACGCGGCATGAAGTCCGCGACCGCGGACCAGTCCCAGGTCACTTGACCACCACCCCCAGGTTCGCCTTGGTCTTCCGTTCCAGGGCCTTCATCGAGCGGGTGATGAGGAACGCGAGCACGAAGTAGATCACCAGCGTGACGGTGTAGATCTGCGCGCTCTCCTGGGTCGCCAGCCGTACCAGGTAGGCCGCGAACGACACGTCGCCCACACCCAGCAGCGACACCAGGGCCGTGCCCTTGAGCAACTCCACCGCCAGGTTGCAGAAGGACGGGATCGTCTCGGGCACGGCCTGCGGCAGCAGGATCAGCCGCATCCGCTGCCAGGGCGTGAAGCTGAGCGCGATGCCCGCCTCCCGCTGGGCCGGCGCCACGGAGTTCAGCGCGCCGCGCACGATCTCGGCGCCGTACGCCCCGTAGGACAGGCCGAGGGCGAGCACCGCCGCCCACATGGGCACCAGCTGCCACCCCACCAGCGGCGGGAGGACGAAGAACAGCCAGAACATCAGCACCAGCGCCGAAGTCCCGCGGAACACCTCCGTGTAGAAGGCCGCGACGAAGCGGACGGCCTTCGAGCGATGGGTTCTGGCCATACCGACGCCGAAGGCGACGGCGGTGGCCAGCGCGGCGCTGTAGAGGGTGAGCTGGACGGTGATCCAGATGCCCGGGAGCACCCAGTTCTGCCAGAGTCCGGAGGTCATCGGCACAACTCCTTCGCCGTGAGCTCGGTCATCTCGGCCTTGGTGAAGCCGAACCGGCTCAGGATGCGGAAGAGTTCGCCGCTCTTCTTCATCTTGTGGATCTCGCGGTTGAAGGCGTCCCGCAGCTCGGTGTCGGTCGGCCGGAAGGCGAACCCCCCGCCGTCGATCTTCTTCTTGCCGTCGACGATCGCCGCGAACGGCTCGGTCGCCTCGGCCTTCCTGCTCTTGCGGACGACTTCGCGGGTGGTGAGGGCGGTCCCGGCGAACACGTCGACGCGCCCGGACTCGACGGCGTTCAGTCCGGCCACCTGGTCCTGGAGGATGACGATGTCCTTCTCGGGGTACCCGGCCGCCACGGCGTAGTCGATCTCGGCGTATCCGGTGCCCGTTGCGAATTTCGCCTTGGTCCGTACGACATCCTCGTAACTGCGCAGGTTCTTCGGATTGCCCTTGGGCACGATGAAGGAGTCGAGCATCTGGTATTCGGGATCGGAGAAGATGACCTGCGCGCAGCGTTCCTTGTTTATGTACATTCCGGCTGAAACGACATCGAACTGCTGCGAATTGAGGCCGGGTATGAGGGAGGCGAAGTCGGTGGCCACCGGTTGCACGTTCGCTATCCCGAGCCGTTTGAAGACCGCCTTGGCGAGCTCCGGGGCCTCCCCGGTGAACTCGCCCTGCTCGTCTATGTAGCCGTACGGCACCTCGCCCGCGATGCCGAGCCGCACCGTGCCCTGGGATCTCAGCCTGGCCAGACCGTCGCCCGAGGGGACCCGTGCGCAACCGGTCGCACCGGCAACGCCGGCCGCACCGAGGGCGCCTGCGGTCCCCAGGAGCAGGCTGCGCCTTCGTATCGCGTGTCTGGTGTGTGGTGCCGTGTGTGGAGCCATGGCGGCGCGGCTACCCGGCCACAGGCGGGGTATGCGTAAGCAATGGCCGATCGTTTCATCGAAGTTTCGCTGACCAAGCGCGGAGTGCACTGCACCGCCCGGCTCCTGGACGACCGGGCGCCGCTGACCTGCCGGGCCGTGTGGGACGCGCTGCCGCTGGGCAGCGACGTCTACCACGCGAAGTACGCGCGCAACGAGATCTACGCCCTGTTCCCCGCCTTCGCCGACCGGGAGCCACCGCTGGAGAACCCGACGGTGACTCCGATCCCGGGCGACCTCTGCTACTTCACCTTCAGCGGCACGGAACTGGGGACGGCGGCGTACGGCTACGACCGGGACCTGTCCCGGCCGGTGACCGTCGACCTCGCGCTCTTCTACGAACGCAACAACCTTCTGCTCAACGGCGACACGGGCTGGGTGCCGGGCATCGTGTGGGGCCAGGTGGTGGACGGTCTCGACCGGATGGCCGACGCCTGCCAGGACCTGTGGCGCGCGGGAGCGCTCGGCGAGACGCTGTCGTTCCGCCGCGCCTGACCGGGCCGCGCCCCGGCCCGCCGAGGGCCGGGGCGCCGGTCTCCTACCCGGCGGCGGGCGGTGACGGCACCGCCGCCGCGCCCGACGCGTAGAGGGAGTGCGCCGCGCGCAGGACCAGAGCGTCCGCATGACGCGGGCCGACCAGTTGGACCCCCACCGGCAGCCCGTCCTCGTCCACCCCGCACGGCACCGTCGCCGCCGGCTGCTGGGTGAGGTTGAACGGGTACGTGAACGGGGTCCACCCCGTCCAGCGCCGGTGCCCGGAGCCCTTCGGCACCTCCACGCCCGCCTCGAAGGCGGTGACCGGCAGCGTCGGCGTGATCAGCAGGTCGTACGCGGTGTGGAAGCGGCCCAGCCGGCGCCCGAGCTCCATCCGGACGTCCACGGCGGCGAGGTAGTCGAGCGCCGAGGCCCGTTCGCCCTCCGCGCAGATCTCCCGCAGCCCCGGGTCCAGCAGTTCCCGCTGCTCCCTGCCGAAGTGCTGCACCACGCGCGCCGCCCCGGCGAACCACAGGGTGTGGAAGGCGTCCACCGGGTCGGTGATGTCCGGATCCGCCTCCTCGATGTAGGCGCCCAGCTCGGCCAGCCGCTCCACCGCGCCGCGCACCGCGGAGGCGACGGCCGGGCGGACCGCCACCTGGCCGCCGAAGGACGGCGAGTAGGCGATCCGCAGCCCTTTCACCCCCTCGGCGAGGCCCTCGCCCGTCGCCGGCGCGGGCGCCAGCTGTGACCAGTCCCGCCAGTCCGGTCCGCCGAGCGCGTCCAGCAGCAGGGCCGCGTCCGCCGCGTCGCGGGTCATCGGGCCGGCGTGGGCGAGCGTGCCGAACGGGCTCGACGGGTAGAGCGGGATCCGGCCGTACGTCGGCTTCAGCCCGAAGATCCCGCAGAACGACGCCGGGATGCGGACCGAGCCACCGCCGTCCGTGCCGATCGACAGCGGGGCCGCGCCCAGTGCCACGGCCGCCGCGCTCCCGCCGCTCGATCCGCCCGCCGTGCGGGAGACGTCGTACGGATTGCGGGTCACCCCGGTCAGCGGGGAGTCCGTGACGCCCTTCCAGCCGAACTCCGGCGTCGTCGTCTTGCCGACGAACACCGCTCCCTGCTCCCGCAGCCGTGCCACGGCAGGGGCGTCCTCGTCCCAGGCAGGGCCGTCCGGACGGACCGTCCTGGAGCCGCGCAGCGTCGGCCCGCCCGCCTGCAGCAGGATGTCCTTGACCGTGACCGGTACGCCGTCGAGCGGTCCCAGCGGCTCCTTCCTGCGGCGGCGCTCGGTGGCCGCCTCGGCCTGCGCCAGCGCCTGCTCGCCGTCGATCCGGACGAACGCGTTCGTGAGGCGCTGCGCCGCCTCGGCCCGGTCGAGGACCGCGCGTACCGCCTCCAGTGGGGAGAAGTCGCCGCGCTCGTAGCCGGCGATGAGGTGACGTGCGGTCAGGGCACTCAGGTCGTTCGGCTCAGGAGTCATGGGAGGGGACGTACCCACGTTTCTTGTCGACCACGTTCGGCAGCGGCTTTCCCGCCGACCACAGGTCGAACAGTTCGACGAACTGTTCGCCCAGTCGATCCCGCCAGCCGACCGTGTCCCCGCTCATGTGCGGCGAGACGATCAGCCCGGGGACGTCCCAAAGCCGGCTGTCGGGTCCCAGCGGCTCCTCCTCGAAGACGTCCAGGGCGGCGCCCGCGATCCGCCGCCCGGTGAGTGCCGAGACCAGCTCGTCCTCGACGACCAGCGCACCCCGTCCGACGTTGACGAAGTGGGCCGACGGGCGCATCAGGGCGAACCGCCGGGCGCCGAACATGCCCCGCGTGGCCTCCGTCAGCGGGGCCGCGCACACGACCCAGTCGGCCTGCGCGAGAAGCCCGTCCAGCTCCTCGGAGCCGTGCACCCCGGGGCGGGCCGTGCGTCCGGTGACGGCCACCTCCAGGCCGAGCGCCCGCAGCGTGCGCGCGATCGCGAGCCCGATCGGCCCCGCGCCGACCACGACCGCACGGCCGCCGGCCACCGGCAGGGACTCGCGGTGACGCCACCGCCGCTGCCGCTGGAGCTCCAGGGTCCCCGGCAGGTCCTTGGCCATCGTGAGCACCAGGGCGGCCACGTACTCGGCGATGGGCTGCTCGAAGATCCCGCGGGCGTTGGTCAGGACCGTGTCTGAGGCCGAGAACTCGGGGCAGAGCAGCCGGTCGACGCCGGCGCTCGGGGTGTGCACCCAGCGGGGCCGGGAGCCGCCCCCGGGCCAGGCCAGCCGCACCGCGTCGGAGGTGAAGTCCCACACCAGCAGGGCGTCCGCCCCTGGCAGTTCGGCGGCGAGGGAGCCGGCGTCGGCGTACCGGACGTCGGCGCGTCCGGTGAGGCTGCCGAGCCGCGGCGGAGGGTCTGCTTCCAGTACGAGAAGAACCGGTACGGACATCGCGCGGAAACCGTTTCTGAACGTCTGACATGTACGGATTGACCCACGCTCGCACCCGAACCTACCGTCGTCAACAAGACGTAAATGAGGGGGCCTGTGATGGATGTGTCCCTCGAAGTTTCGCTTCTGGGCGGACCAGACCCGCAGCGCGGGATCGGGGTGGTCGCCCCGTTCGACTTCGCACTCGACCGGGAGCTGTGGCGCTGGGTGCCCGACGGCGTCTCGCTACGTCTGACCAGGACCCCGTTCGTGCCCGTCGAGGTGTCGCTCGACCTGGCCAGGCTCGTCAGCGAGCACGAGACCCTCCGTGAGGCGGTCCGGGCGCTGGCCGCCTCCGAACCCGAGGTCGTCGCCTACGCCTGCACCAGCGGCAGCTTCGTCGGCGGCGTCGCGGGCGAGCGGGCGATGTGCGAGGCGATGACCACGGCGGGGGAGGTCGCCTCGGTGACCACCTCGGGCGCGCTGCTGGAAGCCCTGGAGGAGCTGGGCGCCCGCCGGATCGCCGTCGTCACGCCGTACACGGAGTCCGTCACCCGGTCGCTGGAGGAGTACCTGGCCGAGGCCGGGGTATCGGTCACGGGCCGCGCCTTCCTCGGGCTGACCCGGCACATCTGGAGGGTGCCGTACCGGTCGGTGGTGGACATGGCCCGCCAGGCCGTGGTGGGCGCGGCGGACGCCCTCTTCATCAGCTGCACCAACCTGCCGACGTACGACGCGATACCCCAGCTGGAGGCGGAACTGCGCATGCCGGTGCTCTCCGCGAACCAGGTCACGATGTGGGCGGCGCTGCGCAGGATCGGCGTGTACGCGGTCGGTCCCTACCAGGCCCTCCTGGTGCGGACCGCGGGTCCGCACGAGGAGCCGCCGCCCCCGGCGGCCCCGCCCGTGCCGCCGGCCGCACCCCCCGTCGCCCAGCCGGAGGAACAGGAAGGATGGACATGACGACCGTCGGACTCCTCTACCCGGGGCACTCCGCCGAGGACGACTACCCCAGGATCGCGGTCCTGCTCGACAGCGACATCAGGCTGCCCGTCTTCCACACCGACATCGGCGAGGACGCGCACCGGGAGGACGCGCTGATCGAGATGGGGGCCGCGGACCGGCTGGCGGCAGGGGTGGAGGAACTGCGGCTGGCCGGAGCTGAGTCCCTGGTGTGGGCCTGTACGAGCGGCAGCTTCGTCCGGGGCCGGGACGGCGCTCAGCAGCAGATCCGCGAGCTGGCGCAGGCCGCCGGGCTGCCGGCGTCGAGCACGTCGTTCGCCTTCGTCCACGCCGCGCAGGCGCTGGGCGTGAGCCGGGTGGCGGTCGCGGCCACCTACCCGGACGACGTGACCGGCCTCTTCGAGAAGTTCCTGGAGTCGGCGGGCGTCGAGGTCGTCGCGGCCCGGGCGAGCGGCATCGTCACGGCCGCCGAGGTCGGCACCTGGGAGCGCGAGCAGGTGCTCGAGCTGGCCGCGGCGGGGGACGACCCGAGGGCGGAGGCGGTGCTCATGCCGGACACCGCGCTGCACACCGCGGGGCACCTCCAGGAGCTGGAGGAGACCCTCGGCAAGCCCGTCCTCACCGCGAACCAGGTGACCGTGTGGGAGGGCCTGCGGCTGGCCGAGCGGAGGGCGTGGGCGGACGGGCTGGGGACGCTGTTCGCCCGCCCGGACCACTGGCCCGAAGGCGAGTAGGGCCTGCCCGGGCCTGCCGGGGGAATAACCGGAGATGGCCTCCTGTTAGTGCGACGGATACGCACGACAACGCAGGAGGCACCTCCGTGGACACACCGGACGCAGCGCGCGCAGCCGACGAGATCCGGGGAGCGGCGCAGGGCACCTCGCCCGTGCCGCTGTCGGTACTGGACCTGGTGACCGTCGGCAGCGGCAGCACCGCCGGACAGGCGCTGCGCACCAGCGTGGAGCTCGCCCGGCTCGCCGAGCGGCGCGGCTACCACCGGCACTGGGTGGCCGAGCACCACTCGATGCCCGGCGTTGCCTCCTCGTCCCCGGCGGTGATCCTCGCCCACCTCGCCGCCCACACCGAGCGCATCCGTCTCGGCTCCGGCGGCGTGATGCTCCCCAACCACGCCCCGCTGGTGATCGCCGAACAGTTCGGCACCCTGGAGGCCCTCGCCCCGGGCCGGGTCGACCTCGGTCTCGGCCGCGCGCCCGGGACCGACGGCGCCACCGCCGCCGCGCTGCGCCGCACCGACAGGCTGGGGTCCCCCATGCCGGAGGCCAGGGGAGAGGGCGCCGACGACTTCCCGCAGCAGCTCGCCGAGCTGACGCGCTTCCTGGACGACGACTTCCCGGACGGGCACCCCTACGCCCGGATCCACGCGGTGCCCGGCCCGGTGCAGGCCACCGCTCCCGGCGGGGTCCAGTCGGCCGCCCGGCCGCCCGTCTGGCTGCTGGGCTCCTCCGGCTTCAGCGCCCGGCTCGCCGGCGTGCTCGGGCTGCCGTTCGCCTTCGCCCACCACTTCTCGGCGCAGAACACCGTCCCGGCGCTCGATCTCTACCGGGACTCCTTCCGCCCGTCACAGGTCCTGGACGCGCCCTACGCCCTGATCGGCGTCGCCGCGCTCGCCTCGGACGACGCCCGCGAGGCACGCCGCCAGGTGATGACCGGCGCCCTGTCGATGCTGCGGCTGCGCACGGGCCGGCCGGGGCTTGTTCCGACGCCCGAGGAGGCCGAGGCGTACGACTTCGGCCCGATGGAGCGGGAGTTCGTGGACGGCTGGCTGGCCAACATCGTGCACGGCACACCCGACGAGGTGCGCTCCGGTCTCGACGAGCTCCAGAAGCGCACGGGGGCGGACGAGCTGATGATCACGGCCAACGCCCACGGCGGGGAGGCCAGGCTGCGCTCCTACGAGCTGATCGCGGACGCGTACGGGCTGCCCGCGTAGAACCCGGGCGCCGGGAGTGGAGTGGTCCATTCCCGAACGGCCCTGCGTGGCCTTCCTGAAGGCAACCTTAAACCGCTCGTCACCGAGGGTGGCGAGCGGTTGTTCTTGCCCAAGGACCCCCTTTGACAAGGGCTTTCGCGGGCAGATGGGTCTGGATTGGTCTAGTCCTCATTTTGGTTCAGACCATTGACGCGGCGTTCGCGCGACGGCTATCACTTCTCCAACTCCCGTACCGCGCACCCCCTTCGGAGGTCGTACGTGCACGCCCGCAGACCCTTGATCGCCGCGCTCGCCACAGCGGCACTCGCCCTCGGGGCGCTCACCGTGGCCGCCGGTCCCGGCTCCGCGCAGCCCGCGGCCGCCGCGGCCCCGTCCTCGGGCGGAGTGAAGATCGCGTACTACGACCAGTGGAGCGTGTACGGCAACGCCTTCTATCCCAAGCACCTCGACACCCGGGGCATCGCGGGCAAGCTGGACATCATCAACTACTCGTTCGGCAACATCCACCCGACCGACCTCACCTGCTTCCAGGCCAACAAGGCGGCGGGCGACGACAACAACCCGAACGCCGGTGACGGCGCGGGCGACTCGTACGCCGACTACCAGCGCACCTTCGCTGCGGCCGACAGCGTGGACGGGGTCGCCGACACCTGGAACCAGCCGATCGTCGGCGTCTTCAACCAGTTCAAGGAGCTGAAGGCCAAGTACCCCAAGCTGAAGATCAACATCTCGCTGGGCGGCTGGACCTACTCCAAGTACTTCCACGACGCGGCCAAGACCGACGCGAGCCGCAAGAAGTTCGTGGCCTCCTGCATCAAGCAGTACATCCAGGGCGACCTGCCCGTCGAGGGCGGCTACGGCGGCCCCGGCACCGCGGCAGGGATCTTCGACGGCATCGACATCGACTGGGAGTACCCGGGCTCTCCCGACGGCCACCTCGGCAACCACTACGGCCCCGAGGACAAGGCCAACTTCACCCTGCTCCTCGCCGAGTTCCGCAAGCAGCTCGACGCCCACGGCGCCGCGAACGGCGGGAAGGAGTACCTGCTCACGGCGGCTCTGCCGGCCGGCCAGGACAAGATCCGGCACATCGAGACGGACAAGATCGGCGCGTACCTCGACTACGCGAACATCATGACCTACGACATGCACGGCGCCTGGGACGGCGACGGCCCGACCTACCACCAGTCCCCGCTGTACTCGGGTGCCGGCGACCCGACCGACCCGATCGCCCCGGGCACCGAGAAGTACTCGATCGACAACGCCGTCGACGCCTGGCTGGACGGCGACGCGGCCTACGGGATCGCCGGCGGCTTCCCCGCGGACAAGCTCGCACTCGGGTACGAGTTCTACTACCGCGGCTGGAAGGGCGTCCCGGCCGGGGCGCAGAGCGGCCTCGCCCAGCCGGCGACCGGCGCCTCGGCGGCCCGTCCCGTCAGCCAGCAGGCGGGCATCGCGCACTACAAGGAGCTCGGCGGCATCGTCGACAACCCGGCGACGACCTTCTGGGACGACGAGGCGAAGGCGGCGTACTTCCACAAGGACGGCGAGTTCTTCACCGGTCTGGACAAGCGGGCGATCCAGGCCCGCGCCGACTACGGGCACAGCCGCGGTCTCGCCGGCGCGATGATGTACTCCCTGCTCGGCCTGGACGCGGGCACGACCCTCTTCAACGAGGTCGTCACGGCCGTCGGCGCCTCCCCGGTGGACCCGACCCCGACCCCGACGGGCCCCACGCCGACCCCGACCCCGACGGATCCGCCCGTCGGGTGCACCGCCGCGGCCTGGAACCGGACGGCCGCCTACACCGCCGACAACCAGGTCTCCCACAACGGCCGCACCTGGCGGGCCAAGTGGTGGACCCAGGGCGAGGAGCCCGGCACGACCGGCGAATGGGGCGTCTGGCAGGACCTCGGCGCCTGTTGATCCGCCCGGGGCACCGCCCCGTTGAGCACCCCTCGAGCACCGCCCCCGCCCTGGCCGTCACGGCCCGGCCGGGGGCGGTTCCCATGACGGTCGGCGCCGACGGGGGCCCTGCCCCGTGGATCAGACCGCGAGTGGACTGACCCCGATCATCCCGGCGATCCGGTCCGGCGCCACCGCGCGCGAGTAGAGCCAGCCCTGGCCCGTGTCGCAGCCGATGCGGCGCAGTCGTTCCGCCTGGCCCGCGGTCTCGACGCATTCGGCGGTGACCGTGAGACCGAGCCGGTGGGCCAGCTCGACCATCGCCTCGACGATCGTCTCGTCGGCGGGGTTCGGGTGTGTGCCGTCGTCGTAGCGGAAGCCGCGCACGAACGATCCGTCGAGCTTCAGCACGGACACCGGAAGCCGGCTGAGATAAGCCAGGTTGGAGTAGCCCGTACCGAAGTCGTCGATGGCGATCCGCACACCCATCTCGCTCAGCGCCTGGAGCACCTGCAGCGGACGCCCGGCCGAGCCCATCACCGCGGACTCGGTGAGCTCCAGTTGCAGCAGGTGCGGCGCGAGGCCCGTCTCGTCGAGGATCCCGGCCACATCGGCGACCAGGTCCGAGTCCCACAGCTGACGCACGGCGACGTTCACGCTGACGAAGAGCGGTGGTTCCGAGGGGTGTTCGAGCTCCCACTGGCGGGCCTGCCGGCAGGCGGTGCGCAGGATCCAGCGGCCCAGCTGGACGATCGAGCCGTCCTCTTCGGCGATTCCGATGAACCGATTCGGCGCCAGCGTGCCGAACTGGGGGTGCACCCAGCGCACCAGGGCCTCCACGCCCCGGACGACCCCGTCCGCCATGCACACCAGCGGCTGGTACTCCAGCGTGAACTCCCCGCGCTCCACGGCGGGTCGCAGTGTGGAGGAGAGCGCCTGACGGGTCATCCGGTGGGCGTTGCGCTCCGGGTCGAAGAACGTCCAGCGTGCCTTGCCGTCCGCCTTGGCCCAGTACAGCGTCGTGTCCGCGTCCTGCATCAGTCCGGTCGCGGTGGTGCCGTCCGCCGCTCGTTCGACCACCCCGATCGAGGCGGAGACGGACAGCCGCTGCCCCGAGAGGTCGAACGGCTGCTGGAGCGCGGCCAGTACGGACCGGGCGAGATCGGCGAGTTGCTCCGTGCCGGTGGAGTCCTCGACCAGGATCGCGAACTCGTCGCCGCCGAGGCGGGCCACGAGATGGGCGCCGCCGCGCGCCTGGCCGTCCCGGTCCGCGCACTCGGTCAGCCGGGACGCCACCGCAGTGAGCAGCCGGTCGCCCATCCGGTGGCCGAGGGTGTCGTTGACCGCCTTGAAGCCGTCGAGGTCGAGGTAGCACAGTCCGATCCGGCCCGTGCCGCCGTGATCGTACGAAGAGGAGTCGAGGGCGGTGCTGAGCCGCTCGAAGAACAGGGTGCGGTTGGGCAGCCGGGTCACCGGGTCGTGCATCTGGAGATGGCGCAGCCGTGCCTGGAGTTCGCGTCGGTCGCTGACGTCCGTGACCGAGAGCAGGACCCACCCGCCGCCGGGGACGGGAGCGACCGTCACCTCGGCCCAGACCGGGTGCCCGTCCGCGTGTTTGAGGCGCCGGGTGCACCGGAAGCATGAGCTCCGCCCGTTCAGCACCTCACCGTAGGCGAGCAGGGAGCGGCCGTCCGAGGCGAGGTCGACGAGATCGGCGGCCGGCCGCGAGCGGAGGGCGTCCGGTTCGGCGCCGAGGAGCGCGGCGAGCGCGTCGTTCGCGGATACGACGAGGCCCTCGTGGTCGACGAGGGCCATGGCGAGCTGGGAGGCGTGGAATGCGGCGCGGTAGTCGGTGAGTTGGGCCTCTGCCGACCGGCCGCGGGCGGACGCCGCGAGGCCGGCAGGGGATGCCGGCCCCTCACCCTCCGTGATGGGTGGATGGGCGCTCCCGGGTGCCGCGACGGTCGCGGGGCCCCGTCCCTCCGTGTGTCCGCTCACCGCTCGCTCCCGCAGTGCAGTCGTGTCGTTCAGGCCAGGCCGGGGCCGGAAACTCGGGAAAGTGTGCCGATCATAGAGGCTGGCCGCGTGGGCGTTCCAGCTTCCGGAGGGTGATCAGGAGCACGAGAAGGTCCAGACCGATCGTTTCTGCGCGGGTGAGGCCCAGGCCGGGGCTCATGTGATCGGTTGTGACTTTCCGTGAATCGCCGGGGTGTCGTCTCCTGCTCACCCGACCGGTGCAGCGGAACTGTGCGAATCATCATAAAAGCGCACAAGCTGGGTTGGATGTCCCGCATTCCGCAGCCGGAGGTCCACGTGGAGGGTCAGCAGTCGCTCGAGGATCCACCCGAGGGAGTGGAACGGCCGACCCTGCGTGCCGGCGCCGCGGTGTTCACCTCCCTGGTGGCCCTCGCCGCGACCACCCTCGCGGCCGGTCCCGCCTCGGCCGACGTCTCCCCGCACCCCTGCGCCCTGCCCCGGACCGCGGCGCACCACTCGCTCGGACTGGACACCTGGAACTCCGCCTACCCACGGCCCGACCGCGCCGTCGACGCCGTCATGGTCTTCCTCTCCTTTCCGGACTCCACCCCGCTGACCGCACCGGACGACCTGGTCGCCGACCACTTCCCCGCGACCGCCGACTTCTTCCGCAACGCCTCGTACGGGAAGTTCCTGCTGCGGCCGCACCCCGTGCGCAAGTGGATCCGGATGCCGAAGGCGTCGACCGAGTACCGCATAAAGCGGGACTGGGACGCCGCGCACCGCGCCGCGTATCTGCGGGACGCCGTCTCCGTCGCGGACCCCCTCGTGGACTTCTCCCGCTACGACGTCGTCTACCTGGTCGCCGACCCGGACGCCCCCGGGGTGGACTCCGACGCGACAAAGGTGGTCAATTTCGAGCCGGCGACGAAGGCGGACGGCACCGAGCTGAGACGGGCCGTCACGGTGTTCGAACGCCATCCACCCGACCGGCATGTCCTGGCGCACGAGACCGGGCACGTCTTCGACCTGCCCGACCTCTACCACCGGCCCACGGACGGCAAGGGCGACTGGGACACCCATGTGGGTGACTGGGACGTGATGGGCAGCCAGTTCGGGCTCGCCCCGGAATTCCTCGGCTGGCACAAGTGGAAGCTGGGGTGGCTGGACCAGGGCCAGGTCCGGTGTGTCACCGGACCCGCAGACCGGGTGCTCACCCTGGAACCGCTGGCTGCCGCGGCCGCGCCCGGGCGCCCCGCGGGGACCAGGCTCGCGGTCGTCAGGACCGGGCGGAACAGCGCACTGGCCATCGAGGCGCGCGGGGCGACGGGCAACGACCGGGACACCTGCAAGGAGGGCGTCCTGCTCTACCGGGTGCGGAACGAGGAGGCGTCCGGCGCAGGGCCGGTGGAGGTGAT
Source organism: Streptomyces wuyuanensis (assembly GCF_900103455.1). Classification (GTDB taxonomy): domain Bacteria; phylum Actinomycetota; class Actinomycetes; order Streptomycetales; family Streptomycetaceae; genus Streptomyces; species Streptomyces wuyuanensis. The sequence continues at coordinate 272,311 of NZ_FNHI01000007.1, read as the reverse complement.
CGACACCCATCCGAAGAGCGGGGCGTGCTGGGACCGCTCGGTCTATCCGCAGCTGGCGGACGCGCCACTCGGCGTGGGGGAGTCCTTCACCGTGCCGGGGGAGCGGGTGCGCGTCGAGGTGGCGGACCGTACGCGGACGGGAGCGTGGACGGTCAAGATCAACACGGTGCGGTGAGCGGAGGCGCAGGGAGCCGCCGGGCACGCACGACGAAGAAGCCCCCCGCTTCCGCGAGGGGCTTCTTCCGTCTGTGCGCCGCCAGGGACTCGAACCCCGGACCCGCTGATTAAGAGTCAGCTGCTCTAACCAACTGAGCTAGCGGCGCCTGCTGACGTCGTAGACCTTAGCACCCTGGTCGGCGGGAGGAAAAATCGATATACGCACCGTCGCGGCGGAGGTGGTACGGGCCGCGCGCACACAGGCCCAGAGCAGCACCTCCGGCCCCGGAAGCCACGGGTGCCGGGTGTCGGGGGCGACCACCCAGCGCGGGCCGGCACCGCCCGCCGGTACCGGGGACAGCGGCGGAGCCGTGATCGCGTCGCCCGTGCCGTGGCAGAGCAGGGGCGGCACGGATCCGCCCCACTCCTCCCACTTGAGCAGGCTCGGCAGCCGCTGGGCCGTGCCCGGGGCGACGAACAGCAGCATCCGGCCCCGGTGGTGCGCGACCGGGCCCGATCCCGGCCCCTCCGACCACAGCCGGTCGAGCATCCGGCGCCCGAACATCGCGGGCACGTTCACCACGTCGAAGACGCCTCCGCCGCAGGACACCACGAACGGCGCGGACGGCCGCGACTCCCACAGTGCCAGCGCGGACCGCGGGTGCGTGCCGGCGGAGGCGAGCCAGGCCGCGCCGGGCGCGGTGATCTGGGCGGTGTGGTGCCGTCCCTCCTCCCGGAGGAAGGCGAAGATGTCCCGCCGGCGCTCGTCGTGGAGGGCGGGACTGCACGGTGCGGCGCTGATGTCGTCTCGCGGCCGAGTACTCATGACGATTACGTGTACGCGGAGTCATCGGCCGGTTCCCCCCAGTTGTCGAAACCGGGGACAGTGAGCGGGGTGAGGAGTATCTTGCCCCCCGGCATCCCCCCGGTCATATGCGACCGGCATCCGCTGAACGGCCTCCGCCGTGCTTCCGGGCCGGATCCGCGCCGCCGCGCGCGCTCCCCGCGCGCAAGCGCGGGCGCGAACCGCGGGAGCCGCCCGAGACCAGGGCGCCGGCCGCATGCGCGCCCGCGCCGCTAGGGCCGGGGCGCCGAGCGGGGGTCGGGCCCGCGCAGCAGATCGCGGCCGAAGTCGATCATGCGCTTCGCGTAGTCCTCGCTCCACTCCGCCCTGCGCGCGATCTCCGCCGCCGTCAGCCGGTCGAAGCGGCGCGGGTCGGCGAGCTGCGCGGCGGCCATCGCCTGGTACTCCAGGGCTCGGTCCGTCGCCGCCTGGAACGCCTGCGTGAGCTCGGTCGCACGTGAGAGCAGCTCCCGGGGGTCCTCGATCGACTCCAGATCGAAGAAGTGCTCCGGATCGGAGGCGACCTCCGCGGGCTCGAAAAGCAGCGGCGAAGGCCGTACCCGCCGCTCGCCCCGCCCGGACGACTCCGTCATGCGCGTCTCCTTCTCGTGCTTGCAGACCACCCCTATTGTCCCGCCCCGCACAAGAGGGCCGGGCCAGGACGGCCCGTGCCCGTGCGCCACCGGCGAACGGGGCCAGGCGCGTCCCCAACCTCATCGGGCAGTACCACTAGGGAGCCCAGACGACCCGGTGCTCCTCCAGATGGGAGAGCACCGCGTGGTTCGCCTCCCAGCCGTCCGGGAACTTCACCGTGACGCCGAGCTGCACCGGCTCCGTGGACGGGTGCTCGTCAAGGAGCTCGGAGACGCCCGCCCGGCACACCACGACGCAGGCCTGACGGTGGCGCGAGGCCAGCACGCAGAGCCGCCCCGTCTCCAGATGGAAGGCCGTCGCGTCCGGGCGGCCCGACAGGGGGTGGAGCACGACCGTGACATCGAACTCCCGGCCCTGGAGCCGGTTGGCCGTGTCCACGGTCACACCTGCGACACCCAGCTCCGCGAGGGCCGCCCGGACGGCCGCGGCCTGGTCGCGGTGTGCCGTGCCGACGGCGAGGCGGTCCGCGGTGAGCGGCACCGGGTCCGGCGAGCGCTCCGATACCGACGCGCCTCCGCGGTCCAGCAACCGCCGGACCACCAGGGCCACGGCCCGCACCGCCTCCGGATCCGTGCGCGGAGTGTGCCGGGCGGGCAGTTCCAGCAGGCCCCAGCCGGACTCGGCCGCCTCGTCCAGTACCCGGTCGGGACCGGAGCCGTCCGACGGGACCCCGAACGCCAGCCGTCGGTCGCCCGCTCCCGTGCCGCTGCGGAAGGGCGTGTACGGGTAGAACGCGCCGGACACCAGCGGCGCGGCCGACGCCGGCAGCCGCCAGGACACGGGCAGCCGGTGCTGCGGCAGCTCCGGGTTGTGGGCGAGCAGAGTGGACACCGCGCTCGCCGACGGGTCGTACGACAGCCCGGCCCACTGCTCGGCCCCGACGACGGAGAACGGGTCGAGCTGCCCCGGGTCTCCGACGAACAGGGCCCTCTCGAAGAGTCCGGCCACCGCGAGCAGCGCATCCGAACGCATCTGGTACGCCTCGTCCACGATCGCGTGCCGCCAGGGGTCCACGCCCTTGACGTGCGCCCACTTCGCGGCGGTCGAGATCACCACGTCCAGCCCGTCGAGCTCGCCCGCCTTCGCCGACTTCCGTACGTTCGGCAGCCCGTCGAGCGCCTTGTCGTACGGATCAGCGTCGTTGCTGTGCAGCCTGCCGACCGGGAGCTCCGGCTCCTTCTCCGCGAGCCGCAGCACGAGATCGTCCACCTGGGCGTTGGTCTGGGCCACGACCATCAAGGGGCGGCCGGCCGAGGCGAGTTCCAGCGCCGCCCGCACCACGAGCGTCGACTTCCCGGCGCCCGGAGGGGAGTCCACGACGACACCGCGCGCATCTCCGTGGAGGGTGTCCTCCAGGATGGCGGCGGTGGCGCGGGCAGCCTCCGAGGCGGGGTCGAACAGCGGGATCACGGTCCCCGTCACAGCAGGTCCTCCGGTGTCACGGCGTCGGCACTCTCGGCGGCGTCGGTACGCGGCGGACCGCCGTGCGTCCACGGCGTGTCCTCCGGCTCGGGCAGCTTCGGCCCGCCGCGCTGCTCGTGCTCGAACAGCGTCCAGGCGACGGACTCGCCCGCCTCCGGCACCGACCCCTCAGCCGGGTCCCTGGACCGGCCCATCCGGTCCAGCAGCCGCAGGACGATCGCACCGTCCTCCTCGTACCGCACGAACTCGGCGCACTGCGGCTTGCCGTCCAGCGAGCGGTACGCCTTCACACCGACGCCCAGATGGGGACCGTCGTCCGTACGCACCGTCAGCAGCGGCCGGGGCGAGGGGCGTTTCGATTCGGACCAGGCCATGACCACATCGGTGACCACGCCGACGAACGCCTCGCCGGCGAGCCGCCGCCCCGCCAGCACCAGCGGATCGTCCAGCGCCTCCTGCGCCTCCAGCTGTGCCTGGGCCGTCTCACGCGCGGCCAGCTTCTGCGCGGCACTCACCGCGTCGTCCCTGCGCGGTTGCGGGGGCTCGCCCGCCCGCACCCGGTCACGGTGGCCGGTGAAGGACCACCGGTCGCGGGTCCAGCGGTCGGCGACGTGCGGGCCCTCCGGCAGCTCCCGGACCAGGTCGATGCCGTCCCACACCGCGTCCCACGTGGGGCGCAGCACTCCCCGGAGCAGTGCGCGGATCTCCCGCTCGGCCGAGGTGAGCCGGGCCAGCTGCTCGTCGGCCGCCGCACCGTCCTCGGCGGCGGCGAGTGCCTGGCGGGCCCGGTCGTACAGCTCCATCGCGGGCGCGAGGAGCTTGTTGTCGAACGCCGGGTCCGTGGCGGGACCTGCCGGCGGGCACACCAACTGGCCCCCGCGGTCGCGCTCCACCTCCGCCCGGAGCGCCGCCTCGGCGCCCGACGCGCCCTCCGGCGGGGCGATCCAGGCGAGCAGCGCACCGAGGTGCTTGTCCTCCAGGTGGGACTGCCCGGTCGCCCAGTGCCGGCCGAGCAGATCCGTCATCGCGAGCAGCAGGGACGAGCCGGGCACCCGCGCCCGCTCGCCGTAGTGCGTCAGCCAGCGCCCGAGCAACGGCACCCGCGGGGGCGCCGGGTAGGGGCTGTCGGGGTCCTGCTCGGCGGTCCGCCGGAACCGCATCGACCGACCGAGGAGGCGCACGAAGTCGACGCCGGGCCTGCTCGGCACGATGAGCTGCGGCGCGTCCGCGCAGAGCTCCACCTCGACCTTGACCCGCTTGCCGGTCTCCGGGTCCGTCTCGTTCCGCTCGGCGGGCTCCACGTCGTCGGCGTACCCGTCGAGGTACGGAAGGAGCGTCTCCGCCAGCTCGGCGAGGAAGGCGAACCGTAGCTCCCGGTCCCTCGGCTGGGCCACGGCGAGCAGACGCGGCGACTCCCGGTCCGTGCCCACGAGCGCCCCGAGCGGGGCACCTGCCTCACCTGCCGTGGTCAGGGGGACGAACACCAGCGGGCGGGGCGAGAGGTGCCGGTGCCGCACGGTCGCGAGCGGCTGGGCCCGTCCGCTCTCGACCGCCTCGAGCCGGGCGAGCGTACTGATCAGCGACATCCCGGCCCCCTCAGGACGGCGTCCGTCACCCGGCCCGCGCCCCTCGCGTGGGAGCCGGCCGCTGCGCACCCGGGCCTTGCACCCCGGCCAGCGCCGGCGGTGCCCCGCCTCCTCGTGGTCCGGGGCGGCTCCCAGCCGCGGTTCCGCCGACCGCTCACCCCGATGCGGGCCGTCATGCCGTCCCCCGGCCCGCGACCGCGTCCTCTCGGGCGGCCGTACCCGGCGCCTGCGTGCCGAGCGCACCCGCGCCCAGCGCCTCCGCGCGGAGGCGCGCCGCACGGCGCAGCGCGGCGACCGTGGGGTCCGCCGGGTCGCCCCATTCGCCGCGCGCCGCCGAGAGGACCTCGGCGACCCCGGTCAGTCCGCCCAGCTCGCCCCGCACCGCCCGGCCCAGGGACTCGACCGCGCCGGCCGTACGGGCCCGCTCGCGGCAGTGGAAGGCGAGTTCACAGGCGGACAGGCATTCGGGGGCGTAGGTGGAGGGGACCGACTCGACCGCCGACGCCAGTTCGCCGGACGAGCAGGACTCCACGTCGAAGCAGACCCCGTCCGGCAGCGCCGAGGCGATCTCCTCGACCCGGGTCAGCCGCGCCAGCTGCCTGCGCGTGACGGAGAGCTGCTTGCGGACGTCGACGGCCGAAGCCGTCGGCAGGTTGGAGAAGTCCTTCGGGCAGACCAGCAGCACGGAGTGGTCCACCGACGCGTCCTTCGTCAGCGCCGCCACCCGCTCCAGCGCCAGTACGTACACCGCGGCCTGGCGGGCCGCGGCGCCGACCTTCGACGCGTCGGCGGAGCCGTCGACCATCGGGAAGGACTTGATCTCCACGACCGTCCACCGGCCGTCGGGGTGCACGACGACCGCGTCCGGCTCGAGGTACGCCGGTGAGCCCGCGACCTCCAGCGCGAGCATCGGGTGGTCCAGCAGCGTCCAGGCCCCGGCTCCCGTGGCCTCGCGCAGGGCCAGTGCGGTGCGCGCCGCGCGTCCCTCCGGCCCGGCCGCCGTCAGATCGGGAACGACCGCGCCGTGCGGATCGGCCACCCCGAGCAGCCTCAGCAGCTCCGTGCCGCCGTCGGCCTTGACTCTCGCCTCGAACGCGTTGCCCCGCATGAAGGCGAACTGGGACTGGCCGAACGTGGCGGGCGAGCCCAGTGCCCGCGCGAGCGCCGCCTTGTCCACTCCCGCGCCGTCCAGCAGCGCGCGCCGCTTGCACCCGGGGTTCGCGGCGAGCGCCGCCAGCGCCCGGGCGTCGAGCGGATGTGGCGCGGCGGACGGCCCGCGCAGCTCGGCCAGCCGCTGCCGGAGTGCTGTCGCCGGCGCCTGTGGGAGAGGTCCGCTGTCGAGGGATGTGCTCACCCGCGGAAGTCTCGCATCCGCCACCGACAACGGGGGAGCGGTTCCCGGACCCGGCGCCCCGTCGCAGGACCTCCCGCGCCCTGGCCGGCCCCCGTGGGTCCGTGCGTCGTCCCGCGTCAGGGCCGTAGGCCGACGTTCAACGTACGGTGTACGGGAGGGTCGAGCCCGCGCACCCCCGCCCCACCGCCGGGCGCCCGCCGGGACCGCCGGTGATGATGGACCCATGGCACCGCGCATAATCCTGGCCCGGCACGGCCAGACCGAATGGTCCCTGCTCGGCCGGCACACCGGCCGGACGGACATCCCGCTCCTCGACGAGGGCCGCCGCACGGCCAAGCTCCTCGGGGAGCGGCTGCACCGGCCCCCCTGGGACGGCCTTCCGGACGTCGAAGTCCGCACGAGCCCGCTCTCGCGCGCCCGCGAGACCTGCGACCTCGCCGGATTCGGCGACCGAGCGCAGGACTGGGACGCGCTGATGGAGTGGGACTACGGCGCGTACGAGGGCAGGACGCAGGCCGAGATCCAGGAGACGGACCCCGACTGGTTCATCTGGCGGGACGGCGTTCCCGTCGGGGTGGTGGGCGCGCCCTCACGGGGCGAGACCCTGGCGGAGCTGTCCGACCGCGCCGACCGGGTGATCGAGTCCGTGCGCTCGGCCGACCGTGACGTGCTGGTCTTCGCGCACGGTCACATCCTGCGCGTCCTGTGCGCCCGCTGGATCGGCGAGGACGTCTCCTTCGCGGCCCGTATCAAGCTGAGCCCGGCCAGTCTCTCGGTGCTCGGCTGGGCATACGGCGCCCCGGCGGTCGACCGCTGGAACGACACCGGCCACCTCGGCACCTGAACCGCTCTCGGACCCCGGGCCGGCGGCCCGCTCTCAGACCCGGGCGGCGGCCGCGGGCGCGGTCGCCGCGTGGCGGTCCAGGAACGACGCCACCCCCGCCGTGCTCCGGCGCGACCCGAGCACCCGGGCCGTGTCGTCGAGCATCGCCCGGATCCGGGTGGACTCGACATCGCCCTCGAGGGCGTCGAGCACCTGCTCGCCCACCGCGGCGGCCTCTGCGGGCGCGTCGGCGCGGGCGAGGTCCGCGGCGAGTTGGGCCCGGTACAGGGCGAGGTTGCGGGCGAAGTGCGGGTCCTGCAGCGCCGCCGCGCGGTGTGCGTGACGAGCGGCGCGGGGCCAGTCGCCGAGCGCCGACCAGCACTGGGCCTCCAGGGCCTGGAGTTCCGGCTCGCCGAAGAACGACATCCACTCCGGGTCCGTGTCCGAAGGGCCGCGGCCGAAGAGCGTGTGCGCGCGGGACAGCGCGCGCTCGCAGCCGGCGCGGTCGCCGAGACCGGCCCAGGCGCCCGCCTCGCGCAGCGTGAGCAGCGCCAGCAGCCGGTCCGAACCGAGCTGTCCCGCCGCGCGCTGTCCCGCCTGGGCGGCCCGGACCGCCTCACGGTGCCGGCCGGCGTCCCGGGCCAGGAAGGAGGTGTTGCAGAAGGCGTGCGCCTCCAGCGCCGTGTCGCCGGCGACGCGCGCGGTCGCCAGCGCCTCCGCGTAGTGGGAGCGCGCGTCCTCCAGCCGGCCCGAGTCATGGGCCAGCCAGCCGACGGAGATGGCGAGTTCGCCCGCGCCCGCGGCCAGTCGGTCCGCCGTCGAGCCGCGCGTGGTGGCACCGGCGTCGAGCAGCGCGTAGGCGGCGCGCAGCGGCTGCGCGGCCCTCTTGTAGAGCCCGTCCGCGCCGTGCCGGTCGTCGAGCAGCCGGATCTGCCGGACCGCGGCCTCGACGGCACTCGCCTCGGAGGCGCCGACCCGCTGCCGGGGCAGGTCGGAACGCAGGGCCTCGGTGCCGGGCAGGGGGCCGAACCCCAGGGACGCGGCCGCCACGGTGACGGTGCCGCTGGTCATGAACGCGCGACGTAGCACGTCGCTCTCCTCGTTGCTGTAGGTGCTGTTGGTGCTGTTGGTGCCGTTGCTGCCGTAGTACGGACCCGGGGGCCGTGGCGTTCGCCCGCGGGCCGCGCGGCCCCGTACCGTCTCGCGGGCCGAGAACCCCAGATCCGCGAGCGTCAGGCCCGGGAACATGTGGAGGAAGACCCGTTCGTAGGCGTAGTTGGGGCAGCGGATCTCGCCCGCCTCGACCCGCCCGATGTAGCGGGCGTCACAGGCGACCTGTTCGCCGATCTCCCGCGCGGCGCGCCGGACGAGCGCCGCGAACTCGCCGGGTGAGCGCTGTCCGCGCAACCGCCGGAACTCGAGGTTGGGAACTGCCCGTGACGACGCCATGGCCGAGCCCTCTCCTGTGCCACTCCCGGAGCCGTCCCGTCCGATCGGATGTGAGATGCCTGGCTCCGGCGGAGGAAGAACGTACCTGCTGTGACGGGTCCGGCACGCAGCGTTTGGCTACAAACGGGATATCTCACCCACGATCTGCCATGAACTGCCACCCTTTGCGGCGGCGTGCCGCCGTAGCCCTTGACGCCGACGGGCGTTGAACCATGCGGGGACGCGGTACGTGCCCCTGCTCGGCGAGGAGGGTTCCCTTGTTGGAGGTTGGCGTGGAGACCAGCGGCGGCTCACGGACGAGTGCCCAGCACCTGCCCACCCAGGAGTTCAGCGTGGCACCGGGCCCGGCCGCACCGGGTTGCGGCGGAGCCGATGAGCCCTGCGACCTGGTGACCGTGCCCGCCCGGCAGGGTCTCGAGGCGGTGGACATCCTGCGCCGCGGCGGTGCTCCCGTCGTCGGGCCCGTGCTCCACGACGGCAGCTGCGACACCCTCGGCTTCCTGGTGCCGCCCGGTACGGCCGCGGGCTGGGACATGCCCGGCAGCGCGTGTACGGAGACGTCGGGCCGCGGCATCCGGATCCCCGGCGCCTCGGCGGGTTCCCCGGTGGGCCCCGCCTCGGAGCCCTCGATGGCGGGCTCGGACTGGCTGCTGCCGCCCGGCGAGACCGACCAGGCTCCGCTCACGGACCCGGTGATGCTCCGCGAGGCCCTGGGGGAGGCGGCCCGCATGATCGAGGCCGCGGACAGCATCTAGGCCGCAACCAGGCGCATCGACCCGCAGGGGGGTGGCTCCCGGGGCTCTCCGACCCGCGTCGGCTGTCCGCACAGGGCGCTCTCTCCGGCCCGGGCCGGAGACGGTGACCGTCGCCCTGGGCCCCTTCCGCGACCGACGTACGCGTCCGCACCGGCGCGAGCCGATAATGGCCGTGTGGCGAGGAACAGACAGCGTGGGCGGTCCGGGGCGGCGGAAGGGGTCGTCGAGGCCGTGGACGGGGGCCTCGCCGAGCTGATACCCGACCGCGACCGGCCCCGCGGCTGGACGCTGCTGATCGACGGAGCGCCGCAGTCGCACGTCGACCTGGACGATCCCGCCCTGCTGACCTTCGAGTACCAGCGCCGACTCGGGCACGTCATCGATCTCGCCGCACCCGCCGGCCGGCCGATCCACGCCGTCCACCTCGGCGGTGGTGCTTTCACCCTCGCGCGGTACCTCGCCGCGACCCGTCCGCGCTCCACCCAGCAGATCGTCGAGGTGGACGAACGCCTCGTCCGGCTCGTCCGCGACCGGCTCCCGCTCGACCCGGGCGCCCGGATACGGGTCCGCTCCGCCGACGCCAGGGCGGGACTCGCCAGACTCCCCGACGGCTGGGCCGACCTCGTCATCGCCGATGTCTTCAGCGGTGCCCGCACCCCCGCGCACCTCACCACCGTCGAATTCCTGGCGGAGGTGCGCCGGGTGCTGAAGCCCGGCGGGACCTACGCCGCCAACCTCGCGGACGGTCCGCCGCTCGCCCATCTGCGCGGGCAGATCGCCACGGCCGCGACGGTCTTCCCCGAACTCGCCCTGGCCACCGACCCGACGGTGCTCCGCGGCCGGCGCTTCGGGAACGCCGTACTGGTGGGCTCGGACCGGACGCTGCCCGTCGCCGAACTCACCCGCCGGGTCGCGAGCGACCCGCACGCCGGACGGGTCGAACAGGGCAAGGCGCTCAGGGACTTCACCGGTGGCGCGGTCGCGGTGACCGACGCGGCCGCCAAGCCCTCGCCGGTGCCGCCGCCCGCCGTCTTCCGCTGAGCCCCGGCGCAGACGTGCCCGGCCTCGGCGCGGTACGCCGAACCCCGGCGCAGATGCGCCCAACCCCGGCCCCGGAGCCCGGGGACGAGGGTCCAGGGCTCAGCGTTCCTCGATCGCGACGCGCGGTGCCGTGTCGTGCCAGGTGCAGAAGACGTCGATCTCCCGGCCGTTCCGCGAGAACGTCACCCGGATGTAGGTCGGCTGCTTCCAGATCTGCATCGTCCAGCTGCCCGAAGGGGTCGCCGACACCAACTCGGCCGAACTGGGCCCGATGTCGAACGCGACCCGCCCGCCCTCGACCGTATAGCTCTTCACATTGCCCGAAGGCGGCGGTGACCAGGGGCTCTTGCTCTTGCCCGGGGTCGCCGCCGGCTGCTCGGCCGGCGGCGTCGCCGACGGAGAACCGCCGCCGGACTCCGGCTCGTCCTCGGACGAGGGCGTCGGCTCCGGTGTGCCGGGGTCGCGCGTCGACGACGTCCCGGGTGCGGAGACCTGCGGGGTGCGGGCGTCGGCCGTGATGGGCAGGGCGCGCGGCCTGTCGTACGCCGTGCCCGCCATCACCGTGTGCACACCCCACCACGAGAGCGTGACCGCCGCGCCCGTGGCGAGCGACCACGCCATGGCGTGTACGAGTCCTCTCCGCATCCGGGCCATACTGCACCACGCCCACGGTCCCTGTCCCAGGGGGACTCCGTTACTCCGGATGGCGTACGGTGCCGCCCATGGCAAGTGTGCTCGTGGTCGAGGACGACCAGTTCGTGCGCTCCGCCCTCATCAGGCACTTGACCGAGGCCTCCCACACCGTCAGGAGCGTCGGGACGGCCCTGGAGGCGCTGCGCGAAGTCGCCCATTTCCGGTTCGACGTGGTCATTCTCGACCTCGGACTGCCTGATCTCGACGGGGCCGAGGCGCTCAAGATGCTGCGCGGCATCACCGACGTGCCGGTCATCATCGCGACCGCGCGGGACGACGAGACGGAGATCGTGCGCCTCCTCAACGACGGCGCGGACGACTACCTCACCAAGCCGTTCTCGGTGGAGCACCTGTCGGCGCGGATGTCGGCCGTGCTGCGCCGGTCGCGCGCCGCCGCGGGCGAGGCCCCGCCCAGCAGGGTCATCCAGGTCGGCGGCCTGTCCATCGACCCGCTTCGCCGGCAGGCGGAACTGGACGGCAGCCGGCTCGACCTGACCCGGCGCGAATTCGATCTGCTGGCCTTCCTCGCCGGGCGTCCGGGGGTCGTCGTGCCCCGCAAGGAACTGCTCGCCGAGGTGTGGCAGCAGTCCTACGGCGACGACCAGACGATCGATGTGCATCTGTCCTGGCTGCGGCGGAAGTTGGGGGAGACCGCCGCACGCCCCCGCTATCTGCACACCCTCCGCGGTGTCGGCGTGAAACTGGAGCCGCCGAGATGAGATGGGCCCTGGTCAGAGTCTCCCTGGCGGTCACCACAATGGTCGTGCTGGCCTTCGCCGTACCGCTCGGGCTCGTCATCCAGGAGATGGCCAGGGACCGGGCGTTCTCCAACGCCGAGCGGCAGGCCGCCGCGATCGGTCCGACGCTGTCCATCACCACCGACCGGCGCCAGCTGGAGCGGGCCGTCGCCTCCACACAGGCCGGGGCGGCGGGGCGGATGGCCGTTCACGTGCCCGCCTCCGACGAGACCGGCGGTCAGGATCTGGAGATCGGCACCCGGCGGGCCACCGTCAGGGACCTCGCCACCACCCAGCGGATCGGCCGCGCCTCCATCACGGACGTCACGGACGGTTCCGCGCTGCTCCAGCCCACCGCGCTGAGCTCGGGGAAGATCGCCATCGTCGAGGTGTACGTCCCGGAGGACGAGGTCGGGAACGGCGTGACGACCGCCTGGCTGGTGCTCGCGGGCGTCGGCGTCGCGCTCGTCGTCGGCTCGGTCGCCGTCGCCGACCGGCTCGGTGTACGGATGGTGCGGCCCGCCCAGCGGCTCGCGGGCGCCGCGCACGACCTCGGCGAAGGGCAGTTGGGGGCCAGGGTCCCGGAGGAGGGGCCCACCGAACTGCGCTCCGCCGCCGTCGCCTTCAACTCCATGGCCGACCAGGTCGTCCAGCTGCTCGCCAACGAGCGCGAGCTGGCCGCCGACCTGTCGCACCGGCTGCGCACCCCGCTGACCGTGCTCCGGCTCAACGCGGCCTCGCTGGGCACCGGCCCGGCGGCCGACCAGACCAGGGCCGCCGTCGAGCAGCTGGAGCGCGAGGTCGACACCATCATCCGTACCGCGCGGGAGGCCAAGCCTCAGACCCAGGCGACCGGACCGGGCGCGGGCTGCGACGTCTCCGAAGTCGTGCGGGAGCGCATGGAGTTCTGGTCGGCGCTCGCCGAGGACGAGGGGCGCAAGGTGCGCCTCGCCGGCGTGGACCGCCCGGTGCGCATCCCCGTGGCCAGGCCCGAACTCGCCGCGGCCCTCGACGCGCTGCTCGGCAACGTCTTCCGCCACACGCCGGAGGGCACCGCCTTCTCGCTGGACGTGCACAACGGCGACGACGCCGTGATCGTGCTCGTCTCGGACGCCGGCCCCGGCATCGCCGACCCGGAGGCGGCCCTGACCCGCGGCAACAGCGGTGCCAGGGACGGCTCGACCGGCCTCGGACTGGACATCGTGCGGCGGGTCGCCGAGTCGACCGGTGGCGATGTGCGCATCGGGCACTCCGTGCTGGGCGGTACGGAGGTCCGCATCTGGATCGGGCTCGGCCGTGCCGCGCAGCGCCCGCAGGGCCGGCTGGGGCACCGCACCAACCGGCGCAGGAAGGGCGGCTCCGGAAACCGCAGGGGCGCGGAGGTCTGACGCCGCAAGCGCGCTGGGAGGGAACCTTTAACCGCCTCCGATGCCGTCCTTAAGCGCACCCTAAGAACCCGGGCCGACGTCCGGATCAGGCGCTTTGCCCGATCCGTGGTCGCTAGCGTGCTGCCGCACCCCCCTTCCGTCACACAGAGGCAGGCACACGCGATGGGCAGCAGCACGCACCGGCGCAGGGCGAGCGGCAGAGCGAAGGCGATCGGCGCGGTCGTGGCCGCCGCGGTCGTGGTCGGCGCGGCGTTCGCGTTCACCGGGACGGCGCAGGCGGCCGCGGTGGGCGCCGCGTACACCAGGACCAGCTCCTGGGACGGCGGTTACACCGGGCAGTACGTCATCACCAACGACAGCGGCGAGGCCCGGTCCGGCTGGACGCTCGAGTTCGACCTGCCCGCGGGCACGCGCATCGGCTCCCTCTGGAACGGGGACCACACCGTCAGCGGACGGCACGTCACCGTCCGGCCGGCGAGCTGGAACAAGCAGCTCGCGCCGGGCGCTTCCGTCACCGTCGGCTTCGTCACCTCCGCGAGCGGCGAGGCGGGCGACCCGTCCGGCTGCCTCATCGACGAGGTGGCCTGTTCCCCCGGCGGCGGCGCCACGCCCCGGCCGAGCGGGCGCCCGACCGGGCAGCCGACGCCGTCCCCCACGGCGACCGGCACGACGAAGCCCCCGGCCCCCACCGCGACGGCCACTCCGTCGCCCACCGGCACGCCGACGGCCACGGTCACCGCCACGCCCCCGGCCGCCGGCGGCGCCGGGAAGTTCGCCCCGTACATCGACACCTCCCTCCACCCGGCCTACGACATGCTCGACACGGCCGCCCGAACCGGGGTGAAGGACTTCACGCTGGCCTTCGTCACCTCCGGCGGCGGCTGCGCCCCGCTGTGGGGCGGCGTCACCGACCTCGCGAACGACAGGGTCGCGGCCCAGATATCCGCGCTTCGCGCCAAGGGCGGCGACGTCAGGGTGTCCTTCGGCGGCGCGGCCGGCCATGAGCTCGCCCTCAACTGCGCCACCTCCGGCGAACTCGCCGCCGCGTACGGCAAGGTCGTCGACCAGTACGGACTCACCAAGGTCGACTTCGACGTCGAGGGCGCGGCGCTCCCGGACACGGCCGCCAACACCCGCCGCTCGCAGGCCATCGCGCAGCTCCAGAAGAAGCACCCCGGGCTGGACGTCTCGTTCACCCTCCCCGTCATGCCCGAAGGGCTCACCCAGCCGGGGATCGACCTGCTCGCCGACGCCAGGAAGAACGGTGTGCGGACCGACGCGGTCAACATCATGGCCATGGACTACGGGCCCGCGTACAGCGGCGACATGGGCACCTACGCGATCCAGGCGGCCACGGCCACCCAGGCCCAGATCAAGGGCGTCCTCGGTCTCTCCGACGCGGCCGCGTGGAAGACCGTCGCGGTCACGCCGATGATCGGCGTCAACGACGTCACGACCGAGATCTTCAAGGTCGACGACGCGGCCCAGCTGGTCGACTTCGCGAAGTCGAAGGGCATCGGGTGGCTGGCCATGTGGTCCTCGTCCCGGGACAGGCAGTGCCCGGGCGGGGCCCAGAACTCCGCCGACGCCACCTGCAGTTCGATCCTCCAGGAGCCGCTGGCGTTCACGAAGGCGTTCGCCGCCTACGAGTAGCCGCCCGCCCCGTGGCCGCGGCACCGGTGGGGTCCCCTCCCGCCCCACCGGTGATCCGCGGCCACGAAACCCCCCACGGCGCGCCCCGGCCGGTGACCCCCCACCCGGCCGGGGCGCGCGTCCTGTTGGGCGGTCAGCAGTCGGGGAGCACTCCCGTCCGGGCCAGCTCGCCGTACCAGTGGGCGCTGGACTTCGGGGTGCGGGTCTGGGTGTCGTAGTCGACGTACACGGCGCCGAAGCGCTTCCCGTAGCCGTACGCCCACTCGAAGTTGTCCAGCAGGGACCAGAGGAAGTAGCCCCGGACGTCGGCGCCGTCCGCCATCGCGCGGTGCACGGCGGAGAGATGGCCGTGGAGGTAGCGGATCCGCTCGGGGTCGTGGACGGTGCCGTCGTCGCCCGGCTTGTCGGGGTAGGCCGCGCCGTTCTCGGTGATCACGAGCGGCAGCCCGGGGGCCTCGCGGGAGTAGCGCATCAACAGGTCGTGGAGGCCGGTCGGGTCCACCGGCCAGCCCATGTCCGTGACGTCGCCGGGCGGTTGGTGGAAGGCGACCGCGTCGGCGCCCGGCCAGGGGGAGTGCGCGCCTCCGCCGTGGCCGTCGCTCCGCTCCGGAGTGCCGTCACTGTCAGTGGCGGCGGATACAACGGACGGTGAGTAGTAGTTGATGCCCAGCGAGTCGAGGGGGTGCCGGATGACGGCCAGGTCGTCACCGTGGACGAACGACCAGTCCGTGAGGCGTTCCGTGTCCGCGAGGAGGTCCGCGGGGTACGTGCCGTTCAGCATCGGGTCGGTGAAGACGCGGTTGGCCAGCGCGTCGATCCTGCGCCGGGCGTCGAGATCGGCCTCCGAGTCCGTCCTGGCCCTGACCGCGCTGGGGTTGATGCTCACGGACACCTGGCCGCGGGCGGGCAGAGCGGTGCGCAGCGCCTGGGCGGCCAGCCCGTGGCCCAGGTTCAGGTGGTGGGCGGCGCGGAGCGAGGCCACGGGATCCGTGCGGCCCGGGGCGTGCACCCCCGAGGCGTACCCCAGGAACGCGCTGCACCAGGGCTCGTTGAGAGTGGTCCACCGCTCCACCCGGTCGCCCAAAGCCTCGGCGACGATACGGGCGTAGTCGGCGAACCGGCGCGCCGTGTCGCGCTCGGGCCAGCCGCCGGCCGTCTCCAGCTCCTGCGGCAGGTCCCAGTGGTACAGGGTCAGCACGGGCGTGATCCCGTGGTCCAGCAGGTCGTCGACGAGCGCCCGGTAGAAGTCGAGTCCGCGCTGGACGGCCGGGCCCCGGCCGGTCGGCTGGACCCGCGGCCAGGAGACGGAGAACCGGTAGGCGTTGACTCCGAGTTCGGACATGAGCCGGACGTCGTCCGCGCGGCGGTGGAAGTGGTCCACGGCGACATCGCCGGTGTCCCCGTTCTCCACCTTGCCGGGCGTGTGGCTGAAGGTGTCCCAGATCGACGGCGTACGGCCGCCCTCCCGCACCGCGCCCTCGATCTGGTAGGCGGCGGTGGCGGTGCCCCACAGGAAGCCGGGCGGAAAGCTGACGGACATGGAGGAGCTCCCGATGTGTGCGAAGGAGGAAGGAGGTGGAGGCGGCGTCAGCCCTTGACCGCGCCCTGCATGATGCCGCCGACGATCTGCCGGCCGAAGATCACGAAGGCGATGAGCAGCGGCAGCGTGCCCAGCAGTGCACCGGCCATGATCACCGACTGGTCGGGTATGTAGCCGCGGCCCAGTCCGGTGAGCGCCACCTGGACCGTGGGACTGCCGTTCTGGGTCAGCGCGATGATCGGCCAGAAGAAGTCGTTCCACGCCATCACGAAGGTGAGCATCCCGAGCACCGCCATCGCCGGCCGGGCGGCCGGGAAGACCACGTGCCACACGACCCGCCAGCTGCTCGCCCCGTCCACCCGGGCCGCCTCGATCAGCTCCGTCGGCAGCGCCTCGCTGAGGTACTGCCGCATGAAGAACACCCCGAAGGCGCTGACGAGCGTGGGGAGGATGACGGACTGCAGCCGGTCGGTCCAGGACAGCTCCGCGATCAGCATGTACAGCGGGACGACGCTGAGCTGCGGTGGCACCATCATCGTGCCGATCACCAGCAGCATCAGGAGGTTCTTGAACCGGAAGCGGAGCTTGGCGAAGGCGAAGCCGGCGAGGGTCGAGAAGAGCACCGTGCCCGCCGCGATGGACCCCGCCACGACCGTGGTGTTGAGCAGCGCCGTGCCCATGTTGGCGTCGGTCCAGGCGATTTCGAGGTTCTTGAACAGGTTGCCGCCGAACCAGAAGGGCGGGGGCGTCTGGGCCAGCCGCGTGTTGTTGCGGGACGCCGCGATCGCCGTCCACACCAGCGGGAAGAGCGAGCCCAGGGTGAACACGATCAGCACGGCATGGGTGATGCGCCCGCCGTGCAGGTGCCTGCCGGCGCGGATCCGCGGGCGCTTGGCGGTGGTCGCAGGCCCGGTGATGGCCGGTTCTTCGGTGGTCTTCAGCACGTCAGCCCCTCAGGCGCTCTTGCGGAGCCGGCGGACGAGCAGCCAGTTCACCGCGCCGATCAGCAACAGGATCAGGAACATCGTCCAGGCGATCGCCGAGGCCCGGCCGAGATGGAGGTTCACCCAGCCCTGCTCGTACAGATAGAGCCCGAGCGTCTGGAACTGGTGGTCGGCGCCGCCCGTCGCCCCGGCGCCGCCGTTGAACAGCAGGGGCTCACCGAAGAGCTGCGTCGCGCCGATCGTCGACACGACACACGTGAACAGGATCGTCGGCCGCAGCGACGGGATGGTCACATGCACGAACTGCTGCCAGCGGGACGCGCCGTCGAGGGCGGCGGACTCGTACAGATCGTTCGGGATCGCCTGCATCGCCGCCAGGTAGATCAGCGCGTTGTAGCCGGTCCAGCGCCAGATGACGATCGTCGAGACCGCGATCTGGGACGTCCACTCGCCGTTCTGCCAGTCGACCGGATCGATCCCGGCGAGGCCCAGCGCCCAGTTGATCATCCCGTAGTCCCGGCCGAACATCAGGACGAAGACGAGCGTGGCCGCCGCGACGGACGTGGCGTACGGGGTGAGGGCCGCGACCCGGAAGAACATCGAGCCGCGCAGCTTGTAGTTGAGGAGATGCGCGATGCCCAGGGCGATCAGCAGCTGCGGCACCGTCGAGATGATCCCGATGGTGAAGGTGTTCTTCAGCGCGTTCCAGAAGAACTCGTCCTCGATCAGCCGCGAGAAGTTCCGCAGGCCCACCCACTCCATGTCCGTCGGCGCCGTCAGCTCCACCCGGTGCAGCGAGGCCCAGCCGGTGTAGAGCAGCGGGAACAGCCCGAAGGCCGCGAAGAACAGGAAGAAGGGGGCGACGAAGGCGTACGGGCTCCACCGCACGTCCCGCCGGTACCAGCGGCTCCGCCGCGCCCGGCGCCGCTCGGCGGCGAGGTCCCGGGCGGGGGGCCGCTGCGCCGGGGCCGCGCCCTCCTCCTTGGAGGGCGCGGTGGCAGCGGCGTCACTGGCCATGCCGGTCACTGGCGTCACCTGTCCGGTCACTGGTCCAGTGCGTTGTCGATGGCCTTCACGGCGGCGTCCCAGCCTTCCTTGGACGACCGGCCCTTCTGGTCCACCTGGAGCATGCCGACGTCGGCCAGGTTCTGGGCGATCACCAGGTCCTTCGGGCCGACGATCGTGACCGGGATGCCCTCCGCGGCCCGGGAGAAGATCTCGCCGATCGGCGCGCCGCCGAAGTAGTCGTGCTTCGCACCCGACACGGAGGGCAGCGAGTACGCCGCCTTGGCGCTCGGGAAGCTGCCGCGCTTCTCGAAGAGCTTCGCCTGCTGCTCGGGCGCGGTCAGCCAGGCCGCGAGCTTCGCCGCCTCGGTCTTGTTCCTGCCGGCCTCGGGCACGATCAGGAACGAACCGCCCCAGTTGCTGGGCTTCGGCGCGGGTGCGACGTCCCACTTGTCCTTGCCGGCCGCGCCGCCCTTGTCCTGGATGTAGCCGAGCATCCACGCCGGGCAGGAGACCGTGGCGAAGGTGCCGTTGGCGTAGCCCTGGTCCCAGGCGGGCGTGAACTGCTGCAGTTTGCCCGTCAGCCCCTCCGTCGCGAAGGCGGCGGCGATGTCCCAGGCCTCCTTCACGGCCGGGTTGGTCTTGTACACGACCTCGCCGTTCTCGTCGTAGAACCGCTTGGCGCTGCTACCGGTGATCGCGGCCATGACGCCGGAGGCGGAGTCCACGAACGCGGTGCCCTTGGGCGCCTTGGCCTTGAACTGCTTGCCGGCCGCAAGGTACTTGTTCCAGTCGCCGGCCCAGAGCTTGCCGACGGCCTCGCGGTCGGTCGGAAGACCGGCCTTGGCGAAGAGGTCCTTGCGGTAGCAGATGCCCTGCGGGCCGATGTCCGTGCCGAGGCCGACGGTCTTGCCGTCCTTGGACGTGGCCTGTGCCCACTTCCACGGCAGGAAGGCGTCCTTGCTGACACCCTCGGCCTTGCCGAGGTCGACGAGCTTGTCCGCCTGGGTGGCCGTGATTTCGGCGATGTTGTTGACCTCGACGGCCTGGATGTCGGCCAGACCGCTGCCGCTGCCCAGGTGGGTGAGCAACTGCGGGTAGTAGTTCTCGTTGCGCTCGATCGAGGTCTGCTTGATCTCGATGTTCTTGTTGAGCTTCATGTATTCGTCGTAGAGCCCGGCCTCCTTGAGCCCGAAGGCCCCGAAGACCCCCACGGTGATCGTGGTCTTGCCCTTGCCGCCGCCCCCGCCGTTCGCGGAGCTGCCGCCCGGTTCCTCGCTGTCCTCGGCACAGCCGGCCAGCAGCCCGGCGCCGAGCGCCGCTACGACCGCCAGGATTACGGTCCTGCGCATTGCGTCCTCCTAGTGCCCTGACGTGCCGACCCCCCGGCCAACTCTCACGGTGCGCCCATCGGTTGGAGCTGCGGCTCGGGCGGGGAACGTGCGGGTTCTGAATGAGTCAGGTACGGTGGGAGCGCTCCCATACGTGATGGCTTGAAGGGTCGCGGCTCCCCGCAGGGGTGTCAAGGCTCCCGGCGCGTAATGTTCTGGGGCAGGGAGAACGGGAGGCGGATCATGGTCGATCGCCGGAATGCCGGTTTCCCCGTGGGTGGTGGGGCACGCACGGCCTCCCGCGGAGGGACCAGGACTTCGGGCCGCAGCGGGGGCAGACCGACCCTCGAGGAGGTCGCCGCACGGGCCGGCGTCGGCCGTGGCACCGTCTCCCGGGTGATCAACGGCTCGCCGCGGGTGAGCGAGGCGACCCGGGCCGCCGTCGAGGCGGCCGTCGCCGAACTCGGCTACGTACCCAACCGCGCCGCCCGGTCGCTCGCCGCCAACCGCACCGACGCCATCGCGCTCGTCGTCCCCGAGCCCGAAGCACGGTTCTTCGCGGAGCCGTACTTCTCCGACATCGTGCGCGGGGTCGGCGCCGCCCTCGCCGACACCGATATGCAACTGCTGCTCACCTTCGCGGGGTCGGACCGCGAACGCCGCAGACTCGCCGACTACCTCGCAGCCGGCCGGGTGGACGGCGTGCTGCTGGTGTCGGTGCACGCCGACGACCCGCTGCCCGACCTGCTGGAGCAGTTGGGGATCCCTGCCGTCATCAGCGGCCGCCGCTCGGCGGCCGATCCGCTCGCCGCCGTCGACTCCGACAACACCGGGGGCGCCCGCGCCGCCGTCGCCCATCTGCTGGCCCGGGGCCGCCGGACCATCGCGACCATCACGGGGCGGCTCGACGTCTACGGTGCCCAGTGCCGCCTCGACGGCTACCGCGACGCACTCGCGGAGTCGGGCGCGGTCGTCGACGAGCGGCTGGTGGCGCCGGCCGACTTCACCGAGGAGGGCGGCAGCCGTGCCATGCGCGCCCTGCTGGACCGCTGTCCCTCGCTGGACGCGGTCTTCGCCGCCTCCGACGTCATGGCCGCCGGCGCCCGCCAGGTCCTGCGCGAGGCCGGCCGCCGTATCCCGGACGACGTCGCCCTGGTCGGCTTCGACGACTCCGCGGTCGCCCGCCATATGGACCCGGCCCTCACGAGCGTCCGTCAGCCGATCGAGGAGATGGGCCGCAGGATGGCCGGCCTCCTCCTTCAGGAGATCGCCGACCGCAGCGGACCGGAGCGGCCGAGGATCATCCTGCCGACGGAGCTGGTGGTCCGGGACTCGTCCTGACGGCGGGCCCGGCGACGGCACGCCGAAGCCTGTGCCGACTCCGACTCGGATTCCGACTCGGCCGCGCCACCAGTCGCCCTCGTCCGCCAGGACCCGCTTCAGCCAGCCGTGCAGCTCCCCGGCGACCCAGAGCCGCTCGTCGGTTTCGTGGTCCCAGACGAAGACGTCTGTGCGCGGAGGGGTGCGGACGAAGGCGAACCGGTCGCCACCGCCGTTGTCGCCGAAGAGCATCAGCGGATCGAAGGGCTGGTAGAGGTCGGCGAAATCCGGTGCGGTGCGGAACAGGACGTTGTCCGAGATGATCCGCTCGGCGCTCCAGACGCCGTCGGTGCCGTACTCGTCGCGGACACCGTCGCACTCGCGGAGCAGCGCGGCGAGTTCGTCGGGCAGCGGTTGGCCCAGCGCGCGTACGGCTTCGGCCGGCAGCCCGTCGGATGCCGGCCCGCCCGGTTCCGCGTTCGGCACCGGGCCCAGGGTCCACTCGCGCCGCATAGGCGATCCCGTCAGGGGCCCGAGCCCCGGGCGAGGGTGGTGAGGAGTCCGCGGCTCCGCACCGCGGACGATCCTCCGCCCGTCGGCCGGGGCGTCGCGCGAAAGGACCCGCGCATGACCAAGGGCCGATCCGTGTGTACGGATCGGCCCTTCGTCGTTCAGGGTGAGTGACGGGACTCGAACCCGCGACATCCTGGACCACAACCAGGTGCTCTACCAGCTGAGCTACACCCACCACGACCGGTCGTTTCCCCGACCGGCCGAGAAAAAGTGTACAGGGTCCGGGAGGGTGCTCGCGCCCGCGTTTACGTCGGCCCGGCGCGTGCCCCGCGTGCGCGGCGGGACGGGCAGCGCGACCTGGGGCGTACGGGCCCGTGCGGCCGCGCGGCACCGGTCCGGGCCCCGGTGCGGCGCGAGACCCGTGCGGGGACGCCGGGGCCAGGCGCCCGTGTCACCGTACGGCCGCTCCACGCGGATGCCGGCGCCGGCGTCCCGCGGAGACGTGGGCACGGAGGTCGCGTGTGCGGGCGCGGTACGGGTCCGTGCACGACGGCAACGGCCCGGAAAGCGGGGCGCGGGCATCGGGATCCGTCCGCCGGATCCGGGCATGGGCGCCTGGGTGCGACGGTCACGTCGCACAGCCCCCGAGTCCCGTCACACAGCCCCGGGCCTCCGGAGCGGGAAGCCGGGCAGGAGTGGAGGGTGGCAGGGACGCCGAGCCCACCGCCCCCGGACACACGCGCGCCGGGCGGGCAGTCGTCGCTGCTCCGCCCGGCGGGTGCGGGGTTACTGGGCCGCCGGCACCACGTGGCGCGCCGCGATCGTCTTCGCCGTGTCGGAGTCCGGGCCCGGCTGGGGGACGAAGATCGCCTCGCGGTAGTAGCGCAGCTCGGCGATCGACTCGCGGATGTCGGCCAACGCCCGGTGGTTGCCGTTCTTCTCGGGACTGTTGAAGTACGCCCTCGGGTACCAGCGGCGCGCCAGCTCCTTGACCGAGGAGACATCGACGATCCGGTAGTGGAGGTACTCCTCCACCTTCGGCATGTCTCGGAGCAGGAAACCGCGGTCGGTGCCGACCGAGTTTCCGCACAGCGGCGCCTTCCCCGGCTCCTTGACGTGCTCACGCACGTACGCGAGGACCTGCTCCTCGGCGTCGGCCAGGGTCGTGCCGGCCGCGAGTTCGTCGAGGAGGCCCGAGGCGGTGTGCATCTGCCGCACCACCTCGGGCATGGTCTCCAGCGCCGCGTCCGGCGGGCGGATCACGATGTCCACCCCTTCACCGAGCACGTTCAGTTCCGAGTCGGTGACCAGCGCGGCCACCTCGATGAGTGCGTCGTCGGCCAGCGAGAGCCCGGTCATCTCGCAGTCGATCCACACCATGCGATCGTTCATGCGTCCTACCTTATGGCGCACTCCGCTGGCCGGGGAGCGCCGGACGCCCTGGGGCGTAGGAGTCCGAGCCCGGCTTGCCCGGTTCCGGAGATCCTGGGGACGCACCCGTGCCGGCCGGGGGCCGTCTCGTGTGCCCAGCGGATGCCTGGGCGGGTACGACGTGCTGATCCGCCGCCGACCCCACCGGATCGCCCTGCGGACGCCGGGCCCGGTAGGCGGCCCGGTAGGCGGCCGGGGAGGAACCCAGTTGGCGGCGGAAGTGCCCGCGCAGCGCCACCGGCGAGCGGAAGCCGCACCGGCCCGCGACCTCGTCGACTGAGTAGTCGGAGGTCTCGAGCAGCCGCTGCGCCTGCAGCACCCGCTGGGTGATCAGCCACTGCAGGGGAGCGCTCCCGGTGAGCGAGCGGAACCTGCGGTCGAAGGTCCGCCTGCTCATGTACGCACGGGCCGCCAGGGTCTCCACGTCGAACTGCTCGTGGAGGTGTTCCAGCGCCCAGGCCACGACCTCGGCGAGCGGGTCGGAGCCGATCTCCTCGGGTAAAGACCTGTCGAGATAGCGCTCCTGCCCGCCGGTGCGCCGCGGCGGGACGACGAGCCGGCGGGCCAGTGCCCCGGCGGCCTCCGCGCCGTGGTCCGTCCGCACGATGTGCAGACAGAGGTCGATGCCGGCCGCGGTGCCGGCGGAGGTGAGGACGTCGCCGTCGTCGACGAACAGCTCCCGCGGGTCCACATGGACCGACGGATAGCGCTTGGCGAGCGTCGGCGCGTACATCCAGTGCGTGGTCGCCGGGCGGCCGTCCAGCAGCCCCGCTGCGGCCAGCACGAACGCCCCTGTACACAGCCCCACGATGCGGGCGCCCTCCTCGTGGGCGCGGCGCAGGGCGTCGAGCGCCTCGGGTGGCGGTGGTGAGGTGATGGACCGCCAGGCCGGCACGACGACCGTGCCCGCTCTGCCGATCGCCTCCAGCCCGTACGGCGCGGTGAGTTCGAGTCCCCCTGTGGTCCGCAGGGGGCCCTCCTCACCGGCACACACGAGCAGCCGGTAGCGGGGAACTCCGGCATCCTGGCGGTCGATTCCGAACACCGAGAGCGGAATGGAACTCTCGAAGATGGGACCGCCGCTGAACAGCAGCACCGCGACGACTTCCCGGCGGCGGCGCCCGGACAGCTTCCTTACGGCCTCCGGCGCGGCGGAGTCCTGACTCATGACGCTAAGCCCCCCTCGGTGTTCGCGTCTCCCCGTTCTTGTCGGGCCTGTCGCTCCTGCACGTTTCCCCTCGGTTTTGCACGAGTCCCCAGCCTTCGATACTCATGATCGAATCTACTGCGTCCCGTGGTGCCGGCGTGACAAGTTCCGGAACCGGCACATTGTCGACAAGGCAACTTGGCGCGAAGCATTCGATCACGAAGCGTTTCATCCGGAGGGCGCGCAGGGAAGTGCGCGACGCATGCATGGCCCATCCCCGTAGGGTGCGAGCGGTGCGTGCGGTCCTTTCCTCCCTGGTGGCACGGGGGTTGACGGGCCATTTCTCCAAGGAACGCCCGAGCAGACGAAGTTGGCTGAAAAGCTACGGGTCCGTGCGTGCGAATCCGTCAGCCCCGAGGCCCGCCCCGTGCCCGACGCGCGCCGCCCCGGCGTCCTCGCGGCCCCGCGGGCCGCGGCGTTGCCCGCTCGGACCGGCGCATCAGCGCCCGGCAGGCGCCGATCACGGCGGCCAGGCCGGCCGCGACCGCGGCGGCGCCGCCGACGGATGTGCCGTATGCCACAAGGACGACCGGGACGACGGCGCAGCCGAAAGTTGCCCATCGAACCACTTCGT
Organism: Streptomyces wuyuanensis; assembly: GCF_900103455.1. Taxonomy (GTDB): domain Bacteria; phylum Actinomycetota; class Actinomycetes; order Streptomycetales; family Streptomycetaceae; genus Streptomyces; species Streptomyces wuyuanensis. The sequence continues at coordinate 247,891 of NZ_FNHI01000007.1, read as the reverse complement.
CCGCGGCGTCGCCCGCCGGGGCGTGCGAGGCGGCGCTCGCCGGCTTCTCGCGGCCGTCGCCGGCGGATCGGGGGGCGAAGCCCGTGCGCTCGGCCCTCCGGCGGCTCCTTCCGGGTGCCGCGGGGTCGGCCGGAGCGGGGTCGGCCGCCGGGCGTGCGGCCGCCGTCCGCGGCGCCCTCCGGCGTCCCCGTGCGGGAGCCCGGCCGGGGGCGGGTGCGGAGGTGCGGGCGGCCGGGGATGCGGGCACGGAAACTCCTGGTGGCGGGCGTGCGGGGGAGGTGCGGGGGAGGTGCGGCGGGGATGCGCCGGTGTGCGCCGGACGTGGCGGGTCCGTCTCGTCGGTGGGCGACGAGAGGCCAACGAGGAAGGGTGCCTTCCGGTCACTGCCGCGTCTTCTTCTTGTGGCGGCTCTTCGGGGACCGCCGCCCGTCTGCGGACTCCGCGCCTCCGCTCCGACCGCGGGTCGGGGGTGGTGCGGCGGGTGTGCCGGGCGGAAGCCTGTACGGTGCAGGCGCCATTGCCATACGGAGCGTGCTCGTGCATGCTCCCTGGGACGCATGCTCCTTGGCCCGCCGGGAGCAGGACTCCCGGGCTCTGGGCAGGCGAGGAGTGGCGCCGTACCCTTGGGGGTATGGGGTTGGGAAGATGATTCCCGGACAGAGCTCCGCCGCCAACCGTCGCCCTCCCATGAGGATCTGAACGCCGAGACAACCGATGGCCGGTCACGAAATTCCCGAACCCGCGGACCGCAAGCAGGTCGCCGACCCCGTGTCGGATCTGCAGGCGGCGGAACAGTCGCGCCATTCGTGTGATCCCGCCTTCCGGCACGGTGTCGTGGTCGGCTTCGACGGATCGACCTCCAGCGAGCGGGCCTTGGCGTACGCGATCGGCATGGCCAGGCGCTCCGGTTCCGGCCTGATCATCGTGCACGTCGCCAACCGCCTTCCCACCACGGTGTGGGCGGGCTGCGAACCGCCGGTCTTCGTCGACGTCCCGGACCATCGCACCGAGGTGCTGGGGCTCGAACTCGCCTGTGCCGACTACCTCTCCGAGGTTCCGTGGATCCTCGTCGAGCGCGGCGGGGACATCTGCCACGAGCTCGAGGAGGTCGGCCGGGAGTATTCGGCGGACGCCATCGTGGTCGGCTCCACGAACGGCATCGTGGGGCGCATTTTCGGCTCGGTCGCCGGACGGCTGGCCCGCCGCGCACAGCGGCCCGTCATCGTCATCCCGTAGCCCCCAAGAGGCCGCTCGAACCCCTTTCGCATCATCGTTCTCGCAGGTCGGGGCGGGTTTTGTAACTTTTTGACGACCGTCATGGCTACTCATCCGTACGGGGTGGATTGTGCGCTTGTGAAGGGTAGATAAGGGTGGCTGGGAATCAGCACCAAGCGCGCACGAAGGGAGCCCGCCGTGGACAAGGACGTCTCCGCGGGAAGCGCCACGTCAACCACTCTCGGCCACCTCGCACTGGGCCTGACGCTGCTGGCGTTCGGGGTCGGCAACACCGGTGTGATCGACAATGTCGCGGCGTCCGACGCCGCAGCCCTCGCGACCTGGGTGGGCGGGGTCGCACTGTTCGTCGTCGGGTTGCTCGAGTTCCGTGCGGGCAACGGCGGTACGGGTACGGCCTTCGCGGGCCTCGGTGCCTTCTGGTTCACCTGGGGGACCGGCACCGGCGCGGAGGTCTCGGCGGAGGCCGCCGGGCTGTTCATGCTCCTGTTCGCGCTCCTGGCGCTCACGCTCACCGCGGGCGCGTCCGGCAGCGGGATCCTCGGCCAGGGCGTGTACGGGCTGCTGTGCGTGTCGATGCTGCTCCTCGCGATCGCCTCGTTCGCGGGTAACGACGGGCTGGCGAAGGCCGGCGGCTGGGCCGCCGCGGTCGCGGGTCTCGTGGCCTGGTACGGCGCCACCGCGGCGCTGGCGCACTGGCCCACCTTCTCGGGGCGTGCCGCAGGCCGGGGTGTGACGGCCACCGGCTGAGCGGCGGGCCGCCGGCGTGACCGTTCGACGCCGACGACGAAAGAGGCGACCCCCTTGCGGCACTGGTGGCGTGCGCAAGGGGGTCGCCGTCTGCCGGCGCGGGGCCGGGCGGGGACTACTCGACGGTGACCGACTTGGCCAGGTTGCGCGGCTTGTCGATGTCCCGGCCGAGGGCCAGGGCCGTGTGGTAGGCGAGGAGCTGGAGCGGGATGCCCATGAGGATCGGGTCCAGCTCGTCCTCGTTCTTGGGGACGAGGATCGTGTGGTCGGCCTTCTCCTGCTCCTGGTGGGCGACCGCGAGGATCCGGCCGCTGCGGGCCTTGATCTCCTCCAGCGCGGCGCGGTTCTTCTCCAGCAGCTCGTCGTCGGGGACGATGGCGACCGTCGGCAGCGCCGGCTCGATCAGCGCCAGCGGGCCGTGCTTCAGCTCGGAGGCCGGGTATGCCTCGGCGTGGATGTAGGAGATCTCCTTGAGCTTCAGGGAGGCCTCCAGGGCCACCGGGTAGCCGCGGACCCGGCCGATGAACATCATCGACTTGGCGTCGGCGTACTCGTCCGCCAGCTTCTTGATCTCGTCCTCGGACTCGAGGATCTCGGAGATCTGGGCGGGCAGCCTGCGCAGGCCCTCGATGATCCGCTTGCCGTCGGCGACGGACAGGTCGCGGATGCGGCCCAGGTGCAGTGCGAGCAGCGCGAAGGCGACCACCGTGTTGGTGAAGCACTTGGTGGAGACGACGCAGACCTCCGGGCCGGCGTGCACGTACACGCCGCCGTCCGTCTCGCGGGCGATCGCGGAGCCGACCACGTTCACGACGCCGAGGACGCGGGCGCCCTTGCGCTTGAGCTCCTGGACGGCCGCGAGCACGTCGTAGGTCTCACCGGACTGGGAGACGGCGATGTAGAGGGTGTCGGGGTCCACCACCGGGTTGCGGTAGCGGAACTCGGACGCCGGCTCGGAGTCCGCGGGGATACGGGCCAGGGACTCGATGAGCCCGGCGCCGATCAGACCCGCGTGGTACGAGGTGCCGCAGCCGAGGATCTTGACGCGGCGGATGCCGCGGGCCTCGCGGGCGTCCAGGTTCAGGCCGCCCAGGTGCACGGTGGAGAACCGGTCGTCGATGCGGCCGCGCAGCACGCGGTCCACGGCGTCCGGCTGCTCCGAGATCTCCTTGTGCATGTACGTGTCGTGGCCGCCCATGTCGTACGAGGCGGCCTCCCACTCGACGGTCTCGGGGGTGGCGGTGGTCGTCGCGCCGCTGGTGGTGTAGGTCCGGAAGTCGTCGGCCTTCAGGGTGGCCATCTCGCCGTCGTTGAGGGTGACGACCTGGCGGGTGTGGGCGATCAGCGCGGCGACGTCGGAGGCGACGAGCATCTCCTTCTCGCCGATGCCGAGGATGACGGGGGAGCCGTTGCGCGCGACCACGATGCGGTCGTTGAAGTCGGCGTGCATGACGGCGATGCCGTAGGTGCCCTCGATGACCTTGACCGCCTCGCGGACCTTCTCCTCCAGGGTCTCGGCCTGGGAGCGGGCGATCAGGTGGGTGATCACCTCGGTGTCGGTCTCGGAGGCGAAGACGACACCGTCGGCCTCCAGCTTGGCGCGCAGCTCGTCGGCGTTGTCGACGATGCCGTTGTGGACGACGGCGACCTTGTTCTCGGGGTCCAGGTGCGGGTGCGAGTTGATGTCGCTCGGGGCGCCGTGGGTGGCCCAGCGGGTGTGGGCGATGCCGGTGGTGCCGGTGAAGCGCTTGGGGACCCGGGCCTCCAGGTCGCGGACGCGGCCCTTGGCCTTGACCATCTTCAGGCCGGTGCTCTTGGGGCTGGTGATCACCATGCCCGCGGAGTCGTAACCCCGGTACTCCAGCCGCGCCAGGCCCTCCAGCAGCAGCGGCGCGACGTCGCGCTTCCCGATGTAACCGACGATTCCGCACATAGAGTCTCTGCCCCTCCAACGACGTTCGTGTGTGTGCCCGGCCACGCCGCGCTGTGTGCGCGGTGTACGCGGCCTTCGCGGCGGCTCAGCCGTAGACGATGCGGCGCAGCTGCCGGAGCGAGAGCTCCGGAGGAGCCACCGCGCGGTACGGCAGCTCGGCCGCGATCCGCTCGAAGATCTCGGTGTTCACGCCTCCGCCGGCCTGCAGCTCCCGGTGGCGACGGCGCACGAACTCCTCGGTCGTCTCGTCGAAAAACGCCAGCACGTCCAGCACCACCCGGGCCGCCTCACCGCGCTGGAGCGCGGTGCTGCGCACCAGATGGTCGATGAGGTCGTCATGCGACGTGCGACGTTCGAGCACCCGTAGATATTGGGGCGCCACAGGGCCTGAACGCAAGATTCCTGCCCGTTTTCGGGCAGATTCCTGCGTGATCATGGTTACAGTCGCTGTTTACGCCCGTCTTGCGGGGTTGCTCGCCGAACCGCTCACATGCGCTTGAGGACGGCCTGCTTGGCCGTGGAGAACTCCTCGTCGGTCAGTATCCCCGCCCGGTGCAGTTCCCCGAGTTCCCGCAGCCGCCGCAGCAGCACGTCGTGATCGTCCGCCGCCGGGGCCGCGGCCGGCAGTTCCCCGGGCGTGCGCACGGCGGCGCTCGGGTGCGGGAGCCGGGCGATCACGGCGGCGGCGACGAGGACGGCGGTGTACTCCTTGCGTGACAGGCCCCACAGGTCCAGTGCGTACGGGTCGTGCTTGGCGGGCCTCTGGGCGGACCGGCCGTCGAGCAGGAAACGCAGATGGCCGCTCTCGAGGCCGATCGCCGGCAGCCAGCGCACCCCGCTCACCTCGGAGAGGGGGAAGGTGCTCGCCCCGGACGACGCCTTGGACTCCTCGGCCTTCCAGTTCCACGTCAGACGGATCGTGTCCCCGTCGAAGGAGGCCGTGCCGTCACCGCCGCCGCCCGAGACGGGTACCGCCGGGCCGGGCAGCAGGAAGCGGTCCACGGGTCCGTCCGGGACCTGGTCCAGCAGCAGGGCGTTGCGCAGTTCGTCCACGAAGTACTCGGCCACGCCGCCGCGGTCGCTCTCGACCGGCAGCCGGTAGGGGTCTCCGCTCTCCGGCAGGCGTCCGTCGGCGGCCAGCAGCAGGGGATCGCTGCCGTCCCGCAGCTTCAGCCGCAGCCGCCCGCCGCGGCGCCCGGGCTCGAAGGCGACACCGGCCAACGCCTCCAGCGGGACGGCCAGTTCACCGAGGGCCTGCCGCAGGGGGTGCGTCTTTCCGGTGCCGGGGACGATGCGCACGGTCTGCCCGTCGAAGGCCCACGTGCCGTCCTTCTGGATGATTTCCGCCATTGGAGGATTGTCGCACCGGAGGTGCGGAGTCCAGAGGCGGCGCGAACGGTGCGAAGGGATCCGGGTGGTCTGAACCTGTACCGAGAAGTGGTCTACACCTTGACCGCTCCTGGGGTGCACGGTACGCATGGTGACCGTTCGGTTGCTCAGCACCACAGTCGCCACGCCCCTCGAAGGGACCCAGCCTGTGAGACAGCGCAGAACGCTCCCCCGGCTCCTCGGATCACTCCTGCTCGTCGCGGCCGCCGGCGTCGCCGGTGTCGGCGCGGCCCCCGCTCCCGGACAGGCCCCCGCTCCCGGACCGAGACCGCTCGGCGAGGTCGTGCCGGCACCCGCCTCCGTACGCCCGGCGGGCTCGCCCTACACACTCACGCCGGCCACCCGGATCCACGTCGACGGCGGCTCCCGCGAGGCCCGCCGCATCGCCGCCGCGCTCGCGTCGGTGCTGCGCCCGTCCACCGGGTACGCGCTGCCGGTCACCGACGACGGCGGCCGCGGCGGCATCCGGCTCGTGCTCGGTTCGCGCGACAGGGGACTCGGGGAGGAGGGCTACCGGCTGGACTCCGGCCGCGGCGGCGTCACCATCACCGCTCGGAAGCCCGCCGGGCTCTTCCACGGCGTCCAGACGCTCCGCCAGCTGCTGCCCGCCGCCGTCGAGAAGGACACCCGCCAGGCCGGACCGTGGCAGGTCCCCGGCGGGACCATCACCGACGCGCCCCGCTTCGGGCACCGCGGCGCGATGCTCGACGTCTCCCGGCACTTCTTCACCGTCGACCAGGTCAAGCGCTACATCGACCAGTTGGCGCTCTACAAGATCAACAAACTGCATCTGCACCTCTCCGACGACCAGGGCTGGCGCATCGCCATCGACTCCTGGCCGCGGCTCGCCACCTACGGCGGGTCCACCCAGGTCGGCGGCGGCCCCGGCGGCCACTACACCAAGGCCCAGTACAAGGAGCTGGTCGCGTACGCCGGCTCCCGCTACATGGAGGTGGTCCCGGAGATCGACATGCCGGGCCACACCAACGCGGCCCTCGCCTCCTACGCCGAGCTGAACTGCGACGGTGTCGCCCCGCCGCTCTACACCGGCACGGCGGTCGGATTCAGCTCGCTGTGCGTGCCCAAGGCCGTCACCTACGACTTCGTGGACGACGTCGTGCGCGAACTGGCCGCGATGACACCCGGGAGGTACCTCCACATCGGCGGCGACGAGGCCCACTCCACCAGCCACGAGGACTATGTGGCGTTCATGGACCGGGCGCAGGCGGCCGTCGCCGAGCACGGCAAGACGGTCGTCGGCTGGCACCAGCTGACCGGAGCCACGCCCGCCGAGGGCGCGGTCGCGCAGTACTGGGGTCTGGACGGCACGAGCGCCGCGGAGAAGGAGCAGGTCGCGAAGGCCGCGCGGAACGGCACCAGGATCGTCCTGTCGCCCGCCGACCGGATCTACCTCGACATGAAGTACCACAAGGACACCCCCCTCGGTCTGGCCTGGGCGGGATACGTCGAGGTCCAGCGCTCCTACGACTGGGACCCGGGCGCCTATCTGCCGGGTGCGCCCGCGTCCGCTATCGCCGGGGTCGAGGCGCCGCTGTGGACCGAGACCCTCGCCACCAGCGACCAGCTGGAGTTCATGGCGTTCCCGAGGCTGCCCGGGGTCGCCGAGCTCGGCTGGTCCCCGGCGTCCACGCACGACTGGGACGCCTACAAGGTGCGGCTCGCGGCGCAGGGGCCGCGGATGTCGGCGCTCGGCATCGACTACTACCGCTCGCCGCAGGTGCCCTGGCCCGCAGGCTGACACGGCCGTGAGCGGGCCCGCGCGGCACGGGGAGCGAGCACGCCGCCCGCGGCCCGAAGCGGCGGGCACGCGGGCGGCGCGAGGGAGCGGGCGCCCGGCGGAGGACCGTACTCCGCCGGGCGCCCGCCCGGTCTGTGGCCCGTGAGGGCCGGGGCGTGCGTGGAAGTCCCACCCGCCCCCGCCCCGCGGGCGGACGGAGCTACTTGCGCCGCACTTCCCGGCGGAACCGTGCGATCGGGTTCTCCAGATCGCCCACCAGCTGGAGGGCGCCCGACGGGTCGGCCAGGTCCACCATCTGCTTGTTGTTGCGCAGCTGGAGCCGGTTGAGGCAGGACAGCGCGAACTCCGGGGCGAACATGTCGTACTGGGCGAACCTCTCCTTCAGGTGCGGCATCGACGCCTGGTATCCGCCGACGCACTCGGCGACCGTCCGCCAGAACGCGTCCTCGTCCAGCACGCCCTCCGTGACCAGCGCGGCGGCGAGGAACCGGAAGAAGCAGTCGAAGACGTCGGTGAACACCGACAGCAGCTTCATGTTCTCCGGGACCTCGGCGCGCACCCGCTCGACCGCGGGCGGAAGGACCGCGTCCGGGTCCATCACGCAGATCTCCTCGGCGATGTCCTTGAAGATCGCGCGCTGCACCGCGCCGTCCTCGCCGAGCACCAGGATGACGTTCTCCCCGTGCGGCATGTAGACGAGGTCGTACGCGTAGAAGCAGTGCAGCACCGGAAGCAGGTACGCGTCCAGGTAGCGGCGCAGCCACACCTCGGGCGGCAGTCCCGACTCGCCGATCAGCGCGCCGGCGAAGGACTTCCCGGAGCGGTCGGTGTGCAGCAGCGAGGCCATCGTCGCCAGCCGCTCGCCGTCCTCCAGGGTGTCCACCGGGCTCTCGCGCCAGAGCGCGGCCAGCATCTTGCGGTAGGGGGAGAAGCGGTCCGTGGCGGCCTCGTACTCCAGGTGCCGGTACCCGACCGCGGCCCGCTCGCGGATGATCGAGAAGCGCGCCGCCGTCAGTACGTCGTCGCTCGCGATCAGCCCGGCGAGCCAGTCGTTGATGGCGGGCGTGGCCTCCATGTACGCGGCCGACAGGCCCCGCATGAATCCCATGTTGATGACGGACATCGCCGTCTTCACATAGTGCTTGGAGGGGTCGCTGGTGTTGAAGAAGGTGCGGATCGACTGCTGCGCCAGGTACTCGTCGTCGCCCTCGCCGAGCGGCACCAGCCGCTGCCGGGCCACTTCGGCGGCGAAGGTGACGGAGAGCTTGTTCCACCACTGCCAGGGGTGGACGGGCATCAGCAGGTAGTCCGCCGGGTCCAGTCCGAGACCGCGCAGCCGGGCGTCGAAACGGTCGAGCGTCTCCGGACCCAGCTCGGCACGCATCAGGTTCTCGTAGCCGAGGTCGGTGCAGGAGGTGAACGCGGCGCGCGAGCGGTGAGCGGCAACCCACAGCAGCCGGACCGGGGCCGCGGCCTCCGGCGCGTACCGGTGGTACTCGTGGATGCCGAAGCCGAGCCGTCCGTTGTTGGCGACGAAACAGGGATGGCCCTCGGTCATCCCGGTCTCGATGTCCTGGAAACCGGCCCGGCTGAGCTCGTCCGCGGACACCTCGGGTTTGGTGAGCTTGTACGCCGTGCCGGACAGGGTGGAGGAGATCTCCTCCAGGTACACCGGCAGGATCTCGTCGGACAGGCCCAGGGCGCCGCGCAGCTCATTGAAGAACTCCAGTGCGTCCAGGGGGAGTTCCGAACCGTCGCGGTGCCGGGACACGGAGTCCGCCTCGACCTGCCAGTGATCGAGGGCCAGCCGCCCGGCGGTGAACCGGTACTCGGTCCTGCCGTCGTCGCTGAACACCGCGTAGCGGCCCTCCCCGAGGTCCCTCGGTGCGAGCAGCCGCTCGTGGGAGAACTCGGCGAGGCCCTTGCGGATCAGCAGTCTGTTGGCCTCGGCCCACAGCTCGGGGGTGAGGTGGGAGACGCTGTCGATCGCCGTGCTCATCGCGGCACCTCCGCATCGCCGACGGCCGCTTCGAACTGCTCGCGCGTGCAGAAGCTCAGCAGCGCCGTCTTCTCGGGCTTCCGGATCTCGCGCTCGGGGACGAAGCCGACGGCCTCGTTGAGCGCGTGCACGGCCTTGTTGCCGACGTCCGGCTCGACGACGACCCGTCGCGTCGCCGGGTCGGCGAACAGCTCCCGCATCACCGCGGTGATCACGGCCCGGGTGAAGCCGTGCACCGGGGTGTCCGTCGGGGCGACCAGGAAGTGCATGCCGACGTCGCCCGGCCCGGGCTCGTAGAGACCGACCAACTCCACATGGCGCGGGTCGTAGCGCTCCATCAGGAAGGCGGGTTCGCCGTCGTGCAGCCCGATGAAGGCGTCGTGGTGCTCGTGCGCGGCGATCCTCATGTACTCGCGCTCGACGTCCTCCAGCTTCGCGTCCTGCATCATCCAGAAGGCGGCCTTGGGGTCGGTGACCCAGCGGTGCAGCAGCTCGGCGTCTGCTATCGGGTCGAGGGGACGGACGGAGAACGTCCCCAGGGCGGCGGCGGTGGTGCTCATACGGCGAACTCCTGGAACGCGATGGTCTTCTCCACGGGGTAGTACTCACTGCCGAGCATCTCGGCGATGATGTACGCGTTGCGGTACGCGCCCATGCCCAGGTCGGGCGAGGTGATGGAGTGCGTGTGCACCCCCGCGTTCTGCAGGAAGACGCCGCGCCCCGTGGTGTCGATCGAGTAGTTGCGGGCGACGTCGAAGCGGCCCCGGCCGTCCCAGCGCAGCCGGTCGTGCACGGGCTCCAGGAACGCGGGGGTGACGTACTTGTAGCCCGTGGCGAGGATCAGGCCCTCGGTCCGGATCTCGAAGTCCTTCTCCTGCTCCTCCTGGCGCAGACCCAGCGTGTAAGCGCCGTTCTCGTAGGAGGCCGTGCACAGCGCCGTGTTGGTGAGCAGACGCGTCGGCACCGGACCGCCGAGGTTCTTCTGGTAGAGCAGGTCGAAGATCTCGTTGATGAGGTCTCCGTCGATGCCCTTGAAGAGGTTCTTCTGCTGGGTCTCCAGCCGGTAGCGGGTGGCCTCCGGCAGCGCGTGGAAGTAGTCCACGTACTCGGGGGAGGTCATCTCCAGGGTCAGTTTGGTGTACTCCAGCGGGAAGAACCGCGGGGAGCGGGTGACCCAGTTGAGCCGGTACCCGTGGACGTCGATCTCGGCGAGGAGGTCGTAGTAGATCTCCGCGGCGCTCTGGCCGCTGCCGACGAGGGTGATCGACTCCTTCTTCCGCAGCTCCTCCTTGGCCTGGAGGTAGCGGGAGTTGTGGACGAAGTCGCCGCCGAGCTCCCGGCAGGAGTCCGGGACGTACGGCGGGGTGCCGGTGCCCAGGACGAGTCTGCGTGCCCGGAACGTTTCGCCGGCGGCGGTGCGGACGGCGTACACCTCGTCCTCCGCCTCGTACTCGACCCTGGTGACCGTGGTGCCGAAGCGGATGCTGCTCAGCTTGGCGGCGGCCCAGCGGCAGTAGTCGTTGTACTCGGTCCGCAGCGGGTAGAAGTTCTCGCGGATGTAGAACGAGTAGAGCCGGCCCTTCTCCTTCAGGTAGTTGAGGAAGGAGTAAGGCGACGTCGGATCGGCGAGCGTGACCAGGTCCGACATGAACGGGGTCTGCAGGTGGGCGCCGTCGAGGAACATGCCCGAGTGCCACTCGAAGTCCGGCTTGGACTCCAGGAAGAGACCGTTCAGCTCGTCGACGGGCTCGGTCAGGCAGGCCAGGCCGAGGTTGAACGGACCGAGTCCGATACCGATGAAATCGTGGATGCCACGGTGCTCAGGAGGCGTGGACAAGGTTCTCTCCAAGGTACTGCTCGGCGTGACCGGCTATGAGGTCGAGGACGGCGGCGATGTCGGCCACGGTCGTCTCGGGGTTCAGCAGGGTGAATTTCAGGTACTGGCGGCCGTCGACCTTGGTCCCGGCGACGACGGCCTCCCCGGAGGCGAACAGGGCCTTGCGGGCGTACAGGTTGGCGCGGTCGATCTCCGTGGGGGAGGTGACCTGCTCCGGGACGTAGCGGAAGACGAGGGTGGACAGCTGGGGCTCGACGACGACGTCGTAGCGGGGGTCGCCGGCGAGCAGCCGCCAGCCCTCGGCGGCGAGGTCGCACACCTCGTCGAAGAGCTGTCCGACACCGTCCGCACCCATGACGCGCAGCGTCATCCACAGCTTGAGGGCGTCGAAGCGGCGGGTGGTCTGGAGGGACTTGTCCACCTGGTTGGGGATCCTCCCCCGTAGCCCTTCGGGCACGGGAGGTGCCCCCACCTCCACGGTCGGCGCGGGGTTGAGGTAGTCCGCGTGGTAGGTGGCGTGCCGCAGCGTGGCGCCGTCCCGCACCAGCAGGGCGGAGGAACTCACCGGCTGGAAGAAGGACTTGTGGTAGTCGACGGTCACCGAGTCGGCGTGCTGGACGCCCTCCAGGAGGCCGCGCCGGGTCGGTGAGGCGAGGAGGCCGCAGCCGTAGGCGGCGTCGACGTGCATCCAGGCGCCGTACTCGTCGCAGAGCGCGGCGATCTCGGGCAGCGGGTCGATGGAGCCGAAGTCGGTGGTGCCTGCGGTGGCGACGACCGCCATCGGGACCAGCCCGGCGCGCCGGCACTTCTCCAGTTCCGCCGCGAGGGCGACGGTCTGCATGCGCCGGTCGCGGTCGACGGGCACGGACACGACGGCGTCCTGGCCGACGCCCAGGAGGGTGGCGGACTTCTGGACGCTGAAGTGGCTGCACTCGGAGGAGAAGATGCGCAGCTTCGACAGGTCGTCCGTCTTGGCCTCCTCGCGGGCGAGGAGCATCGCCTGGAGGTTGGACTGGGTGCCGCCGCTTGTGAAGACGCCGTCGGCGGCCGGGCCGAGGCCGATGCGGCCGGTGGTCCAGTCGATGAGCTTGCGCTCGATCAGAGTGCCGCCGGCGCTCTGGTCCCAGGTGTCCAGCGAGGAGTTGACGGCGGAGAGGACGGCCTCGCCCAGCACGGCGGGGATGACGACCGGGCAGTTGAGGTGGCCGAGGTAGCGGGGGTGGTGGAAGTAGACCGCGTCGCGCAGGTACACCCGCTCCAGCTCGTCCAGCGCGGCGGAGGAGTCGCCGAGCGGCTGGTCGAGGTCGACGGCGGCGATCGTCGGGGCCAGCTCGTCCGGGGTCACTCCCGTGAACGGCCGCTTGGTCGTGGCGAGTTTGTTCGCCACCCGCTCGACTCCTTCGGTCACGGAGCTGCGGTAGAGCTCCGCCGTTGTGTCGTTGAGCAGGTGCGCGCGCATGGTGGGGGTCCTCCCGGTGCGGGGACGTGACAGGACCGCCCCCTGGGGCAGGGGCGGGCGCTGAGGCGACTGGGACTTAGGTTAGCCTAACCTGAATGCTTGGCTCCGTCCGCCCCTACTCCCCAGAAAGGAAAGCGAGTTGGCTCACACCCGGAGCCGGCGCCCTGTTCCGTGGAGTGCACGGCAGCGCGGCCCCGTCGCAGGCGTGACGGGGCCGCGGTCAACGGCGTGGAGCGGGACGGAGGTCGGGGTCTACGCGTCGTCGTCGGGTGTCTCGCGCAGCGCGTCCTCGCTGAGGCCCCTGCGCCAGTAGCCGACGAAGGTGACCCGGCGGCGGTCGAGTCCGCGCTCGTTCACGAGATGGCGGCGCAGCGCCCTCACGGATCCCGACTCGCCCGCGATCCAGGCGTACGGGGCGGAGCCGGCGAACTCGGCGGCGCGCACGGCCTCGACGGCGGGCGGCGCGCCCTCGTCCCGCACCAGCCAGGTGACGTCGGCGTCGGCGGCGGTCACCAGGTCCGTCCGGTCACCGGCGTGCGGGACCTCGATCCAGACCTGCGCCCGGATCCCGGCGGGCAGCCACTCCAGGATGGCCGAAGCGGCGGGCAGGGCCGTCTCGTCCGCCCAGATCACCACCGAGTCGGCGTCCTCCGGCAGCCGGAAGCGGACCGCGGTGTTGTCGGCGATCGCGGGCCCGAGGATCGTCACCCGGTCACCGGCGGAAGCTTTCTGCGCCCAGCGGCAGGCCGGCCCGCCGTCCTCGTGCACGGCGAAGTCGATGTCGATCTCGCCGTGTTCACCGGCGTCGGGCCGCTGCTCGCGCACCGTGTACGAGCGCAGCACGGCACGCTCGTCGTCCGGCAGCGCCCGCCAGGCGCCGAGGCGCGCGTACATGTCCTCCTCGCCGGGGAGCGGGACGACGGGTTCCTCCTGTCCCGGGTGCGGCAGGAAGAGCGAGAGTGACTGGTCGCGCCCGCCGGAGGCGAACCCTTCGAGGGCCTCGCCCCCGAAGGTGACCCGGATCAGCGACGGGCCGAGCCGCCGCGTCCGCACGACCTGGAGAGGGAAGAAGCGAAACGGGGCGGCTACGGCTGTCGGCATGGTCAGGCGACCTTCTTCGCGTTCTCGATGGCCTTGGCCAGGTCCTCGAGGATCGGCGTGCACTTCTCGTACGAGTAGATCGGCTCGGTCACGCGCGGGATGACCTGGCCGGCCTTGACGGCGGGCAGCTGGGCCCAGGTCGGCTTGGATTTCAGGGCCTCGGGCTGGAGGGCCGAGGCGCGGTTGTCCATCATGATGACGTCGGCCTTGTACTTGTCGACGTTCTCCCAGCTGAGGCCCTCGAACCAGCCGCCGGCGTCCAGCTTGTCGGGCGTCACGAAGTTGACGCCGAGCTCCTTGAAGTAGAGCGTGTCGGTCGGCCGGGCCGGGGTCGAGATGTAGAACAGGTCGGCGCTCGCCGAGCCGATCAGCACCTTGATCTCGGGCTTGGCCTTCGCGGCGGCGCGCAGCCGGGCGGCGGCCTTCTCGAAGGCGGCCTTGGCGTCCGTGACCTTCTTGGTCCTGACGTCGGCGCCCAGGGACTCGGCCAACTCGACGTGGCGCTGCAGGACCTTCGGCATCGAGTGGTCCGAGGCCCACAGGGCGACGCTCGGGGCCAGCTTCAGGATCTTGTCCTTGGACTGGTCCGGCACGTACCAGAGGGCGTCCTTCTCCCACATGTCGGTGATGAGCACGTCGGGCGCGAGCGCCGCGTACTGCTCGACGTTGAACTCGCCCCAGACGTTGCCGAGGACCTTGACCTTGTCGATGTCGAGGTCGCCCGCCTGGACGTCCGGGGTCTTGGTGCCCTTGGCCTTGTCCTCGACGTAGGTCGGGCCGAAGACGCCCTTCACCTCGATGCCGAAGTCGTGGAGCGCGGCCGCCATGCCGGTGAAGGCGACGATGTTCTTCGGCGTGGCCTTGGTCTTGGCGACCTGGCCGCGGTCGTCCTTGAACTGCCAGGGGCCGGACTTCTTCGCGTCCGAGGCCGACTCGCCCTTGTCCTCGGAACCGCAGGCTGAGAGGGCGGCGGTGAGGCCGAGAGCGCCGCCCGCGGCGAGCAGACCGCGACGGGTGAGGTGGGAAGCGCGGGCATTGGGCATGAAAGGGTTCGCTTTCGGTGCGTGCCGGGGGGCGGCCTCTGAGCAAAGTCGAAGGTAGGTTAGCCTAACCTCAGATCTTGTCGAGAGGGCGCCCCCACGTGACACTGATCACCGCGCCGTGAGCAGCGGGTCGCCGGCGGCGCAGCACCGCCGGACGGCCCGTGCGTCCTACGAGTGCAGCCCCAACTCGCGGGCGACCAGCATCCGCTGGACCTCGCTCGTGCCCTCGCCGATCTCCAGGATCTTGGAGTCGCGCCACATGCGGGCCACCGGGTACTCGTTCATGAAGCCGTACCCGCCGTGGATCTGCGTGGCGTCACGGGCGTTGTCGACGGCGACCGTCGAGGAGTACAGCTTCGCCAGCGCCGCCTCCTTCTTGAACGGCTCGCCGAGGACGAGGCGCGACGCCGCGTCCCGCCAGCCGATCCGGGCCATGTGCGCCCGCATCTCCATGTCGGCGATCTTGAACTGGATGGCCTGGTTGTCGCCGATCGGACGGCCGAAGGCGTGGCGCTCCTTGGCGTACTTCACGGACTCGTCCACACAGCCCTGCGCCAGTCCCGTGGCGAGGGCGGCGATGGCGATGCGGCCCTCGTCGAGGATGCGCAGGAACTGGGCGTAGCCCCGGCCCTCCTCGCCCAGCAGGTTCGCGAACGGCACGCGGACGTCGGAGAAGGACAGCTCTCGGGTGTCCGAGGCGTTCCACCCGACCTTCGAGTACGGGGCGGCGACGGTGAAGCCGGGGGTGCCCGACGGGACGATGATGGAGGAGATCAGCGGCTTGCCCGCGTCCGTGCGGCCGGTGACGGCGGTGACCGTCACCAGGCCCGTGATGTCGGTGCCGGAGTTGGTGATGAAGCACTTGGAGCCGTTGATCACCCACTCGCCGGTCGAATCGTCGCGCACGGCCGTGGTCTTCGTACCCCCGGCGTCCGAACCGGCGTCCGGCTCGGTCAGCCCGAAGGCGCCGAGGATCTCGCCGGAGCAGAGCCGGGGCAGCCACTCGCGCTTCTGCTCCTCGGTGCCGAACCGGAAGACGGGCATGGCGCCGAGCGAGACCCCGGCCTCCAGGGTGATGGCGACGGAGGAGTCGACGCGGGCCAGCTCCTCCAGGGCGATGCCGAGGGCGAGGTAGTCCCCGCCCATCCCGCCGTACTCCTCGGGGAAGGGCAGGCCGAACAGGCCCATCCGGCCCATCTCGCGGACGATCTCGTACGGGAACTCGTGCCGCTCGTAGAAGTCGCCGATCTTGGGGGCGACGACGTCGTGGGCGAACTCCTCGACGGTGCGGCGCAGTTCCTCGTGCTCGGGGGCGAGGCGGTGGTCGAGCGACATGGCTAGGACTCCTTGTGGGAAGCCGTGCCCGCGAGGGCGCGAACGGTGCGTGAGGGGCTGGGACGGCCCAGCCGCTCGGCCATCCACACGCTTGTGGCGGTGAGCCGGCCGAGGTCGACCCCGGTCTCGATGCCGAGGCCGTGGAGCATCCACACGAGGTCTTCGGTGGCGAGGTTCCCGGTGGCGCTCTTCGCGTACGGGCAGCCGCCGAGGCCGCCAGCGGAGGCGTCGACGGTGGTGACGCCGTGCTGGAGCGCCGCGAGGGTGTTGGCCAGTGCCTGGCCGTAGGTGTCGTGGAAGTGCACCCCGATGGCGCTGGTGGGTACGCCTTCCTCGTTCAACAGGGCAAGCAGCGCCTGTACATGGCCCGGGGTGGCGACGCCGATGGTGTCGCCCAGGCTCAGCTCGTCGCAGCCCAGCTCCATCAGCCGCCGGGCCACACGGACGACCTGGTGGACGGGGACCGCGCCCTCCCACGGGTCGCCGAAGCACATCGAGAGATAGCCGCGGACATGGACCTTGTCGTCCTTCGCCCGGGCCACCACGGGCTCGAACATGGCCAGCGACTCGTCGACCGTGCGGTTGAGGTTGCGCGCAGCGAAGGTCTCCGTCGCCGACGCGAAGACGGCGATCCGCCGGGCGCCGAGGGCGACGGCGCGGTCGAGCCCGCGCTCGTTCGGCACGAGGACCGGCAGGTCCACGCCCCCGATGTCGGAGAGCCGCGGGAACAGGTCCTCGGCGTCCGCCAGTTGGGGCACCCACTTGGGGTGGACGAAGCTGGTCGCCTCGACCGTCGTCAGCCCGGCCCCGGCGAGACGGTGGACGAACTCCGCCTTCACCTCGGTCGGGACGACCTCCTTCTCGTTCTGCAGCCCGTCGCGGGGCCCGACCTCGTGGATCCGCACCCGGGGCGGCAGACCGGCGGCGGGCACCTCCATCGGCAGTCCCTCGGTCATGCCGTGTCCTCCTTGCCCTCGTCGCCGTGCGGGGCGACGACCGCCAGGACCTGGTCCATGACGACGGTGGTCCCCGGGGTGACGTCCAGTTCGGTGACGGTCCCGGCGTGCGGGGCGGAGATGACGTGCTCCATCTTCATCGCCTCCACGACGAGCAGGCTCTGGCCCGCGTCGACCTCGTCCCCGACCGCCACCTTCACGACCGTGACGGTGCCGGGCATCGGCGCGGCGAGCGTGTCGGCGCCCTGCCGGGCCGCCCCGCTCAGGCTCGCGGCGACCGGGTCGTGGTCCTGGACGTACCAGGAGTCGCCGTCCCGGCCGAGCCAGGTCCCGCCGGGAGCGGCGGCGTGGTGGAAGGAGTGGGTGAGGCCGTCGATCTCCACGGTGATCGTCGCCGCGCCCGCGGCCGGTGCGGTGTCCTTCGCACGCCGGACGGGCCTCACGGACACCCCGTCCAGCACGGCCTCCGAGCCGCGCAGCCGGACCTCCACCGGGTCGTGGCCCGGTACCCGGAAGTGGTGCACGGTCCACGCGGGTTCACCGCCCAGGCGCCAGCCGCCGGGTACGGAGAACGGGTCCGTCCAGCCGGACGCGTCCACCGGCGCGGGCGTCTCCCGCAGCAGGCCCGCGGCGGCGTACACCTCCGCCGGGACCGTGCCGTCGACGAGGGAGTCCGCCTCCCGCTCGACGAGTCCCGTGTCCAGGTCGCCCGCGACCACATCGGGGTGGGCGAGCAGCCGGCGCAAGAAGCCCGCGTTGGTCGGCACACCCAGGGTGATGTTGTCCGCCAGGGCGGCGCGCAGCTTGCGCAGGGCGGTCGGGCGGTCGGGGCCGTACGCGATGACCTTCGACAGCATCGGGTCGTAGAGGCTGGAGACCTCCGTGCCCTCGCTGAGGCCCGAGTCGGTGCGCACCCCGTCGCCCCGGGGCTCGCTCAGGGAGAGGACCGTGCCGCCCGACGGCAGGAAGCCGCGGGAGGGGTCCTCCGCGCAGATGCGGGCCTCGACCGCGTGGCCCGTGAGCGCGATGTCCTTCTGGCCGAAGGGCAGTTCCTCGCCCGCGGCCACCCGCAGCTGCCACTCCACCAGGTCCAGTCCGGTGACGAGCTCGGTCACCGGGTGCTCGACCTGGAGGCGGGTGTTCATCTCCATGAAGTAGTACGAGGACGGGTCGCCGCCGGGGACGATGAACTCGACGGTGCCCGCGCCGCGGTACCCGCAGGAGCGGGCCGCCTGGACCGCCGCCTCGCCCATCGCCGCCCGGACGCTCTCGTCCAGCAGGACGGAGGGAGCCTCCTCGATGATCTTCTGGTGTCGGCGCTGCAGGGAGCACTCGCGCTCGCCGAGGTGCACCACGTTGCCGTGGCCGTCCGCGAGGACCTGGATCTCGATGTGCCGGGGGCGGTCGATCCAGCGCTCCACCAGCAGGGTGTCGTCGCCGAACGACGCGCGCGCCTCCCGCCGGGCGGCGGCGATCTCCTCCAGCAGGGCCGACTCCACCCGGGTCAGCCGCATGCCCTTGCCGCCGCCGCCCGCCGAGGGCTTCAGCAGCACCGGCATGCCGATCTCCCGGGCGGCCTCGGCCAGTTGGCCGTCCGTCAGGCCCGAGCCGGAGGAGCCCGGCACCACCGGGACACCGGCCGCCCGCACGGTCTCCTTGGCGCGGATCTTGTCGCCCATCAGCGAGATCGCCTCGGCGGACGGCCCGATGAAGACCAGGCCCGCCTCCTCGCAGGCGCGCGCGAACCCCGCGTTCTCCGCGAGGAAGCCGTAGCCCGGGTGGACCGCCTGGGCGCCGGACCGGCGGGCCGCCTCCAGCAGCCGCTCCACGGAGAGATAGCTCTCGGCGGCGGGCGCCGGGCCGAGCCGGACGGCGGTGTCCGCCTCCCGGACGTGCCGGGCGTCGGCGTCGGCGTCGCTGAACACGGCGACCGAGCGGACCCCGAGGGCCCGCAGCGTGCGGATGACGCGGACCGCGATCTCGCCTCGGTTGGCAACCAGCACGGTGTCGAACATCCGCTGTCCTTCGAACGTCACAGTGGTCCTCACATCCGGAATACGCCGAAGCCGGGCGCCGAGGCGTCCCTCTCGGGCAGCGGGGCGTTGGCACAGGCGGTCAGGGCGAGTCCGAGCACCTGCCGGGTCTCCAGCGGGTCGATCACCCCGTCGTCCCACAGCCGGGCCGTGGCGTAGTACGCGTTGCCCTGCTGCTCGTACTGGGCGCGGATGGGGTCCTTGAACGCCTCCTCCGCCTCGGCGGGCCACTCCTCGCCGCGCGCCTCCAGCTGGTCCCGCTTCACGGTGGCCAGTACGGACGCGGCCTGCTCGCCGCCCATCACCGAGATCTTGGCGTTGGGCCACATCCACAGGAAGCGGGGCGAATAGGCGCGGCCGCACATGGAGTAGTTGCCCGCGCCGTACGAGCCGCCGACGACGACCGTCAGCTTCGGCACCCGGGTGCAGGCCACGGCCGTGACCATCTTGGCGCCGTGCTTGGCGATGCCGCCCGCCTCGTAGTCCTTGCCGACCATGAAGCCCGAGATGTTCTGGAGGAACAGCAGCGGGATGCCGCGCTGGTCGCACAGCTCGATGAAGTGGGCGCCCTTCTGGGCCGACTCGGCGAACAGGATGCCGTTGTTGGCCACGATGCCGACGGGGTGGCCGTGGATCCGGGCGAAGCCGGTGACCAGCGTCGTGCCGAACTCCGCCTTGAACTCCGCGAAGCGGGAGCCGTCCGTGATGCGGGCGATGATCTCCCGGACGTCGTAGGGAGTGCGGGAGTCCACCGGCACCGCCCCGTACAGCCCGAAGGGGTCCGCCTTGGGCTCCTCGGCCGGCTCCACCGACCAGGGGAGCGGACCGCGCTCGGGGAGGGTGGACACGATGTTCCGCACGATCCTCAGCGCGTGGGCGTCGTTCTCCGCGAGGTGGTCCGTGACGCCGGAGATCCGGGAGTGGACCTCGCCGCCGCCCAGCTCCTCGGCCGTGACGACCTCACCGGTCGCGGCCTTCACCAGCGGCGGGCCGCCGAGGAAGATCGTGCCCTGGTTCCGCACGATCACGGCCTCGTCGCTCATCGCGGGGACGTAGGCGCCCCCGGCCGTGCAGGAGCCGAGCACCGCGGCGATCTGCGGGATGCGCGCCGCGGAGAGCCTGGCCTGGTTGTAGAAGATCCGGCCGAAGTGCTCGCGGTCGGGGAAGACCTCGTCCTGCATCGGCAGGAAGGCGCCGCCCGAGTCGACGAGGTAGACGCACGGCAGCCGGTTCTCCAGGGCCACCTCCTGGGCGCGCAGGTGCTTCTTCACCGTCATCGGGTAGTACGTGCCGCCCTTGACCGTGGCGTCGTTGGCGACGACCACGACCTCGCGCCCGCCGACCCGGCCGATGCCGGCGATCACACCGGCCGCCGGGGCCTGCCCGTCGTACATGCCGTCCGCCGCGAGGGGGGCCAGCTCCAGGAAGGGCGAGCCCGGGTCCAGGAGCGTGTCCACCCGGTCGCGCGGCAGCAGCTTCCCGCGCGCGGTGTGGCGCGCCCGGGCCTTCTCCCCGCCGCCGAGCCGGGCCGCCGCCAGCTTCGCGCGCAGGGTGTCGGCCAGGGCGTGGTGTGCCGCCTCGTTGGCCTGCCAGGCGTCGGAGGCGGGATCTGCCGCACTCGTCAGCACAGGTGCTTGCCGCATCGTGTCGAGCCCCCTGTCAGAGCATCGTTCGTGTTAATGAGCGTTAACCCACGCATTCAGGTTAACGAGCGCTAACTGCCTTGTCTAGAATCAGTGGCATGAGCACCAGGACCGACGCTCCGACCCGTCGCGAGCAGATCCTCAAGGAGGCCGCGCGCCTCTTCGCCGAGCGCGGCTTCCACGGCGTCGGCGTCGACGAGATAGGCGCCGCCGTCGGTATCAGCGGCCCCGGGCTGTACCGCCACTTCCCCGGCAAGGACGCGATGCTCGCCGAGCTGCTCGTCGGCATCTCCGGCCGGCTCCTGGACGGCGGCAGGCGCCGGGTCGCCGAGGCGGACGGCGTCCCCGAGCAGGTGCTCTCCTCGCTCATCGACGGGCACATCGACTTCGCCCTCGACGACCGCCCGCTGATCACCCTCCACGACCGCGAGCTGGACCGGCTGCGGGACAGCGACCGCAAGCTGGTGCGCCAGCTCCAGCGCCAGTACGTCGAGCTGTGGGTGGACGTCGTGCGCAAGCTGCACCCGGAGACCGGCGAGGGCCAGGTCCGGGCGGCCGTCCACGCCGTCTTCGGCCTGCTCAACTCCACCCCGCACCTGGGCTCGTACGGCAACGGGCTGCCGGGCCGCGCGGCGATGGAGGACCTGCTGCGCAAGCTCGCCAACGGGGCGTTCGCTTCGCTGTCGTAGCGCCCGCGCCAGCCGGGCGGCGGCGCGGGTGTCCGGCCCGCGGGACACCGGGCACGCTCCGCACACCTGACGGCACAATGGGCGCATGCCGATACCGAACCGCGCCGCCCTTGTCGACCACCTCGTCCGCACTCGTATCGCCGGAGACGTCGCCACCCCGCGGGACAACAACCTCTCCCACTACCGCAAGCTCGCCAACGGGGACCGCCACTACTGGCTGGGCCTGGAGCTCGGCGACCGCTGGAGCGACGAGCAGGACGTCCTGGCCGTCATGGCCGAGCGCTGCGGCGTCAACGACGATCCGCAGTACCGGTACGGCCAGGACACCATCGACCCGGAGCTGACCGTCGACGCCCTGGACCGGATGGCGGCCCGGCTGAAGCAGGCCGCCGCCGGAAGAGAGTCGGTGCTCTTCGCCACCGGCCACCCGGGCGGGCTGCTCGACGTCCACCGGCAGATCGCGGACGCGCTCAGATCCGCGGGCTGCGAGATCGTCCGGATCCCCTCCGGGCTCACCGCGGACGAGGGCATGGTCTACCAGTTCGCCGACGTGGCCATGCTGGAGCGCGGCGCGACGTTGTGGCACACGCATTCCCCCGAGCCGATGGCCGCGATCCTGGACGGGCTGGAGCGGGACGGCCGGGCGCGACCGGACCTGGTCGTCGCCGACCACGGCTGGGCGGGCTGCGCGGGACAGCGGGGCGTCGACGCGGTCGGCTTCGCCGACTGCAACGACCCGGCCCTGTTCATCGGCGAGGCGGAGGGCACGGTCCAGGTGACGGTCCCGCTGGACGACCATGTCACGGACCCGCGCTTCTACGACCCGATGACGGCGTACCTCCTGGACGCGGCCGGTCTCCTCTGAGCCCCGGCGGCTCCCCGGCCGAGGCCGGCCGCACCTGGCGCACCGCCGGCGTGGGGTCGAGGTACACCCGGCGGATCGCCGGGAAGCGCTGGCGCAGCTGCTCCTCGGCGTCCTCGCACGCCCATTCCACCTGCTCCGCCGAGGCGACGTCCCGGAAGTTCACCTTCGCCGCGATCAGGATCTCGGCCGGTCCCTGAACGAGGGTGGTCAGCTCCAGTACCTCCACGATGTGGGGGACCGTGAGCAGTTCCTCGTGCACGGCCTTCCGCATCCGCGGCGGCAGCGGCCGGCCGATCAGCAGCTGGGCGTTGCTGCGGCCGAGCACCCACGCCACGTACACCAGCAGCATGCCGATGAGGATCGAGGCGATCCCGTCCCAGACGGAGGAGCCGGTGAGCTGGGCGCCGGCCAGGCCGCCCGCCGCGAGCAGCAGCCCGCTGAGGGCGGCGGAGTCCTCCATGACCACGGCCTTGACCGCCGTGTCGGGCGTGTAGCGCAGATAGC
Organism: Streptomyces wuyuanensis; assembly: GCF_900103455.1. Lineage (GTDB taxonomy): Bacteria > Actinomycetota > Actinomycetes > Streptomycetales > Streptomycetaceae > Streptomyces > Streptomyces wuyuanensis. Next base: position 225,363 of record NZ_FNHI01000007.1, on the reverse strand, counting down.
GACGCGCGGGCGTGCCGAAGCGGGACGCCTCGCCGCGGATCTGCCGGACCCCCGTCCGCAGCGAGTAGCCCTCCAGCACGGCGGCGACGGCCAGGACGACGTACGAGGGCAGCGGATTCCCGAGCTTCTCGCCCTGGACCAGGGTGTGGACGCCGTCGTAGACGGAGAAGACCGCGCCGCCGACGAAGGTGGCGACGGACGCGAGCATCGCCCAGATGTAGCGCTCGGGGCCGTAGCCCAGCGGATGCTCCTCGTCGGCCGGCTTGGCGCTCCGCCGCAGGGCGGTCAGCAGCAGCACCTCGGTCACGGTGTCGGCGACCGAATGGGCGGCCTCGGAGAGCATCGCGCTCGATCCGCTGACGACGCCGGCGACGGCCTTGGCCACGGCGATGCCGAGGTTGGCGAGCGCCGCGACGATCACGGTGAAGGTGCTCTCCGGCGCCTTGACGGGCTCGATCCGCTCCGGCGGGGGAGCGGGGGCGTCGGCCGGTGCGCCGGGCACGCGCGGTGCCCCGGGCGGACCGCCGGTGATCTCGTCGCTCGCCATGAGGGGAGCGTATGTCCGTTGTGTCCCCCTCGCTCGGGTGGACCGCGCGGTCGTGCGAGGGAGGGGCGCTCTCAGCCGTGCGGGACGCGGACCACGCCCTCCTGGATCACCGAGATCGCCAGCTGCCCGTCCTGGGTGTAGATGCGTGCCTGGCCGAGGCCGCGGCCGCCGTGCGCGCTCGGCGACTCCTGGTCGTACAGCAGCCACTCGTCGGCGCGGAACGGGCGGTGGAACCACATCGCGTGGTCCAGCGAGGCGCCGACGACGTCGCCGACGGTCCAGCCGCCGCGCCCGTGGGCCAGCAGCACGGAGTCGAGCAGCGTCATGTCGGAGACGTAGGTGGCGAGGCAGACGTGCAGCAGCGGGTCGTCCGCGAGCTTGCCGTTCGTGCGGAACCACACCTGCGAGCGGGCCTCCCGGGGCTCGCCCACGCTCGCGTACGGAGGAGCGTCCACATAGCGCAGATCGACGGCGGCCCGTGCTTCGAGCATCCGCTCCGCGATCTCCGGGGCGATGAACCGCCCGGCGTGCTGCGGCAGGGTCTCCTCGGCCGAGGGCAGGCTGTCCGGGGCCGGGGCGTCCGGCATCGGCGCCTGGTGGTCGAGCCCCTCCTCGTACGTCTGGAAGGACGCCGAGAGATGGAAGATCGGCTGGCCGTGCTGGACCGCCACGACGCGCCGGGTCGTGAAGGACCGGCCGTCGCGGATGCGGTCGACCGTGTAGACGATCGGGGCACCCGGGTCGCCCATACGCAGGAAGTACGCGTGCAGGGAGTGCGCCGTGCGGTCGTCGGGGACGGTGCGGCCCGCGGCGACGAGCGCCTGGGCCGCGACCTGACCGCCGAAGACGCGGGGCACGATCGCCGAACGCGACCGGCCCCGGAAGATGTCCTGCTCGATCCGCTCCAGGTCGAGCAGATCGAGCAGGTCGTCGAGAGCTTCGCTCACAGGGTCAGAGGCCCATCGACTTGGCGATGATCGACTTCATGACCTCGCTGGTGCCGCCGTAGATGCGGTTGACGCGGTTGTCCGCGTAGAGGCGGGCGATCGGGTACTCGTTCATGTAGCCGTAGCCGCCGTGCAGCTGGAGGCACCGGTCGATGACGCGGTGGGCGACCTCGGTGCAGAACAGCTTGGCGGAGGCGGCCTCGGCAGCGGTCAGCTCGCCCGCGTCCAGCGCCTCCAGGGCGCGGTCGGCGACGGCCTCGGCGGCGTCCACCTCGGCCTGGCAGGCGGCCAGCTCGAACTTCGTGTTCTGGAAGGACGCGACCGTCTTGCCGAAGACCGTGCGGTCCTGCACGTACTCCTGCGCGAACCGGATCGCGGCCTTGGCCTGCGCGTACGCACCGAAGGCGATGCCCCAGCGCTCGGACGGCAGGTTCTGGCCGAGGTAGTAGAAGCCCTTGTTCTCCTCGCCCAGCAGGTCCTCGACCGGGACCTTGACGTCGACGAACGCCAGCTCGGCCGTGTCGGAGGTACGCAGGCCCAGCTTGTCCAGCTTCCGGCCGATGGAGTAGCCCTCGGACTTGGTGTCCACGGCGAAGAGGGAGATGCCGAAGCGGCGGTCGTCCTCGCGCGGGGCGGAGGTCCGGGCGCACACGATCACGCGGTCGGCGTGGACACCGCCGGTGATGAACGTCTTGGCGCCGTTGAGGACGTAGTGCGTGCCGTCCTCCGACAGCTTGGCCGTGGTCTTCATGCCCGCGACGTCGGAGCCGGTGCCCGGCTCGGTCATCGCCAGCGCCCACATCTCCTCGCCGGTGACGAACTTCGTGAGGTAGCGCTTCTTCTGCTCGTCGGTGGCGAGCATCTTGATGTACGGCAGGGCGAGCAGCACGTGCACGCCGGAGCCGCCGAAGTTGACGCCCGCGCGCGCGGTCTCCTCGTAGAGGACGGCCTCGAACTTGTGGGTGTCCAGACCCGCGCCGCCGAACTCCTCGGGCACGTTGATGCCGAAGATGCCCAGCTCGCCGAGCTTGTAGTAGAAGTCGCGCGGCGCCTGGCCGGCGGCGAACCACTCGTCGTAGACGGGGACGACCTCGGCCTCGATGAAGGCACGGACGGTCTCCCGGAACGCTTCGTGGTCCTCATTGAATACGGTCCGGCGCACGGACGCCTCCTGGGCACGATGTCGGGTGACTGGCTGGGCACAGAGCGCTGTCTAAGCGCTTGCTCAGAATAAGTTACCCGGCGGTTGTTGAAACTGTCCAGAGTGATGAGGCGCACGTGCGGGGGCGGCATCCGGATGTGACAACGGCCCCGTCACATGACGGGGCCGTGGTGGGTGCGGGTGGGCGCACGGGTCAGGAGGGCAGGGTTCCGTCCTTCACGGCGGCGGTGAACGCGGCCCAGCTCCCGCGCGGGAAGACGAGCGCGGGGCCGTGCGGCTGCTTGGAGTCGCGGACGGGGACGCCGGCGGGGTGGGCGTCGAGGACCTCGACGCAGCTGTCGGCCTCCGGTCCGCTGAACGTCGACTTCCGCCAGCCGGTCAGCGCGGAGGCGACCGGAATGCTGTGCTCAGTCATGGTTTCCGTAGTCCTTCGCTGCCGCCCTCAACAGGGCGATCGACTCCTTGCGTGAGAGCGCGTCGCCCAACGCGAGAGCGTAGGCGTTCTGGAGTCGTTCGACCACGGCGGGCGCGTCGTGCAGCGTGGCAGTGCTCAGTCCCTCCACGTAGGCCGCCGGAGGCTGGTCCTCGAATGACATCAGGGAGAGCATGCCCTGGAGCAGAGGGTGGGCTCCCGTGGAGAACGGGACCACATGGACGCGTACCCGGCCCGACTCGGCCAGTCCGACGATGTGCGCGATCTGATGCGCCATCACGCCAGGGCCTCCGATCGGGCGGCGCAGCACTGCCTCGTCCAGAACGGCCCAGACCACGGGCGTCGTTGGGTCCTGCAGGACTCGTGCCCGTTCGAGCCTGGTGACGACTGCCTTGTCACACTCGGCTTCACTCCAGGGTGGGAACGCGGCGCCCATCACCGCGCGTGCGTACGCCTCCGTCTGAAGAATCCCGGGGATGAACGACAGCGCGAACTCGCGGATCAGGGTGGCCTGCTGTTCGAGCGCGCGGGCGGCCGCGAATCGGTCGGCGACCAGGCCGTCGTCCTTCGGCAGGAAACTGCTCAGCACGTTCCCCGTGTTCAGCGCCCCGTCCAGTCGTCGCGCGTCCTCCTTCGACGGGACGCGGCGGCCCGCCTCGATGTGGGCGATGTGCGAACGGGTCATGATCGCCGCGTCGGCCAGCTCCTGCTGGGTGAGCCCGGCGGCCTCGCGCTGGGCCCGCAGCCATTCCCCGTACATGCTGCCCATCGTCAACTCCCGTGTGACTGCCGATCCGTCACGTCGAACCCCCTGGTCAGCCTAGCCGCGCGGGTCCCACTGTGTGATCGGATCGCTACACAGCGACACCTCGTCGAACCACCGGAGTTGATGGACGTGCGCGACCTGCTCGCCCGCCTGCTGGAGTCGCTGCTGCGGCTCGTGCGCCCCGACGCGGAGACCGCGTCGCCGCCGCCCTTCCCCGCGGGGACCGCCGTCTCCGCTCCTCGCCCGGCGCCTCCGGTGCGCCCGCACACCGCCGTGCTGCGCGGCGAGGACACCGCTCTCGTCCGGCCGTATCTCCTGGCGCACGAGCGGCGGCAGACACGGTGGCCGGAACTGCGGCTCGCCGTCCACGGCGTCGACCTGCTGCCCGCCCCGGGGCGCGCGGGAGTGCCGGCGTGACGGGCGAGGGTCGGGGGGAGGACGTCGTCCGGTTGCTGCCGTGGACCGGGGCGGGTGGCAAGCCGTGCTACGTCATCGGGGACGGCGCCGGCCATGTGTCCCGGCTCGCGGACGACATCGAGGCCGTGCAGCTCGGAATGGCCGCGGATCTGCTGGACCATGCCCGCGACCTGCTCGCCGACCGCCGGGTCACCGACGCCCAGCTCCGCTTCGTCGTCGCCCGCATGATCGAGGCGCTGCGGGACGTGCACCGGATCGCCAGGAGCCGTGGCGCGCGCCTTCCCGGCGCGGGAGCCCGTCCGGCGGGCGAGGGCTGACCGGCGCCGGCCGGTGGGCGCTCAGCCCGCCGTGACCGGCGTCTGCCCCGGCTGGGGGTCCTCGCCGTCGTACGCCGACAGGGCGGCGAGGCGGTGCTCCAGCAGTTCGGCCAGGTCCGCGGGGGTCGTGTGCGACTGCGCCAGCTTCACCGCGGCCCGGCCCTCCACGGTCGCCCACGCGTGCCGGGCGCGTTTGTTGGCCCGGCAGCGGGTGGCGCTCCGCAGGAATCCCGCGCCCGCGGCGAATCCCGCGGAGGCGAGGGCCAGCAGCGCCGCGGGGATGCGGGCGTCCGCGGTGGCCAGCCCCGTCGCTCCGGCGACGCCGGCGAGCAGCGCGGCGGGGAAGCCGAGTGCGATATCGGCCCTGGCCCAGAACTCGGCCCTGCGGTGGGCCAGATTCCTCTGGCGCGTCGCCTCCTCCCGCAGCCCCTCGATCTCGGCGCGCAGCCGGCTGCCGGTCCCGTCCGGGGCCGGGGTGATGGTTCCGTCGGCGGAAGAGGCCATGCCGGAATTCCAACACAGCTGAGCGGTAGGGGACTTGGGGCGGAGCGACAGCCTTGGGGCGGCAGAATCGTGGGTTCCCCACGGAACCGCGGGGCACGTTCCGCAGCGCGACCCGCCCGGTCCTCACACGTACCGCAGCGCGAACCACAGCTCCATCCGTACGTCCGCGTCGTCCAGGTCGACGCCCAGCAGCGCAGCGCATCGCGCGATGCGCTGGCGGACCGTGTTGCGGTGGACGCCCAGGGCCACCGCCGTGCGGTCCCAGCTGCCGTGGAGCGAGAGCCAGACCCGCAGGGTCTCGGCGAGCGCGGGGGAGTCCGCGACCGGCGCGAGCAGGGTGCGGGCGTGGACGGCGGCCTCGTCGGGCGCGACCAGTTCGCCGAGGCCCGCGTCTCGCTGGCGGGCGAGCGGGACCCGGGTCGCCTCCGCACGGCGCAGGGCGCGGGCGGCGGCGGCGTCGGCGGTGCCCAGCTCCGCCGCCGTGGCCGGGGCGCTCACGCCCAGGGTCCAGCCCGGCTGGGGCTCGATGCGCCGGTCGCCGGAGAGCAGGATCCGTACCGTCTCCCCGTCCGTGTCCACCAGCGTGCTGCCCAGGGCCGCGCCGAGGGCGGAGGCCGCGATCCGGTCCGGCTGCCCCGGTCGCGTCCCGTGCACCACCGTCCAGGGACCGGGGCCCAGGTCGCGGACCACCTCCGCGGGCGTACCGCCCAGCAGCAGCCGTACCAGCGCGGCGGTCCGCCCGCTCGCGTCGGCTCCCTGGTGCGGCGCGGTGAGCAGGGACAGCAGGACGACGGCGACCCCGGCGATCGTGTGCCCTCCCGGTTCGCGCCCCTCGGCGGCGACTCCGAGGACCAGACCCTGGCCGCCGCCGAGGGCGTAGGCCGCGAGGTGCGCCTCCCCGACGGTGTCGGTCGCCGACGATGGCGGCCGGCGTGTGGTTCCCGCCGGGGCGCCCGGCTCCGCCTGGGCGCCGGCGGCCCGTGAAGGGGGAGCGGCCGTGTCGTCGGCGGGCTCGTCGTCATCGGGCTCCGGGCTCACCACGCGCGCCAGCCGCCCCAGTGCCTCGCGCGCCTCGCGGGACGGCGCCCGGCCGGCCACGTGCAGGGCCGAGCCGTCCGGAGCCAGCAGCACCGCCCAGCCGCCGAGGCGGGAGGCGAGCTGCTGCAGTACCGCCGGCACCGGGTCGGGGCGGGCCGCCGCGTTCGCCAGGCCCTGCTGGGCCTCGCTGACCCGGCGCACCTCCCGGAGCCGGGCCTGGGCCATCAGCCCCCAGACGGCGCGGGCGATCGCGGTGAACGGGGTCTGCGGCGGCACCTCGAGCAGCGGCAGCCCACGGCGCTCGCACGCCGCGACGAGCGCGTCCGGGACGGTGTCGTACACCGGCGCCACCCCGAAGCCGATCGCCGCGCCGCCGGCCTCGACGACCCGCGCGGCGTACATCTCCGGGTCCTTCAGCAGGACGCCCGCGGTCAGCAGCAGCTCGCCGCCCAGGAGGTAGGGGTACGGGTCGGCCATCTCCGAGGTGTGCACCCACTGGATCCGGACGCCCTCGGCGCCCCCGGACTCGGGGACGCCCGCGACCAGCCGCAGCCCGAGATCCTCCCGGGCCAGCAGTGCGGTCAGCGGGACGGGCGGGGTGGGCGGGGCCGAAGGGGCGCCCTGGGGAGCGGTGGAGTCCGGCATGGTGGACGTTCCATCCTTGATCGTCTTCGGGAATGGAGGAAACGTACACTTCATCGTCGCTTTTCAGCCACCTATCGTCGAGTCGTCCAGCGGCCGCGGGCGGATGTCCCCGCGCAGGAGCCGCTGCGTCCCCCTTGAACTTCTGCACGACACGCCACCGAGGTGAAAGCGAAGGAGGGCCCCATGGCCGTCGACTACGCAGTGATCGTCGTCTATCTGGCCGGCATGCTGGCCATGGGCTGGTGGGGCATGCGCCGCGCCAAGTCCAAGAGCGAGTTCCTGGTGGCAGGGCGCAGGCTCGGCCCCTCGATGTACTCCGGCACCATGGCCGCGATCGTGCTCGGCGGCGCCTCCACCATCGGCGGTGTGGGCCTCGGCTACAAGTACGGCCTCTCCGGGGCCTGGATGGTCTTCACCATCGGGCTCGGGCTCCTGGCCCTGTCGATCTTCTTCTCCGCCCGCATCGCCCGGCTGAAGGTCTACACCGTCTCCGAGATGCTCGACCTGCGCTACGGCGGCCGGGCCGGACTCATCACCGGTGTGGTGATGTGGGCCTACACGCTGATGCTCGCGGTCACCTCGACCATCGCCTACGCCACGATCTTCGACGTCCTCTTCGACATGAACCGGACCGTCGCGATCATCCTCGGCGGCTCGATCGTCGTCGCATACTCCACGCTCGGCGGCATGTGGTCGATCACCCTCACCGACATGGTGCAGTTCGTCGTCAAGACGATCGGCGTGCTGCTCCTGTTGCTGCCCATCGCCGTCGTCAAGGCCGGCGGCTTCGCCGAGATGAAGGCCCAGCTGCCCACCGAGTACTTCGCGCCGTTCGGCATCGGCGGCGAGACGATCTTCACCTACGTGCTCATCTACACGTTCGGCATGCTCATCGGCCAGGACATCTGGCAGCGCGTCTTCACCGCCCGCGACGACAAGGTCGCCCGCTGGGGCGGCACGGTGGCCGGTACGTACTGTCTCGCCTACGCCCTCGCCGGCGCCGTCATCGGCACCGCGGCCAAGGTGCTCTACCCGAACCTCGCCAACGCCGACGACGCCTTCGCCACCATCGTCAAGGACGAACTCCCGCTGGGTGTGCGCGGCCTGGTCCTGGCCGCCGCCCTCGCCGCCGTGATGTCCACCTCCTCCGGCGCCCTGATCGCCTGTGCGACCGTCGCCAACAACGACATCTGGCAGCGGCTGCGCGGCGCCGTGACACGGCGGGCGGACGGCGAGGCGCACGACGAGGTCAAGGGCAACCGGATGTTCATCCTGGTCATGGGCATAGCCGTGATCGGCATCGCCATCGCCCTCAACAACGTGGTCGAGGCCCTGACGGTCGCCTACAACCTGCTCGTCGGCGGTCTGCTGGTGCCGATCCTCGGCGGGCTGCTGTGGAGGCGCGGCACGGTGTACGGCGCCCTCTCCTCCGTCGTCGTCGGCGGCGTGGCCGTCATCACCCTGATGTGGAAGTTCGGCATCCTCGCCAACGAGCCCATCTACTACGGCCTGCTCGCCTCCCTCGTCACCTACGTCGTCGTCTCGCTGGCCACCAGGCCCACCGACGAGGCGATCCTGGCCAACTGGCGCGAGCGCCTCGCGGGCCGCGACCCCGAGGCCGAGCAGCGGACCGCGCAGGAGTCGGTCCCGGCCACCCCGTGAACCCCGTTACAGTCAAACGACTGCAAACCGACGGATAAGCAGAAAAGCGCAGGAAGAAGAGGCATGGTCATGAGCAGCAACGAGACGCCGCGCGGCCCCATCGACTCGTCCCGCATCCCGCGGTACGCCGGACCCGCGACGTTCGCCCGGCTGCCCCGGCTCGACGAGGTCGGCAGCACCGATGTCGCCGTCGTCGGCGTGCCCTTCGACGCCGGGGTGTCGTACCGTCCCGGCGCCCGCTTCGGCGGCAACGCGATCCGCGAGGCGTCGAGGCTCCTGCGGCCGTACAACCCGGCCCAGGACGCCTCGCCCTTCGCGCTCGCCCAGGTGGCGGACGCGGGCGACATCGCCGCCAACCCGTTCAACATCAACGAGGCCGTCGAGACCATCGAGGCCGCCGCCGACGACATCCTCGGCACCGGCGCCCGCATGATGACCCTCGGCGGTGACCACACCATCGCGCTGCCGCTGCTGCGCTCGGTGGCCAGGAAGCACGGCCCCGTGGCGCTGCTGCACTTCGACGCCCACCTGGACACCTGGGACACCTACTTCGGTGCCGAGTACACCCACGGCACCCCGTTCCGCCGCGCCGTCGAGGAGGGCATCCTCGACACCGAGGCCCTCTCCCACGTCGGCATCCGCGGCCCGCTCTACGGCAAGCAGGACCTGACCGACGACGAGAAGATGGGCTTCGGCATCGTCACCTCCTCCGACGTCTACCGCCGCGGCGCCGACGAGGTCGCCGACCAGCTGCGCCAGCGCATCGGCGACCGCCCCCTCTACATCTCCATCGACATCGACTGCCTCGACCCCGCCCACGCCCCCGGCACCGGCACCCCCGAGGCGGGCGGCATGACCTCGCGCGAACTGCTGGAGATCCTGCGCGGGCTCGCCTCCTGCAACCTGGTCTCCGCCGACGTCGTCGAGGTCGCCCCCGCCTACGACCACGCCGAGATCACCTCCGTCGCGGCCTCCCACACCGCGTACGAGCTCACCACGATCATGGCCCGCCAGATCGCCGCGTCGAGGAACGACAAGTGACCCACGACCACGACCTCGTGCTGCGCCCCACGGCGCGGCAGGTGGCCGCCGCGCTCAACCCGCCGGCCGGCCGCAACGGCGGGGACCTCGTCGTCGAGGCCCTGGCCGGGCTGGGCGCCACCACGGTGTTCGGTCTGCCGGGCCAGCACGCCCTCGGCATGTTCGACGCGCTGCGCCGCTCCGACCTGGAGTACGTCGGGCTGCGCGTGGAGAACAACGCGGGCTTCGCCGCCGACGCCCACGGCCGGATCACCGGACAGGCCACCCCGCTGCTGCTCTCCACCGGCCCCGGCGCGCTCACCTCGCTCGCCGCGCTCCAGGAGGCCGCCGCGGCCAGCGCCCCGGTCCTGGCGATCTCCAGCCAGGTGCCGAGCCCGGGCATCGGCGGCGGCCGCCACGGCTATCTGCACGAGCTGCGCGACCAGAAGGCCTCGTTCCGGGACGTCGTGAAGTCCGTGCACACCGTCCGCACCGCCTCCCAGATCCCCTCCGCGATCGCCGCCGCCTGGGAGTCCGCGCTGACCGCCCCGCACGGGCCGGTCTGGGTGGAGATCCCCCAGGACGTGCTGCTCGCCGGGACGGCCCTGCCGGTCGTGACGGCCCTGGACGCCACCCCGCACGACCTCGTGCCCCGCCCGGAACTCACCGCCGTCGCCGCGCACCTGCTCCAGAACGCCGAGCGCCCCGCGATCATCGCGGGCGGCGGTGTGGTGCGCTCCGACGCCTCCGGCAAGCTGCTCGCCCTCGCCGAGAAGCTGGACGCCCCCGTCGTGACCACCTTCGGCGGCAAGGGGGCCTTCCCGTGGGAGCACCCGCTGTCGATGCAGTCCTGGCTGGAGGACCGGCACACCACCGACTTCCTGGAGGACGCCGACGTCCTGCTCGTCGTCGGCTCCGGCCTGGGCGAACTGTCCTCGAACTACCACACGTTCGCGCCCCGCGGCCGGGTGATCCAGATCGAGGCCGACCTCGGCAAGCTGGAGTCCAACCACGCCGGACTCGGCATCCACGCCGACGCCCGTATCGCGCTCACCGCGCTGCTGGAGACGGTGGAGGACCGCCGCGACCCGTCGGCCGCCGAGCGGGTCTCCGCACTGCTGGCGAAGGTCCGGGAGCGGATCGCCGGCCAGGAGCTCACGCTGGAGCAGGAGGTGCTCGCCGCGGTCCGCGACGCCCTGCCGGACGACTCCCCGAGCTTCTGGGACATGACGATCCTGGCCTACTGGGCCTGGTCGGCCTTCGACGCCCGCCGGCCGAACACCATGCACTCGGCGCAGGGCGCGGGCGGACTCGGCTACGGCTTCCCCGCCGCGCTCGGCGCGGCCGCCGCCGACCGCACCCGGCCGGTGCTCGCGGTCTCCGGCGACGGCGGCGCGATGTACTCGATCGCGGAGCTGGCTTCCGCGAAGCAGTACGAGCTGCCCGTGACCTGGCTGATCGTCGACGACGGCGGCTACGGCATCCTGCGCGAGTACATGACGGACGCCTTCGGCGAGGCGACCGCGACCGAACTGTCCCGCCCGGACTTCGTCGCGCTCGCCGAGTCCTTCGGCGTCCCGGCCGTGCGCACCACCACGGAGTCGCTCCGCGAGGACCTCGCCAAGGCCCTCGCACAGCCCGGCCCCTCGGTCGTCGTGCTGCCCGCGGTGCTCAGGATGTTCGCGCCGACGCACCTGTAGCGACGCACCTGTAGGAGGCGCGGCGCGCTCCAGGCCGCGGCCGCAGAACGGCGCGGCGGCGCACCGGTCACCGCAGGAGCGCCCGGTACGCCGCCGCGTACGTGCCCTTCTGCGCCCTGAAGCCGTCGCGGAACTCCTTCCGCTGGGCCGCGTCGTAGGTCTGGGGGAACCCGCCGTCGCCCGGTATGGACTCCAGGACCGCCTTCAGCACCTCGTCCGCCGCCTTCCCGTGCCGGGCGCCCCGCCGCCGGGCCGCGACCAGGTGCTTCGTCGCCTTGTTCAGCTGCCTCGGTATGTGGAGGCCGGGCTGCCGCTCCGCCATACGGAGCCGGGAGTCATGGGCGAGCTTCCCTTTCATGGGGACGCCCCCGAGGACCCGCAAGGTGTGCAGCGCCCCCCACAGCCGCCCGCTCCGGTAGGCCGGGCTCTCGTTCTCCTTGTCGTTCTCGTCGGACACCGTCTCCCCTTTCCCGCCGGTCCGGCCGGCGGACACCGCTCATGGCTACCCAGGGCCCGGATCCGGCGAACGCCCGCGCGCGCCGACCGACGGCATCGGTCCGTGTTCCCGGCCCCGGCCACCGCCCTCCGTACAACCTTTCGCAGCCTGCTGAGTCATGTGAGTCGTGAAGAGACACTCCATACCCCGCCGCCGCAGACGTGGGGCTCTCTGCGCGGCTGCCGCTCTCGGTGTGCTCGTGCCGGTGACCGTCAGCGCCACCCAGAGCACGGCGGGCGCGGCCACCCCCGCCGTGGCCTGCACCTCCCAGAAGGCCGGACTGGCGGCCACGCTCGTCAAGGACATCACCGCCGCCCTCAAGGGCCGTGCGTCGACGACCGCGGTGCTCGTCAACGACCGGGTGACCAAGACCAGCTGCATCCTCCGCCCCGACCAGAAGTTCGACTCCGCCAGCGTCGTCAAGACGACCGTCCTCGCGACCCTGCTCTGGGACGCGCAGAAGACCGGCCGCCAGCTGACCGCCACGGAGAAGTCACGCGCCACGGCCATGATCACCAAGTCGGACAACGACGCCACCAGCGCACTCTGGCGTCAGCTCGGCCTGACCAAGATCAAGGGCTTCCTCGCCGCCGCCGGCATGACCAAGACCGTTCCCGGCGCGAACGGGTACTGGGGGCTCACCCAGATCACCGCCCGTGACCAGCAGAAGCTGCTCGCGATCCTGACGGCCAAGAACACCGTCCTCACCGACGCCTCGCGCGGCTACGTGCTGCAGCTGATGAACGCCGTCGTGGCGGACCAGCGCTGGGGCACCCCTGCCGGCGCCCCCTCCACCGCGAAGATCCACGTCAAGAACGGCTGGCTCCCGCGGGCCACGCACGGCTGGCGCGTCCACTCGATCGGTGCCTTCACCGGTACGGCGCACAACTACCAGATCACCGTGCTCACCCACGACAACAAGACCATGAACGACGGCATCGCCACCATCCAGGCGGTCGCCCGCGCCGTCCACAAGGACCTCAACCCGACGGCTCCGCCGCGCCTCGGCTATGTCCCGACGGACAACCCGCAGGAGTCCATCCCCGCCGTTCCGGGACGTGCGGCCCGGGACGCGGTGTCCGCGAACCCGGCGCTCCGCTAGCGGCCCGGGCCACGGGCGGCGGCCCGCACGGCGCGTGAGCCCGACGGCCGCGCCCGCATCGGCCCGCGAGTCCGCGAGTCCGCGAGAACGGTCCCCGGTCCTAGGACCAGGGACCGTTCTTTCGTCCGGCCGTGTCGCGGCGGGATGAAATCGCGCCCGGCCCGCGTTGGTGCCTTCCGGCAGAACAGGACGACGGGGAGGCAGCTGGTGGCGGCGGCAGAGCGATCGTGGGCACGGAGACTGACCGGTTACGCCTGGCGGTACCGGCGGAACGTCGTGCTCGCACTGGGCTCGTCACTGGCCGGCATGGCGGTCATGGCCATCGTCCCGCTGATCACCAAAGTCGTGATCGACGACGTCATCGGCGATCACTCACGGTCACTGGCCGTCTGGACGGGACTGCTGATCGGCGCGGCGGTCATCGTCTACGTGCTCACCTACGTACGCCGCTACTACGGCGGGCGGCTGGCCCTCGACGTCCAGCACGACCTGCGCACCGACATGTTCCGGACGATCAGCCGGCTCGACGGGCGCCGCCAGGACGAGCTGTCCACGGGCCAGGTCGTCGGCCGCGCCACCAGCGACCTCCAGCTGATCCAGGGCCTGCTCTTCATGCTCCCGATGACCATCGGGAACTTCGTGCTCTTCTTCGTGTCCCTCGGCGTCATGGCCTGGCTGTCGCCGCCGCTCACCCTGGTGGCACTGGCCGTCGCCCCCGCCCTCTGGTTCATCGCCAGACGCAGCCGGGTCAGGCTCCACCCCGCCACCTGGTACGCGCAGCAGCAGGCGGCAGCCGTCGCCGGGGTCGTCGACGGTGCCGTCTCCGGAGTGCGGGTCGTCAAGGGCTTCGGCCAGGAGGACCAGGAGACCGGCAAGCTCAGGGACGTCAGCCGCACGCTCTTCGCCGGGCGGCTGCGCACGGTCAGGCTGAACGCGATCTACACCCCGGCCCTCCAGGCCGTGCCCGCGCTGGGGCAGGTGGCGATGCTGGCGGTCGGCGGATGGCTCGCCACGCGCGGACAGATCACCCTCGGTACCTTCGTCGCCTTCTCGACCTACCTCGCGCAGCTCGTCGGACCCGTGCGGATGCTGGCCATGGTGCTGACCGTGGGCCAGCAGGCGAGGGCCGGCGTCGAGCGGGTCCTGGAGCTGATCGACACCGAGCCGGCGATCGGGGACGGCACCAAGGAGCTCCCGGCCGACGCGCCGGCGACCGTCGAGTTCGACGACGTCGGCTTCTCCTACGGCGACGGGGAGGGTGCCCGGCGCGTCCTCGACGGCTTCTCCCTGGAGATCCGGCCCGGTGAGACCGTCGCCGTCGTCGGTTCCTCGGGCAGCGGCAAGTCCACCGTCTCGCTGCTGCTGCCGCGCTTCTACGACGTCACGCACGGCGCGGTCCTCGTCGGCGGCCACGATGTCCGCGAGCTCACCCTGGAGTCGCTGCGGGCCGCCGTCGGGCTCGTACCGGAGGACAGTTTCCTGTTCTCCGACACCGTCCGCTCCAACATCGCCTTCGGAAAGCCCGACGCGACGGACGAGGAGATCGCCGAGGCCGCGCGAACGGCACAGGCGGACCGTTTCATCAGTGAGCTGCCGAACGGTTACGACACCAAGGTCGGCGAGCAGGGGCTCACCCTGTCCGGCGGCCAGCGCCAGCGGATCGCCCTCGCCCGCGCGATCCTCGCCGACCCCCGGCTGCTGCTCCTCGACGACGCCACCTCCGCCGTCGACGCCCGGGTCGAGCACGAGATCCACGAGGCCCTGCGCGGGGTGATGGCCGGGCGCACCACCCTGCTGATCGCCCACCGCCGGTCCACCCTGGGTCTCGCCGACCGCATCGCCGTCCTCGACGGCGGCCGGCTCGCCGACATCGGCACCCACGAGGAACTGCAGGAACGGTCCGCGCTGTACCGGCGCCTGCTCACCGACCCCGACGAGATGGGCGGGGTCTCCCCGGGCCACAGCCTCCCCGTCGAGATCCCGGAGGACCGCACCCTCCGCGCCGAGATGGACGCCGAGTTCGACGCCGAGCGGGGCATCACGCCCCCGCTGTGGGTCCGCAAGGAAGAGGAGGAAGAGGACGAGGCGGCGGGCGCCACCCCTGAACTCCTCGCCCAGGTCGCGGCGCTGCCTCCGGCCGACGACACCCCGCAGGTCGACGAGGTCCGCGCGGTGACCCCGGAGGACACCTACGACCTGCGCAGGCTGCTGCGCGGCTTCGGGCTGCCGCTGCTCTTCAGCCTGCTGCTCGTCGCCGTCGACGCGGGTATGGGTCTGCTGCTGCCGGTGCTGATCAGGCACGGCATCGACGAGGGTGTCGAGCAGGCCGTGATGACCGCGGTCTGGGTCGCCTCCGCCCTGGCGCTGCTGACCGTGCTCGTCCAGTGGGCCGGCCAGATCGGCGCCATGCGGATGACGGGACGTACGGGCGAACGGATCCTCTACGCCCTGCGGCTCAAGATCTTCGCCCAGCTCCAGCGGCTCGGCCTCGACTACTACGAGCGCGAGCTGACCGGCCGGATCATGACCCGGATGACCACGGACGTCGACGCGCTCTCGACCTTCCTGCAGACCGGTCTGGTCACCGCGTTCGTCTCCGTCGTCACCTTCTTCGGAATCATGGTCGCCCTCGTCGCGCTCGACCTCGAGCTGGCCCTGGTGGTCTTCGCGACACTGCCCGTCCTGATCGTCGGCACGTACTTCTTCCGCCGCCGGTCGGTGAAGGCGTACGAGCTCGCACGCGAGCGGATCAGCGTCGTCAACGCCGACCTCCAGGAATCGGTGAGCGGACTGCGCATCCTGCAGGCGTTCCGCCGCGAGGGGTCCGGGAACCGGCGGTTCGCCGAGCGCAGCGAGAGCTACCGCGAGGCGCGGGTGCGCGGCCAGTGGCTGATCTCCGTGTACTTCCCCTTCGTGCAACTGCTGTCCTCCGTCGCCGTGGCGGCCGTGCTGATCGTGGGTGCGGGCCGGATCGAGGCGGGCACGCTCACCACGGGCGCGCTCGTCGCCTATCTGCTCTACATCGACCTGTTCTTCGCCCCGGTGCAGCAGCTGTCCCAGGTCTTCGACGGCTACCAGCAGGCCACCGTGTCGCTCGGCCGGATCCAGGAACTGCTGCGGGAGCCGACATCCACGAAGCAGTCACGCGAGCCCCTGGACGTGCTCTCGCTGCGCGGTGACATCGCCTTCGAGAACGTCTCCTTCGCGTACGGGGGCGACGCGGGCGAAGGCGCCGGGGGCGGCGCGGGCGGTGGGGAGACGGCGCTCGCCGGCGTCGACCTGCGGATCCCCGCGGGACAGACGGTCGCGTTCGTCGGCGAGACGGGCGCGGGCAAGTCCACACTGGTCAAGCTGGTGGCGCGGTTCTACGACCCGACGAGCGGACGCGTCACCGTCGACGGCACCGACCTGCGCGACCTGGACCTCACCGCCTACCGGCACCGGCTCGGGGTCGTGCCGCAGGAGGCGTACCTCTTCTCCGGCACGGTCCGTGACGCCATCGCCTACGGGCGTCCGGGAGCGAGCGACGCGGAGGTGGAGGCCGCCGCCCGTGCGGTCGGCGCCCACGACATGATCGCCACCCTGGAGGGCGGCTACCTCCACGAGGTCGCCGAACGCGGCCGCAATCTCTCCGCCGGCCAGCGCCAGCTCATCGCCCTGGCCCGGGCCGAACTGGTCGACCCGGACGTACTGCTGCTCGACGAGGCGACCGCCGCGCTCGACCTGGCCACCGAGGCGCAGGTGAACCACGCCACCGACCGGCTCACCGGCCGCCGCACCACCCTGGTCGTCGCGCACCGCCTTACCACCGCCGCCCGCGCGGACCGGGTGGTCGTCATGGCCCACGGCAGGGTGGTCGAGGACGGCACGCACGACCAACTGCTCGCGCGGGACGGGCAGTACGCGGCACTGTGGCGGACCTTCATCGGCGAGGAGGCGCCCGCCCCCGCCCGGTCCTGAGCGGCCGGTCGTGAGCGGTACGGCCCGGCCGGGTCCTGAGCGGCCGGTCGTGAGCGGAGCCGCCCCCCGGCCGTGGGTGAGTCGCTCCGGGCGGCCCGGATCTCGCCGGCTCCCGTGGCCGATCCCGCTCGCCGGGGCCCGGACGGCAACCGTCCGGGCCCCGGCTGCGTCGTACGTCAGTACGGCTTGGTGCGGGAGGGGAGCAAGCGTGTTCGGGAAGCTGCTGAGGCGCGTACTCACTGTGCTCACGGTCGTCGGTGCCGTGTCCGTGACGGGACCGGCGGTCCAGCGGGCGGAGGCCGCATCCGTCTGCTCCGGTCGTCCGGCGAAGGCGGTCGGGTTCTCGACGGGAGAACTGCGCATCTACAAGAAGCGGCAGTACGTCTGCGCCCTCACCGTGGCCAAACGGCCCGGCGCCGTACGGTCGATGTCGGTGTCCCTCCAGCCGCGCGGCGGGCGCGCGGCCGTCGACAAGGGGCGGTTCACCCGGCAGGCGGGGCCCGTCACCGTGCACGCCCTCAACCGCTGCGTCCGGGTGTCGGGTGCCGTCGCCGGAAAGCGGGCCTCGACCGGCTGGATCCTCTGCTGAGAGTGCCGGTTTCCGTACTCCCGTTCAACTCACCCTGGCCATATGAGCATTGCCCCCGCTAGGTTCACCGCGACCGCTGTGAACCAAGGGGAGTGTGTGCATGCGGAAAACACTGAGATGGCTGCTGTCGCTCGTGGTGCTCATAGGCGGCGCCGGGACGACGGCGAGCGCGGCCACCGCCGCCGAACCCGCCATCGGCTCACCCGCGGCGTCCAAGGGCGTCACGTCCCAGGACATCAAGGACCGGATCCTCGCGATCCCGGGGATGAGCCTCATCGAGGAGAAGCCGTACACCGGCTACCGGTACTTCGTCCTCAACTACACCCAGCCGGTCGATCACCGGCGCCCGTCCAAGGGCACGTTCAAGCAGCGCATCACCGTGCTGCACAAGGACACCAGCCGGCCGACCGTCTTCTACACCAGCGGCTACAACGTCGGTACGACCCCGCGCCGGCGTGAGCCCACCCAGATCGTCGACGGCAACCAGGTGGACCTGGAGTACCGGTACTTCAGCCCGTCGCGGCCCGACCCGGCCGACTGGTCCAAGCTCGACATCTGGCAGGCCGCCAGCGACCAGCACCGCGTCTTCACCGCGCTGAAGAAGATCTACGGCAAGAAGTGGATCGCCACGGGCGGCTCGAAGGGCGGCATGACCGCCACGTACTACGAGCGCTTCTACCCGCGGGACATGGACGGTGTCGTCGCCTACGTCGCCCCGAACGACGTGAACAACAACGAGGACTCCGCCTACGACCGGTTCTTCGAGAAGGTCGGCACCGCCGAGTGCCGCGACAGGCTGAACGCGGTGCAGCGCGAGGCGCTCGTGCGCCGTGATGCGCTGGAGGCGCTGTACACCAAGTACGCGGCCGACAACGGCTACACCTTCAAGACGATCGGCTCGCTCGACAAGGCCTTCGAGGCCGTGGTCCTCGACTACACCTGGGCGTTCTGGCAGTACAGCCTGGCCGCCGACTGCGAGTCGATCCCGGCCGCCGCCACCGCCTCGGACCAGGAGATCTGGGACAGCGTCGACGCGATCTCCGGCTTCTCCTTCTACACCGACCAGGGCCTGGAGCCGTACACGCCGTACTACTACCAGGCGGGCACCGAGCTGGGCGCTCCGGCCATCGAGCTGCCCCACCTCAAGGGCCTGAGCCGCTACGGGTACCAGGCGCCGCGCAACTTCGTGCCGCGCGACATCCCCATGCGCTTCAAGCCGTGGGTGATGGACGACGTGGACAGCTGGGTCCGCCACCACGCGCGGCAGATGCTGTTCGTGTACGGCGAGAACGACCCGTGGGGTGCCGAACCGTTCCGGCTCGGCAAGGGCGCCCGTGACAGCTATGTCTTCACCGCTCCCGGTGCCAACCACGGTGCCAACGTCGCCGGTCTGAAGGCGGACCAGCGGGCGAAGGCCACCGCCAGGATCCTGGAGTGGGCGGGCGTCGCCCCGGCCGCCGTCCAGGAGGACCCGGCCAAGGCGAAGCGTCTGACGAAGCCCGACACGAAGCTCGACCAGCAGGACATCGAGCGGGAGCCGGCGCTGCGTCCGTGACCGGCGGGCAGTTCACCGCGACCGGGGACCAGCGAACCGTGACCGGTGGGCCGTGAGCCGTTCACCGCGACCGGTGGGCTGTGGCCGTCGCCGACGACTCGGGATTCGCCGAGTCAGAGGCGACGGGCGCAGCCCACCGGCTTTTTCCCCGCGGGCAGTTCCACGAACAGGTCCGTCGACGGCGGGCACTGGGCACGCTCGTCCACGGCGGACGCCACCCTGAACTCGGGCCGACGCCCGCCGGACCCGTCGCAGGCGGTCTCCTTCACCTGCCCCGCGCGGGAGCCGCGGAGGCAGTCGCCGACGACCGTGTGCGGACCGCCCCCGCCGCCGGGGTCGCCGGGGTGCGGCGGCTCCAGATTGCGCATGCAGGCGTAGCCCCGCGGCACCGAACCGTCGCCGTCCTCGTCGAACGCCGGCCGGTGCTCCGAGATGTGCAGCACGAAGTCCGTCACGGAGGGGCAGGCCGGCCCGTCCGCCTGCCGTCCGTCGTGGCGGGCGATCACGCGCGCCACCGCCTTCTCACTGGCGCAGGGCACCTCGCGCACATCGGCCCGGCCCCGGCCGCTGCAGTCTCCCGGACCGAGGAACAGCGGCCCGTGCGCGGACCGCATCGTCGCCGAGGTCTCCCGGGGCCCCCGGGAGACCTCGCTCCCGGCGTCGCCCGAGGCGGGCCGGCAGGAGACGAGCACCGCGCAGGCCACACCCACCCAGAGACGCCGTACACGCATGGATCCCCCTGCTCGCTCGCTCCAGCGTGGCCCGCGGGGACGGGCGCACGCCAGGGGAGCGGGGGGCTTTCGGTCGCATGAGGGTGGTGCGCCGGTGGCGCGGAGTGCCGCGCTAATACCCCAGGCCGTGTCCGACCGGGTACAGCACCTGCGTCGGGTCGTCGGCGCGCTGCACCGGTACGGGAAGCCGGCCCCCCGGTTCGGCCCGGCCCGCGATCACCCGTGCCGCCGCCCGCAGTTCGACGTCCGTCCAGCTGTACGTCGCGAGCGAGGCCGCGAAACCGGAGTCCGTCAGCTGTGCGATGTCGTACGGATTGCGGATGGCGACCGTGACCACCGGGACGCCGGTGGCCGCCAGCCGGGAGACGAGGGTCCGCTGCGGACTGCTCGCCGAGACGTTGTACGTGCCGACGACCACGACGTCCTTCCCGGCCGTCGCGGCCACCGCTTCCTCGATCTTGGCGGCCGTGGGGGTGATGCCGGTGGACAGCGCCGTGGCGGTGAAGCCCAGTTCGGTGAAGGCCTTCGCGAGCGTGGTGGTCGGGGGTCCGGTGGTCCCGGACGGGGATGCCGGATCCGCACCGACCACCAGCACGTTGCGGTGACTGCGGCGGGCGAGCGGCAGCAGACCCGCCGGATCGGCGAGCAGGGTGGTGGTCTCCTGGGCGATCCGGTCGGCGGCTGCCAGATGGGACCGCTTGCCCACGGTGCGGTCCACGCCCTCGCGGGTGACGAACGGATTCCGGAACAGCCCCAGTTCGGTCTTCAGCAGCAGGATGCGCAGGATCGATTCCTCGATACGCTGCTCGGTCAGCTCACCGCTGCGCACGGCCTGCAGGACGGCGTTCCAGGCGACGCTCAGGTTCGGCGGGTTCAGCAACTGGTCGCAGCCGGCCTTCAGTGCGAGCACCGGAACCCGGTCGTCGCCGTACTTCTGCCGAACGCCCGCCATGTCGAGCGCGTCGGTGACGACGACTCCGTCGTAGCCGAGCTCCTCGCGCAGTATCCCCGTGAGGATGGGGCGGGAGAGCGTGGCCGGGTCCTCGCTCGGGTCGAGCGCCGGGACGACGATGTGCGCGGTCATGATGGAGCGGATGCCCGCGGCGATGGCGGCCCGGAACGGCGGGGCGTCCAGCTCGCCCCACTCCTCGCGGGTGTGGTGGATCGTCGGCAGCGAGTAGTGGCTGTCGGACACGGTGTCCCCGTGTCCCGGGAAGTGCTTGGACGTCGCGGCGATCCCGGCACCCTGGTAGCCCCGCACCTGGGAGGCGACCAGCCCGGCCACGGCCTGCGGGTCGGAGCCGAACGACCGTACTCCGATGACCGGGTTGGCCGGATTGACGTTGACGTCGGCGACCGGCGCGTAGTTCTGCCGGATGCCCATGGCGGCGAGTTCGGTGCCAGCGATCCGGGCGGCCTCTCGGGCGTCGGAACGGGATCCGTGGGCCCCCAGCGCCATCGCGCCCGGCACGAGGGTGGCGGGCTTGCCGACGCGGGCGACGATGCCGTGCTCCTGGTCCGTGGAGATCAGCAGCGGGATGGGGGTGGACTGGGCGAGTCCGGCCCGCTGGATGCCGTTGGAAAGCTCGGCGATCTGCTGTGGGTCGCGGGTGTTGTGGGCCCAGACGAAGTAGATGATGCCGCCGACGTGGTAACGCTCGATCAGCTCGGCAGCGGTACGGACGCCGATCTCCTTGAGGTTGGCGTCGATGTCGGCCTGGTCCGGTGCGGTGGCGGAGTGCCCGTACACCCGCATCACGAAGAGCTGTCCCACCTTCTCCTCCAGACTCATCCGGGAGATGAGCCGCTGGAGACGGGCACGGGTGGCCCTGCGGTCGGCGGAGCCCGCGTGTGCGGGGGTGGAGGCGAGGGCTACGGCCGCGGCACCGACGGCGGTGGCGGCGAGAACGGAACGTCTGGACGGGGTGGTCCGGTCGGGCACTGGTGCTCCTTCCCTGAAGGAAACTTCCAAGGGTCACGGATATCCGGAAAGTAACTGCCAGTCAAGGGATTCGGCCGGACGGACGCGCGTCCGAGGCGGCAACCGAGGTACGGGGGAGGGGAAGTACGGGCGAGGGGAGGGGAGAACGGCAGAGAAGTGTGGCCGGGAAGGCGCGGGGGAGAGGGGCCGCCACCGGAGCTGGGAGGGGGCGCACCGGTGGCGGCGTGCCGCGGGCCGCAAGCGGCCAGGGAGGGAGTCAGCGATCGCAGCCAGCAACGAGGCCGACGACGCCGCTCTGCGGTGACTCGTCCGCGGCACGGCACTTGGACGCCCGGCCCGTGTCATGGGTTCCCCAACCGTGAGGAATTTCCCGGCTTCACCACGGGCACAGTGGTTCCGACCTGCGACGCCACCCCTCCCGCGTTGCGCCCCGTCCTCCTCCGAGGCCACCGCGCCCCCTCCGGCACCGTCGTCGTGTCCGTCCGCTCCGGCGCCGCCCCGTCATGTCCGTCCCGTTCGCCGTCTCGCGACCCCCGTGCCACGGGGCGGTGGGCGCTCATGGATTCAGCGCCACTCCTGCACGTCCACGACCGTGCCCGCCGCCAGATCCGGATGCCCCCAGAAGTCGCCGACCTGCGTGGCGACCACCAGCACCGGGCGCCCTTGCGCGTCCAGGTGCGCCGTGAAGAACCCGAACACCCATGACGGCTCGGCGACCAGATCCCGCGGAGGCGCCAGCCGGACCAGTTCCGTCCCGTCCGCCTCGTACACGACCGCGTTGTCCGTGGGCGTGTACGGGGTGTCGTCCAGCGCCTCTACCACGAGCACCCGGCCGTTCCACGCCAGCGCGGCCTGGGTCGGTCCTGCGAAGTCCTTCCGCACGGTCCGATCGCCGTGCGTCCAGCGGACGACGCGGTCGCCGTGGCTCCAGTCCGTGACGACAGGGTCCTGACACGTCCGGTCATGGGCGTCAGGGTTCTGCCCCTTCCGGGCGTCCGGGTTCCGGGACTTCCGGGGCTGGGCGTTCGGGTCCTGAGGGTGCCGGCTCATGGGCGGTCTCCATCAGCTCCACACGGTTGCCGATGAACCTCAGCCTACTGCGACGGACCGTCCGGTGATCTCTCCTGCGCCCGACGGCTGCGGTGCCCCTCCCTCCTCCGGCCCCCGCCCGGTCCGGCGCGGTCGGGCGCCACCCTCCGGCACGGGGGGCGGCCCGGTACGGGAGCGGTCGGGCTCAGGGGCGGCCCGGAACGGTCAGGAGCGAACCAGGGACTCCAGATGCGCCCGACCCGCCGCGAGTATCCCCGGCAGCTCCGCCGCGTCGGGGTACCAGCGCTTCTCGTATTCCCAGCACACCCAGCCGTCGTCGCCCGCGAGCGCCAGGCACTCCCCGAGAGGCAGTATCCCGGCGCCCAGTGGAAGCGGGGTGAGGTCCTTTGCCGAGGCGACGTCCTTGACCTGGACGCAGCCCAGATAGGGTCCCAGCGCCGCGTGGGTGGTGACGGGGGGTTCCTCCTCCAGCCATGGGTGCAGCACGTCCCACATGGCCCCCACGTGCTTGTGCCCGACCTGGCCCACGACGCGGGAGACCGCGGTGCCCGTGCGATGGGAGTCATGGGTCTCCAGCAGGATGCGCACACCCAGGTCGGCGGCGGTCTCGGCCGCCGCGGCGAGCCGCCGGGCCGCCGTCGCATCCGCCGTCTCCCGGGACTGGTCGCCGCCCCCGGGGAAGACCCGGACGAACGACGCCCCCAAGTCGCGTGCCAGCCATACCAGTTCCGCCAGCTCCTCGCCTATGACGGTCTCGTCGCCGGCCGCCGCCACCTGCGCGTAGCCGGCGACCGTCACGATCTCCACGCCTGCTCGGGCGAACTCGTCGACCACCGCGGCCCGTTCGCGCATTCCCATGGTCAGATTGACCGGCTCCTCGGGGTGGGTGCGCAGCTCCACGCCGTGCCAGCCGGTCGAGGCGGCCAGGGCGGCCACCTCCGGTACGGGCGTTCCGGGGACGCCGAGGGTCGAGAAGGCGAATTTCACTTGGGCGTTCCTTCCTGGAGGGACAGTCGCCAGTCCTGGCCGACCAGGTCGGCCCCGTAGGAGCGGTGCGGCTTCTCCGCGACGAGCGTGAAACCGGCACGCTGGTAGATCCTTCGGGCGGCGGTCAGGACGTCGTTGGTCCAGAGCACCAGTTCCCGGTACCCCACTTCGCGGGCGAAATCCACGACCGCCCCCACCAGCCGCTCCCCGAGGCGGTGGCCGCGCGCGTCGGGCTCCACCAGCAGCAGCCTGAGCCGGGCGGTCGCCGGCGTCTCGTCCCGTACGCACATGACGGAGCCGACCGGGCGGCCGTCCAGCTCGGCTATCCACACCCGCTCCAGGTGCGGATCGTGGTCCTGGGCGAAGTCCGCGACGATCCTGGCGACCAGCCCCTCGAAGTCCGCGTTCCAGCCGTACTCCGCGGCGTAGAGCGCGCCGTGCCGCTGGACGATCCAGCCCAGCTCGCCCGGCACGGGGTCGCGCAGCACCGGCCCCTCGCCGTGTCGCCGCCGGTCCGGCCGGAGCTCGCCCAGTATGTCGCGCACGGTGCGCATGGCCTCGGTCAGTCGCGGCTGTTCCTCCGCGGGCACGCCGGCCAGCAGCCTGCCCACGGCCTCCCGGGAACGCTCGTCCAGCAGGGCCGTCGCCTCGCGTCCGCGTGTGGTCAGCGTTATGCGCTGCCGGCGGGAGTCCTCCTCCGACGGGCCCCGTTCGACCAGTCCGTCGCGCTCGAACTTGCCCAGAAGCCGACTCAGATAGCCCGCGTCCAGGGACAGCTCCAGCCGGAGGTCGGCGGCGTCGGTCCGCGGCGCGTGGGCCAGCTCGTAGAGCACCCGTGACTCTGTGAGCGTGTACGGCGTGTAGAGGTGCTTGCCGTAGTCGAGCGCCCCGATGAGATTGGTGTAGAAGCGGTTGAAGGCGCGGATCTCCTGGACGGTCATGACGGACCCCCGAACTTTCCTTTGACTGAGTCAAGGCTAGGTTCGGTGTGTGACGACCGGCAAGGCCTGTGGAAAACTCCCGCGTCCTCCGCGGCTCAGCCCTTGCGCGGCGGCGCCGTCGACGCCCGCGCCATCAGCTCCGCGCCGATCGTCGCGATGCCGCCCGGCGGCGGAGCCTCCTTGCCCATCGCGAGGCGGCCCGCGCGCACCCCCGCCTCGTACAACGGAAGTCGCACCGTCGTCAGCGCCGGTACCGCGTCCACAGAGAACGGCAGGTCGTCGAATCCGGCCACCGAGACGTCCTCCGGGATGCGCAGGCCCAGATCGCGCACCGCCGCGCAGGCACCCAGTGCCACGGTGTCGTTGGCCGCGACGATCGCCGTCAGGTCGGGATCGCGACGCAGCAGTTCGAGCGTGGCGTCGTAGCCCGAGCGCCGGTCGTACAGCCCGTGGACCGTCAGCCGCTCCTGATCCTCGGGCACGGATCCCGCCGCCCCCGCGCCTCCGCCCGCGGCGTCGGCCGCCCTCGCCGCCTCGAGCGCCGCGCGATGGCCTTCGAGCCGGTGCCGTGTGGTGGTGCGTTCCCCGGGACCCGCGACGTACCCGATCCGCCGGTGCCCCAGGCTGATCAGGTGTTCGGCGAGCCGCCGCCCGCCGCCCCGGTTGTCGAAGGCGAGCGTGGCGGTGACGGCGCCCCCGGGCACGGGTGGGCGACCGCAGAGCACGATCGTGGTTCCCGCATCTGCGAGTTTGCCGAGTTTGGCCGTCATGGCGGTGATGTGGTCAGGGTCCTCCAGCGCGCCGCCCGTGAGGACGACGGCGGCCGCACGCTGCCGCTGCAGCAGCGTGAGGTAGGTGAGTTCGCGCTCGGGGGAGCCGCCCGTGTTGCACACCACGGCCAGTTTCTCGCCGCCCGCCCGGCCCGAGGCGCCTTCGCCGATCGCGGTCTGGGCGGCGCCGGCCATGATCCCGAAGAACGGGTCGGCGATGTCGTTGACGAGGATCCCGACCAGGTCGGAGGTGGCCGCGGCGAGCGAGCTGGCCGGCCCGTTGAGGACGTAGTCGAGGTCGTCCACCGCGCGCAGCACCCGTTCCCGGGTCGACGCCGCGACCGGGTAATTGCCGTTGAGGACCCGGGAGACGGTCGCCGGGGAGACCCGGGCGCGAGCCGCCACATCAGCCAGCGTGACTGTCATCGCTTTCCTCCGAGGGAGATCCGGCCGGGTCCTTGTCCGGGCTGCTGTCCGCAGGCTAGCGTCATAGCTTGTAGAAAGCGCTTGCTATAACCGTTTCGCCGCCGTTTCGAGCAATCGGGGAGACATGGAGGCACCTTCGTGACACGCAGGACAGTGCGCATCGCCATGAACGGCGTCACGGGACGGATGGGATACCGGCAGCACCTGGTGCGCTCGCTCCTCGCGATACGCGAACAGGGCGGCCTCGACCTCGGCGACGGCGCGGTCCTCTGGCCCGAGCCCGTCCTCGTCGGCCGGCGGGAGCACGCCCTGCGCGAGATCGCCGGACGCCACGGGCTCACCGAGTGGTCGACGGACCTCGACGCGGTGCTCGCCGACGGGTCGGTCGACGTCTATTTCGACGCGCAGGTCACCTCCGCGCGGGGCGAGGCGATCAAGAAGGCGATCGCGGCCGGCAAGCACGTGTACACCGAGAAGCCCACGGCGACCGATGCCGGTGGTGCCCTCGAACTGGCCCGTCTCGCCCGGGCCGCCGGAATCCGGCACGGCGTCGTCCAGGACAAGATCTTCCTGCCGGGCCTGCTGAAGCTGAAGCGCCTCGTGGAGGGCGGCTTCTTCGGCGAGATCCTCTCCGTGCGGGGGGAGTTCGGCTACTGGGTCTTCGAGGGCGACTGGCAGGAAGCCCAGCGCCCCTCCTGGAACTACCGCTCCGAGGACGGCGGCGGCATCGTCGTCGACATGTTCCCGCACTGGGAGTACGTGCTGCACGAGCTCTTCGGCCGGGTGACGAGCGTCCAGGCGCACGTCGTCACGCACGTCCCGCAGCGCTGGGACGAGCGGGGCAAGCCGTACGAGGCGACAGCAGACGACGCGGCGTACGCGGTCTTCGAACTGACGAACGGCGCCGTCGCCCAGGTCAACTCGTCCTGGGCGGTCCGCGTTCACCGCGACGAACTCGTCGAGTTCCAGGTCGACGGCACTCACGGATCAGCGGTCGCCGGGCTGCGCCGCTGCCGCGTCCAGCACCGCAGCGCCACTCCGAAGCCCGTCTGGAATCCGGACCTGCCCGTCACGGAGTCCTTCCGCGACCAGTGGCAGGAGGTCCCGGACAACACCGAGTTCGACAACGGGTTCAAGGCGCAGTGGGAGCTGTTCCTCAAGCACGTCGCCCTGGGCGAGCCCTACCACTGGGACCTGCTGGCCGGTGCCCGAGGAGTGCAGCTCGCGGAGCTGGGGCTCAGGTCCTCCGCGGACGGCCGTCGTTACGACGTCCCGGAGCTGACGCTGTGACGGTCCGGCTGCCCGCCGCCGACGGCACGTTCCGCAGCCACGAGCCCCGCGGGGACGGCTCCGCGCGCGTCGCGGGCGGTGCACCGCCGGTCTCCCGAACGGTCTTCGCGGCCGCGCACGTCGTCGCCGATCCGTACGCGGACACCACTCCCGACGGTCCGGCCGCCGTGGACTGGGACGCCACGCTCGCCTTCCGCCGTCATCTGTGGGCGCACGGACTCGGTGTCGCCGAGGCGATGGACACCGCGCAGCGGGGCATGGGGCTGGACTGGGGCGGTGCCGCGGAACTGATCCGGCGCTCGGCCGCCGAGGCGAGGGCGGTCGGCGGCCGCATCGCGTGCGGCACGGGCACCGACCAGCTCACCCGGCCGGCCGGGGACCTGGCCACCGTCCGAGCGGCCTACGAGGAGCAGCTCGCGCTCGTCGAGGAATGCGGGGCCCAGGCGATCCTCATGGCCTCCCGGGCCCTCGCCGCTGTCGCCCGCGGCCCCGAGGACTACCTCGACGTGTACGGCCACCTCCTCGGGCAGGCGTCCGAACCGGTCGTCCTCCACTGGCTCGGACCGATGTTCGACCCGGCGCTGGAGGGCTACTGGGGCAGCCGCGACCTGGACGCGGCCACCGAGACGTTCCTCGAAGTGATCACCGCACACCCCGGCAAGGTCGGCGGGGTCAAGATCTCCCTGCTGGACGCCCGGCGGGAGGTCGATCTGCGCCGGCGCCTCCCGCGGGGCGTGCGCTGCTACACGGGCGACGACTTCCACTATCCGGAGCTCATCGCGGGCGACGACCAGGGCTTCAGCCACGCGCTTCTCGGGATCTTCGACCCGCTGGGCCCGCTCGCCGCCCACGCGGTGCGGGTCCTGGACACCGGGGACACGCGGGCGTTCCGCCGGCTGCTCGATCCC
Source organism: Streptomyces wuyuanensis (assembly GCF_900103455.1). Lineage (GTDB taxonomy): Bacteria > Actinomycetota > Actinomycetes > Streptomycetales > Streptomycetaceae > Streptomyces > Streptomyces wuyuanensis. Next base: position 197,458 of record NZ_FNHI01000007.1, on the reverse strand, counting down.
ACGGTCGAACTGTCGCGCCATCTCTTCCGGGCCCCCACCCGCTTCTACAAGACGGGAGTCGTGTTCCTGGCGTGGCTGTCGGGGCACCAGTCGCACTTCACCATGGTCGGGGGTCTGCAGTCCGCGCGGTCGCTGCCCCATCTCGCGCGGGCCTACGAACTGGCCGACGGGCTGGGCCTCTTCCCCGACCCGGATCTGGCCGCGGCCCGGATGGCGTCCCTGCTCGCCGTGCACGGAGGCGTCCGGTGACCGACTCGACCGACCCGGTCGGTCCGCACGGCGCGCCCGCCACCCCCGCCGCCGGCCGCGGACTCTCCCGGTTCAGCATCAACCAGATGACGGTCAGACAGCTCACGCTGCCGGAGCTCACCGAGGCGTGCGCTCGGCTCGGCGTCCCAGGGGTCGGACTGTGGCGGGAACCCGTACAGATGTACGGCGTCGATGCGGCGGCCAAGCTCGTACGTGACGCGGGGCTCGCCGTCACCACACTGTGCCGGGGCGGATTCCTCACCGCGGCGGAACCTGCGGCACGCGGGCGCGCCCTGGACGACAACCGCGCGGCCGTGGACGAGGCGGCGGCGCTGGGTACGGACACTCTCGTCCTGGTCTCGGGCGGACTGCCGCCCGGCAGCAGGGACCTGCCCGGTGCCCGGGAGCGCATCGCGGAGGGGGTCGGGGTCCTCGCCCCGTACGCCCGGGAGCGGGGCGTACGTCTCGCGATCGAGCCGCTGCACCCGATGTTCGCCGCGGATCGCTGTGCCGTCTCGACGCTCGGACAGGCACTCGACATCGCGGAGCGGTTCCCGGCCGGCGAGGTGGGCGTCGTCGTCGACACCTACCACGTCTGGTGGGACGACCGGGCGCCCGCGGACGTGGCACGCGCGGGTGCCGGCGGGCGGATCCACTCCTTCCAGCTGGCCGACTGGGTCACCCCGCTGCCGGCCGGGGTGCTCAACGGTCGGGGACAACTGGGCGACGGGGTGATCGATCTGCGCGCCTGGCGTGAACGGGTCGACGGGGCGGGCTACTCGGGTCCCGTCGAGGTGGAGCTCTTCAACGAGGGGCTGTGGGAGCGGGACGGTCTCGAGGTCCTGGCGGAGACGGCGATGCGGTACGTGCGCCATGTGCTGTAGCGCGACCGCACCCTGCCGCTCAGGCGGGGCCGTTCCCGCGTCCGGGGCGCCTCTTTACCGGTCGGGGAGGCGTCAGGGCTTCCTCCGGCCGCCGCCCAGCAGGTCGCCGAGCACGTCGCCGACGCCGGCCCCCGAGGCACCAGGTGTGCCGGGCGAGGCTCCCGCCGACCGGCGGTTCGCAGCGCGCCGGGAGAGGACCGTCAGCACGACGGGGATCAGCAGCTCGAACGCCTTGCCGACCGTGGCCGCGGGCATCCCGGTCCGCTTGGCCACCGCAGCGGCCGCGGCCTGGCCAGCCGCGCCAGTACGCCGGCCATGAGCCCGCCGCCGAGCCCACCGCCCAGCGTGACGGCCCCCTGGAGGGGAGGCTCGGTCAGTTCACCGGGGGCGTCGCGCACTTCGCCTGCCTGCCCGGGTGTCTCGGCGGCGTCCTGCAGTTCCCCCGAAAGGGTGGACACCGACGTGCCGACGACGGCCGCGGCCGCGGCGGTGTCGGTGCCGAGAGCGTCCGCGATCTCCTGGAGCCGGTCGTCCCCGAGTTCGTCCAGGACGTCCCGCTGAAATGAATCGTCACTCATGCCGGAATCGCTAAGTCTCTCTATATATCGGCATATTGAGATTCCGGATAAACAACTGCCCGCAATCGTGCAACCCTTCCGGCGTGACGTGTGTCGTACTGGGCGTCAGGGCTCCTGGGGAGGGATTCCGGGGGGGATTCAGGGGAGCTCTGAGGGTGGGGGGAATCAGGGGCCCGGTCGGTCGACCGGGCCCCCTGAACGTGCCGGGACGGCTGCCTCAGGCCGCTCGACGGGAGGCCGTCCGGGGCGGGGGTTCTCCACGGGCCGGACATGCTGTCCGAGCCGGGCGGTAGCGTCGGTCCATGTCCAATCTGGCAGTGCTCGAAGGAGTTCTGGAGCGGATCACCTACGCCAACGAGGAGAACGGGTACACGGTCGCCCGTGTCGACACCGGACGCGGCAGTGCCGATCTCCTCACGGTGGTCGGCTCGCTCCTCGGTGCGCAGCCGGGTGAATCGCTGCGGATGGAGGGCCGCTGGGGCTCCCACCCGCAGTACGGCCGGCAGTTCACCGTCGAGAACTACACCACCGTCCTCCCCGCCACCGTCCAGGGCATCCGGCGGTACCTCGGGTCCGGCCTCATCAAGGGCATCGGGCCCCGGATCGCCGAGCGCATCGTCGACCACTTCGGCGCCGACACCCTGGACGTCATCGAGCGGGAGCCTGGCAGGCTCGTCGAGGTCCCCGGCCTCGGCCCCAAGCGCACGAAGATGATCGGCGCCGCCTGGGAGGAGCAGAAGGCCATCAAGGAGGTCATGGTCTTCCTCCAGGGAGTGGGCGTCTCCACGTCCATCGCCGTGCGGATCTACAAGAAGTACGAGGACGCGTCGATCTCCGTCGTGAGGAACCGGCCGTACCGGCTCGCGGCGGAGGTCTGGGGCATCGGATTCCTCACCGCCGACCGGATCGCCCAGGCGGTGGGCATACCCCACGACAGCCCGGACCGGGTCAAGGCAGGCCTGCAGTACGCCCTGTCGCAGTCCACGGACCAGGGACACTGCTACCTCCCGGAGGAGAAGCTCATCGCGGACTCGGTGAAGCTCCTCCAGGTCGACACGGGTCTCGTGATCGACTGTCTCGCCGAGCTGGCGGGCGAGGAGGAGGGTGTCGTCCGGGAGCAGGTCCCGTCGCCGGACGGCGGGGACCCGGTCACCGCCGTCTATCTGGTGCCCTTCCACCGCGCCGAGCTGTCCCTCGCCGCCCAGCTGAGCCGGCTGCTGCGTACCGAGGAGGACCGCATGCCGGCCTTCCGGGACGTGGCCTGGGACAAGGCGCTGGCCTGGCTCGCCGACCGTACGGGCGCGGAACTGGCGCCCGAGCAGGAGCAGGCCGTCCGTCTCGCCCTCACCCGGAAGGTGGCGGTCCTCACCGGAGGCCCAGGCTGCGGCAAGTCGTTCACGGTCCGCTCCATCGTCGAGCTCGCCCGCGCGAAGAAGGCCAGGGTGGTGCTCGCCGCGCCCACGGGACGGGCCGCCAAACGCCTCGCCGAGCTGACCGGTGCCGAGGCGTCCACCGTGCACCGGCTCCTCGAGCTGAAGCCGGGCGGTGACGCGGCCTACGACAGGGACAAACCGCTCGACGCCGACCTCGTGGTGGTCGACGAGGCCTCGATGCTCGACCTGCTGCTGGCCAACAAGCTGGTGAAGGCCGTGGCGCCGGGTGCCCATCTGCTGCTCGTCGGCGATGTGGACCAGCTCCCGAGCGTCGGCGCGGGCGAGGTCCTCAGCGATCTCCTCGCCGACGGCAGCCCGGTCCCGTCCGTCCGGCTCACCCGCATCTTCCGCCAGGCGCAGCAGTCGGGGGTGGTCACCAACGCCCACCGGATCAACTCCGGAGCCCAGCCCCTCACCCAGGGACTGAGCGACTTCTTCCTCTTCGTCGAGGACGACACGGAGGAGGCGGGCCGGCTCACCGTCGACGTCGCCGCCCGGCGGCTCCCCGCCCGCTTCGGGCTGGACCCGCGGCGGGATGTGCAGGTCCTGGCACCCATGCACCGGGGGCCCGCCGGCGCGGGCACCCTGAACGGGCTGCTGCAGCAGGCGATCACTCCCGCCCGCCCCGATGTCGCCGAGAAGCGGTTCGGCGGCCGGGTCTTCCGCGTCGGCGACAAGGTCACTCAGATTCGCAACAATTACGAGAGGGGGAAGAACGGGGTCTTCAACGGCACGGTCGGCGTGGTGACCTCACTCAACCCGGTCGATCAGCGTCTGACGGTGCTGACGGACGAGGACGAGGAGGTGCCGTACGACTTCGACGAGCTGGACGAGCTCGCCCACGCCTACGCCGTCACGATCCACCGTTCCCAGGGGAGCGAGTATCCGGCCGTGGTGATTCCGGTCACCACCGGGGCCTGGATGATGCTCCAGCGGAACCTGCTCTACACGGCCGTCACCCGTGCGAAGAAGCTCGTCGTGCTCGTCGGCTCGCGCAAGGCGATAGGACAGGCGGTGCGCACCGTCTCGGCAGGCAAGCGCTTTACCGCACTCGACCACAGGCTGACAGGTGGACAGTTCGTGGGAAAGATCACCTAACACTTCCGGAACCGGGGCGAAGGGGGCAGGATGAGCAGGCTGGGCGGCACTGAGTGCCGCTGACCGGCCGAATGGTCGACCCCGAGTGCACTCTCCTCAGCCAAATGGGGGATGGTAGAGACAGTCAGGGCACCTCGAAGAAGAGGCACTACGTCGGTGAGGGATGACGTGAGCGACAACTCTGTAGTACTGCGGTACGCGGACGGTGAATACACCTACCCGGTGGTCGAGAGCACCGTCGGCGACAAGGGCTTCGACATCGGGAAGCTCCGGGCGCAGACCGGTCTGGTGACCCTGGACAGCGGCTACGGCAACACGGCCGCCTACAAATCCGCGGTCACCTACCTCGACGGCGAGCAGGGCATCCTGCGCTACCGCGGCTACCCGATCGAGCAGCTGGCCGAGCGCTCCAGCTTCCTGGAGGTCGCCTACCTGCTGATCAACGGCGAGCTGCCGACCGTCGACGAGCTCGCGGCGTTCCGGGGCGAGATCACCCAGCACACGCTGCTGCACGAGGACGTCAAGCGATTCTTCGACGGCTTCCCGCGCGACGCCCACCCGATGGCCATGCTCTCGTCCGTGGTCAGCGCGCTGTCGACGTTCTACCAGGACAGCCACAACCCGTTCGACGAGAAGCAGCGCCACCTCTCCACCATCCGGCTGCTGGCGAAGCTCCCGACGATCGCCGCGTACGCGTACAAGAAGTCGATCGGTCACCCGTTCGTCTACCCGCGTAACGACCTCGGCTACGTGGAGAACTTCCTGCGGATGACCTTCTCGGTCCCGGCGCAGGAGTACGAGCTGGACCCGGTCGTCGTGGCCGCGCTCGACAAGCTGCTCATCCTGCACGCGGACCACGAGCAGAACTGCTCGACCTCCACCGTCCGCCTGGTGGGCTCCTCGCAGGCGAACATGTTCGCGTCCATCTCGGCCGGCATCTCCGCCCTGTGGGGCCCGCTGCACGGTGGCGCCAACCAGTCCGTGCTGGAGATGCTCGAGGGCATCGCGGCCACCGGCGGCGACGTCGACACCTTCATCCGCAAGGTGAAGAACAAGGAGGACGGCGTCCGCCTGATGGGCTTCGGCCACCGGGTCTACAAGAACTTCGACCCCCGCGCCAAGATCATCAAGGCCGCCGCGCACGATGTGCTCTCCGCCCTGGGCAAGTCCGACGAGCTGCTGGACATCGCCCTCAAGCTGGAGGAGCACGCCCTTTCGGACGACTACTTCGTCGAGCGCAAGCTCTACCCGAACGTGGACTTCTACACCGGCCTGATCTACCGGGCCATGGGCTTCCCGACCGAGATGTTCACCGTGCTCTTCGCCCTCGGCCGCCTGCCGGGCTGGATCGCCCAGTGGCACGAGATGATCAAGGAGCCGGGTTCCCGCATCGGTCGCCCGCGCCAGATCTACACGGGCGAGGTCCTGCGCGACTTCGTCCCCGTCGAGGCCCGCTGAGGCCTGGCCCGCAGCCCGTCGCGCCCGGCGCGACGGGTCCTGTGCGACGAGAAGCGCCCCGCTGCCGATCCCCCCACGGGTCGGCAAGCGGGGCGCTTCCCATATCCCCGGTGCGGATTCCCCCCACGGGATCCGGCCGGGCGTCTGCTGGTGTCCAGCAGAAGCTCTTCGCGACGCGGTCTGCCGGGGTACGTATCTACGGGAGGGCCGCTCAAAGCTCCCCGGTCGTACGTGCCCCGGCCAACGCTTGCCTGGGACGTCCCCCAAGACATCCCATGAGCGTCCCCCAAGACGCTCTGGCATCGCCCACTTAGACTCGCGAAGAGCCCGAATGGTTACCCATGAATATCTGTGATCTGGGTCTCTTTGTGAAGGTCCTGTGTACCACGTGAAGGATCGCAGATGCATCCTCCCGCTGACCACGGAAACGGATGAGTAGGTCCCGCCAATTCCCGAGGCCGCGGGATTCGGCGGCCCTGGGGACGCCGCCGGCGGGTCGACGGGGTGCTTCCGGGGTTCTGGAACGGGCCGCGGTCGCGGCCGAAATCCCGCGGCTCCCCGCGGGAGAGGGCGAGGGGCCCGGCGTGGCCGGGCGGACCGGAGGAACGGTGAAACCGCCCCGGACGGCGTCCGGGGCGGTGAGCGGGCGGGGCGGTGGTTTTCCGGCGGGCCGGGCTCCCGCCGGGGCGGCTGGGTCAGGCCCTTCCGACGAGCTCGTAGCCGGCCTCGTCGACGGCCGCGCGCACGGCGGCCTCGTCGAGCGGTGCGGCCGAGACCACGGTGACGCGGCCGCTGGCGGCGACGGCCTCGATGGACGTGACGCCGTCGATCGCGGAGATCTCCTCGGACACTGCTCCCTCGCAGTGCCCGCACGTCATGCCCTTCACCAGGTAGACCGCGGTGGTGCCGCTCTGCGCGGCATCGGCCACTCCACCGCCGTGGCAGGAACCGGTGGGCGAGCAGCAGGAGCCGGCGGCCTCGATGGTGCCGGTGTTCGTCTCGGCGGTCATGGAGTTCTCCTCTTTGCGGGTGTGTCGCTCCGCGGCACTTCGTGCGGCGAGTCATCGTGCGCCGGGGAGTCGTGGTGATGCCGGGCTCTCCTGACGCTCGTTCCACACTATACCCCTAGGGGGTATTGGTGCGAGTGCCTCCCGGCAGCGCGGCCGGGTCCACCAGTGGCCGGAGGTATCGGTGCACCATCGCCTTGAGCTCGGCCTTGTACGCGTCCTGCTCCGCCCCCTCGTGGGCGAGGATCAGCTCCAGTCCCACCTTGACCACGGAGAACGTCATGTTCGCGACACGACTGAGCTGGGCGGGCCCCGCGCTCGGGAGGAAGTCGCCCAGAATCTCCTCGACGCGCTCGAGCAGTGCCGAGTGCACGGCGTCGTGCTCCTGCGTGATCCGGCCGGGAATCTCGGAGCCGTGCATGAGGACGGTGAAGGCGGGGTTCGCGCAGTTGAACTCGATCATCGGGTCGAGTACCGAGTCCAGTAGCTCGTCGAGCGGCAGGCTCGGGTCGAGTGTGTCGAGGGCGGCTCCGTGGGTCTCGCGCCAGCGCTGCATCAGCCGGGTGCCCAGCTCGACGGCGATGGCCTCCTTGTTCGGGAAGAACTGGTACAGCGTGCCCGGTGAGACGCCCGCCTCGCGCGCGATGGCGTTGGTGCTCGCTGCGGTGTAGCCGTTGCGGCAGAACACTCCGGCGGCGGCCTCCAGGAGCTGGGCGATCCGGCGCTCGCCGCGCGCCTGTCGGCGGCGCGGCTGCGTGGGCCGGGCCTGCTCCTCGGTGTCGGGCGCCTCTGGCATGTGGACCGCCAATCCCCAGTTCTCCGGACTCGGTTGACAAACGCGAGTGCTCGCTCGCATTCTTGTGAAACGCGAGCGATGACTCGTGTTTGCCAGTCTATGGCAATGGCCGACCCGTGCTGCCTGCTGCGCGGCACCGGTCTCGGGGGAGGGGAACACCACCCGATGTCCGACGTCAATCACGAGCCGGGTCCGGGTGGCTGGACCCGCTTCGTCACCGCGCGACCACGTCTGTCGCTGCTGCTGGCACTCGTCGTCACCGCTCTCGCCGTCTTCGCGGGCAGCGGAGTTGCCGACCGGATGGGCAGCGGGGGGTGGGAGGACCCCGACGCGCAGTCGACGTACGCCACCGAGGCACTCGACCGCGAGTTCCCGGCAGCGCGTCCCAATCTGCTCCTCCTCGTGGGCGCCGGTCCCGAAGGTGTGGACGATCCGTCCGTCGCCGCCGAGGCCGAGCGGCTGACCGAGCGCCTGGCCGGCGAGGAGGGAGTGACGGGCGTCGGCTCCTACTGGCGGACCAAGGCGCCCGGCCTGCGTGCCGAGGACGGCCGCGAGGCACTCATCGCCGCCCGGATCGAAGGCGACGAGAAGACGGCCGCCGGAGTGCTGGAGCGCGTCGCACCCGAGTACCGGGGCACGCACGGACCGGTGGAGGTCTCCGTCGGCGGACCCGTCGCGGTCATGCACGACATGGAGACGATCATCCAGGAGGACCTCCTGCGCGCGGAGATGATCGCGCTGCCGGTGACGCTGGTCCTCCTCGTGATGGTCTTCGGCAGCGCGGTCGCCGCCCTGCTCCCCCTGGGCATCGGCATCGTCGCCATTCTGGGGACGAACGCGGTCCTGCGCGGGCTGACCGAGTTCACCGACGTCTCGGTCTTCGCGCAGAACCTCACGACGGCTCTCGGTCTCGGACTCGCCATCGACTACGCCCTGTTCATCGTGCGCCGCTTCCGTGAGGAACTGGCAGCAGGAGCGCAGCCCCGGGAGGCGATGGCGACCACCGTCCGCACCGCCGGCCGCACGGTGCTCTTCTCGGCGCTCACGGTGGCCGTGTCGCTCGCGGCGATGCTCGTCTTCCCGCAGTACTTCCTGCGATCGTTCGCCTACGCGGGAATCGCCGTGGTGCTGCTGGCCGCCGCTGCCGCACTCGTGCTCCTCCCCGCCGCACTGATGCTCCTCGGCGACCGAGTGAACGCACTCGACCTGCGGAAGCTGTTCCGCCGCGGCCGACGGCAGCGGGCGAGGGAGGCCGGTCCGTCGCACACCGCGACAGACCCGTCCGACGACGCCGACGGGGTGCGCTGGGCCCGGGTGGTGCGCCTGGTGATGCGCAGGGCACCCGTGTTCGCCGTGGCCACCACCGCCGGGCTGGTCCTGCTCGGACTGCCCTTCCTGGGGGTGCGGTTCGGGCCGGCCGACGACCGCCAGCTGCCGCACGACGCGGAGTCGCACGTCGTGCAGCAGCACATCCGGGACGGGTTCCCCGGCAGCCCCGGCGGTGGCCTGGACGTCTTCGCCGAAGGCGCGGCGGCCCCTGAGGATTACGCCGACTACCGCAAGCGGATCGAGGCCCTTCCCGGCGTGCTGCGCGTGGACGGACCCCTGGTCTCCGGTGAGCACGCGGTGTTCACGGTGCTGCCGGAGGAGGAGGCGGTCGGAGAGGAGTCCCAGCGGCTCGTCCACGACCTCCGCGCGGAGCCCGCCCCGTTCGAGACCTCCGTTACCGGCGCGGCGGCGATGCTCGTCGACTCCAAGGACGCGATCGGCGAGCGGCTGCCGTGGGCGGCGGCCGTCATCGCCGTCGTCACGCTCCTGCTCGTCTTCCTGCTCACCGGAAGCGTCCGGATCCCGCTCCAGGCCGTCGTGCTCAACGGACTCAGCCTCACGGCGATGTTCGGCGCCGTGGTCTGGGTGTTCCAGGAGGGCCATCTGTCCGGACCGCTCTCCTTCACCGCCACGGGCGCGATCGAGACAACGCTTCCCGTGCTGATGTTCTGCGTCGCCTTCGGACTCTCCATGGACTACGGCGTGTTCCTGCTCTCCCGCATCAAGGAGGAGTACGACCGCACCGGCGACCATGAGCACGCCGTGGCCTTCGGACTGCGCCGCACCGGTGGACTGATCACCGCCGCCGCCGTGATCCTCGCCGTGGTGATGGTCGCGATCGGCAACTCGCGGGTGACCAACACCAAGATGCTCGGACTCGGCATCGCCCTCGCCGTGCTCGTGGACGCGATGGTGGTGCGCAGCCTGCTGGTTCCCTCGGTGATGAAGCTGACGGGGAAGGCCACCTGGTGGGCCCCGGCTCCGTTGCGGGCGATCCACGCGAGGTTCGGTCTCAGCGAGGGCGGGATATCCGGGCCCGCCCCGGCGGGCTCCATCGCGCAGAGGGGCGACGCCGAGGAGCGGGGCGAGCCGACCTCTGGCGACGGCGGCAGAGCCGTGGACGGGGACGGCGACCGGGACCGCGACACCGTCCCCGTGGGGGGTTAGGTTCGGGCTGAAGCAGGTGGAGCCGGGGAAAGGCGGGGTGGATGAGGGCCGTGGTGTTCGAGCGGTACGGTCGGGAGCCCGAGGTGCGCGAGGTGCCCGACCCCGTTGCGCCGGAGCACGGTGTGGTCGTGCGCGTCGGGGCCACCGGGCTCTGCCGCAGCGACTGGCACGGATGGATGGGCCACGACCCCGACATCACGCTGCCGCACGTTCCCGGGCACGAGCTGGCCGGAGTGGTCGAGGCCGTCGGGGCGGGTGTCGCCAACTGGCGCCCGGGTGACCGGGTCACCGTTCCGTTCGTGTGCGCCTGCGGTCGCTGCGCTGCCTGTGCGGCCGGGCACCAGCAGGTCTGCGAGCGTCAGACACAGCCCGGCTTCACCCACTGGGGCTCCTTCGCCGAGTACGTCGCGCTGGAGCACGCGGACGTCAACCTCGTGAGCGTCCCCGAGGAACTGTCGTTCGCGACGGCGGCGGGACTCGGCTGCCGGTTCGCCACCGCCTTCCGGGCCGTGGTCGCCCAGGGACGGCTGACCGCGGGTGAGTGGGTCGCGGTCCACGGCTGCGGCGGGGTCGGGCTCTCCGCGGTGATGATCGCGGTGGCGTGCGGAGCGCGGGTCGTGGCGGTGGACATCTCACCCCGGGCCCTCGACCTGGCACGGAAGTTCGGCGCGGCGGAGTGTGTGGACGCGACCGGACTCGGGGGCGCCGACGGGACCGCGGACAGGGTGCGTGAGCTGACGGGCGGCGGCGCCCACCTCTCGCTGGACGCTCTCGGCTCGCCGGCCACCTGTGTGGCATCGGTGCAGAGCCTGCGCCGTCGGGGACGCCACGTTCAGGTGGGCCTGCTGCCCTCCGCCGCCGGGGACCCTGTGGTTCCGATGGGGCGGGTCATCGGGGAGGAGCTGGAGATCCTGGGGAGCCACGGGATGGCCGCTCATGCCTATGGACCGATGCTGGAGATGGTCCGTTCGGGCGCGCTGAGGCCGGACATGCTGGTGACTTCCGTGATCCCGCTCGACGCGGCACCCGCCGCTCTGTCGGCCATGGGCACGGGCCCAGGGGCGGGGGTGACGATCATCGAGCCGGGACGGGCCGCCTGATCCCCGCCGGTTCAGTCCTCGGGCCGGCCGCGGTGGACGGCCCACTCGCGGGCGAGGACCGACATGGTCGTGGCGTCGACCCAGCCGTCCTCGTGGCGCAGGGCCTCGCGTTCGGTGCCTTCGGCGACGAAGCCGGCCTTCTCGTAGGCACGGCGTGCCCGGGGATTGAAGTCGTAGACGCTCAGGGAGATCCGGTTCAGCCCGAGCCGCTCGAAGCCGTGAGCGGTGATGAGCCGGACGGTCTCGGTGCCGAGACCGCGGTTCCGGCCGCGGGGGCCGATCAGCGTACGGAAGTTGCAACTGCGGTTGCGTTCGTCCCACTCGTTGAGGACGGCCTCCCCGACGAGTTCACCCGAGGCTCGGTCGACCACACCGAGGTCGAGACGGTCGGTCTGTTCGTTGCGGGTGGCGTACCAGGAGCGCAACCGCTCGTCCGGGAAGGGAGGAGTACCGGCGGAACCGGTCAGCAGGAGTACCTCCGGGTCGCGCAGGATCGCGGCCATCGTGGTGGCGTCCTCCTCGGTGAAGGGGCGCAGGACCACCCTCGTCCCGGTGAGGGTCGGCTTGACGGAGAAGTGCGCCGGCTGTCGCTCGGTCACCGGGGCATTGTCGGAAGCACCCGGTGCGAGGGCAAACGGTTTGTCGACCGGGCCCCGCACCCAAAGGCGCGGGGCCCGGGCTCTCAGCTCCTGCGCCCCCTGTTGCCGGGGCGGTTGGCCACCCAGACCCGGATGGTGTCGGCGTACCAGTACGGCTTGCCCGACTCCACATGGTCCGGTGGAGGCAGGAGGCCGTGCTTGCGGTACGAACGCACCGTGTCTGTCTGCACCTTGATGTGCGCGGCGATGTCCTTGTAGGACCAGAGTCTTCTGTCCGTCATCCGTGGCACCTCCCTGTACGCGCCGCAGCGGCGGCCGGGGGAGCCGTCGGGGGAGCTGCGGCGCGGGCGCTGGCGATCACTCAGCCTGTGCCCGTTGAACGACGCAGAGTGACGACAGGGGAGGGGTTGTCGAGGTCCTGTGACGCAAGACCCGCGTAACGGAGACATGTGTGACGAGGAGGCGACTGTTGTGACATGACGGAGGCAAAGGGGCGCAGGGTTCACGCGCCGCAGGAACGGAGGAAGCGCCGGGTGCGTTCGGCGATGGGGAACGGCCTGTCCGGAGGACAGGGGTACATGTCCTGCTCGACGATGGCGAAGAGCTCGGCGTCGAGGCGCTGCGCCGCGGCCAGTACCGGTTCCAGCGCGGGCACACCGGCCGGCGGTTCGCACATCACGCCACGCGCCACCGCGGGACCGAACGGCACTTCGTTCGCCACCACTTCGGCGAGGATCTCCGGGTCCACCTGCTTGAGGTGGAGGTAGCCGATCCGCTCTCCGTAGGTCTCGATGAGCTTGACGCTGTCGCCGCCGCAGTAGGCGTAGTGGCCGGTGTCCAGACAGAGCGAGACCAGGTCCGCGTCGGTCCCGTCGAGGAAACGGCTGACGTTCTCCTCGGTGTCGACATGGGTGTCCGCGTGGGGATGCACCACGATCCTCAGGCCGAACCGGTCACCCACCTCCTGCCCCAGACGCTCCGTCTGGGTGGTGAGATGGCGCCACTGCTCCGGCGTGAGAGTGCGGTCCTCCAGTACCACGCCGGTCTTGTCGTCGCGCCAGAAGGACGGGATGACGACGAGGTGGTCCGCGCCCATCGCACGGGTGAGGGCGGCGATCTCGGCCACATGGGCCCAGGTCTTCTCCCAGACGGCCGGGCCGTGGTGCAGTCCGGTGAAGACGGTGCCGGCCGAGACCTTCAGCCCCCGGGCCGAGGTCTCCTCGGTGAGCCGCGCGGGGTCGGTGGGGAGGTAGCCGTACGGGCCGAGTTCGATCCACTCGTACCCGGCCCGCGCCACCTCGTCGAGGAAGCGCTGCCACGGGACTTGCCGGGGATCGTCGGGGAACCACACGCCCCAGGAGTCCGGGGCCGACCCGATCCGGATGCGGTTGTACGAGGCTGCGGAGGAGGTCATGGCGGCCAGCTTTCCGGCCGCCGGAGAAAGGTGTCAAGCTTTCGTCCGAATGTAAGGACAAAATGTTGACAGTGCTCGAGGAGCGGGCTAGACCAGGGGGCAGCCGGGCGCGGAACCGAAGGGACACGTATGCCTCAGCCGTACGACGTCATCACGATGGGCCGGATCGGAGTGGACCTCTATCCCCTTCGGACGGGGGTCCCGCTGGCACGCGTCGACACCTTCGGGAAGTTCCTCGGGGGCTCCGCCACCAACGTCGCGGTCGCTGCGGCCCGGCTCGGCCGGCGCGCCGCGGTCGTCACCCGCACCGGCCGGGACGCCTTCGGGGACTACCTCCATCAGGCGCTCCGCGACTTCCGGGTCGACGACCGCTGGGTGACGGCGGTGCCCGGGCTGCCGACGCCCGTGACGTTCTGCGAGATCTTCCCGCCGGACGACTTCCCGCTGTACTTCTACCGGCAGCCCAAGGCCCCTGACCTCGAACTGCGCGCCGAAGAGCTCGACATGGAAGCGATCGGCGCGGCGCGGGTCTTCTGGATGACCGGCACCGGGCTGTGCGCCGAGCCCAGCAGGGAGGCCACACTGGCCGCACTGGGGCACCGGGCGAAGTCCGGGACGACCGTCTTCGACCTGGACTGGCGGCCCATGTTCTGGGAGGGCTCCACCGGAACCGCGGCCGACGAGGCCCGGCCGCACTACGCGAGGGCGCTCGCCCAGGCCACCGTCGCCGTCGGCAATCTCGAGGAGTGCGAGATCGCCACCGGGGAGCGGGAGCCGCACGCCGCCGCCCGTGCGCTGCTCGGCGCCGGCGTCGAACTGGCCGTGGTCAAGCAGGGGCCCAAGGGTGTGCTGGCCGTGCGCCGGGACGGCACGACCGCGGAAGTGCCTCCGGTCGAGGTCGAGGTGGTCAACGGACTCGGCGCGGGTGACGCGTTCGGCGGGGCGATGGTCCACGGGCTGCTGGCCGGCTGGGAGTTGGAGCGGGTCATGCGGTTCGCCAACGCCGCGGGGGCGATCGTCGCCGCCCGTCTCGCCTGCTCGTCGGCCATGCCCTACGCCGCAGAGGTGGACGCCCTCCTCGACGGCCGTGCCCCCGGCCCCGAACCGTGCCCCGACCCCGCGTCAGGTGCGGACGGGAACCCCGGACCGGCCGCGGCGCCCGGAGGGGCGTCGTGACCCGCGTCGACCTCTCCGACCTCGTCAGGATCAGGGCCCGCCACCCGGAGGCCGTGGCCGAGGCGGCGGCCCGCCGGCGGCGCAGGCCGCTCGTCGGACCCAGCGGCCGACTGATGATCGTCGCGGCCGACCACCCCGCCCGCGGCGCGCTCGCCGTCGGCGACCAGCGGTACGCGATGGCCAACCGGCTGGGCCTCCTGGAGCGCCTGTGCACCGCACTCGGGCGCCCCGGCGTGGACGGAGTGCTCGCGACCGCCGACATCCTGGAGGACCTGCTCCTGCTCGGGGCACTCGACGACAAGGTCGTCATGGGGTCGATGAACCGCGGCGGCCTCGCCGGTGCCGCCTTCGAGCTGGACGACCGCTTCACCGGACACCGCGCCGAGGACCTCGCGCGCCTCGGCTTCGACGCGGGCAAGCTCCTCCTCCGTATCGACTACGACGACCCGGGCTCCCTGGCCACCCTCCACTCCACCGCCCGGGCCATCGACGAGATGGCCGCCCACCGGCTGCCGGTCTTCGTCGAGCCGTTCATCTGCCGCCGGGTCGACGGGGTACTGCGCAACGACCTGTCCGCCGAGGCGGTCACCCGCTCCATGGCGATCGCCTCGGGCCTCGCCGGGACATCGGCGTACACCTGGCTCAAGATCCCCGTCACGGAGAACCCCGACGACATGGCGCGCGTCATGGAGACCTCGACGCTCCCCGCGGTGCTGCTCGGAGGCGATGTGGGCGACACCGCGGCCGGGCAGGCGGCGGCGTACGAGAAGTGGCGCGGCGCACTGCAACTTCCCACGGTCCAGGGTCTGGTGGTGGGCCGGTCACTGCTCTATCCGGTCGACGGCGACGTCTCGGCGGCGGTCGACACGGCCGTGGGCCTGCTCTAGGGGGTACGGAGGACTCATGGACCACAGGGACGACACCGCACACGAGCGCCATCTGCGGGCGGGGACCGCGGCCGACGGGCCGTACGCGCTCGACATCGAACCCGAGACGGCCGGCTGGGGGTACTCCGCGCTGCGGATCCTGGAGCTGGCCCCCGGCGCCTCCCATCTGCTGGACACCGGCGACAGCGAGTGGATCGTGCTGCCGCTCGCCGGCGGGTGCACGGTGCAGACCGATGGCGCGACCATGGAACTGCTGGGCAGAGCAAGCGTGTTCGCCGGAGTCACCGACTTCGCGTACGTCCCGCGCGATGCCCGGGTACTGATCGCCTCCGGCGCGGGAGGCCGCTTCGCCCTGGCAGGAGCGAGGTGCGAGCGACGACTCCCCGCTCGCCGCGGCCCCGCGCCGGAGGTCCCCGTCGAGGACCGCGGTTCGGGCACCTGCACGCGCCGCGTGCACAACTTCGCCGCCGCCGGCTCCTTCGCCTGCGACCGCCTCATCGCCGTCGAGGTGCTGACCCCCGGAGGCAACTGGTCCTCGTACCCGCCGCACAAGCACGACGAGAACCGCCCCGGCGAGGAGACGGAGCTGGAGGAGATCTACTACTTCGAGATCGAGGGCGAGCACGGCCTCGGCTACCAGCGCGTGTCACCGTCCCGTCCCGGCGGCACCGACCTTCTCGCCGAGGTCCGCAGCGGTGACGCCGTCCTCGTCCCGGACGGCTGGCACGGTCCTTCCATCGCCGCCCCGGGCCACGACATGTACTACCTCAACGTCATGGCCGGCCCGGGGCCCGAGCGCGCCTGGCGGATCTGCTTCCACCCCGACCACACGGAGGGCTACCGATGAGCGGACAGAGGCTGACCGTCGCCCAGGCGCTGCTGCGCTTCCTGGCCCGCCAGTACACCGAGCGGGACGGCCGCAGGCAGCGGCTCGTCGGAGCCATGTGGGGCATCTTCGGCCACGGCAACGTCGCCGGAATCGGCCAGGCCCTCCTCGAGTCCGAGGAGATGCCCTTCGTCCAGGGCCGCAACGAGCAGGCGATGGTGCACGCGGCCGTCGGCCACGCCCGCCAGTCGAACCGCCTGTCCACGCACGCCGTCACGACCTCCATCGGCCCGGGCGCCACCAACCTCGTCACCGGAGCGGCCCTCGCCACAGTCAACCGGCTCCCGGTCCTGCTCCTGCCCGGCGACACCTTCGCGACCCGCCCCGCCGACCCGGTCCTCCAGCAGTTGGAGGTCCCGTACGCGGGCGACGTCTCCGTCAACGACTGCCTGCGCCCGGTCTCGGCCTACTTCGACCGGATCACCCGTCCCGAAGCGCTGATCCCGGCCGCCCTCGCCGCGGCGCGGGTGCTCACCGACCCGGCCGCGACGGGGGCGGTCACGCTCGCACTGCCGCAGGACGTGCAGGCGGAGGCGTACGACTGGCCCGAGGAGTTCTTCGCCGAGCGCGTCTGGCAGGTGCGCCGGCCGCAGCCCGATCCGGAGGAACTCGCGGCCGCGGTCCGCGCCGTACGGTCCGCGCGGCGGCCCCTGGTCGTCGCGGGCGGGGGAGTGCACCACAGCAGGGCCGAGGGCGCGCTGCGGACCTTCGCCGAAGCCACCGGGATCCCCGTCGCCTCGACGCAGGCCGGGAAGGGCTCGCTCCCCCACGACCACCCGGCGGACGTCGGCGGCATCGGTCACACCGGCACCGCGACAGCCGACGAACTCGCCCGGTCGGCCGACCTGGTCATCGGCGTCGGCACCCGCTACACCGATTTCACCACCGCCTCGGCGACCCTCTTCGCCGATCCCGGTGTGCGCTTCCTCAACCTCAACATCACCGGCTTCGACGCCCACAAGCTCGCCGCGCTCCCGCTCGTCGCGGACGCCGGGGCCGGACTGGAGGCGCTGACCGAGGCCCTGGAGGGACACCGTGTCGAGGACGGCTACGAGACGCGGTACACGCGCGACAAGGAGCACTGGGAGCACCGGGTCGACGCCGCCTACGAGGCGCCCGACGCCGACGTCCGCCCCACCCAGACCCAGGTCCTCGGCGTGCTGGACGGCCTGGTCACCGGCGACGACATCGTGATCAACGCGGCGGGCTCCCTCCCGGGCGACCTCCACAAGCTGTGGCGGACGCGCTCCCGTGACCAGTACCACGTGGAGTACGGCTACTCGTGCATGGGCTACGAGATCCCCGCGGCGATCGGGGTCGCCATGGCCGCGCCCGGGCGGCCGGTCTGGGCGCTCGTCGGTGACGGTACGTATTTGATGAATCCCACCGAAATCGTCACAGCGGTCCAGGAGAACGTCCCGATCAAGGTCGTCATCCTGCAGAACCACGGGTACGCGTCGATCGGCGGTCTCTCCGAGGCGGTCGGCTCGGAGCGGTTCGGCACGGACTACCGCCACCGGGAGCCCGGGGCACCGCAGGCCGGAGGGCCGGGAAGCCCCGGGGACTCCGGCGGAGGCGCTTACACGGGCACGCCGCTCCCGGTCGACCTCGCAGCCAACGCCGCCTCCCTCGGAATGCGGGTCATCCGCGCCAAGACCGTGCGTGACCTGCGCGAAGCCCTTGCCGAGGCCCGTGCGTCGGACCGGCCCACATGTGTCTACGTCGAGACCGAAACGGCAGACACTGTGTCGGGCGCGCCCCCGGCACAGGCGTGGTGGGATGTTCCTGTGGCCGAGACCGCGGCCCGGCCGTCGGCGGTCAAGGCCCGGGAGGAGTACGACCGGCAAGTCGCAGCCCGGCGCCGCCATCTCTGAGGGACCTGAAGGAGCTTTCCGTCATGACGAAGACCGTCAACCACTGGATCGGTGGCAAGACCGTCGAGGGCGCGTCCGGCAACTGGGGACCGGTCACCGACCCGGCGACCGGTGCCGTGACCACGAGGGTCGCGCTCGCGTCCGTCGAGGAGGTCGACACCGCCGTAGCCTCGGCCAAGGCCGCCTTCGAGACCTGGGGCACCTCCTCCCTGGCCCAGCGCACCTCGATCCTCTTCCGCTTCCGCGCGCTGCTGGACGCCAACCGCGACGCGATCGCCGAGCTGATCACCGCGGAGCACGGCAAGGTCCACTCGGACGCGCTCGGCGAGGTGGCCCGCGGTCTGGAGATCGTTGACCTTGCCTGCGGGATCACCACGCAGCTCAAGGGCGAACTGTCGACCCAGGTGTCGAACCGGGTGGACGTGGCGGCCATCCGCCAGCCCGTGGGGGTCGTGGCCGGCATCACGCCGTTCAACTTCCCCGCGATGGTGCCGATGTGGATGTTCCCGCTCGCCATCGCCTGCGGCAACACCTTCGTCCTCAAGCCGAGCGAGAAGGACCCGTCCCCGTCGCTGAAGCTCGCCGAGCTGCTCGCCGAGGCGGGTCTGCCGGACGGCGTCTTCAACGTCCTCCAGGGTGACAAGGTCGCCGTCGACCGCCTCCTGGAGCACCCGGACGTCTCGGCGATCTCCTTCGTCGGCTCCACGCCGATCGCCCGCCACATCCACACCACCGCCTCGGCGAACGGCAAGCGCGTCCAGGCGCTCGGCGGCGCCAAGAACCACATGCTCGTCCTGCCGGACGCCGACCTGGACGCCGCCGCGGACGCCGCCGTCTCCGCCGCGTACGGCTCCGCGGGCGAGCGCTGCATGGCGATCTCCGCGGTCGTGGCCGTCGGCGCCGTCGGAGACGAGCTCGTCGGCAAGATCCGCGAGCGGGCCGAGAAGATCAAGATCGGCCCGGGCGACGACCCGACGTCCGAGATGGGCCCGCTCATCACCAAGGCCCACCGGGACAAGGTCGCCTCGTACGTCCACGGCGCCGCGGACCAGGGCGCAGACGTCGTCCTCGACGGCACGGGCTACACCGTCGACGGCTACGAGGACGGCCACTGGATCGGACTGTCACTCCTCGACAAGGTGTCGACCGACTCCGACGCGTACCGGGACGAGATCTTCGGCCCCGTCCTGTGCGTGCTGCGCGCCGACACCTACGAGGAGGGCCTCGCGCTCATCAACGCCTCTCCGTTCGGCAACGGCACGGCGATCTTCACCCGTGACGGCGGCGCCGCCCGCCGTTTCCAGATGGAGGTGCAGGCGGGCATGGTCGGCGTGAACGTGCCGATCCCGGTCCCGGTGGGCTACCACTCCTTCGGCGGCTGGAAGGACTCGCTCTTCGGCGACCTGCACATCTACGGCAACGACGGCGTGCAGTTCTACACCCGCGGCAAGGTCGTCACGACCCGCTGGCCGGACCCCTCCGAGCCCCACGGCGGAGTCGACCTCGGCTTCCCGCGCAACCACTGACGCCCCCGCGCCCGGCCCCCGGGCGCCCCGGCAACACCCTGCGGCCCGTACGGAACCCTCACCCCGTACGGGCCGCATGCTGCGCGGCGGGCCGCCGGTCCTGGTGCACCGGTGCGGGCCCCGGCCCGCTGACCCGGCCGAGAACGCCGGAATGCGGATTCCGGTGGCGCCCGTCAGGGGTTCGAGTCCTTGCTCTGACGGTGAGAGATCTGTTTCCGCGCCGTGCGCCACCGCGACCGGGCCTGTCCGACCACCTTGTCCCACTGCCGGCGTACCTCGCGGTCGGAAGGGCGGTGGCCCCGGCGGATGCGGCCGAGTTCGTCCCGTACTTCCCGTCCCAGTGCCGCCGACACGACCAGGACGAGCATGGCCGCGAAGAGGGCGGAGATCATCGCGAAGACCGCGCCCACGACCCCGTAGCGCGCCGCGGACGAGTTGAAGAGGCGCGGCAGGTAGACGGGCGCGCCGACCGAATAGGCTGCCGTCAGAACGGCGCCGACGACGCCGAAGGGAAGCAGGGCCGACCGGCTGATCCGCTTCGCCGACAGGATCCAGCCGCTCCACACGAGGAACGCGGCGTTCACCGGTACCGCGCACACCAAGGCGGCCAGCCCCAGCGCGTAACCGCCGAGGAGCGCGGAGAGCAACGCGGTGACCGCCGCGTAGCCGCCGAAGGTGAGGATCCACCACAAGCCGTTGCGGGTGTTGCGCACACTGAGGGGCTTGAGATCCCAGGTCTGTTCGAAGAGCCGCTGTGCCGCCCGCGCGAAACTGAGCACCGAGATCGTCAGGAACACGACCCCGAAGATCCCGAAGCTGACACTGGCCCCGTCGGCGGTGGAGAACAGCGAGTTGACCGCCGTGGCGCCTGCTCCGGTGAGGTGGTAGCGCCGGATGATCTGCGCTGCCGCGTCGTAGTGCGCGAAGAGGGCGCCGAGGAGGATGGAGAGCGGGACCAAAGCAGTCAACGCGCTGGAGGCCAGGGCCATCGAGCGGTCGAAGCCCACGATCTTCTGGAAGCGGTTGACGACCCGCAACATGAAGTCAGGCCGCAGCCAGAACGTCAGTGTTCTGACGAGGCGCTCTCGATTGATCCCCGTCGTCCTGCCCTCCGTGAAGATCAGCACCTTGGTGAGCGACGCGAGCCTAACGGACGGTTGCCGGACCGATGGAGGGCGACACGGGAAGCGGCACGCCGACCGCGCGACTGCCCGAGCCCCGCGCGCAAGGCGTCCCTTGCGCCACGGGGGCGGATCTGGAGGCCGCCGGACGGCGGATGCCCGAGGAGCGGGCCTGCCCCGTCGGGGGAAGGGCTCCTCGGGCATGTCGCGGCAGCGGTGCGGCCGGAGCCGCCGCCGAAGCGGCGGGGACGGCTCCGGCCGGGACGCCGGACCGGACGACCGGGCCGTCCGTCCCGGCCGGGCCGCGCGATCAGAACAGCGAGTGCAGCAGCTTGTTCGGGGAGCCCGTGCGCGGGTCCGTGACCTTGCCGCTGGTCGCGTTGTTCACCAGGGCGTCGCGGACCTGAGCCGGTGACGCCGTGGGGTGGTCCGCCAGGTAGAGCGCGGCGACACCCGCGGTGTGCGGAGTGGCCATCGACGTGCCGGAGATGGTGTTCGTCGCGTTGTCGCTGTCCTTCCACGCCGAGGTGATGTCCACACCGGGCGCGAACAGGTCCAGGCAGGACCCGAAGTTGGAGAACGAGGCCCGCCGGTCCGTCCTGTCCGTGGCGCCGACGGTGATCGCCTCGGGGACGCGGGCCGGCGAGTAGTTGCACGCGTTCACGGGGATGCCGATCAGAATGCCGTTGCCCGCCGCGATCGAGTAGCTGACACCCGAGGCGATGGACCGCTTCACCGCGTTGTCCAGGGCGGCGCTGGCGCTGCCGCCGAGGCTCATGTTGGCCACGGCCGGCTTGGCCGCGTTCGCCGTCACCCAGTCGACGCCGGCGATGACACCCTCGGTCGTTCCGGAGCCGTCACAGCCCAGGACGCGTACCGCGATCAGGTTCACGCCCTTGGCGACCCCGTACGACTTGCCGCCGACGGTGCCGGCGACGTGCGTGCCGTGGCCCTGGCAGTCCTGGCCGTTCTGGCCGTCGCCGACGGTGTCGGTGCCGACGCTCGCCCGGCCGCCGAATTCGCCGTGCGAGGTGCGGATGCCGGTGTCGATGATGTAGGCGTTCACGTTCGATGCCGTCGTGTCGTGCGTGTACGTCGTCGACAGCGGCAGATCGCGCTGGTCCACTCGGTCCAGACCCCAGGTCGCGTTCGTCTGGGTCTCGTTGAGGCGGATGACGCTGTTCTGCTCGACGTACGCCACGCGCGGGTCGGCGGCGAGTCGTTCGGCCTTCGCCTTGGACATGGAGGCGGAGAAGCCGTTGAGCACCGACCGGAAGACGTGCTTGGGGGTCACGTCCTCGTCGGCGGTGAGTTCGGAGACACGGGTGCCGCCGTCCTTCAGGACGACGATCCAGCTGTTGTGTACGGCGGTTGCAGTGGGGGCGAGACGGAGATCGCCGAGCGGCGCGCTGTGCGCTGTGGGGGTGACGGCGAACTGGAGACCGGCCGCGACGACGACTGCGGGGAGCAGCGCGCCCATGCGTATGGAGCGGCGGGCAGTGAATCTCATCTCGTGCACCTGACCTCTCTCTTTGATCGGAACACGACAAGCATCCGCGCGGCGGTGCGGATGCCGGCACAGCGTCTCGTGAGGTGATGCGGCACACAAGGGGTTGTTACCGATGGGTTAGATCAAAAGCCCTGGTGGCATGGGCAATTTGGCGGACATCGGCGACATCTGTGTGGTGCACGCAGGCGTTTGCGGCCCATCCCGGCGTCCGGATGAAACCGCCCAAACGTGACCTGTCGTGAAGTATCTTCCGAAGATGGTGGATTCGGCCTGCTCAGGACGGATCCGGGCAGGGCCGGAGGCATGGCTCGACCCCCGTCCGCGCACTCGCGTCCCGTCTCCGTGTACCGCGGTTGGTGTACGGCGGGGCAGCCGGTACTACCCGAGGAGGTCATGCAGTTCCGACCGGCGGCAGCGGCAGCCGGGCGAACCGTCCGCTTATGGTTTCGGACATGAGGATCCGACTCCCCGGACGAGCCGTGCTGTCCCGGCGCCGAGGCCGATGGCTCGCGGCCGTCGCCGCCTTCGCCGTGCTCGCGGGCGCCGGCACCTGGACCGCAGCGGCCTCGGACGACGAGGCCACGGTGCACCGCGAGGACCGGGTGCTGACCATGCCGGGCGCGAGGATCGACACCTCGTACTTCACCGCCGGGGACGGCCGCCGGCCCGCGGTGCTGATCGGCCACGGCTTCGGCAGCAGCAAGGACTCCGTACGGCTGCAGGCGGAGGCGCTGGCCAGGGACGGGTACGCCGTCATGACCTGGTCGGCGCGCGGCTTCGGCAGGTCCACCGGCAGCATCGGGCTGAACGACCCCGAGCACGAGGTAAAGGACGTCTCACGGCTGATCGACTGGCTCGCCGGGCGACCCGAGGTGGAACTGGACGCCGAGGGCGACCCGCGCGTGGGAGTCACCGGTGTGTCCTACGGAGGTGCCGTCTCCCTGCTCGCGGCGGGCCACGACCGCAGGGTCGACGCCATCGCTCCGCAGATCACGTACTGGAACCTCGCCGACGCACTGTTCCCGGACGGCGTGTTCAAGAAACTCTGGGCGGGCATGTTCTTCACGGCCGGTTCGGCCGGCGGGTCGGGGCTCGTCCCCGACGCCGGCGAACCGCTGGCGGACGCTCCCGCCGAGGACGGCCCGGGTACCGGCAGGGCCCGGGACGGTGACGGAGCCGGCACGGAAGCGGGCACCGAGGCCGGCGGCGGAGCCCCGACGCAACTGGGCGCCGGCGGCCGTGCTTCCGGCGCGGCGCAGCCCGCGGCCGCCTGTGGACGCTTCGAGCCCGCCCTGTGCGCCATGTACGAGCGCGTCGCGACCAGCGGCCGGCCCGACGCCGAGGCCAGGGCCCTGCTGGAGGCCCGCAGCCCGTCCGCCGTCGCCGACCGGATCAAGGTCCCCGCGCTCATCGTCCAGGGACAGTCCGACTCGCTCTTCCCGCTCTCCCACGCCGACGCCATGGCCGAGGCGATCACCGGCAACGGCGCGCCCGTCGCCGTCGACTGGATCGCCGGCGGGCACGACGGCGGCGACCTGGAGGCGGGCAGGGTCCAGGGACGGATCTCCGCCTGGTTCGACCGGTACCTGAACGGGAACAAGGCCGTGGACACCGGCCCCGCGTTCCGCGTCAGCCGGACCGGAGGAGTCGACTCCACCGATGGGCAGGCAACCCTGCGCGGAGCCACCGCCGACGCGTACCCCGGCCTGGCAGCGGGCCGCCGCGAGTTCGCACTGACCGGCGGGACGCAGTCCTTCCGCAACCCGGCAGGGGCCAACCCGCCGGGGATCTCCACCGTGCCCGGACTGGGCGGCGGACTGTCCCGGTTCTCCTCGCTCGGCGTCGGGCTCTCGCTCGACTTCCCCGGGCAGCACGCCCGCTTCGACTCCGCTCCGCTCGACCGCCGCACCCGGATCACCGGTTCGCCCACCGTCCGGGTGAAGGTCGGCTCGGACAGCGGGGAAGCGGTCCTCTTCGGCAAGGTCTACGACGTCGGCCCGGACGGCCGCCGGCAGGTGCTTCCCTCCCAGCTCGTCGCCCCCGTGCGGATCGAGGACGCCAAGGCGGGCCGGACCGTCGAACTCACGCTTCCCGCCGTGGACCACGAGGTCGAGGCCGGCCACCGGCTCCGGCTCGTGCTCGCCGC
The DNA here is from genome assembly GCF_900103455.1 of Streptomyces wuyuanensis. Lineage (GTDB taxonomy): Bacteria > Actinomycetota > Actinomycetes > Streptomycetales > Streptomycetaceae > Streptomyces > Streptomyces wuyuanensis. The sequence continues at coordinate 173,220 of NZ_FNHI01000007.1, read as the reverse complement.
CACCGACCTCGCCTACTCGTCCCCCGCCGCCCCGGCCGCCTACGCCGTCACGCCGGCCGGGCCCGTGACCGTGCCCACCGCACCCGGCGTCACCACCCAGGCGGCCGGAATGCCCTGGTGGGTGTGGGGCCTGCCCGCCGCGGGCGCCGTCGTGGCGGCGGCGCTGCTGCTCACCGCGCACCGCAGGACCGCGGCGCCCGCCCCCGACACCGGGCTCGCCGAGGTACCGCTGCAGATCACCGATCTCACCAAGCGGTACGCCAAGTCGGCCGACCGGTACGCGGTGCGGGACCTCTCCTTCCGCGTCGAGAAGGGCCAGGTGCTCGGCCTCCTCGGCCCGAACGGCGCCGGCAAGACCACCACGCTCCGCATGCTGATGGGACTCATCACCCCCGACGACGGCGAGATCCGGGTCTTCGGACACGCCATCAGGCCCGGCGCGCCCGTCCTCTCCCGGGTCGGCGCCTTCGTCGAGGGCGCGGGCTTCCTGCCGCATCTGTCCGGCCGGGAGAACCTCGAGCTGTACTGGCGGGCCACCGGCCGCCCCGCCGAGGACTCGCATGTCGAGGAGGCCCTCGAGATCGCGGGCCTCGGCGACGCCCTCGCCCGCGCGGTCCGCACCTACTCGCAGGGCATGCGGCAGCGCCTCGCCATCGCGCAGGCCATGCTCGGACTGCCGGACCTGCTCATCCTGGACGAGCCCACCAACGGACTGGACCCGCCACAGATCCGCGAGATGCGGGACGTGATGATCCGGTACGCGGCCGGGGGCCGGACCGTCATCGTCTCCAGCCACCTCCTCTCGGAGGTCGAGCAGTCCTGCACGCATCTCGTCGTCATGGACCGCGGCAGGCTCGTGCAGGCGGGCCCCGTAGCCGACATCACCGGCGCGGGCGACACGCTGCTGGTGACGACCGCCGAGGAGCCGTCCGCGCCGCTCGTGGAGAAAATCGCCGCACTGCCGGGGATCGGCTCCGCCGTCCGCGCCGACGGCGGCGGGTTGCTGGTCCGCCTCGACGGTGCGAGCGCCGCCGCCCTGGTCGCCGAACTCGTCAGGCTCGACGTGCCGGTGACCGGAGTGGGACCGCACCGGCGCCTGGAGGACGCGTTCCTCACCCTGATCGGAGGAGCATCCGCATGAGCAGCAGCCCCATGCGCACCGAGGCCCGCGCGGCGAGCGTGGCGACCGCGCCCGGCTACCGGGCGCGCCGCACCCTGCCGCTGCGCGTCGAGGCGGTACGCCAGCTCAAACGGCGGCGGACGCTCGTGATGGGCGCGATCCTGGCGGCCCTGCCGTTCGTGCTGATCGTGGCCTTCGCGATCGGCGGCTCACCGGACGAGCGCGGCGACGGCGGCGGCAGCCGGATCAACCTGATGGACACGGCGACGGCGTCAGGGGCGAACTTCGCGGCCACCTGCCTGTTCGTGTCGGCCGGGTTCCTGCTGGTGGTGCCGGTCGCGCTGTTCTGCGGCGACACCGTCGCGTCCGAGGCGAGCTGGTCCTCCCTGCGCTATCTGCTGGCGGCGCCCGTCCCCCGGTCCCGGCTGCTGTGGTCGAAGCTGGCGGTCGCGCTGGGCTTCAGCGCGGCGGCGATGCTCCTGCTGCCGCTGGTCGGACTGGCGGTGGGGACCGTGGCGTACGGCTGGGGGCCCCTGCGACTGCCGACCGGCGGCTCGCTGGCGACGGCCGACACCCTGCCCAGACTCGCGCTGGTCGTCGCCTACATCTTCGTCTCCCAACTGGTCACCGCCGGGCTCGCGTTCTGGTTGTCGACGAAGACCGACGCGCCGCTGGGGGCGGTCGGCGGCGCGGTCGGGCTGACCATCATCGGGAACGTCCTGGACGCCGTGACGGCGCTGGGCTCGTGGCGCGACTTCCTGCCGGCGCACTGGCAGTTCGCCTGGGCGGACGCGCTCCAGCCCCAGCTCGAATGGGGCGGGATGCTGAAGGGCACGGCGGTGTCCGTGACCTTCGCTGTCGTGCTGATCGCCCTCGCCTTCCGCGGATTCGCACGCAAGGACATCGTGTCCTGACCGCCGCGGGGACCCCGCCTCGTACGGCGTGGGACGCCCATCCCGCGTCCCACGCCGTACGTGTGTGCGGCGCGCGCCGACGGTTCCGGTACCGGGGGCCGTTGCCGCATCGAGACTCATCCGCAACGCGTTCGTCTGCTCCTTCCGGCCCTCGCGGACGTCACATTCACAAGTGCTGACGATTTCAGGGGGTGGGGCATGACAGCCCGGACGAGGACGCGATCGGCGCAGTCAGGGGCACGTGCCGGATGGAGGAGGGCGGCGCTGGCGGCGCTGCTGGCCGGGGCGGTGCTGCTGACGGGCTGCGGGGCGGGAGCGCAGTCCGACGGTACTTCGGCGGAGGGCGGCCAGCGCCGCGCGGACGGCGCTCCGGCGCCGATGCCGCCCGACGGCGGCGGTCGCGCGGCCGAGGGCGACCGAGGCGAGGGAGCGGACGGAACACAGGACGCGGACAAGGGCGACGCCGTCCGCGCGCCGGACCTCGTGTCCACCTTCGCCCTGGACGTGGACACGGCCTCCTACGGATACGCGCGCCGGACGCTCGCCGCCGGCCGGCTGCCGGACCCCGGATCGGTGCGGCCGGAGGAGTTCGTCAACAGCTTCCGCCAGGACTATCCGCGCCCCGAGGGCAACGGCTTCTCCGTGACCGTGGACGGCGCGCGGGTGGCGAGCGGGGACGGCGGGAACTGGTCGCTGATGCGGGTCGGACTGGCCACGCGACCGTCGAGCAGGACGGCCGAACGGCCACCGGCCGCCCTCACGTTCGTCGTCGACATCTCCGGGTCGATGGCGGAGCCCGGCCGGCTCGACCTGGTCAAGGAGTCCCTGGGCATCCTCACGGACCAGCTCCGCGACGACGACTCCATCGCCCTGGTGACCTTCAGCGACGAGGCCGAGACCCGGCTCCCGATGACCCGTCTCGACGGCAACCGCGACCGGATCCACGAGGTCGTCGCCAGTCTTGAACCGACCGACTCCACCAATGTGGAGGCGGGCGTCAGCACCGGATACGACGTCGCCGTCGAGGGCCGCAGGCGCGGCGCCAACAACCGTGTCGTGCTGCTCTCCGACGCCCTCGCCAACACCGGCGAGACCGAGGCGGACGCCATCCTGGAGCGGATCGGGAGCGCGCGGAAGGAGTTCGGCGTCACGCTCTTCGGCGTCGGCGTCGGCAGCGAGTACGGCGACCAGTTGATGGAACGGCTCACCAACCGCGGCGACGGACACACCACCTACGTCTCCACCCCCGCCCAGGCCCGGAAGGTCTTCGTCGACCAGCTCCCCGCCCATCTGGAACTGCGCGCCCGCGACGCCAAGGCGCAGGTCGCCTTCGACCGCGGAACGGTGGAGGAGTTCCGCCTCGTCGGATACGAGAACAGGCACGTGGAGAACGAGGACTTCCGCGACGACCGGGTGGACGGCGGCGAGGTCGGCCCCGGCCACGCGGTGACCGCGCTGTACGCGGTACGGCTGAAGGAGGGGGCGTCCGGCCACGTCGCCACGGCGACCGTCCGCTGGCTCGACCCGCGCACCAGGGCGCCGCGCGAGGCCACGGGCAGCGTCGGGGCGGCCGGGATCGACGGCGATCTGTGGGCGGGCGAAACCCCGCCCCGCCTTCAGGTCAGCGCCACGGCCGCGTACTTCGCCCAGCGGCTGCGGGGTGCGGAGACCCCCGGCGCGCCCCGGCTGGGGGACCTGGCGGAACGGGCGGACGGACTGGCGCGCCGCACGGAGGACGCCTCCGTGCGCCAGCTCGCCGAGTCGATCCGGAGCGCGAACAAGCTGCTGGGCTGAGGACCGGCCGCCGGCGGCGGGCGCGGCTCGGTGAACTCCACCGGCCCGGGCCCGGACGGCGGCGGGGCGGGCCGGGACCGGACGGCGAGGGGAGGCGGGCCCGGTGGATGGCCACAGGGCCCCCGCCCCTCGTCCGGCGCCGCCGCCACGCCCGGCCCCGGAAGGCCGCCTTCCTGGTGCGCCCCGGCAAGTGTGCTGCGGCGAGGTGCCGTTGGCGCCATGATGAGCACCATGGCCGACCTGCTGCTCGCCCTGGCCGTCATCTCGACCGGTCTCTACGCGGGGTTCATGCTGATCTTTCAGACGGGCGTCATGCCCGGGCTCGCCAGGCTCTCCGACGACGGGTTCGTGCCCGCGATGCGGCGGATCAACGAACAGGTCCCGCGGCCCGTGTTCCTGGTGGTCTTCCTGGCCGTCGTCGTGTTCCCCGCCGCCGCCCTCGCCGTACCGGGAGAGGGCGCCCCGGACACCCGGATGTGGCTGGTGGCGGCGGGGCTCGGGTGCGCCGCGCTGAACCATCTGGTCACCATCGCCGGGAACATCCCGTTGAACAACGCGCTGGCGTCCTCGGAGTCGTCGCCGGACTCCGAGGTGCGCGCCGCCTTCGAGGCCAGGTGGAACCGCTACCACCGCATCCGTACCGGCCTGATCCTCGCGGCGTTCGTCCTCCTCGTCGGCGCCGCGCTGACCTGACGCGAATTCGACGCGCCCGGGCCGGTGAGGCCCGCGCGCGGTGACGCCCGGTCCCGGGCCGGTGAGGCCCGCGGGCCGCCTGCTTCCGGAGCGGATCAGCGGCCGGGCAGCTCCTCGCCGCACCGACTGCAGTACCGGGCGTCGGACTCGGCCGCCAGGCGACCGCACTCCGTGCAGACCCGGTCCAGCAGACAGGCGGCTTCGCCCCCCTCGGCCGTCGCCGCGGCCGTCTTGATGGCGAGCCCGGGACGCCGACGGTGCACGCTCAGCTGCACCAGGCCCTCGGGGCCCGCGCGCAACGCCCGCCGGCTGCCCCGCGGCAGCCAGACCACAGAGCCTGCGACCACGTCCTGTGGCCGGCCCTCCAGTTCGAGCACTCCGCCACCCTCGGCCACGTACAGCAGCACGTCCAGGTCGGGTTCCACATGACCGGCGATCCGGCCACCGGCGGGCAGCCGCACCACGTTCGCGTCGAGCTGCCGTGACTCCTCCGCCAGGCGCCAGAGCGCGCCGGCCCGGTCCGGGGGCAGATCGCCGGTCAGCTCGGTCAGCAGTGCGAGCACGCCTGGCCGGGGAGTGGGCGCCATGTGTCGTTCCTCCTGCGCTCGTGTCCCCAACGGGTCCTTCCGGACCCCAAAGCCCCGCATGTTACCCCGTGTTGCATACCCACCCGAGCCGGACAAGCCACGTGCGCCGCCGCCCGGAGGGGGCTCCGATCGCCACCCGGGGGCCCGCACTGCGCCGAGCGGGTGAGGCGCCCCGCCGTGGCCGTGCCGTGGTGACGGTGCCGTGAACAGGGATGCGCATACGGTCGTCTCGTGCTCTTTCCTGTCCGCACCCGACACCGGCGCCCCGCACTCCGGCACGGCTCCGCGCCAGTGCCCCATGGCGGAGCCACCGCCGAGGCGTACCGCGGAGCGACCCCCGAGGCGTACCGCGGAACCGCACCGGTGGTCCTCGGCGTACCCGGGCCCGTGACCCGTCGTGGAGCGTGGCTGCCACGACGGGAAGGCCCGTCACGACGGGAAGGCCCGCCGCGACGGGAAGGCCCGCCGCACGCCGCCCCGTGAGGCGCCGAGCAAGCCCGACGCCCCGTCCCGTACGCCGATCCTTCCGAGGAGCAGCCATGTCCCGTCCCCTCAACTCCCGCGGAGTGCGGCGCATCACCCTGGACGCCGACGGTCTGCCGCTCTCCGCCCTGCTGGCGGTCCCCGTGGGTACCCCGCGCGCCACGGTCGTCGCCCTGCACGGCGGGGGCATGAACGCCGGGTACTTCGACGGCCAGGCGGACCCGGGCCTGTCACTGCTCACCCTGGGCGCCCGCCTGGGCTACACGGTCCTCGCCCTGGACCGCCCCGGCTACGGAGCCTCCGCCGAACGGCTGCCGGAGGGCCAGACCCTCGCAGAGCAGGCCGCGTCGCTGAGTGCCGCGCTGAACGGCTTCACCTCCGTCCACCCTTTCGGCGCCGGCCTGTTCCTGCTCGCGCACTCCTACGGCGGCAAGCTCGCGCTGACGGCGGCCGCGCGGGCCGTCCACGACCTGCTGCTCGGGCTGGACATCTCCGGCTGCGGCCACCGCTACGATGTCGCCCCGGAGGAACTGCCCGACGAGGGCGCCCACGGAAGCCGCAGGCTGAACTGGGGGCCGCTCAGTCTGTACCCGCCCGAGACCTTCACCGCCGCCGCCTCGGTCGTGGCCCGGATGCCGGCGCGGGAGCGCGCCGAAGCGGCCCGCTGGCCCGAGGAGTTCCCGGCCGTCGCCGCGGACGTACGCGTCCCGGTCCGGCTGACCTTCGCCGAGTTCGAGGCGTGGTGGCGCCACGACGAGGAGTCCGTCTCCGAGCTGACGGCACAGCTCGGAGCGGCACGGATCGTGGTGGACCGGCTGCCGGGGGCGGGGCACAACATCAGCCTCGGGTGGGCGGCCCGCGCCTACCACCTGCGGGCTCTGGGCTTCCTTGAGGAGTGCCTGCAGTCCGCCGGCGCCGGCCCGGACGCGTCCGGCGCGCCACCCGAGCCGCACGCGGCGGCGGTCTGATCCGTGACGGGCCCGTTCCGCTCGCTGGCGGTACGCAACTTCCGGCTCTTCGCCGCAGGCCAGGTCGTGTCCGTGGCCGGTACCTGGATGATGATCGTCGCCCAGGACTGGCTGGTTCTCGCCCTGACGGACGACTCCGCCGGAGCGCTCGGGGTCGTGACGGCCCTGCAGTTCGCCCCGTTGCTCCTCCTCACCCTCTTCGGCGGGCGCCTGGCGGATCGCCACGACAAGCGGCTCCTGCTGACGGTGGCCAACGCGATCTCGGCGGTCCTCGCCCTCGTGCTCGCCGCCCTCGTGCTGAGCGGGGCGGTGCGCCTGTGGCACATCGGCCTGTTCGCGCTGGGTCTCGGCGTCGTCAACGCGGTCGAGGTGCCCGCCCGGGTTTCGTTCGTCAGCGAGATGGTCGGCGCGGAACTGCTGCCGAACGCGTCGGCACTGAGCGCCGCGTACTTCAGCACCGCCCGTGTCGTCGGGCCGGCTCTGGCCGGGCTGATGATCGCAGCCCTCGGCACGGGCTGGGTGATGCTGCTGAATGCGGCGAGCTATCTGGCCACGGTGGTGGCGCTGCGCATGATGCGTCCACAGGAGCTCCATCGAAGCGCCCCCGAGAGCCGGGCGAGGATCGTGGACGGGCTGCGTCATGTGCTGGCCCGGCCGGACCTGGTGCTGCCGCTGGCGCTGCTCGCCGTCGTCGGACTGTGCGGGCTGAACTTCCAGCTCACCCTCCCGCTGCTGGCGAAGACCGTCTTCGGGGCGGACGCGGATGCCTTTGGGTTGCTGACCACGGCGTTCGCCGCCGGCTCGCTCGTGGCCGCGCTCGTCACCACCGCGCGCCGAGGCCGCCCGTCCGGGCGGACCGTGGTCGTGTCGGCGCTCCTGTTCGGGGTGCTGGAGACGGTTGCCGGATGGTCGCCGGGTTTCATGGCCGCCATGGTGCTGCTCTCGCTCACCGGCTTCGCCTCGATCTACTTCGTGCAGGCGGCGAACCACCGCATCCAGCTGGGCAGCGACCCTCGCTACCGCGGCCGGGTCATGGCGCTCTACACCTTGATCGTCCAGGGGTCCACCCCGTTCGGCGCACTGGGGACCGGCTGGCTCGCCGAGCGCTTCGGAGCCCGCTCCGGGCTCGTCGTGGGCGGCCTGATGTCGCTGCTCGCGGCGATCGCGGCGCTGCTGGTCGAGCGTGCGACGGCCAGGGGTGCCGCCGCCCGGGGCCCGGACCCGCAGGCAGCCGGAGACGGGAACGGGACCCGACCCGGCTCGGCGGGTACGGCATCTCGGCCGCCACCGCAGGCACCGCAGGCACTGGAGGCCCCGGAGGCACCGGAAGCCCGGGAAGCACCGGCGGCAGTGGAGTTGCCGGAGCCACCGGACCCGAGGGAGCGGGACAGGACGGTCTGACGCGTCCGGCCGTGCCACGCGGTGTTCCCGCCGCCGGGAGCGTGCCGAGCCCGGCGGGCAGCCGCATCCGCCTGCGGCAGCCGTTCCGGCGGACGTGCCTCGGCCCACGTCCCGTACGGGCGCGTCCGCCCGGGAGCCGGTGCGCATACCCTGCCTGTGCGCACCGCCTCAGCCGCCGACCGGGGGACCGACGTGAGCCAGCAGCCGAACAACTCCAGAGAACCTGTGCCGCCCGTGCCGTCCGGCCGGCCCCGACGGCCGGGCACCGGCGGACCGTCCGGGTCCGGCGGGAAGCCGTTCCTCTACGTCGTCGTCTGCGCCGCGGGGATCGCGGGCGGCGTCGGCAAGCTCATCACCGCGGCGCAGGAGCGGAACTGGGACGTCGGGGTGGTCGCCACTCCGCAGGGACTGGACTTCATCGACCGGAACGCGGTCGAGGCCCAGACCGGCTTCCCGATCCGTTCGGCCTGGCGGCGGCCCGGCGACCCCCGCCCGCTGCCTCCTCCGGACGCGATAGCGGTCGCCCCGGCCACCTTCAACACCATCAACAAGTGGGCGGCCGGGATCTCCGACACCCTCGCCCTGGGCATCCTCTGCGAGGCGTACGGCTCGGGCGTCCCGATAGCCGTGCTGCCGTGCCTGAACGCGGCACAGGCCGCCCACCCCGCGTACCGCCAGAGCCTGGAGCGGCTGCGGGGCATGGGCGTACGGATCGGTTCCCACGAGCCGTCGGCGCAGCCGGAGACCGGCGGCGCCGACGTGTTCCGCTGGGAGGAGGCGCTCGAACTGCTCACGGCGAGGCCGGCTCCCTGAACACGTACCGATGATCGGTCGGCACCGCCGGTCTCTCCACGCGCCTTGTCGGCGTGCCGGGGGACGAGCGGGCCTTCGGGCCCGCTCGTCCCCCGGTGGCTTCGCCCGGCTCAGTGGGGCCGTGCCCCGTGCACCTGGCGGAGGCGCCTAGCGGAGCGACCGCAGGCCCGTGCGGACTTCCTGGACGAACAGCTCCGGCTGCTCCCAGGCCGCGAAGTGGCCGCCCTTGGGGAGCCTGTTGTAGTGGACGAGGTTCGGGTACGCCTGCTTCGCCCAGCTCAGCGGAGCCTGGTAGAGCTCGTCGGGGAAGACACTGACGGCGACCGGGAGGGTGACGCCCTTGGCGCCGAAGAACGGGGACTTGTTCTCGGCGTAGAGACGCGCCGCGGAGACCGCCGTGTTCGTCAGCCAGAACAGCGTGATGTTGTCCAGGACGTCGTCACGGGTCAGGCCCTCGCGCTGCCCGGCGAACGAACGCGAGATCAGGGCCAGGCTGTCCCGGTCGTGGTCGAGCATGAAGGCCGCCAGACCGACGGGAGAGTCCGCGAAGGCCGTCAGCGACTGCGGACGCGACCCCATCATGTAGGCGTAGTAGACGTGCCGGTACACGAAGTCGAGCTGCTCGACGGCCGCCTTCTCCTCGTCGTTGGCGAGGACGACGTCGGACGGCAGCGGGTTCCCGGCCACGATCGCCGCCTCGATGGCGGGCGGAACCACCTTGGGCATGTTGGTGTGGATGCCGATCAGGCCCTCGGGCCGCTGCACGGCCATGGTGTCGGTGACCACCGCGCCCCAGTCGCCGCCCTGCGCGGCGTACCTGGTGTAGCCGAGGCGCTTCATCAGTTCGCCCCAGGCACGGGCGATGCGCTCGGGTCCCCAGCCGGTGGTGGTGGGCTTGCCGGAGAAGCCGTACCCCGGCATGGACGGGATCACCAGGTGGAAGGCGTCGGAGGCCTCCCCGCCGTGGGCGGTGGGGTCGGTGAGCGGCTCGACGATCTTCAGCTGCTCGACGACGGAGCCGGGCCAGCCGTGCGTGACGATCAGCGGCAGCGCGTCCTCGTGCTTGGAGCGCACGTGGATGAAGTGGATGTCGAGTCCGTCGATCTCGGTGATGAAGTGGGGCAGGGCCTTCAGCTTCGCCTCGACCTTGCGCCAGTCGTACTCCGTCGCCCAGTAGCGTGCGAGCTCCTGGATGGTGGCGAGCTGGGTGCCCTGCGACTGATCGGTGACGGTCTCCTTCTCGGGCCACCGCGCCGCCAGGATGCGTGCGCGCAGGTCGTCGAGCTCCGCGTCGGAGAACTCGAAGGTGAAGGGGCGTATCGCCGTCGTTCCGGGAGTCACGGACATGTACGTCTCCTTGGTGTGGTGGGCGACCTCGTGTCGCCTGCTCGACCACAGTCGCTCCGCCGCGCGGGCGTCGACCCGGGGAAAACCCCGGGTGTCGACCCCGTGGTCGCCCCCGGGGTGCGGCGTCCGGTCCCGGGCCGGGGATCTCCGGTGCACGACGGACCAGGGGCGTTGAGGAGTGGCGTCACCGATCGGGGATCCCTGCTCACGCTCCGTCCGTTCCGCGCTTCCGGGGAACGGGTCCGCGCCTCCGGAGAAAGGGTGCGCAATGCGGAGAAGGAGTCCGGTTCTTTGAAGGAAGGGGGAAAATGGGTAAATGTGCTAAGTGCGAGCCGATCGCGACAGGCTGTCGGGAAGCGGCTTTCCGCAGCCGAGCGGTCGATCCGGGTGTTCGCCCGCCGGTGCACGCCGGAGTGGCGCGACGAGGCTCAGCAGGCAGCCCTCCCCGTCACGACCCGGGCTTCACCGTCGGTCGCACACGCAGCGAGCAGCCGACCGGAAAGTCGAAGCATGAGAGCGCCTGCCGGCGACCCACAGGTGGGACTGCGCGGCCGGGAGCACGAGAAGGCGGCGCTGGACCGGGCGCTGGCCGAGGCGCGCTCGGGCACCAGCGCCGTCCTGGTCCTCCGCGGTGAGCCGGGCATCGGCAAAACCGCGCTGCTGGAGTACGCCGAGCACCGGGCGACCGGCTTTCGTACCATCGGCGTCGCAGGCATCGAATCCGAGATGGAGCTCCCCTTCGCGAGCCTCCACCAGCTCTGCGCACCCCTCCTGGACGAACTCGATCGCCTGCCCGGGCCGCAGCGCGATGCCCTCTCGGTCGCGTTCGGGCTGAAGGAGGGCAACGCACCGAACCGGTTCCTCGTAGGTCTGGCCGTGCTCGGTCTGCTGGCGGGCGCCGCCGAGGATCAGCCGCTGGCCTGCCTCGTCGACGACGCGCAGTGGCTCGACGAAGGATCCGTTCAGGTGCTGGCGTTCGTGGCCAGGCGTCTGCAGGCCGAGTCGGTGGCACTGGTCTTCGCCCTGCGGGAGTCCGATGACGATCGTGCGCTGACCGGGCTGCCGGAACTGACCGTCGAGGAGCTCAGCGAGCACAACGCTCGAACGCTGCTCACCTCCGCCGTACGCGCACCGCTCGACCCGCTGGTCCGGGACCGCATCGTCGCCGAGGCCCACGGCAACCCGATGGCCCTGCTGCAACTGCCGCGCCTCCTCGCCCCCGCAGAACTGGCGGGCGGATTCTGGGTCCCCGACAGACGGCCTCTGGCGGGCCGTATCGAGAACGCCGTACACCGGCAGTTCCAGTCGCTTTCGCAGGACGGCCGGCGGCTGCTGCTGACCGCAGCGGCCGAGCCGACCGGAGACGTGTGTCTGCTGAGGCGCGCCGCCGGGCTGCAGGGCATTCCGGAGGACGCCGCGGCGGCCGCAGAGAGCGCCGGGCTCGTCGAGTTCGGCGCCAGGGTCCGTTTCCACCACCCCCTCGTGCGTGCGGCCGTCTACCGGACGGCGTCCGCGCCGGACCGCCGGGCGGCGCACCGGGCGCTGGCGGAGGCCACCGACCCCCGTCGTGATCCAGACCGCAGGGCCTGGCACCGTGCGCACGCGGCAGCAGAGCCCGACGAGAGCGTCGCCCTCGACCTGGAACGCTCCGCGGACCGGGCCCAGGGCAGGGGAGGAGCCGCCGCGGCGGCTTCGTTCCTGCGGCGCGCGGCGGAACTGACCCCCGACCCCGGGCGCCGTGTCACGCGCGTCCTGGCGGCCGTCCAGTACGAGATCGACGCCGGCGCGGCCGAACAGGCCCACGACCTGCTCGCCACCGCGGAGTCCGGCCCGCTCGGCGACCTGCAGCGCGCCCGCCTCGAGCGGCTGCGGGCCCGGCTGGTCTTCTCCCAGGTGCGCGGCGGTGACGCGCCCCGGCTCCTGCTCGACGCCGCGAACCGGCTGGCGCCCCTCGACGCGGCCCTCGCCCGTGACACGCTGCTGGAAGCGACCGGCGCCGCGATCTTCGCCGGGCGGCTGAGCCAAGGGCCCGCGGAGCGGACGGTGGCCGAGACGGCCCGCGCCGGCCCGCCGGCCCCGGTGCCGCCGAGAATGGTCGACGTCCTCCTCGACGGCATGACCGGCCTGATCATCGACGGCCACGCCGCCGGCGTCGACGGACTGCGGCGTGCGCTGGACGCCGTCCGGCGGGAGCAGAGAGCGGGCGTGACGGGTGCGGACGGGCGCTGGCTGTGGCTGGCGTTCCGGGTGACGCCCGAACCTCTCGCCGCCGAACTGTGGGACGACGACGCCTGGCACGATCTGGCGACGGGCGCCGTCGGAATCGCCCGCGAGGCGGGCGCCCTCGCCGTCCTCCCCATGGCACTGACCTACGAGGCGTGCTTCCGCGTGCACGCCGGTGAATTCGACACCGCGGAGACCCTGATCGACGAGGCGACGGCGATCTCGGAGGCCATGGGCGGCGTGCCCATGATGTACACGTCACTGGTGCTCGGCGCCTGGCGCGGACACGAGTCGCGGGCAATGGAATTGATCGGGACGGTCGCCGAGGAGGTGAGTGCCCGGGGCGAGGGGCGCGTGCTCGGCCTGGCGGACTACGCGACCGCGGTGCTCTACAACGGCCTCGGGCGCTACGACACCGCGCTGGCCGCCGCGACCAGCGCGTGTCAGTACGAGGATCTGGGCTTCCACGGCTGGGCTCTGGCCGAACTGATCGAGGCGGCTCATCGCCGCGGGCAGCCGGCGACCGCGGAGGCCGCCCTGGCCGGACTCACCGAACGCGCCCGCGCCGCCGGCACCGAGTGGGCCCTCGGCGTGGAGGCCTCCGCGCGTGCGCTGCTGAGCGACGACGCAGCCGCCGATGCGCTCTACCGGGAGTCGATCGAGCACCTCGGCCACTGCCGTGTCGCCCTCCATCTGGCCCGCGCCCGGTTGCTGTACGGCGAATGGCTGCGTCGCCGGAACCGCCGTCCGGAGAGCCGTACCGAGCTGAGTGCCGCCTACGAGGCGTTCAGCCGCATCGGGGCCGACGGCTTCGCCGAGCGCGCCCGCCGGGAGCTCATGGCGGCCGGGGAGAGCGTGCGCAAGCGGACGGCCGGTGCCGTCTCCGAACTCACCAGCCAGGAGGCCCAGATCGCCAGGCTGGCCGGGGACGGGCACACCAACCACGAGATCGGCTCCCAGCTGTTCATCAGCCCGCGCACGGTGGAGTGGCACCTCGGCAACGTGTTCGCCAAACTCGGCGTCACCTCCCGCCGACACCTTCGCTCCGCGCTGTCCACGCCGCGACCGGGGACGCGGGCTGCCTGAACCGGCAGGCCCACGCCGGCAGTTGGCGGCCACCGTCCACCCCTGCGCCTGCCGCGACCTGCGTACGGCACCGGTCGTGTGCGGCGAGCGACCGGCCGAAGTACTCGGGCGGGAGTGAGTACTTGCGCTCTGCCCGGTCTCGAGGCGCGCCGGGAGGCTGAGGACATGCGACAACGACTCCTGACGCTCGTTCCCCGGCTGCCGGCGACCTTGGTGCCGGCCCTCGCGGCGCCGGTGCTGTGGGCCGCCTGGCTGGGCTGGGACCAGCACCGCGACGTGCAACGCGACGGAACGACCACCGGGCCGTACGAGCCGTGGCAGGTGATCGGACTGGTGCTGACCCTGCTGGTGCCGGTCTGCTGGGCCGCGTCCCGTCGCCGTATCGCCGGCGCCGTGCTCGGCACCACGGGCGGCCTGACCGCCGCCGCGTACTGGGACTGGTCGGACGACGGCAGCGGCCTGTTCGTGGTCGGCGTGGGGATGGTGACGGTGGGAAGTCTCATCGCGACCACGGCCGTTTCCGCCGTGATCGCCTCCGCGAAACGCCACGGCCCCCCGGCAGCCGGCCACGCCTAGGGGACGCGTCCTGGCCGCCACCCGCGCTTACGCGTCCACTACCGTCCGCCCGCTAGGGTCCCGCTGACCAGCAAGAAGGCCCTCCCGGTGGGAGGGCCTGCGGGCCGTGCACTCTGTGCGCCCCCGGCAGGACTCGAACCTGCGGCCAAGCGCTTAGAAGGCGCCTGCTCTATCCGCTGAGCTACGGGGGCCCGATGTGGCCTCGGTGGCCTGGAGCCCCTGGTGGGTCGGCCGTGACCTTGCCGGGACAAGGATAGGGCTCCGATCGCCCTGCCCCGGATGCTTCACCTGCGTGGCACGATGTGGAGGTTCGGTGAAGCGAACCGATAATCGCAGGCAGATGCGATTCTTGCAGCGCTTTTTTCGCGTCACACCTCGGGTGTTGTGCACTCGTTATGCCTGCGTCCCACTCGTCCCGTCTGTCCCGTCTGCCTGATCGGCGCGCAGGGGGGCTCATACGCTTCAAAAAACCTCCAAAATTGGGCATTCTTCGCATGTGGTGACCATGGAAGTACGGCCTCAGCTCATCGACGCACTCTCCGCCCTGCGCGACCGAGTCGCAGCCGTGCGTCTTCCACTCCCCCTTCCAGGTGCTCCGCGGGCGCGGCAGACGAGAGCCGAGCTGCTCGCGCAGCTCGACGACTACCTGGTGCCCCGCCTGAAGGACCCCGACGCGCCGCTGCTCGCGGTCGTCGGCGGCTCGACGGGAGCCGGCAAGTCCACCCTGGTCAACTCCCTTGTCGGGCGGCGGGTCACCGAGGCGGGGGTGCTCCGGCCCACCACGCGCACCCCCGTGCTCGTCTGCCACCCGGACGATCGCCACTGGTTCGCCGGCATGCGCGTACTGCCGAATTTCACCCGCGTATGGCTTCCCCAGCAGGACGAGACCGACCAGTCGCCCGGCTCCGCGACCGGACCCGTGCGGGGCAGGACCAGGACCAAGACCAAGACCAAGCCCGAGGAGAGGGCGCTGCGGATCGAGACCGCGCCTTCGCTGCCGCCCGGGCTCGCCCTGCTCGACGCGCCCGACATCGACTCCCTCGTGGTGGAGAACCGGATCATGGCGGCAGAGCTGATCTGCGCCGCGGACGTGTGGATCATGGTCACCACGGCGTCCCGGTACGCGGACGCCGTCCCCTGGCATCTGCTCCGCACGGCGAAGGAGTACGACGCCATGCTCGTGACGGTGCTCGACCGGGTGCCGCACCAGGTGATCAACGAGGTTTCCCGGCAGTACGCGGCCCTGCTGACCAAGGCCGGGCTGGGACACGTACCGCGCTTCACGATCCCCGAGCTGCCCGAGTCCGCGGGTGGCGGCCGGGGGCTGCTCCCGGACACCGCCGTCGCCGCGCTCCGCGACTGGCTGGCACACCGGGCCCTGGACCCCGCCGCGCGCCAGCAGACGGTCGTACGCACCGCAGCAGGGGTCATCGATTCGCTGAACGCCCGGATGCCGGAGCTCGCTGGCGCCGTGGCCGCGCAGTACGCGGCGGCCGTGCGCCTCTCCGCCGCGGTCGAGGAGGCATACGGCGTGGAGACCGAGCGGGTGCGCAAGCAGGTGCAGCGCGGTTCGGTCCTGGCCGGCGACGCACGCACACGATGGCGGGGCTACCCGCGCGACAGTTCGGCCGGTGAGCTCCTCGACGCGCTCGCGGAGAGCCTGACCGCCCTGCTGCAGTGCGCGGTCGCCGCCGCCGACGAGCGGCTCCAGGAGGCATGGCGGCGCGAACCGGCCGGGCCTGCGCTCGCCCGGCACTCACGGGCCGACCGGGAGACGCCCGAGCGCATCGGCATGGCCGTACGGCGCTGGCAGCGCGTCCTCGAGGAGCTCGCCGAGGAGGAAGTCCGCGGCATGGAACGCTCCGCGTCACCCGACCCCGAGACGGTCGCCGCGCTGCTCGCCACCGCCCTGCTCGGCGGCCGGCGGGCCAGGGCCGCCGGGGAACTGCTGGCCGAGCGGATGGGAGCTCAGGGCGCGCTCAGGCTGCGCGACAGGGGCGGGGAGCTTGTGACCACCTACATCGAACGCGTCATGAACGAGGAGCGCGACCGGCGCCTCGCGCCGCTCGACTCCCTCGAGCTGTGCCCGGAGCCGCAGGCCGAGCTGATCGCCGCGCTGTCCGTACTGCAGAAGGAGAGGTGACCGCGGTGACGGCAGTCACTGGCGAGACCGAGGGCCGTCGCTCGAGGACCGGAGCAGGGGAGGGAGCCGGGAGCGCGTCCGGGGCGGAGACCGAGCCGGGTTCCCCGGCCGCGACCGGCTCCTCGACCGGGACTTCCGGCGGCGGGACTTCCGGGCCCGGCAGCCGCCCGGACGAGGAGACCCGTCCCGAGGGTGGGCACGGCTCCTCCGAGGACGGCGAGCGGGCACGGGGCAGCGGGGAGAACGGGTCCGCGGACCAGGCGTCGCGGACCGCGGGGAGGAACGAGGGCGGCCGGGAGACCGGCGCGCCGGAGGAAGGCGACGGCGAACAGTGGGCGGACGGTCTCATCGCCCGCCGCGCCGTCGACCCGTCGGAGCTCGCCGGGGAGGAGGGGTCGCTGGTCGGCGACGAACGGCACGTCCCCATCGGGGGCCCGTACGCCGCCCCGCTGCGCGGCAGGCTGGACGCGCTCCGCGAACTCGTCGGGCTCTCCCGCACCCGCCTCGACGAGAAGGCCCTCGCCGAGGCCGGCCGGGTGCTCGACGAGGCCGCGGCGCGGCAGCAGTTGTCGGCACGGCACACCGTCGTCGCCATCGCGGGCGCCACCGGCAGCGGCAAGTCGACACTCTTCAACGCCCTGGCCGGGGTGCCGATTTCGGAGACCGGACTGCGCCGGCCGACCACGTCGGCGCCGATCTCGCTCAGCTGGTCCGAAGGGGCCGCCGGGCTGCTCGACCGGCTCGCCATCCCGCCCCGGCTGCGTCGCAGGCCCCTCGCCGGCGGCAGCGGCGACGAGGCGCTGCAGGGCCTCGTCCTGGTCGATCTCCCCGACCACGACTCGGCGATGACGGTGCACCGGGAACAGGTGGACCGGGTCCTGAAGCTCGTCGACGCGGTCATCTGGGTCGTGGACCCGGAGAAGTACGCGGACGCGGCGCTCCACGAGCGCTATCTGCGGCCGCTCGCGGGGCACGCGGAGATCACGTTCGTCGTCCTCAACCAGATCGACCGGCTGCCGGGCGACGCTGCCGACCAGGTGCTGGACGATCTGCGCAGGCTCCTGGACGAGGACGGGATGGCGGTCGGCGAGCACGGCGAGCCGGGCGCGACCGTCCTCGCGCTGTCGGCTCTCACCGGTGAGGGCGTCGGCGAGCTGCGCGAACTGCTCGGGCGGCTGGTCCAGGAGAAGACCGCCGCGGCCCGACGCGTCTCGGCCGACATCGACGCGGCCGCCAACCGGCTGCGGCCGATGTACGTCGCCGACGGCCGTCCCGGTCTCAGCGAACGAGCCCGGGACGACTTCACGGCCCGGCTGGCGAACGCTGTCGGTGCCACCGCCGTCGGCGAGGAAGCCGAGCGGCGGTGGCGCAGGAACGCGGGGCGGGCCTGCGGGACACCATGGCTGCGGCTCTGGCGCTGGTACGAACGCGTTCGTATGCCCGGTGGGGGCCTGCCGCAGCCGACCGAGCCCGCGGAAGAGGAGCTCACGGCCCGCCAGAGGGTCGAGCAGGCGGTACGGACGGTGGCCGACGACGCATCCCACGGGCTGCCGGCTCCTTGGGCGCAGGCCGTGCGCGAGGCGGCGGTGCGCGGTGCGGAGGGACTGCCGGAGGAGCTCGACGACCTCGCCGCCGAACTGGGCACTCCCAGCGGCCGTCTGCCGCGGCCGGCGTGGTGGCCGGCGGCGGTGCTCGTGCAGGCGTGCATGACGCTGCTGCAGATCTTCGGAGGTCTGTGGCTGGTCGGTCAGATCATCGGGGTCCTGGAACCCGGACTGCTGCCGCCGGTGCTGGTGATGCTCGCCGGGATCATCGGCGGGCCGCTGGTGGAGTGGGCGTGTGCCGCCGCCGCCAGGGGGCCGGCGAGACGGTACGGACAGGACGCGGAGCGGCGCCTGCGGGAGGCCGCGGCGGCGTGCGGCCGGGCGAAGGTGCTGGACCCGATTGCGGCGGAGCTGCTGCGCTACCGGGAGGTGCGGGAACAGTACGGAGCGGTGTCCTTCAGACGCTGAGCCCCCGTCACCCGGGAGGGTGGCGGGGTTTTCCACAGTCGTGTCCGTGTCCACAGGCGTCAGCGGGAAATCGCCCGGCGGCCCAGCATGGGAACCGTCGGCGCGACGGAGCGCCGACCTGATGCGGAACACGAGGCAGGGGGATCGTCATGAGTGACGTGATGGTGACGCTGGTGGGGAATGTCGCGACGGCCGTGGAATACCGGGAGTCGGCGAGCGGGGGCCGGGCGCGCTTCCGGTTCGCCGTCCCCTCGCGGCGGTGGGACCGGCAGAGGGACGGCTGGACGGACGGTCCCACGAGCTTCTTCACGGTATGGGCCTGGCGGGCGCTGGGCGCGAATCTCGCGGCGTCGGTCGCGGTGGGTGAACCGCTCGTGGTGCACGGGCGCCTGAGGGTGCGCGAGGAGGAGTGGGAGGGCAAGCTCAGGACGTCGGTCGACGTCGACGCGGTCGCGGCCGGGCACGATCTGACGCGGGGGACTTCGGCGTTCCGTCGTGTGACGAGAACGGAAGCGCAGCCGGCAGGCCATCCGGCCGTCGCCACGACCGCCATGGCCCCGCCGCCCTTCGTGCCCCCAGCGGTGCCCACAACGCCGACGGCCTCGACAGCCTCGACGGCCTCGACGGTCCACAAGGCCCCGGCCCCGGCCGTCCCCACGAACCCGAGGTCCTCGGCGGGGCCTGAGCTCTCTGTGGCCCCGGACACCGGCGTTCGGGTTTCCTCCTCGGCCCCGACGATCCCATGGGTCCCGTCGGCCTCGGCGGCGTCGCCGGGCCTGGTCGACGCGGCTCAGACCGACCCGTTCGGCTCGGGCCCGTCCCGCCCGGCACGCAGGACCTCCGGCCGATCCCGTGCCACTCCGGCGACGGCGACGACCGGCAGCGGGCGGAAGGCCGAAGCAGCCACGGCCCAACCGGCAGCGCCCCAGGCATTCCCCGGTGAGACCGGCACCGTGCCCGGCGTCCGAAGCGCGGCTCCGGCCGGCATCCCGTGACCGCTCCGAACAGCGACTGTGGCGATTTGTCGATAGCCGCACGGGGGATGCGTCGACGGCGATAACGATTCCGAGTCGGAATGGTTATCTGACGGCATGACGGGGGATCGGGTCACACCACGTCCTTAGGATTCCTCAGTACTCACGGGGCACTTGAGTCTGCCGGCGAGGCGCTCCCCCCACGCACCCCACGCGAAAGGGCCTCGCCCGAAGGGGAATTCTGTGTTTACTGCGCTCTCTGTACGCGGGCGGGGCGCCGCCCGGCTTGCCGTGACGGCCCTGGTGTCGGGTCTGTTCGCGGCGGGCGCCGTGGCCTCCGCGGGACCGGCCGCCGCCGAGGACATCCCTCAGCACCAGGGTGGCGTGTCCGCGACGCTGGACGGCCTCACCACCTTCGACCGGGCCGTTCTGCACGACGGTGGGCGGCAGCACGAACTGCCCGCCGGGTTGTTCGAGATGACCGTCGACGGTGGGGGCAGACTCAAGACGTACTGCATCGACGTACACAACCCGACGCAGGAGCAGGCCAGGTACCTGGAGACTCCCTGGGAGCAGACCTCGCTCGGCGCCAACAGCGGCGCCGGGAAGATCCGGTGGATCCTGCAGCACTCCTATCCGCAGGTCGACGACCTCATGGCACTGGCCGAGCGGGCGGGTACGGGGCCGCTCACCGAGCGGACCGCGGCGGCCGGCACCCAGGTCGCCATCTGGCGGTTCTCGGACGGCGCGGAGGTGGAGGCGCTCGACCCGGCGGCAGAACAACTTGCCGACTGGCTCGAGAAGAAGGCCAAGAACGTCGAGGAACCCCGCGCCTCGCTGAGCCTCGAGCCGAACGCGGTCTCGGGGAAGGCCGGTGGGCGGCTCGGGCCGATCACGGTCCGCACCGACGCCGACCGTGTCACCGTGACACCGCCCGCGGACTCCGCGGCCAGCGGCGTCATAGTGACGGACCAGGCGGGCAGGCCCGTCACCACCGCGGTCGACGGCAGCAGGCTCTACTTCGACGTGCCGGCCGGCGCCACCGACGGCACGGCCGCCCTGAGCCTGCAGGCCACGACCAATGTCCCGGTAGGGCGGGCGTTCTCCGGGGTGACCAAGAGCCAGACGCAGATCCTGGCCGGCTCCAGCCGCTCCACCGTCTCTGCCACGGCCACCGCCACCTGGGCCAAGAAGGGCCCGATACCCGCGCTCACCGCGAAGAAGAACTGCGCCGAGGGCGGCATCGACATCACCGCCACCAACGAGGGCGACGAGAAGTTCACCTTCGAACTGCTGGGGCGGGAGTACGCCATAGCCCCCGGTGAGTCCCGCACCGTGACCGTCCCCGTTCCCGAGGACCGTGCCTACGACTTCACGATCACCGGGCCGGGCGGCTTCTCGAAGAACTTCAAGGGCGTGCTGGACTGCAAGACCACCGGCAGCACGGGTCCGGTCACGGATGAACCGGCGCCCCAGCCGAGCGCGGCCTCGGCCGGCAGCACAGCCATCGACGAGAACCTCGCCGCGACCGGCGCCTCAGGGGCCACCCCGATCATCGCCGGCGTGGCCATCGGACTCGTGATCGTCGGCGGCGCCGCGGTCCTGTTCGTGCGGAAGAAGAAGGCGCCCTCCGCGGAGGACTGAGCGACGGCGCGTCCGACGCGTGCCGGCCGGATCCGGCACCCCGGGCCCCTTGGCCCCGCCTCTTCCGTGAAGAGGGGGCCTCCCGGCCGGGGCGGTGAGTACTCGGAGAGGTCCTGACGCTCGGTGACCGAGAGGCCACGGCCAAAAGCCCGTCGGACCGGACTCGTCGGCCCCCTCGGACCCGTCAGACCCGTCAGACCCGTCGGACCCGCCGGACCCGTCGACCCGTCAGGGCCGCGCGGGGCC
This sequence comes from Streptomyces wuyuanensis, assembly GCF_900103455.1. Taxonomy (GTDB): domain Bacteria; phylum Actinomycetota; class Actinomycetes; order Streptomycetales; family Streptomycetaceae; genus Streptomyces; species Streptomyces wuyuanensis. The sequence goes on along the minus strand of NZ_FNHI01000007.1, from coordinate 152,196 downwards.
GGTCGGCATCGCCCTGGTGGGCGTTGTCTTGATCACTCCGCAGCCGCCGGCGGAGCGGTCGCCGGGGGGACGAGCCAGGGCGCCCCGCCTGATCTTGACCGTACGCGCACATGTTTTCACGGTGGGTGGCTTTCCGTGCTCGGCTGCCGCGGGAAGGGAGCGCCAGCGAGTCCGTCGAGAGGGGAAGGGGCGGAGCGGGGGCAGAAGAGGAGTGGCCAGTACTGGCCTGCCCCGGACCGGCCGCGGGCCGTGCGAGGCTGCCGGGCGGGGGTGCCGGGTGGCGGTCGCCGGCGACGGTCAGTCACCGGTCTGCGACGCGGACGAGGTGCGGAGTGCCAGGTCAGGGGCCCTTGGCCGGACGGGTTTCGTTCCAGGGGTGGCGGTCAGGCAAGATGGGGTGTATCTGCCCACTCACTGATTGCCGGACGGTTTCTCTTGGCTGAGTACATCTACACCATGCGCAAGACGCGCAAGGCGCACGGCGACAAGGTGATCCTTGACGATGTCACGCTGAGCTTCCTGCCCGGTGCGAAGATCGGTGTGGTCGGCCCGAACGGCGCCGGTAAGTCGACCGTGCTGAAGATCATGGCCGGTCTTGAGCAGCCCTCGAACGGTGACGCCTTCCTCTCGCCCGGTTACAGCGTCGGCATCCTGCTGCAGGAGCCCCCGCTCGACGAGAGCAAGACGGTTCTGGAGAACGTCCAGGACGGTGTCGCCGATGTCAAGGGCAAGCTCGACCGGTTCAACGAGATCGCCGAGCTGATGGCCACCGACTACTCCGACGCGCTGATGGAGGAGATGGGCAAGCTCCAGGAGGACCTGGACCACGCCAACGCCTGGGACCTCGACGCGCAGCTGGAGCAGGCCATGGACGCGCTGGGCTGCCCGCCCGGCGACTGGCCGGTCGTCAACCTCTCCGGTGGCGAGAGGCGCCGCGTGGCGCTCTGCAAGCTGCTGCTGGAGGCCCCCGACCTGCTGCTGCTCGACGAGCCGACCAACCACCTCGACGCCGAGTCCGTCCAGTGGCTGGAGCAGCACCTCGCCAAGTACGCCGGCACCGTCGTCGCCATCACCCACGACCGGTACTTCCTGGACAACGTGGCCCAGTGGATCCTCGAGCTGGACCGCGGCCGCGCCCACCCGTACGAGGGCAACTACTCCACCTACCTGGAGAACAAGGCCGCGCGTCTGAAGGTCGAGGGCCAGAAGGACGCCAAGCGCCAGAAGCGCCTCAAGGAAGAGCTGGAGTGGGTCCGCTCCAACGCCAAGGGCCGCCAGGCCAAGTCGAAGGCGCGCCTCGCCCGTTACGAGGAGATGGCCGCCGAGGCCGAGAAGACCCGGAAGCTGGACTTCGAAGAGATCCAGATCCCGCCGGGCCCGCGTCTGGGCAGCGTCGTCGTCGAGGTCGAGAACCTCAGCAAGGCATTCGGCGAGAAGGTCCTCATCGACGACCTGAGCTTCACCCTGCCGCGCAACGGCATCGTCGGCGTGATCGGTCCGAACGGCGCGGGCAAGACCACGCTGTTCAAGATGCTCCAGGGCCTGGAGCAGCCCGACGCCGGCCAGATCAAGGTCGGCGACACCGTCAAGATCAGCTACGTCGACCAGAGCCGCGAGAACATCGACCCCAAGAAGACGCTGTGGGCCGTCGTCTCGGACGAGCTGGACTACATCAACGTCGGCCAGGTCGAGATGCCCTCCCGTGCCTATGTGTCGGCGTTCGGCTTCAAGGGCCCGGACCAGCAGAAGCCGGCCGGTGTGCTCTCCGGTGGTGAGCGCAACCGCCTCAACCTGGCGCTCACCCTGAAGCAGGGCGGCAACCTGCTGCTCCTCGACGAGCCGACCAACGACCTCGACGTGGAGACGCTCTCCTCGCTGGAGAACGCGCTGCTCGACTTCCCGGGCTGCGCCGTGGTCGTCTCCCACGACCGCTGGTTCCTCGACCGGGTCGCCACGCACATCCTGGCGTACGAGGGTGACTCGAAGTGGTTCTGGTTCGAGGGCAACTTCGAGTCCTACGAGAAGAACAAGATCGAGCGGCTCGGTCCGGACGCGGCTCGTCCGCACCGCGCCACCTACAAGAAGCTCACCCGGGGCTGAGGCAGGCAGCAAGTGGCTCGCCATATCTACAGCTGTCCCCTGCGCTGGTCGGACATGGATGCCTTCGGGCACGTCAACAATGTGGTCTTCCTCCGCTACCTGGAGGAGGCCCGCATCGACTTCATGTTCCGGCTGGCGCCGGGGAACGGCTCGCCGTCGTTCTCCGGCGGGTCCGTCGTGGCCCGTCATGAGATCGACTACGTACGTCCGCTCGTGCACCGTCATGAGCCGGTGACCGTCGAGTCCTGGGTGACGAAGATCGGCGCGGCATCGCTCACGATCGCCTACGAGATCAAGGACCCGGACCAGGTGTACGTCCGGGCCTCGACCGTCGTCGTCCCGTACGACCTGGCGGCCGGGCGCCCGCGTCGAATCAGCGCCGAGGAGAAGTCATTCCTCCAGGAGTACCTGGACGAAGGCGTGAAGGACGCGCTCGCGGCATGACTGCACCCGTGCAGACCCTTCGGCTGGCCGATGCCCGGGAGGCGGCGGACCTCGCCGCCTTCCTCGGTCGGCTGATCCACTACGACCGGGCCGCCGCGGTGCGGTTGCAGGCCGGTGGCGGAGCGCTCGCCGTGTTCGGCCGGCCGCCGTCGTTCGAGGTCCTCGCGATCCGGACGGCGCGGCTGGCGGAGCCCGTCGAGTTGGACACCACCGTGTCCGCGGGTGAACTGCTCGAATCCGTCGAGGGCTCGGCGCTCGCCGTGCCGCCCGCAGTCACCGGACCGCCGTGGGCCGGTGTGCTGCCTCCCCGGGGAGGCTGGCGAGAGCTCCCCGGCCTGCCCGCTGTCGACCGGATGCGGAGTGCGGTGGCCGCCGCGGTCGCCGAATTCCGAGCCCGTGACGAGGCGTTGCCCGTCGAGCGGCGTACCCGGGCCGAGCGCGACCGCATCGGCCGCGAGATCTGGTCCCGGACCCTCGACGACACGGGCCTGCCGCTGCGGGCCGTGCACGCCGCGCAGTCGCTGGGCTTCCTGCGCCCCACCCCGGAGAGCGTCCCGGACGCCGCACTTCTGGCCGCGGGCGGCTGGCTCCGGCTGCGCACGCCGTTCGGCTCGATCGCGGTGCGCAGGGCGGGACTCGGCGCGCTGAACGTCACCCCGGCCTGATTCCCACCCGCCCGGCCTCGGCCGCGGTCCCGTTCCGGCTCGGGGCAGGTTCACCGGCCGGGCCCCGGGCACACGTTCGGCCCCGGGCTCGTGCTCGGCCCCGGTTCGTGCTTCCCCACGGCTCACGTGCGGCCCCGGCTCGTGCTTGGTCCCGGCTCATGTTCGGCCCCCTGGCAACCCTCGTCCCCGGCCCACGGTCCCGCCCGACAGCCCTGCCACGGCCTCGGCGCCTCACCCCCACCCCCCACCGCTGCCGCGGCACCCGCCCCACCGCACCCGCCCCATCGCACCCCTCCCGGCTCCCCGGGCCGACGCGTGGCACCGGCCGATGGTGAAGGCGCCCGGTCAGTCGCCGCGTGGCACCCACCGGTGGGTGAAGCGGCTCGACAGCAGTCCGCCGGCCACGGTCGCCCCCGTGCACAGCACGACTGCCGCCACCAGCCCGCCCGTGAGCAGCGGGAGCGGGGAGTCGCCCGACGGGGCCAGGAACGCGAGGTTGACGGCCCCGAGCAGCCCTGCGAACGCCGTCGCCAGGGCCAGTGCGCAGGCCATCGGCACGCCCATGCCCCACCACGCGGTCCGCAGATGGAACCGTGCGCCCGAGGTGTAGCCGGCCAGCGGGCGCAGTTCGTCGGCGCGGTCGAGGTAGGCGTGCAGCAGTCCCACGGCACCGGTGAGCGCGAGGAGGGTGAAGCCAGGGGCGGCGAGGAGCAGGACCCAGCCGGCGATACGGGCACGGGCCGTTGCGCCGATGACGTACTCGTCGCCGGGCACCTCCACCGACGGGGCGGCGAGCGTCGCGAACGCCACGCGGCTGACGTGCTCCCGGCCGTCGGGCCTCTGGGTCAGCACGACGTAGTCGCCTTCCCCGCCGGTCAGTTGGGAGCGGGACGCGGCCGCCCGGACGTTCACGTCCCCGAAGCTCATCCAGCGCAGCGCCTCGGTGCGGGCGGTGCGCTCCCGGAACGCCTGCGCGGCCGGGGCGGGTTCGGTGCCGGGACAGGCGGACAGGGGAGCGAGGGCCGCCAGGTCGCGGCAGTGCCCGACGAGCACGGGTGGAGCGCCGCCCGTCCCCGGTTCCAGGCGCAGCACCCGGTCCCCGCGGCCCAGGGCCGCCAGGAACCCGGCGTGCGCCCGCTCGTCGCCGGTCCCGGTGGAGACGTGGAGCAGCCTGCCGTCCAGCCGCTCGGCGAGCGCCGTGGCGTGCCGGGCTTCCGACGTCAACTCCGTGATCAGGACCTGGACCTGGGTCAGCAGGCCCAGCAGCACGGCGAGCGAGGCGCAGGAGCGGGCGACGGCCCCGGGATGGGCCGATGCCCAGCGCCCTCCGATCAGCCGGGCGGCGTCGCCCCTGCCGCTCGTGGTCAGCCGTACGGCCGCCCGGGCCGCGGCCCTTCCCAGCAGCGGCGGAAGCCCGGCCATGGCGAGGATCAGGCCGAGCATGAAGATCCGAACGCCCGGCAGATGCCCGATCATCGCTCCCCACAGGGCCAGCAGGGTGCCGATGCCGCAGAGGTACCCGGGCCAGGCGGACGGCCGGTCCCGCGCCGGCCGCGGGCGGTTGCCCCCGGCGGGAAGGATGCGCAGATGCAGTGCCGCGAACGACAGGCACAGGGCCGTCAGGGCCGGCAGCAGGGCGAGCGGGAACCACAGGCGCAGCGGCGCGAGATCGGCCGCCGCGATCTCGTGGCCGGTGACCGGCAGCCGTACGCCGGTCACGGTCACGACCATCAGGGCTACGCCCGCGGCGGCGGTGCCCAGGGCCAGAGGCCGCAGGCACTCGCCGACGGCGACCCGCGCACGTACGGACCGCCCGGCACCGATGGCGTGCAGCACCGCGAGCCGCCGGTCGCGCTGCCGGGCGCCGAGCCTGGAGGCGGTGACGAGAAGGACCCCGACGGGCAGCCCGAGCAGGGGCGCCAGCAGCAACTGGACGTCGGATTCCGCTCGGTCGAAGGACTGGCTGCCGAAGTCGGAGACCTCCGGGAGCGGCGTGCCGTAGCCGACGATTCCGGCGATGCCACCGGGTCCGGCGGAGACCGAGGTCCCGCGCGGCGGCCTGCGGTACACGAGGTACTCGGAGGGCTCGGCAAGCCCGCTCGCGGCGATCGTCCCCGCCCGCTTCCCGTAACGCGTGGCCGCGGCCGGCACTGCTTCCAGCAGCGCGGGGGAGACGAACGCCTCGCCGGGCTCCGGCCAGCGCGGCAGCCCCGGCGGAAGCGGGGCGTCCGCTGCCAGGGGCTCGATGGTGACGACGGAGAAGCTCCTGTCGCCGGCGACGTCACGGCTGTCCCACCACCGCGCGGTGGCGCGTGCGCCCGGCTCGGCCGCGGCGCGCACCGGCTGGCGGGCCGATGTCCTCGCGTCCCGGCCGTCGTACGCGGCGTCGGCGGCCTGCAGCCCCCAGACCAGCAGGGTGGTGCCCATCGCGGCGAGGGCCAGGCAGAGCGCCTGGAGCAGGTTGCGCGGGTCCCGGCGAGCGGGCGAAAGCCGGCGCCCCAGCGAGAGGAACTGGGCCGTGGCGCCGCGCCGGGTGGCCCTCGTCATGCCCCCGCCGTCGTCGTGTCGGTCGCGGAGTCGGGCGTCGAGCCGGGCGCCGATTCCGGAGGGGAGTGCAAGGCGCCTCCGCGCAGGGTCAGCCGGAGGTCGGCGCGGTGGGCGACCACCGGGTTGTGCGTCACCACGACCAGCGCGCAGCCGTACCGGGCGGGCAGGCCGAACAGCGTCTCGCAGACGTCGTCGGTGGTGCTCTCGTCCAGGGCGCCCGTCGGCTCGTCCGCGAGGATCAGCGGCGGTCGGGTGGACAGGGCCCTGGCCACCGCGACGCGCTGGCGCTCGCCGCCGGACAGCACGCTCGCGGGCGAGTCGGCGATCTCGCCGACGCCGAGCTCGCCGAGGAGGCTCTCCGCGGCGCCGTACGCCTCCCGCCGCCCCCGGCCGGCGATCAGCAGGGGGAGCGCCGCGTTCTCGACCGCGCTCAACTCCGGGAGCAGTTCGCCGAACTGGTACACGAAGCCGATCGTGTGGAGCCGCCACGCCGCGGCCCGCGAGGGCCGCAGCGCGGCGATGTCCGTACCGCCCACCCTGATGGTCCCGGCCTGCGGGGTGTGCAGCCCGGCGATGCACGACAACAGCGTGGACTTGCCGCTGCCGCTCGGTCCCGTGACGGACAGGGAGGTTCCCGCCGGGGCGGTCAGATCCGTCTCCCGCAGCAGCGTGCGCCGCCCGATCGAGCAGGTGAGGCCCCGGACCTCCAGGGTGGGCTCGCTCATGGCTACGGGTGCTGCTTCCAGGCGGAACAGGCGTCCGGGAAGACGGGGATGTTCTCGCAGGCCTGGATCCGGTAGACCGGGTAGGTGCCGGTCGTCGAGGTCTTGCAGTAGCCGTCCCTCTCCTCGACGCGGGCGACCGTGTTCGGGACGGTGCGCTTGAAGTTCGCGTAGACGTTGAAGCCGTCGGCCTCCCGGTCGCAGGCGCCCGCGGCCCTGTGGTTGTACGTGATGAACCCGAAGTCGTCGCCCTGGTACACGTAGAAGTTGTCGCCGTACGCCGCGCTGGAGCCCAGCAACGCCGTGGTCACGCCGATCAGTACCGCTCCCGCTCGCAAGGTTCCCCGACGCACGTCGAATCCTCCACAGGAAGAGGGCACCCGCCGGATGCGGATGCCCGTTCGATGTGTTGCGGCTGTGAACTTATGGGGTGCGTGCGGTGAACCGGTACGGCCCCGGGCCGAGACGGCCGGAAGTCGGCGAGCTGTGGCCTGAAGTGACCGAGTGGTGACGCTTCGTGCAAGTCGCCGGGAGTGTCAGCCCGCCGTGTTCACCATCGAGGCCGCGGCGTACGTGAGGTAGTTCCAGAGCTGCCGTTCGTGCTCCTCCGAGAGGCCGAGTTCGTCGACCGCGACGCGCATGTGCCTGAGCCAGGCGTCGTGCGCCGCGCTGTCGACGGTGAACGGGGCGTGGCGCATGCGGAGACGGGGGTGGCCGCGGTTCTCGCTGTAGGTGCGGGGGCCGCCCCAGTACTGCATCAGGAACAGCCTCAGACGCTCCTCGGCCGGGCCCAGGTCCTCCTCGGGGTACATCGGGCGCAGCAGGGGGTCCTCGGCGACGCCCTCGTAGAAACGCCGCACGAGGCGGCGGAAGGTCTCCTCGCCGCCGACCTGCTCGTAGAAGGTCTGCTCCTGAAGTGTGCCCCGCGGAATCTCGTTCACCGCTCCATGGTCTCAGACGGACCGGAGGAGGACCCGGGCCCTAGGACCCCGGCCCGAAGGGCACTCCGGCCCGGCAGTCCCCGCCCGGGACGCTCGCCCCGCACCGGCTCGCAGGACAGGGGGTGCGGACCGGGGCGCGCGGTAAGGGACCCCGGCTTCCCGTGCTCACCCCGGCCGCGGGGGTGCCGGGCCGCACGAAGCGCCCCCGCTCCGGCGGCGCGAAGGCCGACCGGAGCGGGAGCGACTCGGGGTCACTGTGGGCGGGAACGGCCGGTGGGCGTGGCCGGACGACCCCGAAGGGCCGTACATCCGGCCCGTCGACGCGCCCGGCCGCGTCCGGAGGCCGCCGTCAGCCCCGGCGGACGGTGATCGTCGTCCAGGCGCCCACGTGCACCCGGTCGCCGTCCCGCAGGGGGACGGGGACGTAGGGCTGGATGGGGTCCTCGCCGCCGTTCACCGTGGTGCCGTTCGTGGAGTTCTGGTCGACGACCGCCCAGGTGCCGTCGGGCTGCTGGACCAGCACGGCGTGCTTGTGCGAGACGCCCGGGTCCTCCGGCGGCACCGAGAGGTCGATGTCGGGCGACTCGCCGGTGGAGTGCCGCCGACGGCCGATGGTGATCTGGTCGCCGGAGAGAGCGAGCTGCTGCTCCGGCGAGTACGCGGGCAGGTTCAGCCCGGCCGCCTCGGGGCCGCTGCGCTGCATCATCGCCATGAAGTACTCGCGGTCGGGAGCGATGACCGCCGTCCAGCCCGCGGGCTCGTAGGGAGCCTGCTGAGACGGGGGCGCCGGTTGCTGCTGACCGGGGTGCTGCGGCGCGTGCGGCTGCGAGGGCGGGGAGATCATCCAGTCGTCGTCGCCCACCGGCTGCTGCGGCGGAGCCGGAACGGCCTGCGGGAAGCCGGGAGGCGCCGGCGGTCCGGACGCGAACCCCTGCGGCTGCGACGGCGGCGGGCCCGGCCTGCTGAACTCGGACGGACCGGGCCGGCCGAACTCGGGCGGACCGGGGGGACGCTGCTGTCCGGGCGACTCGGAGACCTCCGAGGAACCGGACGGACCCGGCTGCGGGAACGGCGGCGGCGCGGGCGGTCCCCCCTGCGGAGGCCGGGGGGCCGGGTGTTCGCCGCCGAGCGGCTCGGCGGGCCGGTTCACCTGCGAGGGCCGCGAGCCCTGGTACTCGAACGGGTCCGGCGGGCGCGGCGGCTGCTGGGCCTGGAAGCCGGGCGGCAGGTTCAGACCGGGCGGCGGACCGCCGGGGGCCGGCCGGTGGGGCGGGGCCACGGGTGTGTACGACGTCGCGGTGTTCGTGAGGAAGTTCCAGCGGCACTCCTCGCAGAACGGCGCCATCGGCTCGCGGGGCGTACGGCACTGCGGGCACAGCTCCGCCTGGGCCGTGGCGTTCGGGTCGCCGGGCCCCGGGTAGCCGTAGCCCGGAGGGGGCGGCGGCGAAGGAGCCGGCGGGGGTGGCGGCGGTACCGCGCCCGCCGGAGCCCCCGCCCCGGCCATGCGGTGGCCGCAGACCTCGCACCAGTCGTCGGAACCCGACTGGTGTCCGTTCGGGCAGGTCGGCATGTCGGCGCTTCCCCCTCTCCTCCGTCCGGCCGGCGAGCCGGACACTTTTGTGCTCTTTGTCGTTTCTCGACTGCTGTTGGCTGGGCTGTGATCGCCGCGTGTTCTACTTCTTCACGCGAACTGTCTTAGTGGAGCGCGTTTCGAGTGTCATCTCGTCCGCTTCCGTGACCCTTGCCTTCAGCCGCACAGTACCCGTCGTCGCGTCGACGACGTCGACCACCTTCGCCAGCAGCTTCGCAGTGTCCTCGTTGCCGGAGGCCGCCGCCAGTTGTACGGCGCGGCCGAGTTTCGCGGTGGCGCTGTCGAAATCGCCTGACTTGCGCGCATCCAGCCCCTGTTGAATGACATGTGCCAGTTCGGCCTGGCCGGTGTAGTGCGCGACCTGGGGGTTGATGGAGGTAGACGCCGCCATGTCGTCGGTCCACACCGCCCGCACGAGCCCCTGGGCGAGGGGCCGCGGGGTGCCGCCGGCCGGATCCGGAATGATCAGAGAGGCCCGGGCCGCCAGCATCTCCCGGCCGACGCCCGCCTCCGGCACCCGCACGCACACGTGGTAGTCGCGGGACTCGTCGCCCCACGAGCCGGTCGGATAGTCCCCGGCGCGGGGCCCCGCCTCCGTGCGTCGGCCGGTCAGTTCCTCGACCGTGGGCGCCACCTGCTTGACGAACGCGATCTCGGCCCCGACGGGCGTCCACAGCCGCAGAGCCACGTCCGCGACCTCCTTGCCCATCGCGTTCTCCATCATCCCTGTGAAGTCGGCGGCGAGCCCCGACGGATCAGCGACGATGTCGGCCGTGCCGAGCAGCGCGGAGGCGATGCCGGTGACCTCCTTCACCTCCCAGTCCGTCCCCACGCCGCGTGCGTCGCAGGTGAAACGGCCCGCGCAGGCGTCCAGGGCGGCGCGCAGGTCCTCCGGGGTCTCGTGCTCGTTGCGGCCGTCGGTGAGCAGGATTCCGTGCCGGATGGACACGTCGGCGTCGCCGAGCAGCCGGTCGGCCAGCCGCAGCCAGGTGCCGATCGCGGTGCCGCCGCCGGCGCTCAGTCTTCGCAGCGCCTCCTTGGCCCCGGCCCGTGTCGTCGCGTCGGCGGTCGCCAGCCGGCCGCCGCCCGGATACACCTCGGCCGCCGTGTGCGTACCCGAGACCACGGCGAAGGCCGTGCCGTCCCGCAGGGTGTCGATGGCCGCGGCCGTGGCGTCGCGCGCGTTGCGCATCTTCGTGGGCGGATAGTCCATGGAGCCCGAGCAGTCGACCATCACGACCACGGCGGCATCCGTCCGCTGCCCGGGTATGGACGCGGGGGAAGCGGAAGCTCCGGTGAGGGGAACTCCGCCCCTCGTGCCGCCGCCGGTGGAGGTGACCGTCACGATCGCGTTCACCTCGCGCCCGCCCTCGGGCAGGAACTCGTTCTGGTACACCTCGACGGAGAACTGCGGCACGCTCGACTTGGAGAAATTGGCCATCTGAACTGGCTCCTCGATGCTCAGCTGGGCAGACAGACGTGATGAAAGGGGTGCCGAACGGGCGCAGGGGCGAGGGGATATGGCCTTGTTCAGGCCGATCCTGCCCCCTGACGCGGCACGGCGAACGGGAGCAGGGCCACTGTTACGTTGTCGTGGCCCCCGCCGTCGAGCGCATGGCCGACCAGGACCTGCGCCCCGTGCAGCGGACGGCCCGCCGCGTCAGGCGGCAGGACCTGCGCCATTTCCTCGGGCGCCTCCGCGTAGTTCCAGAGTCCGTCCGTGCAGACGACGACCACACCGGGGCGGTCCGGCTTGAACGAGGCCGTGTGCGGTTCCAGTTCGTAGGCGTCCGCGCCGAGCCAGCCGGTGATCGCGTGCGCGCGCTCGTCCGCGTACGCCTCGGCCTCGCTCATCAGGCCCGCGGAGACCATCTGGGCCGCCCAGGAGTCGTCCTCGGTGAGACGGGCCGGCGGGCCGCTCCGGTCGTCGGGGATCCAGTACGCCCGGCTGTCGCCGACCCAGCCCACCACCAGCAGCCCTCCCGCGGCAACGGCGCCCACCAGCGTGCACGCGGGAGCGTTCTGGTGGCGGTGCGGGTCGTGCTCCATCGCCGCGCCGGGCTCCGCCGCCAGGGAGTTGACCGCGGAGGCGGCGGCGAGGATCGCGTCGTGCATGGCCTGCTGCGGATGCGTTCCCCGGGGCAGCGAATCCAGCAGGTGCTCGTTGGCGGAGCTCGCCGCGGCCGCGGAGGCGTCGTCGGGGCGGGTGGCCGAGGACACGCCGTCGCACACGATCGCGATCACGGCCGGGGACCCGTCGGGCAGGGCCGTGGACGACACCGCGAACGAGTCCTCGTTGCGGTGGTGCCGCAGTCCCCGGTCGCTGACCGCGGCCACCGAGCCGAGCTCCTGCTCCATGTGGTCGCGCTCGCGCGGCTGCGCGTGCCCGCAGTTCTCGCAGTAGCCGTCCGGGTCGACATGGCCGGCGCGGCAGGCGACGCAGAGCTTCGCTCCGGGCGGGGGCGCGGCGGAGTGTCCTCCGGAGTGCCCGGCGGCGCGGGGATCGGGCGCGGTCGGCTCGAAGCCGCCGGAACCGGAACCGGATGCGCCGCTCGGACCGGTGGCCGGGGACGTGCCCGGTGCGGCGGGCGCTCCGCCCGTCGCGGCCGGTCCGAACTGCGCGGCGGCACCGGGCTCCTGGAACGGGGGAGGTGCCGCGGCGACGGCCGGCGCCGCGTCGGGGCCGTCGAAGCGAACGGCGGCCACGGGCAGTTCACGGCCGCCCGAGTCCGTACCGGGCACCTCGCCGGACCGCTGCAGCGTGCCGGGCCGGCCGGAGCCGTCGGCCCCGGGGGCCTCGGGCCAGTCCACGTGCGCACCGATCACGACCGTGGGGCGGTCCCGCGGCGGCTCGGGCACGACCGACAGGTCGTACCCGCACGCTCCGCAGAACAGATCGCCGGATTCGAGCGGCTCCTCGCATCCGGGGCACTTCGACCAGGCCGCCTGCTGTGGCATCTGCGGCGTCATTCGCTTTCACCTCGCCTTGATGTGCCGGGCGCGCCTCGGTCCTTCCGCCGGAGGTCCGGGGAACCGTCCCCGCGACAGCACAGCATCACACCCACGTCCGGGGGCGGTAGCGGTTGGCCCGCTCCACCAGTTCGATGCGCTCCTCGCCGTTCGGGGCGAGCCGGGCGAGCACCCGGAACGAGCGTTCCAGGCCGAACCGCAGTCCGCGTTCGTCCAGTTCGCTGCCGAGCAGCACAGTCCTCGCCGGCCGGGCGCCGGCACTGCCGGAGAGTACCCAGTCCAGCGCCGTACCCAGAACTTCCGTGGACAGCCGCTCGCGCCGCACGGTGTCCAGTCCGAGCCCTTCCAGCGCGGTGACCTGGTCGGCGGCGGCCGTGAGGTCGTCGATGAGCGGATCCTGTACGGCGCGTTGTCGCAGCCGTGCCCTTACCGCCGCGACCCGGGCGGCGGTGTAGTGGTTCGACGACTCCGGCACGGACTCCAGCGTGCGCACGGCCGCGGTGCCCTCGCCCGCCGCGAGCTGTACCCGGGCCAGGCCGAACGCGGCGCTCACATAGCTCGGGTCGGTGGCCCACACCAGGCGGTAGTACTCCGCGGCGTTGTCCAGCTGGCCCAGTACCTCGGCGCAGACGGCGAGCGCCAGCTTGGGTGCGGCCTCGCCCGGGAACGCGTCGTAGACCGCGTCGAAGGACAGCGCTGCCGTCTCGTCGTCCCCGGTGGCCAGCGAGGCGACGCCGCGGTACCAGACGACCCGCCAGTCGTCGGGGTGCCGGGCCTCGAGATCGGCCAGAGAGGTCGTCGCGGAGGTGAGCTCGCCCATCTCCAGCCGCGCCCGCAGTTCGCGCAGCCGCAGTTCCGGGGAGCTCGCGGGCGCGCCGTGCAGCGCGGCGATGAGCTCGGCGGGCGCGGAGGCCAGCAGACCCGCGAGGAACCCCGCGTTGGGGTCGTTCGGGTCCACGCGGGGGACCGGCAGCGCCAGTGCGGTCGCGCGTACGTCCAGGCCCGCGAGGTGGGGCTGCGGGGCCGCCGCCCGCTCCCCGCGCTGTCCGGGCAGCACCGCCCGCGGCGGCACTCCGCGCGGGGCGGGGGCGTACGGATGCGGGGCGCCCGGGCTGCCGTGCCCCTGGGTCACCGCCGCGCCCGGCAGTGCGGCCGCATACGGAAGGCTCCCCGGCGCCTGCGGGACGGAGGCCGCCGGCGGGGTGCCGCCGCGGCGGCGCGCGGGCCGCCGGGCACCCAGCGCCGAGACCTCGCCGCTGAGTTCGGCGAACAGTTCCGTGTCCGTGACGCGCAGCTCCGGCCCGAACAGGGTGGACAGGGACGGGCGCGGTCGGCCCGTCTGGAGCGCCACGACCTCTCTCAGCACGCCCGTCAGCTGGTCCGCCATCTCCTGCGCCGAGGCGAACCTGCGGGCCGGATCGGGGTCGGTCGCGCGGACGAGGAGCCGGTAGAACGACTCGTAGGTCCGGAAGACCTCGATGTTGTCCGGGTCCGGGAGGGAGTCCGCGAACACGTTCGTGTAGCCCTGGAAGTCGAACGTCAGCACCGCGAGGGTCCGCGCCACCGTGTAGAGGTCCGACGCGACCGAGGGGCCGAGCTCCGCGACCTCCGGCGCCTGGTAGCCGACCGTGCCGTAGATGGCCGACTCGTCGTCGTCCATCCGCCGCACGGCACCCATGTCGATGAGCTTGAGCTGGTCCTCGGTCTGGATGGCGTTGTCGACCTTGAAGTCGCAGTAGAGCAGGTTCCGGCTGTGCAGATGCCCGAGTGCCTCCAGTGCCTCGATCCCGTAGGCGCACGCCTGCTCGACCGGCAGCGGGTCGCGCCTGCCGTCGGGGGCGCGCCGCTCGTTGGCGATCTCCTTGAGGGACTTGCCGCCGACGTACTCCATGACGATGTAGCCGTCCATCGAGCCGGTCCGCTGGTCCAGGTGCTCGACGAAGTTGTAGATGCGGACGATGTTGGAGTGCTCGATCTCCGCGAGGAAGCGGCGTTCCGAGATCGCCGCCGCCATCGCGTCCTGGTCGCCGGTGTCCAGCAGGCCCTTGAGGACGACCCAGCGGTCGGACACCGCCCGGTCTATGGCGAGGTAGATCCAGCCGAGGCCGCCGTGTGCCAGACAGCCCATCACCTCGTACTGCCCGTGGACGATGTCGCCCTCGCGCAGCTTCGGCACGAACGAGTAGGGGTGGCCGCACTTGGTGCAGAAACCCTCCGTACGGCCCGGCCGGTCGCCGCGCGCGCGGCCCACCGGAGCACCGCAGTCGCTGCGGCTGCAGAATCGCTTCCGCTCCGGGACCTCCGGCTCCGCCATGACCGCGGAACGCGGGTCGGGGCGCGGCACGTCCGGGACCGAGACCAGCCCGGCGCCGAGGCGGTTGCGGCCCGAGGACGACGACGAGCCCGAGCTGCGGACCGACACCGAGCGGCCCGAGGTACGGCCGGACAGCGAACGGGACAGCCGGCCCGAGACCGACCGCCGTGACGTCGAGGAGCGCGACGACCGGGCCGAACGGGACGAGCGCGAACCCGAGGGCGAACTGCCGCGTCCCGAGCCGCTGTTCCCGCTGGGGCCGCTCCGTCCGCCTCCCGTGATGCCGGTGGGCGGCGACGACAGCGCGCCGCCTCTCGCGACGACGGGTGCGAGCCCGCAGGTGTCGCAGTACAGCTCGCCCCCGCCGACGTCCTCGTAGACGCCCTCGCAGCCGGGGCGCTGGCACGCGCCCGCCGCCGCGCCGGAGCGCTCACCGTTCCCGGCGGACGGCGTGCGGCCCCGGCCCGCCTCCGGTGCGAGCCCGCAGGTGTCGCAGTACAGCTCGCCCCCGCCGACGTCCTCGTAGACGCCCTCGCAGTCCGGGCGGCTGCACTTCGTCAGATCACTCACGGCTCCCCCTGCCTGCTCGCCTGCCCGGTCACCGGGTCCGCGGACGGCGTCCGCGGAACGGCGGTGACGTGTGCGCGGATCACGATTCCCCCCGGTGACCGGTGCCGTCCACGGGCCCCGGCTGCCGCGGGACCAGGACCTCCGCCGCGGCCCGCTGGTAGCGCAGGACCGCCTGCTCGGCGGCGCGCAGATCGCACGGGGCGCTCCACAGCATCCGGCGCGCCGCGTCGTACCGCTCGATCAGCAGCGGATCCTCGGCCATGCCGTGCCGGGCGACCTTCGCCTTGTACGCGTCGAGCCGGCCGCGCAGCTCCGCACGGACCGCGAGAGGTGCCGTCACGGCCGTCAACGACTCGCGGGCCCGCATGAGTTCGTCCTCGGCCTCGCGCTCCAGGGACTCCAGCAGGGGAGACAGCCGGTGCCACTGGGCGTGCCTGCGGTACTCGGCGGCGGTCGCCAGCCGCTCCTGCAGCACGGTCGGCGGCCCGCTGACCGCGGGGACCTCGGACGCGGCGATCTTCGCCAGCACCTCACCGCGCGCGGCACGCGCCTCCGTGAGCGTGCGGTCCGCCCGGGAGAGCACGTCCCGCAGCCGCAGCAGCCGGGTCTCCGAGTCCTGCCGTACCGCGAGGACCGCCTCGATCTCCCGGCGGATGTCCTCCAGCGAACGCGCGGCGTGGTCGTAGCGCCCGGTGTCGGGACGGCCGCCGCCCGGAGCCGAACTCGCCGTCGCAGGCGACCAGAACGCGAGCGGGTCCGACACGACCTGCGCCCGCAGCGCGGACAGCTCGTGGGTGATCGACTCCAGCTCGTCGCCCGCAGGGTGCTCGCCCGGCCGCACACCCACCGAGTGGGCCAGCGAACGGGTGCGTTGCAGCTCCGCGGCGAGCAGATCGATCCGCGCGGGCAGCGCCGACCACACCGTGTCGGCGGCCACCACCACGTCCAGCGAGCGGGCGTACAGCGTGTTCATCCGGCTGACGAGGCCCTCCAGCGTGAAGCGCTCGGAGAGCTTGGCCGGGCCGGTCACGGACGGCGCGGGATGGACGGCGGAACTCGCGACGGTGACGCTGGGGCCGCGCAGCCGGTCCGTCAGCGCCACGAGGTCGTCCCGGCTCGGCCAGCGGCGCCGCGCGCGCAGCTCACGGGCCGAGCGCAAGGCCCCCGCGTACGCGTCGAAGTACCCCCACAGCAGCGTGATCGCCTGCTCCGTGGAGGCCCAGCGGTCCTTGGTGACACCCGTCAGCTCGGCACCCTCCAGGAGCCTGCGGCCCGCATGGTCCTGGAGGGCGAGGAGCGAGGTCTCGATCGCCTCGTGCTCCTCCCCGAGCCGCGCCAGCGCACGGTCCACCTCGTCCCGGTCCATTACCGGCCCGGGGGGTCCCGCGACGCCCATCGATCACCTCTCCGCTCGTGTACTCGGATTCGCTGCCGGACGTCCCGGCCGGCCCGGCTTCCCCGCCGGACCGCCCGCTTCCGTCGGCTGCCTTCCCAACGGTCTCAATTGTCCCGGTACTTCGGAGCCGGGGGGCCCGATATGCCGGGCAGGTCCTTCTTCAGCCACTTGACGTACGCCTCTGTCCAGGGGCCCGACCGGTACTCCTCCAGCACCTTGTTGACCCTGCGGACGAGGTCGTCCCTGCCCAGTTTGGCGGCCACGCCGTAGTACTCGGTGGTGAAGGGCCTGTCGCCTTTGAGTTCGACGGATGGGTCCTGGGCGGCCTGTCCCGCGGCGAGGGCCGCGTCCGTGACGACCGCGTCCACCTCGCCGAGCTGCAGCCGGACCAGGCAGTCCAGTTGGTTGGGGACCGTCAGCCTGTTCCTGTCACCGGGGCCGTCGTCGTCCTCGTCCTTGAAGACGGCCCCGTGCGGGTCCTTCGCAAGCGCGTCGTAGGCCGTCGAGCCCTCCGCGGAGCAGACCCGCCGGCCCTTGAGGGACTCGTCGAATCCGGTGATCGCGGACTGCCGGGGCGCGAGCACCTGCTGGCCCGTCTGGAAGTAGGCCGTGGAGAACGCGACCTGCTTGATCCGGGCGCAGTTGATGGTCATCGTCCGTACGACGAGGTCCACCGTGCCGTTGTTGAGCGCCGTGATCCGCTGGTTGGTCGGGACCGCCCGGAAGATGACCTTCTCCGGGTCGCCGAGGATGTCCCGGGCGATCGCCCGGGCCAGATCGATGTCGAAGCCCTCCAGCTTGCCGTCCGCCCGGCGGTAGCCCCAGCGGTAGCTGTTCTGGTCGACGCCGACGACCAGCCTGCCGCGCTGCTTGATCTCCTCGATCGCGGGGCCGTCCGCCGAGGACGGCCGAAGCGACGCCTCCGGGCTCGTGCAGTCGTCCGCCTTCGCGGGCGGCGCGGCCGCCGGGTCGGCACCCGGGGTCACCGCGGCCGGCGGCCCCCCGTGCGAGAGGGGGACCAGGGTGAGGGCGGCGGTCAGCGCACAGGCCGCCGCCATCCCGGCGACACCGCCCCAGCCGCGCAGCCGGCCCGCGAGGCGCATCGCCCGGCCGCTCGGGCGCGGGCCGGCGGTACGCGCGGTCCCGGCCCGCGGTGTCACGTCCGGTGCCGTGTCCGGCATCGAGTCAGCCATCTCTCCCCCTCTCACCGGTACTCCGAAAGCCTGCGGCCGATGCCCAGGACCGCGCCGACCGCCCCGAGGACCGCCAGCACGGCAGCGCCGATCGACAGACCCACCAGCGCGCCCAGGCCTTCCTCGGCGGACTCGGTGAACTCGGCCTGCTCATGGGCCAGGGCCTTCTCCAGGGCGGCGTCCACCCGGTCGAAGCACTGGCCCGTGGAGCCCTCGCTGCCGATGACCTTCGCCAGCGCACCGTCGTAGTCGCCCGCTCTGTCGGTCTCGCCGGCGTCCTTGTGCCGGTTCTTCCACTCCGAGGCCGCCGAGACGGCGTCCGCGACCGGGGTGCGGCCCGCACCGTCGTCGGCGAGTCGCCCGGCTCGGCCGAGCGAGGCGGTGAGCCTGCTCATGCCGGAGGTGTAGTCCGTCTCGTACTTGTCGCTCTTGCCGTCCGCGGTGAGCACCGCACCGCGTGCGACCAGGGTCAGGTTCTCGTTGGCCCGGGCCTTCAGGCTGCTGATCCGGGCGTCGTTCAGCACTTTCAGCGACTCCTGCCCGTTGGCCCGGGCCTCGTCGAGTCCCGCCCTGGCGACCGCGTGTCCGACGGCGAGCCAGAGCAGCACCACGGTGGAAGCGGCGGTGGCCGCGAGCAGCCCGTGGTTGAACACCCGGTTCGTGCGGAGGTAGTTGCGGCGCTGCGCCCAGACCAGACCGCCGATCGCCACCACTCCCAGCCCCAGCGACAGGAAGGGCCACACCCTGGCGTCGCCGTGGTCGTCGTCGAGCCGGGCCGTCTCCTCCTCGTACAGCTTCTGGGCAGCGGGCAGCAGCTCGGTGGTCATCAGCTGGTTCGCGTACCGCAGATACGCGCCGCCGAGGGGGAGTCCCTGCCGGTTGTTGGCCCGGGCCCGTTCGATGAGGCCGGTGTACCGGGGGAGCTGTTCGTTGAGCGTGGCGATCCAGCGGCGCGAGTCCGTCGAACCGTCCGTGTTCGCCGCGGCCTTCACCAGCAGCCGTGAGGCGCTCGTGATGTCCTTGTGATAGCGCTCCCGCACCGCCGGGGGCTCCTGCGCCCCGGCCAGGAAACCGCTCGCGGCGGCCGTGTCGGCGTCAGCGAGCGAGCGGTAGATGCTCGCCGCGTCGGCGCTCAGCGGCTGGCTGCGGTTGACCACGGCGTCGGCGGAGGAGGCGCGGTCGGCGATCTCGAAGGCCGTCACGGCGCCGAACGCGACCACCAGCGCGGCCAGTACGGCGCCGATGATCCGCAGCCGGCCCGGCTCCGTGGTCGCGGCGGCGCGCAGCTGCGCCGTCGTCTCCGCCCACGCGCTGCGCCGTGCGGGCGGCCCCGGAGGCGACGACAGTTCGGCGGAGGGCTGCGATCCCGGGCCGGGCGGCGGTCCCGGCTGCGCCGGGACGTGCGGCACCGGCGGCGCGGGCGGGTCCGCCGCGCTCGGCATGTGTGTCACTTGACCTCCCCCTCGGTCACTGACGGCGTCCCACCTCCCGCGGGCGGGGGACGGCTTCCGGCCAGAAGTATGGCCGCGGGGGCGGACATTCCACACCCAGGATTCACTGGATCTTGTGCCATCCGGCGTGTCGCGTCAATGCCGCCCCCTGTTCAGCGCCCCTCACATGAATACGCCGCCCACGGCGGATCGGTTCCGTCCGCCCGCGCACGACGGGCCGGTGGCACCGTCGTGCGCTGGATGCGATCCGAGTGCGCCCCCTGCTTCCGTGGACCGGCGGCGGACGCCCACATCCCGTACCGCGACCGCCTACACCCCGTACCGCGACCGCAGCACGGCCCGTGCCGCGGCAGGCGCACCGAGGTGGTCGAGGCCCAGCAGCGCCGCGCCCAGGACGGGCGGTGCGGTCACCACGGAGACGACGGCCTTCGGCGCCCGGGCGGCGAGCAACTCCTCGATCCCGCCGTCGAGCCGGGGATGCCGCGCCGCCAGCACGCTGCCGCCGAGCACCACGGGGGCCTCCTCGTCGAGCAGCCCGAGCCGGCCCAGCGCCACCGTGGTCATCAGGACGACCTCCTCCGCGAGCCGGTCCACGAGCGCGCCCGCCACGGCGTCGCCGGCGGCGGCCGTCGAGAACAGGACCGGGGCGAGCTCGTGTCTGCGTTCCGGGGCGACACGGCCCAGGTGCAGCGCCTCGATGAGCGCGTACATCGACGGCAGACCGAAGTGCGCCGGCAGCGTCCGGGCGAGCTCGGTCGGCTCACCGCGCCCGTCCTCGGCCCGCGCGGCGAACCACAGGGCCTCCTCCGCGAGCCCCGAGCCCCCTCCCCAGTCCCCGGAGGTCCTGCCGATCGCCGGGAAGCGCGCGGTGCGGCCGTCCGGCACCATGCCCACGCAGTTGATGCCGGCGCCGCAGACGACGGCGACGCCTCTGGGCTCGTCGACCCCGGCCCGCAGGATCGCGAAGGTGTCGTTGCGGACCTCGCTCGTGGCGCCCCAGCCGCGTGCCCGTACCGCCGCCGCCAGCTCCGCCTCCTCGACCGGGAGATCGGCGTTGGCCAGGCAGGCGGAGACATGCGCGACGGACCGGAGTCCGGCGGCGCCGAGGGCCCGCCGCACCGTGCGGTCCAGGCCGTCCAGCGCGGCGGCGACCCCGACCCTCGGCGGCTGGAAGCCGCCGCCGCGCGCCGTGCCCAGGACCGAGCCGTCGGCGCCGACCACCGCGACGTCCGTCTTGCTGTTGCCGGCGTCGACGGCGAGGACCGCGGCCGCCGGGCCGCTCGCCGCGGAGCCGTGCACGGCCGGGACGTTCACGCCCACGGAAAGTGCTCCCGGTTGTGTGCCACCAGCCGCTCCGTGAGCGCTTCGGCGTGCTCGAACTGGCCGATCAGGGGGTGGGCCAGCAGCGCCTTGAAGACGCGGTCGCGGCCGCCGCGCAGCGCCGCCTCCAGCGCCAGTTCCTCGTAGGCCGTGACGTTCGCGATCAGCCCGCCGTACAGCGGGTCGAGGTCGGGCAGCGGCAGCGGTGCGGCGCCCTTGGTGCCGACGGCGGCCTGCACCTCGACGACGGCGTCGTCGGGGAGGAACGGCAGCGTGCCGTTGTTGTACGTGTTGACCACCTGGTAGGGACTGCCCGTTCCCCCGAGGAGCGACGCGACGAGGTCGACGGCGGCCTCCGAGTAGAAGGCGCCGCCCCGCTGGGCGAGGAGTGCGGGCTTCTCGTCCAGCGACGGGTCGCCGTACATCTCCAGGAGCCGCTTCTCCATCGCCGCGACCTCAGCAGCCCGGGACGGTTTGGTCCTCATCTCCCCGACGACCGCGTCGTGCGCGTAGAAGTAGCGCAGGTAGTACGACGGGACGACGCCGAGGCGGTCCAGGATCTGCCGCGGGAGCCGCAGGTCCCCGGCGATGGCGTCGCCGTGCTCGGCGAGCAGCCGCGGCAGGACGTTCTCGCCCTCCGGGCCGCCGAGCCGGACGCCGGTCTCCCAGGTCAGGTGGTTGAGGCCCACGTGGTCCAGGTGGACGTCGCCCGGGGCGACCTCCAGCAGCGCGGCGAACTTCCGCTGCAGTCCGATCGCGACGTTGCACAGTCCGACCGCGCGGTGGCCGGCCTGGAGCAGCGCACGGGTCACGATGCCCACCGGGTTGGTGAAGTCGACGATCCAGGCGTCCGGGGCGTTCCGGCGCACCCGTTCGGCGATGTCCAGCACCACCGGCACGGTGCGCAGCGCCTTCGCCAGACCGCCCGCCCCGGTCGTCTCCTGCCCGACGCAGCCGCACTCCAGCGGCCAGGTCTCGTCCTTCTCGCGCGCGGCCTGGCCGCCGACGCGCAACTGCAGCAGCACGGCGTCGGCACCCGCCGCACCCGCGTCCAGGTCGGAGGTGGTCGTGATGGTCCCGGGGTGGCCCTGCCGGGCGAAGATCCGCCGGGCGAGCCCGCCGACCAGGTCCAGCCGGCCGGCGTCGGGGTCGATCAGCACCAGCTCGCCGATCGGCAGAGCGTCCCTCAACCGGGCGAATCCGTCGATCAGTTCTGGCGTGTAGGTGGACCCCCCGCCCACGACCGCGATCTTCGTCTGCCGGGGGTTCGGGGGGTGTCCCCCGGTGGATTGCAGCATGTGTGTCTCAGCCCTTCACTCCGGTCAGCGTGACGCCCTCGACGAAGGCCTTCTGTGCGAGGAAGAACACGACGATCACCGGCGCCATGATCATCACGGTCGCCGCCATCGTCAGGTTCCAGTCCGTCTGGTGCGCGCCCTTGAAGGACTCCAGGCCGTAGGAGAGCGTCCAGGCGGCGGGGTTCTCCGAGGCGTAGATCTGCGGACCGAAGTAGTCGTTCCAGCAGTAGAAGAAGTGGAACAGCGCCACGGCGGCGATCGCCGGCCTCGCCATCGGCAGCACGATCCGCACCATCGTTCGGAACTCGCCGCAGCCGTCGATTTTGGCCGCCTCGGTGTACTCCTTGGGGATCGTCAGCATGAACTGCCGCAGGAGGAAGATCGTGAACGCGTTGCCGAACGCGAAAGGGACGATCAGCGGCCACAGGGTGCCCGCGAGATCCAGCTGCTTGGCCCAGAACAGGTACATGGGGACGACGACCACCTGCGGCGGCAGCATCATCGTGGCGATGACGAGCATCATCGCCAGACCCCGGCCGCGGAAGCGGAACTTCGCCAGCGCGTAGGCGACCGGGATGCTCGAGGCGACCGCGAGGACTGTGCCGAGGCCTGCGTACAGCAGGGTGTTGCGCCACCAGGTGAGGAATCCCGGGGTGTTCCACACCGTGGCGAAGTTGCCCCACTCCCAGGTGTGCGGCCACAGTTCGCGGGTGAGCGCCTGGTCGTCGGTCATCACCGCCGTCAGGAACACGAACACGAACGGCAGCAGGAAGAAGAGGGCGGCGGCGACGGCCAGGGAGTGGACCGCGATCCACTCCAGGGCGGCCCTGCGGCGCGCGCCGCGCCGTGCGGCGGAACCGCCGCCCCGCGCCGTGCGGACGGCGGACGGCGCGGGGGTGAGGGTCGTGGTCATCGATCAGTCCTCCGCCGAGAGGAAGCCGGAGCGCCGCCTCATCAGGAACGCCGTGAACACCATGGCCAGCGCGAACAGCACCAGCGCGACGACACACGCGGCGCCCGTGTCGAAACGCTGGAAGCCCAGGTTGTAGACGATCTGGGGAACGGTCAGCGTCGACCGGTCCGGATAACCGGGCTCGAACTGCTGTCCGGAGCCGCCGATCACGCCGCTGGCGACCTTCGCCGCCACGATGGGCTCCGTGTAGTACTGCATGGTCGCGATGATCCCGGTGACGACGGCGAACAGGACGATGGGTGAGATGTTCGGCAGCGTGACGTAGCGGAACCGCTGCCAGGGGCCGGCCCCGTCCAGCTCGGCCGCCTCGTACTGCTCCTTCGGCACGTCGAGCAGTGCCGCCATGAAGATCACCATGAGATCCCCCACGCACCACAGGGCGAGGATCGTCAGTGAGGGCTTCGACCACGACGGGTCGTTGAACCAGCCGGGCTCCGGCAGGCCCAGCGCCGCGAGCACCGTGTTCGCCGGCCCCGTCCCCGGGTTGAGCAGGAAGACGAACGACATGGTCGCGGCGACCGGCGGGGCCAGGTACGGCAGGTAGAACAGCGTCCGGAACAGCCCGCCGCCCGTCCTGAGCCGCGTGACCAGCAGCCCGATGCCGAGGCCGAAGACGACCCGCAGCGACACCATCACGGCGATCAGCCAGAGCGTGTTGCCCAGGGCGGGCCAGAAGAACGGATAATCGCCGAGGACGTACGACCAGTTCTTCAGGCCCACCCAGGTGGGCGCGGTGAACCCGTCGTACTTCATGAAGGAGAAGTAGACGGTGGAGACCAGGGGGTAGGCGAAGAAGACGCCGAACCCGATCAGCCAGGGCGAGAGGAACGCGGCCGTGCGCAGCCGCTGCCGGACGTGCTTGGCCCGCAGAGCCGGGTCCCCCCGTCCCGCCCGCGGCCGCGCCGCGGCGGAGTGTGCCGTGGTCATCAGCGCGCCTGCTCGTTGTCCTTGTCGACCTGCGCGTCCGTCCGCCGCAAACCCGCGTCGAGGTCCTTCTCGCGTCCGGCCTCGTACCGGACGCCGAAGTCCTGCGCGGTGAGCAGGAAGGCGCCGCCGTTCACCGAGGACGGGGCGTGCGAGCTCTTCGGGTGCTGGGCGATGCCGACGAAGGTTCGGTAGACGGGGTCGTCGCTCAGCCTCGGCGACTCGAGCGCGGCCAGGGTTGAGGGGACGTTGTGGATCGCGTTGGCGAAGGAGACGACGGCGTCGGTGTCCGTCGACAGGTACCGCACCAGCTCCCAGGCGGCGTTCTTCTTCTCGCTGGTGCCGGCGATGCCGAGGATCGTCCCGGACAGGTAGCCCTTGCCGTAGTCGGCGGCCTGGTCGTCGGGGACCGGGAAGGGCGCCGCGCCTATCTCGAAGGGCAGCTGCGCGTCCTTCGCCATCTTGCCCCGCCACTCGCCGTCGAGCTGCATGGCGACCTGGCCGGTGTGGAACGGGTGCTTGGGGCCCCACTCGTCGCCGAGCGAGCTGCGGAACCTCTCCAGCTTCCGGTAGCCGCCGAGCTTGTCGACCAGTCCCTTCTGCCAGGTGAGCAGGGCCTTGACCCGGGGGTCGGAGGCGAGGGCGGACTTGCCCCCTTCGTCGAGGTACCGGACGCCGAACTGCGCCGCGTAGTGCTCGAACGTGGTCTCGTAGGCCTGGAAGTTCGGCATGAAGCCGAGCTGCTCGTAGCCGTCGCCCTTGGCCTTGGTGAGCTTCGCCGCGGCCTCGTCGAACTCGGACAGCGTCTTGGGCGGGGCGGTGATGCCGGCCTCGGCGAACGCCTTCTTGTTGTAGTACAGGCCGTACGCGTCACCGAGCAGCGGGACCGTGCAGCGCTTCCCTTCGTGCTCGGTGTACTTGGCCATCTGGGGCAGGAAGGTCTTCGCCGGGTCGATCCCGGCCTCGTCCAGGAACGGACGGAGGTCGGCCAGCGCGCTGGTGGAGCAGAAGCGGCCGACGTTGTCGGTGGTGAAGGACGAGACCACGTCGGGGGCGTTGGAACCGCCCGCCCGCAGGGCCTGGTTGAGCTTGTCGTCGGTGATGCCCTTGACGACCTTGACCGTGATGTTGGGGTGCTTCTTCTCGAAGGCCGCGATGTTGTCCTGGATCGCCGCGACCTCACCGGGCGCGCTCCACCCGTGCCAGAAGGTGAGCGTGGTGCGTGCCTTCGGGTCGTCGGTCGCGCCGGTGTCGTGGGAACCCGTGCAGGCGGTGGCGAGCAGGGCCATCGCGGCGGTCGCGGCCAGCGCGACGGCTGTGGAGCGGCGTCTTCCGTGCATGACGGTGTCTCCCTGGGGGCGGGGGCGGACGGGTCGGGGGATGCGCGGAGTGCGGGATGCGGGGATCGGGTTGCGGGGATCGGGTTGCGGGGATCGGGGATCGGGACCCGGGTCCGTGCCGGGGTTCCCGGTTCAGCGGGAGGTGTCGAAGACCTCGTCGCGGGTGGCGGCCAGGGCACTTTCCAGGGCCCCTCGCAGCACGGGGCGTTCCTGTACGTCGCCGATGACGAGCCGCGGCCGGGAGGGGGCCAGCTCGGCCAGCTCCGACTGGACCCGCTCGCGCAGCGGTTCGCCGCCGGCCGCGATGAGCGGCCCGGAGAGGACGACGAGTCCGGGGTCGAGGACTGCGGTCATCGACGCCAGGCCCGTGGCCAGCGCGGTCGCGAAGGTGTCCAGAAGGGTGCGGTACGGCCCCTGCTCCGCCTCGGCGGCCCGCGCCAGCAGGTCGGCCGCCACCTCGTGATGGGGGCCCTGCGGGACGCCGGCGATGCCGAGTTCGCGGGCCAGCCTGGGCACGGTCTGGGCACCGGCCAGCTCCTGGAAGCCGCCGCTCCCCGCCTTGGCGACCTGCCGTACGAGCGGGGTGCCCGGGACCGGCAGGAAGCCGATCTCGCCAGCGCCGCCGGTGAAGCCGCGGTGCAGCCGGCCGCCGATGACGAGGGCGGCGCCGAGCCCCTCCTCGTTCCACAGCAGCACGAAGTCGTCATGGCCGCGGGCGGCGCCGAGCCGCTGCTCGGCCACGGCGACCAGGTTGACGTCGTTTTCGTACTCGACCGCCATGGGCAGTGCCGCGGCCAGTTCTTCGAGCAGCGTGGGGGAGTGCCAGCCGGGCAGATGGGAGGCGTACCGCAGCCGCCCCGTGGAGGGGTCGAAGGCGCCCGGGGTGCCGACGACGAGGCGGTGCACGTCGGCCCGGGTGATCCCGGCGGCCTTCACCGCGCCGTCCAGCGCCTCGCCGACCTGCCGTGCGACGCTCGCCGACCGCCGCCCGTGAGTCTCGGTGACGTGCTCCCCGACGGTCGCGCCGGTGATGTCGGCGACGGCCGCGCGGATGCGCTTGGGGGTCACGTCGAGTCCGGCGGCGAACGCGGTACGGGCGTTGATCGAGTACAGCTGGGCGTTCGGCCCCGGTCTGCCCTCGGTGGTGCCGGTGGCGACGACCAGCCCCGCGGCCTCCAGACGGGCCAGCAACTGGGATGCGGTGGGCTTGGACAGTCCGGTCAGCTTGCCGATGCGGGTACGGGAGAGCGGTCCGTGTTCCAGCAGCAGATCGAGCGCCGCACGGTCGTTCATGGCACGGAGCACACGGGGGGTCCCGGGGGTGGTACCTGCCACGACGACGCACCTCGCCCTTCGCGCACTGCGCTGTTAGGAAACTTTCCTATCTGATGAGAACCTAGGTCGCCGTCATGGGCTCGTCAATACCCGGCGGCCGCCCGGCGGACGCGGCATGCGAAAGGGCGCCCCCGCCCTGCGGCGGGGACGCCCTCTCGGTGCCGGAACAGCCGCTCCGGCCGCGGCAACTACTTCGACAGAGGTGCCGGAGGGGAGATCGGGGACGCCGCCACCGACTGCGGCGACGTGGCGGAGGCGTACGCGGACGGGGCCGCCACGCCGGCGGTCGGGTCGTTCGCGGCCTCCCCGTCGGCCTGCTGCGGCAGCCCGCCGACGATCCGGACACCCGCCTCGTCGAAGGTGCGCTTGATGCGCCAGCGCAGCTCGCGCTCCACGCTCAGCGCCTTGCCAGGCATCGTCTTCGCGGCGACGGAGACCGTCATCCGGTCGATCAGGACCTCGCTCAGGCCCAGGACCTCGACCGGACCCCACAGCCGCTCGTTCCACGGCTCTTCCTTGGACATCGCCGTCGCGGCCTCCTCGATGAGCTCGCGCACCCGGCCCAGGTCCTCGGAGGGCCGCACGTTCACCTCCACGGAGGCGGTCGACCAGCCCTGGCTCAGGTTGCCGATCCGCTTGACCTCGCCGTTGCGGACGTACCAGATCTCGCCGTTGTCGCCGCGCAGCTTCGTCACGCGCAGGCCGACCTCGATCACCTCGCCGGAGGCGACGCCCGCGTCGATCGAGTCGCCGACGCCGTACTGGTCCTCCAGGATCATGAAGACACCCGAGAGGAAGTCGGTGACCAGGTTCCGCGCGCCGAAGCCGAGGGCCACGCCCGCGACGCCCGCGGAGGCGAGGAGCGGAGCCAGATTGATGTTGAGGGCGCCGAGGATCATCAGTCCGGCCGTGCCCAGGATCACGAACGACGCGACCGACCTCAGCACCGAACCGATCGCCTCGGAGCGCTGTCTGCGCCGCTCGGCGTTGACCAGCAGACCGCCGAGGGCCGTGCCCTCCACGGCCTGGGCACTGCGGTTCATCCGTTCGATGAGCTTGGTGAGCGCCCGGCGGACCGCTATGCGCAGCATGATCGCGATCACCAGGATGAGCAGGATCCGCAGGCCCACGTTCAACCAGGTGGACCAGTTCTGCTCCACCCATCCGGCGGCTTCGTTGGCCCGCTCGGCGGCGTCGTCGAAACTGACGGGCGGCGCGGACGGATCGGCGGCCAGGAACACTGCGGAACCTCCGTGTGTGCGGTCGGCGGACCATCCACACTAACGGGGCATACGCCATGCCTCCGGAGTTCTCCACAGGGGAGAGACGAGCCTCACCCGGGGATCCTTCCGGTGTGGTCGAGCGCACACAAAATCCCTCCGGCCCGTTACGGGTACGTAGTGGCGCTTCGACCAGGCATGAGGAGAGACTGAGTACAGATCGTCCCGGCGCGAGCCACGCGCCGCCGGCGTACAAGGAGGCCATCCGTGCCGCATGTCCTGATCCTCAACGCGTCGTACGAGCCGCTCGGCGTCGTACCGCTCCGCCGCGCGCTCGTCCTCGTCCTCGAGAACAAGGCCATCTGCCTCGAGGAGTCCGGCGCCTTCATGCACAGCGCGACCCGGGTGATCCCCGCGCCCAGCGTGGTCCGGCTCAAGCGTTTCGTCCGGGTCCCCTACCGGGGGCCCGTTCCTCTGACCCGCCGCGCGCTGTTCGCCCGCGACGGGGGCCGCTGCATGTACTGCGGTGGCGTCGCAACCAGCGTCGACCACGTCGTTCCGCGCAGTCGCGGCGGCCAGCACGTCTGGGACAACGTGGTGGCGGCGTGCCGCCGCTGCAACCACGTCAAGGCCGACCGGCACCTGCGCGAGCTGGGCTGGCGGCTGCGGCACCAACCCGCCCCGCCGAGCGGACTCGCCTGGCGCATCATCGGCACCGGGCATAGGGACCCGCGCTGGCTGCCATACCTGCAGCCGTACGGCGCGGACGACGCGATGGCCCGGATCGACGGCATATCCGCCTGAGGATCCGGGCCACTGTTGTGAGCGCGCGCTCCGGTCCACCGGGCGCGCGCCCCTCCGTGCCCGGCCGCGGCGCGCTCAGGGCGTGCCGGCGCCCTCCTCCGACACCGCGTACGCCTCCACCGACCACAGCGAGTAGCCGAAGCGGGTCGCCCGGGCGTCCCCCTGCACCCGCACGAAACGGGCTCCCGGCGCGTCCATGCGGACGGACTCCCGGCCGCCCTTGCCGTCGCGGACGGTCGCCGCCGTGCGCCAGGTCCGCCCGTCGGCCGAGACCTGGATGCGGTACCTCGCCGCGTGCGCGTCCTGCCAGTGCAGCACCACCTGGCCCAGCCGGGCCGGCCGGGCCAGCTCGGCCTGCCACCAGGCACCGTCCTCCGCGGGCGAGGACCAGCGGCTGCCGGGGTCGCCGTCCGCCGCCGAGGCGGCGGGGAAGTCGGGGGTCTCGTCCCCGGAGGACGACGCCACCGCCGTACGGATCAGATCGGGGCCGCCGGTCGCCGGGTAGGCCCGGACGGTCAACGTGCTCTCCTCCCCGCCGAAGGCGAACGGCACCTGGTACTCGCCGGCCGGCGTCCCCGGTGGCACGGTCACCTCGACGGGCACGGCCGTACGCCTGCCGCGGGGCGCCCGCACCTCCTTGGGCACGGCCACCGTGATGCCCTTCGGCGCCTTGGCGGTGAGCGCGCCGCGCACCTCGTCCGGCCGCTGAGGGGCGACGAACGCCTCGGTCCGCTGCGGTCCGCCGCCGATCGGCGCGTCCAGCTCGCCCCGGCCGAGCGCGAGCCGGGCCCGGGGCTCGTCGGCGAACCACGGCACGAGCGCGTGCACCGCGGGCGCCCCCGGTGCCCCGGTGATCCGCAGGGCGTCCGCGCGCAGCCCCTCGGGGCGGCTCTGGGTCCAGCCCGAAGGGGCGAGCTCCCCGAGCGGCCGCCAGCCCTGACCCGGTACGTGCGCCTCCAGCGTGCCCCTGACGCCGTCCGCGCCGGGCTCGGTCATCGCGGTCACGGCCTCCACGGGCCGGGCGCGGTCCAGCCGCACCGTGTACGCGTCGCCGGTGCGGGTGACCGGACCGGGCCGGCGGTCGGCCCCCGTCCACACCGCGGACTCCTTCGCCACCCGGGTGAGGAAGGGATCCAGCACGCCCTTGCCGACGGTCGCCTTCCCCCCGCCGAGCTCCGTGCGCACGGGAGCGAGCGCCAGGGAGGTCCGCCAGGCCGTCTCGCCGTCCCCGCGCGCCTGGGCCTGCAGCATGTCGACCGCGAGTTCCCCGGCGGTGCCGTAGCGCCCCAGCTGCTCCAGCCAGGGCCCCAGCTCGGAGTCGAGCGAGGCCAGCCGCTCCGGGGCCTCCCGCATCACGGTGAAGGCCGCCCGCAGCCGGCCCGCCGCCTCGTCCCTGGCCTTGGCGTCGTTCGTGGTGCGCGAGCGCCAGAACTCCGCCATCAGGGGCTGGAGATACGCGGACTCGGTGGGGCTGAGGATGGACGAGGAGTGGTTCCCGGCGAGCGCGCCGAGCGCCTCCCTGGTCCGCGGGTCGCCGCCGGCGAGGTCGTCTATCGCCGCGCGCCAGGACTCCTGGGGCCGGTAACCCTTCGGGTTCCAGGCGTAGTCGGCCGCCGTGAACAGCGGGATGCGGGACGCGGTCGCCTGTTCCATGGCGTTGGCGAGCAGCGCGGCGGAACCGGACGCGACGGCGGGCTCCCGTCCGGTGTAGGGCCCGAGGAAGATGCGGTCCTGCGCGTAGTCGTTGACGGGGTAGTTGTCCATCGTGACCATCGGGCGCCCGAACACCTGGCGGGCCCCGTGCAGTTCCCGTCCGGTGATGGTCCGAGGGACGACTCCGACGCCCGTCCAGGCGACCTGGACGCCGGGGTCCAGCTCCCCGGCGAGCGCCGTTCGGTACTCGGTCGCGCCGTCCTGGTAGAACTCCGTCGGCATCACCGTGAGAGGGTCCGCGCCCGGGTGGCGATCGGCGAGATGCCGGGCGATCTCCCCGGCGAGCCGCGCGTGCGCCCTGGCCGCGGCCTCGGGCCCGGAACCGAACTCGTCGGGGTCCCGGTCGCAGTGCCACTCGCTGTAGCTGACGTCCTGGAACTGCAGCTGGAACGCGCGTACGCCGAGCGCCCACATCGCGTCGATCTTGCGCTTGAGCGCCTTCACGTCGTCGCCGGAGGCCAGGCACATGGACTGGGCGGGAGCCACGGCCCAGGCCAGCGTCACATGGTTGCGCCGCGCCCGCTCGGCCAGCTCGCGGAACTCGGCGCGCTGGGCGGCGGGGTACGGATCGCGCCAGCGGGTCTGCCGGAACGCGTCGTCGCCCGCCGCGTAGAGATAGCGGTTCTGCTTGGTGCGGCCCATGAAGTCGAGCTGCGCCAGTCTCTGTTGGTGGCTCCACGGCCGGCCGTAGAAGCCCTCGGTCACTCCGCGTACGGCCGTGCCGGGCCAGTCCCGTACGGCCACCCCGGGCACCGCGCGGTCCCTGACGAGCTGCCGCAGCGTCTGGGCCCCGTGGAAGAGCCCCTCGGCTCCGACTCCGTCCAGGGCGACCGTGTCGCGTCCCGCGATCCGGCCGGAGCCGATGCGGTATCCCCCGCGGGGCAGATCGGCGCGTTCCGGCACGCGCAGGGCGCGCAGCGCGTCGAGTGCTCCGGTTCCGCCGAGACGGAGCACCGTGCCGCGGCCGGGCAGCTCCGTGTGGACGTTCCGAACCCCGGCGGCGCGCAGCGCCTCGCGCACGGTCTCGACGGCGTACGGGTCGGCGTCCGGAGCCGCCAGGAGCGTCACGTCCTCGCCGAGCGGCACGGCGGGTCCGGTGGTCCTGAGCGTCTGGGGCCGTGGCCAGACCGGGGGCACCGCGCCGGCGGCCTCCCGGTCGGGGGCTGCCGTGCTGGTGGGGCCCGGTACGTCCGGGGCGGCGGCGGCTCCGGGGGCCGTCCCGAGGAGTCCGCCGATCACGGCGACGGCAACCGCGGTCGCCGTCTGCTTTCTGCGCCCGAACCGCACGCCCGGTCTCCCCTCGACTCCCCGTGCCCCGTGAAACGGGTTCGAGCCCACCACCGGTGCGGTGAAGGTGTCAATGCGGCTGACGGTTGTGTCGTATTTGCCCATCGACGCGCGAGAGTCGCGACCGGCCGGTTCAACTCCCATGTGTGGAGCAGAATGTGACACGGAACACGTTGACGAGAGGTGTACGTCTGCGGCCGTGCCCACTGGGTAGGGCTGCGAAAGACCTGTTGCCCACCCAGAGGAGGCCCTCCGTGGCCGCACCCGCACAGCTTCTGCTCCCGGCCCTGTCCAAACAGGTGCCCGGCCCGCTCACCAGCGGGCTGCCGCTGACCTCCGTACCGCCGCTGACCGGCGAGCCGCCGCTCGCCGCCACCCTGCCGCTGACCAGTGAGCCGCCACTGACCTCGGTGCCCCCGCTCACCAGCGAACCGCCGCTCGCCGCCGCCCCGCCGCTGACCAGCGAGCCTCCCCTCGTCGACGCCGCCCCCCTCACCAGCGAACCCACCGCCACCGGCGACGCCGGAGGCTCGGAGTCCCCAGGAGTCTGAATGGGCCTGGCCCGGCTCGCCGCGCTGCACGGTGTCGCCACCACGTACTCGCCCTCGGCGGGCGTCAGCGTCCCCGTCCCCGACTCCACGGTGGTCGCGGTGCTCGCCGCCCTCGGTGTGGACGCCGCCACGCCGGACGCGGTCGACGCCGCGCTCGCGGCGGCCGAGCCCGCCGCCGGGGAGCGGCTGCTCCCACCGACCGTGGTGGCGTGGCTCCCCGTCACCGGGCCGCCCCCCGTCGCCGTCCCGCTCGGCGCCCGCGTACGCGTGGAGCTGGAGGACGGCGGCCTGCTGGAATGGCGCGAAAGCGTGCCCCGCGCAACCCCGTCGGAATCCGCCGGGACGCCGTCCGCGGGGCGGCCCGCCGCCGCGCACGGCTGGGCGGAACTGCCCACCGGGGTGCACCGGTTGACCGTGCGGACGTCCGGCGGGCGCACGGGCGCCGCCGTGCTCGTGGTCGCCCCCGAGGCCGTGGACCGGCCCGCCGAGCGGGTCCACGGCTTCCTGGTGCAGCTCTACTCGCTGCTGTCCGGCCGCTCGTGGGGCATGGGCGACCTCGGGGACCTCGCCGAACTGGCGTCCTGGGCCGGCCGCGCCCTCGGGTCGGGATTCGTGCAGGTGAACCCGCTGCACGCGGCCGTGCCCGGCGCGCCGACCGACCCGTCCCCGTACCGGCCCTCCTCCCGCCGCTTCCCCGACCCGGTGCACCTGCGGATCGAGGACGTCCCCGAGTACGCGTACGTCGCCGGCCAGGACCGGGTCCGGCTGGACGCACTCCTGGAGAAGGCCGCCGAACTGCGCGCCTCCGTCCTGGAGAAGGGCGCGCTGATCGACCGCGACGCCGTGTGGCAGCTCAAGCTCAGGGCGCTGGAGCTGGTGCTGCGGGTCCCCCTCGGCCCCGGCCGCTGGGCCGCCTACTGCGCCTTCCTGGCCGAACGGGGCAGGGCGCTGGACGACCACGCCACCTGGTGCGCCCTCGCCGAGGTCCACGGCTCCGACTGGCACACCTGGCCCGCCGGTCTGCGCGACCCGCGCTCCCCCGAGACGGCCCGCGCCCGCGGGGAGCTCATGGACCGCGTCGACTTCCACTGCCGGCTCGCCTGGCTGACCGACGAGCAGCTGGCCGCGGCCGCCACGGCGGCCGCGGACGCCGGGATGGCCGTCGGGATCGTGCACGACCTCGCGGTCGGCGTGCACCCCGGCGGCGCGGACGCCTGGGCCCAGCAGGACGCCTTCGCCGCGGGCATGTCGGTGGGCGCCCCGCCCGACGCGTTCAACGCCCGTGGCCAGGACTGGGGCCTGCCGCCGTGGCGGCCCGACGCCCTCGCCGCCTCCGGCTACGCCCCCTACCGGGGGCTGCTGCGCGGGCTCCTGCGGCACGCGGGCGCGCTGCGGCTCGACCACGTCATGGGCCTGTTCCGGCTCTGGTGGGTCCCCCTCGGAGCCGAACCCACCGAAGGCACGTACGTCCGCTACGACGCCGAGGCCATGCTCGCCGTCCTGGTGCTGGAGGCCCACCGCGCCGGGGCCGTCGTCATAGGGGAGGACCTCGGCACGGTCGAGCCCGGGATGCGCGAGGCCCTCTCGCGCCGGGGCGTGCTCGGCACGTCCGTCCTCTGGTTCGAACGCGACTGGGCCGGCAGCGGCCGGCCACTGCCCCCGGAGGACTGGCGCGAGGGCTGTGTGGCCACGGCCACCACCCACGACCTGCCGTCCACCGCGGCCCGGCTCACGGGTGAGCACGTCGCACTGCGCCACCGGCTGGGCCTGCTCACCCGGCCGCTGGACCGGGAGCGCACGGAGGACTCCGCCGAGGTGGCCGAATGGCGCGCCTGTCTGACCCGGCTGGGGCTGCTGCCCGAGG
Organism: Streptomyces wuyuanensis; assembly: GCF_900103455.1. Lineage (GTDB taxonomy): Bacteria > Actinomycetota > Actinomycetes > Streptomycetales > Streptomycetaceae > Streptomyces > Streptomyces wuyuanensis. Next base: position 118,663 of record NZ_FNHI01000007.1, on the reverse strand, counting down.
GCACCCACGACGAGGAGGGCGAGATCCGCGCGGTGTACCGGTTCCTGCTGCGCACCCCGGCCCGCATGGTCGGCGTCTGGCTGCCGGACGCGGTGGGGGACCGCCGGCCGCAGAACCTGCCCGGCACCTGGGACCAGTACCCGAACTGGCGGCTGCCCGTCGCGGACGCCGCCGGCCGTCCGATGACCCTGGACGACCTCGCCGCCTCGCCGAGGCTGCACGCGCTCATGGAGGTGTTCCGACCGGAGTCGGTTCCCCGTACGGGTACCCCGGGCGCGCGGCCGTCCTAGCCGTTCGCTACGTTTGCACCGTGGACAAGAAGAACGCCCTGCGCGCCGGCGCCGTCGCGGCCGGTACGACGCTGATGATGCTGCTCATGTCGTCCCCCGCGCTCGCGCTGACCCGCGACGACGGCGACGACCCGGGTACCGGCCTGAGCGTGGCCGAGACGCTCGGCCTGTTCGTCGTGGCGCCGATCGCGCTGTTCGCACTGATCGCGGGCCTGGTGATGGTCCTCGACAAGTCCGACAGGCCCAGGAAGAAGCAGGCCTGACCCCCTGACGCGAGGCCCGGGCCACCGGGCCGCCGCGGCGCCGCCGAGCCGGCGCCGGGCCATCGACCGCTCCGACGGCGCCGTACGGTACGCACACCGTGCGGCGCCCTCGTGCGTGCACCGGCGGGCCGTGCCCGGGCGGACGCCCGCGGCGTGGGAGCCTGTCGGGGGGATTACGCCATCCGGGGGGTTCTGATGACGGCAGCGGACGCACCGCCCATCGTCTTCGTGCACGGAACACGCCTCAGCGCGGGGCAGTGGAGCCCGCAGCTGGCCGCGCTCGGGGAGGAGTTCCCGGTCGCCGCCGTCGACCTGCCGGGCCACGGTGCGCGCGCCGCCGAGCCCTGGAGCCTGGACGCCGCCACCCAGGTCATCGCCGGCGCGGTCGACTCACTGGACCGCGGGCCCGCAGTGGTCGTCGGGCACTCGCTCGGCGGCTACGCCGCGCTGGAGTTCGCGCGCCGCCGCCCGGAACTGCTGCGCGGACTGGTCCTCGCGGGGGCCAGCGCCTCGACGCGCGGCGCCTGGGCGGCGCCGTACCGCTTCGTCGCCGGGCTGGTCCCGCGCATCCCGGCGGACCGGCTCGCCCGGTGGAACGACTGGATGCTGCGGAGGCTCTACCCGCCCCGGGTGGTGGAGGCGACCATCCGTGCCGGCTACGCCTTCCACACCCTGCCCGACGCGTGGGGCGAGGTGCTGGGCCGCTTCGACGCGGGCGCGATGCGCCATGTGGCGGCCCCGGTGCTGATCCTCAACGGCGAGAAGGACTCCGTCTTCCGGTCCGGCGAGCGGGACTTCGCCCGCGCCCATCCGGACGCCCGTGTGGAGCTCATCCCACGGGCCCGGCATCTGGCGAACTTCGACGACCCGGAGGCCTTCAGCGACGCCGTGCGGCGCTTCGCACGGCAGCTCGCGGCCGCCGGCTGAGGGCACCCCGACGGGGTGCCCGGCCCGTCGCACGCGCCGGTTCATGAGGCTCGTCACCGGCGGCGCCGCGCCGGGGCACGGCCGCGGGCCGACGGTACGCCGCCGTCCGCCCCTCGGCCGTGCGCGGCGCGTGCGGGGGCGGGGTCACAGTCCGCCGGTGAACAGCAGCCGGTTAGGGGAGCCCCGGGTGATGCTCTTGACGACGTTCTTCGTGGACTGGGCGACGAGCCAGTCCGCGACCTCCTGCGGGCCGGCCGCGGGATGGGCCGCCTTGTACAGCGCGGCGACGCCGGCCACATGCGGGGCGGCCATCGACGTGCCGTTCATCGTCGTGGTGCCGCCGCCCATCCGTGCGGACCTGATGTCGCTGCCAGGTGCGTAGAGCCTGAGGCACTGGCCGTAGTTGCTGTAGTCGGTCTCGGTGTCCTCCGTGTCGGTCGCCCCGACCGTCAGGACGTTCGGCGCGCTCGCGGGCGACACGCCGCACGCGTCCTCCGCGGAGTTGCCGGCCGCGACGACGGGCAGCACCCCGCTGTCGAAGACGGCCTTGGCGGCGGCGTTGGCGGAGGGTGACGTGGAGCCTCCGAGGGAGGCGTTCAGCACGGCGGGCTGCTGGGCGTTCTTCGCCACCCAGTCGAGGCCCGCGATGATCCTGGACCAGGCGCCCTCGCCCTCGCAGTTGAGCACCCGGACGCTGACCAGCCGGGCTTCGGGCGCCACGCCGTACGTCGCCCCCGCCGCGGTCCCCGCGACGTGGGTGCCGTGGCCCTCGCAGTCCTGGCCGCGGCGGCCGTCGCCGATGGCGTCGAACCCGAACACGGCCCTGCCGCCGAATTCGCTGTGCTCGTAGTCGATTCCGGTGTCGACGACGTAGACCGTGACACCCTTGCCCGTGGAGGCCGCGGTGAACTGCCCGTCCAGCGGCAGGGCCCGCTGGTCCGCGCGGTCGAGCCCCCAGCTCATGGCCTGCCGGGCGAAGGCCGGGACATCGACCGGCTCCGGGAGCCGGTCAGGGGACGCGACACGCGGCCCCTCGGGGAGCCGGTGCGCGAAGACGCGCGCGTCCTCCTCCACGGCCGCGACGCCGGGCGCGAGCCGCATGGTCTCCAACTGGGTCGCGTTCAGCGTCGCGGAGAACCCGCGCATGGCCCGGTTGTAGGTGTACCGGCGCTTCACCCCCGCGTCCCGGGCGACCGCGACCGGGTCGGCGCCCTCCCGGAGAGACACGATGTAGCTGCCCTTCACCGGCTCGGCCGACCGGTACAGCGGGGCGGGGGTCGGCCCTTCCGAATCGGCCTGCGCGGCCGTCCCGGGGGCGGCGGCGGACACGGCGAGCAGCAGAGCGGCGGCCGCGCGGCGCGCGAACAGTCGCATGGATACTCCCATCCGATCGACGGTGATCATGTCACCGTTTTTTCGACCCGGCCGCGCCGCCGCTTGAGCCCTTGTCAGCCGATCGCCCGGCCGTGGGCGCGGATCTCCCCCGACTGCTGCACTCACCCGGGGCGGGGCGCCCGTCCGGGTGACGGCCCGTCCGGGCGGAGGCGCCCTCGCGGAGGGCGGCGATGGGGTGCGGCCCGGGTGCCGACGGGCCCGGTACGCGGCCGTCCGCATGCGGCATGTCGCCCCGCCTGCCGCGGCCCCAGGCCGGCCGGCATCCCTGCCGCTCGTCGTCCGCTCAACCCCTCCGTCCGGATCTGCCGGGTCGTGCCCGGGGCCCGTCGGGGGTCCGTCCCCGGTTGTTCGCCTTTGGTGCGGTTACCGGAAAGTTCGGTTTTGCAATCAACTACAACTTTGCTTGTTCTTGGTGGGGTTGGCGTGGCCATTGGGACAATCTCACATTCACAGGCGGTGACTGCTGCTCGGTCAGGGCGCCCGAAATGCCGGGCGTGGCAGCGCAGTTCGCCGACTCCCCACAGAGTGTGAAAGGCACCAGCATGACGATGAGTCACGCCCTGAGCCGGGGCGTCCGGGCACTCGCCGTTGCGGCGGCAACCTCCGGAGTCCTCGTGGCGGCCACCTCCACGGCGGCCGCGGACGACGGGCCCACCCGCGAACTCCTCACGGCCGACTGCGAGTCGGGCGTGGGCAAGTGCAGCTTCAACGACCCGACGCTCGGCGAGGCGTACCTCGGAGAGTTCCGCCAGGTCTCCGACTCGCTCTACAACTGCAGTACGTCGGCGGCCACCCAGTCGATGACGTGGACCGACTCGGTCGGCTCCACGGACTCGGTGGGCGTCTCGGTCACGGCCGGTGGGAAGATCGCGGGCATAGTGGACCTGAGCGTGACGGCCACCTACAACCACACCTGGACCAGCACGCACACGGAGAGCAGTTCGCTGAACATGACGGTGCAGCCGGGAGAGGTCGGCTGGATCTCCCGGGCCCAGGTGATGCAGCAGGTCTCCGGCACCTGGCAGACCCACTACGACAACCCCAAGTGGGGCCACTACTACTGGTTCTGGGGCGACACCATCACCGGCCCGGCCAAGAACGGCACGGACGGCAAGAGCAACGCGGTGGTCGTCAAGAGCCGCAAGATGACCGCGGCGGAGAAGAAGTCCTGCTCGGCGGGTACGAAGTCGGGCCGGGCGTTCGTCAAGCAGCGCTGACGCGTCGGGCGCCGCCCTGAGAACGGGGGTCGGCACCTTCCGGGTGCCGGCCCCTGATCACGGGCGCCGACGTCGTCGCCGCCCCACGGCCGCCCCTTCGTCACGCAGGCGGGCTACATGTGGTCGAAGCCCGCACCCGCGCCCCGCCGGCATCTTCGGCGCTGTTGGCAAAATCAGCCCGGTCTCGTGGCGAGCGTGGCCACAAGACCGTGAGGCTGCGAGGGGGGTGCGCCGTGTGGTCACAGACGCGGAGTGGGCTCGGATTCAGGGGAACCGCGTTCGAATGATGTGAGCGTTGATACGGGCGAGGTTGAGCGCGGCGCCCGTGAGTTGGTGCTGAAGGCTGGTCTTCGCCAACCCTCGGTAGCGGGATCTGCACAGGTCACAGCTGTGCACACCTTCTGAAACGGTTCCTTCCATCCCAGCCCGGACCTTGTGGCGCTCTTTCCACTCGTCGGTCTGCTGGAGGGCGCGGGCCTGCTGAAGTTCGCGGTGTGCCTGCTGTGGCCGCAGGGTGATGGCCCGGCCTCTTGCCCTGAGGTTCGGCACGCAGTCACGCACGACGGGACAGGTCCGACAGTGAGCCTTTTCCAACCTGTTCGCCGCGAGCGTGGTGCTCGGCTGGTCATGCACCTTCGGTGTCAATTCGCTCCGCGGACTGGACCAGGTACTCGGGCAGTTTTGAACTGGCCGCCAGCACCTCGATGCCGATGAGGCGGCCCTGCTCGTCGAAGTCGAGGTTGATCATGCCGTCGACGTCCACTGGATCGCAGGGATACGTGCGCGCGGACGTCACGCGGGCCTGCGGTTCGGTGAAGTATACGTACGCTGCGTTGACGGTCTTGTCGTAGGTGACTCTGACGTCTGTCACGGTGAGCGGTCTCCCTTGCAGTCGTTGATGGTGGTGCTGTCCTTGTCCATGCCTCCGGCCGCAGCGACTCAGGCTGCTGCTGGCGAGGTGCAAGGCCAGGACGGCCTTGACGATGTCGGTGATGCGGGTGGTGCTGCAACGGAGTTTGTGCAGGAGCCGCCAACTCTTCAGGGTGGCATTGGCCTGCTCTGCTACGGCTCGGATCCTCGCGTGGGAGGAGGCCCGTCCCGGCCGACCCGCAGTGCCATCTCTTCCCGCCTGGCCCGGCTCTTGGTACGGCCGAACTCCGAAACCGGAACCGAGTAGTGCCTGAACCCGCAGCCCTTCGTCCCGGGCGGCTACCAGGACGCCGTCCGGGATCCGCCGCCCGGCATCCGCCTGGACTAACCGGTCCCTGAACTCCGGCAGCACCGAGTGATCGAAGCCAGGGTCCTCCAGGTCCGGCCCGACGGCGTACTTGAAGCCGATCCTCGCTCCTACCGCCTCCGCGGCCTGCCGGTCGGTCAGGCCCTCAACCACGCCGGCCTGCCATGTACTGGAAACAGGTCTGCGAACTCCTCGTCGCCGAACAGCGGCCCCAGCTCATCCCGGACTGTGATCGCGGGACTCCCCTTCGGAAGCGCCGCTCGCGCCACCCGAACCGTCTCTGCCGGAATCTTCCCCGGCCCCACCGGCTGCATCGACACGCACCCACCCCCGACGCGCATCGGCCTTCACGACTCCAACCAGGTCCTGAAGGCCGACGTCACGCCGCGCCCTGGATTCGCCAGCAGCGTCGAACGCCGTCCCGGCGGGGCGCGGTTGTTCCCTTCCAGGCCGCCCTCCCCGTGGCGGCGGGCCCGCTCATCCGCCCGCGAGCACCTTCCGCAGGACGTCCGCGAACTCCCCGGGCAGCCCCAGGAATCCGCCGTGGTCGCCCGGAAACCCGACCGGTGCGGTGCCGAGGCGCTCGGCCAGGGCCGTGGACGTCCGGTACGTGACGAGGCCGCCCGAATCGGCGCCGATGCCCACGACGACCCGGACGGGCCCGGACTTGAGCGCGTCGAGGTCGGGGCGGTAGAGGGCCGTGTGGCGCAGTTCGTGGGCGAAGAAGCGGACGCTGTTGGCCATGTCCTGCTCGGAGGGCTCGCCCTGCGGCGGTCCGGGGGCCTCGTCGCCGCCGAGGTCGAAGCCCGCGTTGGCCATGAACTTCATCCAGGCCGCGCCCACGCCGTCCCGGTGGAAGGTCTCGATGAGGTCGTCGGTCGCGGCGCGCTGCTCGGCGGAGTCGGGAAGGAGTTCCAGCAGGGGCGGTTCGTGCGCCACGAGCGTGCGCACCCGGTGCGGGTGCCGGGTGGCCAGTGCCAGCCCCGTGACCGCGCCGCCGCTGCTGCCGAAGACGTCCGCGGACTCCGCTCCGAGCGCGTCGAGGACGGCGGCGACGTCGTCCGCCCGCAGTTCGGGGGTCGAATCCTGCGCCGGGTCGTCGAGACGGCTCCGCGAGATGCCGCGCGGGTCGTGGGTGACCACGGTGTGGTCGCCCGCGAGGGCATCGGCGAGGGGTGCGAACTCCCCGGCGTCCATGGGCGCACCCATGACCATGACCAGCGGCCCCGAGCCGCGGATCTCGTAGTGCAGCCGCCCGCCGGGGACGTCGAGGGTGTGGGTGGTGGTGGTCATCGCCGGTCGTCCTCCCTGAAGCCGTCGTCCGCGGTCGCGGTGACACAGCTATGACTCCCGCCGGCGGGAGAACTCATCGCCGGGGCGCGAGTCCGGATCGGCCCGGGGCGGGGCGCCGCAGCCCCGGGTCGTCTCCGGGCGTGCCGACAGGTTGCGGCCCATGGCCGAGTGGGACGGGTGAGACGTCAGGAAGCTGCGGATCCTTCGAACGCCGCGCGACCGCGGCACGGCCGAACTGCGGCGCCATGACGGGACGCACGGGAGTGGTGACCCGGCCCGCCGGGTCACCACTCCCGCCGGCTGCCCGTTCGGGTGCCCGCCGGTCCGCGCCACTCAGTCGCTCAGGACGCCTCCTGCGCCATGGCCAGACCCTGCAGATATCGCATCAGCGTCACCAGCACGTTCCGGCTCGACGACCGCTGCCGCGCGTCGCACGGCACGATCGGTACCGACTCCGGAAGGTCGAGCGCCCCGCGCAGCTCCTCCATCGGATACTCCGGCGCGTCCGGGAAGGAGTTGACGGCCACGACGAACGGCACCGACCGCTCCTCCAGCCGTCCGATGACGTCGAAGCTGACCTCCAGCCGCCGGGTGTCGACCAGTACCACCGCACCCAGCGCGCCCTCGAACAGCCCGCGCCACAGGAACCAGAAGCGCTCCTGCCCCGGTGTGCCGAAGAGGTACAGCACCAACTCCTCGTTGATGCTGATGCGTCCGAAGTCCATCGCCACGGTGGTGGAGGTCTTGCCGTCGATGCCCGAGGTGTCGTCTATGCCGACGCCGGCCTGGGTCATCGTCTCCTCGGTGGTCAGCGGGCGGATCTCGCTGACGGATCCGACCAGCGTCGTCTTGCCGACTCCGAAACCGCCCACGATCACCACCTTGACGGCGGCCGCGGCCGTCTCGGGCAGCGCGTCCTCGCTCCGCGGCCCGGTCGTCCGCGCCGGCTGCTCAGAGCTTTTGAAGTCCATCGATCACTGCCTCTATCAAAGCGCGGTCGGGGAGTCGGGCGGGTGGGACGGGCGCGCGGGCGACCACCCGGTTGTCGGCGAGGAGGTCGCCGAGCAGGACGGTGACGACACTCACCGGGAGCCCCGTGTACGCGGAGACCTCCGCGACCGACAGGGGCGACTGGCACAGCTCGATGATCGCCGCGTGCTCCGGCTGCATACCGGGCTTCGGCCGGGACCTGGCCACGATCAGCGTGACCAGGTCGAGTTCGACGGGGGCGGACGTGCTGCTGCGGCCGCCCGTGATGACGTAGAGCCGCTCGGGACTGGCCTCCTCCCAGTCCCCGCCGCCCGGGTGGCTCACCTGGCCACACCGTCCTGCCGAGGCGGGCTGCTGAGGTGGTCGCCGATCCGCAGTACCAGGTCGCGCATCCGCTGGCCCATGAGGCCGGCGTCCACGCCCTCGTCGGCGAGTACGGCGAGGAAGGCTCCCGCGCCCGCGGCCATGAGGTAGAAGAAGCCGCCGTCCATCTCGATCACGACCAGCCTCATCCGGCCGTCGCTGTGGGGGAGTTCCGAGCCGACCGCGGCGGCGAGGGACTGGAGCCCGGCGCACGCGGCGGCGAGCCGGTCGGCCGTGTCGGTGTCCGTGCCGTACTGGGCCATGCGCAGACCGTCGGCGGAGAGCACGACCACATGTCTGGTCTGCGGCACGCCTTCCGCGAGGTCCTTGAGCATCCAGTCCATATTGGCCTGCTGCTGAATCATGGCTGCTTGTTCCCTTGGCTAGCGTCGGTGGACTCTCCGGACAGGCCGCTCTGGAAGGCGGCCAGCCACATTCCTGGCTGCACCTGCGGAGTGGGCTCCTGCTCCGGAGCCGCGTTCGGCGTGGACGACGCCGGCGTGGTGGGTGCGGCGGGCGCGACGGCCGGTGCCTTGCGGCGCCGCTGGGGGAGGCCGTTCGGGGTCCGCTCGACCACCACCGGGTCCGGCTCGGAGGCCACCGGGCCGGTGGGCCGGCGCGTCGGGGCGGGAGTCCGGGGCGGGACGGTCGTCTGGGGCGCCGGAGCGGCCTGCACCGCCTCGGGCGGGAGCGTGGTACGGGGCACGGACGCGGCTCCGATGCCGTGGGCGAGACCGGTCGCGGTCGCGGTCGTGGTGATCAGGTCCTGCGGAACGACGAGGACGGCGCGGACGCCGCCGTACGCGGACGGCCGCAGCGAGACCTGGAAGCCGTACACCTGCGCCAGCCGGCCGACCACGGCGAGGCCGAGGCGGGGAGTCTCACCGAGGTCGTTGAGGTCGATGCCCTGCTGGGCCTGGCGCAGCATCCGCTCCGCCCGCTTGCGGGCCTCCTCGCTCATGCTGACGCCGCCGTCCTCGATCTCGACGGCGATGCCCGACTGGACGTCCACGGCCGTCAGATGCACCTTGGTCTGCGGCGGGGAGTAGCGGGTCGCGTTGTCGAGGAGTTCGGCCAGCGCGTGGATCAGCGGCTCGACGGCGGGGCCGGTGACGGCCACCTCCGAGACGGAGTGCAGCTCGACGCGCTGGTAGTCGATGATCCGCGACATGGCGCCGCGCATCACGCTGTACAGGGGTACGGCCCGGCTCCACTGGCGGCCGGGCCTCGTGCCGCCGAGCACGGCGATCGAGTCGGCGAGCCGGCCGATCAGCGCCGTGCCGTGGTCGAGGCGGAGCAGGTCGCCGAAGACGTCCGGGGACTTGCCGTGCCGGTCCTCCATCTCCCGCAGCTCCTGCGCCTGCTGGTGGACGATGGCCTGCACCCGGCGGGCGATGTTCACGAACGCGCGCTGGGCGGACTCGCGCAGGTCCTCCTCGGCCACGACGGCGTCGACGACGGTGCGGACGACGGCGTGGTGGGCCTCCGGGGCGTTGAGCGAGGCGAGCACGTCCTCCGGGAACTCGCCCTTGCGCAGCCGTTCCACGACGTCCGGCAGCAGGGTGCCGGCGAGGTGCGCCGTCTGGGAGGCCTGGTGGGCCAGTACGGAGTCGCGTTCGGCGACGGCACGGCGCAGCGAGTCGATCACCCTGCCGCGGCGGGCGGCCACGGCGCCGATGGCGGCGACCGCGACCGCGGCGACGGCACCGACGACCGCGACGGGGACACGAGCCGGAGTGGGGACCAGCAGCACCGTGATCGCGGTGGCGACGGCTGTCAGAGCGGCGGGCAGCAGCCACCCGAAAGCGGCCGCGGATCGCGGGCTTCCACTTCCGGGCGACGATTCCTCACGGATCATCAGCACCCTTAAATCATCTGAACGGAAACGATCATATGACGACGGTGAGGGAGCATAGTCGTTTGAGAGCACGGCTGTTGACGCCGGGTCACACTTCGGACACGCCATTGACGGGGCTTGTCGGACATGTGCGAGGGCGCCCCGGACCCAAAGGTTCCGAGGCGCCCTGCCGTGCGACGTACGGGGCGCGCGGCCCCGCAGGTCAGGACGCTGCCGCGTCCGCCGCGCGGGCCTTCAGGGCCCGCTCCACACCGGCGCGGGACTCGAGGACGAGCCGGCGCAGCGCCGCGTTCGGAGCGGCTGAATCCAGCCATGCGTCAGTCGCGTCGAGCGTCTCCGCCGACACCTGGAGCGTCGGGTAGAGCCCCACGGCGATCTGCTGGGCGACCTCGTGGGAGCGGGACTCCCAGACGCCCTTGACCGCCGCGAAGTACTTCTCCGTGTACGGAGCCAGCAGCTCGCGCTGGTCGGTCTGCACGAACCCGCCGATCACGGCCTCCTGCACCGCGTTCGGCAGCTTGCCGGACTCGACGACCGACTCCCAGGCCTCGGCCTTGGCCTCCGGCGTGGGACGCGCCGCCCGGGCCGTCGCGGCGTGCCGCTCCCCGGCGGCCGTGCGGTCCCGCGCCAGCTCGGCAGCGATCTCGTCCTCGTCGTAGACCCCGGTGGCCGCCAGCCGCTCCACGAACGCCCAGCGCAGCTCCGTGTCCACGGCCAGGCCCTCGATCGAGTCCCGGCCCTCCAGCAGGGCCTGCAGCAGGTCCAGCTGCTGCGGGGTGCGCGCGGTCGCCGCGAACGCCCGCGCCCACGCGAGCTGGTGGTCGCCGCCCGGATCCGACGAGCGCAGGTGCGCAAGCGTCGCGTCCGTCCACTGCGTCAGACCCGTCTCGCGCCACTCCGGCGCCGCGTACAGGTCCAGGGCGAGCTTCACCTGCCGCTGCAGCGACTGCACCACGCCGATGTCCGACTCCTTGCCGATGCCCGACAGCACCAGGGACAGGTAGTCGCGGGCCGGCAGCTCGCCGTCGCGGGTCATGTCCCAGGCGGAGGCCCAGCACAGCGCCCGGGGCAGCGAGTCGGCGAAGTCGCCCAGGTGCTCGGTGACGGTCCTGAGCGACTCCTCGTCCAGCCGGACCTTGGCGTACGTCAGGTCGTCGTCGTTGAGCAGCACGACCGCCGGGCGGTGCTTGCCCACCAGCTCCGGCACGGCGGTGAACTCGCCGTCGACGTCCAGCTCGACGCGGTCCGTGCGCACGAGCTTGCCGCCCTCGTCCAGGCCGTAGAAGCCGATCGCGATGCGGTGCGGGCGCAGCACGGGCTCGCCCTTCGCGCCCGGCGGCAGCGCCGGCGCCTCCTGCTTGACCGCGAACGAGGTGATCGTGCCGGCCGCGTCGGTGTCGATCACCGGCCGCAGGACGTTGATGCCGGCGGTCTCCAGCCAGGCCCCGGACCAGGTCTTCAGATCCCGGCCGCTGGTCTCCTCCAGCGCGCTCAGCAGATCCGTCAGCCGGGTGTTCCCGAAGGCGTGCCGCTTGAAGTACGTCTGCACGCCGCGGAAGAACTCGTCCATGCCGACGTAGGCCACGAGCTGCTTCAGCACCGAGGCGCCCTTGGCGTACGTGATGCCGTCGAAGTTGACGAGCACGTCGTCCAGGTCGCTGATCTCGGCCATGATCGGGTGCGTGGACGGCAGCTGGTCCTGCCGGTACGCCCAGGTCTTCATCGAGTTGGCGAACGTCGTCCACGCCTGCGGCCACTTCGAGCCGGGCGCGTACGCCTGGCAGGCGATCGACGTGTAGGTGGCGAACGACTCGTTCAGCCACAGGTCGTTCCACCACTCCATGGTGACGAGGTCGCCGAACCACATGTGCGCCAGCTCGTGCAGGATGGTCTCGGCGCGCGTCTCGTACGCCGCGTCCGTCACCTTCGAGCGGAACACGTACTGGTCGCGGATGGTCACCGCGCCCGCGTTCTCCATCGCGCCCGCGTTGAACTCCGGCACGAAGAGCTGGTCGTACTTCGCGAACGGGTAGGCGTAGTCGAACTTCTCCTGGAACCAGTCGAAGCCCTGCCGGGTGACCTCGAAGATCGCGTCCGCGTCCAGGAACTCGGCGAGCGACGGGCGGCAGTAGATGCCCAGCGGCACGCTCTGCCCGTCCTTCTCGTAGGAGCTGTGGACGGAGTGGTACGGGCCGACGATCAGCGCGGTGATGTACGTGGAGATCCGCGGTGTCGGCTCGAAGTGCCAGACGTTGTCCTTGGGCTCCGGCGTCGGCGAGTTGGAGACCACGGTCCAGCCCTCCGGTGCCTTCACGGTGAACCGGAAGGTGGCCTTCAGGTCGGGCTGCTCGAAGTTCGCGAACACCCGGCGGGCGTCCGGGACCTCGAACTGGGTGTAGAGGTAGGTCTGCTGGTCCACCGGGTCGACGAACCGGTGCAGGCCCTCGCCCGTGTTGGTGTACGCGCAGTCCGCGACGACCGTCAGCTCGTTCGGGCCCTCGTGCAGATGCCGCAGGGCGATCCGCGAGTCCCTGAAGACCGCGGCCACGTCCTGCGGGTGCCCGTTCAGCACGACCTCGTGCACCGCGGGCGCCACCAGGTCGATGAAGGTCTCCGCGCCGTGCTCCGCGGAGTCGAAGCGCACGGTGGTCACGGACCGGTAGGTGCCGCCCTCCTGCGCCCGGGTGAGATCGAGGTCGATCTCGTACGAGTCAACGGTGAGCAGGCGCGCCCGCGCCTGTGCCTCTTCGCGGGTCAGGTTTGTGCCAGGCACCCGGTCATCTCCTCGCTTCTGCGTCCTCGGTATGTGACGTTTCGGCCCATCCTTCCACGGGCCCCCGGCGGCCCGCCCGTCCCCCGGGCGGACCACCCGGCGATGGCCGGTTCCGGTGCCCCGAGCGACGACGGGGCGGGGCCCCGTGCGCTCGGCACGTGACCCCGCCCCGTGGTGCGGCGGCCGGATCAGCCCTTGAGCTCGTCCGCCACCAGCTCGGCGATCTGGACCGCGTTGAGCGCGGCACCCTTGCGCAGGTTGTCGTTCGACAGGAACAGGGCGAGACCGTTCTCGACGGTCTCGTCGACCCTGATGCGGCCCACGTACGAGACGTCCTTGCCGGCGGCCTGCAGCGGGGTCGGGATCTCGGAGAGCTCAACGCCCTCCGCGCCCGTCAGTACCTCGTGGGCCCGCTCCACGCTCAGCGGACGCTCGAAGCGCGCGTTGACCTGCAGCGAGTGCCCGGAGAAGACGGGTACGCGGACGCAGGTGCCGGAGACCTTCAGCTCCGGGATCTCCAGGATCTTGCGGGACTCGTGGCGGAGCTTCTGCTCCTCGTCGGTCTCGTGGGAGCCGTCGTCGACGATCGAACCGGCCAGCGGGAGCACGTTGAAGGCGATGGGGCGCTTGTAGACACCAGGCTCCGGGTAGACGACGGCCTCGCCGTCGTGGGTCAGCTCGGTGGCCCGCTCGGCGACCGCCTTCACCTGGCCGTCGAGCTCGGCGACACCGGCCAGGCCCGAGCCGGAGACCGCCTGGTAGGTGGTGGCCACGAGCGCGGTGAGCCCGGCCTCGCGGTGCAGCGGCTTCAGCACGGGCATCGCGGCCATGGTCGTGCAGTTCGGGTTGGCGATGATGCCCTTCGGGCGGTCCTTGACCGCGTGCGGGTTCACCTCGGAGACGACCAGCGGCACCTCGGGGTCCCGGCGCCAGGCGGAGGAGTTGTCGATCACGACGGCACCCTGGGAGGCGACCTTCTCGGCGAGCGCCCGCGAGGTCGCTCCGCCGGCCGAGAAGAGCACGATGTCCAGGCCGGAGTAGTCGGCGGTGGCGGCGTCCTCGACGGTGATCTCGCGGCCCTGCCACTCGATCGTCGACCCCGCGGACCTGGCGGACGCGAACAGCCGCAGCTCGTCGGCCGGGAACTTCCGCTCGGCGAGGATCTTGCGCATGACCGTGCCGACCTGCCCGGTGGCTCCGACGATTCCGACCTTCACGGGGACTCCTCCGTCAACGCTTGTGCAGCCTGCATGGCCTGGGTGTCTTCCATGATGCGTCTGTCCACGGCCGTTTTGTCCAATCCATTGTCCGAGGGGCGGGACGCATGGCCTTCCTCACACCCGGAGGGGGCCCGTACGCACGGAGGGCGGGCGTCCCGCCGGACGCCCGCCCTCGTGACCAGGTCGTACCGTTACGGGACGACCTTCTCGATCACCACGCTGCCGGTGCCCGCGGCGGTGCCGCGCGCGTTCAGCAGCTGGACCTCGCCGAAGAACCGGCGGCCCTCCGGAGCGGAGCCGCCCACCAGCACCTCGGCGGAGACCTGCGCGCTCGCGCCGTTGGCCAGCGAGACGGTCTTCGTCTCGTCGACCTTGACGGTGCCGAGCGCCGAGGAGAAGTACACGTCCTTGTAGTCGTACGTGGTGCCGCCGGGCGCCACCGCGTAGCCGTCGACGAGGATCGTGTACGTGCCGGCGGCCGGGTTGGCCAGGGACACCGACTCCTCGGAGTCGCCGTCCGCCGACTGGCCGACGAGCCTGCCGTCCTTGAGGACCGCGAGGTCCAGGTCGGCGCCCTTGTCGGAGGTGTTCCCGATGACCACGTCCAGCCGCTCGACGCCCGCGCCGATCGTGACCGTGGACACCTGCCGCTCGTCCTGCGCGATGGTCGGCGTCGCCGTCTTCGCGGAGCCGAGCGAGCCGCCCTTCAGCTTGCCCTCCAGCGCGGCCGCGTCGTTGGTGACCTTCCAGTCGACCGTCGCCGGCGTGCCGACCTTCGCCTCCGGGAGGGTCTTCACCGCCGGGTCGAAGGAGGCACCGAGCAGCGTGACGTCCAGCTTGAACGGGTTGTCCAGCACCGGGGACGTACGGCGCGACTCGACCTCGATCTCCCAGACGCCCGGCTGCGGGTTCGCGTAGGAGCGCACGTCCGGGCGGCAGGTGTTGGCCGGGTTGTTGTAGTTCGGGTAGCAGACCGTCGACGCGGTGTCCTCGAAGGCCACTCCGTAGGGGTGGACCGAGATGAACCGGGTCTGGCTGCCCGCGGCGAGACCGCCGAGCGCGACCTCCAGCGTCCTGGCGCCCTGCGGCACCGTGACGAAGTAGGACTTGAAGCTGTTGCGCTGCACGGAACCCCTGGCGGAGTACGTGTAGCCCGGCTTCACCAGCTCGTTCGAGGCGACCACGGTGGCGAGGATCTGCTTGTCCACACCCTCGGTGCGCTCGTCGTCCGCCTCCAGGATGGCGCTGTGCACGCCGGTGGAAGCGGCCTTGGCCTGCACCTTCACGGTGACCGGCTTGTTCAGCGGCAGGTCCACCTCGTCGTCGCCGAGGATACGGAACGTGCCGTCGTTGTTACGGAGGTCCAGCTCGTGCTCGATCGGCCGGTTCGGGCCGCTCGTGCGCGTGATGGTGACGTCGTACGTCTTGCGCTGGCCGGGCTTCAGCCCGCCCTCGCGGTCGTAGATGCCGGCACCGAAGCCCGCCTCCGGCTTCAGCAGGTGGTCGAGCGCGGTGTCGACCGGTGCCTTCACCGAGTACGAGTGGGCGGTGGCGCCGTCCCGGATGGACTCCCACGCCTCGTTGACGTCGATCAGACCGGCGCCCTGCTCGTGCGCCTTCACCCCCGGGATGCGCTGGGCGGTGCTGGTCAGCGCGGTCCGCAGGGTCAGGGGGGAGAGCTTGATGTGACGCTGCTTGGCGGCGGAGATGAGCAGCGCGCTCGCGCCCGCGGCCTGCGGCGAGGACATCGAGGTGCCGTTCAGCATGCCGTAGCCCGCGGGCAGGTTGTAGCCGGCCTCGGGCACCGGGGCGCCCGCCTGCCAGGTCGGGATCGTGTTGATCGCCGAGCCGGGCGCGGAGATCGTCGGCGTGAAGCCGCCGTTCTCCGTCGGGCCGCGGGAGGAGAAGTTGAACATGTTGTACGGCTTCTCGACCTGCGAGCCGTAGTTGGCGGCCCAGGTGCTGCGGGAGATCGCCGCGCCGACCGAGAGGACCTTGTTCGCCAGGCCCGGGTCGCCGATCGTGTTCACACCGGGGCCCTCGTTGCCGGCCGAGATGACCAGCTGGACGCCGTAGGTGTCGATCAGGCGGTTGTAGAGCAGGGCGCGCGCGTTGTCGGCGTCGTCGCCGCGGTCGCTGTCGTCGTAGTTCAGCGCCGGCAGTCCGCCGATGGACATGTTGACGATGTCCACGCCACGGTTGACGACGAGGTCCCGCATGCCTTCCAGCAGCGCGATGTTGGTGCAGCCGCCGCTCCAGGTGCAGGCTCGCGACGAGACCAGCTTGGCACCGGGCGCGGCGCCGTTCATGCGGCCGCCGAAGAGGCCGTTGGCGGCGGTGATGCCGGCCACGTGGGTGCCGTGCGAGCCCTCGATGACGCCGATGTTGACGTAGTCGGAGAACTTCCCGGCCTCGAACTCGACGTTCTTGCGGACCTCCACCACGAACGGGATGCGCTCGGCGATCTCGGTGGCGGGGTTGTCGGTACCGAAGTACCCGACCTGGTGGCCGCTCTTGTACGGCTTCATCGCGACGTCGTTGGTGAAGTCGGCGTCGTCGTTCAGGTCGACGCGGACGGTACCGGCGGCGGCGTCGTACAGGACGCCCCACTTGTCGGTGGTGTCGCCGTCGCGGTTCAGGTCTCCGGCCATGTCGCCGCCGAGGGTGGCCCGCTCCTCGAAGACGCTGAACCGGTGTTCGCCGGCCGGTGCCTTCCAGCTGCGGTCGCCCACGGTGAACACGGGCCCGGTCACCGCGGTGTCCATCCGCCGCCAGGTGCCGTCGCCGTCCTTGGCCGGGTCGGTCGCGGTCACCCAGTCGACGATCTTGCGCTCGCCGGTGGTGGTCTTCTGCAGGGCCGGGTGGCCCAGGTCGACCCCGGAGTCGAGGATGCCGATCGTCACGCCACGGCCGTCGGCGCGCGGGTGGTCCTCGACGAACTCCACGGCACCCGTCTCGTGGGACGGGTTGTACGGGTTCTTCGCCGGGGTCTTCTTGCCCGGTGCCGGGTAGGTGGCCGACTTGGAGGCGGCGGAAGCGGTACCCCTGGCGCCCGCGTCCGGCCTCGGATCGTCCAGCTTGATCTCGCGCTGGAGGTCCATGCCCTGGACCGTGGCGAGTTCACCGGCCTTGCCGAGGGCGCTCTTCGCCCTGGCGGTCGGGAGTGTGGCCCGGACGTAGCCGAGCTTGTCGTCCTTCTGGCCGACGACGGCGCCGGGAACGGCGTCCAGCTGCCCGGCGACCTGCTCGGTCCGGCCGGGAACCGTCGCGACCATCACGGTGACGGTCTTCTGGCCCTTCGCCTCGGCTTCGGCGAGGAGTTGGGCGTCCGCCTGGCCGAGCTTGTCGGCGGGCGTCTCGGCGGTCTTGACCGGGCCGTCGGCCGGGTCGTCCACCGAGGTGGCGGCGAAGGCGGGGGCGGCGCCGGTGGCCACCAGCGCGGCCACGAGGCCTGCGGCGGCGGCGATCCGGGCCACGCGTCTTGGCCCGGGTATGGAGCCCTGGGACTCGAGGGTTGTCATGAGCATCCCTGTTTTGTGAAAGAGGGGTCCGGAAATCGGTACCGGATGACCGCTCAGCCTTTCGCAAGTGACAGGGGTTTGTGGAGAGTTGGCAGAGGCGGGATGTGGTCATGGCGGACATCCGCCAGTGGCGGAACATGTGCCGTGAGGAACAAAGGGGTTGGAGTCCATCGAAACGGCCTGCCAGGCCGTTCAATAATGGACGATTTTCGACAGTGGTCGGCGGATGTGGTGCCGGGCGGTGTTCACGGGCGGGGGCGGCCGGTCCCCGGCCGCCCGGCGGTCAGTTCTCCCGCGTCCGCGCGTAGTGCCGGGAAGCCTTCGCGCGGTTGCCGCAGGTCGCCATCGAGCACCAGCGCCGGGTGCCGTTCCGCGACGTGTCGAAGAAGTGCAGGATGCACGCGTCATGGGCGCAGGCGCGGATCCGGTCGGGTGCGGTGCGCAGCAGGTCCAGGTAGTCGCGCACGGCCGTCCAGCCGGGTCCCCAGGCCGGGTCGGCGAACTCGGCCCGTTCACCCGGTCCCGTGGCGGTGAGCGTGGCCCGGATGCGCCCGTGCTCCAGGATCGCGTCCGCCGCCGCGCTCGCCGAGGGGTCGCCGGGGTGGTCCACGGCGGCGGCCAGTGCGTCACGGGCGGCGCGGGTCCGCCCCAGGGTCGCGTCGTCGGCGGCGAACCGGCCGTCGAGTCCGCGGCCGGCCAGCCAGGTACGCAGCCCGTCCACGGAGCCGAGCAGGTCCCGCTCCTCGCCGTCCTGGATCCAGCGGGTGTTCAGCAGGTCCAGCGCCAGGGGCTCGCCGGTGAGCGGGCGCGGGTCGGAGGCGGTCATGGCGGGCACTCCCCGGGTCGGCTAACCCTTCAAGGGTATGTGAACGGTTCACATGATACATCTAACCGTCCATTTTTGCCAGGAGGGTTAGAAATGGGATCGTCGCCCGGCCGCCAGGCTTCTGCGGCGGACGGCGGCACGCATTCCCGGCCAATCGGCGAGGCCGGACGGGCGAGTGGACGCGACGGCCGGTCGGGTGCGCCCCGCACCGCCTAACCTCTGCGCATGAAGCGGAAGTTGAGGGTCGCTGCGTACGCCGTGTGCGTACAGGACGGTCGGATCCTGCTCGCCCGGTGGGTGGCGCGTGACGGGACCAGGCGCTGGACCCTGCCCGGCGGGGGAATGGACCACGGCGAGGACCCGGTCGGGACGGTCGTGCGCGAAGTGGCGGAGGAGACGGGCTGCACCGCCGAGGTGACCGCGCTGCTGGGGATCGACTCCCTGACCACGCGCAGGTCCGGCAGGTTCGGTTCCGGCGAGGACTTCCAGAGCCTGCGCATCGTCTACGAGGTCAGGATCACCGCCGGTGAGCCGCGCCCCGAGACCGACGGCTCCACCGACCTCGCCGCCTGGCACGCCCTCGACTCCGTCGCGGCACTCGAACGGGTCGCGCTGGTCGACATCGGCCTGGAGCTGCGGCGTGCGCGGCCCGCGCTCGGCCGGGTCGACGGCGGCGTCCACGGAACAGGCTGAAATCGGCTCAACCCCGGTGCACCGTTCAACTCCGCCCGTTCGGCCGGAGTCCTGTCCGCCGAGTCCGTTCGCGACGGCACGCAGACAGGAGATTCGCATGACGGTACGTCCTGCCCCGAGGATCCGCACGGCCCTGGCCGCGGCGACGACGGTGGCCGCGCTCACCGCCGCCGCTCTCGTGACCCCGGCGGCGGCGTCGGTGGCCGAGCAGCGCACACCGGACCGGCACGGGGCCACCCAGCGGGCGCTCGAGCAGGCCGTGGAGGCCGGCTCGCCCGGGGCGCTCGCGCAGGCGACGGACCGGTACTCGGCCTGGGACGGCGAGGCGGGCGTGGCGGACCGCACCACCGGCAGGGAGCGCGGCCCCGCGGACGGCTTCCGCGTCGGCTCCATCACCAAGACCTTCGTCGCCACGGTGATCCTCCAGCTGGAGGCGGAGGGAAGACTGAGCCTCGACGACACCGTCGAGCGCTGGCTGCCCGGGCTGGTCCGGGGGAACGGCCACGACGGCCGGACCGTCACCCTGCGCCGGCTCCTCAACCACACCAGCGGCATCCACGAGTACACCGACGAGAAGGAGTTCGCGGGCAAGGTCTTCGGCGGCTTCTTCGAGCACCGCTACGACACCTGGGCGCCCCGCGACCTCGTCCGGATCGCCATGGGGCACGCGCCGTACTTCGCACCCGGCGGCGGCTGGCACTACTCCAACACCAACTACGTGCTCGCCGGGCTCGTCGTCGAGAAGGCGACCGGACGCCCCTACGGCCGGGAAGTCGAGCGCCGGGTGCTGCGTCCGCTGGGTCTGCGCGCCACCTCGGTACCCGGCACGCGGGCGGCGATGCCGCGTCCGAGCGGGCGGGCGTACTCGGTCCTCGTGGGACCTGAGCCCGGCACCGCGATCCACGACGTCACCGAGCTCAACCCGTCGGCGGCCTGGTCGGCCGGCGAGATGATCTCCACGACGGGCGATCTGAACCGCTTCTACCGCGCCCTGCTGGGTGGCAGGCTGCTGCCGAAGGGCCAGCTGAAGAAGATGACGACGACCGTGCCCGTCGGCGCGGAGGCGCCGAACCACCGCTACGGACTGGGGCTGATGTCGCAGAGGCTGTCCTGCGGCGAGGAGGTCTGGGGCCACAGCGGCGGAATCCACGGCTCCAGCTCCGAGGCGGTCGGCACCCGGGACGGCGGCCGTGCCCTCGCGCTCAACTTCAACAGCGACTGGGCGGGCGACAGCACGGCCGTCGTCGAGGCGGAGTTCTGCGGCCGGGCCGCGCCCGGCCGCACCCACGACGTCCCCGGGCGGGACTTCGCCGGGCCGGACCGGGCCGGGCACGCGGGGCAGCGCCGCGCGGACACCCCTTAGCGGGGGAGTACGACGACATAGGGCGTCGGCTCCCGGTCCGAGGAGGCCATCAGGGCCGTACGGAGCACCATCGCCTGCTGTACGGGGACGTCCCGCAGCTTCCTCGGCGCGATGCGCACGACGGTGATCCCGAGCCGCTCCAGGTGCTCGCGCCGGCGGCTGGACGCGGACCACTCCGGGTCCGCGTCCGGCCCGTCCCCGACGACCGCGGGGCGCGGGGCGCGGGTGTCGAGCTCCACGGCGACGGCCTCCTCGGGCCAGTAGGCGTCGACACCGCCCAGCTGCGGCCCGCCGGGCAGGCGCAGATCCACGTTCCACACCGGCTCGGGAAGCCCGTACATGCGCACGAGGTCGTACAGGCGCCCCTCGGCGACCGCACGGCCTTCGGCGAGGAGGGAGTCGACGGCGTCCACGACGTGGGGGCGGGACAGCAGCCGGGCTCGGGTCAGCTCGGCCACCACGGCGGCCGGTTCGCAGTGTCCGGCGCGCACGGCCTCGGTCAGCAGCCGGCGCACCGCCCCCGGATCGGTCAGCCGCGCGACGGCGTCGGCCAGCGCGCGCGCCACGGGGGCCACGGGCAGCCCCGTCACCACGTCGGGCCTCGGCATCGCGTGAGTGCGGATCAGCCGGGCGCAGCCGGCCGAGCGCAGCCTGCGGGCCCGCGGCACGAGCACGTCGATCCGCTCCAGCGCCATCAGGGACGGCACGGAGGCGAACCGGTGCAGCGCGAGCGCCGCCAGCCCCGTCACCATGACCTCGCCTTCCTCGGAACGGCCGGCGTACGTCACCGCGGCGTGCAGCCGCTCCTCACTGGTGGGGGTCCCGGGATGCAGCAGGAACACACCGGGCAGGAGCTGCTGCCAGGGACCGCCGGGGCCGCACCGCTCGGCGGTGCGCTCGGCGGTCACACCCCGTGCGCGCAGTTGCGCGGCCGACAGCACGCGCCGCCGTACATCGGAGAGGTCGCTCAACGGGCGGGGGGAGAGAGGCGTGTTGTGGTTCATGCCCCGCCAATTCCCGCGCGGCCGGGGACTCCTAACCGCTGTTACGCAGCCGTCGACAATTCTGGACATCCCCGTCCTAAAGTACGGGCGTTCGATTGCCGATCAGTTCTGCCGATCAGTTCCGCCGCTCGGGGCGGTCGGTCCCCCGCCGGGCTCCGGAGCCCGGCGGGGGAACGGCGGCCGGTGGGAGGCGGCGTCAGCCGCCGGAGGCCGCCGCGTCGCAGGACTGGGCGCGCAGGGCGCGGGCGAGGTCGTCCCGGGACTCGAGCACCAGCCGGCGCAGCGCCGGGGGCGCGTCCGCGTGGGAGTCGAGCCACGCGTCCGTCGCCCGCAGCGTGGCCTCGTCGTCCTGGAGGGCGGGGAAGAGGCCGCGGACCACGTCCATGCCGATCTGGATCGACCGGCCGGCCCACACCCGTTCGATCGCCGCGAAGTACTTCTCGGCGTACGGCCCGAGCAGTTCCCGCTGCGACGCCTGCGTGAAGCCCGAAATAGTCGCCTCCACCAGGGCGTTGGACAGCGCGTCGGACTCCACGACCTGCGCCCACGCCTGGTCCTTGACGGCGGCGGAGGGCCGCGCGGCCAGACAGCGCACCTGGTGGCGCTTGCCGGACGCGGTGTCGTCCCGAGCCAGCTCCGCGTCGATCGCCGACTCGTCGGCCACCCCGCGCGAGGCCAGCGGCTCCAGGAACGCCCAGCGCAGCTCCTGGTCCACGTCCAGCCCGTCGATCTTGGCAGTGCCCTCCAGCAGTCCCTGGAGCAGCTGGAGGTCCGCGTCCGTGGCGGCCACGGACGCGAAGAACCGCGCCCACGTCAGCTGGTGCTGGCTGCCCGGCTCCGCGAGCCGCAGCTCGCGCAGCGCGCCCTCCGACAGCCGCCGGCCGCCCTCCTCGCGCCACTCGGGCGCCGCGTAGTGGACGAGGGCGGTGCGCGCCCAGGCGTGCACCATCTGCAGCACGCCGATGTCCGACTCCCGGCCGGCGAAGTCCAGGACGATTCCGGCGAAGTCGCGCGCCGGCATCAGGGCGTCCCGCGTCAGGTTCCACAGCGCCGACCAGCACACGGCCCGCGCCAGCGGGTCCGTGACCGAGCCGAGGTGCCCGCGCAGCGTCTCCAGCGAGCCCTCGTCGAAGCGGACCTTGCAGTAGGTGAGGTCGTCGTCGTTGACGAGCACCAGCGCCGGGCGCTCCTGGCCGGCCAGCTCCTCCACGACCGTCCGCGCACCGGTGACGTCCACCTCGGCCCGCGCGTAGCGCACCAGCTCGGTGCCCTCGTGCCGGTACAGGCCGACGGCCACCCGGTGCGGCCGGGCCGGAGTCGAGGCGGCGGACCCGGTCTCGCCGTCCTGCACGACCGCCAGTTCGGTGATCCGGTCGCCCGCGTCACAGGTGAGCTGGGGCGTCAGCGTGTTGACTCCCGAGGTCTCCAGCCAGGAGCGCGACCACGCCTTCATGTCCCGGCCGGAGGTCTCCTCCAGCACCGACAGCAGGTCGTCGAGACGGGTGTTGCCGTAGGCGTGCCGCTTGAAGTAGCGCCGCGCGCCCTCCAGGAACGCGTCCGGACCCACGTACGCGACGAGCTGCTTGAGGACCGACGCGCCCTTGGCGTAGGTGATCCCGTCGAAGTTGAGCTTGGCGTCCTCCAGGTCGTGGATGTCGGCCGTGATCGGATGCGTGGACGGCAGCTGGTCGGCCCGGTACGCCCACGCCTTGCGGTTGTTGGCGAACGTCACCCAGCCGTTGCGGAAACGGGTCGCCTCGACCAGCGAGAACGCCCCCATGAAGTCGGCGAAGGACTCCTTCAGCCACAGGTCGTCCCACCACTGCATGGTGACCAGGTCGCCGAACCACATGTGCGCCATCTCGTGCAGGATGACGTTCGCCCGGCGCTCGAACGACGCCTGCGTCACCTTGCCCCGGAAGACGAACTCCTCCCGGAAGGTCACACAGCCCGGGTTCTCCATGGCACCGATGTTGTACTCGGGCACGAACGCCTGGTCGTACTTCCCGAACGGGTACGGGTAGTCGAAGTGGTCGTGGAAGAAGTCGAGGCCCTGCTTGGTGACGAGGAAGATGTCGTCCGCGTCGAAGTGCTTGGCCAGCCCCTTGCGGCACATGGCGCCGAGCGGGATCTCCAGCGTCGTCCCGTCGTCGAACGTCCGCGTGTAGAGGTCGGTCTCGTAGTGGTACGGGCCGGCCACGACCGCCGTGATGTACGTGGAGATCGGCTTGGTCTCCGCGAAGCGCCAGGTCCCGCCCTCGCGCGACTCCACCGCGCCGTTGCTCCAGACCGTCCAGCCCTCGGGTGCCGCCACCTCGAAGCGGAATGGGGCCTTCAGGTCCGGCTGCTCGAAGTCGGCGAAGACCCGCCGGGCGTCGGCGGGCTCGTACTGCGTGTACAGATAGACCTCGCCGTCCTCCGGGTCGACGAACCGGTGCATGCCTTCGCCGGTCCGGCTGTACGCACACTGCGCGTCCACCACCAGCACGTTCTCCGCCTGGAGGCCGCTCAGGGCGATCCGCGCGCCGTCGAAGACCTCCGCCGGGTCGAGTGCGCGGCCGTTGAGCGTGACCGCGTTCACCGAGGGGGCGACGAGATCGGCGAAGGTGCTGTCGCCCTCGCCGGTGCGGCGGAACCTGATCGTGGTGACCGAACGGAACGTCCGCGGCTGGGCCTCCTCGCTCTCCGCGGTCGCGGACCGCAGGTCGAGGAAGACCTCGTACCCGTCGACCGACAGCAGCTCGGCCCGTGCGCGGGCCTCGTCGCGGGACAGATTCTCTCCGGGCACGTCCACTCCTTCGTGTCTCGTTCGGACAGGACCGATCCTCGCACGCGCTCGTGACCGCGGGCATCGGGGAATGCGGTCGGCGAGCGCCGGTGTTGGCTCCCCCGGAGCGCGCCCCCATCACGAGCACGAGGAGTGACATGTCCGACAACAGGACCCCCGCAGACTTCTGGTTCGACCCGCTGTGCCCCTGGGCCTGGATGACCTCGCGCTGGATGCTCGAGGTGGAGAAGGTGCGGCCGGTGGACGTGCGCTGGCACGTCATGAGCCTGGCGGTGCTCAACGAGGACAGGCTGGACGAGCTCCCCGAGCAGTACCGCGAGGCGATGAAGAACGCCTGGGGGCCCGTGCGCGTCGTGATCGCCGCCCAGCAGAAGTACGGTGACGAGGTCATCGGCCCGCTGTACACAGCGCTCGGCACCCGGATCCACAACGAGGGCCGCGGCATCACGCCCGAGGTGGTCCTGGAGGCACTGGACGCGGTGGGCCTGCCGGCCGAGCTCGCGGACTACGCCGAGTCGGACGCCTACGACGCCGAGCTGCGCGCCTCCCACAACGAGGGCATCTCCAAGGTCGGACAGGACGTCGGCACGCCCGTCATCGCGGTGCCCGGCGCGGACGGCGAGCAGATCGCCTTCTTCGGCCCGGTCGTCACCCCGGCGCCCAAGGGCGAAGAAGCGGCGAGGCTCTGGGACGGCACCCTGATGGTGGCGTCGATCCCGGGCTTCTACGAGATCAAGCGCACCC
This sequence comes from Streptomyces wuyuanensis, assembly GCF_900103455.1. GTDB lineage: Bacteria > Actinomycetota > Actinomycetes > Streptomycetales > Streptomycetaceae > Streptomyces > Streptomyces wuyuanensis. The sequence continues at coordinate 93,898 of NZ_FNHI01000007.1, read as the reverse complement.
GGACGAAGGGCCCCGACTTCTCCTGAGACGTCCTCCGGGCCGGCCCCGGACCCGGGAACGGAAGGACCCCCGCGAGTCATGTCCTCGAGGGGGTCCTTCTTCTTTCCGCCTGCCGGTGAAGGTTGAGAAGACGATCACGAGCAGGACGGCCTGCGGTCCCGTGACGGGGACCGTGTCACGGGGTGATGAGCGGGGTCCGGTCCTTGGCCTCGGCGTGGCGCTTCGCCACGTCCTGCCAGTTGACGACGCCCCACATGGCGTCGATGAAGTCCACCTTCTGGTTCTTGTACTGCAGGTAGAAGGCGTGCTCCCAGGCGTCGAAGACCAGGATCGGCACCGAGCCCTGGCCGACGTTGCCCTGGTGGTCGTAGACCTGCTCGACGATCAGCCGGCCGCTGACCGGCTCGTAGGCCAGCACGCCCCAGCCCGAGCCCTGGGTGGTCGCGGCGGCCTTCGACAGCTGCGTCTTGAACTTGGCGAAGGAGCCGAAGGATTCGGTGATCGCGTCGGCCAGCTCGCCGACCCCGTCCGCGGCCAGCGGCTCACCGCCGCCGCCCTCCTTGGGCGCGGTCATGTTGTGCCAGTAGATGCTGTGCAGGATGTGGCCGGAGAGATGGAACGCGAGGTTCTTCTCCAGGCCGTTGATCGAGCTCCAGGCTTCCTTGTCGCGCGCCTCGGCGAGCTGCTCGAGGGTGTCGTTCGCGCCCTTGACGTAGGCGGCGTGGTGCTTGTCGTGGTGCAGCTCGATGATCTGCGGGTTGATCACCGGCTCCAGCGCCGCGTAGTCGTACGGAAGTTCAGGAAGCGTGTAAATGGCCATGTCCGAGCCCTCCGACTGCTTATTGCAAACTCTTCGCAATTGCAGGCTAGCAGCAGGAGGGTCCGGGACTTGATCAGCCCCTCGTCCCGGGGCCGTGCGTCGCGGAGGTCGCGGGGGTCGCGGAGGTCGCGGAGGTCCAGGACGACGGGGCCGGCATCGGGGGGAACCGGCCGGTGGCGGAGGGGCGCCGACGGGCTTCCGGGGCCTGCGGCCGGGCAGCTCCGGATGTGGTCGGCTCCGCACACGGGAGGACCCCCGGGCCGATACGGCCCGGGGGTCCTCGTGTCGCCCACGGCGCCCGCTCAGTCCTTGGCGGCCGCCTTCGCCGGCGCCGAGTCCCGCACGGTGCCGGCGGCGGCTCCCTCGTTCGCGAGCCCCGCCTTGCGCCTGCGCTGCAGCACGGCGCCCGAGGCGGCCAGCACCAGCGTCATCAGGCCGGTGGCCATCAGCTGGTCGCGGGTGTCGGGCTGGCGCAGCATCAGGACGAAGATCGCGAGCATGCCCGCGATGGAGATCCAGGTCAGCACCGGGAACAGCCACATCCGCACCACGAGCTTCTCCGGCGCCTCGCGCTCCGTGCGGCGCCGCAGCACCAGCTGGGAGACGGCGATGAACAGCCAGACGACCAGGATGACCGCGCCGATCATGTTCAGCAGCCACGGGAAGACGTCGTCCGGACGCCAGTAGCTGAGCAGCACGCACAGGAAGCCGAAGACGGAGGAGACCAGCACGGCGATCCGCGGCACGCCGCCGGAGACCCTGCCGATCGCCTTGGGGCCCTGGCCGCGCGCGACCAGGGAGTAGGCCATGCGGGAGGCTCCGTAGATGTTGGCGTTCATCGCCGACAGCAGCGCCACCAGCACGACGATCTGCATCACGAGACCGGCGCCCGGGATGTCCAGGTGGTTCAGCGCGGTGACGTACGGGCCCTTGTCGGGGTTGGCGACGTCCGGGTCGTCCCACGGCACCAGCGTGACGATGACCGCCATGGAGCCGATGTAGAAGAGCGCGATGCGCCACATCGCGGTGCGCACGGCCTTGGCGACACCCTGGACCGGGTGCTCGGACTCGGCCGCCGCGATGGTGACGGTCTCCAGACCGCCGTACGCGAAGACCGACGCGAGCAGGCCGATGACCAGTCCCTCCGTCCCGTGCGGCAGGAACCCTCCGTCACCCGTGAGGTTCGCCGTGCCGGGTGCCTCCGTCCCCGGCAGCACGCCGAGGATGGCCAGGCCGCCGAGGATCAGGAACAGCGTGATCGCCCCGACCTTGAGCGCGGCGAACCAGAACTCGAACTCGCCGAAGTTCTTCACGGCCGCCAGGTTGGTGCCGCAGAAGACGAGCATGAACAGCGCGACCCAGGCCCATTCCGGGGTGCCGGGCAGCCAGCCGCTGACGATCTTCGCGGCGCCGATGCCCTCGAGGCCGACGGCGACGGACAGCAGCACCCAGAACGACCAGCCGGCGGTGAAGCCCGCCCAGGGACCGAGCGCCCGCTCGGCGTGCACCGAGAAGGAACCGGAGGCCGGATTCGCCGCCGACATCTCGCCGAGCATGCGCATCACGAGCATGACGAGCAGGCCGGACACGGCATAGGCGATGACGATGGACGGGCCGGCGGCGGCGATACCGGCACCGGAGCCGACGAAGAGGCCGGCGCCGATCACACCGCCGAGGGCGATCATCGACAGATGGCGCTGCTTGAGGCCGTGGGCGAGCGACGAGTCGGCTTGGGTGCCGACGGGCGCGGGCGCCGAGGTCCGAGACATGGGAGTGCCTGTTCATGAGCGGATACGGGAGTGGCCCACAGTCTGGGGGGCGTACCGCTCACCGAGCATCGATGACCGCTATACGGACAAGATGCTCACACAATGTGAAGAACCGGTGCCGCATCAGGCAGCATTCGCCCCGTCGGGCAAACCTTGCCTGACGCGGCACTAGGTGCGACTCGCCCGCATGTCGCGCAACTCCCGGAGCCACGCCACCAAGAGCACCAGTGCCGTCGCCGCGGCCGACCACAGCACCTGGGGCCGGGCGCCCTCGTCGCCGAGCATCAGCACGAGCACGGCCGCGATCCCGGCGAGCGCCACCCAGGTCAGCCACGGGAAGCCCCACATCCGCAGCGTCAGCGTCTCCGGCGCCTCGCGCTCGATCCTGCGGCGCAGCCGCAGCTCCGACACGGCGATCAGGCCCCACACGAACAGCAGCACCGCGCCGACCGCGTTGAGCATGTAGAGGAAGACGGTGTCCGGCCACTTCAGGTTGAGCAGGACGGACACGAAACCGAACGCGACGGAGGCGAGCACGGCCCGGCGCGGCACCCCGCCACCGGAGACCCTGAGCAGCCCCGTGGGCGCCTCGCCGCGCTCGGCCAGCGAGAACACCATCCGCGAGGAGCCGTAGAGATTGGCGTTGAGGGCGGACAGCAGAGCCACGAACACCACGATGTTCATGATCTGTCCGGCCCCCGGCACACCGATCGCGTCCAGGACCGCGACGTACGGGCTCCGGCCCGGCTCCATCGCCGTCCACGGCAGCACGGTCACGATGACCAGCATCGAGCCGACGTAGAAGAGGAGGATGCGCCACACCGCGCTGCGCACCGCGCGCCCGACCGCGCGGGCCGGATCGTCCGACTCGGCCGCCGCGATCGTCACGACCTCCAGCCCGCCGAAGGCGAAGACCACGGCGAGGACGCCGGCGACGACGCCCTCCCACCCGTTGGGCAGGAAGCCGCCCTGCCCGGTGAGGTTCGCCAGACCCACCGGCTGCGTGTCCGGCAGCAGCCCGAGGACCGCCAGGGTGCCGAGGACCAGGAACAGCACGATCGCGCCGACCTTGAGCGCGGCGAACCAGAACTCGAACTCGCCGAAGTTCTTCACGGCCGCCAGATTGGCCACCGTGAAGACCAACATGAAGATCAGCACCCAGGTCCACTGCGGGACGCCCGGCACCCAGCCGTTGGCGATCGTCGCCGCACCGGTCGCCTCCACGGCGAGCACGACCACCAGCAGGAACCAGTAGAGCCAGCCGGCGGTGAAACCGGCCCAGCGGCCGAGGGCCCGCTCGGCGTGCACGGAGAAGGCGCCGGACGCGGGCATCGCCGACGACATCTCCCCCAGCATCCGCATGACCAGCATCGCCAGCGCCCCCGCGAGGAGGTACGAGACCACGATGCCGGGGCCGGCGAGCGCGATGCCCGCACCGGAACCGACGAACAGCCCCGCCCCGATCACCCCGCCGAGACCGAGCATCGTCAGATGGCGCTGCTTCAGCCCGTGGGAGAGGGGTTCGGCCTCGGTGGCCAGAGGGCTGGGCGGTGCGTCGTGCATGTGCTCGGGACTCTCGGCAGTGCGGGGATTTGGCGGGAACCTACAGTCTCTCCGAGCACTGCCTCCTTCTCCAAAACGGCACCTCTCGGCCGTCACCTCAGTGACGAGCATCACGCGCCCCTGGTGCTTGTCCCGGCTGCTTTGTGTGAACTCCACCATGCGGCCGCTCGGGCCTTTGTCATCGGCTGACGGTGATCGGTCGTTCACTCCTGGGCTAACGTCGCCATGTCCACATCGACGTCATCACCGCCCTCGCACCCGGAGTCCCGATGAGCACTGCTGCCGCTTCCGCCCCCCGCCAGGGGCTGGTCCTCGCCGATCTGCTGCCCGCCTCGCGCGCCAAGTCCGCGGTCGACGCGGCCCTGGTCGTCGGTGGCGCCGCGCTCACCGGCGTCGCCGCGCAGATCTCCGTCACCGTTCCGGGCTCCCCGGTCCCGGTCACCGGCCAGACCTTCGCGGCGCTGCTCGTCGGTACCGCGCTCGGCGCCCGCCGCGGCTTCCTCTCCCTCGCGCTGTACGCCCTCGCCGGGATGGCGGGCATGCCGTGGTTCGCCGAGGCGTCCTCCGGCTGGGCCATGCCGTCGCTCGGCTACATCCTCGGCATGCTCGTCGCCGCCACCGTCGTCGGCGCCCTCGCCCGGCGCGGGGCGGACCGCTCCGTCCCGCGCACCGCGGGCGCGATGGTCCTCGGCTCTGCGATCATCTACGCGATCGGCGTGCCGTACCTGGCGCTCGCCACCGGGATGACGCTGTCCCAGGCCGTGGCGGCCGGACTGACCCCGTTCCTGATCGGCGACGCGCTCAAGGCCGCGCTCGCGATGGGCGCGCTGCCCGCCGCCTGGAAGCTCCTCGGCAGCCGGGGCTGAGCACTCGGCGGCTCCCGCGGGGAGCCGCACTGTTCCCGAAGAGGTCCGCCGGTCGTGACGACCGGCGGACCTCTTCCGCGTCTCGCCCCGGTACGCCTCGTGGTGCGCGCGGCCGGGGCGGGGAAGCGGCCGGCCGCGGCGCCTTACGCGCCGACGGGAACCGCGCGGTCCCCTGCTCGGCCCTGTGCCCGGTACACGGCGAGGGACCGGAGCGGTGCCAGGGGACGACGGCAGTGCACGGGGCGGAGGGGCCCTCGGGGTTCACGGACGCCGGGGCGTCCGGCGGCGTCGGCGCACGCACGAGGGGCGCCCCGCACCCAGGTGCGGGACGCCCCTCGTTCCGTTCGGTGCCGTTCCCCGCCGCCGGGACGTCACGGGCCCGGCAGCGGAAGGCGTCAGCCCCTGGCGTCCTCGGTCACCGGGGCAGCCGGGACGGCGTCCTCGGTCCGCTGGGCCGGGACCGCGTCCGCGGCCGGCTTCGGCCGCACCCGCTGGAGCACGAGACCGATGGCCACCACGACCGCCGCCACCAGCAGCGACAGGAGCACGACCTCGCGGTTCGCGTCGTCGAAGAGCATGTAGCCCAGGACGAAGACGATCATCGCGGCGGTCGCCCAGGTCAGGTACGGGAAGAGCCACATCTTCACCGTGACCTTCTCCGGGGCCTCGCGCATCAGGATCCCGCGCATCCGCAGCTGCGTGAAGCAGATGACGAGCCAGACGAAGAGCGCGACCGCACCCGAGGAGTTCAGCAGGAACAGGAAGACCGTGTCCTTGTAGGCGTAGTTGGCCCAGACGGCGCCGAAGCCGAAGACGACCGAGGCCAGGATGGCGGTGGTCGGCACGCCCTTGCCGTTGACCTTGGCGAAGGACTTCGGCGCGTCGCCGCGCTCACCGAGCGAGAACGCCATGCGGGAGGCGGTGTACAGACCCGAGTTCAGGCAGGACAGCACGGCCGTCAGCACGATCACGTTCATGATCTGGCCGGCGTGCGGGATGCCGATGGAGTCCAGGGCCGCGACGTACGACCCCTTCTCGACGATCGACTTGTCGTTCCACGGCAGCAGCGTCAGCACGACGAAGATCGAGCCCAGGTAGAAGACCGCGATCCGCCAGATCACGCTGTTGGTGGCCTTGGTGACCGCGCGGCGCGGGTCCTCGGACTCGCCGGCGGCCAGCGTGACGATCTCGCTGCCCATGAAGGAGAAGACGACCATCAGCACACCGGTGAGGATGGCGCCCGCGCCGTTGGGCAGGAAGCCGCCGGCGTCGGTCAGGTGCGCGAAGCCCGCGCCCGGGTTGTCCGAGCCCGGAAGCACACCGAAGACGGCCAGCAGACCGATGACGACGAAGGCGCCGATGGCGACGACCTTGATCCCGGCGAACCAGAACTCGAACTCGCCGTACGAGGCGACCGAGGCGAGGTTGGTGGCGGTGAGCACGACCATCACGATCAGCGCCCAGGCCCACTGCGGGACGGCCGGTATCCAGCCCTCCAGGATCACCGCACCCGCGGTGGCCTCGACCGCGAGCACGACGACCCAGAAGAACCAGTAGAGCCACCCGATGGAGAAGCCGGCCCAGCGGCCGAGCCCACGGTCGGCGTACGCCGAGAAGGAACCCGAGTTCGGGCTCGCCGCGGCCATCTCGCCGAGCATGCGCATCACGAACACGACCAGCATGCCGACGAGCAGGTACGACACGAGGATGGCGGGGCCGGCGGCGGCGATGCCGCCGGAGGACCCGACGAACAGGCCTGCGCCGATCACGCCACCGATGGCGATCATGGACAGATGGCGATTCTTCAGTCCGGCCTTGAGACCGTCGGAAGGCTGGGAAATGCCGGGTTCACCGGCACTCGCGCCTGCCTTCGTAAGGGTCGGCTGGGGGTTCATGGACGATTCCTTACATGTGCGGTTCGCTCGGGTGACGAGCCCGAGCATTCAAACCGTTGACCCGTCGGTAAGAAAGACCTGACTCCGGATCGTGATGATGGGCACGTCGCCCGGTCACTCTCCGCGGTCGTGCGGTCATCCGAGAGGGTCCGTCGCCGGACCCCGCTGACGTCTGCCCGGCCTCGCGCGTGCCACACTCGGACCATGCGCGTGTACCTCGGCTCCGACCATGCCGGCTTCGAACTCAAGAACCACCTCGTCGAGTGGCTCACGGCCCACGGCCACGAGCCCGTCGACTGCGGCCCCCACATCTACGACGCCCAGGACGACTACCCGCCGTTCTGCCTGCGCGCCGCGGAGCGGACCGCAGCGGACCCCGACAGCCTCGGCATCGTGATCGGCGGCTCCGGCAACGGGGAGCAGATCGCCGCCAACAAGGTCAAGGGCGTCCGCGCCGCGCTGGCCTGGAGCGTGCAGACCGCCGCCCTCGGCCGGGAGCACAACAACGCCAACGTCGTCGCCGTCGGTGCCCGCATGCACACCACCGACGAGGCCACGACCTTCGTCGAGGTCTTCCTCAAGACCCCGTACTCGGGCGAGGAGCGCCACACCCGCCGCATCGAGATGCTCGAGCGGTACGAGACCACCGGCGAGCTGCCCCCGATCCCGGCCCACCACCCGCAGGAGCCCACCGCCTGATGCCCGAAGGGCACACCATCCACCGGCTGGCCGCCGACTACCGGGAACGGTTCGGCGGCCGGTCCGTGCGGGTCACCAGCCCGCAGGGCAAGTTCGCCGACTCCGCGGCGCTGCTCGACGGCACGGTGCTCGAGCGCACCGAGGCCCACGGCAAGCACCTCTTCCTCGGCTTCGGTGGCTCCGACGGCGGCGAGTGGATCCACATCCACCTCGGCCTGTTCGGCAAGGTGGACTTCGGCGACGGGCCCGCACCGCCGCCCACCGACACCGTGCGGCTGCGGCTCGCGAACCCCGACGCCCACGTCGATCTGCGCGGCCCCACTGCCTGCGCCCTGATCACCGACGGCGAGAAGGCCGCGATACACGCGCGGCTCGGCCCCGATCCGCTCCGGCCGGACGACGACCCCGACCGCGCCTGGGCCAGGATCTCCCGATCCCGTACGACGATCGCCGCCCTGCTGATGGACCAGAAGGTCGTCGCGGGCGTCGGCAACGTCTACCGCGCGGAGGTCCTGTTCCGTCACGGCATCGATCCGTACCGCGCGGGCAGGGACCTCACCGAGCGGGAGTGGCGCGCGCTCTGGGCCGACTTGGCCGCCCTCATGCGCGAGGGCGTACGGAACAACCGCATCGACACCGTCCGGTCCGAGCACACCCCGGAGGCGATGGGCCGGCCGCCGCGGGTCGACGACCACGGCGGCGAGGTGTACGTCTACCGCAGGGCGCAGTTGCCCTGCCACATCTGTGGCGGCGAGATCCGCACCGCCGGTCTCGCCGCCCGCAACCTCTTCTGGTGCCCGGGCTGCCAGCCCGCGTAGCGCACGCCCGGCCACCGGCTCTCCGCTGACCGCGGCGGCCGGGGCCGGCGCCAACGGTGCGGAATTGGAGCGGCACCTCAGGTCGCGCCCCCGCCCGGCCGCCGCGCGTCTCAGAAGCCGTGCGGCAGCCAGGGCGCCGGGTCCGAGGCGAAGGCCGTCGACGCCTCCGCCAGCGCGCCACCGCGCAGCTCGTGCACCCGGCCCGCCCCCGCCAGGGACGACAGCGTCACCCCGCCAAGGTAGGCGGCGCCCAAGTCCCTCACGCTCACCGCCAGATCGGCGGGACCGGCCGTGCGCTCGCACGACGCGCCCTTGGTGTCCCCCGAGAGGCGCCAACGGCCCTCGTTCCAGGGGCAGAACGCGTCCTCCACCTCCAACACCACGTCCACCGGCGTCCGGTACGTCCTCGCCGCCAGCGCCGCGCCCACGTCGACCAGCCGCGCGTGCAGCGAGTCCCGCACCCGGACACCACAGCGCCGGACGTCCGTGACGAGGTGCAGCAGCGGATCGTCCACCGGCCGGTTGCGGACCCGGATCCGCGACGTCAGGTCGATGCCGAAGAGGAAGCGCCACAGCGCCGCGTACGCCGCCGGGTCCAGCGCCTCGACGTCCCGCAGCAGCAGCGAGCCGTTCGGCCCCGAGGCGTCCCACTCAGGCTTGTTGTGGAAGCGGACGTAGCCCACCACGTCGCCGTCCCGCTCGGCGAGCACGCACTGCATCGCCGAGGCGCCCTCGCGATCGGCGGGCGGGTCGAGCAGCGGGAGCCGCTCCCAGCCCGGTGTGTGCGCGAGCATTCCCGGCCGCGAGCCGATCCTGCTCCGGTACACCGCCTCGCACGCCTCGGCGGACTCCGCGACCGGCGCGAACCGCAGCCGCACGTCGTCCGTCCCGGGGGGCGCGGTGATCCGCGCCCGGACCGTGTCGATGTCCAGGCTCAGCTGGTGCGTCGCGATGCCGTATCCGAACCGGCCGTAGATCTCCGGCTCCGAGGCCGTCAGCAGGGCGAGCGGCTCGCCCAGTTCACGGACGTCGTCCAGTTGGCGCCGCATCATCGACGTGAGGACTCCCCGCCGCCGGTGGGTGGCGGCGACGCTCACCATCGTGACCCCGGCCGCCGGCACGAGAGAGCCGCCCGGCACCGACACCCGGAAGGAGAAGGCCCCGGCCGTGCCGACGCACTCCCCGCCGTCCCACACCCCGATCGAACGCTCGCACTCCGTGAGTTCGTTCCAGAGCTTGCGCTCCGCGGGGGACTCCGGGACGCCGCCGAAGGCGAGCTCCAGCTTCCCGTACCACTGGTCCCACTCCTCGCGACGGAGTACCCGCAGTTCAGTCGTCATGCGCCATGCCTACCAGGGCACCGCGTCCCGTCGCGACCCGATTTCGAACGCAATGTCATGGGGTCCCCCTCCACGCGGGACGAGGGTGTGGATAGGGTCGCCGACGATGGCACGTGGCGCAGCGGACTCGTACGCGGCCCGGCTGCGCAAAGCGACGCACCGGGCCCGCACGACGCTGCGCAAATCCGGGGTCGACTACTTCCGCGGCGACGGCTCCGACTGGATCGCGCTGGCCGGACTGCTGCTGACCGTCCCGGCGATCGCCTGGGGCACGATCCTCATGCCGGTGTGGTGCACGCCGGCCGCCCTCGTCCTGCCGATCGTCGCGGGCGGACTGCTGCTGCGACCCGCGAGCCTGCTCGGGCTGTACGCGGCCGCGGCCCTGGCGCTGATCGTGGAGTCCCTGGTGCTCGGCCCCTACACGGAGGGCCCGGCCCGGGTCACCCCGGGAACCGTGCTGGTGGTGGCGGCCTGCGGCTTCTTCGGGCTGCTGATCGCCCAGTTCCGCGCCCGGGTCGGGGTGCCCTGGCGGCGCGGCGGCACGATGCTCTTCGACCTGCGCGAACGGATCCGCGTGCAGAGCGCCCTGCCGAGGCTCCCGCAGGGATGGCACCGCGAGATGGCGCTCCGCCCCGCCGGTGGCCAGTCGTTCTCCGGGGACTTCGTCGTCGCGGCCCGCACCAACGGCGGCCGCACCCTCGAAGTCGTCCTCACCGACGTCTCCGGCAAGGGCATGGACGCGGCCTCCCGCGCCCTGCTGCTGTCCGGAGCCTTCGGCGGCCTCCTCGGGTCCCTCCCGCCGCACGGCTTCCTTCCCGCCGCCAACGGCTACCTCCTGCGCCAGGACTGGGACGAGGGCTTCGCCACCTCCGTCCACCTGGTGCTCGACCTGGACTCCGGCGACTACGAACTGCTGTCCGCCGGCCATCTGCCGGGCCTGCAGCTCAGCGCGGGCACCGGCCGCTGGGAGGAGAAGGCCGCGGAGGGCCCGTTGCTCGGCGTGTACGAGGGCGCCCAGTTCGACCCGGTCAAGGGCACGCTCCGTCCCGGAGACGTGCTGATGCTCTTCACCGACGGCCTCGTCGAGGCGAACGACCGGGACATCGCCGAGGGCATGGACCGGCTCACCGGCGAGGCCGACCGCTATGTGGCGACGGGCTTCGAGGGGGCCGCCTGGCACCTCATCGAGGCCGTGGCGAAGGACGTCAACGACGACCGGGCGCTGCTGCTGATCCGCAGGGAGCCGTGACCTTCGCACGGGATCCGGGGCCTAGAGTCGTACCCATGCCGAACCTCACGCTCGACCAGGTCGAGGCGATCGCCCGGGAAGCCCATGCGCACCAGACGGACAAGGCGGGACGGCCCTACGCCGAGCACATCCGGGCCGTGGCCGACGGAGTGAGGGAGCGGGGCGGCACCGACGAACAGATCGCCGCCGCCTGGCTGCACGACGCGATCGAGGACGGCGTGCTGTCGCGGGAGTGGCTGGCCGCGGCCGAACTCCCGGAGCAGGTCAAGGACTTGGTGGACGCCATGACCAAGCGCCCGGGGGAGGACCCCGAGTCGTACGCCCGGCGTATCCTCGCCACACCGGGCGCCCGTCTCGTCAAGGAGGCCGACCTCGCCCACAACGCGGACCCGGGGCGGCTCGCGGTACTGGACGAACCGACCCGGACCCGGCTCAGCGCGAAGTACGCGGCGATGCGGCGCCTGCTCGGCCTGGCAACTGCGTGACGTCCCGTCGGAACGCCCACGACAACTCCGGCTCGGTCGCGAACCTCAGTGCGCGCCGCACCGGCGGCGTGCAGAACAGGGTGACGGCCGCGGCCGCGGCGATCGTTACGGCGATCTCCCCTGCGGGCTCCGCCAGCCACGGGTACTGGGCCACCAGCCCCAGGTAGTCCAGGGACTTCACCAGGAAGCCGTGCAGCAGGTAGCCGCAGATGGTGCCCGCCCCCAGCACGGTGAACCACATCCTGCGGCGCGGTACCCAGGCGAGGAAGGCCGCCGTGAGCAGCAGCGCGCAGCCGAAGAGGCCGAAGGTCATCAGCGGGCCCGTCCACCAGGGCGCGTCCAGTTCCTCGGCGCTGGTGGAGCGGTAGAACCAGCCCATCCGCACGTCCGGCGCCACCCAGTAGGTGAACAGTGCCGCGCCCGCGGCCACCGGCAGCGCCAGCAGCCGCACCTCCCGGCGCCGGAGCATCTGGAAGTGCTCCGGCCGCATCGACAGGCCCAGCACGAAGAACGGCAGGAACTGCAGGATGCGCTGGAGGTCGAGGTCCTGGCCGATCCCCGGCGTCAGCGAGCCGAGCGACGCGATGACCAGGGACACCGCCAGCGGATACCTGATCGACCGCCACAGCGGCGTCGACAGCCGCCACACGAACAGGGCGATCAGGAACCACGTGAGGTACAGCGGATCGGTCAGGCTGAAGGGGTAGTCGGGATCGTCGTCGGCCCACCGCTTGAAGAGCGTGTAGGCGATCTCGAACACGAAGAACGGCACCACAACACCGCTGACCAGCCGCTTCAGCTGGTCGGGGCGGGCCTGGAAACTCCGTGAGAAGTAGCCGGAGATGATGATGAAGGCCGGCATGTGGAAGGTGTAGACGAACATGTACGCCGCCCTGGTGGCGCGGCTGCCGTCCATCACCGGCTCCCACGCGTGCGCGACCGCGACCAGCACGATGGCGAGGTACTTGGCGTTGTCGAAGTAGGCGTCGCGTCTCTTGACCGGCGGCGCCTGTGCCTCCTGCGACACCGGTGCCGGCGGCGCGGGCGGAGTCGGTTCGGCCGTCGCTGTCCTCCCTGGGAGGGGCTCCGGCTCACGGGAGGCGTCGGGGACGCGGTCCCTCTGCAATCCATTCGGAGCGTGGAACATTCGAGGCACCCTAACCGGATGCAATGGAATTCGTAAAACCCACCGGAAGATCTCCTGCATTCGTCACCGACACGACCGCCAAACGTCCGATATGCCCCAATTAATACCGCTTAAACGGGGCGAAACGTCGAAGCTCAAGGCATCGGTGAATTTCCTCACCGACATTTTCTGAATTTCTTGTGACCCGGATGTGTGTAATTCGCATCGGCGGGTAGCAGTAAGCGGTGATGCGCCGCCGACCCATCCGTCGGCGCATCGCGATGTGAGCTGATCCATCCACCGACGGTCCGTCAGGCGGTCACCGTCCCCCGGCTGTTGGTGGCACGATGGTGGGGACGGGGGTGTGCCGGGCCGCACGCCCCCCGGCGGGCAAGGCGGACCGACCGAGGGTGTGATCAGTTGTGGCCATTTCACTGTCTGTGGTGCTGCTGTTGGCGATCATCCTCGTGGTGATGATCCGCGGTGGCTCGATCAAGGCCGGTCCCGCGATAGTCGCGGCGCTCTTCGGCTTCTTCCTCGCCTCGACCGGCATGGCGCCGTCGATCAACAACTTCCTGGACTCGCTCGCGGATTCGATCAACGCGATTAGATTCTGAACCGTTTCGTTCACTTTCTTTCGCCGACCATACCGCTATGGCCCGGTCCTGGCCCTGGCCACAGCGGTATGGCCAGGGCCAGGGCCGTAGCGGACCCCGCCCGGAGCGCGCCGCGCCGGGGGCCGTGGCGGAACGAGTGCGCGGACGGACGGGAGCCTGGGAAACGCATCAGGGCCAGGTGGAGGATTCGACCTCCGACCTGGCCCTGAGCCGTGGAGAGCGGGCGACGGGAATCGAACCCGCGTAGCTAGTTTGGAAGACTAGGGCTCTACCATTGAGCTACGCCCGCAAGCACCGCGCCGCAGGTCGTGGTGGCCGCGGCACGAAGAGCATCGTAGCGGGTCCCGGACGTCCGCCGCACACCCATTGCCCCGGCCGCGCCCCCGCCGCCGCCCCGGGCGCCGTCTGCGACCGGGGAACCGCGGGGAAAAGGGGCCTGACCACAGCCTGGGGGCATGTACCCTACGTGTCGCACCGACGGGGTGTGGCGCAGCTTGGTAGCGCGTCCGCTTTGGGAGCGGAAGGCCGTGGGTTCAAATCCCGCCACCCCGACCAACGTCGCGATCACGCCTGGGTCAAGATCGCATTGTGGGGCTGATCCCGCTTGCGGTTACTATGCAATCTGTGTGCCCGTGTGTCTGACCGAGTGTCCGAAGCGCCGGGCCCGATCCGCTGCGCCGCCGCCGGACAACACTCCGTGGTGAGCCCAGCAGAACCCCAGTATTCAGCCACCAAGGAGACCGAACCGTGAAGAGCGCCGTGGAGACCCTGAACCCGACCCGGGTTCGGCTCACTGTCGAGGTGCCCTTCGAGGAGCTCAAGGACAGCCTCGACGCGGCGTACAAGAAGATCAACCAGCAGGTCACGGTCAAGGGCTTCCGCAAGGGCAAGGTCCCGGCGCGCGTCATCGACCAGCGGTTCGGCCGCGGCGCGGTGCTGGAGGAGGCCGTCAACGACGCGCTCCCGAAGTTCTACACCGAGGCGGTCAACGAGGCGGAGATCAACCCGCTTGGCCAGCCCGAGGTCGACATCACCGAGCTGAAGGACGGCGAGACGCTGAACTTCACCGCCGAGGTCGACGTCCGCCCGGTCATCGAGATCCCGGACTACTCCGGCATCGAGGTCGAGGTCGACGCCGTCGAGGTGTCGGACGAGGACATCGAGAAGTCCGTCGAGCAGCTCCGCACCCGCTTCGCCTCCACCTCCCCGGTCGAGCGCGCCGCCGCCGACGGCGATGTCGTGACGCTCGACCTGGAGGCCAAGGTCGACGGTGAGGTCCTCGCGGACGGCGTCGCCGACGGCGTGCAGTACACGATCGGCTCCGGAGAGCTCCTCGACGGCATCGACGAGGCCGTGACCGGCCTGGAGGCCGGCGGCGAGGCCACCTTCACCTCTCAGCTGAAGGGCGGCTCCGCCGAGGGCAAGGACGCGGAGATCACCGTCAAGGTGACCCAGGTCGCCGCGCGCGAGCTCCCCGAGCTGGACGACGAGTTCGCCCAGATGGCCAGCGAGTTCGACACCCTCGAGGAGCTGAAGGCCGACAGCCGCAAGCGCCTCGAGAACATGAAGCAGTACGACCAGGCCACCCAGGCCCAGGAGCGCGTGCTCGAGAAGCTCCTCGAGCTCGTCGAGGTCCCGGTCCCCGAGAAGCTCCTCGAGGACGAGATCCGCACTCGCAAGCACAACCTGGAGCACCACCAGCTCGGCCAGATGGGCCTCGACCTCGCCAAGTACCTGGAGATCCAGGGCAAGACCGAGGAAGAGTTCGACGCCGAGACCAAGGAGCAGGCGGTCAAGGGCATCAAGACCCAGTTCGTGCTCGACGAGCTGGTCTCCCGGGAGAAGCTCAACGTCAGCCAGGAGGAGCTCACCGAGCACCTCATGCGCCGCGCCGCCTCCTCCGGCATGTCCCCCGACCAGTTCGCCCAGGCGGTCGTCGAGGGCGGCCAGGTGCCGATGCTCGTCGGCGAGGTCGCCCGCGGCAAGGCGCTCGCCACGGTCGTCGAGGCCTCCACGGTCAAGGACACCAACGGTGAGGTCGTCGACATGAGCGACGACGAGGACGAGGTCGAGGAGGCCACCGAGGTCGCCGCCGCGGCCACCGGTGACGAGGAGAAGTCCGAGGCCTGAGCCCCGGACTCCCGCCCGGGCGAGGGTCGGCGCCGAACCGCGCCGCCACCGCCTGCACCGACCCGTACGACGGGCCCGGAGGCGCCGATGCGCGCCCCGGGCCCGTCGTCGTCCCCCCGCCGGGCCGGGGAGGGCCTGCCGGGGCCGGAGAGGGGCTCCGAGTCGCCGTAGACCCCTGAGGGCCGCACCGGCCCTCGTGCGGACCGTGCCGGCCGCACATCCACAGGGCGTATTCATACCGGCGCGCGCCCCCCTAGCTTGCGCTCCCAGCGAACAGTTCGGGAACCGGGATGGCGCCCGCCCACCAGCGCGTTAGGGTCCATGAATACGAGGGCAGGGGACTACCCGCCCGCGGGGATCCCCCCGCCCCCAGGTTCCAAGACGCTGAGACGGCCGCAGCCGTCAGAGACGAGCAGGTGGATTACGTGACGATTCTGATGCCTAACGCCGCCGGTGAGCCGTCCATCGGTGGAGGCCTCGGCGACCAGGTCTACAGCCGGCTGCTCGGCGAGCGCATCATCTTCCTGGGTCAGCAGGTGGACGACGACATCGCCAACAAGATCACGGCCCAGCTCCTTCTCCTGGCCGCCGATCCCGAGAAGGACATCTACCTCTACATCAACAGCCCCGGTGGCTCGGTGACGGCCGGCATGGCGATCTACGACACCATGCAGTACATCCCGAACGACGTCGTCACCATCGGCATGGGCATGGCCGCCTCCATGGGCCAGTTCCTGCTCACCGGCGGCGCCACCGGCAAGCGCTTCGCGCTGCCGCACACCGACATCCTGATGCACCAGGGCTCGGCCGGCATCGGAGGTACGGCCTCGGACATCAAGATCCAGGCCGAGTACCTGCTGCGCACCAAGCAGCGCATGGCCGAGATCACCGCCCGCCACTCCGGCCAGACCGTCGAGACGATCATCCGCGACGGCGACCGCGACCGCTGGTTCACGGCCGAGGAGGCCAAGGACTACGGGCTCATCGACGAGATCATCTCCGCCGCTTCGGGCGTTCCGGGCGGCGGCGGCACCGGCGCCTGAACCCGGCCGCCGGGGGCCGACGCCTCCGGCACCGGGCCTGCGCCCCGCCCGCCCCCCGATACCCCAGCCCACCGAACGCCACCAGGATGGTGAACACGACCATGAACCAGTTCCCCGCAGCCTCCGCGAGCGGCCTCTACACAGGCCCGCAGGTGGACAACCGCTACGTCGTTCCCCGCTTCGTCGAGCGCACCTCCCAGGGCGTGCGCGAGTACGACCCGTACGCGAAGCTCTTCGAGGAGCGCGTGATCTTCCTCGGAGTCCAGATCGACGACGCGTCCGCCAACGACGTCATGGCGCAGCTGCTGTGCCTGGAGTCGATGGACCCGGACCGTGACATCTCCATCTACATCAACAGCCCCGGTGGCTCCTTCACCGCGCTGACGGCCATCTACGACACGATGCAGTTCGTGAAGCCGGACATCCAGACGGTCTGCATGGGCCAGGCGGCGTCCGCCGCGGCCGTGCTGCTCGCCGCCGGTACCCCCGGCAAGCGGATGGCCCTGCCGCACGCCCGTGTGCTGATCCACCAGCCGTCCTCGCAGACGGGCCGGGAGCAGCTCTCGGACCTGGAGATCGCGGCCAACGAGATCCTGCGCATGCGCGAGCAGCTCGAGGAGATGCTGGCCAAGCACTCCTCCACGCCGATCGAGAAGGTTCGCGAGGACATCGAGCGCGACAAGATCCTCACGGCCGAGGACGCGCTCGCGTACGGCCTGGTCGACCAGATCGTGTCGACCCGCAAGAGCACGGCCGCAGCGGCCGCCTGACGCTCGACCTGCCCTTGGCGCGGTACACGTCAATGTGAACCGCGCCAAGGGGGGCCCGAACCAGGGGCCCGGCAAGGTACCGTCGGATATGAGGCACCAGGAGCAGCTGAACCAAGCGCTCCCAGGCGAAGGGGAAGCACCTCGTGGCACGCATCGGTGATGGCGGCGACCTGCTCAAGTGCTCGTTCTGCGGAAAGAGCCAGAAGCAGGTGAAGAAGCTCATCGCAGGCCCCGGGGTGTACATCTGCGACGAGTGCATCGACCTCTGCAACGAGATCATCGAGGAGGAGCTCGCCGAGACCTCCGAGGTGCGGTGGGAGGAACTCCCCAAGCCGCGCGAGATCTACGAGTTCCTCGAGGGGTACGTCGTCGGGCAGGAGCCCGCGAAGAAAGCCCTCTCGGTCGCGGTGTACAACCACTACAAGCGCGTCCAGGCCGGCGAGAACGGCCAGGGCCGGGACGACGCGATCGAACTCGCCAAGTCCAACATCCTGCTGCTGGGCCCCACGGGATCGGGCAAGACGCTGCTCGCCCAGACCCTGGCCCGGATGCTCAACGTCCCGTTCGCCATCGCCGACGCGACGGCGCTGACGGAGGCCGGCTACGTCGGCGAGGACGTCGAGAACATCCTGCTGAAGCTCATCCAGGCGGCCGACTACGACGTCAAGAAGGCCGAGACCGGGATCATCTACATCGACGAGATCGACAAGGTCGCCCGCAAGAGCGAAAACCCGTCGATCACCCGGGACGTGTCGGGCGAGGGCGTCCAGCAGGCGCTGCTGAAGATCCTGGAGGGCACGACCGCCTCCGTCCCGCCGCAGGGCGGCCGGAAGCACCCGCACCAGGAGTTCATCCAGATCGACACGACGAACGTGCTGTTCATCGTGGGCGGTGCCTTCGCCGGCCTGGAGAAGATCATCGAGTCCCGCGCCGGCGCGAAGGGCATCGGTTTCGGTGCCACGATCCGCTCCAAGCGCGAGATCGACGCCAGCGACCAGTTCCAGGAGGTCATGCCGGAGGACCTGGTGAAGTTCGGGATGATTCCCGAGTTCATCGGCCGCCTCCCGGTCATCACCTCGGTCCACAACCTGGACCGCGAGGCCCTGCTGAAGATCCTGGTCGAGCCGCGCAACGCGCTGGTGAAGCAGTACCAGCGACTCTTCGAACTCGACGGCGTCGAGCTGGACTTCGACCGCCCGGCCCTCGAGGCCATCGCCGACCAGGCCATCCTCCGCGGGACGGGCGCGCGCGGTCTGCGCGCCATCATGGAGGAGGTCCTGATGTCGGTGATGTACGAGGTGCCGTCCCGCAAGGACGTCGCCCGCGTCGTCATCACCGCGGACGTCGTCCACAACAACGTCAACCCGACGCTGGTGCCGCGGATCGTGAAGAACGACGGCCGCCACGAGAAGAGCGCGTAGGCGGCACGCACACGCGAAGGGCGCCTGCCCGGTTCGGACGAACCGGGCAGGCGCCCTTGTGCGTTGGGCCCCGACGGGGTCAGGCCTTGACGCGGATCTCCTTGCGCAGCTTGGCGGCGATGCCGGCCGCGTCCTCGGGCGAGGTGCCCTTGCCCGCGAGCATGGACGCCATGTCCATCGGCATCACGAAGGCGACCGTGCTGCGGTCACCCCAGGCGCAGATCGTCATCGTCAACTCCTTGGGGCCCGCGGCAGGGGCGTCGGAGGCGTTCGGCTTCGACTTGATCTGCTGGCACTTCATAATCGCGCCGTCGAGCTCTGCGGGCTTGTACTCCTTCGGGCTGCCCAGCAGTTCCACCTCGGCGTCCTTGTCCTCCTTGGACTTCGCCTCGATGGTGGCGAAGATCGAGTCGACGACCGCTTCCGGGTCCTCGATCTCACCGTAGGCGCCACCGAACGTGAGCAGCTTGCCGGCCAGAGGGTTGTTCGCGTCCTTGACTTCCCAATTGGCCTCGACCTGCTTGCCGTTCTTGATGCCGCTCTTCTCGACGTCCTTGAGGAAGTCGTCGTCGGACGGGCCGCCGCTGCCGCCCGCCATCTTCTTGTACTCGGTGAGCACGGTCTCCGGCGTCGTCAGCTTGTGCGGGCCGTCGTCCGCGACCGAGCTCCCCCCGCCCGACGTGAACCACCACACACCGCCCGCGATCACCGCGAGCGCCACGACCACGCCGCCGATGACCAGGCCGTTCTTCTTGCCGCCCGGCTGGGACGGCGGCGGGGGCGGGTAGGCGCCGGGGCCCGCGCCGTACGGGGGCTGCTGGCCGTACGGGCCGGGCTGCTGGGCCTGGGGGTAGCCGTAGCCGGGCTGCTGCGGGGGGACACCCTGCGGAGGCTGCTGCGGGTAGCCGTAACCGGGCTGGGGCGCCTGCGGCTGCTGGCCGTGAGGACCCGGCTGGCCGTACGGGCCGGGCTGCTGGGGCTGACCGCCGTACGGGCCCGGCTGGTTGTAGCTCATTTCTGGGTTCCCCTCCAGATGCTTATGCGTTCCGAACATCCTGGCGGAAACCCACCGCCCCCGTGACACCGGGACCCACACCGTTACCGAACATTCCCGTTTCAGAACGGGACCGTGACACCTCTAAACTGTGGCCCGTGACCGAGAACACTCAGCAGCAGCCAGCAAGCACCCCCGAACTGCCGACCCAGTACGCGCCGGCCGAGGTAGAGGGGAAGCTGTACGAGCGCTGGGTAGAGCGCGGTTACTTCGAGGCCGACGCGAAGAGCGAGAAGCCCCCGTACACGGTCGTCATCCCCCCGCCGAACGTCACGGGCAGCCTCCACCTGGGCCACGCCTTCGAGCACACGCTGATCGACGCACTCACCCGCCGCAAGCGGATGCAGGGCTTCGAGACGCTGTGGCAGCCCGGCATGGACCACGCCGGCATCGCCACCCAGAACGTCGTCGAGCGCGAGCTGGCGAAGGAGGGCAAGTCCCGCCACGACCTGGGCCGTGAGGCCTTCGTCGAGCGCGTCTGGCAGTGGAAGGGCGAGTCCGGCGGCCAGATCTCCGGGCAGATGCGGCGCCTGGGCGACGGTGTCGCCTGGTCGCGTGAGCGCTTCACCATGGACGAGGGGCTGTCCCAGGCCGTCCAGACCATCTTCAAGAAGCTCTACGACGACGAGCTGATCTACCGCGCCGAGCGCATCATCAACTGGTGCCCGCGCTGCCTGACCGCCATCTCCGACATCGAGGTCGAGTACCAGGACGACGACGGCGAGCTCGTCTCGATCCGGTACGGCGAGGGCGAGGACGCGATCGTCGTCGCGACGACCCGCGCCGAGACGATGCTCGGTGACACGGCCGTCGCGGTCCACCCCGAGGACGAGCGCTACCGGCACCTCGTCGGCCGCGAGATCGAGCTGCCGCTCACCGGCCGCCGCATCCCCGTCGTCGCCGACGAGCACGTCGACCCGGAGTTCGGCACCGGCGCCGTCAAGGTGACGCCCGCCCACGACCCGAACGACTTCGAGATCGGCCGGCGCCACGGCCTGCCGAACCTCGCCGTGATGGACGAGCGCGCGGTCATCACCGCGCACGGCCCCTTCCAGGGCCTGGACCGCCTGGAGGCCCGTTCCGCCATCGTCGCCGCGCTGCGCGCGGAGGGCCGGATCGTCGCCGAGAAGCGGCCGTACGTCCACTCCGTGGGCCACTGCTCGCGCTGCAAGACCACCATCGAGCCGCGGCTGTCCATGCAGTGGTGGGTCAAGGTCGGGCCGCTGGCGAAGGCCGCCGGTGACGCGGTCCGGGACGGCAAGGTCAAGATCCACCCGCAGGAGATGGAGAAGCGGTACTTCGACTGGGTCGACAACCTGCACGACTGGTGCATCTCGCGCCAGCTCTGGTGGGGCCACCGCATCCCGGTCTGGTACGGGCCGGAGGGCGAGGTCGTCTGCGTCGGCCCCGACGAGGAGCCGCCGTCCGGCGAGGGCTGGCACCAGGACACCGACGTCCTCGACACCTGGTTCTCCTCCGGCCTGTGGCCGTTCTCCACGATGGGCTGGCCGGCGCAGACCGAGAGCCTCGCGAAGTTCTACCCGAACTCCGTCCTGGTCACCGGCTACGACATCCTCTTCTTCTGGGTCGCCCGGATGATGATGTTCGGCCTGTACGCGATGGACGGCACCCCGCCGTTCCACACCATCGCGCTGCACGGCATGGTCCGCGACCAGTTCGGCAAGAAGATGTCGAAGTCCTTCGGCAACGCGGTCAACCCGCTGGACTGGATGGACAAGTACGGCTCCGACGCGCTGCGCTTCACGCTCGCGCGCGGCGCCAACCCCGGTGTGGACGTCCCGATCGGCGAGGAATGGGTCCAGGGCTCGCGCAACTTCGCCAATAAGATCTGGAACGCGACCCGCTTCGCGCTGATGAACGGCGCCACGGTCGGGGGCCCGATGCCGTCGCCCGAGCAGATGTCGGCGGCGGACCGCTGGATCCTGTCGCGGCTGAACACGGTGGTCGCCGAGGTCGACGCGTACTACGAGGACTACCAGTTCGCGAAGCTCTCCGACACGCTGTTCCACTTCGCGTGGGACGAGGTCTTCGACTGGTACGTCGAGCTGTCCAAGACCACGTTCATGGGCGGCGGCGAGCCCGCGAAGGTCTCCGCCCGCGTTCTGGGCGAGGTCCTCGACGTCACGCTGCGCCTGCTGCACCCGGTGGTCCCCTTCGTCACCGAGACGCTGTGGACGACCCTCACGGGCGGTGAGTCGGTCGTGATCGCCGACTGGCCGACCGACAGCGGCTTCCGCGACGAGGCGGCCGAGCGCGAGATCGAGCTCGTCCAGCGCGTCGTGACCGAGGTCCGCCGGTTCCGCTCCGACCAGGGTCTCCAGCCCGGACAGAAGGTCCCGGCCCGGCTGACCCTCGACGGCACGGCCCTCGCACCGCACGAGGGCGCGATCCGGCAGCTGCTCCGGCTGCAGCCGGAGGGCGACTCCTTCCACGCCACGGCCACCCTCCCGGTCGCGGGCGCCGAGGTCGCGCTGGACCTCTCCGGCACGATCGACGTGGACGCGGAGCGCAAGCGTCTGGCGAAGGACCTCGCGGCCGCCGAGAAGGAGAAGGCCCAGGCCACCGCGAAGCTCGGCAACGAGGCGTTCCTCGCCAAGGCGCCCGACAACGTCGTGGACAAGATCCGCGGCCGGCTCGCCAAGGCCGAGGAGGACATGGAGCGCATCGCGGCCCAGCTGGCGAACCTGCCGCAGGGCTGAACCGCGCCACCGGCCGGAACGCACCAGGCCCCCGGAGTCCGCCGGACTCCGGGGGCCTCGGCGTTGGGGTGCGCACCGTCGCGGAGCTTGGATGATGGAGGACATGCCGCACATGTCCGCCGTCCCCGCGCTGCGCCGCGCCGCCGAGACGAGCCGGCGGTACGCGGACCGGCGACCGGTGTCCTCCCGCACCGTCGACGCCCTGACGGCGCTCAGCTGCTTCGGGCTGATGCTGCTCGACGTGCCGGGGCTCGCGGAGGCGGACAACTCGCTCGGCCGGGTGAGCGCGACGCTCGTGCTGGGGGCGGGGGCCGCGACCCTGCTGCTGCGCCGCCGGCTGCCGTGGGTGCCGTACCTGGTGGCGCTGGTCTTCCTGGGCTGGCTGCAAGACCTGACGCTGGTGCAGTTCGCGCTGTACTCCCTCGGCCGGTTCCGGGGGCGCACGGCGGCCGTCGCGGCCACGCTCGGCTACATCGCAATGGCGTACGCGCTGTTCAGCACGCCGCTGTGGCCGACCCACAAGGGCGATTCGCTGAGTGACTTCCTGAGCCTGGTCGTGCCGATCGGCGTGCTCGCGTCCGGTGTGGGCATCGCCGCGCACCGGCAGGACCTGCTCAGGGAACTGGACGTCCGGCGTGCCGAGGCGGCGGCGCTGCAGGCCGTGCAGCAGGAGCGCACCTCGGTGGCCCGGGACGTGCACGACCTGGTGGGCCGGGAGCTGACGGTGCTGGCCGTGCGCGCCGAGGTGCTGGCGGTGCGGGCCCGGCGCGAGGAGCAGGGCGACGACTTCGAGGAGCTCGCGGAGACCGCCCGGCGCGCCCATCGCATGCTGAACGAGATCATCGTCCGCCGCGCCGACGAGCGGACCGCCACACCGGGCTTCGAAGGACTGCCGGCGCTGGCCGAGGAGGGGGAGCGGATGGGCAGTCCGGTGGAACTGTCGATCGACGACCAGGCGCGCAGGGTCTCGCCGCTGCGGCAGACGGCCGTGTACCGGGTGGTGCAGGAGTGTCTGACGAACGCCGCCAAGCACGCCCCGGGGGAGAAGGTGAGCGTGCGGATCGGCGTGGAGGGGCCACGGCTGCGGATCGAGGTGCGCAATCCGCTGGCGGAAGAGGGCCCGGCCCTCCGGAAGCCGGTGTCCAGCGGGACGGGGACGCTGTCGATGCGGGAGCGGGTGGAGAGCATGGGCGGCACGCTGACGGCCGGCGCGCGGGACGGCTCGTACTGCGTGCGGGCGCTGCTGCCGGCGGGGCTGTAGCGCCGGGCGGGTGTCCGGAGGGCCGGGCCGCCGTATGGGCCGGGCCTCGGTCCGGGTGTCCGCAGCGCTCCGTAGACTGTCAGGCGTGAGCGACCAGCAGCCAGAGCCCTCCGACGACACCGGCGACGAGTTCGACGCGATCGTCGACGCCGAGACAGACCGCGACCCCGATCTGGCGGTGATCGAGGCCGGGAGCCGCACGCTGCGCACCCAGGCCGGGCCGCCGCAGGGCGACCAGGTGCCGAGGCGGCCCGCCGACCCGGAGGTGGACGAGGCGCTCCGCGAGGTCGAGCAGGAGCTCGCCGGCCGCTGGGGGGAGACGAAGCTGGAGCCGTCGGTCAGCCGGATCACCGCGCTGATGGACGTGCTGGGCGAGCCCCAGCGCGCGTACCCGTCGATCCACATCACGGGCACCAACGGCAAGACGTCCACGGCCCGCATGATCGAGGCGCTGCTCGCCGCCTTCGAGCTGCGCACCGGGCGGTACACCTCGCCCCACGTCCAGTCGGTCACCGAGCGCATCAGCCTGGACGGCGCCCCGATCGACCCCGAGCGCTTCGTCGCGACGTACCGGGACGTCAAGCCGTACGTGGACATGGTCGACAGCGCCCAGGAGTACCGCCTCTCCTTCTTCGAGGTGCTCACCGGGATGGCGTACGCCGCCTTCGCCGACGCACCGGTGGACGTGGCCGTCGTCGAGGTGGGCATGGGCGGCAGCTGGGACGCGACGAACGTCATCGACGGTTCCGTCGCGGTCGTCACCCCCATAGACCTCGACCACACCGACCGCCTCGGCGCCACGCCCGGCGAGATCGCTGGTGAGAAGGCCGGGATCATCAAGCAGGGCGCGACGGTGATCCTGGCGCAGCAGCCCGTGGACGCCGCCCAGGTGATGCTGAAGCGGGCCGTCGAGGTGGACGCGACGGTGGCCCGTGAGGGCATGGAGTTCGGTGTCGCCTCGCGGGAGGTCGCCGTCGGCGGGCAGCTGCTGACGCTGCGCGGTCTCGGCGGCGAGTACGAGGAGATCTTCCTGCCGTTGCACGGCGCCCACCAGGCGCACAACGCGGCGGTGGCGCTGGCGGCGGTCGAGGCCTTCTTCGGCATCGGGGCGGAGCACGCGCGGACGCTGGACCAGGAGACGGTCCGGTCCGCGTTCGCCTCCGTGGTGTCGCCGGGCCGGCTGGAGGTCGTGCGCCGCAGCCCGACCGTCGTCCTGGACGCCGCGCACAATCCGGCGGGAGCACGGGCGGCCGCCGAGGGAATCACCGAGTCGTTCGGCTTCTCGCGCCTGGTCGGTGTCGTGGGCGCGAGCGCCGACAAGGACGTGAAGGCGGTTCTGGAGGCATTCGAACCGATCTTCACCGAGATCGTCGTCACGCAGAACTCCAGCCACCGGGCCATGGACGCGGACGAGCTCGCGGCGATCGCCGTGGAGGTGTTCGGCGACGATCGCGTGGTCGTGGAGCCGCGGCTCGACGACGCGCTGGAAGCGGCGATCACGCTCGCCGAGGAGGAGGCGGAGTACTCGGGCGCGGGCGTCCTGGTGACCGGCTCCGTGATCACGGTCGGCGAGGCCCGGCTGCTGCTGGGAAGGGACTGAGTCCATGCGTACGCTCTGCGCGTCCACGCTGATCGGTGAGTTCTTCGTGATCGGCTTCGCCGGCCTGGTGGCGATGAAGGACCCGGATCTGTCCATGGCCACCGTCTGGACGGTGAGCGGTGTCGCGATGCTGCTGTCGCTGGTGCTGTGCGGGATGGTCACCCGCCCCGGCGGGGTGCAGCTCGGCTGGGCGCTGCAGATCGGCCTGATCGCGAGCGGGTTCGTGGTCCCGATGATGTTCGCCCTGGGTGCCGTCTTCGCGGGCCTGTGGTGGGCCTCGGTGCACTACGGCCGCAAGGTCGACGAGGCGAAGGCCCGCTGGGCGGAACACCAGGCCGCGGCCGGTCCCGCAGAGCCTGACGCTGTGTGACGGTTGCCTTCGGGGGCCCTGTAGCCTCTGAGGGCCAGCAATACCGCACATCCTCCGGACTCCCTCATCCAGGAAATCCCGGTACCCGCACTCGAAGGAGCCCCCACGTGAGCCAGCGCACGCTCGTTCTGCTCAAGCCCGACGCCGTACGCCGCGGCCTGATCGGCGAGGTCATCGGCCGTATCGAGCGCAAGGCGGGCTGGCAGATCACCGCGCTGGAGCTGCGCGAGCTGGACCAGGACACCCTGGAGCAGCACTACGGCGAGCACAAGGGCAAGCCGTTCTACGAGCCGTTGGTCGCCTTCATGTCCTCCGGGCCCGTCGTCGCCCTGGTCGTCGAGGGGGAGCGGGTCATCGAGGGCGTGCGCGCCCTGGCCGGCCCGACCGACCCGATCGCGGCCGCCCCCGGTTCCATCCGCGGCGACTACGGCACGATCGTCCGGGAGAACCTGATCCACGCCTCGGACTCCGAGGAGTCCGCCGCCCGCGAGCTGAAGATCTTCTTCCCCGGGCGCTGAGGGGCTTTCCTCCGCCGGTCCACTGCCCCGTCATCCTGACCGGCAGTCAGCCGTACAGCGCTCGGACCCTGGGGCGACCGAAGGAATTTCGGTCGCCCTTCGGCATACGCGGAGCGATACAGGGAACGCATCGCTGCGACTCGTCGTCACCCTTATTGAGGCGGGGCCCAGCGCGCGGAGTCGGCGCAGGCGGCACTACGATGGAAGCCTTCACGCCACAGCACCCGCGCATCACCCTCCTCGCCTACCTAAAAAGCCATCAAAGCTCGATTTGGGAAGGCCCGACGCATCCTCATGGGACACAAGGGGAACTCTATGTCGTTCATCGGCCGTGACATGGCTGTCGACCTCGGGACCGCCAACACGCTGGTGTACGTAAGGGGTCGGGGGATCGTCCTCAACGAGCCGTCCGTGGTCGCCATCAACACCAACACCGGCGGCATCCTCGCGGTGGGTGCCGAGGCCAAGAAGATGATCGGCCGCACCCCGGGCAACATCGTCGCGGTCCGCCCGCTGAAGGACGGCGTCATCGCCGACTTCGAGATCACCGAGCGGATGCTCCGCTACTTCATCCTCAAGATCCACAAGCGTCGGTGGGCGGCCCGTCCCCGCATCGTGGTGTGTGTGCCCTCCGGTATCACGGGCGTCGAGCGCCGCGCGGTCATCGAGGCCTCCACCCAGGCCGGTGCGCGGCAGGTGCACATCATCGAGGAGCCGATGGCGGCCGCGATCGGAGCGGGCCTCCCGGTCCACGAGGCGACCGGCAACATGGTGGTGGACATCGGCGGCGGCACCACCGAGGTGGCCGTGATCTCCCTCGGAGGAATCGTCACGGCACAGTCCATCCGGGTGGCCGGGGACGAGCTGGACAACGCGATCATCCAGCACATCAAGAAGGAGTACAGCCTCCTCCTCGGTGAGCGGACCGCGGAGAACATCAAGATCACCATCGGTTCGGCGTTCGACCTGGACAAGGACGAGCACACCGAGATCCGCGGGCGCGACCTGGTCTCCGGTCTGCCCAAGACCGTCGTCATCTCCGCGGCCGAGGTCCGCAAGGCCATCGAGGAGCCGGTCAACGCCATCGTCGACGCGGTGAAGACCACCCTCGACAAGTGCCCGCCGGAGCTGTCCGGCGACGTCATGGACCGCGGCATCGTCCTCACCGGCGGCGGCGCGCTGCTGCGCGGTCTCGACGAGCGGCTGCGCAGCGAGACGGGCATGCCCATCCACATCGCCGAGGACCCGCTGGACTCGGTGGCGCTCGGCTCGGGCAAGTGCGTCGAGGAGTTCGAGGCGCTCCAGCAGGTGCTGGACGCCCAGCCCCGCCGCTAGCGCGGGGGCCACGATCGGCCGTTCGGGTCCCTTGGTCCCGTTCGGCCGGTCGTTCGTACAACAACACACGGCACAGCAAGCACAACACGCACCACAGAGCTCGGCATTCACATTCCGACGAGGAAGGCACGGCCGCCGCACGTGAGGGACACGAAAGAGAGCCGGCTGCTCCTGGTCCTGCTGATCGCCATCGCGTTCGCACTGATCACGGTGGACATCCGGGGCGGCGAGGAGTCACCGGTCGACGGCGCCCGGCAGGCCGCGGCAGCCGTGTTCGGACCGGTCGAGAACGGCGTGGCCTCCGCCGTCGATCCCGTCGGCAACGCCATAGGAGCGATCCGCGACTCGGGCGAGCGGCACGACCGCATCTCCGTCCTCGAGCGCGAGAACGCCGCCCTCAAGGCGCGGCTCGGCAGCGACGACCGCAACCGCAGCCGGGTCCGCCAGCTCGACAGCATGCTGAAGAAGGCGGCCAACGGCCAGTACGGCATCAAGGGCGCCGAGGTCATCGCCATAGGAGCCGCCCAGGGCTTCTCCTGGACGGTCACCATCGACGCCGGCTCCGCCGACGGCATCCAGCGCGACATGACCGTCCTCAACGGTGACGGCCTCGTCGGCCGGGTGACCACCGTCGGCCCGAACACCGCGACCGTACTCCTCGCCAACGACCCGGACTTCACGGTCGGCACCCGCATGGAGCGGACCGACGAGCTGGGCTTCGCCACCGGCCAGGGCGACCGGCCGCTGTCCGTGCAGCTCCTCAACGGCAAGGCGAAGGTGCGCAAGGGCGACCGGCTGGTCACCTTCGGCTCGCAGGCGGACAAGCCGTTCGTGCCCGGTGTGCCGGTGGGCGAGGTCGTCCGCGTCGATCCCTCCGGCGGCGCCCTGACCCGCAACATCTTCGTGCGGCCGTACGCCGCGTTCACCAAGCTCGACATCGTCGGGGTCGTCGTCCAGGCGCCCCGCACCGACCCGCGCGACATGGTCCTGCCCCCCAAGCCCAAGCCGACGCCCACGCCGACGGTGACCGTGACGGTCACCCCCTCGGCGGACGGGGACACCCAGGCGCGGAGCCAGGGCTCGGAGGAACGGGAAGAGGAACGGGAACCGGGTGGGGAAACCCCGCAGGCCGACAGCACCGAGGCCGTCACCGGCCGCAACGACGAGTAGCAGGAGGAGCTGAACACCATGCGCTTCAACCGGATGCTCCTCTCCACGACGCTGATCGTGGTCGCGCTCGTCGTCCAGGTCACCGTCCTCGCACGGCTCCAGCTGCCCGGAGCCGTGCCCGATCTGCTGCTGCTCACCGTCGTCGCCCTCGCGCTCGTCTACGGCCACACCAGCGGCGCCCTCATCGGCTTCGGCGCGGGACTGCTCGCCGACCTCGCCCCGCCCGCCGACCACGCGGCCGGGCGCTACGCCCTCGTGCTGTGCGTCATCGGCTACCTCGTCGGACTCGCCCGGCCCGAGAACGGCCGGCTGACCTCCGCCACCGGCCCGATGGTCGTGGTCGTGGCGGCGGCCGTCGTCTCGACCCTGCTGTACGCGGGCGTCGGCGCGCTCGTCGGCGACACCGCCGCACGCCATGTCGGCCTCGGTTCGCTGCTGTTCACGGCGGCCCTGTACGACCTGCTCCTCGCGCCGTTCACCGTGCCGCTGATCATGGCTCTCGCCAGACGCGCGGAGAACGATCCGCTCGTGGAGTCCCAGGCCGGCGCGACCGACGTCTCCAGCGGCTGGGCGTCCTCGGGCACCGGACTGCGCATCGGCCGCCAACGCGGCGGGCTGCGGATCAAGGCGGCCAGGACGCGGGCCTCGCGCTCCGGCCGCATCAGGGGAGTCAAGCGACTGTGATCGAGGGGGCATCGGCAGCGTGAGCAACATTCCCGAGACCGGACGGACCCCCCGCGTCCAGATCCGGCTCATCGTCATCCAGGTCCTCGTCTTCTCCCTGTTCGCCACGCTCGGCGGGCGCCTCTGGTACCTCCAGATCCGCAACGGCGACGAGTACACGAACGAGGCCAAGAGCAACCACGTCCAGCAGGTCGTCCAGCCCGCCGTCCGCGGCTCGATCCTGGACGCCAGGGGCGTGCCGCTCGCCGACAACGAGACCCGCCTCGTCGTCTCCGCGTCCCGCACCGACCTGATGAAGATGAAGGACGACGGCGAGGGGGTGCTCACCCGGCTCGCGGGCGTCCTCGGCATGAAGCCGAAGGACGTCATGGACAAGGTCCGGCTCTGCGACGCCAAGACCCCCCAGCCCTGCTGGAACGGCTCCCCGTACCAGCCCATCCCCGTCACCGACGAGGCCACCACCCAGCAGGCCCTGCAGATCCGCGAACGCGCCGAGGACTTCCCCGGCATCACCGCGGAGCCGATGGCCGTGCGCCGCTACGTCGCACCCGGCAAGGCCAACACCGCGCAGGTCCTCGGTTACCTCTCGCCCGTCACCGACGAGGAGATCGAGAAGGCCAAGGACACCGACTCGCCGTTCCTGCGCTCCGACCAGGTCGGTCGCTCCGGACTCGAGCGCACGTACGACAAGGACCTGCGCGGCAAGGCCGGCGTCACCCGCTACGAGGTCGACAACCTCGGCCGGGTCATCGGACTGGCCCAGGCCGACAAGGCCGAGCCCGGCGCCAACGTCGTCACCTCCATCGACGCCCGCGTCCAGGCGGTCGCCGAGTGGGAGCTCAACAACGCGATGAAGGAAGCCCGCAAGGTCCACGACGACAACACCGGCACCAACTACAAGGCCGACTCGGGCGCCGTCGTCGTCATGGAGGCCAAGACCGGGCGTGTCGTCGCGATGGCCTCGCTGCCCACCTACGACCCGAACGCCTGGGTCGGCGGCATCTCCGCCAAGGACTACGCGCGGCTCACCGGCAAGAAGTCCAACTTCCCGCTGCTGAACCGGGCGATCCAGGGCCAGGCCGCACCCGGCTCGATCTTCAAGGTCATCCCGACCACGGCCGCGGTCAACGCCGGCTACGACTTCAACGGCCGCTACCCCTGCCCCAGCTCGTACTCCATCGGCAACCAGGTCTTCAAGAACTTCGAGTCCCAGGGCCACGGCAGCATCACCCTCGGCCAGGCACTCGAGGTCTCCTGCGACACCGTCTACTACGCCCTCTCCCACCAGCAGTGGAAGAAGGACGGCGGCCTCAAGCCGAAGAAGACCCCGGCGGACTGGTTCTACAAGACCGCCCACCAGTTCGGCCTCGGCGCCGAGACCGGCATCGACCTGCCCAACGAGGTCACCGGCCGCGTCCCCGACCGCCGCTGGAAGCAGAAGTTCTGGGAGGCCAACAAGGACTACTGGTGCAAGGTGGGGAAGAAGGGCGGCGACTACATCCAGCAGCTCTCGTACGAGAACTGCCTGGAAGGCAACCTGATGCGCGCCGGTGACTCCGTCAACTACTCCATCGGGCAGGGCGACACCCTCGTCACCCCGATCCAGATGGCGACCATCTACGCGGCGATCTCCAACGGCGGCACCATGTGGAACCCGACCGTCGGCAAGGCCGTCGTCGCCGCCGACGGCAAGAGCGTCCGCGAGATCAAGCCCAAATCCCACGGCAAGCTGCCGATGGACACCAAGACGCGCAAGCTGATGAACGAGGCCCTCGCGGGAGTCGCCACCCGCGGCACCGCGGCCTGGCGTTTCGGCGGCTGGCCGCAGGACAAGATCCCGATGCACGCCAAGACCGGCACGGCCGAGGTCCACGGCAAGCAGACGACGTCCTGGTTCGCCACGTACACCAAGGACTACTCGATCGTCATGACCATCTCCCAGGGTGGTACCGGCTCCGGCGCCTCCGGTCCCGCCGTGCGCAACATCTACAACGCGCTCTACGGACTGGACATGGAGGGCAACCAGGACCTCAAGAAGGCCCTGCTGCCGCAGCCGCAGAAGGCGCTGCCGAAGATCCAGCCCGACGGTTCCATCGACGCGCCGAAGATCGCGCCGTACGTGCCGGTCAAGCCGGAGCCGGAAGAGGACTCCGCCCTCGCCGGCCCGCCCCCGGCCACCGGACGGAGGGACTGAGGCATGGCCGCACCCCATGGCTTCTCGGTCTCGCGCTACGCGCCGGACCGCGGCGGCCTCGCCAGGCTCCTCGCCCGCGACTCGATGGTCCGCCGGCTCGACTGGCCGATGCTCGCCTCGGCACTCGCGCTGTCGCTGCTCGGTTCGCTGCTCGTCTGGTCCGCCACGCGCAACCGCACCGAGCTCAACCACGGCGACCCGTACTACTTCTTCCTGCGCCACCTGCTCAACACCGGTATCGGGCTCGCCCTGATGGTCGGCACCATCTGGCTCGGGCACCGCACCCTGCGCGGCGCCGTGCCCGTGCTGTACGGCATCTCCCTGGTGCTGGTCGCGCTGGTGCTCACCCCGCTCGGCGCGACCATCAACGGCGCCCATGCCTGGATCGTGCTCGGCGGGGGATTCTCCCTCCAGCCATCCGAGTTCGTGAAGATCACGATCATCCTGGGCATGGCGATACTGCTGGCGACCCAGGTCGACGCCGGCGACCAGCTCCATCCGGACCACCGCACCGTCGCGAAGTCGCTGGGCCTGGCGGTCCTGCCCATGATCGTCGTCATGCTGATGCCGGACCTCGGCTCGGTCATGGTGATGGTGGTGATCGTCCTGGGCGTCCTGCTCGCCTCCGGGGCGTCCAACCGCTGGATCTTCGGACTGATCGGCGCGGGCATCGGCGGCGCCGTGCTGGTCACCGCGCTCGGTCTGCTGGACGAGTACCAGATCAACCGCTTCGCCGCGTTCGCCAACCCCGAACTCGACCCCGCCGGCGTCGGCTACAACACCAACCAGGCGCGGATCGCCATCGGCTCCGGCGGACTGCTCGGCACCGGTCTCTTCAAGGGCTCCCAGACCACCGGCCAGTTCGTGCCCGAGCAGCAGACCGACTTCGTCTTCACCGTCGCCGGCGAGGAACTCGGCTTCGTCGGGGCGGGCCTCATCATCGTCCTGCTCGGCGTCGTCCTGTGGCGCGCCTGCCGCATCGCCCGGGACACCACCGAGCTGTACGGCACGATCGTCGCCGCCGGGATCATCGCGTGGTTCGCGTTCCAGTCCTTCGAGAACATCGGTATGACCCTCGGCATCATGCCGGTGGCCGGACTGCCGCTGCCGTTCGTCTCCTACGGCGGCTCGTCGATGTTCGCGGTGTGGGTGGCCGTGGGACTGCTGCAGTCCATCAAGCTCCAACGCCCGATGTCCGCCTGATCCGATCCGTCCGCTCCCTCCGTCCGCCGTGGCGGTCGTACGTACGGCGCACGGCCGCCCGGGCGACGAGATGAATCGCCCGGGCGACTAGATGAATACAGGGCGGATAGATTCAGTTCATGGCGGAGACGAAGCGAGAGATCGAGCGGAAGTACGAAGCCACACCCGACACCGAGATCCCGGACCTCACCGGTGCGGCCGGGATCGCCGACGTCGTCGAGAAGGGCGTCACCGAGCTCGACGCGGTCTACTACGACACCCCCGGTCTGCGCCTCGCCGCCGACAAGATCACGCTGCGCCGCCGCACCGGCGGTGAGGACGAGGGCTGGCATCTGAAATTCCCCGTCGCCACCGGCATCCGCGAGGAGATCCACGCCCCCCTCGCCGACACCGTGCCGCGCGTCCTCGCCGGGCTCGTGCGCTCCCGCACCCGGGGCACCCCCCTCGTCCCCGTCGTCCGCCTGCGGTCCTCCAGGGACGTACGCCACCTCGTCGACGGCCAGGGCCGGCTCCTCGCCGAGCTCTCCCTCGACACCGTCCACGCGGAACGCCTGGCTCCCGGCAACGGCACGGCCGGATGGACCGAGATCGAGGTCGAGCTGGCCGACGGCGCCGACCCCGCACTCCTCGGGCCCGTCGGGAAGCGCCTCCGCAAGGCCGGCATCAAGCCCGCGTCCTCACCGTCCAAGCTGGCCAGGGCCCTCGCCGAAACCGAACCCGGCCCGGCCACCGCCACCGGCGCCGGAGCCGCCTCGGCCGCCGCGCGGCGGAAGTCCACCGCCGCGGCCGGACCCGGGGACACGGCCGCCGCACACGCCGAGGAACAGGGGTCCTCACGGCACGCCGACGCCTTCGCCCCGGCCGGCGGCGAACGCGCCCCCAAGGCCCCCGAGGCCGCCAAGAGCGTCCGCCATCGGGGAGCGCGGCTGGGGTCCGGGCAGGCCGGCGAACACGTCCTCGCCTATCTGCGCGAACAACGCGACGCCATCGTCGCCCTCGACCCGGCCGTACGCCGCGACCTCCCCGACTCCGTGCACCAGATGCGCGTGGCCACCCGCCGCATGCGCAGCGCCTTCAAGTCCTTCCGGAAGATCGTCGACCGGTCGGTCACCGATCCGGTCGGCGAGGAGCTGAAATGGCTCGCCGGTGAACTGGGCACCGCCCGCGACCAGGAAGTGATGGCCGAGCGGTTGCGCGGCCACCTCGACGAGCTGCCCCACCGGCTGCTGCTCGGTCCCGTCCGCAGCAGGCTCCGGATCTGGGCGACCTCCCACCGCGCCGACGCCCGCCGGCGCTCCATCGCCGTGCTCGACACCGAGCGCTACCTCAGCCTCCTCGACACCCTCGACACGCTCCTCGACGAACCACCGCTGCTCCCCGCCGCCAAGGCGAAGCCGGAGGTCGCGCTGCCCAAGGCCGTGCTCAGGGACTACGACCGGCTCGCCGCCCGCATCGAGCACGCCCTCGGTCTCCCCGCCGGCCACGACCGCGACCTCGCCATGCACGACGCCCGCAAGGCCGCCAAACGCGCCCGCTACTCGGGCGAGGCCGTCACCCCCGCGCTCGGCAAACCCGCCAAGAGGTTCGCCAAGCGCATGAAGGCCGTCCAGACCGTCCTCGGCGACCACCAGGACAGCGTCGTCGCCCGCGAGACCCTCCGCGACCTCGCCGTCCAGGCGCACGCGGCCGGCGAGTCCGCGTTCACCTGGGGACTGCTGTTCGGACGCGAGGAGGCGACCGCGGCCGACCGGGAGCGTGAACTGCCGGAAGCCTGGGCGGAGGCGTCCCGGCCCGGGCTCCGCGCGGCGCTCGAGGGCTGACCGTGCCCCGGACGGGCCGAGACCCCCTTCCGATCGGGTTACGCTTGAGAGTCGCCCCCTGCCCGTCCACGAAGGTTCCTGATGTCTGCCGAGTCGGTCTTCCCGCAGCTCGAGGCTCTGCTCCCGCACGTGCAGAAGCCCATCCAGTACGTCGGTGGTGAGCTGAACTCCACGGTCAAGCCGTGGGAGAGCTGTGACGTGCGCTGGGCGCTGATGTACCCGGACGCCTACGAGGTCGGACTGCCCAACCAGGGCGTCATGATCCTCTACGAGGTACTGAACGAGCGCGAGGGCGTCCTCGCCGAGCGCACCTACAGCGTCTGGCCGGACCTCGAGGAGCTGATGCGGGAGCACGACGTCCCGCAGTTCACCGTCGACAGCCACCGCCCGGTCAAGGCCTTCGACGTCTTCGGTCTGAGCTTCTCCACCGAGCTCGGCTACACCAACATGCTCACGGCCCTCGAACTCTCCGGCATCCCGCTGGAGGCCAAGGACCGCACGATCGACGACCCGATCGTGCTCGCCGGCGGCCACGCCGCCTTCAACCCCGAGCCGATCGCGGACTTCATCGACTGCGCGGTGATCGGCGACGGTGAGCAGGCCGTCCTGCAGATCACCGACATCATCCGCGACTGGAAGGCCGAGGGACGCCCCGGCGGCCGTGAGGAACTGCTGTTCCGCCTGGCCAGGACCGGCGGGGTCTACGTCCCGGGCTTCTACGACGTCGAGTACCTCCCCGACGGCCGGATCGGCCGCGTCGTGCCCAACAAGTCCGGTGTGCCGTGGCGCGTGTCGAAGCACACCGTCATGGACCTCGACGAGTGGCCCTACCCCAAGCAGCCGCTCGTCCCCCTCGCCGAGACCGTCCACGAGCGGATGTCCGTGGAGATCTTCCGCGGTTGCACCCGCGGCTGCCGCTTCTGCCAGGCCGGCATGATCACGCGCCCCGTCCGGGAGCGGAGCATCACCGGCATCGGCGAGATGGTCGACAAGGGCCTCAAGGCGACCGGCTTCGAGGAGGTCGGTCTGCTGTCGCTCTCCTCCGCCGACCACAGCGAGATCGGCGACATCGCCAAGGGCCTCGCGGACCGGTACGAAGAGGACAAGATCGGTCTGTCCCTCCCCTCGACCCGCGTCGACGCCTTCAACGTCGACCTGGCCAACGAGCTGACGCGCAACGGCCGTCGCTCCGGCCTGACCTTCGCCCCCGAGGGCGGCTCCGAGCGCATGCGCAAGGTCATCAACAAGATGGTGTCGGAGGAGGACCTGATCCGCACCGTCGCCACCGCCTACGGCAACGGCTGGCGTCAGGTGAAGCTGTACTTCATGTGCGGCCTGCCCACCGAGACGGACGAGGACGTACTGCAGATCGGCGACATGGCGGTCAACGTCATCGCCAAGGGCCGTGAGGTCTCCGGCTCCAACGACATCCGGTGCACGGTGTCCATCGGCGGCTTCGTGCCCAAGCCGCACACGCCCTTCCAGTGGGCGCCGCAGCTGTCCGCGGAGGAGACCGACGCCCGTCTGGAGAAGCTCCGCGACAAGATCCGCGGCGACAAGAAGTACGGCCGCTCCATCGGCTTCCGCTACCACGACGGCAAGCCCGGCATCGTCGAAGGCCTCCTCTCCCGCGGCGACCGCCGCGTCGGCGCGGTCATTCGCGCCGTCTACGAGGACGGCGGCCGCTTCGACGGCTGGCGCGAGCACTTCTCCTACGACCGCTGGATGGAGTGCGCGGGGAAGACGCTGCCGGAGTTCGGCGTGGACGTCGACTGGTACACGACGCGCGAGCGCACCTACGAGGAGGTCCTGCCCTGGGACCACCTGGACTCCGGTCTCGACAAGGACTGGCTCTGGGAGGACTGGCAGGACGCGCTCGACGAGACGGAGGTCGAGGACTGCCGCTGGACCCCGTGCTTCGACTGCGGCGTGTGCCCCCAGCTCGACCTCGACATCCAGATCGGCCCGACCGGCAAGAAGCTGCTGCCGCTGACGGTCGTCGACAAGTAGCCGAGCCCCTTCGCTCACCGGCCCCGTCGCTCGTGCGGCGGGGCCGGCCCCGTTCCCCCCGGCGCCCGGTGGGCGCGGCGACAATCCCGGCCCGGCGAGAACCTCCGGCCGGCCTGCGGCGTCTCCTCGACCATGGAGCTGGAGAAGCGCGAGCAGCACGCCGAGCCGGAGGGCTGCCCGGCGGTGGCGATCAGGATCCCCGTGCGGATCGTCGTGCTGGTCTTCGTCGTGCCGGTACGGATGCTGTGGGACGTCCTCGTCGTCTGCGGCAGGGCCCTCGACCGTGTGCTGCTCCGTCCGTTGGGCCGGGCACTCGTCTGGGCGTACGAGACGCTGCTGGCGCCCGTCGGCCGCGGGATCGCCTGGCTCGCCGGAGCGGTCGCGGCCGGTGCGTGGTGGCTGTGCAGGGCCCTCTTCTACTGGCCGTGGCTCGCGCTGTGGCGGTACGTGGTGGTGCCGGTCGCGATCTACGGTGTGGCCGTGCCGCTGGGCTGGCTGTACCGGACCCTCCTGACGCCGGTGGGCCACGGTCTGGCCTGGCTGTACGCCCGGCTGCTGACCCCGCTGGGCCGTGGCGTGGGGCTGCTCCTGTGGGCGGTGCTCGTCTGGCCGTGGATCGCGCTGTACCGATGGGTGCTCACGCCGGTGGGCCACGGTCTGGCCTGGCTGTACGCGAGCGCGCTCGCCCCGGCGGCACGTGGGGTGTGGACGGCCCTCGTGTGGCTCGCGCGGGTGTTCCTGGTCGCGCCCGTCGTCTTCCTGTACCGCTGGATCCTCGCTCCCGTGGGCCGACTCCTCGCCGTCGTGGGCCGGGAGATCGCCGATGCCGTCGGGATGGCGTGGCGCGCCGCCGGCCGCCTGTCGCGCGCGGTGGGGCGGGCACTGAAGTGGCTGGCCCGGAACCTGCTCGGGCGGCCGGCGGCCTGGTTCTACCGGAACGTCTGCACCCCGGTCGGCCACCTCGCCCGCGACCGGGTGTGGGCCCCGGCGCGCCGTGCCGCCGCGGAGGCCGGACGGGCCGCCCGCGGGGCGCTCGCCTCGGCCCGGGAGACGGTACGCCGGGCACGCCGAGATGCCTGGCGGGCACTGGTGGGCGGCTCCCGTGAGACCCGGGCCGTGGAACCGGCACCCGTTCGGGCGCGTAACCTGGGTGGTACGCAACACATACCGACTGTCCCCGGCGTGGCGCCCGGGCCCGAGATCTCCCTGCACAAGCGGGGGTGAGCCGGGCGGGCCGCCCTCCAGGGGGTCCGAAGGCCACAAAGGGCGGCGCAGGAAGGCGTCCGCCCCGCACCGAGGAGAAGAACCACTGGGCAAGCGACAGCCCGAAGGCCCGCCGCCCGCACCCGCGGTGCAGCGCATCCGACTGCGCTACACCAAGCGCGGCCGCCTCCGGTTCACCAGCCATCGCGACTTCCAGCGCGCCTTCGAGCGCGCACTGCGCCGTGCCGAGGTGCCGATGGCGTACTCGGCGGGCTTCACCCCGCACCCGAAGGTGTCGTACGCCAACGCCGCCCCGACGGGCACGGGGTCCGAAGCCGAGTACCTCGAGATCGCGCTGACCGACCACCGTGACCCGGCGAAGCTGCGTGAGCTCCTCGACGAGTCGCTGCCCGCCGGCCTCGACATCGTCGACGCCGTCGAGGCCCGTACCACCGGGCTGGCCGACCGGCTGACGGCGTCCGTGTGGGAGCTGCGGCTCGACGGCGTCTCCGTCGAGGAGGCCGAGAGGGCGGTCGCCGCGTTCGTCGCGGCGGACGCCGTCGAGGTCCGGCGCAAGACGAAGAACGGGATGCGGACCTTCGACGCCCGGGGTGCGGTGGCCGACCTGCAGGCGAGTTGTCCACAGCCTGATAGGCCCGCGGACGGGCCCTGTGCGATACTGCGGCTGGTTGTTCGGCACGTGACACCTGCCGTGCGACCCGACGACGTCCTGTCCGGTCTCCGAGCTGTGGCCGACCTGGCGCCGCCGGTCCCCGCAGCGGTGACCAGGCTGGCGCAGGGGCTCTTCGACGAGGATTCCGGCACGGTGACCGACCCGCTCGCGCCCGACCGCGAGGCAGTCACGGCCGCCCCAGCCGATCGCTCAGGGGTCGCCGGAGCCGCCGCGACGGTGCCCGCAGGTACCGGTTCCGCGTAGGGGCAGTCGTTGTAGCGCAGCCCTCGTACTCGGGAGCCACCTGGGTCGGGCAGCGCAATGACCAGGAGACTTTCGCCAGGCCGTGCGTACATCGCGTACGGAACCGGCGAGCCAGACATCAGCTCCCGTGAGGCGCCCGCGCCCCGGACGGAGGCCCCGCACTCATCACGCGGGACGCGCCACCGGACCGGATCGAGGCTCGGCGCCCGGGAGCGTGACGGGAGAACCGCCCGCATGCTCGAACCGAAGGACCCCGGTACGACCGGGAACACCGAAGAGAACGACAGCTCCACCCCCAGCGACACGCTGCCCCCGCGCCGTCGCCGTGCCGCTTCGCGGCCGGCGGGCCCGCCGGCCGGTTCCGTGCAGGTGGAGACCGTCGCCGACGTGACGGCGTCCCTCTCGGCCGCCATACCGTCCGAGGAGGACGGGGCCGTCGCCGAGGCGCCCGCGCCGCGCACCCGCCGCCGGGCGACCCGCAAGGCCACCGCCGCAGCCCCGGCCCCCGAGGCCGCCGCTGCCGCCCCGGCCGGGGCGCCCGACGTTGCCGCCGAGAGCGCCGCTCCGGCCGCCGAAGCCGCCGCCGAGGCGCCCGCGCCGCGCACCCGCCGCCGGGCGACCCGCAAGGCCACCGCGCCCGCCGGTTCCCCGGCCCCCGCCGAGGTCGTCGCCGAGCCCGCCTCCGCCGAGGCGCCCGCGACCTCGCCTGCTCCGGCGCTTACGGCCGAGGCCGTCGCCGCCGACGAAGACATCGAGGAAGGTGCCGTGAGCGAGACCGCCGCGGAGACCGGGCCCGCCGAGGCGCCCGCGCGCCGTACCCGCCGCAGGGCCACCGCCCCCGCGGGTGCGCCGCAGCACGCCGAGGCCGAGGCCGCCGCCGAGACCACCGAGACGCCGGCCGCCGAGGACACGGCGGAAGAGGCGCCGCGCGGCCGTACGCGCCGTCGTGCCACGCGCCGGGCGAACGCGCCGGAATCCGCTGCCGCGGCCACCGGGGAGCCGGAGCCGACCGAGGCCGCCGCCGAGACGCCGGCCGCCGAGGACACCGCGGAGGAGGCGCCGCGCGGCCGTACGCGCCGTCGTGCCACGCGCCGGGCGACCGCTCCGGCCGCCGCGCCGGAAGCCACCGCCGAGGAGGACGAGTCCGTGGCGGGCGAGAGCCTGCCCGCCGACACCGTCGCGCGCATCGCCGCCGACGAGGCCGAGGTCGAGGCCGCCGGGAAGGCGGCTTCGCGGGGCCGTACCCGCCGCCGGGCCACTGCCGCGCAGTCCGCGGCCGAGCCCGTGAAGGACGAGGCCGCGAAGGACGAGGCCGCGAAGGACGAGCGGGCGAAGGAAGGGCCCGTGAAGGCCGAGCCGGCCGCCCGCGGGCGCCGCTCCGCCAGGCCCGCCGTCCCGGTGTTCCAGGCCCCGGTCTTCACCGAGCCGGTGTTCCAGACCCCGGAGACCGCCGCCGCCGCGGCCGCCGCCGAGGCCGCCGCCTCCGACGAGGACGAGGAGGAGACCGCGGAGGCCCCGGCCGCCGAGGCCGCCCCGCGCCGCCGCCGTCGCCGTCGCGGCGAGTCCCCCCTCGCCGTCGAGACCATGGAGACCGAGCCGGCCGACGAGGCCGAGGTCGAGGCCGAGGAGCCGGCGGCCGAGGAGCCCGATGACTCCGAGGAGTCCGAGGAGTCCGAGGAGTCCGACGACTACGAGGGCCGTCCCTCGCGCCGTCGCCGTCGCGGCGGCCGCCGTCGCCGCCGTGGCGAGTCGGCCGACGCCGCGGAGTCCGGCACCGACGAGGAGCCGGAGGCCGAGGCCGGCGAGGAGCCGGAGCCCGAGGACGACGAGGACGAGCAGGACGCCGCCACCCCGTCCGCCGCGGGCACCAGCAGCAGCCGTCGCCGCCGTCGCCGCCGCCGTCGCAGCGGGGAGGCCGGCGACGGCGAGCCCAGTGTCGACGAGCCCGAGCGCACGGTCGTGAAGATCCGCGAGCCGCGCCCCAAGGCGGAGCCGTCGGACGAGGTGCAGTCGATCAAGGGCTCCACCCGGCTGGAGGCGAAGAAGCAGCGCCGCCGTGAGGGCCGCGAGCAGGGCCGCCGCCGCGTGCCGATCATCACCGAGGCGGAGTTCCTGGCGCGCCGCGAGGCCGTCGAGCGCGTGATGGTCGTCCGGCAGCACGGGGACCGCACCCAGATCGGCGTCCTCGAGGACAACGTGCTGGTCGAGCACTACGTCAACAAGGAGCAGTCGACGTCGTACGTCGGCAACGTCTACCTGGGCAAGGTGCAGAACGTCCTGCCGTCGATGGAGGCCGCCTTCGTCGACATCGGCAAGGGCCGCAACGCGGTCCTGTACGCGGGCGAGGTGAACTTCGAGGCGCTCGGGCTCGCCAACGGCCCGCGCCGCATCGAGACCGCGCTGAAGTCCGGCCAGTCGGTCCTGGTACAGGTCACCAAGGACCCGATCGGTCACAAGGGCGCCCGGCTCACCAGCCAGGTCTCCCTCCCCGGCCGGTACCTGGTGTACGTGCCCGAGGGCTCGATGACGGGCATCAGCCGCAAGCTCCCCGACACCGAGCGGGCCCGGCTGAAGACCATCCTCAAGAAGATCGTTCCCGAGGACGCGGGCGTCATCGTGCGCACCGCCGCCGAGGGCGCCAGCGAGGACGAGCTGCGCCGCGACGTCGAGCGGCTGCAGGCCCAGTGGGAGGAGATCCGGAAGAAGGCGAAGAGCGGCAACGCCCCGACCCTTCTCTACGGCGAGCCGGACATGACCGTCCGTGTCGTCCGCGACATCTTCAACGAGGACTTCTCCAAGGTCATCGTGAGCGGGGACGAGGCGTGGGAGACCATCCACGGCTATGTGTCGCACGTGGCGCCCGACCTGGCGGAACGGCTGCAGCGCTGGACCAGCGAGACCGACGTCTTCGCGGTGCACCGGATCGACGAGCAGCTGATGAAGGCGCTGGACCGGAAGGTCTGGCTGCCCTCCGGCGGTTCGCTGGTGATCGACAAGACCGAGGCGATGGTCGTGGTCGACGTCAACACCGGCAAGTTCACCGGCCAGGGCGGCAACCTCGAGGAGACCGTCACCAGGAACAACCTGGAGGCGGCCGAGGAGATCGTCCGCCAGCTGCGGCTGCGGGACCTCGGCGGCATCGTCGTCATCGACTTCATCGACATGGTCCTGGAGTCCAACCGGGACCTGGTGCTGCGGCGCCTGCTCGAGTGCCTGGGCCGGGACCGCACGAAGCACCAGGTGGCCGAGGTCACCTCGCTGGGGCTGGTGCAGATGACCCGCAAGCGGGTGGGCCAGGGGCTGCTGGAGTCGTTCTCCGAGACCTGCGTGCACTGCAACGGCCGCGGTGTGATCGTGCACATGGAGCAGCCGTCGGCCGCCGGTGGCGGTGGTGGCGGCAAGCGCAAGAAGCGCGGCCGTGGCGGCGCCGAGCACGTCCACGAGCACGAGGTGGTCGTGGAGGCGCCGGGCGCCGAGGCCCCGCCGAGCGAGGACGAGGAGACCGAGGCCGAGGTCGCGGCCGAGGCCGCGGCTCCGTCGGCCCTGCCCGAGCCCGCCTTCGCCCCCGACGAGGAGCTGTACAGCAGCGCCGCCGAGGCCGAGGCCGCCGCGTCCCGTCGCGGCCGTCGCCGGGCGTCCCGCAAGGCGTCGGCTCCGGCCGGTGCGCCGAAGCAGGCCGAGCCGGTCGAGATCGAGGTGAAGCAGCCCGAGCGGGTCCCGGCCGAGGAGGCCGCCCCGGTCGCCGAGCCCGAGGCCGTGCCTGCCGCGGTGGAGGAGCCCGCCCCCGCAGGCCGTACCCGCCGCCGGGCCACCCGCAAGGCGTCGGCTCCGGCCGGTTCGCCGAAGGGGAGCGCCGCCGCCGAGATCGTGACCGAGGCCGCCGAGGCCCCGGCCCCGGTCCAGGCGCCTGCTGCCGAGGCTCCGGAGGAGCCGGCCGAGGAGGCCGCCGTCGCGGCTCCGCCGCGGGCCCGTCGCCGGGCGACGCGCAAGGTCAGCGCCCCGGCGGGCTCGCCGTCCGGCGCGGAGGAGGCCGCGGTCGTCGTGGTCGCCGCCACGCCGGAGCCCGTGGCCGAGGCCACTTCGGCACCCGCTGAGGAGTCCGCCGAGGTCCCGGCCAAGAAGGCGGCCCGCAAGACCGCGAAGAAGGCCACGGCGAAGAAGGCCGCCACGAAGAAGACGGCGGCCAAGAAGACCACCGCGGCGAAGAAGACGACCGCCAAGAAGGCGACCAAGTCGGCCGCCAAGAAGACCGCCGCGGCGGAGCAGCAGAGCCTGCCCACCGTGACGGCATCGGCGGAAAGCTGAACAATCCATGACCGGTGGTTGAACGTTCGTGTCCCGCCCCTGCGGACTCAGGGGCGGGACACGCCATTTGTTTCGCAATTGATGCCTGGGCCTGTTAACGGCCCAGAAATTGCCTGGGAAATCCCTGATAATGTGACGGCGGTCGCTGCCGTGCCGAGGACCCACCCGGAGACTACGGTCGGTGACCGGCCCGGTTAAGGGACAGACCGGTCCCAGCATTCCTCGGTAGGGCGTCGGCCATCACGCCGGAGGGGTTCGCGCGGCCCGAAGACGCCCCGCAGACCCCGGACCTCTGCCACAAAGAGCTCTCGCGGTGTTCAAGGAGGACGTCCAATGCCGAGCAGCAACGCGCAGCCCATCCCCGCTGCCCGCCCGGTCATCGGTGAAGAAGAGATCGAAGCAGCCGTACGCGTACTGCGCAGCGGCCGGGTGGTCCAGGGCCCCGAGGTGGCCGCGTTCGAGGAGGGCTTCTCGGAGCTCGTGGACGGCCGCCACTGCGTCGCCGTCAACTCCGGCACCTCCGCGCTGCACCTCCTTCTGATGGCTCTCGGTATCGGCCCGGGTGACGAGGTGATCGTCCCCTCGTTCTCGTTCGCCGCCTCGGCCAACGCCGTCCGCCTCGTCGGCGCCGACGTCGTCTTCGCCGACATCGACCCGGACACGTACTGCCTCGCCCCGGCCGCGGTCGAGGCCGCGATCACCCCGCGCACCGCCGCGATCATGCCGGTGCACCTGTACGGCCACCCGGCCGCGATGGACCGGATCATGGCCGTCGCGGACAAGCACAAGCTGGCGGTCGTCGAGGACGCCTGCCAGGCGCACGCCGCCGCTCTGAACGGCACCCCGGTCGGCGCCTTCGGCTCCGGCGGCACGTTCAGCTTCTACCCGACCAA
Organism: Streptomyces wuyuanensis; assembly: GCF_900103455.1. Lineage (GTDB taxonomy): Bacteria > Actinomycetota > Actinomycetes > Streptomycetales > Streptomycetaceae > Streptomyces > Streptomyces wuyuanensis. The sequence goes on along the minus strand of NZ_FNHI01000007.1, from coordinate 50,010 downwards.
GAACATGCACAGCCTCGAGGGCGGCATGATCTCCACGGCCGACGCCGAGGTCGCCCGCACCCTGCGCCTGCTGCGCAACCAGGGCATGGAGCAGCGCTACGCGAACGAGATCGTCGGCGCCAACATGCGCATGACCGACGTCTCCGCCGCCGTGGGCCGCGTCCAGCTCGCCAAGCTGCCCGGCTGGACCGAGCAGCGCATCGCCAACGCCGCGTACCTCTCACAGCACATCACCGCGCAGGGCGTGGTGACGCCGGTCGTCGCCGAGGGCGCGCGCCACATCTACCACCAGTACACGATCCGGGTCAGCGGTGACCGCGACGCCGCCATGGCGAAGCTCACCGAGGCGGGCATCGGCAACGCCGTCTACTACCCGACGCCGATCCACCGGCTGAAGCCGTACTGGGAGCCGGACCAGAAGGCCGGCCGCAACTGGGACCTGCCCGAGACCGAGCGGGCGGCCGCCGAGGTCGTCTCGCTGCCCGTCCACCCGTCGCTCACCGAGGGCGACCTGGAGCGCATTGTCACCGCCGTGAACGCGCTGGGAGAGAACCTGTGACTGCCGCTGCACTGCGGGCCGGCCTGATCGGCCTGGGCTCCATGGGACGCCACCACGCCCGTGTGCTGGCCGGGCTCGACGGCATCGACCTGGTCGCCGTCGTCGACCCCATGGGGGACAAGAACGGCTGGGCGCAGGGCGCTCCCGTGCTGTCCACCGTCGACGAGCTGATCGCGCTCGGCATCGACTACGCCGTCGTGGCCTGCCCGACCGCGCTGCACGAGGAAGTCGGCCTGAAGCTGGCCGAGGCCGGTGTCGGCGCGCTGATCGAGAAGCCGGTCGCGGACACCGTCGAGGGTGCCCGCCGGCTGGTCGAGGCCTTCGAGTCGCGCGGCCTGGTCGCCGGCGTGGGCCACATCGAGCGCTGCAACCCGGCGCTGCGCAGCCTGCGCACCCGGCTGGAGGCCGGCGAGCTCGGTGACGTCTTCCAGGTCGTCACCCGCCGCCAGGGCCCCTTCCCGCACCGCATCGCCGACGTCGGCGTGGTCAAGGACCTCGCCACCCACGACATCGACCTGACGGCCTGGGTCACCGGCCAGCAGTACACGTCGATCGCGGCGCACACCGTCTCCAAGTCGGGCCGCCCGCACGAGGACATGGTCTCGGCCGTCGGCAAGCTCTCCGACGGCACGATGGTGAGCCACCTCGTCAACTGGCTGAGCCCGCTCAAGGAGCGCTTCACCTCGGTCACCGGCGAGCGCGGCTGCTTCATCGCCGACACCCTCACCGCCGACCTGACGTTCTACTCGAACGCGGCCGTGGCGACCGAGTGGGAGGCGCTGCAGGCCTTCCGCGGTGTCTCCGAGGGCGACATGATCCGCTACGCGATCCCGAAGCGCGAGCCGCTCCTCGTCGAGCACGAGCTCTTCCGGGACGCGGTGCTCGGCAAGTCCCAGGACATCTGCACGCTGCGCCAGGGCCTGCGGACCGTCGAGGTCGCCGCCGCCGTCATCGACTCCGCAAAGAGCGGTGCCACCGTGCAGCTGAACCCGGAGGGCGTGGCCAGTTGACCACCCCTGATGTCACCGTCGTCGTGGCCGTCTACAACACGATGCCGTACCTCACCGAGTGCCTCGAGTCGCTGGTGAACCAGAGCATCGGAGTGGACCGGCTGGAGGTCGTGGCCGTCGACGACGGCTCGACGGACGACAGCGGCCGGGAACTCGACCGCTTCGCGGAGCGGTACCCCGGCACCGTGAAGGTGATCCACCAGGCCAACTCCGGCGGCCCGGCTGCGCCCAGCAACCGGGCCCTGGAGGTGGCCACCGGCCGTTACGTGTACTTCATCGGCTCCGACGACTACCTCGGCACGGACGCGCTGAAGCGCATGGTGGCCTGTGCCGACAAGCACGATTCCGACGTCGTCGTCGGCAAGATGGTCGGGACCAACGGCCGCTACGTCCACCAGGCGCTCTACAAGAAGAGCGACCCGGACGTCAGCCTGTACGACTCGGCGCTTCCGTTCACGCTGGCCAACACCAAGCTGTTCCGGCGCGATCTGGTCGAGCGGCACAAGCTGCGCTTCCCCGAGGACCTGCCGGTCGGCAGCGACCAGCCGTTCACGATCGAGGCGTGCGTCCGGGCGCGGAAGATCTCCGTCCTCGCGGACTACACGTACTACTACGCGGTCAAGCGCGGGGACGCGAGCAACATCACGTACCGCGCCGACCACCTGGCGAGGCTGCGCTGCACGGCCGAGATCATGAAGTTCACGGCCGGGCTCATCGAGGCCGGTCCCCAGCGTGACGCGGTGTTCAAGCGCCATTTCACATGGGAGCTCGCCAAGCTGGTCCAGGACGACTTCCCGGCCCTCGACCGGGAGACGCAGATCCAGGTCTGCGCCGGCATCGCGGGCCTCGCCGACGAGTACTTCACCGAATCGCTCCGCGACTCGATGGACGTCAAGCGGCGGGTCCGGATCGCACTGGCCCAGCGCGGCGCCGTCACCGAACTGATCCGCGCCATCGAGGAGGAGGCGGCCCAGGGGGCGCCTCCGCTGCTGCTGGAGGACGGCCGGGCGTTCGTCCGCTATCCCGGGTTCCGCGACCCGGAACTGGGCCTGCCCGACCGGCTGTACGAGGTCATCGGCGAGTCCGTGCCCAGGCAGCTCGCCGACGGCACCGGGCTGGTGTCGGCGCGCTGGGAGCAGCAGGGCCAGGAACTGTCCGTGTCCCTCTCCGTCCGCGTCCCCGTCACGGGCGAGACGGACCGTGCCGTGATCCGGCTCGCCAACAAGGCGATGCCGAAGAGCGCCGACAAGCCGGGCGCCCGCAGGCTGCCCGTCGGCACCGAACTCCCCGCACCCGCGGGGGACCTGAGCCGCACCACCACCGACGACGGCACGGGGACGGTGCTCACCGCCCGTATCCCGGTCAAGCCCGTCAGGGCCAAGCTCGGCGTCCGCGCCTATCTGGACGTGGCAGGCTCGACGTACGAGGTCCCGGTGAGGACCCTGGACCGGCCGCTGCCACTGGCACGGCGCTGGCGCGAGAAGGTCCCGTACCGTGTCTCCGCCAACGCGAACGCCAAGGGGCGGCTCGTCATCACCACGGCTCCGCTCTGGGAGTCCTCGTCGTCCGGCGAGCGCAGCCGGCTGCGTCACCTGATGTCCCGTGTGAAGAGGAAACTGACCCGATGAATATCTGTGTAGTCGCGCTCGGCAAGATCGGGCTTCCGCTCGCCGTGCAGTTCGCCGCCAAGGGCCACAAGGTCATCGGCGCCGACGTCAACGAGAAGGTCGTCGAGCTGGTCAACGCCGGCACCGAGCCCTTCCCCGGTGAGCACGACCTCGACGTCAAGCTGAAGCAGGCCGTCGACGCCGGCCTGCTGTCCGCCACCACCGACACCGCGACGGCCGTCGCGCAGTCCGAGGCGGTCGTGGTCGTCGTCCCGCTGTTCGTGGACGCGGAGGGCACTCCGGACTTCGGCTGGATGGACGCGGCCACCCGGGACATCGCCAAGGGCCTCAAGCCCGGCACCCTCGTCTCGTACGAGACCACCCTTCCGGTCGGCACCACCCGCACCCGCTGGGCGCCGATGCTGGAGCAGGGCTCCGGCCTCACCGCGGGCCAGGACTTCCACCTGGTCTTCTCCCCGGAGCGGGTGCTCACCGGCCGCGTCTTCGCCGACCTGCGCCGCTACCCCAAGCTCGTCGGCGGCATCGACGAGGCCTCCACCGCGCGCGGCGTGGAGTTCTACGAGCAGGTCCTGGACTTCGACGAGCGTGAGGACCTCCCGCAGCCGAACGGCGTGTGGGACCTGGGCACCGCCGAGGCCTCCGAGCTCGCGAAGCTCGCCGAGACCACCTACCGCGACGTCAACATCGGTCTGGCCAACCAGTTCGCCCGGTTCGCCGACAAGAACGGCATCGACGTCAAGAAGGTCATCGAAGCCTGCAACTCGCAGCCCTACAGCCACATCCACCAGCCCGGTATCGCCGTCGGCGGCCACTGCATCCCGATCTACCCGCGGATGTACCTGTGGAACGACCCGGAGGCGACCGTCGTGCGCTCGGCCCGCGAGGCCAACGCCGCCATGCCGGAGTACGCCGTCGACCTGCTGGCCGCCGCCTACGGCGACCTGAAGGACGTCAACGTGCTCGTGCTGGGCGCCGCCTACCGCGGTGGCGTCAAGGAGACCGCCTTCTCCGGCGTCTTCGGGACCGTCGAGGCCCTCAAGGCCCGCGGCGCGGTGCCGTTCGTCTCCGACCCGATGTACACCGCCGAGGAGCTCGCCGCGCACGGCCTCAACCCGCACCAGGGCGAGAAGGTCACCGCCGCGGTCCTCCAGGCAGACCACGCCGAGTACCGCGAGCTGGCCGCCTCCGACCTGCCGGACGTCACCGTCCTCGTCGACGGCCGCCGCACCACCGACCCGGCCCGCTGGGAGGGCGTCCGCCGCGTCGTCATCGGCGGCTGACGGGCGGATCGCTCCGTACGCGAACACCTGGCCCTGCCCCGCGCACCCGTGGGGCAGGGCCCGCTTGCAGGAAGGTTCCCCATGACCTGGTTGATCACCGGTGGCGCCGGCTTCATCGGATCGCACGTGGTGAAGGCGATGACCGAGGGCGGCGAGCGCGTCGTGGTCCTCGACGACCTGAGCACGGGACGCGCCGAACGGCTGCCCGCCGGGGTGCCGCTGGAGACCGGCACGGTCCTCGACCGCGACACCGTGGACCGCGTCCTGCGCGACCACGCCGTCACCGGCGTCGTGCACATCGCGGGCAAGAAGCAGGTGGCCGAGTCCGTGGAGAAGCCGCTCCACTACTACCGGGAGAACGTGGAGGGTCTGCGGGTCCTCCTCGACGCAGCCGTCGCCGCAGGAGTGAGCCGCTTCCTGTTCTCGTCCTCCGCGGCCGTGTACGGCATGCCGGACGTCGACCTCGTCACCGAGGAGACGCCGTGCGCGCCCATCAACCCGTACGGCGAGACCAAGCTCGCCGGTGAGTGGCTGGTCACGGCCGTCGGCAAGGTCCACCCCGTCGCCACCGCCTCGCTGCGCTACTTCAACGTCGCCGGCGCGGCCACGCCCGAGCTCGGCGACGACGGCGTCTTCAACCTCGTGCCGATGGTCTTCGAACGGCTCACCGCGGGCCAGGCGCCGCGGATCTTCGGCGACGACTACCCGACGCCGGACGGCACCTGCATCCGCGACTACATCCACGTCGAGGACATCGCCTCCGCCCATGTCGCCGCGGCCCGGCGGCTGGCCGCCGACCCCGACGCCCGGCTGATCCTCAACATCGGCCGCGGCGAGGGCGTCTCGGTCGCCGACATGGTCGGGATCATCCAGGACGTCACCGGCCACGAGGGCGTCAAGCCCGAGATCACCGACCGCCGGCCGGGTGACCCGGCCCGGGTCGTGGCCTCCGCCGACCGCATCCGCGAGGAGCTGGGCTGGAGCGCGCGCCACGAGGTGCGGGAGATGGTCGAGTCCGCGTGGGCGGGCTGGCAGTTGCGTCACCCTTAGCCCGGCCGCCCCGCCGGGGCGGACGTCCCGGGAGAGCCGGACGAGGGCAAAGGAAAGAGCCCCGGGACGATGTCCCGGGGCTCTTTCCTTTGCCCGTTCCGTACCGCTCTACCGGTCCTCGAGGAACAGCTTCTCGAAGTGCTTCTGCACCACGGGCCAGTCCCACACGGACAGCGCGTGCTCGGCCGCCAGCTTGCCCGCGTTCCGCCAGGCGTCCTCGGTGGCCGTGGCCTCCAGGATCCGCTTCGCCGCCTCCTCGGGGGAGCCGACGACCCAGCCCTCGGGGTAGAGAGTGCGGGCGCTGTTCGGCTTGCCAGCGTAGAACGGCCAGTCGCGGGCGACCGGGACGGCGGCGCTCGCCGCGCCCTCCATCAGACCCACGTGGCAGCCCTCGCGGACCGAGGAGCTGATGATGGTGCCGATCTCCTGGAGCTTCGACGGCACGTCGTCCGTCGGGCCCAGGCGGACCACGGCGCCCGACTCCTCCAGCGGAGCCAGCTCCTTCTCGAACTCGCGGCGGTACTCGCGCGTCGCCCGGCTCGTCTTCGGGTCCATGTCGCCGCCGACCAGGATCAGCCGGTAGCGCTCGTCGTGGCGGCGCACCCGCTCCAGGACGTCCACGGCCCACTTCGGGTCTTTGGCGACCTGGCTTATCCCGATCAGACCCAGGTTGAACCGGGCCTCGGCGGGCTTCGGCCGGGCGAAGCCGGACAGGTCCATCGCGTTGTCGACGATGTGGAAACGGGGAGCCTGGTCACCGCGCAGCTGCGGGACCAGCGACACGGCCAGGTCCTTCACGTGCGGGGCGACGAAGACGAGATCGTCGATGCGCGAGAAGTCCGTCATGTGCGGCCAGCGCGTGAACGCCTCGTAGCTGTGCAGCCGGACCACGATCCGGGTGTCACCCGGGTCGATGGTCGTGAGCATCCCGGCGGGGCCCACCGACCAGTCCAGGAAGACCGTGTCGGCCCAGTCGAGGTACGGGCGGAACAGCCGCTCGACCTCTTCCTGGTAGTCGCTGGTGCCGCCGGACAGCCGGTCCTCCAGCATCCGCCGGCCCGCCCAGGCGATCCGCTTGAGGTGCTTCGACGCGGCCAGGTCCAGGAAGCGCAGCTCGACACCGGGGTGGTCGCCGAAGTGGTCCAGGATGTGGTGCAGGAAGTTGTCGTTGGCGCTGGTCGTGACCAGCAGCCGCAGCGGACGGTCCGTGGGGGCCTTCTTGTACGGCGTCTTCCGGCCCTGCGGGCGGCTCAGCGCCTGCATCGCCCTGGAGCGGTACAGCGGGGCGACGAAGCCCTCGGCGTCCTTCGCCAGCGGCGAGGACAGCTGGTCGATGTGCAGCACCCGGTGGAAGTCCAGGAACAGCGCACGGTCCAGCGCTCCGGCCGCCTTCTCGATCCGGCCGGCGGCGAACTCGCTGTCGGCGAAGGCGAGTTGAGCTGCCACCGCTCTGTCGAGATGGCGCGGGCTGAGGCCCTTCGTGATCTCCTTCATCACGCCCTCGTCGAGGAGCTGCGCCTTGAGCCCGAGGTCCGGGATCTTCGACGCGGCGTCGGCGAGCGCTATGGCGGCACCGCTCGTGCGGCCCGCCCACTGCATGCCCTCCGCGACGTAGCGGGAGGTCGCGGCACGCACCCGGGTCGGCACACCGGGGGCGGTGACGGCGGTGCGCCACAGCCGGGCACCGACGGTGGAGCGCATCACGGGACGCGCGGTCGCGGTGCGCATCACCGCGGCCGGCAGCCCGTCAACGGAGCGGCGGACATCGCGGGCCACGGCGTCCAGCGGTGGGATGACCGAGCGGCGCTGCACACTGCCGCCCTGCGACGTGAGGCCCTCGACGGCCTTCAGACCCGGTGCGAGACCGAACATCGCGGCGGCGCTGCGGTTGTACTGGGCCAGCCGCCACACGGTGTACACGGCCCCGGGGTCGAGCGCGACGATCACGTCGGCCCGGCGGGCCCGGTCGCGCAGCCACGAGTCGGGCTTGGACTGCATCCACACGCGCATGCCCAGCGGGGACGTGCGCGCCTTGCGGCGCAGCGCCTGGCTGCGGTGCGCGACGCTCCGGGGCAGCTGGTGCAGCCCGGCCAGCTCCAGCGTGGCGACCTCCTCGGCAGAGGACTCCAGGTGGAACGTGGCCGCGAGGTGCACCCGCGCGCCGAGGGCGTTGAACTTGCGCACCGAGTCGGCGAGCACGCCGAACTGCGGCTTGGCAGCGGCGACGAACAGGACTTCGGTCACGGGGTGGGTCCTCCGGCGACGATCGACTTCTCGGCGACGGGCGCCACGTCCCCGGTCTCCGGCGCGGCGGCCGGGGTGCCGCCGGGGTCGACGCCCCGCGCGCCCTGTGCGGCGTACTTCGCCGTGAACTCCTCGACGAGGTTCTTCACGGCCACGGTCATCAGCGCCTCGCGGGTGAACTGGTCCGCGTGGGCCATGGCCTCGGCGTGCACCTCGTCGCTGGTCTCGACCGCCATGTGGGCGGCCCGGACGAAGGACTCGGTCAGCCCCTCCTCGTCGATGCCGACGGCGCCCGTCCACAGCGGGTGCCCGCTCAGCACGTTGGACGCGTCGTGCTCGACGACGTGCGCCGACACGATGGGCAGACCGGTCGCCATGTACTCGTACACCTTGCCGGAGGTGACGTAGCGGCCGCCGATCAGGATCAGCACCATGGCGTCCCAGCCGGCGTAGATCGACGCGACCTCGGCCTTGGCGGCGGGGCCGCCGAAGTGGACGCCGTCGGCCTCGGCCTGCTTGAGGATCTCCGTGTGCCGGTTCGCCTCACGGCCGGCGCCGTTGCCGATGTGGCCGCGCACCTCGAAGCGCGCGTTGGCCAGCAGCGGCTCCTTCTCCCGCGCCGCCTTCCAGGCGTTCAGCACCGTCTCCAGGTGCTGGGGGGTGAAGTTGACCGTGCCCAGGTAGCCGAAGACCAGCCCGGACTCGGGGTCCGGTGCGTGGGCGCGGCCCGGGGAGCTGTCGGCGTCGTAGCCGTTGCGCACGACGTGGACGCGGTCGGCGAAGTCCGGGTACCGCCTGCGGTAGTGGTCGGCGATGGGGTCGTTGACCACCCACAGGGAGAGGGCCTCGTCGAGGATCTTCCGCTCCCAGCGGCCCTCCTCGGAGTCGGGCCCGAAGGCCTCGACGCCCTCGATGACGTCGATGGACCACCCGTCGCGGAAGTCCACCGCGTACGGGACCCGCTTCTCCTCCCACAGCTTCCAGGCCGCGGCGAGGTTCACGTACGGCACACAGCTGGCGAGCAGCAGGTCGGCCGGGTGCTCCTCGTGGATGCGCAGGACCGCCTGCTCCAGGTCGGTGCGCCACTCGCCGAAGTTGGGCTCCGGGAAGGGCTTCATCTGGCGGCGGCGCAGCTTGGCGACCCAGCCGTTGGGGTTGAGCGCACGCGCCTCGTCGTAGAGGCGGATGTCCGTCTCGAGATCCTCGCGCGCCAGCGGCAGCTCGACGATCTTCACTCTGGGGTCGACCTGGTCCAGCAGGGTGAGGTCGACGCCGGAGTCCCGCTCCCAGGACTCCTGGGCGACGTTGACGACGGTCACGTCCCAGCCCACGTTGATGAACTGGTTCGCGGTCTCGCGCATGCGGTACGCCGAGCTCTTGGCGGCCGGCGGGAACCCGATGGCGAGGTAGATCACATGAGGCCGCTTGCCTTCGGCGGGCAGCCCGGACCCGGGAGACGCTGACATAGTCGGTGACGCTAGCACGGTGACATGTACGGATTCGGGCCACCTGGACGCCGCGTCGCCCGTCGCGGGCGTGCGGCGCGGGGCCCCTTCTCCGTCACGCGTGCCGGCTGCCCCCCTTCCACTCTTCCATGATCCGGACAACGTTCTTGGCGGCCCGGCCGTCGCCGTACGGGGTGCCGGGGTCGGCGGTCGGCACGGCGCGGGTCACCGTCGCGGCCCACTCCTCGGGGGAGAGGGTGTGCGGGTCGGGAACAAGGACGTTCCAACCGGCCTCGACGGTTTCCACCCACTCGGTCTCGGGGCGAACCGTGGTGCAGATGCGCTCCAGCAGGAACGCCTCCTTCTGCAGGCCGCCGGAGTCCGTGATCACACCGGTGGAGGCCAGCACGGCGGCGACCAGACCGGCGTACGGCAGCGGCCGGCCGACGTGCACACTGCCCTGGGCCAGGTTGATGCCGTGCGCCTCGGCCCGCGCGACCAGACGCGGGTGGGCCAGCAGCGCCACCGGGACCGGCAGCTTCGCCAGCGAGTCCAGGATCGCGGAGAGGCGTTCGGGGTCGTCCGTGTTGTCCGGGCGGTGCAGCGTCGCGAGCAGGAACGGCTGCGACGGGTCGATGCCCTCGGGCAGCGCCGGCGCGGCGTGCTCCCCGGCCCGCACGGCGTCCCGGATCTTCAGGCAGATGTCGACCATGACGTCACCGGCGAGCCGCGCCCGGTCGGCGAGACCCTCGCCCGCGAGGTGGCGCATGGCCTCCTCGGTCGGGGCCAGCAGCAGGTCGGCGCAGTGGTCGGTGAGGACGCGGTTGTGCTCCTCCGGCATCCGCCGGTTGAAGGAGCGCAGGCCCGCCTCGAGGTGCGCCACCGGGAGGTGCATCTTCACGGCCGACAGCGCGCCCGCGATCGTGCTGTTGGTGTCGCCGTACACGAGCACCCAGTCAGGCTTCTCGCGCTCGAGGACCGGGTCCAGGGCGGAGAGCACGGAGCCCGTCTGCACACCGTGGCTGCCGGAGCCCACGCCGAGGTGCACGTCCGGGTCCGGGATGCCGAGGCCGTCGAAGAAGACGTCGGAGAGGTCGGCGTCGTAGTGCTGCCCGGTGTGCACGATGAAGTGCTCGTGCTCGGTCTCCGCGAACGCCGCCGCGATGGGGGCGAGCTTCACCAGTTGAGGACGGGCTCCGACGATGCTGATGACTTTCACTGAGCACTCTTCTTCTTGGTCAGGGCGTGGGCAGGCGTGTCACGGTCTCACACTGCTCGCAATGGTAGGCAATCCACGTACTGACCAGGCCCAGGGCCGTGGGGCCGCACCGGGCGGGGGGCGTGTGCATGCAAAGGTCAGAACGCCCCCGGCGATCATCGGCGCGACCGCATAACGATTTCGTGAACCGGGTGCGTACTTCGGCCGAAAACGGGTCACCCGGGACCGTCCGTGCAGGCGGACGGTCCCGGGTGACCCGGCGGGGCGGTGCTCAGCGCCCGTCCGTGACGACGTCGCCCGCGAACACCCAGTAACCCTTCAGGGCCCCGGCGGCGATCCGGCACATCGGCCGTCCGTTGACGACCGACCGCCGGTCGAAGGGGGCTCCGGACGGTTTGCCGAACGTCACGGTGCGGGTGGCGGTGACCCCGCGGTCCCGTCCGTAGCGGTGGCAGGTCACCTTGCTGCCCGCGGGGAAGGACAGCGTCCGGCCGGGCCGGTAGTCGGTGGGGAGGTACTCGCCGAGCAGATAGGACTTCGGGTGGGCCTCGCCGACCCACCAGCCCTTGTGGGGGCCCGAGTCGATGCGGTAGGCCACGCCGCGGCCCATGATCCGGCGGCGGCGGTTCGCGGTGGCCCGCGTAGTGCGGGGCAGGCTGACGGTCCTGCGTGCGAGCTCGGCGTCACCCTTCGCCGCGACGAAGTCCCCGTCCGCGTCGGTGTCGTACCGGTACAGCGTGTGCTTCCCGGCCGCGAGGACGACGGGCGAGCCCTCCGGCAGGAAGCCCGAGGGATGGTCGTCCGTGAGCAGGTCGCTCATGTGGGCGAAGCGAGGGCTGCCGGTCTGCCAGTGCAGCTGGCGGTACAGATTGATGTGGTGCTGGTGGTACGAGGGCGTCGGGATCCGGTGCGTCAGGCAGTAGTACGAGGCCCAGCGCCGGTTGCGCAGGGTGGGGAAGTAGTGGTCGACCGTGGTGCACGCCCCGTCGTACAGCCGGGCGGCGAGCGAGTTCCCCGTCAGCCGGGCGTAGTCCCACAGCCCGAACATGGCGAAGATCATGCCGTTGTACGTGCGGTCGGAGGTGCCGGGAGCGTCGACCGGGTACTCCTGGATCCACAGATAGCCGGCGTCGTCCCTGTTTACCACCCACGGGTCGCCGTCGTCCCCGCGCAGCAGCGACGCGAACGCCCCGTCGGCGGCCGTCCGGTAGAGCGTCCGCTCCTCCGGCGTGACGCCGTCGAGCAGGGACAGCTGCACGAACAGGCTGATCGCCTCGCCCTGAGCCATCCCCGAGTACCAGGGCGCCCGGTAGGAGATGCCGCTGTGGGTGCCGTGCGTGAAGTCGAACGGGTACGGGAAGTACCACGCGCCCCGCGCCTCCACCCGGGTGTCGATCAGCCGCTTCGCCTGGGCCCTGGCGCGTTTGAGGTACAGCGCCCTGCGGGCCGGGTCCTTGACGGTGCGGTACGCGGCGGCGCAGCCGAGGCCGAACTGGATCTGGGTGACGGGCTGGTTGTACCCCGGGGCCGACCTGTGCGGGCGGTACATGATGACCCCGTCGCGGTCGAGATAGGTGTGCGTGGTGTCCGGGGTGACACCGGACCAGGGCGTCGGCCGGTCGCGCCAGGGCCGCAGCCGCTCCGGGAGGTCGACCGCGGTGTAGCCGCTGCCGTGGAAGGTGAAGGGGAGCGTGTCCGGAATCGCGGCGCGCACGGCCGCCGGGGCGGGCTTGCCGTCCGCACGGGGCACGCGGACGGAGGGCGCGGGGGGAGTCACCTTTCCTCCCGAGAGCTGGTCGGGCAGGGGCGGGAGCGGCGGCAGCGAGGCCCGGGGGAGCGGCTGGGTCGTGACCGGCGCGCCCGTGGCGGCGTGCGCCGCACCCGTCCCGGGGCCGGCACCGGTGAGCGCGGTGGCGAGCGCGGTGCCGCCCGCGAGTCGGATGAACCCTCTGCGGTCCAGTGTGGAACCTTCCGGTGCGGAACGGTCCCGTGCGGTGCTGCCGCTCTCGGCCATGCCTGAACCCCCGGGGAAGATCGGCGATGGCTGCGGATCCTATGGGGATGTTCCGGGCAGAAGCCGCGACAGACACGCGAAAGCCGGGAGGCCGACTCGATCGGATGGCCGAGCCGGCCTCCCGGCCGGTCACGCGGTTGACGAGCGCCTCGTCGCGGGCCCCGCCCGCGGGCGCCCCGTGGCCGGGACCGCCCCCGGGAGCGGCGCCGTTCAGCGCTCGGTGAGCACGCCGTCCTTCTCCTCGTACAGGGCACCGGTCTCCGGGCACTCCCACACGCCCGGCTCGCCCTCGCGCTCGGTCAGCCGCACACCGGCCCGGCCGACCCAGCCGATCCGCCGCGCGGGCACTCCCACGACCAGGGCGAAGTCCGGTACGTCCTTCGTCACCACGGCGCCGGCGGCGACCATCGACCAGCGGCCGATGCTGACGGGGGCGACACACACGGAGCGCGCGCCGATCGAGGCCCCGTCGGCGATCTTCACACCCACGGCCTCCCAGTCGCCGCCGCGCTTCTGCTTGCCCTCGGGGTCGACGGAACGCGGGTTGTGGTCGTTGGTGAGCACCACGGCGGGACCGATGAAGACGCCGTCACCGAGCTCGGCAGGCTCGTACACCAGCGCGTAGTTCTGCAGCTTGCAGTTGTCGCCCATGTGCACGCCCGTGCCGACGTAGGCACCCCGGCCGATCACACAGCCCTCGCCCAGGCGGGCGCCCTCGCGGATCTGCGCGAGATCCCACACGCTGCTGCCTGCGCCGATCTCGGCGGTCTCGTCGACCTGGGCGCTGGGCTGGACCCTGTATTTCACGTCTCTGCCTTCCGGTGTCTGGCTTCGGGCCGAGCATACGGGCCGGGCTTCACCAGGGTGCAGGGGCCGGGCGCCGGGCGGCCGGCCCCGGGCGGGGCGGTTCGGGCTACCCGGACCGTCCGCCGTCGGCCCGTCTGCCGCGTTCCCTCAGGGCCGCCACGACCTGCGCCCCGAAGACCAGCGCCAGAAGGGAAAGCAGGACGGAGCGCAGCAGTCCGACGCCGGGGGACCACCATGCCCAGGCCGCGGCCGGGGCGAAGAGGGCCAGGGCCAGCAGGCGCAGCAGCCACCACCGCTTCGGGCGGGGGGAAGGGCCGGCGCCGGGGGAGCGGACCAGCAGGCGTTCCGGGTCGTTCGCCAGGGTGTCGCGCATCCCGGAGAGGAGGCCGCGGCGCTCCAGCAGCCGGGTCCCGGGCACACCCGCGAGCGGGTCGGCGTGCCGGCCGAAGCCGGCCGGGAGCGGGGGCAGGCCGAGGGCGGCGACGAGGTCCGCCTGATGGCGCGCCGGGGCGGCCGAGGAACGCAGCAGCCCGGTGAGCGGGCGGGGGTCGGGCAGCCCGTACACGCGGGCGAGCGCGCCGGCCGTGGCCGACGCGGACGCGTGGTCGGCGACGGGGGCGGACGGGTCCCAGGCGTGGGACGCGGCCTCCTTGCCCTTGTGCATCAGCGTGAACCCGGCGAGGCCCCCGGTCCGCCGCAGCACGAGCGTCGGCCACTTCTCGCCGGTGGTGAAGGTGTCAGCGGCGCCGGTCAGCCGGTCCTCCCCGCCGATCAGGGCGGCCCGCCGCCCGGACGGCTCGTCGGGGGCCAGCGCCACATAGCTCGCCGAGCCGCCCGCCGGGGCGATCCGCAGCGGTACTCCGCACATCAGCGCGGCCGTCGCGACCCGCGCGGGCGGGGCGGCGGCTATCGCCAGCAGATGGACGGCGGTACCTCCGGGGAGCCGCTCCCGGCTCCCGGTCGCCGACGCCGGCGGTCGGGAGAAGAACGGTGTGGAGCTCGCGATCTGCATCCGCACCCCGGTGCGGAACTCCAGGAACTCCCGCCGCGGATCCCCGAAGTACGCCCAGGGGTGCGACCGGGCCTGTGCGCCGATCGCCCGGAACACGTCGAGCGCCTCGTCGAAGCGCTTGGCCAGGATCAGCATCAGCGCCAGCTCGTTGCGGAAGCCCGCCGCCTCCGGATCGCCGGGCTCGTAGAAGGAGGAGAGCCCGAGCGCCCGGTCCACGGCGGCGGTGATCCGGGAGCGGCCGACCGGCCCCGAGCCGCCGGCGTCGGCGACGACGTCGTACTCGACCGCGGCGGCCAGCGGCAGGGCGTGGAGCTTGGAGCCGGGCAGGGCGCGGGCGGCGGCGTGCTCGGCGAAGTCGAACATCTCCTCGTGCGAGCCGTGCCACTTCGCGCACAGGTACTGCAGTGCCGCGGCGTGGCAGCCGTAGTGGTGCGGGGCCCGGGCGGTGGCCTCTTCCCAGTACGCGTCGAAGACTTCGCGCGGCGCCTGGATGCCCATGGCATGGGTGAGGGCGATCCGCCACGGGACCGGGTCGTCGGGGTTGAGCTCGGCGGCCGCGCCCAGCACCGGGACCGCGTCCTGCAGCAGCGCGAAGAACGCCCGGAACCGGTCCGGCGACACCTGCCCGGCCCGCGCCCCGGTTCGGAGCGACCAGGCCCTGCGGATGCAGAGGTCGGCCCTGACGAGCGTCGCGTCCGGGTCCTCCGGCGCCTCGGCGAGCCAGGCGTCCAGCCAGCCGGGGCCGTGCACGGCGGCGTCGGCGAGCTCGCCGACGTAGTGGCTGCGCCGCTCCCACTCGGCGCCGAGCCGCGTCGCCGCCAGCAGTTCGCGGGCCGGCCCGTGGTCCCCCGCGGTCGCGGCGGACACGGCGTCGCGCAGCGGCGAGGGCCGCTGGTCGAGCAGCACCGCCTCGTCGGGCGGGAGGTCGGCGCCTATGGCGGGGCCGTGCCGGAGCAGCCGGGGCATGGTGAGGAAGGAGCGCAGGAGCACGAACGCACATTCAACAACCCCGCGGGCCCGGGCGGCCAGGAGGTGCGGGGCCCGGGATCGCCGGGGCGGGCGATGGACGCGGGCGCGGCGGGTGTCCCCGTGGGAGCATCGAGGCGGCATCGGAGGCGGTGCCGCGGAGAGCGCGTTGAGGCCCTGCGATACGGCGGTCCGACGGGTCGTGCGGCCGGTTCCGCGAGGTCCCGCGGACCCTCGGGGGCTGGTTTGACCCCCTGCGGCACTGCCCGTAACCTTGACCGTCGGCGTGTTTCCGTACGCCAGCTTCTGAGCACCTCCCTCCGGGTCCGTGATCCGGAGAGGCCGTCCATCCCCAGCGGACAGTCCGGGCCCGGCCCGTGCGGGCGGCTGGCATCAGGGGTTTCCGTAACGAGCGAGAGAGAGATCCGCGTGTACGCCATCGTGCGCAGCGGTGGTCGCCAGCACAAGGTTGCTGTCGGCGACATCGTTGAGGTTGACAAGATTTCCACTGCCAAGGTAGGCGACACGGTCGAGCTCTCGACCCTGCTCGTTGTCGACGGCGACGCCGTGACCAGCGACCCGTGGGTGCTGGCCGGGATCAAGGTCCAGGCCGAGGTCGTGGACCACCACAAGGGCGCCAAGATCGACATCCTGCGCTACAAGAACAAGACCGGCTACCGCCGTCGTCAGGGCCACCGCCAGCAGTACACGGCGATCAAGGTCACGGCGATCCCCACGGCTGCGAAGTAAGGGACTGAGGAGAGATGGCACACAAGAAGGGCGCATCGTCCACTCGGAACGGTCGCGACTCCAACGCTCAGCGGCTCGGCGTGAAGCGCTTCGGCGGTCAGGTCGTCAACGCCGGTGAGATCCTGGTCCGTCAGCGTGGCACGCACTTCCACCCGGGCGCGGGCGTCGGCCGCGGCGGCGACGACACGCTGTTCGCGCTGCAGGCCGGTGCCGTGGAGTTCGGCACCTTCCGCGGCCGCAAGGTCGTGAACGTCGTTCCGGTCGCCTGACCGGAATCCTTGCGAGGGCGGACCACTTCCCCGGGCGGGAAGCGGGTCCGCCTTTCGCTTGTTGAGAGACAGACATATCCGCACGGATCCCCGTGCGCTGCACTTCGCCACTTTCGTACTGGAGGCACAGGACCATGACCACCTTCGTGGACCGCGTCGAGCTGCACATCGCCGCGGGTAACGGAGGCCACGGCTGCGCCTCCGTCCACCGTGAGAAGTTCAAGCCGCTCGGCGGGCCCGACGGCGGCAACGGCGGGCGGGGCGGTGACGTGATCCTCACCGTCGACCAGTCCGTCACGACGCTGCTCGAGTACCACCACTCGCCGCACCGCAAGGCGACCAACGGCAAGCCCGGCGAGGGGGGCAACCGCTCCGGCAAGGACGGCCAGGACCTCGTGCTGGCCGTGCCGGACGGCACCGTCGTCCTCGACAAGCGGGGCAACGTGCTGGCCGACCTGGTCGGCCACGGCACGACGTACGTGGCAGCCGAAGGCGGTCGCGGCGGTCTCGGCAACGCGGCGCTGGCCTCGGCCCGCCGCAAGGCGCCCGGCTTCGCACTGCTCGGCGAGCCCGGCCGGTCCGGTGACATCGTCCTGGAGCTCAAGACGGTCGCGGACGTGGCGCTCGTCGGCTACCCGAGCGCCGGCAAGTCCTCGCTGATCTCGGTCCTGTCCGCCGCCAAGCCGAAGATCGCGGACTACCCCTTCACCACGCTCGTGCCGAACCTCGGCGTCGTCACCGCCGGTTCGACCGTGTACACCATCGCGGACGTGCCGGGCCTGATCCCCGGCGCCAGCCAGGGCCGCGGCCTGGGCCTGGAGTTCCTGCGCCACGTCGAGCGCTGCTCGGTGCTGGTGCACGTGCTGGACACGGCGACGCTGGAGTCCGAGCGCGACCCGGTCTCCGACCTCGATGCCATCGAGGAGGAACTGCGGCACTACGGCGGTCTGGGCGACCGCCCGCGGATCGTCGTCCTCAACAAGGTCGACATCCCCGACGGCAAGGACCTCGCGGACATGATCCGGCCCGACCTCGAGGAGCGCGGCTACCGCGTCCTCGAGGTGTCCGCGGTCGCCCGCACCGGGCTGAAGGAGCTGTCCTTCGCCCTGGCCGACATCGTCGCGAAGGCGCGCGCGGCCAAGCCCAAGGAGGAGGCGACCCGCATCGTCATCCGCCCGAAGGCGGTCGACGATACGGGCTTCACCATCACGCAGGAGGAGGACGGCCTCTTCCGCGTGCGCGGCGACAAGCCCGAACGCTGGGTCCGCCAGACCGACTTCAACAACGACGAGGCCGTGGGCTATCTCGCGGACCGGCTGGGCCGTCTCGGTGTCGAGGAGGGCCTGATGAAGGCCGGCGCACGTGCCGGTGACGGCGTAGCGATCGGCCCCGAGGACGACGCCGTCGTCTTCGACTGGGAGCCGACGATGATGGCGGGCGCGGAAATGCTCGGCCGCCGCGGTGAGGACCACCGCTTCGAGGCCCCGCGCCCCGCGGCCCAGCGCCGCAAGGACCGCCAGGCGGAGCGGGACGACGCCGCGCGCGAGTACGACGACTTCGAGCCGTTCTGATCGAACCGTTCTGATCGGAGGCGTTCCGATCGTACGGGAAGCGGAGCCGGCCGGGGCCGGGGGCAGCAGCCCCCGGCCCCGGCCCGTTGCCGGGCGCGGCAGGCGTCCGCGTACCGCACGCCGGTCAGCCCTCCGGGGGCCCGCTGCGTCCGCCTCCCGCTCACGCGTGCCGGCGAGCCCGCGCACCTTCCCCGCCCGCCGCCCTGTCCGCCCTTCCGGCGGCCTCCGCACGGCGTGCGCGGCCGTCTCTCCGGTCGGCGGCTTCCCCGGCGCGCCCGTGCCGACATGCCCGTTCACGAGGGACATGTCCCCTCCGTTCAGATCCGTGCGGTGGCGCAACCTCCTCCCCGATATCACCGTCTTGTTCGCGGGGGTGGGGCAGCAAGATGCCCCAGCACGGTCGAAACGGAGCGTTGATGAAGGTCTCCTTCCTCATCCACACCATCTACGGCATCGGCGGCACCATCCGCACCACGCTCAACCTCGCGGAGGAGCTCGCAGGACGCCATGAGGTGGAGATCGTCTCCGTCTTCAGGCACCGGGACGAGCCGCTCTTCGCGATCGACCCGCGCATCACCGTCGTCCCACTGATCGACACTCGCCCCTCGTCCCCCGGCAACGAGACGAAGCATCCACTCGCCCTGGAGCCCGCCGAGTGCATTCCGGGCCATGAGGCGCGGTTCAAGGAGTACAGCAGGCTCACCGACCGGCGCGTGCGCGAGCACTACGCCGTCTCCGACGCGGACGTGGTCATCGGCACCCGGCCCGGACTCGTCGCGTACGTCGCCCAGTTCGCGCCCGCCCGTGCCGTGCTCATCGGGCAGGAGCACATGACGCACAATCACCACAAGCCGGAGCTGCGTGCCGAGATGCGCCGGCACCTCGCCGCGCTCGACGCGTTCGTGACCGTCTCCGAGGGCGACGCCGCCGCCTGGCGCGAGCACATGCCGCTGCCGGACACGCGGGTGCTGGCCATACCGAACAGCGTCCCCGAGCCCATGGTGCCGGTCTCCGACCTCGGCGGGACCACCGTCGTGGCGGCCGGCCGGCTGGCCGCGGAGAAGCAGTACGACGTCCTGATCGAGGCCTTCGCCGAGGTCGTGGCCGTGCGTCCCGAGTGGACCCTGCGGATCTGCGGCTGGGGCAAGCAGAAGGAACGTCTCCGCAGGCGTATCGACGAGCTCGGCCTCTACAACAGCGTCCATCTGATGGGGCCTCGCTCACCCATCGAGCCGGAGTGGGTGAAGGGCGCCATCGCCGTCTCCACGTCGCGCCACGAGTCCTTCGGCATGACGCTCGTGGAGGCGATGCGGTGCGGGCTGCCCGTCGTCAGCACCGACTGCGACTACGGCCCGCGTGAGATCGTCGCGGACGGCGTCGACGGTCTGCTCGTCCCCGTCGGCGACCGCAAGGCCGTCGCCGCCGCTCTCCTCCGTCTCATCGACGACGAGCCCCTTCGCCGGCGGATGGGCGCCGCGGCCAGGTCGCACGCCCGCCGCTTCGACCCGGGCCCGGTCGCGAAGCAGTACGAGGAGCTGTTCGCGGACCTCGGCGCGGGGACCCGTGCACACTCCGAGGCGGCCGCCCCCGCCGCTTCCGGGCACGACCGGACGGCCGACGCCCGCCCGATCGTGGACTGCGTCGCCGAGGAGAACGGCGCCGTGACGGTGACGCTGCTCGGTGAGCGCACCGGGCGGCCGGACCTCGTCTGCGTCCATCCCGACGACTCCGTGCCGGACCGGGTCTTCGCCTTCGACGCCGCCGGCCGTGCCGAGATCCCCGCCGGGGCCGGCCTCGCCGAGGGCATCTGGACGTGCCACGTCGACCCGCCGGCGGCCGGTGGCGGAGGGCCGGCCCAGGGCGCTGCCTCCGCCCGCCGCCGGCTCGTCACCCGGGCCGTCGACCAGCGCGGAGCGATGCGGGCCGCCGCACGGGTCCGGTCCGGGGAGCCCGTGCGCGCTCTGATCCCCTACGTCCGGCAGGGCGGACTCGCCCTGCGCTCCTGGGTGCGCCCGGCCCACGCCGAGTCCGGCGAGATCACCGTCGGCGCCCGCCGGATCACGGTGTCCGGGCGCCTGCTCGGGGAGGCGCCTCCGCTGGGGGACCCGGTGCTTCTGCTCCGTCGCCGCGGAGCCGACGCCGGTGAACTGGAGTTTCCCGGTACCCGCGTCGGGGCCGACGGGTTCCGCTGCACGATCCCGCTCGCCGCGCCGGTCGCCGCGCAGGCCTCGTCCCACGACGTCTGGGACCTCTGGCTGCTCCCCGCGCCCGGAGCCGCACCGGTGCGGATCGGCCGCGTGCTCGACGACGTGGTGGAGAAGGGGAGCGTCTTCCCGTACCCCTCCGTCGACCTGCTCGGAAAGCGCCCGCTGGCACGGGTGCGCGATGCCCTGGACAGGCTGCGGTCCCGGCCCCGGGCGCAGGCCACGGTGAAGATCTTCTTCAGTGCGGGCAACGAACTGGTGCTCAATGTCGTCGACAAAACGATGAAGTAACGCTCCGCCACAGCGTTGGCCTGTGGTATCAGTCACCTCTTCTCCCGGTTCGTCCCCCGCAAACCCCCCTGGCCACGGGGTGAACGGGGGGTTTCCGGGCGGTGTGGAGTCCTTGAGGACCGCCTTGCGGGACGGTCACGCAGAGTGCGACCATCACACCGTCCCCCAGTCATCGCAAGGTAGAGGTTCGTCTGTGTCCGTGCCGCAGGAAGCCAAGCCCCGCACCACAGCAGTCGTGCTCGCCGGTGGTACCGGTCAGCGCGTGGGGCTCGCGATCCCCAAGCAACTGCTGAAGATCGCCGGCAAGGCCGTCATCGAGCACACGCTGACGATCTTCGAGCAGGCCGAGGCGATCGACGACGTGATCGTGCTGATGGCACCGGGTTTCGTGCCCGATGTCGAGAAGATCATCGCCAAGGCCGGGCTGACCAAGGTCCGCCGTGTCATCGAGGGCGGCGCGACCCGGAACGAGACCACCGAGCGGGCGATCGAGGCACTCAGCGAGGGTCTCGCCGAGGGCGAGGACGCCAACGTCCTCTTCCATGACGCGGTGCGTCCGCTTCTGTCACAGCGAGTGATCGCGGACTGTGTGAGCGCCCTGGAGCGCTACCAGGCCGTGGACGTCGCCATCCCCTCAGCCGACACCATCATCGTGACCCGCACGCACGGCGAGGACGGCGAGTTCATCACCGACGTCCCGGACCGCTCGCGGCTGCGCCGCGGCCAGACCCCGCAGGCGTTCAAGCTCTCCACGATCCGCCGGGCGTACGAGATCGCCGCGGGCGACCCGAACTTCCAGGCGACCGACGACTGCAGCGTCGTGCTCAAGTACCTCCCCGATGTGCCGATCTATGTCGTCGCCGGTGACGAGTACAACATGAAGGTGACGCAGCCGGTCGACGTCTTCATCGCCGACAAGCTGTTCCAGCTCGCCTCCACGGCCGCTCCGCGCCAGGCCGACGAGGTCGCCTACCGTGAGCTGCTGGCCGGCAAGACCCTGGTCGTCTTCGGCGGCTCGTACGGCATCGGCGCGGATATCGCCGCCCTCGCCGAGGAGTACGGGGCGAAGGTCTACGCACTCGGCCGCTCCACCACCGGCACCCATGTGGAGAACCCGGAGCACGTGGACGACGCCCTCTCCAAGGCGTACGCCGAGACGGGACGCGTCGACTACGTCATCAACACCGCCGGCGTGCTGCGCATCGGCAAGCTCGCCGAGACGGACAACGCGACCATTCAGGAAGCGCTGAACGTCAATTACCTGGCGCCGGTTCAGATTGCCCGTGCCTCGTACAAGTATTTGGCGGAGACCAAGGGGCAGCTGCTCCTCTACACCTCTTCCAGCTACACCCGGGGCCGTGCCGAATACAGCCTTTACTCGTCGACCAAGGCGGCTATGGTGAATCTCACCCAGGCCCTCTCCGACGAATGGGCGGGCGACGGAATCCGGGTGAATTGCGTCAATCCCGAGCGCACGGCCACGCCGATGCGCACCAAGGCGTTCGGCCAGGAGCCGGCCGGCTCGCTGCTGTCCTCCGAGGCCGTGGCCCGGACCTCGCTGGACGTGCTGCTTTCCGAGCTGACCGGCCATGTCATCGACGTACGGCAGCAGGACCCGACCCGCGAGGCCAGCGAAGCCTCCGGCTTCGAGCAGGCCCTGGCGTCCGTCCTGGACCGCCAGGAGGATGTGTAATACTTCTCCATCAAAGATCTTATTCGGGCCTCTGAGATCGCTTCCGCGATACAGAGGCCCGAGTTAGTGAGGGCCCGCCTTCACAAATTCCTCCAATGTGAATCAACCGGCACCTTTGGAGCAGGTTCTACGTGATTTCGACCGCCATTCGCCTGGTACGTGTGGGCAGCCGGTCAGAGCTGGCCGCCGCGGTCCTCATGGCGCTGAGCTATCCGTGCGTGATGATCGCCGCGCTGATCCCGAACATCTGGATGTTCGCGGCGGCCGCAGCCGTGAGCTACGCCGCCGACTGGTATCTGCACCAGCGCGGCAGCTATCTGGTCAACCGCCTCAGCAAGGTCCGGGCCGGTCTGCCGATCCGCTTCCTGCTCCGTGAGCTGCTGCTGATCCTGCTGCTCGCCCGCGCGGGCCTCGCCGAGGAACCGCTGTTCTACGCGACGGTCGCCTGCTTCCTGCTCTTCTACGGCCTCCAGGCTCCGCACGGCGCGCTGACCACCCTGATCCGGCTGCGCCGGACCATGCCGGTCGCCACCCGCAACGTCGACCTCAACGCCGTGCGCATCCCGGACGCCCCGCCGCGGGCCCTGGTGCGCCGCTCCGGCGAGAAGATGCTGCACCTCGACATCCCCGCGACGGCGGGCGTGATCGTCGCGGCCGCCACCGGCCTCGACGTCGCCGGATACGTCGGCACCGCGCTGACCATCACCCTCGGGCTCCTCTACACCGCGGCACTCGTGCCCTATCTTCGCCGCAGCCGCCGGGTGCCCTCCGGGCCGGCCGTGCTCAAGGCCGTCCAGAAGTGGCTCGGCGAGTACCAGCCCACGGTCGCGCTGTACTTCTCAGGCTCCGAGGACTCCGCGTACCAGGTCAACATGTGGCTCGAGACCATGGAGCAGCTCGAGGGCCGGCCGATCGTCATCATGCGCGAGCGGGGTCTCGTCGCGAAGCTCAACGAGACCTCCGTTCCCGTGCTGTGCATCCCGGGCGGCCAGCACCTGATGGCGATGAAGTTCGACTCGGTCCGCGTCACGCTGTACCCGGCCAACGTCGGCAAGAACATCCACATGCTGCGCGTCCCCACGATGAAGCACGTCTTCATCGGTCACGGCGACAGCGACAAGCTCGCCAGCGTCAACCCCTTCTCCAAGGTGTACGACGAGGTGTGGACCGCGGGCCGGGCCGGCCGCGACCGGTACGCGCTCGCCGACGTCGGCGTCCGCGACGACGACATCGTCGAGGTGGGCCGCCCGCAGCTGGCCCCCATCGAGTCCTGGACCGGCGCGACGAAGAACCCCATCCCCACCGTCCTCTACGCCCCCACCTGGGAGGGCTGGGACAACAACCCCGGCAACACGTCCCTGCTGCTCGCCGGCGAGAACATCGTCCGGCGGCTGCTGGAGGCGGAGCGCCCGGTGCGCCTGATCTACAAGCCGCACCCCTTCACCGGCATCCGCAACAAGAAGGCCCTCGCCGTCCACGAGCGGATCACGGCGATGGTGCGGAAGGCGGCGGCCGAGCGCGCCCTCGACCCGCGCTGGGCCGAGCAGACCGCCGCCGGACAGGCCGGACGGGCCGCCGCCCGCGCCGAGCTGACCCGGATCGAAGCGCGGCTCGCCGAGCTCACCAAGCCCGGCCGCGCGGGCGGCGACGAGGCCGAGGAGTCCCGCGTCTCGCTCGCCGATCCCGTGCGGCTCGCCGAGATCAAGAGCCTGCGTGCCGAGTGGAACGCCACCTACTGGCGCTCCTTCGGCTGGTGGGAGCACACGATCGTCACCGGCCCCGAGCCCAAGCTGTACGACTGCTTCAACGAGTCCGACGCCATGGTCTCCGACATCTCCAGCGTCGTCTCCGACTTCATCGCCAGCGGCAAGCCGTACGCCGTGACCGACTCCGCGGAGCTCGGCGTCGAGGAGTTCAGGCGCCAGAACACCGCGGTCCGCGCGGCGGTCATCCTGTCCAACAGCGCCGAGGAACTGGACCGGTTGCTGGCCGCCGTCGCCGACCCGGCGGCCGACAGCCTGGCCGGGGCCCGTGCCGAGCTGAAGAAGTACCTCCTCGGGCCCGACGAGCCCACGTCGATCGAGCAGTTCGACGCGGCGGTGCGCGCCCTCGCGGTCAAGGCCGAGGCCCGCAACGCCGGGGTGGAGCAGCGCATCGGCGAGCAGGCCATCGGGGAGCTCGACCGCGAGTCGGACGCCGGCGGCCAGGGCCCCGAAGCCGAGGGCAACGGCGTCGCCGAGACCAACGGCGCGGAGGCGACGGCCACCGCCGCCCGCTGACCCGGGGCAGCACACCGCCCACCGGCCCGTGAGCGGCCCCGCGAGGGGTTCGCCCACGGGCCGGTCCGCGTCGCGGGACGCCGGCGGCGAACGGCCCGGCCCAGCCGGCCCCGCCCTGTCCGTGCGGCTGTCCAGCCGGCGAAACGGAGGCGCGCCGAAAGCCGCGCCTGACATAGATTCGCCACGTGACAGTGGCAAGGCAGTACGTGACGGAAGCACGCAGGATCGTCGTCAAGGTGGGTTCGTCCTCACTCACCACGGCCTCCGGGGGACTCGACGCCGACCGGGTGGACGCCCTCGTGGACGTGCTGGCCAAGGTCCGCAGCGGCGGCGAGAAGGAGATAGTGCTCGTCTCCAGCGGCGCCATCGCCGCCGGACTCGCCCCCCTCGGGCTCGCCCGCCGCCCCAAGGACCTGGCCCGTCAGCAGGCCGCCGCGAGCGTCGGCCAGGGCCTGCTCGTCGCCCGCTACACCGCCTCCTTCGCCCGCTACGGCGTCCGCGTCGGGCAAGTGCTCCTCACCACCGACGACACCAGCCGCCGCGCCCACTACCGCAACGCCTACCGCACCCTGGACCAGCTGCTCGCCATGGGCACCGTCCCGGTGGTCAACGAGAACGACACGGTCGCCACCGACGAGATCCGCTTCGGCGACAACGACCGGCTCGCGGCCCTCGTCGCACACCTCGTCCGCGCCGATCTCCTGGTGCTGCTCTCCGACGTCGACGGGCTCTACGACGGCGACCCCGGCAAGCCCGGCACCTCCCGGATCGAGGAGGTCCGAGGGCCCGCCGATCTGGCGGGGGTGGAGATCGGCTCGGCGGGCAAGGCCGGCGTCGGCACCGGAGGCATGGTCACCAAGGTCGAGGCGGCGCGGATCGCGGCCGCGGCCGGCGTCCCGGTCGTCCTGACCTCCGCATCCCGCGCCGCCGACGCCCTCGCGGGGCGCGACACCGGCACCTACTTCCGCCGCACCGGGCGGCGGTCCGCCGACCGGTTGCTCTGGCTCGCCCACGCCTCCACCCCGCGGGGGGCGCTCACCCTCGACGACGGGGCCGTACAGGCCGTCGTCGAGCGCAGGAAGTCGCTGCTGCCCGCCGGAATCGCCTCGGTGGACGGCGAGTTCACCGCCGGCGACCCGGTGGAGCTGCGCGACGCCGAGGGCAGGGCCGTCGCCCGGGGACTGGTGAACTACGACTCCAAGGAACTCCCGCTCCTCCTCGGCCGCTCGACCCGGGACCTCGCCAAGGAACTCGGGCCCGCCTACGAGCGAGAGGTCGTACACAGGGACGACCTCGTCGTCCTGAACCCCTGACGTCACCCCTGAAACGGCTGAAAGTCCGGCCCTGCGGCAGGGACCTTCATCAAAACCGCCCCACGTCCCGCCCCGGACTGGTCAACTTTGTCAGGGGGGTAAGGCGGGGTTCGGCACCACGACGCATCAACAGGAGGCCGCCGGTGAGACGAGCGCGCCCAGGGGCGGCGCCCCGTGGGACACGGGCAACCACCCACGCCCGCAGGTCCGCGGGGGAGCAGCGTGCCCTGAGCAGTGTGGACGCGGGACCCGACTTCGAGCGGACCGCGGACCTCGGCGCCCGGGACGACCTCACCCCGGCCGACGAGTCCCTCGGGAAGGAGCACGAGTCCGGCGAGGACGCCGCGCCGCACGGCGACGAGCGGACCGTGTCCCGGCTGTGGCACATCACCCTCTGCGTCTCGGGCGCCGAGGCGCCGCTGAAGGAGGTCAGACGCGGACTGGAGCAACTCGCCCACGACCACCCCTTCCTGCTCACCAGCCGGTACGCCGACGACCACGCCGAGATCCGCTACTGGGAAGAGGCCCGGGACCTGCACGACGCCGCTGCGGTCGCCCTTCGTCTGTGGGGCGAGCACCGCTCCAGTGCCAGGCTGCCGCCGTGGGAGATCGTCGGCCTCGAGGTCATCGACCGCGAGACCTACCACCAGCGCATCGCCGAGGGGTACGGGCCACCCCCGGCCACACCCGTCGGCGTTCACCCTTTCTGACGTGGGTCGGCCCCTGGACCCCCGATGACGGCGGTCCGGCCCGGGCTTCGATGACGGCGGTCCTGACGGGCACCCGTGACCGGCCTGATTCCGCCGCGGGAGACGGTCCGTCCCGTACCAGCGCCCGGTCCGTCACGTCTCGCAGTGCGGAATACGTGAGGGATGCCCGCAGCATGCGCATTACCCTGCGGGCATGACCTCGCTCTCGCCGTACGACAACCTGACGCCGGTCAACCGGGCCGCCTACCGGGCCCGCGCGGCCGCCGCCGACATCGCGCCACTTCCCCGCGCGGTAAAGGACGACGCCCTGCTGGCGATCGCCGACGCCCTCGAGGTCCGGACCGGCGAGATCGTCGAGGCCAACGCCGAGGACATCGCCCGTGCCCGGGAGGCCGGCACCAGCGAGGCGATCATCGACCGGCTCACCCTCACCCCGGAGCGGGTGCGGGCCATCGCCGCGGACGTCCGCCACGTCGCCGCGCTGCCCGACCCGGTCGGCGAGGTCGTCCGCGGCTCGACTCTCCCCAACGGGATCGACCTGCGCCAGGTCCGCGTCCCCCTGGGCGTCGTCGGCATCATCTACGAGGCCCGGCCGAACGTCACGGTGGATGCCGCGGCGCTCTGCCTGAAGTCCGGCAACGCCGTGCTGCTCCGCGGCTCCTCCTCCGCGTACTCCTCCAACACCGCCCTGGTCAGGGTGTTGCGGGACGCCGTCGGAGGCTCCGGGCTGCCCGCGGACGCCGTGCAGCTCGTCCCCGGTGAGAGCCGCGACTCCGTACGGGAGCTGATGCGCGCCCGCGGTCTCGTGGACGTCCTCATCCCGCGCGGCGGGGCCTCCCTGATCCGGACCGTGGTCGAGGAGTCGACCGTCCCGGTCATCGAGACCGGCACCGGCAACTGCCACGTCTATGTCGACGCCGAGGCCGACCTCGACATGGCCGTGGACATCCTGATCAACTCCAAGGCCCAGCGGCCCAGCGTCTGCAACGCCGCCGAGACCCTCCTCGTCCACCGGGACATCGCCGGGACCTTCCTGCCCCGCGCCCTGGACGCACTCGCCGAGGCCGGGGTCACGGTCCACGCCGACGAGCGCACCCTGGCCCTCGCCGAGGGCTCCAAGGCCACGGTCGTGCCCGCAACGGCCGAGGACTGGGAGACCGAGTACCTGTCCTACGACATCGCGGCCGCCGTCGTGGACTCCCTCGACAAGGCCGTCGAGCACATCCGCCTGTGGTCCTCCGGACACACCGAGGCCATCGTCACCACCTCGCAGGCCGCCGCCCGCCGGTTCACCCGATTGGTGGATTCGACGACCGTGGCCGTGAACGCCTCCACGCGCTTCACCGACGGCGGTCAGTTCGGTTTCGGCGCCGAGATCGGGATCTCCACGCAGAAGCTGCACGCCCGCGGCCCGATGGGGCTGCCCGAGCTGACCTCGACCAAGTACATCGTGACGGGCGACGGTCACACCCGGTGACGGAGGAGTGCGGTCAGTTGCCCGCACTCCCTGCCGAAAACCCATGCCCAGGTCTACCCTGAAGTCGTGCCGGACGACGTGGGGGGCAGGCCGTTCCCGGACGGCTGGGAGCCCGACGACGACCGCGGAGGCGCGGACCAGGACTTCGCCTCCGTGGTGTTCGACGAGGACTTCGTCCGGGCCGCGGAGATCCATGAGCCGAGCGCGGTGGAGCGGCTGCTCGCGGCCGCACAAGCCCGCGCCGAGGCGGAGGCGGCCCGCGCCCGCTCGGGCGGCGGCCCCGCCGACGACGAGCTCTACGACGACGGCTACGGCGGCGAATACGGCCCGGAGCGCGGCAGCGGCGGCCTCGACCCCGACGGCCTCGACCGTTACGCGGATCCCTACGGGCCGCACGGCGGCGCGTTGCGTCCCTACCGCGGCTCCGCGCGCTGGCACCGGCCGGTCGCCTGGGTCCTCGCCGTGGTGATGGGCGTCGGCATGGTCGCGCTGGCCTTCACGGCCGTGTACCGGGGAGCGGCGGCCAACCGCCAGGACCGCGTCCCCACACCCGCCACCACCACAGGCGTCGACGCGCCCGCCAAGGGCGCCGTCCCGGACCGGATGACGGCCCCCTCCGCCTCGGCCGAGTACTCCGCACCTCCCGTCTCCGCGGTCCCCCGCACGCCCTGACGCCGCGGGTCCCTCCCGCCGCAACTTGGCACGCAGCAGCGCGTTTACGTCGGCTTCCCCGGACCTACTCTGAAGGTATGGCAGGGCGTGGAGACCCACCTGAGGGGACACCCGAGGGGCTCCCCGGCGGAAACGACGACGAGTACCGGTCCGTCGTCTTCGACGAATCGTTCGTCCGTGCTGCCCGCCTCCAGGAGTTCTCCGCACAGGAGCGGATGGGCGACCACGCCAGGGCCGTCCGCAGCCGCCCCGGACGGGGTCTGCGCAACGGGCCCAGGCACTTCCTGGTGCTGATGCTGCTGGTCGCCATGGCCTTCGGCGCCGCCCTCTACATGGGCGTGCGCCATCCATACCGGCCGCCCGAGCCACGGCCCGTCCAAGCGCTGCGGAGCACCGTCGTCCCGCTCGCCCCCGAGGGGACCGTGCCCGGTGGCGACCCGGCCGGTCTCTACGCCCGCAGCCCCGCCGCCGGCTTCCGTGCCGGAGCCGCCGGCATCACCCTTCCGGCCGTACGGCACACCAAGAGCTTCTCGGACGACCAGGTGATGACCGCGCTCACCATCGCCAAGGACTACCTGGTGGCGTCCTCCCTCGACCCCGCGGTGCTCACCGAGGGCGCCGTGCGGCCGGTGCGGGTGCTGGTCGACCCGGACCAGCTGAACCAGTTCGACCGGTCGATGAGCGCTCCCGAGGACGACGGGCACCACGCGGCGACCGGCTGGCTCGTCCGCTTCGACCCGGACCGCATCGCGCTGGCCGCCCCGGACGTGCGCGTCCAGGGCACGCTGGCATTCGCCGAGGCCGGCCCCGACGCGCTGGAGGTGACCTCGGACCACACCTTCGCCTACACGGTGCGCCCCGCCGGGCAGGGAGCGGACGCGACCGCCGGCAAGGACGGGCGAGCCGGGGACGGCGCCTCCCTCTTCACCGTGCGGCGCCAGCTCCACTTCCGCTTCGACCGCGACGACCTGCGCACACATCGGGCCGAACTGCTGCTCAGCTACGCGGAGGCGGGCCCCATGTCCTGCTCGGCGGACGCGGCCGCGACGATGCAGCCCCTGCCGGCGGGCGGGCGGGCGACCGGCGAGGGACCGGCCGGCACCGACCCGTACGAGACGGGCCGCGCCGCCGCCGCGGTCTGCGGGACCCTCGCCACCGGTCAGCGCTCGGACTGACCCGCCGCACCCGGGCCGTCGTCCTTCGCGCCGCTCCCGTTGCTTCCGCTCCGGCCCCCGCCGCCCGCGGCGCCGGTGAACCTGTCGCGCAGCCGGCCGCCCAGGTCGCCCGCGCCGCCGGCTATGTCCCCCACAAGCTTCATCAGGGGATCCTTGCTGCCGCGCACCGAGTCCGCGTAGTGCGAGGCGGACTCGCGGAACGAGTCGGTGACCGAGGTGTCCTTGTCCTCCGACCGCCGCGGGTAGTGGCCGTCCATGATCCGCTGGTAGTCGCGGCTCTCCGCCCACTTCTTCAGCTCGGCGGCCCGCACGGTGGTGAACGGATGGGTCCTCGGCAGCATGTTGAGGATCTTCAGCACGGAGTCCCGCAGATCGCCCCCCGCCTCGTACTCCTCGGCCTGCTCCAGGAAGGCGTCCACGTTCATCTCGTGGAGGTGGTTGCCGCCCGCGATCTTCATCAGACCGCGCATCGAGGCCTGCAGATCCTGCCCCACGAGCAGTCCGGCCCGGTCCGCGGACAGCTCGGACTTGCGGAACCACTCCCGCAGCGCGGTCACGATCGCCATGATCGCCACGTTGCCCAGCGGGATCCAGGCCACCTTCACCGCGAGATTGGTGAGGAACAGCAGGATCGTGCGGTAGACGGAGTGGCCGGACAGGGCGTGCCCCACCTCGTGGCCCACGACCGCCCGCATCTCCTCCTCGTCGAGCAGCTCCACCAGACCGGTGGTGACCATGATGATCGGCTCGTCCAGGCCGATGCACATGGCATTGGGCTTCGGGTCCTGCGTGACGTACATCTGCGGGACCTTCTCCAGATCCAGGATGTAGCAGGCGTCGCGCAGCATCGTGTGGAGGTGCGCGAACTGGGCATCGCTCACCCGCACGGAGTCGGAGAGGAAGAGCAGCCGCAGGCTGCGCTCCGGCAGCAGTCCGCTCAGCGCCTTGAACACGGTGTCGAACCCGCTGAGCTTGCGCAGGGCGACCAGCGCCGAACGGTCCGCCGGGTGCTCGTACGCCCGCGAGGAGATCCCCGGGAAGCGTGTGCGGTGCCTGCCCGGCACGTTTTCGGAACTGCTGTCGGTCATGGGTGCCCCCTGTGCTCTTCAGTAGTCCTGCCGTCGTCGCGAGTCGTGACCCGTCCCCCTGACAGACCCCAGACTAGGCGCTGGGGTTGCGATGCAGCGGGGGCTGTGGACGACTCCGCCGCGCCCGGTTTCCACAGGGGCGCGCCTGCCCAGTGGACACCGCGCGCGCCCGTGGACCGGGACGACGAAACCGACAACGACTGAGTCGGCGTGAGCGTGCCCGGAGCGCACGCATACGATGTGCCCGAAGTCTCCGCTCCGACTCCGATCGATAGGGCCTGCAGAAGATGAGTCTCGCCAGCACCGCCGCCACCCTGGTCACTCTCGCCGAGGGCTCCGAGCACGGTGGCAGCCACCAAAGCCTCAGCCCCTACCTCACCGGTTTCGGCGCGCTCGGCGCGCTGCTCCTGCTGCTGTGGATCACCACCCGCTTCAACCGCGACCGCTGAGACGGATCCGAACGGCCGTGCCAGTAGGCTCTGCACGCATGGAACAGCAGGAAGTGCCTACGACCGGCCGCGGCAAACGCCGCCTCGGCGTCATGGGCGGGACGTTCGACCCGATCCACCATGGACACCTTGTGGCCGCCAGCGAGGTGGCGGCCCTGTTCCACCTCGACGAGGTGGTGTTCGTGCCGACCGGACAGCCGTGGCAGAAGAGCCACAAGGCGGTGTCGCCGGCGGAGGACCGCTATCTGATGACGGTCATCGCCACGGCTTCCAACCCGCAGTTCTCCGTCAGCCGTATCGACATCGACCGCGGCGGACCGACGTACACGATCGACACCCTGCGGGACCTGCGGGCGCTCAACACCGACTCGGACCTCTTCTTCATCACCGGGGCCGACGCGCTGTCCCAGATCCTCACCTGGCGGGACGCCGAGGAACTGTTCTCACTCGCGCACTTCATCGGCGTCACCCGGCCGGGTCACGACCTGACCGACGACGGGCTCCCCGAGGGCGGCGTCTCCCTCGTGGAGGTGCCCGCGCTGGCGATCTCGTCCACCGACTGCCGGGCGAGGGTCGCGCAGGGCGATCCGGTCTGGTATCTGGTGCCGGACGGTGTGGTGCGCTACATCGACAAGCGCCAGTTGTACCGCGGCGAGTGAGCCACGGAGAGGGGCACCGGTGAACGACCAGCAGAACCCGTACGACCCGTACTACCCGCAGCAACCGCAGATCATCGGCTACGACGAGTACGGGCAGCCGGTCTACCAGCAGCCCCAGCACGACCCGCAGGCCCACGGTTACGACGCGTACGGCCGGCAGTCCCAGGACCGGCACCGGTCGCAGCACCAGCCGCCGCAGGCGCCCCAGGGATACGGCTACGACCCCTACGCGCAGCCTCAGCAGCACATGCAGCACCAGCAGCAGTCGTACGACCCCTACGGCCGGCAGCAGCAGCCGCACCAGCAGCCCAGGGACGGCCACGGCTACGACGGCTACGGGTACGACACGGGACCGCAGGCCGCCGTCGACACGACCGGTCAGTGGAGCGTCCCGCCCCAGCAGCAGCCCGCCGGCCCGCCGCACCCCGACGCGCGGCGCGGCCCGGCCCCGGCCGAGCCGGACCGGGTCGCTCCCGCAGTGCCCGGGCAGCGCCGTCCCGCGGCCGGCGACGACGGGGACTACCGCACCGAGCAGTTCTCCTTCGTCGAAGAGCCGGACGAGGACTCAGAGGACGTCATCGACTGGCTGAAGTTCACCGAGAGCCGCTCGGAACGCCGGGAGGAGGCCAAACGCCGCGGCCGCAACCGGACCGTGGCACTCGTCGCCGTCCTGGCCCTCTTCCTCGCCGGTGGCGTCGGCTACCTCTGGTACGCGGGCAAGCTGCCGGGCACCTCCGACTCCTCAGGCGCTCAGACCGCCGCGTCCGGCCCGCAGAAGCGGGACGTGATCGTGCTGCACCTCCACAACACCAAGAAGAAGGGCACGTCGACCGCCCTCCTCGTGGACAACGCCACCGCCGGGCAGGGCACCACCGTCCTGCTCCCGAACTCGCTCTCCGTCGCCGACGACGAGGGCGTCGCCACCACCCTCGGCAAGTCCGTCGACGAGGACGGCACCACCGGCACGCGCGAGTCGATCGGCACCCTCCTCGGCACCCGGATCACGGGTACCTGGCGGCTCGACACCCCGTTCCTGGAGAACCTCGTCGAGCTGGTCGGCGGCATCGACATCACGACCGACGCCGTCGTGCCGGGAGCGAAGAAGGGCGAAGCGCCCCTGGTGAAGAAGGGCGAGAACCAGACGCTCAACGGCCGCATGGCCGTCGCCTACGCGACGTACCGCGCGCCCGGCGAGGCCGAGGCCAAGCAGCTGCAGCGGTTCGGCCAGGTCATGTACGGCGTGCTGCGGAAGATGCCGAGCGACGCCAGGTCCGCCACGGTGACCGTCGAGACCCTGGCCCAGATCCTTGACCCGTCGCTTCCGGAGAAGGACCTCGGGGCGTCCCTCGCGAAGCTCGCCGAGCACGCCAAGGGCGGCGACTACAAGACCGCGGTGCTGCCCGTCCAGGACGACGGCAGGCTCAGCCAGGAGGCGAGCGACAGCGTGGTGAAGGACATCCTCGGCGGCCGCGTCAGCGCTCCGGAGCAGGGCGCGGCGGTCCGGGTGGGCGTCCGCAACGCCAGCGGCGACGGCGACGCGACCGAGAGCACCAGGATCGTCCTGGTGAACGGCGGCTACGCGTTCGTGGACGCAGGCAAGGCGGACCCCGAGGCGTCCACGCAGGTCGTCTACGGCGACACGGCGCAGAAGCAGAACGCCGTCGAGGTCGCCAAGACCCTCGGCCTGGACGAGAGCGCGGTCGAGAAGGGCAAGGCCGTCCCGAACGCCGACGTGCTGGTCGTCCTCGGCCAGGACTACGAGTGACCCGACGGCGTCGGGGGCCGGGTGGCGGAGGGCGCCGAGGGCCCGGGTGATCCGGGCCCGCACGTCCGCGGTCGGGCGGGGCGCGGGGGTACGGAACGCTGCCGCTGCGGCCGGCCGCGTGGGTTGTCGGCGGTCCGTGAGATCCTGGGAGGGTCCCGCCCGCCGACGAAAGCCTGCTTGTGACCGCTACGGACCGTTCCCTCGAGCTCATCAACGTCGCCGCACAGGCGGCCGCGGACAAGCTCGCGCACGACATCATCGCCTACGACGTCAGCGATGTGCTGTCGATCACGGACGCATTCCTGCTCGCCTCCGCCCCGAGCGACCGCCAGGTCAAGTCGATCGTGGACGAGATCGAGGAGAAGCTGCTCAAGGAGCTCGGCGCCAAGCCGGTGCGCCGCGAGGGCGACCGTGACGCGCGCTGGATCCTGCTCGACTACGTCGACGTCGTGGTCCACGTCCAGCACAGCGAGGAGCGCGTCTTCTACGCCCTGGAGCGTCTCTGGAAGGACTGCCCCGAGCTTCCGCTTCCCGAGGACGCCGTGAAGACCCGGGGCAAGGCCGAGGAGCACGCCAGGCTCACCGGTGACGGCAGTGGATCGGACGGTGAGCTGAGCTGAGCCGTAGCGAAACCGGCACGGGCCGAGGCCGCCGCATCGTCCTGTGGCGGCACGGCCAGACCGCCTGGAATCTCGAACGCCGGTTCCAGGGTTCCACGGACATCGAGCTGACCGGGACCGGCGTCGACCAGGCACGCCGGTCCGCCCGGCTCCTGGCGTCGCTGAAGCCGGACGCGATCGTCAGTTCGGACCTCACGCGAGCGTCGACGACGGCCGAGCAGCTCGCCTCGATCACCGGTCACGAGGTCGTCCACGACTCCGCACTGCGCGAGACATACGCGGGCGTCTGGCAGGGCCTGACCCACGAGGAGATCGTCGAGCGCCACGGCGAGGAGTACGCCGCCTGGAAGCGCGGCGAGCCCGTCCGCCGCGGTGGGGGCGAACTGGAGACCGAGGTCGCCGACCGGGCCGCGCCGGTCGTGCTGCGCCACGCCGACAAGCTGCCCGACGGCGGCACGCTGGTCGTGGTCAGCCACGGCGGCACCATCCGCACGACGATCGGCCGGCTGCTGGGCCTTGAGGCCCACCACTGGGAGGGCCTCGGCGGCCTCTCCAACTGCTCCTGGTCCGTCCTCGGCGAGGGCGCCCGGGGCTGGCGGCTGCTGGAGCACAACGCGGGCACCCTGCCCGAGCCGGTCCTCGGCGACGACGACTGACCACACCGCACGGCAGCGGCAGCGTGGCGCCGGCTCGCCCCCGCGAAGCCCCGGGAACCCCTTCCGGGCCGCATCCGAGGGCGTTCCGGGACCGTCCGCGGCGGTGCCCACCGGCCCGTTCCGAGGGGCCGCGGAATCGCCGTGCGGCCGTTCCCGGGCGGTGTGCGCCCCGCCCCCGGACCCGTCCGGAGGCGCCCGGGCGGCCCGGGACCGGCCGGATTTCACTTTCCGGCTGGTCACAGGCTAAGGTTCTTCTTGTTCGCAGCGCGGAGCGCGAAGAACACAAGGGGCTATAGCTCAGTTGGTAGAGCGCTTGCATGGCATGCAAGAGGTCAGGAGTTCAATTCTCCTTAGCTCCACAAGCACCACCCACATCCCGTCCCCGCAGGGGGCGGGATTTCGTGTTTCACAGCCCGCCGGGCGCCCTCGCCCCGCCGGGGCGGTGATCTCCGGAAGGATGGCGGCACCGGTTCGCGGACGCCGATGACCCCCTCGCCCCGCCATGGCAGAATCGGGACGGCTGAAGGGGGATGACGGCCTGGACGGGAGGGAGAGGCGATGCCCGGAGGCGGCAACGAGGAGAACGACGACCGACTCCTCGCTGCGGACTCCCGTGCTCGCCTCAGCTGCCCCTCCTGCGGTTCGTCCCACGTTGCCCAAGTCCTCGGCGACAACGGAGGTATCTCGTACGTGTGCACCGCCTGCGGCCACAGCTGGAGCTGAATGATGGGTGCACACCGGAGGAAGTGCGACTGGTGCGGCAGCGGCACGCCGATCGTCCGTGACATGGACCCGGTCAACCCCGAGTACCAGTACTGGTGCGAGGAGTGCGCGCGGGCGCTGATCATAAAAGGCGACCCCATCGAGACCTACCGTGAGCTCGAGGGGGAGCCGATCTACGGACGGCTGCTCGACGAGCACTGCACGCTCAAGCGCTTCTACTCCTTCGCCACGGCCTGACCCCGCCGGGCGTTCGCCCCGTACCGCCGCGGTCCGGCCGGCACGGCGACGGCCGCGTACAGCCGAGGGCACCCATGTCGCCCGAGTGCGGGGCGAGTTCGGGCCGGTCCGGCCCGGCCCGTGCGGCTCCTTCCACGGCGCGTCGGCCCGCTCGCGGGCGGTCGTCATCACACGGCCCGGCGGGCGGTCGGCGCTCCCGCGACCAGCGCGAACAGCGCCGGTGTGAGTTTGGCCGCAGCGGCCGAACCGACGCAGCGGCCGATCCGACACCGCCCCGGCCCACCGACGGCCCTTCCGCCTTGCCGGGCGCCGACGTCCTGAGCACCCCTGGCCGGATCCGCCCCGCCGGCCCGAACGACAGGTGCAGGCGTCGAGGACGCGTGCGCCCAGCGGGCAGAGCCGAGTCTGCGCACGGAGCTGAGGCCATCGCGATCACGGTCACGAACGCGGACGCTCCGCCCATCTCGGTGCGGACCGGAAACGATTTGGTGAACCACCGGGGGGACCGTGTAATGTTCTCTGTGTCGCCGCGGGGGAGACCCGAGGAAGTGAAGCGGCTGACAGCAAGGGGCTATAGCTCAGTTGGTAGAGCGCTTGCATGGCATGCAAGAGGTCAGGAGTTCAATTCTCCTTAGCTCCACAGCAGCTCGTCAGAGCACGCAAAGAGGGCCATCCGATCGGATGGCCCTCTTTCGTATGTCAACCCTGGCCGCTGCCAAGCGCCTTGCGGTCGCCGCCCGGCGGCAGGGCAGGTTTGCTGCCCCGCGGTGCGGGGGCCTGCTCGATGCGCAGCGCCAGTGCCGGGCAGCGGCGCACGCCGCGCTGTGCGCGACCCCGCAGATGCATCGGAACCGCCGCCTCCGCCACGGAGGGGTAGCCGTCGGCCCCCATCCGGATCAGCTCGGGCACGATCTCCGCGCAGATGCCGTGGCCCTGGCACAGCGTCCAGTCCACTGCGAGCTTCTCACCGCTCGGAATGGACTCCTCCGCCTCCTGGCCGCCGGGACCGGGCAGCGGCAGCACGCCGACGGTCTCCCGGCCGCAGCCGCCGTGCAGGACGTGCGCGGCCAGGTCGTCCGTGAACGCAGACAGGGTCGATGAGAAGAACCTCGCGGAGCCGTCGGGGTGCTTGCACGCCCCCCGGCCCTTGACCGCCTGGGTGACCTCCCGCAGCGCCTCCAGGGCGGCCGGCCCGCCGCCGTTGATCACGTCCGACAGGCCGCCGGCCGCCGCGGGCAGACCGAGCTTGCACGGACCGCACTGGCCGGCCGTCTCGGCCGCGAGCCAGTTCGCGACGCGCTGCGCCTCACCGAGCGGGCAGGTCTCCTGGCCGATCGGGAGGATCGCGCCGGCGCCGAGCGCGCCGCCCACATTGGCCAGCGACTCCCGCGAGATCACGGCCTCGTGGGTCGCGGCGGCGTCGATCCAGTTGCCGTGGTAGCCACCGGTCAGCACGCCCTGGGGGACCGGCGGGGCGCCCGCGAGCTGCAGCACGTACCGCATCGGCACACCCGTCGGCACCTCGATCACCATGGGGCGGGCGACCGCGCCGGAGACCGTCAGCATCACCGTGCCCGGCTCGTTCTCCAGGCCCGTGTGGCCGTACCGTCGGGCCCCGATCCGGGCGGCCACGGCGAGCTGGGCGAACGTCTCCGCGTTGGACAGCAGCGTCGGCGCGCCCGCCACACCGGACTCCGCGGCGCGCTCCCGGCGGCCGGGAGGCAGCGCGGGGCCGCCGTTGATCGCCCGGATGATCGCCGAGGCCTCGCCGGAGACCATGCGCTCGGGGTTGCGCTGCACCCGCGCGCGCAGCTGCTGTCCCCGCCGGTCGGACAGGCCGCGCTCGGCCAGCGCCGCCCGTATGGATATCTCCGTTGAGTTGCGGGTCACCGCGACGATCAGGGTGCGTGCGCCCAGCGCCTCGGCGGCGAGCAGTGCCCCGTCCAGGATGAGGTGGGGCGCCCGGTTGACCATCACCGTGTCCTTGCGGCACGCCGGTTCGTCCTCGCTGGCGTTGATCACCACGACGGGCCGCACACCCCGCCGGATGGCCGCCTTGGCCACGGCCCGCAGCTTCTGGGCGAACGGGAAGCCCGCGCCGCCGCGGCCGCGCAGCGAGATGTTCTCGGCCAGCTGGGCCAGACGCTCGCCGCTCATGGGTTCGAGCGGGCCGTGCACCTTCAGGTGCATCGACAGGTCGAGACGCTCTACCAGGTCGAATCCCTGGGTGAGCTGCGGCAGGCCGACGACGCGGACTTCGGGGACATCGGGGAGGGGGGCGTTCACGGTCGTTCTCCTGCAGGTGCGTTCCAAGGTTCCCCGGCCGTGGGCGGATACAGCGGGCCGGGGGGCGGCTGGGCCTCGTCGAACGAGCCCTGGAAGGGCTCGGCGGTCGGGGAGCCGTCATAGCCGCCGGGGGTGCCGGCGGTGCCGTACGGGGAGACGGGGTCGTACCCGGCGCCCGGCGATGCCGCGTAGGGCTCGCTGTACGGGGAGGTCGTGCCGGTGTCGTACGGGGAGGACACGGGCGGTTGGGGGAGGGCCTGGGCCGGCGGCGGCGGGGAGGGCGTCGGCCAGCTCGCGGAGCGCGGCGAAAGGTCGTCCTGGACGACGGGCAGCTCCTCGGTCATGGGGATGCGTTCGGCGAACGGCACGTCCGCGGGGCGCCCCTGCGGCGCCGAGGGCACGCCGGTGCGCGGGGAGGCGTCACCCGCCCGGGAGACGGCGCGGTAGGCGGCGGAGATCCCCGTTCCGGGGCCGTCGCCGGACAGCGGCCCGCCGGTCGCCGGGCCGGCGCCGGGGAACGATCCCGTGGCCGCGGCCGGCTCGGACGAGGGGGCCGGTGCCGAGTCGTAGAGCTGCTGGGTGGCCTCGTACAGCTGCGGCGAGGGCGCGGCGAGCCGGCGCGGCTCGCCGCGGGAGGCGCCGAGCGGCTGCCCCAGCGGGGAGCCGAGCGGCGAGTCCAGCGGCCGGCCCAGCGGGTCGCCGAGGTCGCCTGCCCCGCGCGGGAACTCGCGCTCGAAGCGCGCCTGGGGCTGCGAGGGAATGCCGGACGTGCCCGGGAGGGGCGCCGAGGCCAGGTCGCGCACGCTCTGCTCGGCGGCTCCCGGGACATCGCCGGAGGCGCCGACCAGGTTCATGATGCGCTCGACGAGCTGCCGCTTCACCGGGCGCGGCAGCAGCCGCAGCGACACGGCGGCGGCGACTCCGGTCAGCGCCAGGCTGTACATGACGATCACCCAGCCGGCGGCGGGGCGGCCGGCGAAGAGGCCGTGCACGAGGGCGGAGCACCAGGCCGGGTAGGCCAGCATGTGCAGCGCCCGCC
The DNA here is from genome assembly GCF_900103455.1 of Streptomyces wuyuanensis. GTDB lineage: Bacteria > Actinomycetota > Actinomycetes > Streptomycetales > Streptomycetaceae > Streptomyces > Streptomyces wuyuanensis. The sequence goes on along the minus strand of NZ_FNHI01000007.1, from coordinate 10,850 downwards.
AGCGGCCCGCGAAGCGGCCGTTGCCGGCGAGTGCGCTGCGCGCGGCGCCGGTGGAGGCGGCGACCACCATCAGCAGACCGGCGAGCGAGCCGAAGCCGATCAGGCCGGACGTGCCGGTGATGCCGAGCCCGAACGGCACCAGGGCGCCGAGCAGTTCGACGTGGCCGAGCGACACCTTGACCGTGATGTGCAGCAGCAGGAAACCGAGCGAGGCGACGGCGGTGCTTCTGTGGATGGCCTGCGCGAGCAGACGGTGGCGCGTGGAGAGGAACACGCGGTCGGTGGCGATGAGTCCCCAGGCGACGGATGCGGTCAGGGAGACCAGGGACAGCACGCCGGTGGTGAAGTCCAGCGCTGCGCGGAAGGCATCACTGCCACCGATGGCGAGCAGGGGTATGAGCACGAGAGCGGCGACAATCAGTCCGCCCTGTGCCTGCCGGCTCATGCCCGGTTCACCGGGCGACGAACGGATCTTGCGACGAGGGTTCATGGGGGCTCCGAATGGTGCGGGAAAGCGGTCCCGTCGTCGCACTCTAAGTGGCGTCATACCAGTGGGTACGAGTTTTCGAGGTTTAGTGGTCAGCCTGACCGACAACTGACTCTGGGGTTGCCCCGGATAGGGGTGATACGCCGAGTAACTCGGGTCGTCCGAAACGGTTCTTCACTCCGGTGGGCGATGCTCTTCACTCACCGCGCGGGACTCCGCCGCCCTCCGGGAAGCGCTCCGGCGGGACGGCGGAAGCCTGGCAGGCCACACATCCGGGGCCCTCGCGTCCGGTTCCGGACCGGGTCCCTGAGCGGCGTTCCCGCCGGTCCTCGGGGCTTCCGCCCGTCCCCGCCGGACGGACACTCTGTGCGGCGGGAAGATGGCCTGCTGTACCCTGGCGCCATGCGTGCCGTACGCCTTCTGCTTAGCGAGCCGCGCTGATCAGTCCCGACCGGTGATCACTCGGTCGGAATCGGCGCGGCGTCCCCTCCTGTGCGAGGGGATTTTTCGTTTCAGGCAATCGCGGGCAGAGACGATCGATGGAGCTTTAAGGATCATGAGCGAGACGAATTCCTCCCCTGTGGCCTCCGGCACGGGTGGGGCCCCCTCCGCCGAGGCGGCCGCACCCCACCGCTACACGGCGGCCATGGCCGCCGACATCGAGGCACGCTGGCAGGACTTCTGGGACGCCGACGGCACGTACGAGGCACCCAACCCGAGCGGTGATCTGGCCGGGGACGCGGACGTCGTGGCACGGCCCAAGAAGTTCATCATGGACATGTTCCCGTACCCGTCGGGTGCGGGACTGCACGTCGGCCACCCGCTGGGCTACATCGCCACGGACGTCTACGCCCGGTACCAGCGGATGACCGGCCACAACGTGCTGCACACCCTGGGCTTCGACGCGTTCGGCCTGCCCGCCGAGCAGTACGCCGTCCAGACGGGCACGCACCCGCGCGTGTCCACCGAGGCGAACATCGAGAACATGAAGATCCAGCTGCGCCGGCTGGGCCTGGGGCACGACAAGCGGCGGTCGTTCGCGACGATCGACCCCGACTACTACAAGTGGACCCAGTGGATCTTCCTGCAGATCTTCAACTCCTGGTACGACGAGAGCGCGGGGAAGGCCCGCCCGATCGAGGACCTGGTCGCCCAGTTCGAGAGCGGGGAGCGTGCCACGCCGACCGGGCGCCCCTGGAGTGAGCTGAGCGCCGTCGAGCGCGCCGACGTCCTGGGCGGCCACCGCCTGGCGTACGCCTCGGACGCGCCGGTCAACTGGTGTCCCGGGCTGGGCACCGTGCTGGCCAACGAGGAAGTCACCGCCGACGGCCGCTCCGAGCGCGGCAACTTCCCGGTCTTCAAGGCCAACCTGCGCCAGTGGAACATGCGCATCACCGCCTACGCGGACCGGCTGCTGGACGACCTGGACGCGCTGGACTGGCCCGAGGCCATCAAGCTGCAGCAGCGCAACTGGATCGGCCGCAGCGAAGGCGCCCGCATCGACTTCACCGTCGACGGCGACGACGACGCCCGCATCACGGTCTTCACCACCCGTCCCGACACCCTGTTCGGCGCCACCTACATGGTGCTGGCGCCCGAGCACGACCTGATCGACTCGGTCCTGCCCGCCGAATGGCCGGAGGAGGCCCGGGGCAAGGACGCCTGGACCGGCGGCGCGGCCACGCCCGCCGAGGCCGTCGCCGAATACCGCAAGCAGGCCCAGACCAAGAGCGACGTCGAGCGCCAGACCGAGCACAAGGACAAGACCGGTGTCTTCACCGGCGCGTACGCCGTGAACCCGGTCACCGGGACGCGCATCCCGGTCTTCGTGGCCGACTACGTGCTGATGGGCTACGGCACCGGCGCCATCATGGCCGTCCCCGGTCAGGACGAGCGCGACTGGGAGTTCGCCGAGGCGTTCGGCCTGCCGATCGTCCGCACCGTGCGCCCCCCGGAGGGCTGGGAGGGCGAGGCGTTCACCGGACAGGGCCCGGCGATCAACTCCGCGAACGACGAGATCTCCCTGGACGGCCTGGAAGTGGCCGAGGCCAAGTCGAAGATCACCGAGTGGCTGGTGGCCAAGGGTATCGGCGAGGCGACCATCAACTTCCGGCTGCGTGACTGGCTGTTCAGCCGGCAGCGCTACTGGGGCGAGCCCTTCCCGATCGTCTACGACGAGGACGGCGTGGCCCACGCGCTGCCCGAGTCGATGCTGCCGCTGGAGCTGCCGGAGGTCGACGACTACTCGCCGCGCACCTTCGACCCGGACGACGCCGACACCCAGCCCGAGACCCCGCTGTCGCGCAACGCGGAGTGGGTCGACGTCGAGCTGGACCTGGGCGACGGAGTCAAGCGGTACCGCCGTGAGACCAACACCATGCCGAACTGGGCCGGTTCGTGCTGGTACGAGCTGCGCTACCTGGACCCGCACAACGCCGACAAGCTGGTCGACCCGGAGGTCGAGCGGTACTGGATGGGCCCCCGCGAGGGACAGCCGCACGGCGGTGTGGACCTGTACGTGGGCGGCGCCGAGCACGCCGTGCTGCACCTGCTGTACGCCCGCTTCTGGTCCAAGGTGCTGTACGACCTGGGACACGTCTCGTCCGCCGAGCCGTTCCACAAGCTGTTCAACCAGGGCATGATCCAGGCGTACGTCTACCGCGACGCCCGCGGCTTCCCGGTGCCGGCCACCGAGGCCGAGGAGCGCGACGGCAGGTTCTTCCACGGCGACGAGCCCGTCAGGCGCGAGCTGGGCAAGATGGGCAAGTCCCTGAAGAACGCGGTCACCCCGGACGAGATCGCCGCCGAGTACGGCGCCGACACCCTGCGCCTGTACGAGATGGCGATGGGCCCGCTGGACGTCTCCCGCCCCTGGGACACGCGTGCCGTCGTCGGCCAGTACAGACTGCTGCAGCGACTGTGGCGCAACGTCGTCGACGAGACGACCGGCGAGGTCACGGTCGTGGACGGGGAGCCGGACGAGGCGACCCTGCGCGCCCTGCACAAGGCCATCGACGGCGTGGGCCAGGACATGGAGGCGATGCGCTTCAACACCGCCATCGCCAAGATCACCGAGCTGAACAACCACCTGACCAAGACGGGCGGCCCGGTCGCCCGCTCGGTGGCGGAGCGCCTGGTGCTGCTGATCGCGCCGCTCGCCCCGCACATCGGCGAGGAGCTGTGGCGCCGGCTGGGCCACTCCGGCTCGGTCGTGCACCAGGACTTCCCGGTGGCGGACCCCGCCTACGTCGTGGACGAGACCGTGACGTGCGTCGTGCAGATCAAGGGCAAGGTCAAGGCCCGCCTGGAGGTCTCGCCGGCAATCGCGGACGCCGAACTGGAGGCGCTGGCCGTGGGCGACCCGGCGGTCGTGGCGGCCCTGGGCGGTGCGGGCATCCGCAAGGTGATCGTGCGGGCGCCGAAGCTGGTGAACATCGTCCCGGCGTAGCCGGCCCGGTCCGAGTGCCGGGGCCGGCGGCCGGCCCCGGCCCCGGCCCCGGCCCTGATCTTTCCCCTACGGGCAGGTTGGGGGTTCCGCTGGAACCCTCGGCCTGCCCGTTCCGTTTACCGTGGGAGGACACACCGCATACGACTCGGAGGGGCGCCCATGGAAGCCGTCATCCTGATCCTGGCGCTGCTCTTCGTCGCCTTCGTGGCGCTCGGGGTGTATGTGAGCGTCAAGGCGATCGGTGCGGCCAAGCGAGGCGTGGACCGCACGATCAGCCAGGCGCGGCGCAGCGTGGAGGACACGACGCTGCGGGCGAAGAGCTTCGGGCAGGTCGGCGTGGCCGGCGAGCTGGCCCAGCTGAGGCTCCGGCTGCGCACGTCGATGCGGGCCACGCAGGACGCCCTGCAGGCGGGCGTGGCCGAGGACGCGTCGCTGCGGGAGTCGATCGGCCTCTTCGAGCGCCTCAGCGTGCACGGGCGGGAGCTGGACGACGAACTGCGGCGCCTGGAGCGCGAGCCGGATCGCGCCAGGACCACGGAACTGCTGCCGCAGTTGCGCGAGCGGGTCGAGCGGATCACCCACTCCGCCGAGTCCCTGCGCTGGGCGGCCCGGGACCGGGCGCGCTCGTTCGCCGAGGACGACCTGGAGTCGTTGACCACCCAGATCGACGTCGAGGCGGGAGCGCTGCGCGACTGGTCGCGCAGCGAGCCGGTGTGGCCCGATCCGGCCGCGGAGCCCTCGCAGGCACCGGCACAGGGGCCGCAGACGTCCTCGGCACAGGCACCGCAGCCGTCGGCGACCGCGGCGGGACCGGAGCAGGCACCGGGTGAACCGGAGCCGGAGACGGGCTCCCAGGAGCCCCGGGCGATCCCGGCGCGGGACCCGCGCCTCGGCATGAGGTACTCGTGGGAGAAGTCCGCCCGCCCGGAGACCACGAACTAGGGCCAGGGCGTGTTGCGGAAGTAGCTCCGGCCGCCCGCGGGGGTGGGGCCTGGGGCGGCATCGCGGGCAGCCGGGGCGGACCGGCCGCCCTGCGGACGCGGTTCGACGGGTGTCACACGCTCGGCGCTGGACAGCGGACCTGCCCCGGACGGAGGCTGTCCGCGGAACGGAAGCGTGTGGTCGGGCGGGGTCGGGCTGCCGAGCGGCGGCCCCTGCGGGTAACCTCCCGCTCATGTCCCGCCATGTCGCGATCGTCACCGATTCCACGGCCTACCTGCCGCCGCAGACGATGGAGTTGCATGGCATCACCGCGGTGCCACTGACCGTCGTGCTGGGCAACCAGGCCCTCGAGGAGGGCACCGAGATCTCCGCCCGCTCCCTCGCACAGGCGCTGCAGAAGCGCCGAGCCGTGACCACGTCCCGGCCGAGCCCGGAGACCTTCGCGGCCACCTACAGGGCCACCGCGGAAGCCGGAGCGACCGGAATCGTTTCGCTGCATCTCTCCTCCGAGTTCTCCGGCACCTACGACGCGGCGGTCCTGGCGGCCCGGGAAGCACCCGTCCCGGTCCGTGTGGTCGACACCGGAATGGTCGCGATGGCGCTGGGGTTCTGCGCCCTCGCCGCCGCCGAGGCGGTGGACGCCGGCGGCTCCCTCGACGAGGCCGTGGCGGCGGCGGAGAAGCGGGCCGCGGGCACGTCCGCGTTCTTCTACGTCGACACCCTCGACTATCTGCGCCGCGGCGGCCGTATCGGCGCCGCCCAGGCCCTGTTCGGGTCCGCGCTCGCGGTGAAGCCGCTGCTGCAGCTGGAGGGCGGCCGGATCGAGCTCAAGGAGAAGGTGCGCACGGCTTCCAAGGCGATCGCCCGGCTGGAGGAGATCGCAGCGGAGCGCGCCGGCACGGGCCGGGTGGACATCGCGGTGCACCATCTCGCGGCACCGGAGCGGGCGTCCGTACTGGCGGAGCGGCTGCGGGAGCGGGTACCGAACCTCGGAGAGCTGCATGTCAGCGAGGTGGGCGCGGTGATCGGCGCGCACACGGGGCCCGGACTGCTGGGGGCCGTGATCTCACCGAGGTGAGGACGCGGGGCCGGGGCGTCGCGGCGCACGTGGACCGCCGTGTGTTCGGCCCGGTCCTGACTCGAAGCCGGGGCCTGTCGGGCGCCGGTGCCGCTCGGTCCTGCCGCTCGTCCGGCCGGGCTCGGTGAGCCCCTCCGATCACTCCGGCGAGTGACGGAGTTTTCCACAACGATCCGGTTGTCCACCGGAATTGGGGCCGCTCGGCACGGACGCGCTCAGATGCCTACCGTCGGGTGGCATGACTCACCGATCACGCTCTGCGACCAGCGGCCCGGGCCGTGCGCCTGCCTCGGACAGCCGCGTACGCCACCGCAGGCAGCGGCTGCGCACAGGGAGCCGCCCGGTGCCGGCCTCGTCCACGCCGTCGGCGCCGGTCGGAGCGCCCTCGTCGGCCGCTCGGTTGCGCGCCCACGCCCTCTTCCGGACGTCGGAGGCGCCCCAGGAGGCGACCGGTCCGCCCGGGCGCCCGGAGCCGGCCTCCGGGCCGACAGCGGCGCCGGGCCGTCCGGAGACCGGACCCGACGGGGAGGAGTCCACCGCTCCGGCCGGGCAGGGGCGTCGCGGGTCCGTGCCGCCGCCCGGTTCGCGTCACCCCTCACGGCCGGGGCGGGCGAGCGGTGACGGGCTGTCGCTGCGTGAGCGGACACGGCTGGCCCTGGGGGAGCGGATGCCGGCGTGGGTGCGGCTGCGCTGCGGGCTGGAGCCCAAGACGCTGGCTGCTCTCGCGCTGGTCCTGGTCCTGGGCGTGGGCTTCGCCGTGCAGCACTTCCGGGCCGGGCGACCGGAGCCGGTACGTGCCCCGCAACTCGTCGGGGAGGTCCCTCCGGCACCGGAGGTGACCCGGCCCGCGCCCTCGCCGGGCCCTGCGCCCGCCCAGGAGCCAGCCGGGCGCATCGTCGTGGATGTGAGCGGCAAGGTCCGGCGGCCGGGCGTCCTGCGGCTCCCGGCGGGGTCCCGGGTCGCCGACGCACTGCGGGCGGCGGGCGGGGTGAAGGCAGGCACCGACCTCACCGGCCTCAACCGGGCGCGGGTGCTCATGGACGGCGAGCAGGTGACCGTGGGAGTCCCGCAGCCTCCGGGCGGGGCGGCGCCGGGCGCGCCGGGGCTCACGGGCGGCGGCGCACCGGGCGCTGGGCCACTGAGCCTCAACACCGCCACGGCGGAGCAACTCGACACACTGCCGGGTGTGGGCCCGGTGCTCGCCCAGCACATCGTGGACTACCGCACCGAGCACGGCGGCTTCCGCTCGGTCGACGAACTCCGCGAGGTGACGGGGATCGGCGACCGCCGTTTCGAGGACCTGCAACCGCTGGTGCGGCCATGACCCGGGCGGCGGATCCACCTGAGGCAGGGCCGGAGGCGGCCGAACCCCCAGAGGAGCGCCCGGCCGATCTGCGTCTGGTGCTGCCCGCGCTGGCCGCCTGGGGCGCCGCAGCCCTCGGCCTGACGGTACGGCCGCCCTGGCCGGGCGTGACGGTGCTGGTCTGCCTCGCCACGGCGGGTGCGCTCCTGTTGTCCCTGACCGTCCGGGTGGCCCGCCGGCGGTCCTGGCGGGGCGCCGGCAACAGGGTCGCTGCCGCAGCGGTGCTGCTCTGCACCGCCGCCGGTACGGCCGCGGGCGCGCTGCGCGGCGCGGACCTGTACCGGGGGCCGGTTCCCGAGGCGGCGCGCCAGTACGGCCCGATCACGGCCGAGTTGACCGTCGCCGCCGATCCGCGCACGACACGGCCGCGGATGTGGGGTGATCGGGCGGCACCGACCGCCGTCCTGCTGGAGGCACAGGTCGTCCGGGTCACCACGCCGCACGGGGAGTCCACGGACACCAGGGCCCCGGTCCTGGTGATCGTCCGGCCCGAGGCGGCGGCCGGAGCGTGGCTGAGGCTGCTGCCGTCGACCCGGCTCGTGCTCGCGGCCCGGGCGGAGCCACCGGCGGAGGGAGAGGGCAGGTTCGCGGCCGTGCTGAGGGCGCAAGGCACGGGGCCGCCCCGGATCACCGGGCCGCCGTCCACGGCGCAGCGTGTGGCGGGGGACCTGCGTGCGGGGCTGCGGCAGGCGACCGAGGAACTGCCGGCGGACGCGCGTGCGCTGCTTCCCGGACTCGTCGTCGGCGACACCTCCCGGGTCGGGACCGAGCTGCACGAGGCGTTCAAGGCGACCGATCTGACGCACCTGCTGGCGGTGAGCGGAAGCAATCTCGGCATCGTCCTGTTCCTGCTCATCGGCCCTCCGGGCAGCGCAATCAGGGCGGAACGAGGCGGTCTGGCCCCACGGTTGGGCATCTCGCTGCGCGCGACCGCGCTGTTCGGCGGTGCCCTCACCCTGGCGTTCGTCGTCGTGTGCCGGCCGGAACCAAGTGTGCTGCGCGCCGCGGCGTGCGGGGCGATCACCCTGGTCGCCATCGGCACCGGCCGGCGCCGATCACTGCTTCCGGCGCTGGCGGCGGCCGTGCTGCTGCTGGTGCTCTGGGATCCCTGGTCGGCACGCACCTACGGCTTCCTGCTCTCCGTCCTGGCCACGGGCGCGCTCCTCACCCTCGCCCCGCGCTGGAGCGCGGCGCTGCGGCAGCGCGGGATGCCGGGACGTCTGGCGGAGGCCCTCGCCGCGGCCGCGGCGGCGCAGACGGTGTGCGCGCCTGTCGTGGTCGTGTTCGCCGAGCGGGTCAGCCTCGTGGCGATTCCCTGCAATCTCCTCGCCGAGCCGGCCGTTGCGCCGGCCACGGTGCTCGGGTTTGCGGTGCTCGCCACAGCCTCCGTGTCGATACCGGCCGCCGAGCTGCTGGCGCGGTGCGCCGGCTGGCCGGTGGAGTGGATCGCCCGAGTCGCCCGCACCGGGGCCGGTCTGCCCGGGGCACAGGCCGAGTGGCCCGGCGGCGTGCGGGGCGCCCTGCTGCTGACCGCCGTCACAGCCGTGGGGATGCTGATGGTGCGCAGGCTGGGCCGGCGCCCCTGGCCCGCCGTGGGATGCGCACTGCTACTCGTACTCGTCGTCCTGCGACCGCCCCCGCTGACCAGGATCATCACCGGATGGCCGCCGCCGGGCTGGTCGTTCGCCGTGTGCGACGTGGGCCAGGGCGATGCCACCGTACTGGCCGCGGGCGAGGGGGCGGCCGTGGTCGTGGACGCCGGGCCGGAGCCTGCACTCACCGACCGGTGCCTGCGCGAACTGGGCGTCAGGAGGGTACCGCTGCTCCTGCTGACCCACTTCCACGCCGACCACGTGGCGGGGCTGGCCGGCGTCCTGCGGGGCAGAACCGTCGGCGCGATCCAGACGACGGCCCTCGAAGAACCGCGTGACCAGGCCGAGTTCGTGCGCCGGACCGCCAAGACCGCGGGAGTGCCGCTGATCCGACCCGGGCAGGGGGAGCGACGGCGCACGGGAGGGCTCGGCTGGCAGGTGCTGTGGCCTGCTCCCGGTCCCGTTCCGGGACTCGGTGCGAAGCCGGGGGAGCCGAACGACGCGAGTGTCACCCTGCTCGTGCGCACGGACACCGGTGTATCACTGCTGCTTCTCGGGGATCTCGAACCGCCGGCGCAGCGAGGGCTCATACGGGCGCACCCTTCCCTCCCGCGCGTGGACGTCCTCAAGGTGGCCCACCACGGGTCGGCCTTCCAGCACCCCGCTCTGCTCGCCGCGGCCCGGCCGAGGCTGGCGCTGATCTCCTGCGGCCGGGGCAACCCCTACGGGCATCCGTCGCCCCGGACGGTCGCCGCCCTGCGATCCCAGGGCGCGCTGGTGATGCGCACCGACACGGACGGTGCGATCGCCGTCACGGGATCCGGCGCGAGCCTGCGTGCCGTGGCTCGGGGCACCAGGACGCCGAGGGCCCCGTGAGCACCTTGCCGCGGCCAGGGAGATCCGCGGGCCCGGTGCTTCGATCGCGCGGCGGGAACCCGACCGCAGGGTCGGTCGGTCAGCCTTCCGGAAGCCCCGGCCCGGCCTCCGCCCGGTTCCGGCTGCGGTCGCTGCGATCTGCGGTCGGTTCGGTCTGCGGTCGGTCCGGGCCGGGTTCGCTGCGATCTGCGGTCGGTTCGGTCTGGGGTCGGTCCGTCCGGGGTCGCCGGTCGGGCGGTGGCTTCCGATCAGTCCAGCCAGCGGCCGTCCCGCATCAGCAGGCGGTCACGCTGCTCGTTCTCCTCCCGCCATGCCTTGACCGTGCGCGGGGTGATCCGGAGGAAGACCCACTGGGCGCTGCCGCGTGGGTCCCAGCCGAGCTTCGCGGAGAACGCGTCCGCGGAGGCGGGTGCCACCGCATCGCTTTCCACCGTCTCGGCCGAGCCGGCGATGTGCACCACGTCCGTGGCATGGCCGACGGTGACGACGGCTTCGCCGCGCGGGGTCAGATTGCGCGCGGTCGCGGCGTCGCGCCGGGTGCACATCAGCAGCGTGCCCCGGTCCCACAGGAACCACAGGGGCACGAGAGTGGGAACGCCGTGCGCCGATGCCGTGGCCACCCAGGCGTCGCGGTCCCCGGCCAGCCGGTCGAGGGCGTCCTGCCTGCGCTGAGTACGGCTCCGGGCCGGCGCGAAGTTCGTCATGGCCCGGAACGGTATGCGGAGCGGGAGTCGCCGCGCGTCGGGCAGCGGACCGATATGCCTCCGACCGGCGTCCTAGGTGTTCTGTCCCGGGAGGTTGTGGACGGGTGATGCAGGTCTCGGCTGAGGGATCTTGAAATGGGTGAGGGCCTTCTGGCCTGGTGTGGATTGCGACATCTGCACCGGCGACCAGAAAGGCCCTCGTGCCCCACCGTAATGCACCCCTGACCGAGACCGGACGGCTGCGTCTGGCCCGCTGCGTGGTCGAGGACGGCTGGCCGCTGCGCCGGGCGGCCGAGCGTTTCCAGGTCTCGCCGACCACGGCCCAGCGGTGGGCGGACCGCTACCGCAGGTTCGGCAAGG
>NZ_FNHI01000004.1 GCF_900103455.1 Streptomyces wuyuanensis | reverse complement strand
ATGTGGAAGGGCTCGCTGTCCTTCGAGACCCCGATGCTCTGGACGATCGGCTTCCTGATCACCTTCACCTTCGGTGGTCTGACCGGTGTCATCCTGGCCTCGCCCCCGATGGACTTCCACGTCTCCGACTCGTACTTCGTCGTCGCGCACTTCCACTACGTCGTGTTCGGCACCGTGGTCTTCGCGATGTTCGCCGGATTCCACTTCTGGTGGCCGAAGTTCACCGGCAAGATGCTGGACGAGCGCCTCGGCAAGATCACGTTCTGGACGCTGTTCATCGGCTTCCACGGCACGTTCCTGGTCCAGCACTGGCTGGGCGCCGAGGGCATGCCGCGGCGCTACGCCGACTACCTGGCCGTCGACGGCTTCACCGTGCTGAACACCATCTCGACGATCAGCTCGTTCCTGCTCGGCCTGTCGATCCTTCCGTTCGTCTACAACGTCTGGAAGACGGCCAAGTACGGCAAGAAGATCGAGGTCGACGACCCGTGGGGCTACGGCCGTTCGCTCGAATGGGCGACGTCCTGCCCGCCGCCGCGGCACAACTTCCTCACCCTGCCGCGGATCCGCTCCGAATCCCCGGCCTTCGATCTGCACCACCCGGAGATCGCGGCTCTCGACCAGCTCGACCACGCCGGTCACGGTGCCATCACCGCTGACAAGGAGGCCGGCAAGTGAAGATCCAAGGCAGGATGTTCATCTGGCTGAGCGTCTTCATCCTCGCCATGGCCATCCTCTATGGCGTGTGGTCGAAGGAGCCGGCCGGTACGACCGCGCTCTTCCTGGCCTTCGGCCTGAGCATCATGATCGGCTACTACCTGGCCTTCACGGCCCGGCGAGTGGACGCCATGGCGCAGGACGACAAGGAGGCCGACGTCGCGGACGAGGCCGGTGAGGTCGGCTTCTTCTCGCCGCACAGCTGGCAGCCGCTCTCGCTCGCCTTCGGCGGCGCGCTGGCCTTCCTGGCCGTCGCGATGGGCTGGTGGATCATGTACTTCTCGGCCCCGTTGATCCTGGTCGGCATCTTCGGATGGGTGTTCGAGTACTACCGCGGAGAGAACCAGAACCAGTAGCGGCCGCACCGCTCCGGACCACGCAGGGGCCCGGACACTGACCCGAACGGGTGGTGTCCGGGCCCCTCGTTTGCAGTCATCCGGCGCGCCGCTGCGGGAGGTTCTCCATAGCGTGTGCTCATGAACGACACGCCGCGCAAGCGCACCGTAGCGAGCTGCACCGTGCTCGCCCTGGCCCTCGGGGCGGGGACGACCGCGTGCAGCGGCCAGGACAGCCATCCGTTGTCGGCGAGGCCGTACGACGCGGCGCGTCAGGTCGCCTTCAACGCTCCTCCCTCGGGCACCAAGGCAGACCCGGACAAGCCTCTGGTGGTGTCCGCCAAGGGCAAGGACGGCCGGATCACGGACGTCACCGCCGTCGACACCGCCGGCCGGTATCTGGCGGGTGAACTCTCCGCGAACGGCGCGAGATGGCGCTCCACGGGCCCTCTCGCGGCCGGAACGCGCTACACGGTCAGAGTCTCCACGGAGAACGGCGACGGCGCTCCAGGCGTCCGTACCCTCACTTTCGAGACCGCCTCCCCGAAGCGGCTCCTGGGCGTCGAACTGGGCCCGAAGACGGGCACGTACGGGGTCGGCCAGCCCATCACCGCCGAGCTCAGCCTTCCCGTGGCCGCCAAGGCCGACCGGGCGGCGGTCGAACGGTCCCTCCGAGTCACCTCGTCCCCCGAGGTGGAGGGCGCCTGGCACTGGGTGGACGACAAGAAGCTGCACTACCGCCCGAAGGAGTACTGGCCCGCAGGCGCCTCCGTCGAGGTGCGCAGCAATCTGGAGGGCGTGAAGGTCGGCGACCGGCTGTACGGCGGCCCCACGAAGCCCCTGAAGCTGAGCATCGGCGACCGCGTGGAGGCCGTCACCGACGCTTCCACGCACCAGATGACGGTCAAGCGCAACGGGGAAGTGATCAACACCATCCCGGTGACCACCGGCAAGCCGGGCTTCTCCACGCGCAACGGCGTCAAGGTGGTGCTCGGCAAGGAGTACTTCGTCCGCATGCGCGGTACCAGCATCGGCATCCCGGTCGGCAGTGCCGAGTCCTACGACCTGCCCGTCTACTACGCGACGCGGGTCACCTGGAGCGGCGAGTACGTCCACGCCGCGCCCTGGTCCGTCGGCTCCCAGGGGTACGCGAACGTCAGCCACGGCTGCACCGGCATGTCCACCGGCAACGCGGCCTGGTTCTTCAAGACCGTCCGTGAGGGTGACATCGTCAAGGTCGTCAACAGCCTGGGTGCCCCGATGGACCCGTTCGGGAACGGCTTCGGCGACTGGAACCTCGAATGGGACGAATGGCGCGGCGGGAGCGCGCTGCTGGAGGGGACCCGGGACGGCGGCGCCGCGGCCGACGACGCACGGTTGCGGCCCCGGGTCTGAGGCGTCGGGACGGGCCCCGCGGCGTCAGGCCGCGGCCCGTCCCCCGCGCAGCAGCCCGGCCAGGGCGTCGGCGAACTCCACCGGGTCGACCGGGAGCGTCACCGCGGCGTCCGCGCGGCTCCAGGTGGCCAGCCAGGCGTCCTGCGGGCGCCCCATGAGCACCAGCACCGGCGGGCAGCGGAAGATCTCGTCCTTGATCTGCCGGCACACGCCCATGCCTCCGGCGGGCACGGCCTCGCCGTCGAGTACGCACACGTCGATCCCGCCCTTGTCCAGCTGCTTGAGGACCGCGGGCAGAGTCGCGCACTCGATGAACTCGACCGCGGGAACGTCGGCGGCCGGGCGGCGGCCCGTGGCGAGCCGCACTTGTTCGCGGGTGCCGGCGTTGTCGCTGTACACCAGCACCGTGGCGGTCGACTGCATTGTTCCTCCGGGTTCGTCGGGGAGAACGGGGCTGCACCGATGCGCCGGATGCTACTCCTCACAGGGCTCGCTCAGCACCGGTCGTACCGCCTCGATGACTGCTTTTGATGGGCCGTTCGGGCTGGACACGACTCACTGACACACCGAACGGCACCCCCCGGAGTGAGGGCTGGATAAGCGACCGACATAATGTCGGTCGTGGCGACAGCAACGACAGTAGAAACCGGGCACGCGCACCCGTCGGTCAATCGGCCGAACCTCACCAGCGTCGGAACCATCATCTGGCTGAGTTCCGAGCTGATGTTCTTCGCGGCCCTCTTCGCGATGTACTTCACCCTGCGATCGGTGACGGGTGCCGAGTACTGGGCAGAACGGGCTTCGACCCTGAACTTCCCCTTCTCGGCGACCAACACCACGATCCTGGTGCTCTCCTCCCTCACCTGCCAGCTCGGCGTCTTCGCCGCCGAGCGCGGTGACGTGAAGAAGCTCCGCACCTGGTTCGTGATCACGTTCGTGATGGGTGCGATCTTCATCGGCGGCCAGGTGTTCGAGTACACCGAGCTGGTCAAGCACGAGGGCCTCTCGCTCTCGTCGGACCCGTACGGCTCGGTCTTCTACCTGACCACCGGCTTCCACGGCCTGCACGTGACGGGCGGTCTCATCGCCTTCCTGCTCGTTCTCGGCAGGACGTACGCGGCCCGGAGGTTCACCCACGAGCAGGCAACCGCCGCCATCGTCGTGTCCTACTACTGGCACTTCGTCGATGTCGTCTGGATCGGCCTCTTCGCCACGATCTACATGATCAAGTAGCCGGGCTCCGTACCCGCACACCTTCCAGAAGCATCGACGCAGAAGATCCTGACACCGGGGTAATCCGTGAAAAAGCTCTCCGCACGACGACGCCATCCGCTGGCGGCGGTCGTCGTACTACTCCTCGCGCTGGCGGCCACTGGGGGGCTGTACGCCGCGTTCGCGCCCGCGGACAAGGCGCAGGCCGATGAAACCGCCCAGTCCCTCGCCATCGAGGAGGGCAAGAAGCTCTACACCGTCGGCTGCGCCAGCTGCCACGGAACCGGCGGTCAGGGCACCTCCGACGGGCCGTCCCTGATCGGCGTGGGTTCTGCCGCCGTGGACTTCCAGGTCGGCACCGGCCGCATGCCCGCCCAGCAGCCGGGCGCCCAGGTGCCGAAGAAGAAGAACATCTACTCGCAGGCCGAGATCGACCAGCTCGCTGCGTACATCTCCTCCCTGGGCCCGGGTCCGGTCACGCCGACCGAGAAGCAGTACAACCCCGAGGGTGCCGACATCGCCCGCGGCGGTGACCTGTTCCGCACCAACTGCGCCCAGTGCCACAACTTCACGGGTGAGGGCGGTGCGCTGACGCACGGCAAGTACGCCCCGAACCTCGAGGGCGTGAGCCCGAAGCACATCTACGAGGCCATGCAGACCGGCCCGCAGAACATGCCGTCCTTCCCCGACACGACGATGCCGGAGCAGGAGAAGCGCGACATCATCGCGTACATCCAGACGGTGAACAGCGGCGAGGCGGAGACCCCGGGCGGACTGAGCCTCGGCGGGCTCGGCCCCGTCAGCGAGGGACTGTTCGCCTGGGTGTTCGGTCTGGGTGCGCTGATCGCCACCGCCATCTGGGTCGCGGCCCACACCGCTAAGGCCAAGAAGTCATGAGTAGCCAAGACATTCCCGAAGAGACCCTGCCGTCCGAGCAGGACCACGCGCACGGCGCCGTGGCGACGAAGGACCCCTTCGCCGACCCGGGCCTCCCGGCCCACCGGCCGCGGATCCAGGACATCGACGAGCGGGCCGCCAAGCGGTCCGAGCGCACGGTCGCCCTGCTGTTCACCGTGTCGATGCTGTCGACGATCGCGTTCATCGCGTCGTACGTGATCTTCCCGGTCGACAAGATCGTCTACATCTGGCCGTTCGGTCACGTCAGCGCTCTGAACTTCGCGCTGGGCACGACCCTCGGTCTGGCCCTGTTCTGCATCGGCGCGGGCGCGGTCCACTGGGCCCGCACCCTGATGTCCGACCAGGAGCTGGTGGACGAGCGTCACCCGATCGAGGCCCCGCCGGAGGTCAAGGCCAAGGTTCTGGCCGACTTCGCCGCGGGTGCGGAGGAGTCCGGCTTCGGCCGGCGCAAGCTGATCCGCAACACCCTCTTCGGCGCGCTGGCCATGGTGCCGCTGTCCGGTGTGGTGCTGCTGCGCGACCTCGGTCCGCTGCCGGAGGACAAGCTCCGTCACACGCTGTGGGCCAAGGGCAAGCAGCTCATCAACATGAACACGCACGAGCCGCTGCGTCCCGAGGACGTGGCCGTGGGTTCGCTGACCTTCGCCATGCCCGAAGGTCTGACCGAGCACGACCACAGCTTCCAGACCGAGATCGCCAAGGCCGCCCTGATGATCGTCCGGATCCAGCCGGAGGACATCAAGGACAAGCGCGAGCTCGAGTGGTCCCACGAGGGCATCGTGGCGTTCTCGAAGATCTGCACCCACGTGGGCTGCCCGATCTCCCTGTACGAGCAGCAGACGCACCACGTGCTCTGCCCGTGCCACCAGTCCACCTTCGACCTCTCCGACGGCGCCCGCGTCATTTTCGGCCCGGCCGGTCACGCCCTTCCGCAGCTGCGGATCGGTGTGAATGACGAAGGCTTCCTCGAAGCGCTCGGCGACTTCGACGAGCCCGTCGGTCCTGCCTTCTGGGAGCGCGGATGAGCACTGCAACTGACAAGAGGAAGGCTCCGGCCGGCGAGCGCGTCGCCGACTGGGCCGACGGCCGGCTGGGGATCTACTCCCTCGCCAAGGCCAACATGCGCAAGATCTTCCCGGACCACTGGTCCTTCATGCTGGGTGAGGTCGCGCTCTACAGCTTCATCATCATCATCCTCACGGGTGTGTACCTGACGCTGTTCTTCCACCCGTCGATGAACGAGGTGGAGTACCACGGCTCGTACGTCCCGATGCAGGGCGTGCTGATGTCGGAGGCGTACGCCTCGACCCTGGACATCAGCTTCGACGTCCGCGGTGGTCTGCTGATCCGGCAGATCCACCACTGGGCGGCGCTGATCTTCCTCGCGGCCATGATGGTCCACATGATGCGCGTCTTCTTCACGGGCGCGTTCCGCAAGCCGCGTGAGATCAACTGGCTGTTCGGCTTCCTGCTGTTCGTCCTGGGCATGTTCACCGGTTTCACCGGCTACTCGCTCCCGGACGACCTGCTCTCCGGCACCGGTGTCCGCTTCATGCAGGGCGCGATCCTGTCCGTCCCGGTCGTCGGCACGTACCTGTCGATGTTCCTCTTCGGCGGGGAGTTCCCCGGCGGCGACATCGTGGCCCGGTTCTACTCGATCCACATCCTGCTGCTGCCGGGCATCATGCTCGGCCTGCTGGTGGCGCACCTGATCCTGGTCTTCTACCACAAGCACACGCAGTTCGCGGGTCCCGGCCGGACGAACAACAACGTGGTCGGCATGCCGCTGCTGCCGATCTACATGGCCAAGGCCGGCGGCTTCTTCTTCCTGGTCTTCGGCGTCATCTCGGTCATCTCGGCGATCGCCTCGATCAACCCGATCTGGGCGCTCGGCCCCTACCGGCCGGACCAGGTGTCCACGGGCGCCCAGCCCGACTGGTACATGGGCTTCTCCGAGGGTCTGATCCGTGTGATGCCCGGCTGGGAGATCAACCTGTGGGGTCACACCCTGGTCCTGGGCGTCTTCATCCCGCTGGTGATCTTCCCGCTGGTGCTGGCGACCATCGCGGTCTACCCGTTCATCGAGTCCTGGGTCACCGGGGACAAGCGCGAGCACCACATCCTGGACCGCCCGCGCAACGCCCCGACCCGTACGGCCTTCGGTGTGGCCTGGCTGACCTGGTACTTCGTCCTGCTGATCGGTGGTGGAAACGACCTCTGGGCGACCCACTTCCACCTGTCGATCAACTCGATCACCTGGTTCGTCCGGATCTTCTTCTTCGCCGGACCGGTCCTGGCCTTCATCATCACCAAGCGGATCTGCATGGGTCTGCAGCGGCGCGACAAGGACAAGGTGCTGCACGGACGCGAGTCCGGCATCATCAAGCGCCTGCCGCACGGTGAGTTCGTCGAGGTCCACGAGCCGTTGACGCAGGAGGCCCTGCACACGCTCACCGCCCACCAGCAGTACACGCCGCGCGAGATCGGCCCGACGGTCGACGAGAACGGCGTGGAGCGGAAGGTCTCCCGCACCGAGCGGCTGCGGGCGCGACTGAGCAAGGCGTACTACGGCAAGGACAACCAGGTCGCGAAGCCGACCGTCGAGGAGTACAAGGAGATCACGAGCGGCCACGGCCACCACTGATCCCCTTCGCCGGCCGCAGCGATCGCCACGGCTGCGGCACCACCCGGCGAGAGAGCCCCGTCCATCCGATGGACGGGGCTCTTCCGCGTCCCGGGGATCGATAGGGTGGAGGCATTCCCATCCGGACGGACCCAGGAGCGACCATGAGCGCTGTGACCCCCGCAGGAGGATCCACCGCGGCGGGCCTTTCCTGGCCCGAGGTGCTGGACTCCCTCCTGTACGGACGTGACCAGAGCGCGGAGGCGACCGCCTGGGCCATGGACCGGATCCTGCGGGGCGAGGCGACCGACGCGCAGATCGCGGGCTTCGCCGTGGCCCTGCGGGCCAAGGGCGAGACCGTCGAGGAGATCTCCGGGCTCGTGCGGACGATGTACGAGCACGCCCGGACGATCGAGGTGCCCGGGCACACCGTCGACATCGTGGGGACCGGCGGCGACGGCGCCAAGACCGTCAACATCTCCACCATGTCCGCGATCGTCGTGGCCGGCACCGGCGCGAAGGTGGTCAAGCACGGCAACCGGGCCGCGTCGAGCGCGAGCGGTGCCTCGGACGTGCTGGAGAAGCTCGGCGTCAATCTCGAACTGACGCCGGAGCGGGTCGCGGCGGTCGCCGAGGAGGCGGGGATCACCTTCTGCTTCGCGGTGAGGTTCCACCCCGCGCTGCGGCACGTGGCGGCGGCCCGCAAGGAGCTCGGCATCCGCACGACGTTCAATTTCCTGGGTCCGCTGACCAACCCCGCCCGGGTCAGGGCCCAGGCGACGGGCGTGGCGGACGCCCGGATGGCCCCGATCATGGCCGGTGTGCTGGCCGCGCGCGGCTCCAGCGCGCTGGTCTTCCGCGGCGACGACGGCCTGGACGAGCTCACCACGACCGCGACCTCGCGGGTGTGGGTGGTCCGGGACGGCGCCGTGCGCGAGGAGACCTTCGACCCCCGGGACGTGGGCATCGAGCTGGTCCCGGTGGAGGCGCTGCGCGGCGCGGACGCCTCGTACAACGCGGATGTCGCCCGCCGGCTGCTCGCCGGGGAGACCGGGCCCGTGCGGGACGCCGTGCTGCTGAACTCGGCCGCCGCGCTGGCCGCGGTGGGGGAGGGCGAGGGAGACCTCGTGGAGCAGCTCAGGGCCGGTATGGCCCGGGCCGCGGAGTCCATCGACTCGGGCGCGGCGAAGCGGGCGCTGGACCGCTGGGTGGCCGCGAGCAACGCATGATGTGACGCGGGGCGCAGTCCGGATGGCGGACTGCGCCTTGCGCGCGGTCGGACGTGTGGCAGGATGCTGCCCAAGGTCATGAGTGACAGCGACTACGGCCCCGGCCCGCTGTCCGGCAACCCTCCGTCCGTGGCGGGGTGCCCCGGGTGAAGACCAGGCCGTGGGCAGCGAGGTCCGCGGCAAGCGCGGACCCCGCGGACATCGGTGAATGTCGCAGCCCTGGGGTCCTGGTCCTCGAGGAGCTGTCTCGTGAGCAAGCGAATGCGTTAGGGCCCGTCGGCCCCTTTCCTCCTCCGTACGTGCCTCTTGTGCCGTGCGTCGAGGCAACACCCGTATGCGGAGCGGCCGTTGTGTGCCGTCGTGCCGCGGTGCGGGTCCTTCACGCCAATTCGCCCCCACCTGCCGGGAGATATCGCCATGTCCGTGCGCCCGCACACCGCCGACACCGCCGGCCCCGCCGCCACCGTCGACAACGACCCCTGCTGTGACGCCCCGCTGCCGGTGCTCGGCCGGGACGTCACCGTCCCGCTCGTCACCGGCGGTGAAGTCACCTACGCCGCACTCGACTACGCCGCCAGCGCCCCCGTCCTGCAACGCGTATGGGACGACGTCGCCGCGTACGCCCCGTACTACGGAAGCGTCCACCGGGGCGCCGGGTACCTGTCGCAGCTGTCCACCGACCTGTTCGAGAACAGCCGGCTCACGGTCCACGAGTTCCTCGACTGCCGCGAGGGCGACCAGGTCGTGTTCACCCGGTCGACGACCGACTCGCTGAACCTGCTGGCCCGCGCGCTCCCCGAGGGCTGCGAGGTCTTCGTCTTCGAGACCGAGCACCACGCCTCCCTGCTGCCGTGGACGAACGCGCGGGTGACGTACCTGAACGCCCCGCGCACCCCGGGCGAGGCGGTCCGGACGCTGGAGTCGGCGCTTGCCGGCCGCGACCCCCACGGCCCCGCCCTGGTCTGTGTGACCGGTGCGTCCAACGTGACCGGTGAACTGTGGCCGGTACGCGAACTGGCCGCCGCGGCGCACGCCCACGGGGCGCGCATCGTCCTGGACGCCGCCCAGCTCGCCCCGCACCACCGTGTCTCCGTGCGGGACCTGGACGTCGACTGGGTCGCCTTCTCCGGCCACAAGCTGTACGCGCCGTTCGGCTCCGGTGTGCTCGCCGGGCGGGCGGACTGGCTGCAGGGCGCCGAGCCGTACCTCGCGGGCGGCGGTGCCTCGCGGAGGGTCGCGCGCCGGACCGACGGCGGCGTGGACGTCGAGTGGCACACCACCGCGGCCCGCCACGAGGCCGGTTCGCCGAACGTGATCGGCGCCTACGCGATCGCCTCCGCCTGCAGGGCGCTCACGGAGGCCGGGTTCGACGCCCTCGTCGAGCGTGAGCGACACCTCGTCGCGAAGGTCCTCGCGGGTCTCGCCGAGGTGCCCGAGGTCCGGGTGCTGTCGTTGTTCGGCGACGACTCCCCCTCGCGTTCCGCCGGGGAGACCCCCACCCGGGTCGGCGTGATCTCCTTCGTCGTGGAGGGCTGGAACAGCTCGCACTTCGCCGCCGCCCTGTCCGCCGAGTACGGCATCGGCGTGCGCGACGGACTGTTCTGCGCCCACCCGCTGGTCCGCACGCTGCTGGGAAGCGAACCGCAGGAGGTGGGCGAGTGCGGTGCCCCGGATGCCGAGCCGGGCGAGCGGAGCGGCGTGGGAGGCTCCCCGGCCGACGGCCCGGCGAGGTCGCTGAACGCGATCCGGGTCAGCTTCGGGGCCGGCACGCCGGACGAGCACGTGGAGCGGTTCGTCACGGCGGTGAGGGAGCTGGTTCGCGACGGTGCGCGGTGGAACTACCGCACCGAGGACGGGCGTTGCGTTCCCGCCGTGTGAGCGGCTCGGGCTGACGGCGCCGGCCGGGGCGCGGGCGGGCTGCGCGGCCCGAGGGGCTCCGTCGGAGCCGGCGGCCACGGCGGTCCGGGCCGCCGGCGCCCTCCCGTTCGGGGGCCGTTCGGCGCCGCAGCGGCCGGCGGAGCGAGCCGCGCTCGCAGCAGGATCATCCGCATCGCGCGCTCGGCCGCGTCGGCGAGGAATTCGCCGGCGCGGCCGAGCGCCTCGTCCGCACGGGGGGCGGGCACGATCGTGGCGTACGCATCGACTCCGGCCCCCCGGACCTCGTGTGCGCCGTGCCCCAGCGTGCCGGCGAGCGCCGGCACCGGGCGCCCGGCCCGCTTGGCGCGACGTGCCGCCTCGGCCGGGATCTTGCCGTGCGGGGTCTGGCCGTCTAGGTCGCCCTCGTCGGTGACGACGAGATCGGCCGTGGCGAGGCGGGCGTCCAGGTCCGGATGGTCCAGCAGCACGTCGAACCGGGGCGGCAGCCGCGCCCCGACGGCGGCGAGTTCGGCGCCAGTCCGCCCGAGGCCCCGGTGCCGGGGACAGCCGGAGGTCGGGCGCATCGGCCGCCCCGGCACATCGCGGGTCAGTGGCCGCCGCCCACCGCTCCGGCACCGCCGACGGCTCCTCCACCCGGACCGGGCCGGTGCCGGCGGGGGCTTCGTGTCGGGGGACTCGCGTCCGGGCGCGGCGGCCCGCCCGTGGCGGCCCGGCCAGCCCCGAGGCAGCGGGGCTCATCCGCGGGCGGGGCGGCCGTGCGCAGGGGGCGGGCCGGTGCCCTCGAGTACCGCCCGTCGCGCCGACGCCGTCCGCCCCGGCTCCGCCCGTCCGCGGGGACGAGGCATACGGACGAGTGCGCCGGCCGGTGCCGGCCCCTTCGTCCGCCCGTCCGCCGGACTCCGGTCGTACCCGGTGCTACGCGTCGAGCCCGATCGCGAACGCGGCCTCCAGGTCGTGCTGGGAGTACGTGCGGAACGCGACATGGGTGTCGGTCGCTTCGACGCCGGGGATCTTGCTGATCCGGCCCGGGATCACATCGGCCAGGTCGTCGTGCTTCGCGACCCGCACCATCGCGATCAGGTCGTACGTGCCGGTGACCGAGAAGACCTCGCTGACGCTGTCCAGGGAGGCGATCGACTCGGCGATCTCGGGGATGCGGTCCACGCTGGTCTTGATGAGCACGATCGCAGTGATCACGGCTGTCTTTCTCCCTCGGTGGCCGCTGCTTGGGCCTTCACTCTAGCGGCCTGCCGGTAGCGGCCCCATGCGTAGAGGAACCCGATGCCGAACCCCACCAGATGCGCCAGATACGCCACCCCGGGGCCCGAGCCCGAGCTCTGCGCCTCCGCCAGCCACTGCAGCACGAACCAGAAGACCAGCACGATCCAGGCGGGGAAGCGCAGCGGCAGGAAGAAGAGGAAGGGGTAGAGGCTTGTCACCCGGGTCCTCGGGAAGAGGCAGAGAAAGGCGCCCAGCACACCCGAGATGGCTCCGGACGCCCCGACGAGCGTGTGGTCCGACTCGGCGTTGGCCGCCGCGTACGCGAGGAGCGCCAGATAGCCGCAGCCCAGGTAGAAGAGCGCGAACTCCACGTGCCCCATGCGCTCCTCGACCATGGCGCCGAAGACGTGGAGGAAGAGCACGTTGCCGAGCAGGTGCAGCCAGCTGCCGTGCACGAAGAGCGCGGTCAACGGGGTGAGCAGGGCCCTCGGGGAACCCTGAAGCAGCTCGCTCGGGATCACGCCCCAGCGTTCGAAGTAGAGGGTCTGGGCGGTGAGCAGGGTGTCCCCGGTGCCGTACGACGGGTTGAGCCCGGAGACCGGGCCGAAGAGGAACAGGAGGCAGCACAGGCCGATCGCTCCGTAGGTCACCACCGGGCCGGTCGCCACGCCCCGTACCGCCGTCCACCGATCGATCATGTCCAGAGCATGGCGTACCGGGACCGAAGCGGGCAGACCGCCTCGCCGTGTCACGGCGGACCCGTGAGGTCGTAGGGTTACGGGCAGTACGCACGAGGAGACGAGGACGGCTCGATGACGACGGTACCCATGCCGACGGCCACCACCCGGTGGCGCTGCACCCTGTGCGGCAACCTCACCCGCTTCGACGTGACCCGGTCGTCCAAGGTCGTCGAGTACGTCCATCTGGATCTCGCGGGGGAGCCCAAGGTGGAGGAGCGTGAGGTGGTGAGTGAGACCATCGAGTCGGTCCGCTGCCGCTGGTGCAACGCCGTGGACCAGATCGAACTGGTGGACAGGCCGGGCAGCGGTTCCTGACGGAGCCGCGCGGACCCGTGGGAAGACAGTGGGGTGACGGATCGTGGAGCAGCCCGAGAGCGGCACCGGGCCGGCCGGTGCCGGCGACGCCGCCGAGGCGCTCGACCGCCCGCTGCCGGAAGCTGTGCGGCGACGGGTCGTCGCACTGGTCTCGGACGCCTTCGGCGGGCTGACCGTCACCGAACTCCCCGCCCAGTTGCGGCAGTACGCCCGGTTCACCCCGACCCGGCGGGCGAAGTACGCGGGCAACGCCATGGCCGCGGCCCTGGAGGGCGACCCCGTCTTCCGGCAGCGCATCGGTGAACGACTCCGCGATTCCCAGCCCGAGCTCGCCGCCGCCCTGGAGTCCGGGACGCCGCCCGCGGCCGCCGACCCCGTGGACGTGGCGGCGGCCGCCTACGTGCTGCGGCCGGCCGGCTGGGTCAAGCTGGTGGCCGCCGCCGGCGAGGAGGCCCAGCGCGTCGACGCCGAGCGTGCGGACGAGGAGAGCCGGCGCGAGCTGGAACGGCTCCGCGAGGAACTGGACCGGCTGAAGGCGCAGCACAGGGCCGAAACCGAGCGGCTGCGCACCGAGCTGGACTCGGTCCGCAAGGAGTCGGACGCGCTGCACCGCAAGCTGCGCAGCGCCCAGAGCGACGTCAAGCGCGCGGAGGCGGCCGTGCGCCGCGGCAACGCCGAGAACGAGGGCGCCAGGGCCGAGGCGCACGCCCAGGTGTCCGCCGCCGAGAGCGAGGCGCGCCGGCTCAAGGCCAGGCTCGCCGAGGCGGAGGCCGCGGTCGAGGCCGGCCGCAAGGCCGCCCGCGAGGGCCGGTCCATCGAGGACATGCGGGTGCGGCTGCTGCTGGACACCGTGCTGGACGCGGCCTCCGGGCTGCGCCGTGAACTGGCCCTGCCGCCCGCCTCCCTGCACCCGGCCGACACCGTCGAGGCGGTGGAACCCGGCCGGATGACCCCCAAGGACATCGCGGCGCGCGCGCTGTCCGAGACCGACCCGGCGATGCTGGACCAGCTGCTCGCGCTGCCCCAGGTGCATCTGCTCGTGGACGGCTACAACGTCACGAAGACCGGCTATCCGACGATGCCGCTGGAGAAGCAGCGGCTGCGGCTGCTCGGCGGCCTCGCGATGCTGGCCGCGCAGACGGGCGCCGAGATCACCTGTGTCTTCGACGGGGCCGAGCTCGCCGCGCCGGTGCTGCTGGCGCCCCCGCGCGGGGTGCGGGTCCTCTTCTCCAAGCCCGGCGTGACCGCGGACGAGCTGATCCGTCAGCTGGTCCGGGCCGAGCCCCCGGGCCGGCCCGTCGTCGTGGTGTCGACGGACCGCGAAGTCGCCGACGGGGTGGCGAAGGCCGGGGCGAGGCCGGTCGCGTCCGCGATGTTGCTGAAGCGGCTTTCGCGCGTCTAGTGCGACTGGTAACTCCTGTACTTAATGCCCGATTTCGCGGAACGTACCGTCAAGTCGCCGCTACTGCCCGTGTGGTGTGTGTAAAGAATGCGCTTCGTGGGCCAGATTTTTCTCATGAGGATTTGAACTGATCACAGGAAGGTCACTAGGGTCAGGCCTCGAACCTTCGCGCGGTTGATCATCCATCCGGGATGACAGCGAAGGAACCGCCGATTTCGCGCAGTTCACCCCTTTTTCGCGGGGAGTCGAGTGTGCGCGGAGCCCGGGATCCAGCCCCCACGGCCCGGCAGGCGGCTCGAGGAAGAAGGAGCTCGCCTTCGTGGCGTCCCACCGTCGTCCCAAGCAGCCGAGCCGCACCCGTGTGACCGTGCTCACCGCGACCGCCGCGGCGGCCGTCGCCCTCACCTCGCAGGCCGCCCAGGCAGCTCCGGCCAAGCCGAGCAAGGACGAGGTCAAGGCCAAGGTCGACGCCCTCTACCACGAGGCGGAGAAGGCGACCGAGGACCACAG
The DNA here is from genome assembly GCF_900103455.1 of Streptomyces wuyuanensis. GTDB lineage: Bacteria > Actinomycetota > Actinomycetes > Streptomycetales > Streptomycetaceae > Streptomyces > Streptomyces wuyuanensis. The sequence continues at coordinate 388,771 of NZ_FNHI01000004.1, read as the reverse complement.
CCTGGCCAAGGAGCAGCAGACCAAGCTCCAGAAGGAGATCGACGCGATCCAGGACCGCGTCGCCCGTGGCCAGGACGAGCTCAACACCATGCGGGACAAGCTCGGTTCGGTGGCCAGCGCCCAGTACCGCTCCGGTGGCATAGACCCGTCCGTCCAGCTCTTCCTCTCCGGCGACCCGGACACGTACCTGGACAAGGCGTCCGCGATGGACCAGCTCGGGGCCAAGCAGGCCACCGCGCTCGAGGACATCCAGTCGAAGCAGCGCGACCTCGCCCAGCAGCGCGCCGAGGCCACCCGCAAGCTCGGCGACCTCCAGGACGTCCGCAAGACGCTGGGCGAGAAGAAGGCCAAGATCCAGGGCAAGCTCTCCGAGGCCCAGAAGCTCCTCAACACCCTGACCGCCGCCGAGCGGGCGAAGATGGCGGAGGAGGAGGAGCGCGCCAGCCGCGCCGCCGGTGAGCGCGTGGACCTCGGCAACGAGGTGCCGGCCTCCCAGCGCGGTGCCGCCGCCCTGAACGCCGCCGCCACCCAGCTGGGCAAGCCGTACGTCTCCGGCGCCGAGGGCCCCAACTCCTACGACTGCTCCGGGCTGACCCAGTGGGCGTACCGCCAGGCCGGCGTGGGTCTCAGCCGGACCACCTACACCCAGCAGAACGACGGCGTGAAGATCGGCCGCAGCCAGCTCAAGCCGGGCGACCTGGTCTTCTTCAACGGCCTTTCGCACGTGGGCCTGTACGCGGGCAACAACCAGATCCTCCACGCCCCGAAGCCCGGTACGGTCGTGCGCTACGAGTCCATGGACTACATGGGCACCTTCCAGTTCGGCGTCCGGATCTGACGCTCCTCCAACTGGCGCCCAATCGGGCGAATTACGGTATGCGCCGCTGACGGTGCGCCCCGCCGGTGACCTGTGGTCTCCCGCGGGGCGTCACTGTATGTGCCCGATGCCGCTTTTGGCCGACCTCTTCCCCCGCCGTTACTGTCTGCCGCGCAGCAGCCGCTCAGGCTGCGTCCAGCGGAAGGGAGTACGGCTCCTGTGGCGTCCCATCGCCGACCCTCAGCGTCCGGTTTCGACCGAGGCGCCCGGGTCACCCTCCTTTCGGCCGCGGCGGCGACCGCCGCGGCCGCGCTCGGTACCGCACCGGCCGGAGCCGACCCCGCCGGCGGTCCCGCCGCCACCCGCGCCCAGGTCGACCGGCTCTACGAGCAGGCCGAGAAGGCGACGGAGCAGTACAACGAGGCGGGGGAGCACGCCGGCGAACTGCGCGCGCAGGTGGCCCGGGCCCAGGACAGGGCGGCCCGCGGGCAGGAGGACATCAACCGGATGCGCGACACGCTCGGTTCCGTGGCCGGGGCCCAGTACCGCTCCGGCGGGGTGGACCCGGCGCTCGCCCTGCTGCTCTCGGGCGATCCCGACACGTACCTCGACCGGGCGGCGGTGCTGGACCGGCTCGGCGACCGGGAGGCGACCGTCCTGAGCGACCTCCGGCGGGCCCAGCGGCGGCTCGGCCAGGAGCGTTCCGAGGCCGCCCGCAAACTGTCCGAACTGGAGCGCACCAGGAGCGCCCTGGCCCGCCACAAGCGGACCGTCGAGGCGAAGCTCGCCACGGCCGAGCGGCTGCTGGCCTCCCTGCCGGCGTCGGATCGGGCGGCGTACGGCCGGGCGTCGCGCTCCGGCCGCATCCCCGACCTGTCGGGCGGGGCGGGGCCCTCGTCCGCGCGTGCGGCCGCGGCCGTGGCCGCCGCCCAGAGCGCCGTCGGGAGGCCGTACGTCTGGGGTGCCAACGGGCCGAGCGGCTTCGACTGTTCCGGCCTCACCCAGTGGTCCTACGCCCAGGCCGGCGTCGGACTGCCCCGCACCTCCCAGGCGCAGCGGTACGCCGGGCAGCAGGTGCCGCTGTCCCAGGCGCGGCCCGGCGACCTGGTCACGTACCGCTCCGACGCCAGTCACGTGGCCATGTACGTCGGCAACGGCCAGGTCGTCCACGCGCCCTACCCCGGGGCGGCGGTGCGCTACGACCCGGTGGGGATGATGCCGATCGCCTCGGTGACCCGGCCCTGAGCGGGGCGGGGGCCGGCCGGGTCCCACCAGCGGTCGGCCGGGTCCCACCGGGAGCGACGCTTTCCGGGCCCGCTCCCTGCCGGGCCGCGGTCCCTCACGGTCCGGGCCCGGACCGGCCCGGCCGACGGTTCGCCTACCATCGGCAGGGTGGCTGGTCAGGGGCGTTTCGGACGGACGGCGGGGCGGCGGCGCGGGGCGGCGCTCGTTCTGACCGCGCTCGTCCTGGCCGGGTCCCTGCTGACGGGCGGCTGCGCCGACGGGCCGCGCCGGGACACCACGGCCCAGGAGGTCCAGCGCACGCTCGACGCCCGTGCCGCCGCGGTGCTCCGCCACGACGAGGCGGGCTATCTGGCGGCACTCGACCCCTCGGCCCGGCAACTGGCGGCGGTGGGGCGCGCGGAGTTCGCGAACCTCGCGGAAGTGCCGCTGGGCTCCTGGGAGTACCGGGTCACCCACGCAAGGAGCTCCGGCGGCCGGGCCACCGCCGACGCCGAGCTGCGTTACCGGCTCGACGGGTACGACACCTCGCCCGTGACCGCCGAGCGCCGTCTGGAGCTGGCCGAGCGGGACGGCCGCTGGTACATCACCGCCGACCGCCCGGGCCACGGCGGCGGACAGCAGCTCTGGCAGCAGGGCGACGTCGAGGTGGTGCGCGGTACGCGCAGCCTGGTGCTCGGGGTCGGCCAGCCGTCGGCGCGGCTCGAGCAGATGGCGGCGGAAGCCGACCGGGCCGTCCCCGCGGTCTCGGCCGCCTGGGCCGGGGCCTGGGCGGGGCGGGTGGTGGTCATGGTGCCGGCGTCGCTGGAGGCCATGGGACGTCTGCTCGGTGCCCCCGCCGCGGAGTACCGGGGCATCGCGGCGGTCACCACGGGCAGGGCGGGCCCGCCGGGGAAGGGCGACGGCCCGCTGCCCGCGGACCGGGTGACCGTCAACCCGGAGGCGTACGGACTGCTCGGCGACCTCGGGCGGCGCGTCGTCCTCACCCATGAGACCGCGCACGTGGCGACCCGTGCGCACACGTCCGCGTCCACCCCGCTCTGGCTCTCCGAGGGCTTCGCCGACTGGGCCGCCTATCGCGGCACCGGCGGAGATCTCCGCCAGGCGGCCCCGGAACTGCGCCGAGCGGTCCTCGGCGGAGACGTCCCCGCCGCGCTCCCCACGGACGCCGACTTCCGCTTCGGCGGTGACGCCCGGGTGCTGGGCCGCGCCTACGAGGGCGGCCGGCTGGCCTGTGAGCTGATCGCCGACCGCTGGGGCGAGGACCGGCTGCGCGCGTTCTACCGGGCGGTCGGTGCTTCCGAGGCGCGCGACGGGGCGGTCGAGTCGGCGCTCGACGAGGTGCTGGGCACGAGTCCGGAACGCTTCACGGCGGACTGGCGGGAGTACATGGGCGAGCGGTTGGGGTGAGGCGTGCGGCGCCGCCGCGTGGGCGAGCGGGGCGCAGGGGTGCCGCCGTGGCGTGCGGAGCCGGACGCGGATCCCGCCGGCGTACGGACCCGGGCCGGGGTTCCGGCCGCGGGGCCGTGCCCGTACCGCGTCAGGAACCGACGGCGGCCGTGTCGCGGCCGGAACGGGCCGGCAGCGCTCGCCGGCGCCTCCGGCCCCGCGCCGGAACCGTGCTCGCCCAGAGGCGGCGGCACGCCAGCAGCGCGGCCGCGACGAGGAGGCCGTTGCGGGCCGCGAGGACCGCGATCCCCTGGGGGTCGCTGGAGACCACCTTGTCGAACCAGACGGGGAACTCCAGGAAGGTGAGCCCGGTGGCGACCAGCACCAGTAGCGCGGGCAGGGCCATCCGGCTCGACCGGAAGGCGAGACAGACCGCGGCCAGCCCGAGCAGCCAGATCATGTACTGGGGGCTGATCACGCGGCTCGTCGTCGTGAAGAGCAGCACGGCCGTGAAGGCCGCGTCCGCCGGGGTGGCCGCCGAGAAGTCCGACGCCCGCAGCCGCCACACCGCCAGCCAGCCGAACGCGGCCGCGGTGAGACCGAGCGCCATCGCGCTGACCAGGGGGACGTAGGGGCCGAGGAACTCCACCGAGCCGTAGTTCAGCAGCACCTGCCCCTCCCAGCCGAAGTGCCGTGCGACGTGGAAGACGAGCGCGCCCAGTGACTCGACCTCGGTGCCCCGGTCCCGCTGGAAGCCGAGGAACGCCAGCGCCCCGGGCATCGACGCGGTGAGGACCAGCAGCAGGGCCCCTGCCGTGACCGCCGCCGCGGCCCAGGCGCGCCTCTGCCGCAGCCCGGCCAGCAGCAGCACCGGCCACACCTTGAGCATCGCGCCGAACCCGGCCAGCGCACCGGCGACCGCGGGCCGGCGGGCGGCGGCGAACAGGGCCGCCACCGCGACCGCGGTCACCATCAGGTCGTAGCGGGCGTACGCGGTCGGACCGAGCAGCGGCACCCCCGCGATCCAGAACCACATCCCCTTCGTCGATCTGCCGGGCCGCCGCCCCGCGTACAGCAGCAGACCCAGGACCAGCGCGTCGCAGACCAGCGCCAGCACGAAGAAGGCGCGGACGTAGTCCAGGAACGGCAGCATGCCGGGGGAGAGGATCGCCAGGGCGGCCGCGGGCGGGTACTGCCAGGTGACGTCGTCCAGCGGGTACGTGCCGGTCCTCAGCACCTCGTACCAGCCCCGGTAGATCACGGCGACGTCGCTGGTCACATCGGGGCCGCGGACGGGGAGGGCCTTCAGGACCCAGAGCAGCAGCAGCGACCTGGTGAGGGCGAAGGCGGCGACGGCCGCGGCGAGAGAGCCCCCGGACGCGGAGGGACCGGCCGCGGTTCTCCCCGCTGCGGCGGAACGCCCTGTGCCTTTCATGATCACCCCGTGCCGTTCGATCGGTCCCGTGCCCTGCGCGCTGCCCCGGCTGCCATCCCGGCCCGGCTGCCATGATGCCGGTCACGCCGGTCCGCCCGCGATGAGGCGTGGCCGCCGTTGGTACTGTCGGCGGCGATGGACAAGACCCTGATCGTGACCAACGACTTCCCGCCGCGTCCCGGCGGCATCCAGGCATTCCTCCACAACATGGCGCTGCGCCTGGACCCCGAACATATCGTCGTCTACGCCTCGACCTGGAAGCGCGGTCGCGAGGGCGCCGAAGCGACGGCCGCGTTCGACGCCGAGCAGCCGTTCACGGTGGTCCGCGATCGCACGACGATGCTGCTGCCCACCCCGCGCGTCACCCGCCGCGCGGTGGGGCTGCTGCGGGAGCACGGGTGCACGTCGGTGTGGTTCGGGGCCGCCGCCCCGCTCGGGCTGATGGCGCCCGCGCTGCGCAGGGCCGGTGCGCGGCGTCTCGTGGCCACGACGCACGGCCACGAGGCGGGTTGGGCCCAGTTGCCCGGATCCCGGCAGCTGCTGCGCCGGATCGGCGAGGGCACGGACACGATCACCTACCTCGGCGAGTACACGCGCTCGCGGATCGCCGCGGCGCTGACGCCCGAGGCGGCCGGACGGATGGTGCAACTGCCGCCGGGCGTCGACGAGAAGACCTTCCACCCGGGTTCGGGGGGCGAGGCCGTACGCGAACGGCTCGGCCTCACCGACCGCCCGGTGGTCGTCTGCGTCTCCCGGCTGGTGCCGCGCAAGGGCCAGGACACCCTGATCCGGGCCATGCCCGCGATCCTCGCGAAGGTGCCCGACGCGGTGCTGCTGATCGTCGGTGGCGGGCCCTACGAGCAGGACCTGCGGAAACTCGCCGAGACCACGGGCGTGGCGGCCTCGGTCCGCTTCACCGGACCGGTCCCGTGGGAGGAACTGCCCGCGCACCACGGTGCCGGCGACGTCTTCGCCATGCCGTGCCGCACACGGCGCGGCGGGCTGGACGTCGAGGGCCTCGGCATCGTCTACCTGGAGGCGTCGGCGACGGGCCTGCCGGTCGTCGCGGGCGACTCGGGCGGTGCGCCCGACGCGGTGCTCGACGGCGAGACGGGCTGGGTCGTCCGCGGCGGCTCCCCGGAGGAGTGCGCGGACCGCGTCGTCACTCTCCTCCAGGACCCCGGCCTGCGCCGCCGCATGGGCGAGCGGGGCCGCGATTGGGTCGAGGAACGCTGGCGCTGGGACCTTCTGGCGGACCGCCTGAGGGCTCTGCTCTGACCCGGGTGATCCGGACGGACGCCGCTCGTGCGACCGGGGGGCGTGCGGCGCGGCCCGGACCGGGTGCCAGGGGGCGCGGCGGGCGGTGGCGTCGGCGGGACGGGCGCGCCGCCCGCGTAGCCGCCCCCGCGCGCACACACGCCCCGCCGGGCCCGCACGGTCCCGGCCACGGCCGCCCGCGCGGCGCGAATCGCGCTCTTGCGCCCCGCGAAGAAGCTCCGCGCAGCGGATAGGCGGAAGCGGAAAATCCGCACATGCTGCGCAACATGACACCGAATCTGACGCGCCGTCACCTCCTTGGTCTCGGCGCCCTCCAGACCGCAGCCGCGCTCGGCCTCACCCGTATCGGCCCCGCGGGCCCGGCCCACGCGGCGACCGCCTCGGCGTCCCGCCGGACCGGATCCGCCGACCACACGCCCGCCCTCGTCATCGGCTCCGGCTACGGAGCCGCCGTCACCGCCCTTCGCCTCGGCGAGGCCGGAATCCCCACCCTCGTCCTGGAGATGGGCCGGCTCTGGGACACCCCGGGCCCCGACGGGAAGCTCTTCTGCACCACCGGCTCCCCGGACCACCGCTCGATGTGGTTCCGTACGCGCACCGAGGCCCCGCTCGCCCAGTTCCTCTGGCTGGACGTCGTCAACAAGGACATCAGCCCCTACCCCGGCGTCCTCGACCGCGTGCGCTTCGACAGCATGTCGGTGTACGTGGGCCGCGGCGTGGGCGGTGGATCTCTGGTGAACGGCGGGATGGCGGTCGTCCCCCAGCGCGCGTACTTCTCCGAGATGCTGCCGAACGTCGACGCCGCCGCCATGTACGACCGGTACTTCCCGCTCGCCCGGCGGATGCTGGGCGTCAACACCGTGGACCCGGTGTGGTTCGAGTCCACCGAGTGGTACCGCTTCTCGCGGGTCTCCCGGAAGCACGCCGCCAACGCCGGTCTGAGGACCGTCTTCGTCCCCAACGTCTACGACTTCGGGTACATGCAGCGCGAGGCCGCCGGCCAGGCCGTCCGGTCCGCGCTCGCCGGAGAGGTCATCTACGGCAACAACCACGGCAAACGCAGCCTCGACAGGACCTATCTCGCCGCCGCGCTGGGCACCGGCAACGTCACCGTCGAGACGTTGCACCGGGCCCGTGCGGTGCGAAGACAGCCGGACGGCACGTACGTCGTCACCGCCGACCGCATCGACACGACCGGCAAGGTCGTCGCCACCCGCGACATCGGCTGCACCCGGCTGTTCCTGGGTGCCGGCAGCCTCGGCTCCACCGAACTCCTGCTGCGCGCCCGGGATTCGGGCGCGCTGCCGGACCTCAGCGAGCACCTCGGCACCGGATGGGGCACCAACGGCAACGTCATGACGGCCCGGGCCAACCACATCTGGGACACCGTCGGCGCAAACCAGGCGACCATGCCGGTGATGGGCATCGACGACTGGTCCAACGCCGCCAACCCCGTGTTCGCCGAGATCGCCCCGCTGCCGATGGGCTTCGAGCACTGGATCAGCCTGTACCTGGCGATCACCAGGAACCCGGAGCGCGGCACGCTCTACTACGACGCCGCCACCGACGCGGCAAGGCTCAGGTGGACCCCGGCGCAGAGCAGGGTCTCCGTCGACGCCGCCAGGAAGCTGTTCGACCGCATCAACCTCAGGAACGCCACGATCTACCGCTACGACCTGTTCGGCGGCAACAAGACCTTCGCCGACGACTTCACCTACCACCCGCTCGGCGGGTGCGTGCTCGGCCGGGCCACCGACGACCACGGCCGGGTCCGTGGCGCCCCCGGGGTGTACGTCACCGACGGAGCCCTCGTGCCGGGCTCCATCGGTGTCAATCCGTTCCTCACGATCACCGCGCTCGCCGAGCGCAACATCGAGCGGGTCCTCGCCGAGGACTACGCCCGGTAGATCGCCTCGATCTCGTCCGCGAAGTCCTTGGCCACCACGTTGCGCTTCAGCTTCAGCGACGGCGTGATGTGGCCGGCCTCCTCAGTGAACTGGGAGCTGAGAACCCTGAATTTCCGCACCGATTCAGCCTTGGAAACCGCGGCGTTGCCCTCGTCCACCGCCCGCTGGATCTCCGCCAGCAGTTCCGCGTCCTCGCGCAGCGACGCCGCCGTCGAACCGGCCGGCTTGCCGTTGTCGGAGACCCAGCGGGCCAGGAACTCCTCGTCGATCGTGACCAGCGCGCCCACGAACGGCCGCCCGTCGCCCACGACCATGCACTCCGCGACCAGCGCGTGCGCGCGGATGCGGTCCTCGATGACCGCCGGTGCGACGTTCTTGCCGCCCGCCGTCACCAGGATCTCCTTCTTGCGGCCCGTGATCGCGAGGTAGCCGTCCTCGTCGAGCGTGCCGATGTCACCGGTGTGGAACCAGCCGTCGGCCAGCGCCTCAGCCGTCGCCGCCTCGTTGTTCCAGTAGCCGGTGAAGATGTGCTCGCCGTGCAGCAGCACCTCGCCGTCGTCGGCGATCCGCACCACCGACCCCGGCAGCGGCTGCCCGACCGTACCGATCTTCTGCCGGTCCCACGGGTTGAACGCCGTGGCCGCGCAGGTCTCCGTGAGGCCGTAGCCCTCCAGCACCGTGAAGCCGATGCCGCGGAAGAAGTGGCCGAGCCGCTCGCCCAGCGGGGCACCGCCCGAGACCGCGAACTCGCCGCGCCCGCCCAGCACCGCGCGCAGCTTGCTGTAGACGAGCTTGTCGAACACCTTGTGCTTGAGCTTCAGCCCCAGCGGCGTGCCCTGCGGGGTGCCGATCGCACGGCTGTACTCGATCGCCGTCGTGGCGGCCTTGTCGAAGATCTTGCCCTTGCCGTCCGCCTGCGCCTTGGCCCGAGCCGAGTTGTAGACCTTCTCGAAGACGCGCGGGACGCCGAGGATCAGCGTCGGACGGAACGAGGCGAGCTCGTCGGTGAGGTTCTTGATGTCCGGTACGCAGCCGAGTTTGATCGGCGCCATCACCGACGCGACCTCGACCATGCGCCCGAAGACGTGCGCGGCGGGCAGGAAGAGCAGGACCGAGCTGTCACCGGTGCGGAACAGCGGCTTCAGCCGCTCGACCAGGTTGCCGCACTCCGCGAAGAACGCGCGGTGCGTGAGCACACAGCCCTTGGGGCGGCCCGTGGTGCCCGAGGTGTAGACGATGGTCGCCGGGTCGTCGGCCTTGGCGAACGCGCTGCGCTCGTCGACCGTCTCGTCGGGGATCTCCGACCCGGCCTCGGTGAGCTGCGCGACCGCGCCGCCCTCGATCTGCCACACGTGCCGCAGCGCCGGCAGGGTGACGCGCACGGACTCGACGGCCGAGGCGTGTGCCTCGCTCTCGACGATCACGGCGACGGCGCCGGAGTCACCGAGGATCCACTGCACCTGCTCGGGCGAGCTGGTCTCGTACACCGGGACGGTCACACCGCCGGCGCTCCAGATCGCGAAGTCGAGCTGTACCCACTCGTAGCGGGTCCGCGACATCAGGGCCACCCGGTCCCCGGGCTGCACGCCCGCGGCGATCAGGCCCTTCGCGGCGGCCCGCACCTCGGCGAGGAACTGTGTGGCGGTGACGTCGGTCCAGGTCCCGGCAACCTTTCTGCCCATGACCGCGACCTCGGGATGCTGCGTCGCATTGCGGCGGATGAGATCCGTCAGATTGCCGTCCGTCGGGACCTCGTACAGGGCCGGAAGGCTGAACTCACGCAAGACTGCTGCTCCTCATCGGGCGCCGGCGCCACGGCTCTGTGTGAACGCACCGGGGACTGCCCGGACGTTACCCATCAGTACTCAGTTCCGGATAGGGGGTCCCGGCCAGATGTTCCCTGCGTCACACCTGTGTGCCGCACCATCCCGAACACTATTCCACCTGTCGGACGACTTGGAAGTAACCGCAGGTCCGGTGCCTCTCTACGAGGAATCGGGCGACCGCTCTAGGGTGATCGGCATGCGAGTTCATGTGGTAAGTGACGTGCACGGCAACGCGACGGATCTGGCCAGGGCCGGAAACGGGGCCGACGCTCTGATCTGCCTCGGGGACCTCGTGCTCTTCCTCGACTACGCCGACCACTCGCGCGGCATCTTCCCCGATCTCTTCGGGGTCGAGAACGCCGACCGGATCGTCGAGCTGCGCACGGCCAGGCGCTTCGAGGAGGCCCGCGCGTTCGGCCGCAGCCTCTGGGCGGGCCTCGACCGGGACGCCGCGATCCTCGGCGCGGTGCGCAAGCAGTACAGCGAACTGTTCGCCGCGTTCCCCACTCCGACGTACGCCACCTACGGCAACGTCGACGTGCCGGCCCTGTGGCCGGAGTACGCGCGCCCGGGCACCACCGTCCTCGACGGTGAGCGGATCGAACTGGGCGGGCTCGTCTTCGGCTTCGTCGGCGGCGGTCTGCGGTCCCCGATGCGCACCCCGTTCGAGATCTCCGACGAGGAGTACGCGGCCAAGGTCGAGGCGCTCGGCGAGGTCGACGTCCTGTGCTCGCACATCCCGCCGGAGGTGCCGGAGCTCACCTACGACACGGTCGCCCGCCGCTTCGAGCGCGGCAGCGCCGCCCTGCTCGACGCCATCCGCCGGACCCGGCCCCGGTACTCCCTCTTCGGGCACGTGCACCAGCCGCTGGCACGGCGCATGCGGATCGGCGCCACCGAGTGCGTGAACGTCGGGCACTTCGCGGCGACGGGGCGGCCGTGGGCCCTGGAATGGTGACCGGCCGCGGCGCGATAGATTGCACACCGCAACCCCGTCCGGCGTTCACTGGAGGAGCCACGGCGATGGCGGAACACACCAGCTCTAGCATCACCATCGACGCGACACCGGCCGATGTCATGGGGGTGATCTCCGACTTCGCGCGCTACCCGGAGTGGACCGGCGAGGTGAAGGAGACCGAGGTCCTGGAGAAGGACGACCAGGGCCGTGCACTGCAGGTCCGGCTGGTGCTCGACGCCGGCGCGATCAAGGACGACCACGTCCTCGCCTACACCTGGACCGGGGACGACAAGGTCTCCTGGACGCTGGTCAAGTCCCAGATGCTGCGCGCGCTGGACGGCTCCTACGCGCTGAAGCCGGTCGCCGGCGGCGAACGGACCGAGGTCACGTACCAGCTGACCGTCGACGTCAAGATCCCCATGCTCGGGATGATCAAGCGCAAGGCGGAGAAGGTCATCATCGACCGAGCCCTGGCCGGTCTGAAGAAGCGCGTCGAGTCCGGTCCGAAGGCCTGAAGCCGCCCCTCCATGCGCACCGTTTTCGTCACCGGCACCGGCGGGGCCGGCCGGAGCACCGTCGCCGCCGCCCTCGCCCTTGCCGGGGTGCGCAGGGGCGAACGGGTCATGCTGCTGTCCGACGAGCCGTCCGACGCGCTCCAGGGCACGGACTCCGGGGCCGTCGGGACCGACGGACCGGGCCCGGCGGGCTCGGAGACCCGTGCACCCGGCCCCACCGTCGCCCGCGTCGACTCGGGCGCCGACTTCCGCCACGAGTTCCTCACCTTCCAGGAGCGGGCCGGGGCCGTACTCGACCTGCTCGGCGCCGCACCCCTCGAGGACGGTGAGCTGACGGAGCTCCCGGGCAGCGAGCAGTTCGCGCTGCTGCGAGCCCTCAGGCACGCGGCCGTGAGCGGCCACCACCTCCTGGTCGTCGACCTCCCGCCCGTGCGTCAGGCCGTCGCCCTGCTCGCCCTGCCCGAGCAGCTGCGCCGCTACCTCCGCCGGCTGCTGCCCGCCGAGCGCCAGGCCGCCCGCTCGCTGCGCCCCGTCCTCGCCCAGCTCGCGGGCGTGCCGATGCCGGCGCAGTGGCTCTACGAGACGGCAGCCCGCTGGGACGAGGAGCTGGCCGTCGTCCAGGCACTGGTCGAGAGCCCCGACACCTCGGTCCGCCTCGTCGTCGAACCCGGCCCCGAGGCCGCCGACCGTGCTCTGCGCACCGCCCGGCTCGGCCTCGCCCTGCACGGGCCAGCCCCGGACATGGTGATCGCCAACCGGATCGTCCCGGCCGGCTCCGGCGACCCGTTCCTCGCGGCCCTCTCGGGCCGGCAGCAGAGCGCGCTCAAGGGCTGGCGCGAGGAGTTCGGCGCCGTACCTGTCCGCGAGGTGCCGCACACCGGGCGTGACCCCCGGCGGCCCGGCGAACTCGCCGACCTGCTCGACGGGCCCGCCGGCAGCACCCTCGAACCCGTCCCAAGAACCCCCTGGACGGTCGAGGACCGCCGGGCCGAGGACGGTGTCCTCGTCTGGCGGCTGCCGCTGCCGGGAGCCGTCAAGGACCGCCTGCAGCTGGTCCGCAGGGACGACGAACTCTTCCTGACCGTGGGCCCGTTCCGCCGCATCCTGCTCCTGCCGTCCGTGCTGCGCCGCTGCACCGTCAGCGGTGCCGCACTCCGGGACGGCGAGCTCCGCATCCGCTTCGAGCCCGACCCTGGGCTCTGGCCGCGCAGTCGCTGAACGGTCCCCTTCCGTTCGGGTACCGTCGACGTACGAGGCACTTTCCGAGGAGTACGCCATGAGCGATGCCACCGAACGTCCCGCCGTCGACGCCGACGCCTGGGCGACGGCGTGCGCCGAGGACCTGCAGGAGGAGCGGGCCCGCCGCAGGGAGCGGTACGGGCAGCAGACCACCGGCACGGCGGGCGAGGAGCTCCGCAAGCTGCTGGACGCGGTCGCCGAGAAGATGTCGTCGCTGCAGAACCCGCTGTTCGGCCTCGCCGGGCAGGGGGCCGTGCAGCAGCTGATCGGCCAGGCGAAGTCGGCCGTAGAGCCGGTCATCGAGCGCAATCCGCAGGTCTTCGACCATCTCGCGGCCGCGGGCAACGAGCTGCTGGCCGCGTACCGCTCCGCCGTGGAAGGCCACGAGCGACGCTGGACCCGGAACGAGCCGTCCGGAGGAGCGGACGGAACGGACCGCCAGGACCGGCGGGACGAGGGCCCCGGCCCGAGTGAGAAGATCGACCTGGACTGAGGCCGGGACTCCCTCCGGTACGGTTGCCTTAGCGGGGCTCGACCGAAAACTGAGGGACACATGGGACTCACCATCGGCGTCGACATCGGCGGCACCAAGATCGCGGCCGGCGTGGTCGACGAAGAGGGCACCATCCTTGAGACACACACGGTGCCCACTCCGCCGACCGCCGAGGGCATCGTGGATGCGATCTGCTCGGCCGTCACCGGAGCCGGTAAAGGGCACGACATCGAGGCAGTCGGCATCGGCGCCGCCGGCTACGTCGACGACAAGCGTGCCACCGTCCTCTTCGCACCGAACATCCAGTGGCGGCACGAGCCGCTGAAGGACAAGGTGGAGCAGCGCGTCGGCCTGCCGGTCGTCGTGGAGAACGACGCCAACGCCGCGGCCTGGGGCGAGTACCGCTTCGGCGCCGGCCAGGGCCACAACGACGTCATCTGCATCACGCTCGGCACGGGCCTCGGCGGCGGCATCATCATCGGCAACAAGCTGCGCCGCGGTCGCTTCGGCGTGGCCGCGGAGTTCGGCCACATCCGGGTCGTCCCCGACGGCCTGCTGTGCGGCTGCGGCAGCCAGGGCTGCTGGGAGCAGTACGCGTCCGGGCGCGCACTCGTCCGCTACGCGCGCCAGCGCGCGGCGGCGTCCCCCGAGAACGCGGCGATCCTGCTCGCCCTCGGCGACGGCACGCCCGAGGGCATCGAGGGCAGGCACGTCAGCGAGGCGGCGCGCCGGGGCGACAAGGTCGCCGTCGACTCCTTCCGCGAGCTGGCCCGCTGGGCCGGCGCGGGGCTGGCCGACCTGGCGTCGCTGTTCGACCCCTCGGCGTTCATCGTCGGCGGCGGTGTCTCGGACGAGGGCGAGCTGGTCCTCGACCCGATCCGGAAGTCCTTCCGGCGGTGGCTGATCGGCGGACAGTGGCGCCCGCACGCGCAGGTGCTCGCGGCCCAACTCGGCAACAAGGCGGGCCTCGTCGGCGCGGCGGACCTGGCACGCCAGGGCTGACGACCGCACCCTTCCGGCGCCTGCCGTCCCCTCCGGGGGCGGCAGGCGCCCGCTTGTCGTCCTGCGGCCGGAGCCCTTCGGACGGCAGGTGGCGACGTGGCGCGCGGCGTCCGGCGCCGGTGGCGCCGGGGTGAGCCGAACCGCCCGGCGTGGAGAGGCCGGAGCCCTTCGGGCGGTGAGCCCGCAGCGCTTGGCTCCGGCGCGCCCGGTGCGCGGGCCGGGGCAACGGGGCCGGAGCCCGTTATCTTGAGGCACATGGTGACGTCCGTGCCGCGTCCGCTGCCCAACTCCCGCACCGAGCCCGACGGTTCGGTCGTGATCCGGGTCCTCAGCTACAACATCCGCTCCATGCGGGACGACGAGGACGCCCTCGCGCGGGTCATCCGCGCCTGCCGGCCCGACCTCGTCTTCGTCCAGGAAGCGCCCCGCTTCTTCCGGTGGCGCAAGCACGCCGCCCGTCTCGCGGCCAAGAGCGAGCTGGTGATGCTGAGCGGCGGGGCGACCGCCGCGGGACCGCTGCTGCTGTGCTCACTGCGGGCGACCGTCGAGCGCACCGAGGACGTTCTGCTGCCGCGTACCCCGGGTCTGCACCGGCGCGGCTTCGCCACCGCCGTCGTCCGGGTCGGCGGAGCCCGGCTCGGGCTGCTCTGCTGCCATCTGAGCCTGCAGACCGACGAGCGCTATGCCCAGGCCGGAATGCTGCTCGACCGGCTCGCCGCGATGGACGTGCCGCACGCGATCGCCGCGGGGGACATCAACGAGCGGCCGGGCGGGCGGAGCTTCCGGCGCCTCGCCGCCGGCCTCCAGGACGCCTGGGCGGTCAGCCCCTGGGGCGGTGAGTACACCTCGACCCCGGTCGATCCGCACCAGCGGATCGACGCGGTCTTCGCGACCCCCGGCATCGAGGTCCTCGGCTGCGGCGTGCCCGTGGGGCTTCCCGGGGTCAGCGAGGCTGATCTGACGGCGGCCACGGACCACCTTCCGGTCCTGGCCGCCCTGCGCGTCCCCGCCGGTGCGGCCCCCGCGTCCCGGACGACGCCGGGGTCGCGCCGCTCGTGATCGACACACCCGGACCGCGCCCGGCGCTCAACCGCCGTCGCGCGCGATCCGCCCTGACGCCGCGACCCGTGGCGCCGGACCGCCGCGCCGCCTCCGTACACGCGGCTCCGTAGCGCCCCCGGCCCGGAAGCGCCCGGCCCCCTGCCCGGAGGTGCCCGTGCCGCCTGTCCGGAGGTGCCCGTGCCGCCTGTCCGGAAGTGCCCGGCCCCCCTGCCCGAGGGTGCCCGTGCCGCCTGTCCGGAGGTGCCGCCGGTCCCCGGTCCGGCACCAGGCCCTAGACGACCGCGCCGCGGCCCGGGTCTTCGTCGTCCTCGTCGTCCCCGTGCGACATCCGCGCCACCAGCGTGACGAAGCCGCCCAGGAAGCCGCCGATGCAGAGCGTGGTCAGCCACCACGTCATGTCCCAGCGGAGGATCACCGCGAGCAGCAGCAGCACGGGCCCGCCGATCACCGCCAGCCAGGCGAACTTCGCGGTCGTGTCGGCCTCCGGCAGCGGCGGGGGCTCCGGGGGCACGAAATGGCCCTCGTCGGACTCGTCCAGGTCGTCGTCGTCCGCCTCGGCGACCTCGTAGTCGCGCGGCCCGCCGCCCACTCCGGGCGCGAACACGACGGAGCTGCCCAGCGGCTTCCCCGGCCGCGGGCCCCCGTCCTCGTCGTCGCCCGTGCCGTCGTCCCCGCGGTCGCGGTCGCGGTCGCGGTCCTCGGCCTCGGACTCCGGCCCGTCGTTCCGGACGGCCTTCTCCAGGCCCGCGAGGTCCTCCACCGACTTGAACGGCTTCGCCCCCGGCGGATCCGCGGGCTCGTCCCCGTACCCGGCGACGATCGCCGCCCAGGCGGCCTCCTCGTCGATGGGCTGCGGCTCCCGGTCCCGGTCCGCGTCGTGCTGCTCAGCCACCGGTCGTGCTTCCCTTCTTGCCGACACTCGGAGCGAGGCGGCCGATGAACGCGTGGCTCTCCTCGAAAATCCGCTCCGCATCGTGGTCCAACGTCGCCACGTGGTAGCTCTGTTCCAGCAGCACCTCCCGGACGTCCGTCGACGACACCCGGCCGAGGATCCGGGCCGAGTCCGCGGGCGGCACCACATGGTCCTGCGGGCTGTGCAGCAGCAGCAGCGGCTGCGTGACCTGCGGCAGCTCGCCGTCGAGGAGCCGGAGGAAGTTCCGCAGCGAGTGCGCCGCGTGCAGCGGGACGCGGTCGTAGGCGACCTCGTCCATGCCCGCCTTCGCGATGTCGTTGGCCAGGCCCTTGGTCGTGCGGACGAGATGCCGGGCCACCGGCAGGGCGTGGGCCGCCGCACCGTGCACCTTGTTGGCCGGGTTCACCACCACGATGCCGCTGATCGCGTCGCCGTGCTTGGCGGCGAGCCGCAGGGCCAGCGCGCCGCCCATCGAGAGCCCGAAGACGAAGACCTGCTCGCACTCCTCACGCAGCGCCCGGAGCTCCCGGTCCACCTCCGCGTACCAGTCCTGCCAGCCGGTGACCGCCATGTCCTGCCAGCGGGTGCCGTGGCCGGGCAGCAGCGGCAGCGAGACGGTCAGTCCGCGCTCCGCGAGGTACTCCGCCCACGGGCGCAGCGACTGGGGGGAACCGGTGAAGCCGTGACAGAGAAGGACGCCGACCTCGCCACCCTCGTGGCGGTACGGCTCGGCTCCAGGAAGGACCGGCACCGGGGTCTCCTTTCAGGGCGGCCCGGGGGGCGTCCCCCCGGTGGGCAGACTCACCGTACGCGACGGGACCGACACCGACCAGGGCCGAGGCCGCCCGTCGCGGGACCACGGAGGCGAGCGCGGTACCGCCAGGGGTTAAGGTCTTTTCGACGGATACCAGGAAGGCACTCGAGTTGATCTACGGCGCAATGAAGTTCTCCATCGGCGGGGCACTGAAGCTCGCCTTCAGGCCTTGGGTGGAGGGCCTCGAGTACATTCCCGCCGAGGGGCCGGCGATCCTCGCGAGCAACCACCTGTCCTTCTCGGACTCCTTCTTCCTGCCCGCCGTCCTGGACCGCAAGGTCACGTTCATCGCCAAGGCCGAGTACTTCACCTCGCCGGGCGTGAAGGGCAAGCTCACCGCGGCCTTCTTCAAGGGTGTCGGCCAGTTGCCGGTGGACCGCTCCGGAGCGCGCGGCGCCGGCGAGGCGGCCATCAAGAGCGGCATGGACGTCATCGAGCGCGGTGAGCTCTTCGGCATCTACCCGGAGGGCACCCGCTCGCCGGACGGCCGGCTCTACCGCGGGAAGCCCGGCGGTCTGGCGCGGGTCGCGCTCGCCACCGGCGCGCCCGTCATCCCCGTCGCGATGATCGACACCGAGAAGATCCAGCCGCCCGGCAAGGTCGTCCCCAAGCTGATGAGCCCGGGGATCAGGATCGGCAAGCCGCTCGACTTCAGCCGGTACCACGGGATGGACCACGACCGCTTCATCCTGCGCTCGGTGACCGACGAGGTCATGTACGAGATCATGAAGCTTTCCGGCCAGGAGTACGTGGACATCTACGCCACGGCGGCCAAGCGGCAGATCGCGGAAGCGGAGAAGGCGGCGAGGGAGGCCGCCAAGGAGGCGGAGCGGGCCGCGAAGGAGGACGGCGGGTCGGAGCGGGGCGGCGACCGCTAGCGTCGCTCGTCGGGCAGGACGGTTTGGGGGATCGGGGCATGGCCGGGCGCGAGCGGGTCGTACGCATGTCGGTCGAGCTGCCGCTGTGGCGTGCGCTGACCGCGTACCGCGTGCTGACCATGGGCTACGCGGTCCTCCTCTTCGTCTTCGCCGGTGACAAGTACGAGCGCCCCTGGGTGGCCGTCGGGTTCCTGGCAGTGATGGCCGGCTGGACGCTGGCGACGCTGCCCAGGGTGGCGAACGCGGCCGCCTGCACCAAGCGCTTCCTCGGCGCCGACCTCGCCGTCGCGCTCACCGGCATCCTGCTCACCCCCCTCGCCGACGCGCAGGCGCAGCAGATCGACGGCCCGACCCTGCCGTCGATCTGGACGGCGGGCTCGGTGCTCGCCTTCGCGATCAAGGGAGGCTGGCGCTGGGCGGGCTTCGCGTCCTCCCTGGTGGCGGTGGCCAACATCATCGAGCGCGGCGAGCCGAGCCGGGACACCTTCCACAACGTGCTGCTGGTGTGGGTCGCGTCCATCGCGATCGGGTACGTCGTCGAGGTCGCCCGCGCCTCCGAGCGCACCCTGGCCCGTGCCCTGGAGATCGAGGCCGCGACCCGCGAACGGGAGCGGCTGGCCCGCGACATCCACGACGGCGTGCTGCAGGTGCTGGCCATGGTGCAGCGCCGTGGCACGGCGATCGGGGGCGAGGCGGCGGAGCTCGGCCGGATGGCGGGCGAGCAGGAGGTCGCCCTGCGCACCCTGGTCGCAGGCGGGCTCGTTCCCGCGTCCCGGGTGTCGGAGGACGAGACCCAGGGCGCGGTCGTCAGGGTCGTGGACGAGCCGGACGGCGAGAGTGCCGGCGGCGAACGTCCCGTGGACCTCCGCACCCTGCTGGCGCCGCGGGCCGGGAGCCGGGTCACCCTGTCCGAGCCGGGCGCCCCGGTGCTGCTCCCGGCACTCGCGGCGAAGGAGCTCGCGGCCGCTGTCGGTGCCGCCCTGGACAATGTCCGCAGGCACGCCGGTGCGGACGCGCGGGCGTGGATCCTGGTCGAGGACTGGCCGGACGAGGTGATCGTGACCGTCCGGGACGACGGACCGGGCATCCCGGAAGGACGGCTCGCCCAGGCCGAGGGCGAGGGGCGGCTCGGTGTCGCGCTCTCGATCCGCGGCCGGCTGCGGGACATCGGCGGCAGCGCCGAGCTGATCTCGGTGCCGGGGCAGGGTACGGAAGTCGAGTTGAAGGTCCCGCGGGGGGCCCGGGGGAAGGCGGAACGATGACGGAGACGAGCGGGGCGGCGGAGCTGCCCGTCCGGGTCATGGTCGTGGACGACCACCCGATGTGGCGGGACGCGGTCGCCCGTGATCTCGCCGCGGCCGGCTACGAGGTCGTGGCGACCGCGGGCGACGGGCCGCAGGCGGTGCGCCGTGCCACGGCCGCGGGGCCGGACGTCCTCGTGCTCGACCTCAATCTGCCGGGTATGCCGGGCGTCCGGGTCTGCAAGGAGCTCGTGGGGGCGAACCCGGCCCTGCGGGTCCTGGTCCTGTCCGCCAGCGGCGAGCACGCCGACGTGCTGGAGGCGGTCAAGTCCGGGGCGACCGGCTATCTGCTGAAGTCGGCCAGCACGGAGGAGCTGATCGACGCCGTGCGGCGCACGGCCGTCGGCGATCCGGTGTTCACCCCCGGCCTGGCGGGCCTGGTGCTGGGGGAGTACCGGCGCCTGGCGACCGAGCCGGCGCCGGCCGCGGGACCCGACGAGCCGAAGGCGCCGCAGCTCACCGAGCGGGAGACCGAGGTGCTGCGGCTGGTCGCCAAGGGCCTCTCGTACAAGCAGATCGCGGAGCGGCTCGTCATCTCGCACCGCACCGTGCAGAACCACGTGCAGAACACCCTCGGCAAGCTCCAGTTGCACAACCGGGTGGAACTCGTGCGCTACGCGATCGAGCGCGGCCTCGACGACGCCTGACCCCGTCCGCCCTGCGGAGCCCGCCCGGCCTCGATACCCGATCCACTCGATGGAGTGAAGCTCGGGACGTCAACTGCCGTTCGCGTACCCGGAATTCACCTTTCGTACCATCCCGGAGTGACCTGGGTCACTACTAGCGTGGCTGACGAATATGGCCACGACGGCGAAGGGACCTTCCATGCGGGTCGGAGTACTGACCGGGGGCGGCGACTGCCCCGGCCTCAACGCGGTCATCCGCGGCATCGTCCGCAAGGGCGTGCAGGAGTACGGATACGAGTTCACCGGCTACCGGGACGGCTGGCGCGGGCCGCTGGAGGGCGACACCGTGCGGCTCGACATCCCGGCCGTGCGCGGCATCCTGCCGCGCGGGGGCACCGTTCTCGGTTCCTCGCGGACCAACCCCCTCAAGGCGGAGAACGGAATCCGCCGGATCAAGGAGAACCTCGCCAAGCACGAGGTGGAGGCGCTGATCGCGATCGGCGGCGAGGACACCCTCGGGGTCGCGGCGAGGCTCTCCGACGAGTACGGCGTCAAGTGCGTGGGCGTGCCGAAGACCATCGACAACGACCTGTCCGCCACGGACTACACCTTCGGTTTCGACACGGCCGTCGGCATCGCCACCGAGGCCATCGACCGGCTGCACACCACGGCCGAGTCCCACATGCGGGTCCTCGTGGTCGAGGTGATGGGGCGTCACGCGGGCTGGATCGCGCTGCACTCGGGGCTGGCGGGCGGGGCGAACGTCATCCTCATCCCGGAGCAGCGGTTCGACGTGGACCAGGTCTGCGCCTGGGTCACCTCCCGGTTCCGCGCCTCGTACGCGCCGATCGTCGTGGTCGCCGAGGGCGCGATGCCCAAGGACGGCGACATGGTCCTCAAGGACGGGACGCTGGACTCCTTCGGGCACGTCAGGCTCTCGGGCGTGGGCGAGTGGCTGGCCAAGGAGGTCGAGAAGCGCACCGGCAAGGAGGCCAGGACGACCGTCCTCGGCCATGTCCAGCGCGGCGGCACCCCGAGCGCCTTCGACCGCTGGCTGGCGACCCGCTTCGGCCTGCACGCCATCGAGGCGGTGCGCGACGGCGACTACGGCAAGATGGTCGCCCTTCGCGGCACGGACATCGTCCGCGTCCCGATCGCCGATGCGACGGCGAAGCTCAAGACGGTCGACCCGTCGCTCTACGAAGAGGTCGGCGTCTTCTTCGGCTGACGGCCGGACCGGCCGGGGCGGCGACCGGTACCGCCCCTGCCGGACCGCCGGACCGCTGGACCGGCGCTGACCATGGGTACGGCACGGCCCGGTCCGCCCGTCGACCGGCGGTCCCCTTGATCATCGTCCGTCCCGCGCGGGCTAGGGTGTGATCCGACTTTCCAAGGCCACCGGGGGGACCGTGTCACCTGTCAGTCGTCGTGCCGCGCTCGCAGCGGCCCTCACGGGCGCCGTCTCGGGAGTGCTTCCGTCACCGGCCCGCGCCTCGTCGCCGGCCTCTCCCGTGCCCCCGGCCGCACCCTCCGCGGTCGCGGCCGCCCCTGGCGCCCAGCCGTCCGCCACCGTGTGGGTGCACCGTCAGGACGTGAACGACGCGCGCTTCTTCCGCGCGGGGCTGGGCGGGCCGCTCACCGTGCGGAGGACCGGTACGGCCGGACCCGAGACCTACGAGGTCGCGGACGGGTTCGGCCCCCTCGCCACGCTCACCGCAGGGGCGCGTACGGTCACCGTGCGGGGGCTGACGCGCACCTTCACGGAACAGCAGAAGCCCTTCACCGACCGCTTCGACCGGGCCGTCACCGGCTGGGGCACCTCGCCCGGCGGCGGCAGATGGGCGACCCCCACCACCGGCAGGGCGGAGTTCCGCGTCGAGGGGGGAAGCGGCGCCGCCGTCCTGCTGGAGGACGGGTTCAGCCACGTCGCAACGCTCCCGGACAGCCTGGCGGACGTCGACGTGACCACCGTGCTCACCCTGGACCGGGCCCCGGCCGGTGACGCCGTCTCGGCCGCGGTCTGCTGCGCGTACACCGACGACGGGTACTACCGCGCCCGGCTGTCCTTCCTCACCACCGGCGAGGTCAGACTGACCCTCGAGCTGGAGAGGGCCGGCAACCCCGCGGCGGTGCTCGACGGCCCCGTCCAGGTGGGCTCGGGCTTCCGTCCCGGCGACCGCTGGCGCCTGCGCCTGGAGCGCACGGGGACCGCGCTGCGCTGCCGCGCCTGGCGCGACGGCGAGAACGAGCCCGCCACCTGGCAGGCCGCCGGGACGGACGGCACACTCGGCGCGGGCAGGACCGGCATCCGGGTCCTCGCCAACAAGGGCGGCACCGCCCTGCCGATGAAGGTGCTGGTCGGCGAGTTCACCGTCGCCGGCCGCCGGCCCGAACCCCCCGAGGTCACGCACGACCTGTGGGTGCGGCTGCTGGACGCGCCCTTCGACGGCACCCTGACCCCCGCCCTGGAACGGCGGCTCCGCGCCTGGGCGGGCGACACCTCCCCCGACGCCCTGGCCCACGCGGCCATGTTCCTGCCGCACGCGGCGGACGCGGTCGACCCCGTGCTGGGCACCCGCGTGCTCGGCGAGGCGGGGTACGGGCCCTTCGATGCGAAGACCGACGACGGTACCCGCGAGGTCGGCGCCGACTTCTGGGAGTACATGGGCCTGGACACCTGGACCTTCCCCAACGGCGAGGCACCGGCGCAGCCGGAGAACACGGGCCCGCAGAAGCGGTGGGCGGGCTTCCTCGACTGCTCCGGCTATGTGCGGATGGTGTACGGCCACCACATGGGCGTGCCCATGGTCAACCACCGGGACTTCGACGGCACCAACCTGCCTCGGGAGTCCGCCGACCAGGCGGCGAGGGGCCCGGGCGTCGTGGTCGCAGGCTTCACGGCCGACGGCGTCCCGGGACGGGTCCCGCCGCCGCTGGACGGACTGCTCGTGGGGGACCTGGTGTACTTCGACGCCTACGGGAGCGCCGACGACGATGACGGCGAGGGCGACGACCGCGGGACCATCGACCACGTCGGCATCCACCTGGGCCGGGACCAGCACGGCAGGCGCCGGTTCGCGTCCAGCCGCAAGACTCCCGACGGGCCGACGATGGCGGACCTCGGTGCGCTGTCCGTCCTGGACGCCGGGACCGAGTTGTACAGCAGAAGCCTGCGCGTCATCCGCCGCTTCTGAGCTCCCGCCGCGCTTCCCGCCGCATCCCGCGGGCCACCGCCCCGCCCCGCTGGCGCCGCCGCGGGGACGCGCTCCCGGAGCCCGTCCCCGCGGTCGCCGCCCCGCCTACACCGAGGTCTCCCTGACCACGGACGACAGCAGACCCCGGACGATCTCCGGCCCGCGCAGCGTCAGTACCGACTCGGGGTGGAACTGGATGCCCGCGAAACCCGGCCCGCGCAGCGCGTGGACCTCGCCCGACGGCGCGCGGCCCACCTCGACGCCGTGCAGGGACAGCTCCGCCGCCGCCCCGTCGTCGCACACGGCCGTGAAACTGTTGTAGAAACCGACCGTCTCCTCGGCGCCGAACAGCCCGATCCGCAGCTGTGCGCCCTGGAACGGCGTCTCCTTGCGGGCGATGCCCAGCCCCAGCTCGGCGGCGATCAGCTCATGGCCGAGGCACACCCCCAGCAGCCCGCCCCGGTGGCCGCGCAGCAGCTCCCCCGTGAGCGAGCGCAGGAAGCGCATCTTCGGGTCGGCCGCGTCCGACGGATCGCCCGGTCCCGGGCCGAGGACGACCGGTCCCGCGTGGGACAGCGCCGCCTCCCGTACACCCGGCTCGTCGTACCGGCGCACGGTCACCTCCAGCCCCGCTCCCCGCAGCAGGTGGGCGAGCATCGCGGTGAACGTGTCCTCGCCGTCCACCACCAGCGCATGGCCCGTGACCCGCTCCGGCAGGGACTGCATCCGCAGCCAGAACGGAGCCAGGTCCGCCCTGCGGGCGTCGAGCGCCGCCCGCACCCTGGGGTCGTCGGCCAGCCGCGGACGGGTCGTCTCCTCCCGCGCCGGCCCCGGGCGGACCCCCAGCGCGGCCAGCACCCCCGCCGCCTTGGCGTGTGTCTCCGCCACCTCGGACTCCGGGTCCGAGTGGCGCACCAGCGTCGCGCCGACCGGCACCCGCACCTCGCCCGACGCGGAGATGTCGGCGGTCCTGATCAGGATCGGCGAGTCGAGGAGCTGCGCACCGCCCGCGTCGACGCCCAGGAGCGCCAGCGCGCCCGCGTAGTACCCGCGCCCGCCACCGCCGTCCCGGCCGGCCGGCTCGTGGCGCTCGATGACCCGGCAGGCGTTCTGCACCGGCGAACCGGTGACCGTGGCCGCGAACATCGTCTCGCGCAGCACCTCGCGGACGTCCAGCGAGGAGCGGCCCCGCAGCTCGTACTCGGTGTGCGCGAGATGGGACATCTCCTTGAGGCGGGGCCCGACGACCACGCCGCCCATGTCGCCGACCGTGCACATCATCTTGAGTTCCTCGTCCACGACCATGGAGAGCTCGTCGGTCTCCTTGCGGTCGGAGAGGAAGTCCAGCAGCCCGTCGACCGTCGGCCCGCCCGCCGGGTAGCGGTACGTCCCGCTGATCGGATTCATCACGACGGTGCCGCCGGACATCCGCACGTGCACCTCCGGGCTCGCCCCGACGAGCGTGCGCCCGCCCGTCCCTCCGTCCCGTACCTCCGAGGAGGGCCGTCCGTCCCCGGTGTGGACGACGTACGTCCAGTACGCGCCGCGCTCGGTGGTGAGCAGCCGCCGGAAGAGCGCGAGGGCGTCCGCTCTGCCGAAGTCCGGGACGCGCCCGGTGAAGGTGCGCCGGATGACGAAGTTCGCCCCCTCGCCGCGCCCGATCTCGTCCTCCACCACGCGCCGGACGATCTCCGCGTACTCCTCGTCGCCGACGTCGAAACCGCCGTCCTCGACGTCCACCCCGTGCGCCGGCAGCCGGCCCAGCACCTCGTCGAGCGGCAGCTCGAAGGTCTCCTCGGCGACCAGCACGGACAGCGGCGTGCCGTCGTCCCGCACGTCGAAGCCCCGCTCGCGGATCTGCCGGAACGGCACCAGTGCGAGCGACGGGCGCTCGCCCACCGGGATGTCGGCGAGCCGCTCGACCTCCCGGACCGGGCCGGTCAGCACCTCCACGGTGTCGTGGTCGCGGCCCGGAGTGCGCCGGCGGAGCAGGGCGAACGGAGGAGCGCCGGGATTCAGCAGCCGGTCGAGGATGTGCATGGTGGGGTTCCTTCCGTGGTGGGAGGAACGGCCCGCCGAGACCCGTGGAAACGGGGAAGGCCGCCCCTCGGGCGGCCTTCGCGGAATTCTGTGCGCGCGATCGATCAGTGGGCCGCCGGGTGAGCGGTCCACCACCAGTTCCGGGTCGTCTGCGCGAACATGTCCGGAACCCTACCCCACCCGCGTCCCGTCCGCCGGTGGCCGCCGTCTCACTTTCTGGGCCACGGCGTGGACGGCGCCGTTCACCCCGTAATGTTGTCGGGGTGACCGTGAACGCTAAGCCCACCGCAACCGGTGGCAACACCTGGCGAAACCTGCCCGCGGCGCAGCAGCCCGAGTACCCCGATGCCGAGGCTCTGCGCGATGTGATCGCGGACCTCGAGTCGTATCCGCCGCTCGTCTTCGCGGGCGAGTGCGACCAGCTGCGCGCCCGGCTGGGAGCCGTCGCCAAGGGCGAGGCGTTCCTGCTCCAGGGCGGCGACTGCGCCGAGGCCTTCGACGCGGTGTCCGCCGACCACATCCGCAACAAGCTCAAGACCCTGCTCCAGATGGGCGCGGTGCTGACGTACGCCGCGTCCGTGCCGGTGGTCAAGGTCGGCCGGATCGCCGGCCAGTACTCCAAGCCGCGCTCGAAGTCCACGGAGACCCGTGACGGCGTGACGCTGCCGACCTACCGGGGCGACTCGGTCAACGGCTTCGAGTTCACCGAGGCGGCCCGGGTCCCCGACCCCGAACGCCTCAAGCGGATGTACCACGCCTCGGCGTCGACGCTGAACCTCGTGCGCGCCTTCACCACCGGCGGTTACGCCGACCTGCGCCAGGTGCACGCCTGGAACCAGGACTTCGTGAAGTCGTCCCCGTCCGGACAGCGTTACGAGCAGCTCGCGCGGGAGATCGACAACGCGCTGAACTTCATGAAGGCCTGCGGCACCGACCCGGCGGAGTTCCGCACCGTCGAGTTCTACGCCTCCCACGAGGCCCTGCTCATGGACTACGAGTCGGCCCTCACCCGGGTCGACTCGCGTACGGGCGACCTGTACGACGTCTCGGGCCACATGGTCTGGATCGGCGAGCGCACCCGTCAGCTCGACGGCGCGCACATCGAGTTCGCGTCGAAGATCCGCAACCCCATCGGGGTGAAGCTCGGCCCGACGACGACCGTCGACGAGGCGTTGCAGTACGTCGAGAGGCTGGACCCGGAGCGCGAGCCCGGCCGGCTGACCTTCATCGTCCGCATGGGCGCCGACAAGGTCCGGGACAAGCTCCCGGAGCTGGTCGAGAAGGTCACCGCCTCCGGCGCCACCGTGGCCTGGGTGACCGACCCGATGCACGGCAACACCTTCGAGGCGGCCTCCGGCCACAAGACGCGCCGCTTCGACGACGTGCTCGACGAGGTCAAGGGCTTCTTCGAGGTGCACAAGGCGCTGGGCACGCACCCCGGCGGCATCCACGTCGAGCTCACCGGTGACGACGTCACCGAGTGCGTGGGCGGCGGCGACGAGATCTTCGTCGACGACCTGCACCAGCGCTACGAGACGGCGTGCGACCCCCGCCTGAACCGCAGCCAGTCGCTGGACCTGGCCTTCCTCGTCGCGGAGATGTACCGCGACCAGTGACCGGACCGGCATGACGGTGGGGCGTGGATCGGTGTGATCCACGCCCCATCGTCGTACCCGGGGCTTTTGCGACCGGCGGGCGGCGGGTAAGGTTAGGTTTGCCTCACCGATCAATCGGGACGGGCACCACAGTCGATCTCGATCCCGCCGGGAGGTGAACCGCGTGTACGTCTGCTCGTGCTTCGGCATCACGGAGAAGCAGGTCAAGGAACACGCGGAGGCCGGTGCCTGCACCCCCCGCCAGATCGCCTCGGTCTCCAAGGCCGGCACCGACTGCGGTTCGTGCGTGCGCCGCATCCAGGGCATCCTCGGGCGGGGCACATGCCCGCGCCGCGAGCTGCTGGACCAGGGCAACGGTGCCGCCGCCGCACTGTCGGAGGACTTGACCCCGGCGGGCGTCGAGGCGGTCTCCCCGAGCCGGTTGCGCGAAGCGGCCTAGTCCGGCCGGTCCCGGGGCGGACGGGCTCTAGGATTCCGGCTGCTCGATCACCTGGGCGATGTACAGCGCCTCTCCGAGCTTCTCGACCAGTTCCAGCTGGGTGTCGAGGTAGTCGATGTGGTGCTCCTCGTCCGCCAGGATCGACTCGAAGATGTTCGCCGACGTGATGTCGCCCTTGCCGCGCATGACCTCGATGCCGCGTCGCAGCCGGTCGATCGCCTCCACCTCGACCTGCCGGTCCGCCTGGAACATCTCGGTGACCGTCTGCCCGATCCGCACGTGGAACAGCCGCTGGTAGTTCGGCAGCCCTTCCAGGAACAGGATCCGGTCGGTGAGTACCTCGGCGTGCTTCATCTCGTCGAACGACTCGGCCCGGGTGTACTTGGCGAGCTTCGTCCAGCCGAAGTTCTCCTGCATCTTCGCGTGCAGGAAGTACTGGTTGATCGCGGTCAGCTCGGCAGTCAACTGCTCATTGAGGAACTCGATGACCTCGGGGTCGCCCTGCATCGCAGAGGCTCCTTCCGCACGTGTGACTCGGGCAGGATGCGCGCATCCTCGCACCGTGATCGAAGGCCGTCCAGTAAGTGCCTCCTTAGTAGGAGTTGCCCGAATCGGCCCAGACCTGGTCATGACCACCCCTCCTGGTCTGTCACCATTGAAGGCATGGGTCAGCCGGAGAGCCGGGAACACCGGGCGTCAGAACAGTCCGAGCTACCCCCGGGGCAACGACTGCAGCGCGGCTGGCCGGTCACCCACTACGGGCCCGTCCCCAAGTTCAAGCCCGAGCGCTGGGAGTTCCGCGTATTCGGCGCCACCGCCGACGGTGACAAGCGCTGCTGGAACCACGAGGAGTTCTCGGCGCTGCCGTTCTCGACGGTCGTCGCCGACCTGCACTGCGTGACGAAATTCAGCATGCTCGGGGCCGAATGGGGCGGGGTGCCCGCTTCGACGATCGTCGAGCTCGCGCCGCCTGCCCCGACGGTCACCCACGTCATGGTGTGGGCCGAGTACGGCTTCAGCGCCAATCTGCGCCTCGCCGACTTCCTCTCGGAGCGCACGATCTTCGCCACGCACAAGGACGGCGAGCTGCTCACCGCCGAGCACGGCTTCCCGCTGCGCCTGATCGTCCCGCATCTGTACGCCTGGAAGGGCCCGAAGTGGGTTCGCGGCGTGGAGTACATGACGGCCGACCGCAGGGGATTCTGGGAGGAGCGGGGCTACCACAACATCGGCGACCCGTGGCGTGAGCAGCGCTATTCCTACCAGGAGGAGCCGGGCGACGGGCCCGAGTTCTAGTCCGGGGCGCCGGCCGGGCGCCGTGAGCCGGGCGGGAGGCCCGGAACCGGGCCGGGGTCGTCGCGGAGCTTCTTCAGCAGCGCCACGTCCGCCGCGTACGTCTCCCTGCCGTGCCGCCCACCGGGCGTCTCGATGATCAGCGGCACACCCGCGGCCGCGGGGTGGGCCATCAGCTCGCGGAACGCCTCCTCGCCGATGTGGCCGGCGCCGATGTTCTCGTGGCGGTCCTTGCGCGCCCCGACGACGTCCTTGGAGTCGTTGGCGTGGAACAGCCTCAGCCGGCCCGGGCCGACCGTGGCGACGAGCAGATCCAGCATCCGCCCGGCTCCGCCCGGTGCGGCGAGATCGTGACCGGCGGCGAACGCGTGGCAGGTGTCGAGGCAGACGCCGAGTCTCGGGTGCGCCTCCAGGGCCTCGAAGTACGGTCCGAGGTCCTCGGCCAGTGAGCAGAGCGAGAAGCCCTGCCCGGCCGTGGGCTCCAGCAGCAGGAACGGGTCGTCGTCGTGCGTCAGCTCGTCCAGCAGCGGCAGCACCAGCTCCCGTACCTGGGCGAGCGCCGTCTCCCGGGTCCTGCCCCCGGTCGCCGATCCCGTGTGCA
This sequence comes from Streptomyces wuyuanensis, assembly GCF_900103455.1. Classification (GTDB taxonomy): domain Bacteria; phylum Actinomycetota; class Actinomycetes; order Streptomycetales; family Streptomycetaceae; genus Streptomyces; species Streptomyces wuyuanensis. The sequence continues at coordinate 359,893 of NZ_FNHI01000004.1, read as the reverse complement.
CCACCACACCCGCGGCGCCGATCTCCCGGCCGCGGAGCAGCGAGTGGCGCAGCGACTCCACCGACCGCTCGGCCGTGACCGCGCTGTGGGAGCCGAAGTTGATCAGATACGGGGCGTGCACGTACGCCGGTGTGCCGGTGGCCGCGTTACCGGTGCGGAACAGCTCGTCCTGCGCGGGGTTCCCCGCGGGGGTCGCCCAGCCCCGCGGATTGGCGACGAAGACCTGCACGGCCTCGGCCTCGATCTCACGGGCGTACGCCAGACCCGTCCTGGCCAGGCCTCCGGCCACGGGAACATGGGCGCCGACGGGGTTGTGCACGGTTGCTAGAGCCCCTTGGTCCGGATCGTGATCGTGCTGCCCTCGGCGGCCTGTCCGCCGCCCTCGACGGACTGGCTCTCGACGGTGTCGCCGAGGAACGGGAAGGCCCGCTCGACCTTGACCTCGAAGCCCGCCTCCTCCAGCTCGCGCCTGGCGTCGTCCAGCCGGTCGCCGGTGACGTCCGGGACCTCGACCATCCGCGGTCCCTTGGAGACGGTGAGGGTGATCGTGTCGCCGGTGGCGGCCTGTCCGCCCTCCGCGGGGGACTGCCTGGCGACGGCTCCCGCCTCCGCGGGGGAGTGGATCCGCTCCGGGGCCACCTTCACCTTCAGCCCGGCGTCCTCGAGGGTGCTCGTGGCGTCCTCGACGGAGTCGCCCGTGACGTCCGGTACGTCGACCGGCGAGCCCTTGCTGACGACGAGCGCGACCGCCGAGTCCGGCCGGCGCTCCGTGCCGGCGGCCGGCTCGGAGCGGATCACCGTGCCCTGGGCGGCCTCGTCGCTGAACTCCCTGGTGATCACGCCCGGTGCCAGGCCGGCCTTGCGCAGGGTGTTCCTGGCGTCGGCGAGCTTCAGGCCCTCGAGCTCCGGAACCTTGACGATCTCCGGGCCGCGCGAGATGACGAGCGTGACCGAGCCGTTGTGGCGGATGCGCCGACCCGGGTCGGGGTTCACGTCCATGACGGTGCCCCGGGCGTAGGAGTCGCTGAAGCCCTTCTGCACGGCCTCGACGTCCAGGCCGGCCTCGGAGAGCCGCTGCTTCGCCACGGCCTCGGTGCGGCCGAGGACCGTGGGCACCCGGGTGAACTGCCCGGAGTTGATGTACCAGACGCCCGCGCCGACACCGAGGACGAGCAGCACGCCGACGACGGCGGCGAGGACCCCGCGGCGCGGCGTCGGCAGCCGGCGGCCCCCGGAACGGGACGGCGGGGGACCGACGGGCGGCGTCTCCAGCCGGCTCGTCCGGTCGACCGCCCCGCCCGCGGTGGGCAGCGGCCGCGCGATCACGCTCGTACGGTCCTCGGAACCGGCGGACGTCCCGGCGTCCGGCGTCCTGGCCTGCGGCGGTCCCGCGTCCAGCTGGTCGTCGGTGAGCGCGGCACGGGCCTCGCGGGTCCGTCCGAGCAGGGCGACGGCGTCGTCCGGCCGCGACTCGGGGTCGCGGGCGGTGGCCGCCGCCACCAGGCCGTCCAGCTCCGGAGCCAGCCCGGGCACGGCGGCCGACGGCTGCGGCACGTCCTCGTTGAGGTGCCGGTAGAGCACCTGGGCCGGGGTGTCGCCGGAGTGCGGCTTGCCGCCCGTGAGCATCTCGTAGAGCACGACACCGCAGGCGTACACGTCGGCGCGGGTGTCGGCCGTGCCGGACTCGATCTGCTCCGGTGCGAGGTAGGAGACGGTCCCGAGCAGCGAACCCGTGGTGCTGGTCACGGAGCCCACGGCCCGGACCAGCCCGAAGTCGGCGACCTTGACCCGTCCGTCGTCCCCGATCAGGACGTTCTCGGGCTTCATGTCCCGGTGGACGAAGCCGGCCCGGTGCGCGGCGCCGAGCGCCGCCAGCACGGGCTCGAGGATGTCCAGCGCGGCCCGCGGCCGCAGCGCGCCCCGCTCCCGCAGCACGTCGCGGAGCGTGCATCCGGCCACGTACTCCATCGCGAGATAGACGTACGCGCCCTCGGCCCCCTGGTCGTACACGCCCACCACGTTCGGGTGGGAGAGCCGTGCCACCGACTTCGCCTCGCGGATGAAGCGCTCGACGAAGGAGGCGTCCGCGGCGAGCGCGGGGTGCATCACCTTGAGTGCGAGGACCCGGTCGAGCCGGGTGTCCACGGCCCGGTAGACCGTGGCCATCCCGCCGACGGCGATGCGCGCGTCGACGCGGTAGCGGCCGTCGAGCACCTGCCCGACGAGGGGGTCCTGAAGGGTCGTATCCACGCAGGCGAGTCTACGAGCCCGGACACCCCGCCCCGGCCCCCCGGCCGGGGCTGCAGCGGACCTGTGACGTGCGTCATCGGAACCACGGGCGTCATCCGAAGGTGTACCCCGTCCCCGGGGACGCGGCTCCTCCGAGGGCGTGCCCGGGGACGGGGCGCTCACCCCCGGCGGGTGCCCGGACCGCGTGCGCCCCGGGGCTGCGGCTCATCCGAAGGCGGGACGCTCCGGGTCCAGTGCCGCCCGCCCCTCGACCGGGGACGAGGCCTCGGCGAAGTGGCGGCGCGGGATGCGGCCCGCCCGGTGGGCGAGCCGGCCCGCCTCCACCGCGTGCCGCATGGCCTCGGCCATCACGACCGGTTCCTGCGCCCGGGTGACCGCGGAGGCCAGCATCACGGCAGAGCAGCCCAGCTCCATCGCCAGCGCCGCGTCCGACGCCGTGCCGGCGCCCGCGTCCAGGATCACCGGAACCCGGGCCCGCTCGGTGATCAGCTGGAAGTTGTGCGGATTGCGGATGCCGAGCCCGGAGCCGATCGGGGAGCCGAGCGGCATGATCGCGGCACAGCCCACGTCCTCCAGCTTCCGGGCCAGGACCGGGTCGTCGTTGGTGTACGGCAGCACGATGAAGCCGTCGTCCACGAGCACCTCGGCCGCGTCCAGCAGCTCGACCGGATCCGGCAGCAGCGTCCGCTCGTCCGCGACCACCTCTAGCTTGATCCAGCAGGTCCCGAGCGCCTCCCTGGCCAGCCGCGCGGTGAGCACGGCCTCCCCCGCGGTGAAGCAGCCCGCGGTGTTCGGCAGGACCTGGATGCCGAGGCGGTCGAGCACGGAGAGCACCGAGCCCTGCACGGTCGGGTCGAGGCGGCGCATCGCGACCGTGGTCAGTTCCGTGCCGCTGGCCACCAGCGCGCGTTCCAGCACGTCGAGGCTGGGCGCCCCGCCGGTCCCCATGATCAGCCGGGACGAGAACTCCGTCCCGCCGAGTACGAAGCGGTCGTCGGCCATGCCGTCAGCCTCCCTGCACCGCGGTGAGCACCTCGACGCGGTCACCCTCGCCGAGCAGCGTCCCGGGCCACTCGCCGCGCGGGACGACGGTCTCGTTGAGGGCGGCCGCGACCCCGGAGGGCGCGGCGGTGAGCGTGGCCACCAGCGCGTCGAGCGTGGTGCCGGCCGCGACGGAGCGCGGCTGCCCGTTGACGGACACGGTGTGCGTGGACGCGGTCATGCGGACACCTCCTGCTGGGCGGTGGAGAAGCGGCGTGGGGTGAAGGCGCGGGCCTCGTCCGGCAGTTCACCGGTGACCAGGGTGTGCGCCATGACGTCCCCGGTCACCGGGGTGAGCAGGACGCCGTTGCGGTAGTGGCCGGTGGCCAGCAGCAGACCGGGCAGCTCCGCCGGGCCGAGCAGCGGCGCGTTGTCCGGCGAGCCGGGGCGCAGGCCCGCCCCGGTCTCGGTCAGCGGCAGTTCGGTGATGCCGGGCACCAGCTCGTGCGCGTCGCGCAGCAGCTGGTACACACCGCCCGCCGTGACGGTGGTGTCCCAGCCGAGTTCCTCGCTGGTCGCGCCCACCACCAGCTCGCCGTTCTCGCGCGGCACGAGGTAGACGTGGCTGCCGCGCACCACGGCCCGGACCGTGCGCGACAGGAACGGGGCGTACGCGGGCGGCACCGTCAGCCGCAGCACCTGCCCCTTGACCGGCCGCACCGCGGGCAGCACCGCCGCGGGCACGCCCTCCAGCCGGCCGCTGAGCGTGCCCGCGGCCAGCACGACCTGGCCGGCCGGGATCTCGTCGCCGCCGGCCAGCACGGCCCCGGCGGCCCGGTCCCGTACCACCGACAGCCGCTCGACCCACCGCCGGTGGAAGACCACGCCGGCCCGTTCGCACGCCACCACCAGCGCCCTGGCCAGACGCCGGGGATCGATCTGGTGGTCGCCGTCCACCCGGAGCCCGCCGCGCACCCCCGGTGCCAGCATGGGCTCCAGCCGGCGGCACTCCCGCCCGCTGAGCCACTCGGACTCCAGTCCGAAGCGCCGTTGCAGCGCGTGCAGTTCGCGCAGATGCGCCCGGTCGTCCGCGTCGAGTGCCACGGCGAGCGTCCCGCAGGAGCGGTACCCGGTGTCCTCTCCGCTCGCCTCCTCGAGTTCGGCCACGAACCGCGGATAGCGGTCCGCCGAGGCGAGGTTCAGCCCGAGCAGCGTCTCCTCGCCGTAGTGGAGTTCCGTGACGGCCGCCAGCATGCCCGCCGCGACCTGCGCCGCTCCGCCGCCGGGCCGGGGGTCGGCAAGCGCGGTCCGCAGTCCCCGCTGGGCCGCCCGCCAGGCGGTGACGAGGCCGATGACGCCGCCCCCGATGACGAGGACGTCCGCGGCTGGTCCTGGTGTCGGATGTCCTGGATGCATACGCGTCCGGACCCTCCCTTCGCCGGCATGACCCGGATCAGGTTCGTACGGTCGGAGGCCGCCTCAGCCTCCCTCTCAGCCCGGTGCGCCGGGCTCCCGCGAGTAGCAGTACGGTGGCCAGCCTAACCCTCGTCGCCAACCCCCGGTAAGGGAGCCGTTGCCGTGGCCCGCTCGCTCGACGGACTCGTCCTCGCCCCGGTCGCCGACCAGGCGCCCGGTCAGGTCGGCACCCGGACCCGGTTCACCTACCACGAGGAGGACGGCCGGATCTGGGCCGACTACGCGGGCGGCGACGTGGTGCGCGGCCATCTCGTCGGCACCCGTGAGGGGGACCGGCTGGACTTCCGCTACGTCCAGTTGAAGCACGACGGAACGACGTCCTCCGGGCACTGCGTCTCCACCGTCGTCGACCTTCCCGACGGGCGGGTGCGGCTCGACGAGACCTGGGAGTGGGAGTCCCGGCAGGGGTCCGGCACGAGCGTCGTGGAGCAGCTGCCTTCCTGACGTGTCGTCAGGTGGTTAGGGTGGCCCGGTGAGTGAGAGCGAGCAGACGGCGCCGAGCCGCCGTGTCGTCATCGTCGGGGCGGGCATGGCCGGCGTGCAGACCGCCGTGGCCCTGCGCGAACAGGGCTTCACCGGCGCCATCGGCCTCATCGGCGCCGAGCCGCACCAGCCCTACGACCGGCCGCCGCTGTCCAAGGCCGTCCTGCTCGGGAAGTCCGAGCACTCCGCGTTCGACGTCGACTTCGACGCGCTCTCGGTCGACCTCCGGCTCGGCCTCGAGGTGAGCGGTCTGCGCCCGGGGGAGCACGAACTCGACACGCCGGCCGGGCCCGTTCCGTACGACGTCCTGGTCATCGCCACCGGCGCGGAGCCGGTCACCCTCCCCGGCACCGAGGGCGTCCCCGGGGTCCATCTGCTGCGCACCCTCGACGACGCGGAGCGGCTGCGCCCGGTGCTGGAGCGCCGCCACCACATCGTGGTCGTCGGCGCCGGCTGGATCGGCGCCGAGTTCGCCACCGCCGCCCGCGAGGCCGGCTGCGAGGTCACCGTCGTCGAGGCCGCCGACCGCCCGCTGCCCGGAGCTCTGCCGGCCGAAATCGCCGCACCGATGGCCCGGTGGTACGCGGAGGCCGGAGCCGAGCTGCTCACCGGCGCGCGCGTCGCCGCCGTCGAGCCGGGCGCCGTGGTCCTCGAGGGCGGCCCGCGGCTGCCCGCCGACGCGGTCGTCGTCGGCATCGGCGCCCGGCCGGCGACCGGCTGGCTCGCCGGCTCGGGCATCGAGCTGGGCGCCGACGGCTCGGTCACCGCGGACGAGCGGCTGCGCACCTCGCTGCCCGACGTGTACGCGGTCGGGGACTGCGCCTCCTTCCCGTCGGGCCGCTACGGGAGGCGGCTGCTGGTCCACCACTGGGACAACGCGCTCCAGGGGCCCCGCACGGTCGCGGCCAACGTCGTCGGCGCCGACACCGGGGAGGGGAGCGAGCCGGGGGAGATCTACGACCCGGTGCCGTACTTCTGGTCGGAGCAGTTCGGCCGCTTCGTGCAGTACGCCGGTCACCACGGCGCGGCCGACGTTCTCGTGCGCCGGGGCGACCCGGACGACGCCTCCTGGTCGGTGCTGTGGCTGCGGGACGGGGCCCTGGTCGCCGTGCTGACCGTCGGCAGGCCGCGGGACCTGGCCCAGGGGCGCAGGCTCATCGAGGTCGGAGCCAGGATCGACGCGGAGCGCGCCGCCGACCCGGCCGTCCCCCTGAAAGCCGCGGTGCTCTGACCGGAGGCGGTGCCCTGACCGGGGGCCGCGGTGCTCCGAGCGGCCGGCCGCACCCCGCGGAAGGTGACGTTCCCGGGCTTCCGGGGCCTTCGGAGGCGGCGCTGGGGTGTCGCTTGTCCCTCTGAAGGCCGCAGCTCGACCGGGCCCCGCTACCGACTGTCGGTCCGGGATGGCACGCTTGGTCCCGTGACCGAGATTGACGCAAAGATCGATGCTCTCGTCCCCGCCTGGCTCCACCTGCCCGACGTCGCGGAAAAGCTCGACGTCGAGGTGACGCGCGTACGGCAGCTGGTCAAGGAGGGTCAGCTGATCGCCGTGCGCCGCGGTGAGAACCGGACGCTCCAGGTCCCTGCCGCCTTCATCAAGGGCGGCAAGGTGGTCAAGGGCCTCTCCGGCACCCTGACGCTCCTGAAGGACGACGGCTTCACCGACGAAGAGATGCTGGAGTGGCTCTTCACACCGGACCCGACCCTGCCGGGGACCCCCGCGGAGGCGCTCAGCGAGAATCGCGGCACGGAGGTGAAGCGCCGGGCCCAGGCGCTCGCCGTCTGACGTCGTCCCGAGCACGTCGCCGCCGGCGTCCCTGACACACCAATCTGGATGCGGTGCGCGCACCGGGCCGGACCGTCCGGTCTCGGCGCGTGCACCGCCGACCCACCCCGGGGGGTACCAACCATGTCCGCATCCCGCGCGGCGCTGTCCGACGCCCGGCTCTACCTCTGCACGGACGCCCGCAAGCGCCAGGGCGACCTGCCGGAGTTCCTGGACGCCGTCCTCTCCTCCGGGGTGGACGTCGTGCAGCTGCGCGACAAGGGCATGGAGGCCGGCGAGGAGCTGGAGCACCTCGCGGTGTTCGCCGACGCCTGCCGCAGCCACGGCAAGCTCCTCGCGGTCAACGACCGGGCCGATGTCGCCCACGCGATCGGCTCCGGCGTGCTGCACCTCGGCCAGGGCGACCTGCCCGTCCCGGCGGCCCGGGCGATCCTCGGCGGCGAGGTGCTGATCGGGCGCTCCACCCACGCCCGCGAGGAGGTCGACGCGGCAGCCGCCGAGCCGGGAGTGGACTACTTCTGCACCGGTCCCTGCTGGCCCACGCCGACCAAGCCGGGCCGGCCCGCCCCCGGCCTCGACCTGGTCCGGTACGCGGCCTCGCTCGGCCAGGACCGCCCCTGGTTCGCGATCGGCGGGATCGACGCCGGCAATCTCGACGAGGTCCTGGAGGCGGGTGCCCGCCGGGTCGTCGTCGTCCGGGCGATCACGGAGGCCGACGACCCCGCCGCTGCCGCCGCCCGTCTCGCCAAGCGGATACGGGCCTACGCGCAGTAGGCCGATTCATGAGCGATCCGTGTCCGATGGGTGGAATGCGGTTGGGAGACCGCTGCCCCGTGGATAACCTGCGACTATGGCCCTCGGCACAGCATCCACCCGGACGGATCGCGCACGCACCGTGCGCGAACTGCTCGAAACCGGCAAGACCTCGTACTCCTTCGAGTTCTGGGCGCCCAAGACCGAGAAGGGCGAGCGGAACCTCTGGAACGCGCTGCGGCGTGTCGAGGCGGTGCAGCCGAACTTCGTCTCGGTGACGTACGGCGCCGGGGGATCCACCCGCGCGGGCACGGTCAAGGCCACCCAGCAGATCGCCGCCGACACCACGCTCACCCCGGTCGCGCACCTCACCGCGGTGAACCACTCCATCGCCGAACTGCGCAACATGATCGGCCAGTACGCGGACGCAGGGATCAGGAACATCCTCGCCGTCCGCGGCGACCCGCCCGGCGACCCGATGGGCGAATGGGTCGAACATCCCGACGGTGTGCGGTACGCGGCGGAGCTCGTCCGGCTGATCAAGGAGTCGGGCGACTTCTGCGTCGGAGTCGCGGCCTTCCCCGAGATGCACCCCCGCTCCGGCGACTGGGAAACGGACATCGGGCACTTCGTGGACAAGTGCCGCGCCGGTGCGGACTACGCGATCACGCAGATGTTCTTCCGGGTGGAGGACTATCTGCGGCTGCGCGACAGCGTCGCCGAGGCGGGCTGCGAGACCCCGATCATCCCCGAGATCATGCCCGTCACCAGCGTGAAGCAGATCGAACGGTTCGCCCAGCTCAGCAACGCGTCGTTCCCCGCCGAACTCGAACAGAGGATCCGCGCCGTCGCGGACGACCCCGCCGCTGTACGCTCCATCGGTATCGAGTTCGCGACGGAGTTCTGCGCCCGGCTGCTCTCCGAGGGTGTCCCCGGGTTGCACTTCATCACGCTCAACAATTCCACCGCGACGCTCGAAATCTACGAGAATCTCGGACTGCACCAGCAGTCGTGAACGGCCGCACCGCCGCAACCCCGGGCGGAAGGCCGCAGGAGAGGGGCGGGCATGGGCTGGACGGCGCTCTACATCGCGTTCGGCATTGTCGCGCTGTGGCTGCTCGGCGAGGTGCTGCTGCAGTACAAGGCGCGGCTGCGCTGGCGGCTGGTCGCGTTCGTCGGCTTCCTCGGCGTGGTCGTCGGTGTGCTGCTGCCGAACATCATCGTGATCGGCGTCGGCGCGGCCGCGTTCGCGGTCGGCCAGACGTACGTCACCCTCTCCTTCCGGCGCGGCTTCTCCACCGGCTGGGCGCTGGGCGGGAGCCCGGGCTCCAGCCGCCGCCGCAGGTCGGGTGCCGCCCCGGTCGACCGTGATCCGGTGCTCGAGGTGACCGGCATCGACTACGAGGACTCCTACGACCGGGACCGCCCGGGTCCGCCCGCTCCCGCCACGGAGGAGCCCCCGGCCGCCGCGGCCGACACCGTCTACGAGCCGCAGCCGCTCCCCGACGACACCGGGCAGTACGGCATCTACTCGGACGCGCCCTACGCGGCGGACCACACCGAGGGCGGCGAGGGCGCGGCCCACTACGGCGGCTACCCCTCCGGCTACGCCGACGCCTACGCCCAGGGGCAGGGGTACCAGCAGCCGGCCGGGGCCCACGACGCGTACGCCGGTTCGTACGACTACGGCACCGGGCAGCAGCAGTACGCCGCCTACTCCGATCCGTACGCCGACGGCGCCCAGGGCTACGGCTCGTACGACAGCTACGGCGGCCGGCAGCAGTACGCGGACCCCTACGCCTCGCAGGGCTACAACGAGACGCCGCCGGGCGGCGTGTGGGTGCCGCTGCAGCGCGACGGCGACCAGGTCCCGCCGCCGGCCGACCAGCCCTCCGAGTACGGCTACGACCCGGGCTACCAGAACGACCCCAACGGCCAGACCTACCGCTACTGAGGCCCGGCCGCCCCGGCCGGCCACCCCCGCGCGGAGCCGAGCCCGACTCGCCTCCGGCCCGTGCCTCCCGCGGCGGGGTGTGCGGGTCGCGCGTACCCGTATGGCGCGGGGGATCAGCTCACTGTGAGCCGCGGAAGTCCGCGCCCTCCACGATGAGGCCGGCCACCAGCGCGCCCGACATCCCGCTGTGCGCGAGACCGCCGCCGGGGTGCGACCAGCCGCCCGCGAAGTACATCCCGGGCACGGGTGACACGTTCGCGGCGGGCAGCAGTGCCCCGCCCGCTCCGGCCAGGGCGGGCCCGGGCACCCGGGGGGAGCCCGTCTCCCGGAAGGTGTCCTCGGGCGTGCGCACCTCGCGCCACAGCAGCCGCTCCCGCAGGCCCGGGACGGCCGCTTCCGCGGCCGCCGTCATCCGGTCCGCGAACGCCTGCGCGTCCGTTGCGTCGCCGGCCCACGGATCGTCCGGCGTCCGGTCGCCTGCTCCGGCGGGGACGGTCGCGGTCACCGTCACCGCCTCGTGGCCGGCGGGCCGCAGCCGCTCGTCGTCCGGCCGGAGCACCACGACCGTCGGCCGCTCGCACAGCCGCCCGGCGGCCAGCCCCGCCGACTCCCCGGCCCGGTCGGGCGAGTGCACCACCGTCCGGTGCGCCGCGCCCTCCTTGCGGGCGCCGCGCAGGGCCAGACAGACCGTGACCCGCCCGGTTCGCAGCGCCGACTGGTGGTGCGGCCACTCGTCCTGGGAGCCCCACGGCAGGACCTGGTCCCGGTAGAGCGCGGGGACGGGCGCGCCCGCTACCACGTGATCGGCCCCGGCCGTGCGGCCGTCCGCCAGTACCACCCCGACCGCCCGGCCGTCCTCGATCCGTACGTCCGTCACCTCGGCGCCGAGGACGAACTCCACCTTGCGCGCGAGGCACCGCTCGTGGACCGCGTCCGCGAGCGCCCGCATCCCGCCCCGCACGTACCAACTGCCGAAGGTCTGCTCCATGTACGGCAGGACGGCGGCGGACGCCGGGGCCGAGGCGGGATCGAAGCCGTACGCCAGGGCGTGGCTATCCAGCAGCGCAGCCAGCCGCGGATCGCGCAGCTCACGCCGGCCCACCTCGGCGAGGGTTCGCGCCGGGCGGCGCAGGAGCCCGCCCCTGAGCGCCGGATAGGGGTCCCCGGCGAAGAGGGAGGTGTCCGCGGGCAGCGGCTCCTCCAGCAGCGGCCGTCGTGAACGGTCCCAGGCGTCCCGCGCCCGCCCCAGGAAGTCGCCCCAGCGCTCGCCCGCTCCGGCGCCGAGCGCCTCGTCCAGCGCCGAGACGACGCCCGCGCGCGAGGCGTTCGGCAGGGTCACGGCCGTGCCGTCCGAGAAGACATGACGGCTCGCCGGGTCGACCTGGACCAGTTCGACGCACTTCTCCAGCGGCTCCTTGCCGGTCTTCACGAAGAAGTCCCGCCAGACGGCGGGCAGATGGAGCAGGCCGGGGCCGGTGTCGAAGGCGAAGCCGTCACGCTCGAACCGGCGCACCGCGCCGCCGTACGTGTCCGCCCGCTCGTACACCGTCACCCGGTGGCCCGCCACGGCCAGCCGGGCAGCGGCCGCCATGGCGCCCATCCCGGCGCCGATCACCACAATCCGTGCCATGTCAGGGACTGTATCGGCCGCCTCCGACAGTCAACGGGGTGGTGGCCCCTGCAGGCCGGCGGCGACGCGTCTCTCCTCCCGGCGCTGGGCGCGGCGCCGGAGGAACCGGCGGATCCGCGAAGCGAGGAACACCAGTATCACCAGCCCCAGCGCGAGCAGCGTCGCCGCGATGATCGCCGCCGGCAGCGGATGGAAGAGGGCGAGCGTGACGATCCCGGCGACCCCGAGGTCCTCCGCCGTGCTCACGGCGATGTTGCTGAACGGCTCGGGGGAGGTGTTGACCGCCATCCTGGTGCCGGCCTTCACCAGATGGCTCATCAGGGCCGTGGTGCCGCCGACCGCGCCGGCCGCGAGCTCCGGCAGGGATCCGCTCTCCCCTGCCAGCAGCGCCGCCACCACCGCTCCGGCCACCGGCCGGATCACCGTGTGGACCGAGTCCCACGCCGAGTCGACGTACGGGATCTTGTCCGCGACCGCCTCGCACAGGAAGAGCACACCGGCCGCGCTCAGCACGTCGGTGCGTTGCAGCGACTCGGGCACCTCGTCGGTGAGCCCGGCGGCGCCGAACAGGCCGAGCAGCAGGACCACCGCGTACGCGTTGACGCCGCTGGCCCAGCCGCTCGTGAAGACCAGGGGGAGTACGGACACGGACGCGATCGTAACCAGCCCGCACCCCGTGCGGGTGGGGATGAGCACGGGCCTCTGAGTATCCGTACCTAGTGCGGGAGATGAGTAGGCGCGCGGATGAGGGCCGACCTGCCCGGACGGGAGAGTGGAGGCCACGGAAGGGGCGCGGCGCCGGCACCGCCGGCACGGGGCGGCGGAACGGCGCGGCGCACCTGCCGAACGGGGGTTGCCCGGACCCGGAGGAACAGAGGTACGGGGCAACGGGGGAACGACGGGGGAATCGCCGGTGCGGCGAAGCTCGGGGGGATCGAGCTTCACCGCACCGGCTCTCGTCGTTCGTGTCGCCGGCGCCCTGCCGGCGGTGCGGTCACCGGCCCTCACGGCCGCCCGTGGGGGACCGGGGACCGGTCGGGCCTCAGCAGCCGCCGACCCGGCCGTGCAGCAGCCGGGACAGGGCCGCGTGGACGTCGTCGAGCGACCGCTCCCGCTGGAACGCCTGCCAGTCGAGCGCCGCCACCAGCACCATCCCGACCAGCGCCGCGGCGGTCAGCGGGATGTCGATCTCCTCGCTCAGCTCACCCCGCTCGACGCCTTCCCTGAGCACCGTCTCGACAACGGCCACCGCCTGCTGACGGACCACCATCAGCGTCGACTGCCAGGCCCGGTTCGTGCGCCACAGCTCGGCGACGTACAGCTGTGTGAAGGCCGGGTAGCGGTCGATGAAGACCAGACCGGCCCGGATCATCCCGTCCAGCGCCTCGATCTTGGTCCCGCCGCGGCGCTCCGCCTCGTCGGCCGCCTCCTGCAGGGAGGCGGTCAGCAGGCCGACGCCGAACCGCAGCAGCTCCTCGAAGAGTTCGGTCTTGCTCTTGAAGTTGTAGTAGACCGTGCCCTTGGCCACGCCGGCCCGCTCGGCGATCTCGTCCACCGTGGTGGCGGAGAAGCCCTGCTCGGCGATCAGGGTCACCGCCGCCTCGTAGAGCTTGGCGCGCGTGGCCTGTCTCCGGGTGCTGCTGCTGTTCATGGTGCCGATTCTCACAGGTCCGCCCGGATCACAGGCTCAGCTCGGGGTGAAGACGGTCGAACGTCCACACCTGCTTGCGCCGCGCCGACACCGCGGTCAGGGCGAGCGCCCCGGCGGTGAACGCGACGAGTACGGCCACGGCCTGCCACACCGGTCCGGCTCCGCCGCCCGTGATGAGCCTGCGCAGCGCCTCGACCACGTACGTCATCGGCAGGAAGGGATGCACGGCGTTGAAGAACGGCGGGCTGGTCTGGACGGGGTACGTGCCGCCCGCAGAGGTCAGCTGCAGCATCAGCAGCGCGAGCACCAGGATCCGGCCGGCCGCGCCGAAGCGGGCGTTGAGCCACTGGATGATCGCCGCGAAGCAGCACACGACCAGCGCCAGGAAGCCGACCGTTCCGGCGGCGCGGGCCATCTGAAGTCCGAGACCCCAGTGGAGCACCGCCATCAGGGCACCGACCTGGAGCAGTCCGATCGCGGCCACCGGCAGCCAGCCGGCGACGGCGATCCGCCAGGCCGAGGCGCCGGCGGCCAGGGCGCGCCGGTTGAGCGGCTGGATCAGCATGTACGCCACCATCGCGCCCACCCAGAGGGAGAGCGGGATGAAGTACGGGGCGAAGCCCGTGCCGTAGTTGTCCGCCTTGTGCAGGGACTGGGAGGCGAGCTGCACCGGGTCGGCCATCACGTCCGTGCGGCGGTCGCGCTCCTGCTTGTCGTAGTCGGGGATCCTGCCGACGCCGTCGTTGAGTCCGCCGGCCAGCTCGCCCGAGCCGTCGACGAGTTTGAACATGCCGCCGTCGAGGTCGTGAGCACCGTTCTTGAGCTTGCCCACGCCGGTGTCCAGGTCGCTGGATCCGGTGCGCGCGCTGCCCAGTCCCGTGTGGAGGTCGCCGGCGCCCTTGGCGACCTTGTGCGCGCCGGAGTTCAGCCGGTTGACGTCCGCGACGGCCTTCTCGACGTCCTCGTCGAGGGTGGGGGAGCGGTCGGCGAGGTCCTTGGCCATCTTCTGGATCTTGGCGAGACGGGCGTCGAGCCGCTCGAGTTCGCCGCTGTTGTCCCGCACCAGCTTGGCGACGTCGTCGGCGACCGCCGCGGAGTCGGCTGTCGCGGTCTTGGCCTTCTCCAGCACGGAGCAGACGGCGGGGTCGGGCAGAACGGCGTCCTCGCAGCGGGACTTGTGCAGCGCGGCCGCCTTGTCGGCGGCGTCGTGCGCCTTGGTTGCCGCGGCGGGGGCGGTCGTCACGAGGAGGTCGAGATGGCTGCGCGCGGCGCGGGCGCCGTTCTCCACGAAGCGCGCGTGCTCGCCGACCGTCGCGCCGTCGTCCTTGATGTAGGGCCGGACGTCGGCCGCGATGGCGTTGACCTTGTCGGCCAGCCGCTGGGTGCCGGCGGCGACCTCGCGGGCGCCCTTCTCCAGCTTGTCCGCACCGTCGTCGAGGCGGGTGATGCCGCCCTTGAGCTTGCCGCTGCCGTCCTTGGCGTCCTTCAGGCCGTCGGCGAGCTCCTTGGAGCCCTCCTTCGCCTTGCCGATGCCGCCCTTGAGCTTGTCGGCTCCCTTGGCGGCCTTCTCGGTCGCGTCGTGGATGTCGGAGAACGAGATGAAGATCTTGTCGAGGAACGAGCGGGACGCGTTCTTGGACGCGGACTTGCGCACCTCGGCGAAGACGGTGCGGGATATCTGCCCGACGATGTAGTTGTTCGCGTCGTTCGTCCGCACCTGCAGCGCCCCGGTCTCCGGCGCGTCACCGGAGGCGGACGCGATGCGCTTGCTGAAGTCGGCGGGCATGGTCAGGGACAGGTAGTACGTACCGTCCTCGACGCCCTTGCGGGCCTCCTGGGAGCTCACCTCGTGCCAGTCGAAGACATCGCTCTCGCGCAGGCCCTCGGTGATCTCGTCGCCCGCGGCGATCTTCTTCCCGGCGGCGGTCGCGCCCTTGTCGGCGTTGACGAGCGCCACGGGAATCCTGTCGAGCCGGCTGTACGGGTCCCAGAACGACCACAGGTACAGCGCGCCGTAGAGCAGCGGAAGCAGCAGGATCGCCACGAGCGCGGCCCGCGGCAGCTTGCCCCTGCCGAATCGCTTCAGCTCAAGCGCGGCCAGTTTCGGCGAGCGCATCGGCCGCCCCCTCCTCGGTCTCGTTCGTCTTCCCGGTCCTGCCGCCGCGCACGGGGTCGCCGGTGCCGGTGCCTGCGGCTTCTGCGGTCGTGCCGGGTTCTGCCCCGGTGGCCGGGGTGGTGCCGGTGTCCGGGGTCGTGCCGGGTTCCGTGCCGGTGGCCGGGGTGGTGCCGGTGTCCGGGTCGGCGGTGGCGGCCTCGGCCGGGGACGCGACCGGCTCCGCCTCGGTGGCCTCGGCAGCCCCGGCGGTCCCGGCGGTCCCGGCGGCCTTGGCCGCAGGAACCACCTCGATGCCGGGGGCCGTCCCCTCCGGCGCCCCGTCGCCGGGCTTCCCGGCCGCGGCCGAGTGGGACGCCCCCGTACCCGTGCGGACCACGACGGCGTCCTTCGGCGCCTCGCTGCAGACCATGAGCACCGTCGTGCCCTCGGCCGCGATGTCCCGGAGGAGTCCCCACGCCTGCGCCCGGTCCGCCTCGGAGAGCTTGAGGTCCGCGTCGTCGACGGCCAGCAACCGCGGACGGCCGATCAGGGCGAGGGCCACGGAGAGGCGGAGCGCCTCGAGCCGCTCGAGATCCCTTACGGCCGTGCGCCCCCCTTTCGGCAGGGCGTCCACCTCGAGCCCGACGCTCGCCAGGGCTTCTTCGATCCGCGCCCGGGCCGCCGCGGCCCGTTCCCCCGGCGGCCGCAGCAGCGCCCGGAGCGAACCGTCGAACCGCCGCTGCATCAGCGCACGCTCCCGCAGATGCTCGGCGACGGTGAGCGCCGGGTCGAGGTCGCTCACCCCCGGGACCGGGCCCAGCGCGCTGATGCGGCGGACGGCCGCCATCTTGCGCGGCAGCCGCAGCCCGCCCACCTCCGCGTGCCCATCCGTCGGCTTCATGCGTCCGGTGAGTGCGAGCAGCAGGCAGGTGCGGCCCGAGCCGGACGGGCCCTCGATCGCGACGAGCGAGCCCGGGCCGGCCTCGACGTCCACCCTCCGGAACGCCCAGCCGCGCGGCCCCTCCAGGCCGAAGCCCTCGGCTCGTACGGCTGCCCCGTGTGGGCTGTCCACGCGGCCTCCCCCTTTTTTTGAACTGACTGGTCAGTGCAAAAGCTACTCCGAACCCGGGAACGAAGCAAAACGGGTGGGGAGTTCGGCGGGGATTCAGCGGTCGCGCGGTTCGACTCCCGCCACCATCTCGGCGAGCCGGGCGCAGACGCGCTTGATCTCCTCGTGGGTCTGGTTCCGCTCGGTGATGACGGCCGCCATCAGCAGCGCCGTCAGTGCGGTTGCTCCGTTGAAGGCCTGCAGCGTGACCATGTTCGCGAACAGGTCGTGCCCGGCGAACGGCCCGAACCGCCTGGCCGCGGCCATGATCGCGAGAGTCGACACCACCAGCGCGCACGGAGCGGCCCCTGCCAGCTGGAACCGGAAAGCCGCCCAGATCAGGCACGGGAAGACCAGGAACAGCAGCGACGAGTTGGTCGTCGAGGTCGCCAGCAGCGTGACGCCGAGCGTGCAGAGCCCCAGTGCCGCCGCCTCCGTCCAGCGGGCCGGCCCCGCGGGGACGGGCCACCGGGCCCGGCGCAGCACGAGCAGGAACGGCGTGACGACCAGCACCCCCATCGCGTCCCCCGTCCACCAGACCGACCACGCGGGCCAGAAGCGATCGGGATCCAGCCCTCCGGCCAGGACCAGGGTCGTGGCGCCGACGGTCGAACTGACGAGCATGCCGCCCAGCGCCCCGAGGAAGACGAGCGCCAGTACGTCCCGCAGCCGGTCCAGTTCCTGCCGGAACCGCGCCCGGCGCAGCATCAGGTACGCGCAGACCGGTGCGGCGGTGTTCCCGGCGGCGATGGCCAGCACCGCGAAAGGCGTCGGGCCGATGGAGAAGTTGACCAGGAACGCGCCGAGCGCGATACCGGGCCAGATCCGCAGCCCGAAGAACAGCAGACCGGCGAGCGCCACGCCCGTCGGCGGCCACAGCGGGGTGACCTGGCCGCGCACCAACTGCTGGAGCAGCCCGAGCCTGGCGGAGCCGTAGTAGAACGCGGCCACAGCGAGGATCCGCAACGCCAACGAGCCGTAACGCCGGATCTCCTCATTGCGCACGACAGCAGTTTCCTTCGCCGGTGACGGGGCGGCGAGTCGGCCGCGTCAGGGCCTGCCGGAGGGGCCGGAGGAGGGGGCCGGGCCGTCGTAGCGGACCACGAGCACCGCGGCGTCGTCCCGGTGGCCGGTCAGGTCGGCCACTTTGATGACTGCGGAGGCGAGCACGTCGGGGTCGGCGTCGAATCCGGTCCGCACCAGCTTGGCCACCTCGGCCAGACCGGCCTCCATCGGGTAGCTCGGCCCCTCCACCACCCCGTCCGTGAGCAGGACGAGCACGCCCGGCTCCATCAGCCGCCGGTGCGTCACCGGGTACCGCTCGCCCACCAGGATCCCGAGGGGCGGACCACCCCGGTCCAGCGCGACGCCGTAGCCGCCGCCCGCGGTGGCCCACACCATCGGCACATGGCCTGCCCGGGACACGTGGAGATCGCGGGTGACCGGGTCGAACCTCAGGAAACAGCAGGTGGCGAACAGGCCGTAGCCCATCGAGATGAGCAGGTCGTTGGCACGGCCCAGCACCTGGCGCGGATCGCTCGTCGCCTGGGCGAGTGCCCGCAGGCTCGTGCGGACCTGCCCCATGAACGCGACCGCCTCCATGTCGTGTCCCTGGACGTCGCCGATCGCCAGTCCGAGCGATCCGTCCAGCATCACGAAGGCGTCGTACCAGTCGCCGCCCACGTCCAGCCCGTCCCCGGCGGGCGCGTAACGGGCCGCGATCCGCAGACCCGGAAGCTCCGGAAGGGCCGGGGGGAGCATGTGGCGCTGCATGGCCACGGCCAGCTCGACACGGGCCTGCTGGAGCCTGATCCGCTCCAGGGCCTGGTCCACGAGACGCCCGAGGGTGACGAGGAGGGCCTGCGCACTTTCGGGCGGGTCACCGCGTCGTTCCCGCATGACCGCTCCGGGATGTCCCACATGCTCCGCCGTGCTCCTCGAATCACCTTAGCCCGGCGGCCGTCCGGCCCGCTCGCCCTTGTCGGCGGGCCCGCACACAGAGGGCGGGAGACCCCCTTCGCCCGGGACAAGCCCAGGTCAGGGCGAATTGTCAGTGGTGGCCACCACCATGGTTCACGTACGGCCGGAGTGCCGTCACCCGACGACAGGAGGCTCGTCATGGCCAGCTCGTACGCCGCTGCCGCACGTCGGCCCCGCGCAGGCGGCCCTGCCCCCTCACCGACCGGATCCGCGAGCGACGTCCACCCCGTGCTGCGGCGTTCGTCCGCGCCCCCTGCCGCACTCGACCTGCTCGCCCAGGCGAGGGCGGGGCTGGAAGACGCCGCGCGCCTGGAGACCCCCAACGAGCGGTACGCCACCGCCCATCTCGCCGCGCTGCGCACCGCCGCGGCCGTCCTGGCCGCGCGCGGGCGGCCGGAGACCACCCCCCGCCGCCGGGCACGCATACGCTCCGCCTGGGAGGTCCTGCCGGAGATCGCCCCGGAGCTCACCGAGTGGAGCGCCCTCTTCGCCTCCGGCGCCGAACGCCGGGCCCGCGCCGAGGCGGGCATCCGGGGTGCCGCCGGCAGCCGAGACGCCGACGACCTGCTCCGCGACGTGGGCATGTTCCTCAGGCTGGTGGAGCGGATGCTGGTGCTCCAGCCGGTACTGCCGCAGCCGAGGCCCGAGCAGGCGGGGCCCGAGCAGGCGGGGCGGGAGGGCTCGGTAGGACGGCCCGAGGGCGCCGCGGGATGAGCGAACCTCCCCGCGCCCGCTCACCGGGCGCGGGGAGGCTGCGGGGACCGGAGGCGGGGACTGTCCGCGGCGGGCGTGCCGGCGGGCGGGCGCGGGGACACCGTGGGATGACCGGGGCGCCCGGCCGAGGCAATAGGGTGGAGCCAGCCTGCACCGTTCACGCCCCGTCAGCAGGGGCGGCACCCGCGCCGAGGAGTCAACTGCCGTGTCGGACCAGACGCCCCCCGTTCGGCCTCGCCGTGGGGAGACCCCGTCCCGCGCCTCCCTTCGCACGGCCGTCGTCTGGGAGGTGCTCAGGGACGCACTGGACCGCCGGGCCAAGGCGACCGGACGGGACGCCCTGGACGTCCTCGACACCGGTGGCGGTTCCGGCAACTTCGCCGTGCCCGCGGCTCGCCTCGGCCACCGCGTCACCGTGGTCGACCCCAGCCCCAACGCGCTGTTCGCACTGGAGCGGCGGGCGGCCGAGGCCGGGGTGGCCGACCGGGTGCGCGGGGTCCAGGGCGATGTCCACGGGCTGTTCGACGTGGTGGAGCGCGGCGGCTTCGACGCCGTGCTGTTCCACGGCGTGCTCGAGTACGTCGAGGACCCGGCCGAAGGCGTGCGGAACGCGGTGGAGGCCCTGCGCCCGGGAGGCGCCCTCAGCCTGCTCGCCGCCGGGCTCGGCGGCGCCGTCCTGGCCAGGGCCCTGGCCGGGCACTTCACCGAGGCCCGGCGGGCGCTCGGCGACCCGGCGGGGCGGTGGGGCGAGGGCGACCCGACGCCGCGCCGGTTCACGGCCGAGCAGCTCACGCAACTCGTCGGCGACTCGGGCCTCGAGATCGCGTCCGTGCACGGTGTGCGGGTCTTCGCGGACCTCGTCCCGGGGGTGCTCGTGGACACGGAGCCGGGGGCGCTGGAGGCCCTGCTCAAGCTGGAGGAGGCCGCCGCCGAGTCGCCCGCGTTCCACGCCGTCGCCACGCAGCTCCACGTCCTCGGCGAGAAGCGCGGCTGATCTCGGGCACCCGGTGCCGTGGCCCCGCCGCTGATCAGCCACGCAGCTGCAGATGGAGTACGCCACAGGCCCCCCGATCGAGGCGTTCGCCCCGTATGATCGGGGGACACGATCCGGCATGACGGACAGGCGGTTGGGGAATCAACGCCTCAGCAGTCGATCCGGCATGGCAGGCCCCGAAGGGCAATCGGGCACTCGGCGGGTTTCACGGGGGCGATTCCCTGCCTATCCTGAAAGGGCCGCATACCGGTCGCCCCCCGCGACCGACGACTAGGAGGACTCCGTGCCGCTCTCGGAGCACGAGCAGCGAATGCTCGAGCAGATGGAGCGAGCGCTGTACGCCGAAGATCCCAAGTTCGCGACAGCGCTTGAGGGAAGCGGGCTGCGTACGTACACCCGACGACGGGTCTACCAAGCGGTCGCCGGCTTCCTGGTGGGTATCGCGCTCCTCATGGCCGGAATGGTCGCCCAGCAGATCTGGATCAGCGTGGTGGGTTTTCTCGTCATGCTCGGCTGTGCGGTCCTGGCGGTCACCGGCTGGCGCAAGGCGCCGAAGCCGGGTGAGCAAAGCAACCCCGGGGCCGAGGCCACGCGCCGACAGCCCAGGCAGCGCCGGTCGATGATGGACCGGATCGAGCAGCGGTGGCAGCGCCGCCGCGACGAGCAGGGCCACTGAGCCCCGTGTGACGTCCACGTCCACGCATCTGACGAATCGGCTGAGGGGTGACCGCCACGGCGGTCACCCCTCACGCGTCCGCCCGTCCGTTTAGGTGCGACACCCCATCCCCCTCCTGGGCGCCACGGCCCTCGCGACCACGCCCCGTCCCGGGCCCGGCGACCCTCGCAACCGGGGCCGGCCCCCGTCCCCGCACAAGGACCGGGTCAGGCGAAAGGGCCGGGCCAGGCGATCGCGCACAAGGACCGGGCCAGGCGGGACGTCGCCCCGCCTGGCCCGGCCCCGGGCTCGTCACCCCCGCTGCCGCAGCGGCCTGCGCAGCTGTGCCATCGCACGGTCCACGAGCCGGCGGCGGGCATCGGCCGCGCGGCCCACGAGCGCGTTCCAGCGCTCCGAGCACGCCCATACGACCCGCACCGCGGAGCGCGGCAGCAGCAGCGCACGCAGGCTCCCGACCCGGCCGGCCCGCTCTCCCAGACCCGCCCGCACCCGGCCGGCATCCTCGGCCAGCCCCGTTCCCGGAGTGGGCCTCGGCGCGTACAGCACCTGCTCCACCGCGTGGGCCACCCGGTGCACCGAGTCCGCGGGTGCGCCGTCCAGCCGGCCTAGGCGGACGATGCGCGCGGCCGCCTTCCTCGGCGACAGCGACTCGTCCGGCGGGATGCCGTGGTCCCAGGCGGTGTCCGCGATCTCCTGCCAGACCAGGAGGGTCCGCGCCGCGGCCTCCTCAGCGGTACGGCCTCCGGAGCCGAGCCGGAACCTGCGCTGTCTCGTCCGCCACAGCATCGGCAGCAGCGGGACCGCCGCCAGAGCGGCGATCCCCCCGGTCCACGTCAGGACCGTGGCGAGCGAGGAGCCCCCGTCCCCGGACTCCGAGACGTCCTGCGGCGCCGTGGCCCCGCACTCGCCGAGCCGGCGCTCCTGCGGGGAGCAGTCGGACGACTGCGACGGGGCGGCCGGCACCGCCATCGACGCGGCGTCCTCCGGCTCCGCCGGGCTGCTCGGCCCGCCGGACGGGGTGGCCGCGCGCGTGTAGTCGGGCGCGTTGCCCCGCGTCGGCGTCGGTTCGAACCGGGTCCACCCCGCGCCCTCGAAGTACAGCTCGGGCCAGGCGTGGGCGTCCTGGTTGCTGACGGACCGCGCCCCGTCCGCCGCGGGCGTGCCGGGCGTGAACCCCACCGCGACCCGGGCCGGTATCCCCAGGGTCCGCGCCATGGCGGCCATGGAGAACGAGAAGTGGATGCAGAACCCTTCCTTGTTCTTCAGGAACCGCGAGATCGCCTGGACGCCGCCGCCCGAGTCCACCTGGGTGTCGTAGGTGAAGCCGCCGTCCGCGGCGAACCAGTCCTGGAGCTTGACCGCCCGCTCGTAGTCGTTCGCGGCGCCCCGCGTCACCCGTAGCGCGGTGGATCCCACATCGGCCGGCAGAGTGTCCGGCACCTTGGTGTACTCCTCCAGCAGCGCTGCCGGGGCCTTCGGCGCCTCGGCGAGCTGCCGCGCGGTGGGCTTCACCTGGAGGCTGGAGACCGAGTACTGCAGTCCGCCGGTCGTCTGCCCCCGGTCGCCGACGATCGTGCGGCGGGCCGGGTCGAAGCGCCACTTGCCGTCCACGGCCACCTTGGTGGCGGGGTACGGCATGGGCAGCCAGCCCTGCTTGTAGGCGCCCGCGGCGGAGATGTTCGTCCTGATCTCCGTCGTGGCCACTCCGCCGCCCAGGCCCTCGGGGCGGGGGAGCTCGGCAGGGATGTCGGTCACCTTGCGGACCGAGAACTTCCATGCCCCGCCGTCGAACTGGTCGAGCGCCATGATCCGCAGATACATGTCGTTGGTGGCGTTCGCGTTCGTCTTGTACTTGAGCCACTCCCGGCTCTCGGGCTGGTTCAGGCTGTCCTGCAGCGTCACCACCGGGTTCACCGCGTTGATGGTGCCGCCGCCCGAGCCCGCGCCGGCACCGGCACCGCCCCGGCCGATCAGACCGCCGCCCAGGGCCGGCAGCGACCAGTGGACGACCAGGGCGACGCCGAGCGCGGCCACACCGATCCGCCTGCCGGTGCGCACGGGCGCGTGCGCGGTCCCGTCCCCGCGGTCGAACCCCGCCCCGCCCCGCGGCGGAGCGCCACCGAAGACCCGGCCCCACTGGGACAGCCGGTCCCGGCCCTCCGCCAGCAGAAGCAGCAGATATCCGGAGGCCGCCAGCAGGAACCACCACCAGCCCGCCCCGCCCCCGGACAGTCCGGCGGCCACCGAGAACAGCGCCAGCAGCGGCAGACCCGCGGGGGCGGCGCTCCGGTACGTCACGGCCAGCGCGTCCACGGCCAGGCCGATCAGCAGCACCCCGCCGATCAGCAGCAGCTTGATGCCGTCGGTCGCCGGGGCCGGGATGGCGTACCTGCCGACGTCCTGCGCGCCCGTGGCCAGCAGCTCGCCGAGCCTGCCGACGGCGTCCGGCCCGGGGACCAGCCCGAGCACGGCGTCCTCACGGGCGAAGACCAGCGTGAGCATCAGCAGCGCCAGCACGGCCTGGGCCGCGACGGTCAGCGGCCGCGCCAGCGGCACCCGGCGCGCCGCGGCGCCGGCCCCGCCGACCAGTGCCGACAGGAACGCGGCCTGCAGCAGCCACGTCCACGGATCGACCAGCGGGACCATCGCGGCCGCCGCCATCAGCGTGGCGGCGTAGGCGCACAGGGCGACCCTTCCACGACCGCTCATGTCCATCCCCCAGAGAGACCCGTCGTACCGGCCGGGGCGGAGTCCGCGCGCTCCCGCGCCGCCTGCCGCCACAGCTCGGGAAGTGCCGCGCCGGGTCCGGCGGGGACCACCGTCCACCCGGCCTCGCGCAACCCGCGCAGCCGCGCCTCCACTGCGTCGTCCACCGCCCCGTTCGCCATCCACAGGCCGCTGTCCAGCACGAACGCGACAGCGCTTCCGCTGCGCTGCCGCATCCGGGCCGCCACCGCCGCCTGCTCCTCGTCCATGTCGCCGAAGAAGGCGACCAGCAGACCCTCGCCGCCGCCGCGCAGCACGTCGTAGGCGCGCGACAGCCCCGCGCCGTCCGAGTGGTCGACGACCGCGAGCGCGTCCAGCATCAGCCCGGCCGACTCCGCCGACTCCTGCGGCGAGCCGGCGAGACCGTCCCCGCCGTCGCCGGGCACCGAGGTGCCCGTGTCCGTCAGCAGCCGGACCGAGAAACCCCGCTCCAGCATGTGCACCAGGGCGGAGGCCGTGCCCGACACCGCCCACTCGAAGGCCGAGCCGGGCCCGGCGCCCCGGTAGGCCGCGCGCCGGGTGTCCAGCAGCACCGTGCACCTGGCCCGCTGCGGCTGCTCCTCGCGACGCACCATCAGCTCGCCGTAGCGGGCGGTGGAGCGCCAGTGCACCCGGCGCAGGTCGTCCCCGTGCCGGTAGGTCCGGGGGATCACGTCGTCGTCCCCGGCCAGGGCCAGCGTGCGCTGCCGTCCGTCCCCGTACCCCGTGGCATCGCCCGAGAGCCGCACCGGCGGCAGCGGTTCGGTGCGGGGGATGACGGTGAGGGTGTCGGAGGAGCTGAAGGAACGGGTCAGCTCGCACATGCCGAAGGGGTCGTTCAGCCGCAGCTGCAGGGGACCGAGCGGATAGCGTCCGCGCAGGTCGGACCGGACCCGGTACGACACCTCGCGCCGGCCGCCCGGCTCCACCCGGTCCAGCACGAACCGGGGCCGGGGCCCCAGCACGTAGGGCACGTGGTCCTGGAGCATCAGCAGGCCCGTGGGCAGTCGGGAGACGTTGTCCAGGCGCAGATGCACCCGGGCCTCGGACCCGGCGGGCACCCGGGAGGGGAACAGCCTCCGGCTGCCCGCCACCCGGTAGCGGGTGCGGTACAGCACGGCCACGCAGATCAGGGGCAGCACGGCGAGCAGCAGACCGACCCGGAGCAGATCGCTCTGCCCGAGCACCACCGCACACACCGCCGCGGCCACCCCGGCCGCCAGGAACGAGCGGCCGCGTGTGGTCAGCCCGCCGAGAGCCGACCGCAGACCGCCCTTCTCCTCATCGCCGCCGGCGGGGCTCCCGGCCGTCATCAGAGCCGCCGGACGCCGGGCCGCTGCTGGCCGTAGGCGGGGCCGCCGGGCGTCTGCCGGGCGCCGGTCCCGTACGTGGTGTCGTTGCCGGAGGTCGGCACCGGCGTGCGCTGGAGGATCTCCAGCACGACCTGCTCGGCCGTGCGCCGGTTCAGCTGTGCCTGGGCCGTCGGCAGCAGGCGGTGCGCGAGCACCGGCACGGCGAGCGACTGGACGTCGTCGGGCAGCGCGTAGTCCCGGCCGCTCAGCGCGGCCGAGGCCTTGGCGGCCCGCAGCAGGTGCAGGGTGGCGCGCGGCGAGGCGCCCAGCCGGAGGTCGGGGTGGTTGCGGGTCGCGGAGACCAGCTCCACCGCGTACCTCCGCACGGAGTCGGCGACATGGACCGTCCGCACCGCGTCGATCAGCTTCACGATGTCGTGGGCGTGCGCCGCCGGCTGGAGGTCGTCGAGCGGGGACACCGCGCCGTGCACGTCGAGCATCTGCAGCTCGGCCTCCGGCGTCGGGTAGCCCATCGACACCCGGGCCATGAAGCGGTCCCGCTGTGCCTCGGGCAGCGGGTACGTGCCCTCCATCTCCACCGGGTTCTGGGTCGCCACCACCATGAAGGGGGTGGGGAGTTCGTACGTCTGCCCGTCGATCGTGACCTGCCGCTCCTCCATGGACTCGAGCAGCGCGGACTGGGTCTTCGGCGAGGCCCGGTTGATCTCGTCGCCGATCACGATCTGGGCGAAGATCGCACCGGGCTTGAACTCGAAGTCCCGTCTCTGCTGGTCGTAGATCGACACGCCCGTGATGTCCGACGGCAGCAGGTCCGGCGTGAACTGGATGCGCCGTACCGAGCAGTCGATCGACCGCGCCAGTGCCTTCGCCAGCATCGTCTTGCCCACGCCCGGCACGTCCTCGATGAGGAGATGCCCCTCGGCGAGCAGCACTGTCAGCGAGAGCCGTACGACCTCAGGCTTGCCCTCGATCACACCCTCCACCGACCTGCGGACACGCTCCGCTGTGGTGGTCAGATCCGTGAGGCTCGCTCGATCGTCATAGGTCGTCACCCGGCCCTCCTCGGCCCGTTCCATGGGCCGGTGCACTGCTTGCGGCACGGCCCACCCCGAAACACGGACACCTTCCCCGGTCGGTTCCGCGAAGGTGCCACACCCGCATTCTTGTTGCCGTTGCCGCGTCGTGTCACTCGCCTGTGGACAAGTGGGCGCCATATGTCTGAGGTTGCCGTGTTTGGCCGCTCACGCAGCGCTGTGATCCGCCCCACGCGGGGCGGCTGCGGCGACTCGGCGCGACGCCGCACCGGCATTCCGTGCGACGCCGTGCGGACCTCGCAGGCCGTGCCGTGCGACGCCGTTCCGGCCGCCGGCCGCCGGCGGACAGCGGACAGCGGACGGCGCCGCGCTGCGGGCTCGCGCGGCGCCGTCGGTCGGGTCTCAGCCGGTGGGGTCGATCTCCCGCAGCAGACCCGACGTGACGTCGAAGACGAACCCGCGCACGTCGTCGCTGTGCAGCAGGAACGGCGAGGTGCGCACCCGCTGCATCGACTGGCGCACGTCCTGGTCCACGTCGCGGAACGCCTCGACCGCCCACGGCGGCCGCTGGCCCACCTCGTCCTCCAGCTCGTGCCTGAAGTCCTCGGTCAGGCTCTCCAGGCCGCAGCCGGTGTGGTGGATGAGGATGACGCTGCGGGTGCCCAGCGCCCGCTGGCTGATGGTCAGCGAGCGGATCACGTCGTCGGTGACCACTCCGCCCGCGTTGCGGATCGTGTGGCAGTCGCCGAGCTCCAGGCCCAGCGCCGCGTGGAGGTCGAGACGGGCGTCCATACAGGCCACCACGGCGACCTTGAGTACCGGCCGGGCGTCCATGCCGGGGTCGGTGAAGCCCGAGGCGTAGCGCTGGTTGGCTTCGACGAGCCGGTCGGTGACCGTGCCGCCGGCGAGGGCGGTGTCTGCGGGGAGGTGCGCGGAAGTCGACATGTCTCCGACGGTAATGGTCACGGGCCTGCGCAGCGCGCTGTGAGAGCGGACAAAGAACGTCAACACGGCTTGTTGTGAGCTAACCCACAGGCGGGAGCGGACCGTGTCCGTTCGGGTGAGTCGCGCCGCCCGCGGACCCCTCGGCCGCCGCCGCTGCGACGCGCCAGCCGGTTGATTGACCGGCACGACCAGTGGACTAAAGTGACGCGCAGTTCACGGACACATCCAGCACATTTCCGCGTTTTCCCGCGGGTGCGGCAAACGTACGGCCCGGCCACCGCCTGCGCCGGACCTGAGAGGGCGCATTGAGCCAGCGACACGTCCCGGTGATGCTCCAGCGGTGCCTGGACCTGCTGGCGCCCGCCCTGGAGCGTCCCGGCGGGGCCGACTCCACCGAAGTCCCGGGCCCCGTGGTCGTCGACTGCACCCTCGGTCTCGGCGGGCACAGCGAGGCGCTGCTGACCCGCTTCCCCGCGGCCCGGCTCGTCGCGCTCG
Organism: Streptomyces wuyuanensis; assembly: GCF_900103455.1. Lineage (GTDB taxonomy): Bacteria > Actinomycetota > Actinomycetes > Streptomycetales > Streptomycetaceae > Streptomyces > Streptomyces wuyuanensis. Next base: position 332,833 of record NZ_FNHI01000004.1, on the reverse strand, counting down.
ACCGGGACACGGAAGCGCTGCGGCTGTCCCGCGAGCGGCTCGCACCGTTCGGCGACCGCGCCACCCTCGTGCACGCCGTCTACGACGAGCTGCCCGACGTCCTCGACCGGCTCGGCATCCCCGCCGTCCAAGGCGTCCTCTTCGACCTCGGCGTCTCCTCCATGCAGCTCGACGAGGCCGACCGCGGCTTCGCCTACGCCCAGGACGCGCCGCTCGACATGCGGATGGACCAGACGACCGGCCTGGGCGCCGCCGAGGTCCTGAACACCTACCCGCCGGGCGAGCTGGTCCGGATCCTGCGCGCGTACGGCGAGGAGAAGCAGGCCAAGCGGATCGTCGCCGCGATCGTGCGCGAGCGGGAGAAGGAACCGTTCACCAACAGCGCCCGGCTCGTCGAGCTGATCCGAGACGCGCTCCCGCAGGCGGCCAAGCGCACGGGCGGCAACCCGGCCAAGCGCACGTTCCAGGCCCTGCGCATCGAGGTCAACGGCGAGCTGACCGTGCTGGAGCGGGCGATCCCGGCCGCGGTGAAGGCCCTGGCAGTCGGCGGCCGGATCGCGGTCCTCTCGTACCACTCGCTGGAGGACCGGCTGGTCAAGCAGGTCCTCGCGGAAGGTGCCGCCAGTACGGCACCGCCCGGACTGCCCGTCGTCCCCGAGCGCTACCAGCCGCGGCTCAAGCTCCTCACCCGCGGCGCCGAACTCCCTTCCGAGGAAGAGGTCGCGGAGAACCGCCGGGCGGCGCCCGCGCGGCTGCGCGGCGCCGAGCGGATCCGCGAGGACGTGCGGTGACGGCGGCCGCGCCGAGGGAGCACGACCGGTGACGACAGCCGCGGCGAGGGAGGGCGACGGGTGAGGAAGGCCGCCGGACAGCTCAAGGGGCGTGCCGCACGGCTCGCGCGGCTCATGCCGTCCGGGCCGAGCACCGCGGCCCGTACCCCCTTCGTCCTGCTGGTCGTTCTCCTGCTCGGCGGTGGGCTGATCACCCTGCTGCTGCTCAACACCTCCCTCAACGAAGGCTCGTTCAGGCTGAGCGAGCTCAGGAAGAAGACCACCGAACTCACCGACCAGGAACAGGCGCTGCAGCGGGACGTGGACGAGCGCTCCGCCCCGGACGCCCTGGAGCGGCGGGCCCGAGAGCTCGGCATGGTGCCCGGCGGCAATCCCGCCTTCCTCGCTCCCGACGGCACGGTCCGCGGCGTCCCGAAGCGGGCGACGGCCGATCCGTCGGCCGTCCGGAGCCCGGAACCGCCGGCCAGGCCGGTCGGGCCGCCCGCTCCCGCGCAGCCGGCCGCGTCCGGCGCTCCCGCACCGCCTCCCGCGTCGCCGAAGCCGTCGGCCGCCGGTGCGCCGGCGGCGTCCGCAGCACCGTCCGCGCCGCCGCGGCCCTCCGCGTCCGGCGTGCCGAAGCCGCCCCCCACGACCCCCGGCAGGTGACGCTGTGCCACCCAAGGAACCACCGCGGCGCCGTGTGCCGGGCCCCGCGCGCCGCGGTCCGGGCGACCGCGGACGCCCGGCGCCGCGCCGTCCCCGCAGGACCGCGCCGGACCCGCGGCCGGCGGCGGCCGGCCGGATCCGGCTCGGCAACCCCCGCCCCCGGCTGAGGCTCGTCAGCCTCGCTCTCACTCTCGTCATGCTGACGTTCGTGGTCCGGCTGCTCCAGGTGCAGGCCGTCGACGCCGGCACGTACGCCGCGATGGCGGAGAAGAACCGCTACATGAGCCACAAGCTCGCGGCAGAGCGCGGCCGGATCACGGACCGCGCCGGGATCGCGCTCGCCACCACCGTCGACGCGCACGACATCACCGCCGACCCGAAGATGTTCACGCCCGAGGAGAGCAAGGCCCCGGACGCCCCGGAACAGGCCGCCGCGCTGCTCGCGCCCATCCTGGGCGCCGACCGGGCCGAACTCGCGAACAAGCTCAAGGCCCCGAAGTCCCGGTACACCGTCCTCGCCCGCCGCCAGACCCCGCAGGTCTGGAAGCAGATCAAGGACCTCAAGAGCGTCTTCGCCGAGAAGGCCGCCGCCGAAAGGGCCAAGGGCGGCCCGGGGGCCAACGTCCTCGCCGGCGTCTTCCAGGAGACCAGCAGCCGACGCGTCTACCCCAACGGGGATCTCGCCGCGGGGATACTGGGTTACGTCAACGCCGACGGCCGCGGCGCGGGCGGCCTGGAGTCCATGCTCGACAAGGAGCTGGCGGGCAAGGACGGCAGCATCACCTACGCGCAGTCGGGCGGCCGCCGGGTGCCCACCGCCGGGACCCGGGAGAAGCCCGCCGTCCCCGGCTCCGACATCGAGCTGACCATCGACCGCGACATCCAGTGGGCCGCGCAGCGCGCGATCAGCGAGCAGGTGACGAAGTCCAAGGCCGACCGCGGTTACGTGGTGGTCCAGAACGCCAGGACCGGCGAGGTCCTGGCGATGGCCAACGCGCCGGGCTTCAACCCCAACGACATCTCCCGCGCCAACGCCGCCGCCATGGGCAACGCGGCCCTCCAGGACGTCTACGAGCCCGGCTCCACCAGCAAGGTCATGTCCATGGCCGCCGTGCTGGAGGAGCAGGCCGCCACGCCGGGGACCCACGTCACCGTCCCCAACCGGCTCCACCGCGGCGACCGGCTCTTCAAGGACGACATCGACCACCCCACCTGGTACCTGACGCTCAACGGCGTACTCGCCAAGTCGAGCAACATCGGGACGATCCTGGCGACCGGACAGCTCGGGAAGACCCAGAGCCAGGCCAACCGCGTCCTCTACTCCTACCTGCGGAAGTTCGGCATCGGCAGCCCGACCGGCCTCGGCTACCCGGGCGAGACCCCCGGCATCCTGGCCAAGCCGCAGGACTGGTCGACCTCGCAGCAGTTCACGATCCCGTTCGGCCAGGGCCTGTCGATCAACGCCATGCAGGCCGCCTCCGTCTACTCGACCATCGCCAACGGCGGGGTGCGCATCGAGCCCACCCTGGTGCGGGGCACCCGCGGTCCCGACGGGCGCTTCAACCCGGCGGAGGCCCCGGAGAAGACCCGGGTGGTGAGCGAGAAGACCGCGAAGACCCTCGCGGCGATGCTCGAGTCGGTCGTCGGGAACGAGGAGGGCACCGGCACCAAGGCCCGGATCCCGGGGTACCGCGTCGCCGGGAAGACCGGGACAGCGAACCGGGTCGATCCCGAGCTCGGCCGCTACCGGGGCTACACCGCCTCCTTCGCGGGCTTCGCGCCCGCCGACAAGCCTCAGATCACCGTCTACTGCGCGATCCAGAACCCGACCCGGGGCAGCTACTTCGGCGGCCAGATCTGCGGACCGATCTACAAGAAGGTCATGGAGTTCGCGCTCAAGACCCAGCAGGTCGCGCCGACCGGCGCGGCTCCCGCGCGGCTGCCGGTCACTTTCGACCCCGGCGCGTGACCCGGGAGGAACAGCCAGTGAGAACCATCACGCCCGACCCCGGGAACCGCTCCCCGGGGGCCGCCGCGCCCGCCCTCGCCGCGTCCCGGTCGCCGCGCGGGCGCGGCCCACGGGGAGGCCCCTCATTTAGCGCCGGTCCCGGTACTGCCGGTACGCTCACCGCCGTGCCACAAGCTGATCAGTACCGAACCGCCCCTCCCCGTCCGGCCGAGGTCCGCCCGATCGACCTCGCAGACCTGGCCGCCCGGCTGGGGGTCGAGCCCCCGGGCTCCGGCGCGGTCACGGGCATCACGCACGACTCCCGCGCGGTGCGCCCCGGAGACGTGTACGCCGCTCTGCCCGGTGCCCGGCTGCACGGCGCCGACTACGTCGCCCAGGCCGGGGATCTCGGCGCGGCCGCGATCCTCACCGACCCGACGGGCGCCGACCGCGCCGCCGCGACCGGACTGCCCGTCCTGGTCACCGAGAACCCGCGCGGCAGAATGGGCGAGCTCGCCGCGGAGATCTACGGCCGCCCCGGTGAGGCGCTGCTGCAGATCGGCATCACCGGCACCTCGGGCAAGACCACCACGGCGTACCTCGTCGAGGGCGGCCTGCGCGGCGCCGGCCGCCGCACGGGCCTGATCGGCACGGTCGAGATGCGCATCGACGAGGAGCGCATCAAGTCGGAGCGCACCACGCCGGAGGCCACCGACCTCCAGGCCCTGTTCGCCGTGATGCGCGAGCGCGGGGTCGAGGCGGTCGCCATGGAGGTGTCCAGCCACGCGCTGGTGCTCGGCCGGGTCGACGGCTGCGTCTTCGACGTCGCCGTCTTCAACAACCTCTCGCCGGAGCACATGGAGTTCCACTCCGGCATGGAGGACTACTTCCAGGCCAAGGCCCAGCTGTTCACCCCGGCCCGCGCCCGGCGCGGTGTGGTCAACCTCGACGACGAGTACGGGCAGCGGCTGGTGACGGAGTCCCCGATCCCCGTCGTCACGTTCTCCGCCGAGGGCCACCCCGACGCCGACTGGCGCGCCGACGGCGTCGAAGTCGGCCCGCTGGGCTCCACGTTCACGGTCCTCGGCCCGGCGGGCGAGCGGGTGCGCGCCCAGGCCCCGCTGCCCGGCCCGTTCAACGTCGCCAACACGCTCGCCGCCATCGTCACCCTCGCCGTCGCGGGCATCGACCCGCAGACCGCGGCCGACGGCGTCGCCGCCGTGCCGGGCGTCCCCGGCCGGCTGGAGCGCGTCGACGCCGGCCAGCCGTACCTCGCGGTGGTCGACTACGCGCACAAGACGGACGCGGTCGAGTCGGTCCTGCGCTCCCTGCGCAAGGTCACCGAGGGCAGGCTGCACATCGTGCTCGGCTGCGGCGGCGACCGCGACCGGACCAAGCGCGGCCCGATGGGCGCCGCCGCCGCCCGGTACGCCGACACCGCCGTCCTCACCTCGGACAACCCCCGCTCCGAGGACCCCCTCGCGATCCTCGCCGCGATGCTCTCGGGCGCCGCCGAGGTGCCCGCCCACGAGCGCGGCGACGTCATCGTGGAAGCGGACCGGGCCGCCGCCATCGCCGCGGCCGTCGCCCGGGCCGCACCCGGCGACACCGTGCTGATCGCCGGCAAGGGGCACGAGCAGGGACAGGACATCGCCGGTGTGATCCGCCCCTTCGACGACCGCCAGGTGCTCCGCGAAGCGATCGAGCACAGCAACAAGAACAGTGAGGGATGAACAGTGATCGCCCTCTCCCTCGCCGAGATCGCCGAAATCGTCGGCGGGCAGCCGTACGACATACCGGATCCGTCGGTACGCGTCACCGGGCCCGTCGTCCGGGACTCCCGTGAGGTCGTTCCCGGCAGCCTCTTCGTCGCCTTCGTCGGCGCGCGCGTCGACGGCCACGACTACGCCGCGGACGTGGTCGCCGCGGGCGCGGCCGCCGTACTGGCCTCGCGTCCCGTCGGCGTCCCCGCGATCGTCGTGGACGACGTCCCGCGGGCCCTCGGCGCGCTGGCCCGCGCGGTCGTGCAACGCCTCGGCGCCACGCTCGTGGCACTCACCGGCTCGGCCGGCAAGACGAGCACCAAGGACCTGATCGCCCAGGTGCTGCGCCGCAAGGCGCCCACCGTCTGGACCCCCGGCTCCCTCAACAACGAGATCGGCCTGCCGCTGACCGCGCTCAGCGCCACCGACGAAACCCGTTTCCTCGTACTCGAGATGGGCGCCCGGGGCATCGGCCACATCCGCTACCTCACCGAACTCACCCCGCCCCGCGTCGGCGTCGTGCTGAACGTCGGCACCGCGCACATCGGCGAGTTCGGCGGCCGCGAGCAGATCGCCCGGGCCAAGGGCGAACTCGTCGAGACGCTGCCCCCCGCCGATGCGGGCGGAGTTGCCGTACTCAACGCCGACGACCCCCTCGTCCGCGCGATGTCCGCCCGTACCCAGGCACGCGTCGTGCTGTTCGGGGAGTCGGACGAAGCGGACGTACGCGCCGAGAACGTCCGCCTCATGCCCGGCGGACAGCCCGCATTCCGCCTTCGCACACCCTCCGGGTGCAGCGACGTGACCTTGCGGCTGTACGGTGAGCACCACGTGTCGAACGCGCTCGCCGCGGCCGCCGTCGCCCATGAGCTGGGCATGTCCGTCGACGAGATCGCCACCGCGCTCTCGGAGGCGGGCACCCTCTCCCGCTGGCGTATGGAGGTCACCGAGCGTCCGGACGGCGTGACGATCGTCAACGACGCCTACAACGCGAACCCCGAGTCCATGCGAGCCGCGCTGCGTGCGCTCGCGGCCATGGGCACGGCCGCCCAGGCCGCCGGGGGGCGCACGTGGGCGGTGCTCGGTCCGATGGCCGAGCTCGGCGGCGAGGCGCTGCCCGAGCACGACGCGGTCGGACGGCTCGCCGTCCGGCTCAACGTCAGCAAGCTCGTCGCGGTCGGGGGCAGGGAAGCGTCCTGGCTGCAACTGGGCGCATATAACGAGGGTTCGTGGGGTGAGGAGTCGGTGCACGTGTCCGACGCGCAGGCGGCGGTCGACCTGTTGCGCAGAGAGCTGCGCCCGGGAGACGTCGTGCTGGTGAAGGCTTCCAGGTCGGCCGGGCTCGAGCGGATCGCCGAGGCACTGCTCGCCGACACCGGTTCGACCGAGGGGCAGGTCGCCGGCCGATGAGGCAGATCCTCTTCGCGGGAGCCATCGGGCTCTTCCTGACGCTCATCGGCACGCCGCTGCTGATCAAGCTGCTGGCCCGCAAGGGCTACGGCCAGTTCATCCGTGACGACGGCCCGCGCAGCCACGGCAGCAAGAAGGGCACGCCCACCATGGGCGGCATCGCCTTCATCCTGGCCACGCTGATCGCGTACGCCCTCACCAAGGTGATCACCGGCGAGGACCCGACCATTCCGGGCCTGCTGGTGCTGTTCCTGATGGCGGGCATGGGCCTGGTCGGCTTCCTCGACGACTACATCAAGATCGTCAAGCAGCGGTCGCTGGGCCTGCGGGCCAAGGCGAAGATGGCCGGCCAGCTGATCGTCGGCATCGCCTTCGCGGTGCTGGCGCTGCAGTTCCCGGACGACCGCGGCAATACCCCGGCCTCCACCAAGCTGTCGTTCGTCACCGACTTCGGCTGGACGATCGGTCCGGTGCTGTTCGTGGTCTGGGCGCTGTTCATGATCCTCGCGATGTCGAACGGCGTGAACCTCACCGACGGACTGGACGGTCTGGCCACCGGCGCCTCGGTGATGGTCTTCGGCGCCTACACCTTCATCGGCCTGTGGCAGTTCCAGGAGTCCTGCGCCAACGCGACGACCCTGACCAACCCGGCCGCCTGCTTCGAGGTACGGGATCCCCTCGACCTGGCGGTCGTGGCCGCCGCGCTGATGGGCGCCTGCTTCGGCTTCCTGTGGTGGAACACCTCGCCGGCGAAGATCTTCATGGGCGACACCGGCTCCCTGGCGCTCGGCGGCGCGCTCGCCGGTCTGGCGATCTGCTCCCGCACCGAGCTGCTCCTGGCGCTCCTCGGCGGCCTCTTCGTCCTGATCACCCTCTCCGTGATCATCCAGGTCGGTTCCTTCCGCCTCACCGGGAAGCGCGTCTTCCGGATGGCCCCGCTGCAGCACCACTTCGAGCTCAAGGGGTGGTCCGAGGTCCTTGTCGTGGTCCGCTTCTGGATCATTCAGGGCATGTGCGTCATCGTGGGACTGGGCATCTTCTACGCGGGCTGGGCGGCCGACAAGTGAGCACGCAGGACTGGCAGGGCAGGCACGTCACCGTCGCCGGGCTGGGCGTGAGCGGCATTCCGGCCGCCCGCGTCCTGCACGGCCTCGGCGCGGTCGTCACGGTCGTCAACGACGGTGACGACGAGCGCGCGCGGGCCCAGGCGGCGGAGCTGGAGGCGGAGGGAATCACCGTCCGCCTCGGCGACGGCGCCACCCTGCCGGAGGGCACCGAGCTGGTCGTCACGGCGCCCGGCTGGAAGCCCGACAAGCCCCTCTTCGCGGTGGCCGCCGAGGCGGGCGTCGAGGTCTGGGGCGACGTCGAACTCGCCTGGCGGCTGCGCGGCCTGGACGGCCGGGAGGCAGCGCCCTGGCTCGCGGTCACCGGCACCAACGGCAAGACCACGACCGTGCGGATGCTCGCCGCGATCCTGGAGGCGGCCGGTCTGAAGACCGCGGCCGTCGGCAACATCGGGGTCTCCCTGCTGGACGCGGTGCTCGGCGACGAGAAGTACGACGTGCTCGCCGTCGAGCTCTCCAGCTACCAGCTGCACTGGGCCCCCTCGCTGCGCGCCCACTCCGCCGCCGTCCTCAACCTCGCTCCGGACCATCTCGACTGGCACGGCTCCATGGAGGCGTACGCCGCCGACAAGGGCCGTGTCTACGAAGGCAACACGGTCGCCTGCGTCTACAACGCCGCCGACCCCGCCACCGAGGACCTGGTGCGGGAGGCCGACGTCGTCGAGGGCTGCCGCGCCATCGGCTTCACCCTCGGCACGCCGGGGCCCTCGCAGCTCGGTGTCGTCGACGGCATCCTCGTCGACCGCGCCTTCGTCGAGAACCGGCAGAAGCAGGCGCAGGAACTGGCGCAGGTCTCCGACGTCGACCCCCCGGCTCCCCACAACATCGCCAACGCCCTCGCCGCCGCCGCGCTGGCCCGCGCGTTCGGCGTCGAGCCCGCGGCGGTGCGGGAGGGACTGCGGGCCTTCCGGCCCGACGCGCACCGCATCGAGTACGTGGACGAGGTCGACGGCGTCGCGTACGTCGACGACTCCAAGGCCACCAACACCCATGCCACGGAAGCGTCCTTGGCGGCGTACGACCCGATCGTCTGGATCGCCGGCGGACTCGCGAAGGGCGCCACGTTCGACGAACTCGTCGAGAAGTCCGCGAAGCGGCTGCGCGGCGCGGTGCTGATCGGCGCGGACCGGGCGCTGATCGCCGAAGCCCTGGCGCGACACGCGCCCGAGGTCCCGGTGGTCGACCTCGACCGGACCGACACTGGGGCGATGTCGGCGGCGGTCCGCGAAGCGGCACGGCTCGCGCGGCCCGGGGACACGGTCCTGCTGGCCCCCGCCTGCGCCTCCATGGACATGTTCGCCAACTACAACAAGCGAGGCGAGGCGTTCGCGGACGCGGTCCGCGCCCTCGCCGCCGAGCGCGCCTGACCGGCCCTGGCCCCGCCGCCACGACCCGGCGGCGTGGCCACGACCTGGAGGGGACAGCGACATGCCACCCGACGCGATCACGACGCCCGACCCGCCGTACTCGCGGCGGCCCGCCGGCACCCACGGCACGACGGACCCCACCGGCCGCCCGGCGCCCGTCCCAGGGCGGTACGACACGTCCGCCGCGGACGCGTCCGGTTCCGTGACGCCCCCCGGCGGCGCCGCGTACACGGACCCGGCCGGTGCCGCGGCGGGTCCCAACCGGGCCTGCGGCACGGGTGCGTTGACCTCCCCGGCGCAGCGCGGCAGCCCTTACGGCGGGCCGGCGGGGAGGCCGTCCCGCACCCGTACCGCCCGGCGCGAGCCGTTCGCCGAGCGGCTGCGCGCCCTCGGCCGGGCACTGGTGCCCGCGCCCGCCTTCGCCGGACCGCCCGCGCCCGCCTTCGCCGGACCGCCCGGGGTCGCCCTGCGCAGCAGGACCGCCAAGCAGGCGCCGCGGCCCGCGTACGGCTGGGGCGGGTCCCGTGGCGGCCGCCCCCGCCCGCCCCGCGGCGGCGGACTGCGCCGGCTGTACGAGCAGGCCCGCCGGGCCTGGGACCGGCCGCTCACGGCCTACTACGTGATCCTCGGCGCCGGCCTGCTGATCACCGTGCTCGGCCTCGTGATGGTCTACTCCGCCTCGATGATCACGGCGCTGAAGTACTCGCTGCCCTCCTCCTACTTCTTCCGCAAGCAGTTCCTCGCCGCCGTCATCGGTGCCGGGCTGCTGCTGATCGCCTCCCGCATGCCACTGAGGCTCCACCGCGCCCTCGCCTACCCGATCCTCGTGGTCAGCGCCTGTCTGATGGTCCTGGTGCAGGTTCCCGGGATAGGGCAGTCGGTCAACGGCAACCAGAACTGGATCTCGCTCGGCGGGCCGTTCCAGCTCCAGCCCAGCGAGTTCGGCAAACTGGCCCTCATTCTCTGGGGTGCCGACCTGCTCGCCCGCAAACAGGACAAACGACTGCTCACGCAGTGGAAACACCTGCTCGTCCCGCTGGTCCCGGTGGCCTTCATACTGCTCGGGCTGATCATGCTCGGCGGCGATATGGGCACCGCCATCATCCTGACCGCGATCCTCTTCGGGCTGCTCTGGCTGGCCGGCGCCCCGACCAGGCTGTTCGTGGGCGTGCTGTCCGTCGCCACGGTGATCGGCGCGGTGCTGATCAAGACCAATGCGAACCGCATGGCCCGCTTCCAGTGCGTCGGCGCCACCGACCCCGGCCCGGACGACAGCTGCTGGCAGGCCGTGCACGGGATCTACGCCCTGGCCTCCGGCGGATGGTTCGGTTCCGGCATCGGTGCGAGTGTGGAAAAATGGGGTCAACTGCCCGAAGCCCACACCGACTTCATCTTCGCCATCACCGGGGAGGAACTGGGCCTCGCGGGGACACTGTCGGTGCTCGCACTCTTCGCGGCTCTAGGCTATGCGGGTATCCGCGTGGCCGGACGCACGGAGGACCCCTTCGTGAGGTACGCCGCGGGAGGTGTGACCACCTGGATCACGGCCCAGGCCGTGGTCAACATCGGTGCGGTGCTCGGACTGCTGCCGATCGCCGGTGTCCCCCTCCCGCTGTTCTCCTACGGAGGCTCCGCGCTGCTGCCGACCATGTTCGCGGTCGGACTGCTGATCGCCTTCGCGCGGGAGGATCCCGCGGCGAAGGCGGCCCTGGCCGTGCGGCCCGGGATGAGATGGAAGACGATGAGACGGCGCGTCAAGGAACGTCCGTCCGGAGAGCGGTGAATTTCGGTGCATGTCGTACTCGCCGGCGGGGGGACCGCCGGCCACATCGAGCCCGCGCTCGCCCTCGCGGACGCCCTGCGGAGGCAGGATCCGACGGTGGGCATCACGGCCCTCGGTACCGAGCGCGGCCTGGAGACCCGGCTCGTCCCCGAGCGGGGCTACGAGCTCGCGCTCATCCCCGCCGTACCGCTGCCGCGGAAGCCGACGCCCGAGCTGATCACCGTTCCGGGTCGGCTGCGCGGCACGATCAAGGCCGCCGAGCAGGTCCTGGAGCGCACGAAGGCCGACGCCGTCGTGGGCTTCGGCGGGTACGTCGCCCTGCCCGGATACCTCGCCGCCAAGCGGCTCGGGGTGCCGATCGTGGTCCACGAGGCCAACGCCCGCCCGGGCCTGGCCAACAAGATCGGTTCGCGGTACGCCGCCGCGGTCGCCGTGTCGACTCCCGACAGCAAGCTGCGCAACGCCCGCTACGTCGGCATCCCGCTGCGCCGCTCCATCGCCACCCTCGACCGGGCCCGCGTCCGGCCCGAGGCGCGTGCCGCCTTCGGCCTCGACCCCAACCTGCCGACGCTGCTGGTCTCCGGTGGATCGCAGGGCGCCCGCCGCCTCAACGAGGTGGTCCAGCAGGTCGCTCCGCTGCTCCAGCGCTCCGGCATCCAGATCCTGCACGCGGTCGGACCGAAGAACGAACTGCCGCACGCCGACAACATGCCCGGGATGCCGCCGTACCTCCCGGTACCGTACGTGGACCGGATGGATCTCGCGTACGCGGCTGCCGACATGATGCTGTGCCGCGCGGGCGCCATGACCGTCGCCGAACTCTCCGCCGTGGGCCTGCCCGCCGCGTACGTACCGCTGCCGATCGGCAACGGCGAACAGCGGCTCAACGCGCAGCCCGTGGTGAAGGCCGGTGGCGGGCTGCTGGTCGACGACGCCGAGCTGACCCCCGAGTGGGTCCAGGGCAATGTGCTCCCGGTCCTCGCCGATCCGCACCGGCTGTACGAGATGTCCCGCGCCGCGGCCGAGTTCGGGCGCCGGGACGCAGACGATCTGCTTGTCGGAATGGTGTACGAGGCGATCGCCTCACGCCGATAGGCACGGCGAAGGGCAGGGAGCATGGCCGGACCGACGACCGCCGAACGCGGCACGCGCAAGCCCAACGGACCGTCGTCGGCCGGCCGGCTTCGCAAGGGTCCGGCTCCGCGCCGGCCCCGGCTCCCCGCCCCCCGGCTCCTGCTCTCCCTCGTCGCCGCCGTCGTCCTCGCCGGCGGCGGCCTGTGGGTGCTGTACGGCTCGTCCTGGGTCCGGGCCGAGCGGGTCGAGGTGTCCGGCACCGGAGTTCTGACGCCCCGTGAGGTCGAGGACGCGGCCGGCGTTCCGCTGGGAACCCCGCTGGTCTCCGTCGATCTGGACGGGATCGAGAGCCGGCTGCGCGACCGGCTGGCCCGCATCGAGTCGGTCGAGGCGGAGCGCTCGTGGCCGCACGGCATCGTGCTGCGGGTGACGGAGCGGAAGCCCGTCCTCCTCATGCGCAAGGGCGCCAGATTCGTCGAAGTCGACGCGAAGGGCGTCCGGTTCGCCACGGTGGACAAAGCCCCCAAAGCGGTTCCGCTCGTGGAGATGGCGGCGAACGAGTCGCCGAGCACCCGGCGTTTCGGGGGGCAGCGGCTGCTGAAGGGAGCTGCCCTGGTCGTCTCCCAACTCCCGGCCCGGGTCGCCGCGGATCTCCGGAGCGTACAAGTAATTTCGTACGATTCCCTCACTCTGAAGTTGACGCGCGGCCGTGAGGTGATGTGGGGCAACAGCGAGGACGGCGAGGTCAAGGCCCGTACGCTCACCGCCCTGATGAAAGCCGCCCCCCGTGCCGGGCGCTTCGACGTGAGTGCCCCCACCGCCCCTGCGGCATCGGCGAGTTGACGCACAAATGCGCAGGCCAGCACCCTGGTTGGTCAGCGCAACGGCTGATCACATAGGGTGAAAAGAAAAACGGGAGGTTCGGCGTGTTCGTTGAACGCACGCCACTTGTCGACTTAGTGTCTCGTTCGAGAGAGTCCAGGAAGCAGAGACACTGGTAACCCTAAACTTCAACGTTAGGGTTTGGGTCGGCATTTCGGACCGTCCCAATCGGCATCCGTCGTCGCGGCGCGGCCACCACCGCGAAGCGGCGACTCGTAACTCGAGGCGAGAGGCCTTCGACGTGGCAGCACCGCAGAACTACCTCGCAGTCATCAAGGTCATCGGTGTCGGCGGCGGTGGTGTCAATGCCATCAACCGAATGATCGAGGTCGGCCTCAAGGGCGTCGAGTTCATCGCGATCAACACCGACGCGCAAGCCCTGTTGATGAGCGACGCCGACGTCAAGCTCGACGTCGGCCGCGAACTCACCCGCGGCCTGGGGGCCGGAGCCAACCCGGCAGTCGGTCGCAAGGCGGCAGAGGACCACCGAGAGGAGATCGAGGAGGTCCTCAAGGGGGCCGACATGGTCTTCGTCACCGCCGGCGAAGGTGGCGGCACCGGCACCGGCGGCGCACCCGTCGTGGCCAACATCGCGCGTTCGCTCGGCGCCCTCACCATCGGGGTGGTCACCCGGCCCTTCACCTTCGAGGGCCGCCGCCGCGCCAACCAGGCGGAGGACGGCATCGCCGAGCTCCGCGAAGAGGTCGACACCCTCATCGTCATCCCGAACGACCGGCTGTTGTCCATCTCGGACCGCCAGGTCAGCGTGCTCGACGCGTTCAAGTCCGCCGACCAGGTGCTGCTGTCGGGTGTCCAGGGCATCACCGACCTCATCACCACGCCCGGCCTCATCAACCTCGACTTCGCCGACGTCAAGTCCGTCATGTCCGAGGCCGGCTCGGCCCTGATGGGCATCGGTTCGGCCCGCGGCGACGACCGCGCGGTGGCCGCGGCCGAGATGGCGATCTCCTCGCCGCTGCTGGAGGCGTCCATCGACGGAGCCCGCGGTGTGCTGCTCTCGATCTCCGGTGGCTCCGACCTCGGCCTCTTCGAGATCAACGAGGCCGCCCAGCTGGTGAGCGAGGCCGCCCACCCCGAGGCCAACATCATCTTCGGTGCCGTCATCGACGACGCACTGGGCGACGAGGTGCGGGTCACCGTCATCGCGGCCGGCTTCGACGGCGGCCAGCCGCCCGCCCGACGCGACAACGTGCTCGGTTCCTCCTCCGCCAAGCGCGAGGAGCCCGCTCCGGCGGCCAGGCCGGAGCCGGCCCGCTCGATCGGCGGACTCGGCACCTTGCCGCCGCGCGAGGAGTCCGCCCCCGCCGAGCCGGTCCCCGCGGCGAACGAGACCTCCCACCCGCAGACCCCGTCGCCGCAGGTGCCGCCGGCCCGGCCGTACGACAGCTCGGCGGAGGAGCTGGACGTCCCGGACTTCCTGAAGTGATCTTGAAGTGATAGGGGAGCACAGCAGAGTGGGCGGCGCCCACTTCGCCTTCACCGACCGGTGGGGCGGGGTGAGCGCCGCTCCGTACGACGAGCTCAATCTCGGCGGCGCGGTCGGTGACGACCCCGTCGCCGTCCGTACGAACCGGGAGCTCGCCGCCGGGCGGCTGGGCGTCGACCCCGGCCTCGTGGTCTGGATGAACCAGGTGCACGGCCGGGACGTCGCCGTCGTCGACGGCCCGTGGGCCGGCGCGGACGTCCCCGCCGTCGACGCTGTGGTCACCGCCCGGCGCGGACTTCCCCTCGCCGTGCTCACCGCCGACTGCACGCCGGTACTGCTGGCCGACCCGGTCGCCGGAGTGGTGGCCGCCGCCCACGCGGGGCGCCCCGGGCTGGTCGCCGGGGTCGTGCCGGCGGCGGTCGAGGCGATGGTCGGGCTCGGCGCCGACCCGTCCCGCATCACCGCCCGGACCGGTCCCTCGGTCTGCGGGCGGTGCTACGAGGTACCCGAGGTGATGCGGGCGGAGGTCGCCGCGGCCGAGCCGGCGGCCTGGGCCGAGACGAGCTGGGGCACCCCGGCCGTGGACGTCGCCGCCGGAGTGCACGCCCAGCTCGATGCGCTCGGTGTGCGCGACCGGAACGCGTCGCCGGTCTGCACACTGGAGTCGGGAGACCACTTCTCCTACCGACGCGACCGCACCACCGGGCGGCTCGCCGGATATGTCTGGCTGGACCGCGAGAGAGACGACGCATGACCGACCGCAGGACCGAACTCGCCGAGAACCTGGCGCGGGTGGAGGAACGTATCGCCTCCGCCTGTGCCGCGGCCGGGCGCAAGCGGGAGGAGGTGACCCTGATCGTGGTCACCAAGACCTACCCCGCGAGCGACGTCCGTCTGCTGCACGAACTCGGCGTGCGGCACGTCGCCGAGAACAAGGACCAGGAGGCGGCCCCGAAGGCGGCCGCCTGCTCGGATCTGTCGCTCACCTGGCACTTCGTCGGACAGCTTCAGACCAATAAGGCCCGTTCCGTTGCCGGTTATGCCGATATCGTGCAGTCGGTCGACCGGCCGAAGCTCGTACGCGCACTGTCCGCGGCGGCGGTCCACGCCGGACGCGAACTGGGCTGCCTCGTCCAGGTCGCCCTCGACGCGGAGTCCGGCCGGCAGGGCGACCGGGGCGGCGTCGCGCCCGGCGACGTCGAGGAGTTGGCGGCGGCGGTGGACGAGGCCCCCGGGCTCCGGCTCGACGGGCTGATGACGGTCGCCCCGCTCGCGGGGCCGTACGCCGGGCGTCAACAGGCCGCTTTCGAGCGGCTGATGGAATTCTCATCCCGCCTGCGCGCGGACCGTCCGGCTGCGAACATGGTGTCAGCAGGGATGAGTGCGGACCTCGAGCAGGCCGTGGCGGCGGGAGCGACACACGTGCGCGTCGGTACGGCGGTGCTCGGAGTCCGACCCCGCCTCGGGTAACGTCGCGAAGCAAGTCGGACCACAGCAGAAAATATGGTCATTTCCGTCGAAAGGCGGACAGGCCGAGTGGATCGCGGGCACTTGGTGACGTAGCCGAACGAAGCCGATCCACCACAGAGCGGAGGACTCAGAGAATGGCCGGCGCGATGCGCAAGATGGCGGTCTACCTCGGCCTCGTGGAGGACGATGGGTACGACGGCCGGGGGTTCGACCCCGACGACGACTTCGAACCCGAGATGGAGCCGGAGCCCGAGCGGGACCGTCGGCGGCACCAGCCTCCGCATCAGGTGGAACGGGAGGAGCCGGTGCGCGTGGTTCAGCCGCCGGCGCCGCGTGAGTCCGCGCCGCGATCGGCCCACGGGTCCGCGCCGGTGCCCGCGTCCCTGGCCGCTCCGCTCTCCGCGGAATCCGGACGTCCGGCGCGAATCGCCCCCGTGGCATCCATCACACCTGAACGTCCCAGTCTGGAGAAGAACGCACCGGTGATCATGCCCAAGGTTGTGTCCGAGCGGGAGCCCTACCGCATCACAACTCTGCACCCCCGGACCTACAACGAGGCCCGTACCATCGGGGAACACTTCCGTGAGGGCACCCCGGTGATCATGAATCTGACGGAGATGGACGACACCGATGCGAAGCGACTTGTCGACTTTGCCGCGGGACTCGTCTTCGGCCTCCATGGCAGCATTGAGCGGGTGACTCAGAAAGTCTTCCTCCTCTCGCCTGCTAACGTCGATGTCACGGCGGAGGACAAGGCCCGCATCGCAGAGGGCGGGTTCTTCAACCAGAGCTAGAACGAGCCAGAACACGACCGAGGGAACGACCCGGCCGCAAGGCCGGCAACGAGAGCCAGGGGAGAGGGAAGCGCGGGATGAGCGTGGCACTGCAGGTGATCTACATCGCTCTGATGTGCTTCCTCATCGTGCTGATTTTCCGGCTGGTCATGGACTACGTCTTCCAGTTCGCCCGCTCGTGGCAACCCGGGAGGGCGATGGTGGTCGTCCTGGAGGCCACCTACACTGTCACCGATCCACCGCTCAAGCTTCTGCGGCGGTTCATTCCGCCGCTGCGTCTCGGGGGCGTGGCACTCGATCTGTCCTTCTTCGTTCTGATGATCATCGTTTACATCCTGATCTCCGTCGTGAGCAGCGTGGGGAGAGGGATGTGAACGGTACGGTCTTGCCGACTGCCGACGACTACGTAGAGGTGAAGTAGAGATGCCGCTGACCCCCGAGGACGTGCGGAACAAGCAGTTCACGACCGTCCGCCTCCGAGAAGGCTATGACGAGGACGAGGTCGATGCCTTTCTCGACGAGGTCGAAGCCGAGCTGACGCGCCTCCTCCGAGAGAACGAGGACCTGCGCGCGAAGCTTGCGGCGGCGACCCGTGCGGCCGCGCAGAACCAGCAGCAGCAGGGCATGCGCAAGCCGCCGGAGCCGCAGGACGGCCGTGGTCCCGGCGCTCCCGTGCCCGCCGCCATATCCGGACCCCCCGTCCAGCAGCAGCCCCCGCAGATGGGTCCCCCCCAGCTGCCCGGTGGAGCTCCTCAGCTGCCGGCCGGTCCCGGTGGTCACGGTGGTCACGGTGGTCATGGCCCCCAGGGTCACCCGCAGGGTGGTCCGATGGGCCCCGGCCCGATGCAGGGCGGTCCCATGGGCGGCCCGATGGGCGGCCCCATGGGTGGTCACGGTGGCCCGCAGCTCCCGGGCCAGGGCCCGGGCGGTGACAGCGCCGCACGCGTGCTGTCCCTGGCCCAGCAGACGGCCGACCAGGCGATCGCGGAGGCCCGCTCCGAGGCCAACAAGATCGTCGGCGAGGCCCGGTCGCGCGCCGAGGGCCTGGAGCGGGACGCCCGCGCCAAGGCCGACGCGCTGGAGCGGGACGCGCAGGAGAAGCACCGCGTCGCGATGGGCTCGCTGGAGTCCGCCCGCGCCACGCTGGAGCGCAAGGTCGAGGACCTGCGCGGCTTCGAGCGCGAGTACCGCACGCGTCTGAAGTCGTACCTGGAGAGCCAGCTGCGCCAGCTGGAGACCCAGGCCGACGACTCGCTGGCCCCGCCGCGGACCCCGGCTGCCGCGTCGCTGCCCCCGTCCCCCTCGATGGCTCCGGCCGGCGCCGGTGCCCCGTCCTTCGGCGGCAACCAGGGCATGGGCGGCAACCAGGGCATGGGCGGCGGCCCGTCGTACGGCGGCCAGCAGCAGATGTCCCCGGCGATGACCCAGCCGATGGCGCCGGTGCGGCCGCAGGGCGGTCCGCAGCCGATGCAGCAGGCACCGTCGCCGATGCGCGGTTTCCTCATCGACGAGGACGACAACTGACGGCGGGCCACGGCGCGGAGCGCGCATAGCCGTCGGCAGGCTTGAACGGGCCGGGCCCGGGACGAACGTCCCGGGCCCGGCCCGTTTCTTGCGCGCCCGCTCGCACTGAGCCTCGCGCCGGTCCCGGTCTCGCCCGCCTCGCGCCGCACGGGTGCGGGGCGTCCCGCGTGCTGCGCGGCGTCGTGCGGTCGTGCGGGCGCGGGGAGCGGAGTACGACGCCCTCGCCAGCGTGCCGAGACGGCGGGTCGCCCAGCCGCGCAGGAGCCGCACGGACGGGGAACGCGAAGGGCCCGGCCCCGAAGGAGCCGGACCCTCGATGCGCGGTGCGGTACGGGTTACGCCTTGCGGAGACGGAACGTCAGGGAGAGGCCCTCGTCCGTGAACGGGGTGCCGTACGCGTCGTCGCCCTCGCCCGTCGCGAAGTCCGTCGCGAGGACCTCGTCCGCGATCAGCCCGGAGTGGTCCGAGAGCGCCGAGGTGACCTCGGCATCCGTGGACGACCAGCGGAGCGCGATACGGTCGGCGACGTCCAGACCGCTGTTCTTGCGCGCCTCCTGGATCAACCGGATCGCGTCACGGGCCAGTCCGGCCCGCCGCAGCTCCGGAGTGATCTCCAGGTCGAGCGCGACCGTGGCGCCCTGGTCGGAGGCGACCGACCAGCCCTCTCGCGGGGTCTCGGTGATGATGACCTCCTCCGGGGAGAGGGTCACCTCCTCGCCGTTGACGGCGATCACGGCCGAGCCGGATCGCAGCGCGAGCGACAGCGCCGCCGCGTCCGCCGCCGCCACTGCCTTGGCGACGTCCTGCACGCCCTTGCCGAAACGCTTGCCCAGCGCCCGGAAGTTCGCCTTCGCCGTCGTGTCGACCAGTGATCCGCCGACCTCGGACAGCGAAGCCAGCGACGAGACGTTGAGCTCCTCGGTGATCTGCGAGTGCAGTTCCGGCGACAACGACTCGAAGCCCGATGCCGCGACCAGCGCCCGCGACAGCGGCTGGCGGGTCTTCACACCGGACTCCGCACGGGTCGCTCGGCCCAGCTCCACCAGCCGGCGGACCAGCGCCATCTGCCGGGAGAGCTCCGGGTCGATGGCGGAGAGGTCGGCCTCCGGCCAGGTCGTCAGGTGCACGGACTCCGGCGCCTCCGGCGACACCGGGACCACGAGGTCCTGCCACACCCGCTCCGTGATGAACGGGGTGAGCGGGGCCATCAGCCGGGTGACGGTCTCGATCACGTCGTGGAGCGTCCGCAGCGCGGCCGCGTCGCCCTGCCAGAACCGGCGGCGCGAGCGGCGTACGTACCAGTTCGACAGGTCGTCCACGAAGGACGAGATCAGCTTGCCGGCGCGCTGGGTGTCGTACGCCTCCAGCGCCTGCGTGACCTGGTCGACCAGTGCGTGCAGCTCCGAGAGCAGCCAGCGGTCGAGCACCGTGCGCTCCGCCGGCGCCGGGTCGGAGGCCGACGGCGCCCAGCCCGAGGTGCGGGCGTACAGCGCCTGGAAGGCGACGGTGTTCCAGTAGGTGAGCAGCGTCTTGCGCACGACCTCCTGGATGGTGCCGTGGCCCACCCGGCGAGCCGCCCACGGCGAGCCGCCGGCCGCCATGAACCAGCGCACGGCGTCGGCGCCGTGCTGGTCCATCAGCGGGATCGGCTGCAGGATGTTGCCGAGGTGCTTGGACATCTTGCGGCCGTCCTCGGCGAGGATGTGGCCCAGGCAGACCACGTTCTCGTACGACGACTTGTCGAAGACCAGCGTGCCGACGGCCATCAGCGTGTAGAACCAGCCGCGGGTCTGGTCGATCGCCTCGGAGATGAACTGCGCCGGGTAGCGCTTCTCGAAGATCTCCTTGTTCCGGTACGGGTAGCCCCACTGCGCGAACGGCATGGACCCCGAGTCGTACCAGGCGTCGATGACTTCGGGGACCCGCGTCGCCGTCGAGGAGCACTGCGGGCAGGCGAAGGTGACCGCGTCGATGAACGGACGATGCGGGTCCAGGCCGGACTGGTCCTCGCCGGTGAGCTCGCTCAGCTCGGCGAGCGAGCCGACGACGGTCAGGTGGTCGTCGTCGCAGCGCCAGATCGGCAGGGGGGTGCCCCAGTAGCGGTTCCGCGACAGCGCCCAGTCGATGTTGTTGTTGAGCCAGTCTCCGTACCGGCCGTTCTTGACCGAGTCGGGGAACCAGTTGGTGTTCTCGTTCTCCTCGAGGAGCCGGTCCTTGATCGCGGTGGTGCGGATGTACCACGACGGCTGCGCGTAGTAGAGCAGCGCCGTGTGGCAGCGCCAGCAGTGCGGGTAGCTGTGCTCGTACGGGACGTGCCGGAAGAGCAGGCCGCGGGCGTCCAGGTCCTGGGTCAGCGCCTCGTCGGCCTTCTTGAAGAAGACGCCGCCGACCAGCGGCACGTCCTCCTCGAAGGTGCCGTCGGGACGGACCGGGTTCACCACGGGGAGGCCGTACGCGCGGCAGACCTTGAGGTCGTCCTCACCGAAGGCGGGGGACTGGTGGACCAGACCCGTGCCGTCCTCCGTCGTCACGTACTCGGCGTTGACCACGAAGTGCGCCGGGGCCGGGAACTCGACGAGCTCGAAGGGCCGGCGGTAGCCCCACCGCTCCATCTCGGCGCCCGTGAAGGTCTGGCCGGTGGCCTCCCAGCCTTCGCCGAGGGCCTTCTCCAGCAGCGGCTCGGCGACGACGAGCTTCTCCTCGCCGTTCGTGGCCACCACGTAGGTGACCGCTGGGTGCGCGGCCACGGCGGTGTTGGACACCAGCGTCCACGGGGTGGTCGTCCACACCAGCAGCGAGGCCTCGCCCGCGAGCGGGCCGGAGGTCAGCGGGAAGCGGACGAACACGGACGGGTCGACGACGGTCTCGTAACCCTGCGCCAGCTCGTGGTCGGACAGGCCGGTGCCGCAGCGCGGGCACCAGGGCGCGACGCGGTGGTCCTGGACCAGCAGGCCCTTGCCGAAGATCTCCTTCAGGGACCACCACACGGACTCGATGTACTCGGGGTCCATGGTCCGGTACGCCTCGTCGAGGTCGACCCAGTAGCCCATGCGGGTCGTCAGCTCGGCGAAGGCGTCGGTGTGGCGCGTCACGGACTCGCGGCACTTCGCGTTGAACTCCGCGATGCCGTACGCCTCGATGTCCTTCTTGCCGTTGAAGCCGAGCTCCTTCTCGACCGCGAGCTCGACCGGCAGACCGTGGCAGTCCCAGCCGGCCTTGCGGGCCACGTGGTAGCCCCGCATGGTCCGGAAGCGCGGGAAGACGTCCTTGAAGACGCGGGCCTCGATGTGGTGGGCGCCGGGCATGCCGTTGGCCGTGGGCGGGCCCTCGTAGAAGACCCACTCGGGGCGGCCCTCGGACTGCTCGAGGCTCTTCGCGAAGACCTTGTTCTCGCGCCAGAAGTCGAGCACGGCGTGCTCGAGCGCGGGCAGGTCGACCTGGGCTGGCACCTGGCGGTACTGCGGCGGCGTCATGTACGGGCTCCTCCAACGGAGTGTGTCTCTTCCGTCGGAGGGACGAGAGCCGATGCGCTGCGCTCCCGCGGTACCACCCTCCTTGGCCCTCCGGCGCACGGCCGGGGAGCCCCCTCATTGGGGTCGCGATGCCGGTTCTACTGGCCCTGGGACGACTGCGGGCGTTCTTCCGGCGGCTCAGGGGTGATCATTCGCACCGCGCTCGCCCCCGGGCTCTCACCGTCCCCGGGTCGCTCATGGCTGCGTACGACGCTACTCGTCCCCATCCACGCCTTTCGCTTCGCCCAGTGTACGGGCCCGGACGCGTGGGGGCCGACCGGATTTCCCGGCCGCCGGGCCGAGCGGAGGGCCGCCCCCGCATGACCCGAATGGCCACACGGAGCCGAGCGGGTTCCGCAGGCGCCCGCCCGGCGGATTAGGGGGCGGGGAGCTGGGCACAACGGATGCAGGCTCGCGTTGGGGAAGGCGCGGGGCGGGCCGGACAGGCGGCGTGCCCCGTTGCCGCGGCGCTGGGGTCGATTTATCGTCCCAGCACGATTCGCGAGCAAGATCACAATATGTGAAGGGGCCGCGGCCATGGTGGCGAAGAAGACCGCCGTGAAGAAGACGGCGTCAGCGAGGTCCACCGCCGCTGCGGGGGCGGCGGCCAAGGAGACGAACGGCAAGAAGAGCGTCGTCGCGAAGAAGAGCACCCGGAGGGTGACGAAGACCGTCGCCTCCGGCGCGAACGCGCACGACGCGGCCGAGGCGAAGGCCGCGGAGCCCGCCAGGAAGGCCGCGCGGAAGAGCACCGCGGCGGCGGCCAAGCGGTCCGCCGCCACGGCCAGGTCCGCGGGCGGGGGGAAGACCTCGTCGAGAAGCTCGAAGGCCCACGCCCCGGAGCCCCCGGCGCCGGACGCGGAGAAGGAACCGGGCGGAGCCGCCGGGGGGGCGGCGAAGGAGTCGGGCCGGAAGGCGGCACGCAAGGCGACCGCCCGGGCCGCCGCGAAGTCGGGCGCCGCGTCGAAGGCCACCGGCGGCGCGAGGACTCCGGACGCGGGGCCGAAGGCCGGGGACGCCGCGTCGAGTACCACCGGCGCCGGCAGGGCCGGGGGCAGGTCCGCCGAGGGCACGACGACCGCGGCGACGAGGAAGAGCACGGCCGCGAAGAAGACCGCGGCCACGAGGAAGACCGCGGCCGGCAAGGACGCGGCGGGGCGCTCGGCGGCGCCTCCGGCGGCGGCCGCCAAGGCGCCGGGCAGGAAGGCGGCTGCGAAGGCAGGCGCCGGCAAGGCCGCCACGGCGGCCAGGGAAGCGGTCGAGGCCGCGGAGCAGACGGGAGCCAGGACGGTGGCAGCCAAGAAGAGCGCGGGGTCCGGTACGGACACGAAGGACACCGCGTCGCCGGTGCCGCAGGCGCGGGTCGCGGCGGCGCCGGGGGACCTCGCCGTACGGCCGGGGGAGGACCCGTGGACGCCGGAGGAGGTCGCCGAGGCGCGCGCCGAGCTGGAGAGCGAGCTCGCCCGGCTGCAGGCCGAGATCAGCCACTCCGAGGAGGCGCTGACCGGGCTGATGCGGGACTCCGGTGACGGCGCCGGGGACGACCAGGCCGACACCGGCACGAAGAACATCACCCGCGAGCACGAGATGGCGCTGGCCGCCAACGCCCGCGAGATGGTCGAGCAGAGCGAGCGGGCCCTGCACCGGCTGGACGCGGGCACGTACGGCCTCTGCGAGGTGTGCGGCAACCCGATCGGCAAGGCCAGGATGCAGGCGTTCCCCCGGGCCACCCTGTGCGTGGAGGACAAGCAGAAGCAGGAACGGAGAGGCTGACCCCGCCACCGGCTCCGGACCGCGGCACGGTGTCCGGAGCCGGGCCCGCACCCGCGTGCCGTACCCTCGTGACCAGTCAGCACCTAGGTTGAGGGACTCACGTGGCAGAGGCGGAGCGCATCATCGGTACGCCGGACGTAGACGACGAGGCCGCGGCTCCCGCCGAGCGGCCCAAGGGCGAGCGGAGGATCTTCGCCCTGTTCGCCGTGGCCGCCGTGGCCTACGTGCTGGACCTCGCCAGCAAGATGCTGGTCGTCGCGAAGCTGGAGCACCACGAGCCGATCCGGGTCATCGGTGACTGGCTGAGGTTCGAGGCGGTCCGCAACCCCGGTGCCGCGTTCGGCTTCGGCGAGGCGTTCACGATCATCTTCACGATCATCGCCGCCGTGGTGATCGTGGTGATCGCGCGGCTGGCACGCAAGCTCTACAGCCTGCCGTGGGCCATCGCGCTCGGCATGCTGCTGGGCGGTGCGCTCGGCAACCTCACGGACCGGATCTTCCGTGCGCCGGGGGTCTTCGAGGGCGCGGTCGTCGACTTCATCGCGCCGAAGCACTTCGCCGTGTTCAACTTGGCGGACTCGGCGATCGTGTGCGGCGGCATCCTGATCGTGATCCTGTCCTTCAAGGGTCTGGACCCGGACGGCACCGTCCACAAGGACTGACAAGGACCGGGGCGGGTCCTGCACGGTCCGCGGCAGCGCGACGGCCGACCGCTGCGGCGCCCGGACGTCGCCGGCGGGCTGCCGGGCGCCGGTTGTCCACAGGCGTGCCCGGTCACAGGGGCCGACAAGGCATACTCGACGGGTGAGCACGATTCCCGAAACCCGCACCCTGCCCGTACCCGACGGCCTCGAGGGCGAGCGCGTCGACGCCGCCATATCGCGGATGTTCGGCTTCTCCCGGACGAAGGCCGCCGAGCTCGCGGCCGCGGGCAAGGTCCAGGTCGACGGCTCGGTCGTGGGCAAGTCCGAGAGGGTGAGCGGCGGGGCCTGGCTCGAGGTCGAGATGCCGCAGGCTCCCGCGCCGGTGCAGGTCGTCGCCGAGCCGGTCGATGGCATGGAGATCGTGCACGACGACGAGGACATCGTCGTGATCGCGAAGCCGGTCGGCGTGGCGGCCCACCCGAGCCCCGGCTGGTCCGGGCCGACGGTGATCGGCGGGCTGGCCGCGGCCGGGTACCGGATCTCCACGTCGGGTGCCGCGGAGCGGCAGGGCATCGTGCACCGGCTGGACGTCGGCACCTCCGGGCTGATGGTGGTCGCCAAGTCGGAGCGGGCGTACTCCCTGCTGAAGCAGCAGTTCCGGGAGCGCACGGTCGACAAGCGGTACCACGCGCTGGTGCAGGGCCACCCGGACCCGCTCAGCGGCACGATCGACGCCCCCATCGGCCGCCACCCCCAGCACGACTACAAGTGGGCCGTGACGGCCGAGGGCAAGCCCTCCGTCACGCACTACGACCTGATCGAGGCGTTCCGCGCCGCCTCGCTGCTGGACATCAAGCTGGAGACCGGCCGTACGCACCAGATCCGGGTGCACATGTCGGCCCACCGGCACCCCTGCGTCGGCGACCTCACGTACGGCGCCGACCCGACGATGGCACGGCGGCTGGGCCTGACCCGGCAGTGGCTGCACGCGGTGCGCCTGGGCTTCGAGCACCCAGCGGACGGCCAGTGGGTCGAGTTCGCCAGCGAGTATCCCGAGGATCTGCAGGCGGCGCTGGACCGGATCGCGGCGGAGAGCGCATGACCGGGCACGCGGAGCACCCGCCGGACGACGTCGCCCCGGGCGGATACGCCGTCCGCGAGGCGACGGACCCCGCCGACCGTGAGGCGTGCTTCACGGTGCGCAAGGAGGTCTTCGTCGTCGAGCAGCGGGTGCCGCAGGAGATCGAGTACGACGCCTACGACGCCGAGGGCGCGGACACGATCCACGTCCTGGCCGTCGGCCCGGAGGGCCCGCTGGGCACGGGCCGGCTGCTGTACGGCCCGGCGGCGGCCGGCAAGACCGGGGGCGACCCTTCGGTCGGCTCCCTGGGGCGGCTCGCGGTGACGGCGGCCGCGCGCGGCCGCGGCGTCGGGGCTGCGCTCGTCCGCGCGATCGAGTCCGCGGCCCGTGAACGAGGTCTCTCCGCGGTCGACCTGCACGCACAGACCCACGCGCTCGTGTTCTACGAGCGCCTGGGCTACGAGGCGTACGGCCCCGAGTTCCCGGACGCGGGCATCCCCCACCGGGCCATGCGCCGAGCGCTCTGACGGGGTCGTCCCGCGGGCATCGCGCCGGGGACGGCCGTCATGCCCGGGCCGTGTCGTGGTGGCCGTGCTCCACCTGCCGGCACTTCCGGCGCGGCACCGGCACGTCCCGCGGCCGGGCGCCGCCGCCGTGCCCGGTGGCCCATACCCCCGGTCCGGCTCCTGCGCGACCCGTACCTGCCCTGTCCGCCCGCCGGGCCCGCGCACCCCGGCCCGACCGGGCACCACCTCCGCGCGGGGCGCTCGTACGGCCCCCGCCCGATCGCGAAGCCGTCCCGCTCCCCTCATCGTGCCCGGCCCGGCCGGTGACGGGCCTTCAGCAGCCGGTCCGGGGACGGGCGTATTCGGATGAATCGGGATGAACGCATGGCACGCTGGAGCCGGTGATCGTCGGAGATTCGACCGTCGAGGGGTGCTCGTGGACCAACTGGCGCTGCTGTTCGTGCTGTTGCTGGGAGCCGTGATCACCGTGCCGCTCGGGGAGCGGCTCGGGCTGCCCGCGCCGGTGCTGATGACGCTCGTCGGCGTCGTCCTCGCCCTGCTGCCCTTCGTCCCGAACGTCACCATCCGGCCCGAGCTCATCCTTCCGCTGCTGCTCCCGCCACTGCTGTACGCCGCCGTGCAGCGCACGTCCTGGCGGCAGTTCACCGCCAACGTCCGGCCGATCTTCCTGCTCGCCGTCGCCCTGGTCTTCATCACCACGGCCGCCGTCGCGGCCGTCGCGCACACGGTCGTCCCCGGGCTGCCGATCGCCGCAGCGGTCGTCCTCGGCGCCCTCGTGGCACCGCCGGACCCGGTCGCCGCGACCGCCGTCGCGGGCTCCCTCGGCCTGCCCCGCAGGCTTGTGTCGATCCTGGAGGGCGAGGGGCTGTTCAACGACGTCACCGCGATCGTGCTCTACCACGTGGCGATCGGCGCGGTCGTCAGCGGTACGTTCTCGTGGCCCAGGGCCGCCCGCGAACTGGTGCTCTCCGCCGTCGTCGCGGTGGCCGTGGGACTCGCGCTCGGCTGGCTCTCACAACGGCTGATGGGCCTGCTCGGCGACCCGACCCTGCAGATCGGGCTCACCCTGCTCGTGCCGTTCGTCAGCTATGTGCTCGCCGAGGACCTGCTCGGCTCCGGCGTGCTCGCCGTGCTCGTCACCGCCCTCTATCTGGCCGAGCACGCGGTCGACGCCGACGACGTGCTCTGGCGGCTCGCGGGCAACACCTTCTGGCAGGTCGTCGACACCCTCGTGACCGGGGTCGCCTTCGGCCTCATCGGGCTGGAACTCCACAACGTCTTCGGCACTGCCGAAGGCCGGGGCGGCCTGCTGACGGGATGGTCCGTGCTCGTCGTCGCCACCGTCATCGGCGTGCGGCTGATGTATCTGCTGCCCGCCACCTGGCTGACCAAGCGGCTCCACAAACGGCGCGACTACGACGAGGAGATCCCCGTCGGCTGGCGCGAGACCGTGGTCATGTGGTGGTCCGGGATGCGGGGCGTCGCCTCGGTCGCGCTGGCCCTGGCGATCCCCCTGCGCACGGCGGACGGCGCACCGTTCCCGGGTCGGGACGTGATCGTCTTCATCGCGTTCGCGGTGATCATGACGACCCTGGTGCTCCAGGGGCTCACACTGCCCTGGCTCGTGAAACGGCTCGGCGTACGAGCCGACACCGACGCCGAACGGGCGCTGGAGCGTGACCTCGCGCTGCGCGCGGCCAAGGCGGCCAAGCACCGGCTGAAGGAGATCGAGCAGGTGGAGGAGTTGCCCGAGGACATCGCGGAACGGCTCCAGCGGGCGGCGTACGACATCGGCACCCGGATCAGTCCGGACATCGTGGACGAAGAGCGCCGCGAATGGTTCGCCAGGCGGGCGGGCCGGCAGCGGACGCTCCTGCGCGTGCAGCGCGAGATGCTGTCGGCCGCTCGGCACGAGGTGCTCGCCGCGCGCAGCGAGCCGGGCGCCGACCCCGAGGTCGTCGATCGCGTCCTGCTGCACCTGGACGTCCGCAGCCTGCGCTGACACCCGTCCGTGTGCGGCGCCCCAAGTCGGCCGCGCGGGGCGGTTTCGGACCGGCTCCGGGCGGCCGGCCGGTCGTAGGATCGGTGCATGGCGCGCACGGTGGTGATCAGTGGCGGGGGTACGGGAATCGGGCTCGCGACGGCGGAGGTGTTCGCCGCGGACGGCGAGCAGGTACTGCTGCTCGGGCGCCGCGAGGAGGTGCTCCAACGGGCGGCCGGGCGGATTCCCGGAGCACGCTACTGCGCGGCGGATCTGACCGAGCCCCAAGGCGCGCGCCGGGCCGCGGAGTTCGCCGCGCGGGAGTACGGCACTGTGGACGTCCTCGTCCACAGTGCGGGCGGCAGCGGCGCGCTGGAGGACCGGCCCGAGTTCGAGGACCCGCTGGAGGCGGTCGCCCACGACTGGACGCTCAACTTCCGGCTCAACACCCTGACCGCCACGCTCCTCACCGAGGCCCTCCAGGACCATCTGGCCACGCCCGGGGGCCGTGTGCTGTTCCTCAGCTCCATCGCGGCCTACCGGGGGTCCGGCTCCGGCGCGTACGCGGCCTCCAAGGCCGCCCTGCACCCGTACGCGCACGACCTGGCCCGCCGGCTCGGGCCGCGCGGCATCACGGTGAACCTCGTGGCTCCCGGTTACGTCGAGGAGACCGACTTCTTCGGCGACGGGATCGGGGAGGACCGCCGAAGGCAGCTCATCGCCGAGACGTCCACGGGCCGGGCCGGCCATCCCGGCGACGTGGCCCAAACCCTCCACTGGCTCGCCTCGCACGCGGCGGCCCACATCACGTCCCAGGTCATCCAGGTCAACGGTGGTGCGGAGCGCGGCCATTGAGGCCGGGCCGCCGGCCTCCGGCCGGGCACGGTCCCGCCGGGCGGGACCCCGGACACCGGTGGGCGCCCGCCGCCGGGAAAGCGCCTCGGCGGCGCCGTCCCCACCGCCCCGGTCCCGTCAGCCGCGGCCGGTCCGCTGGGCCGGGGTCTCCGGCTGGGTGTGCGCGGCGGGCGGGGCGACCGCCTGGGACGTGGCGATCCGCGGGAGCGCGTGCGCGTGGTGGTCGCACAGCCAGGCGATCAGCTGCTCCCGTACCGCGCACCGCACCGTCCAGATGTCGTCCGCGTCCTTCGCGGTGACGACGGCGCGGACCACCATCGTGTTGGGCGTGGTGTCCGTGACCGCGAGCGACCAGTCGCGGCCGTCCCAGGCCGGGCAGTCGCGCAGGATGTCGTGGAGCTTCTCGCGCATCTCGTGCACCGGCGCCGTGTGGTCGAGATGGAAGAAGACGGTCCCGGTCATCTGCACGCCGCCGCGCGACCAGTTCTCGAACGGCTTGCTGGTGAAGTACGACACCGGCATCGTGATCCGCCGTTCGTCCCACGTCCGCACCGCGAGGAAGGTGAGCGTCACCTCCTCCACCGTGCCCCACTCGCCGTCCACGACGACGGTGTCGCCGATGCGGACCATGTCGCCGAAGGCGATCTGGAAGCCGGCGAAGAGATTGCCCAGCGTGGACTGGGCCGCGACACCGGCGACGATGCCGAGGACACCGGCGGAGGCCAGCAGGGAGGCTCCCAGCTTGTCCATCCCCGGGAAGGTCAGCAGCATCGAGGCGAAGGCCACCACGCCGACCAGGGCGGTGACGATCCGCTGGACCAGCGCGACCTGGGTGCGGACCCGGCGGACCCGCGCGAGATCCCGGGAGCTGGCCGCGAAGCGGGAGTACGAGGCCTCCACCACCGCCGCGGCGATCCGCACCACCAGCCAGGCCGAGGCGGCGATGAGGACGAGCGTCAGGACGTGGCCGATGAAGGCCTCGTTCCGTTCGACGACCGCGATGGCGCTCTCCGTGTAGGTCCCTCGCAGCAGCGCGGTCAGCACCACCACCTGCAACGGCACCCGGCAGCGGCGCAGCAGCCCCCACAGCGGGGTTTCGCTGTGGCGGGCGTCCGCGCGGCGGAGCAGCAGATCGGTGAGCCACCCCAGCAGCAGCGTGAGAAGGACCGAGCCGACGAGGACGATCAACGGACGCAACACGTTCTCCATCAGATACCTCTCGAAAGGGGACCTCCGGCTTTGGCCGGAGGGGGGATTTCGTCCTCGAACCGGAGGCGCGCAGCGCCGGAGCTCGCTTCGTTTCCCGCCCGCGACGAACAGTCGCGGAGTGGTGGAATCTTGGTTGTGGCTAGGGGTGATCGCCGGGAGTCAATGAACCTTCGCGTTGCTCCTGAGCTGAAGCGGCAGATCGAGGCATACGCCGAGCGCGTAGGCATCTCGATCAACGCTGCCGCGTGCGTTCTCCTCGCCGAGGGGCTGCGCGTCGAGCGGAGGCGTGAGCGGTGATCCGCGCGTACAAGTTCCTCCTGCGCCCCACGGCCCGTCAGACGGCCGTGCTCGGCCAGATGCTGCGGGACCACTGCTCCCTGTACAACGGCGCCCTCCAGGAACGCCGTGACGCCTACCGGCACACCTCGAAGACCACGGTCCGCGACGGGGACCAGTCCGCCCAGCTCAAGGAGATCCGGGTATTCGATCCGGAGCGTCAGGGCCGTTGGGCGTTCTCCTCCCAGCAGGCCACCCCGCGCCGACTGGACAAGGCGTTCAAGGCGTTCTTCCGCCGGGTCAAGGCCGGGCAGAGCCCGGGATACCCCCGCTTCAAGGGCGTCGGGCACTTCGACACCGTCACCTTCCCCAAGGGCGGCGACGGCTGCCGATGGGACTCCACCCCCCACGATGCGCGGGCACGCGTACGGCTCCAGGGTGTCGGGCACGTCCGGGTGCGCCAGCACCGGCCCGTGCGCGGCCGGGTCAAGACGATCTCGGTGAAGCGCGAGGGAACCCGCTGGTACGTCGTCCTCTCCTGCGACAGCGTGCCCGCGGAGCCCCTGCTGCCCACGGGGGCGATGGTCGGCATCGACACGGGCGTCGCCCACTTCCTGACCACCTCGGACGGCGAGCACGTCGCCAACCCGCGATTCCTCACCGCGATGGCCGCGGAGCTGGGCGAGGCGCAGCGGCACCTCGCGACGTTCCCGAAGCGGACCCGGCAGCGCACCAAGCGCCATCGCTCGGCGGCCCGGAAGGTCGCCAAGCTGCACGCCAGGATCCGGCGGGCCGGGCTGGTCCTCTGCGCGGCGGCTTGGCCACCGACGCAGGAAGCCCGCGCGTCTACGCAAGGGTGGAGTCACGTCCTCGAACGTAACCTGACCGCATGGACATCATGCTTTTCCATTCGACCTACGGTCTGCGTCCCGCCGTGCTCGCCGCCGCCGAGCGACTGCGCGCGGCGGGCCACCAGGTGTGGACCCCCGACCTGTTCGACGGCCGGGTGTACGACTCCGTGGAGGAGGGCAGGGCGTACAAGGACGAGGTCGGAGTGGACGAGCTGCTGAAGCGGGCGATCGTGGCGGCCGCGCCCCACTCGGAACGCGGCCTCGTGTACGCGGGGTTCTCCCTGGGCGCCGCCATCGCCCAGAACCTGGCCCTCGGCGACGAGAAGGCCCGGGGTCTCCTGCTGCTGCACGGCACTTCGGACATCGCGGAGAACGCTCGGGTCGAGGACCTGCCCGTACAGCTCCACGTCGCCGACCCCGACCCCTTCGAGCCGCACGACTGGCTCACCGCCTGGTACCTGCGGATGGGCAGGACGGGTGCCGATGTCGAGGTCCACCGCTACCCGGGCGCGGGGCACCTCTTCACCGACCCGGATCTTCCCGACTACGACGAGGAGGCGGCCGGCCTGACGTGGCGCGTGGCGCTTGGCTTCCTGGAGACGCTCGGGGACGGCGGGGACGGCGGGGCCTAGCCGCGACGGCAGCGCCCCGACGGGTTGTCCGCCGGGGGGCGGCACTGAAGCGCCGAGTCCTCCGCGCGGGAACTCACATAGCGGCCGAAGCAGCTGTTGGCCGTGGTGCGGCCGCGTTCGGCGCAGAACCTGAGCGCGGCCCGGCCGTCTTCGAACGGCCCCTCGGCGTAGACGACCCAGTAGCCGGGCCGCAGCGACGCGTAGTCGTCGCTGCGTAGGTACCGGGCCTCGGGGACCGTCTGGCGAA
Source organism: Streptomyces wuyuanensis (assembly GCF_900103455.1). GTDB lineage: Bacteria > Actinomycetota > Actinomycetes > Streptomycetales > Streptomycetaceae > Streptomyces > Streptomyces wuyuanensis. The sequence goes on along the minus strand of NZ_FNHI01000004.1, from coordinate 301,223 downwards.
TTCGGGCAAGCCGGACATCGCGGGCGCTTGTGCCGGATTCGACGGGCTCGGAGAAGAGCTGCGCGATCCAGCGGCCCGAGGGCGGCGGGGGCGCGGGGCGATCCGCCGGAGTGTTCTCAGTCGCCGGCGCGGTGACGGTGACCGTTGGTGCCGGGGGTGCGCTCGGGCTCGGCGCCGGGCTCGAGACGGGGATGGCGGAGGCGGAGGCCGCGGGGCCCGATGCCCCACCGGCGCCTTTCGCGTCGTCCGCCGTCCGCCCCCCGGGATCCCGCAGCGCCAGCGCGATCGCGGTGGCGGCGGTGATCGCGAGGGCCACGGCGACCACGGCGGCGACCAGGGGCGCGCGGTTCGCACGCCGGTCCTCCGGGAGCCGCGCGGGCGGCTGGGGGACCGTCGGCCGCGGACTGTCCAGCCGGGTCGGTACCGGCGGAACCGGCCAGGGCGCCGGCTCCGGCGCGGGCGGCGCCGTTGTCGTGGGCTGCGCCCAGTACGGTGCCGTCCCCGCCTCGACCTGCGCGAGCATCGCGTCCAGTCGCGCCGCGTCGGGCCGGGCCGCCGGGTCCCGTACGAGCAGGGCCTGGAGAACGGGTGCGAGCGGCCCGGAACGCACCGGCGGCGGCACCGGTTCGTCGAGAACCGCCGCCAGCGTGGCCAGAGTCGTCGGCCGGCGCATCGGGCTGACGCCCTCCACGCCCACGTACAGCACCAGGCCCAGCGACCAGAGGTCGGACGCCGGGTCGTCGTCGCGGCCGCGGACGCGTTCGGGCGCCATGTACTCGGGCGAGCCGATCAGTTCGCCCGTGGCGGTCAGGGAGGTCGAGCCCTGGAGCGCCGCGATCCCGAAGTCGGTGAGGACGGCGGCGGCCGCGCCGGGGGAACCGGCCGGGCGCAGCAGGACGTTGGCCGGCTTGACGTCCCGGTGCTGGATTCCGGCCGCGTGTGCGGCGCGCAGCGCGGAGAGCACCTGGCGTCCGATGCGTGCTGCCTCCAGCGGGGTGAGCGGCCCCAGGGCGAGCCTGTCCTGGAGCGAGATCCCGGGCACCAGCTCCATCACGATCCACGGATGCGGTTCGGCGTCGACGATGTGATGGACCGTCACCACATGGGAGTGGCTGATCCGGGCCAGCGCCCGGGCCTCCCGCAGTACGCGCTCGCGCACGGCCTCGGAAGCGGAGGCGTCGGATCTGACCGCCTTCAGGGCGACTTCACGGTGGAGCACGGTGTCGCGGGCCCGCCACACCGTGCCCATGCCTCCGCTGCCGAGCCGTTCGATCAGCTCGAACCGCCCGTCGATCAGTTCCCCCGGCGCGTTCATGGCGCCAGGTTAGAGGAACCGCCGCGGGGGTTGCGGCCTCAGCGCACCGGCTGGTTGACGCGCTCGACCTTCTGCGAGCCGTTCAGCGTCCGGTACGAGCGCGTCCACGAGGCGGTCGCGTCCTGCCGCGTCTTGTCGGAGAGGACGTAGTAGTCCATCTGCGACCGCTCGGCCGTCACGTCGAGGACGCCGTAGCCGTGGCGGTCCATGTCGAGCCACTTCACATGGCGGTTCGCGGCCTTGACGGCGGTGGCCGCGACCAGGGACAGCGTGCCGGGGGCGACGTGCAGGATGTCGTCCAGGTTGTCGGACGACACCGACGTGACGACGAACTCGGTCGCGGCCGACTGCGACAGCGGGTACGTGGCCGCCTTCACCGGTACGTCGTTGGCCCACGCCATGTGGATGTCACCGGTGAGGAAGACGGTGTTCTTGATCCCGCGGTCCGTCAGGTGCTTCAGCAGCTCCTTGCGGTCGTCCGTGTAGCCGTCCCACTGGTCCACGTTGACGGCGAGCCCTTCCTTGGGCAGCCCGAGCAACTCGGCGATCGGCCCCAGCAGATGGGCGGGCACGGAACCGAAGGCCACCGGCGAGATCATCACCGAGGTGCCGACGAGCTTCCACGTGGCGTCCGACGAGGCCAGGCCGGACTTGAGCCAGTCGAGCTGGGCGCGGCCGGTGATCGTGCGCTCCGGGTCGTCGACCTTGCCGCTGCCGACGGACGCCTGCTCGGAGCGGAACGAGCGCAGGTCCAGCAGATGCAGATCCGCCAGCTTGCCGAAGCGCAGCCGGCGGTAGACCGTGCCCTCCGTGGAGGTCCGTACGGGCATCCACTCGAAGTAGGCCCGCTTGGCCGCCGCGGCCCGGGCCGCGTAGTCGCCCTCGGTGCCGGGCGTGTGGTTCTCCGCGCCACCGGCCCAGGCGTCGTTGGCGATCTCGTGGTCGTCCCAGATCGCGACGAGCGGGTGGGCGGCGTGCAGCGCCTGCAGGTCGGCGTCGGTCTTGTACGTGCCGTGCCGGGTGCGGTAATCGGCGAGCGTCGTGATCTCGTGCGCGGGCTCGTGCCTGCGCACGACGTACTCGTCGGCCGGGTAGCCGCCGGTGCCGTACTCGTAGATGTAGTCGCCGAGGTGCAGGATCGCGTCGAGGTCGGCGCGGGCCGCGAGATGGCGGTACGCGGCGAAGTATCCGGACTCCCAGTTGGCGCAGGACACCACGCCGAAGCGCACCCCGGGCGCGGCGGCGTCGGCGGCGGGCGCGGTCCGGGTGCGGCCGGTGGCCGACACGGTGCCGCCGGAGGTGAAGCGGAAGAAGTAGGCGGTGGCCGGAAGCAGCCCCCTGACGTCGACCTTGACGGTGTGGTCGGTGGCCGCGGTGGCGGTGGTCAGTCCGCCGGCGACGACCTTGGTGAAGCCCCTGTCCTCGGCGATCTCCCAACCCACTTCGGTGGCGGGGCCCTTGCCGGAGCCGGGCAGCGCGTCGGGGGCCGGGGTGACCCGGGTCCACAGCAGTACGCCGTCGGGCAGGGGGTCGCCCGAGGCGACCCCGTGGAGGAAGGCCGCGCCCTGTTCGAGGGCGGCGGCGGGAGAGGCGGCCGCGAGCGCGGGTGCGGCGGCGGCAGTGGCTACAGCGGTGGCGGCAGCGGCTTTGACGACCGAGCGGCGGCTGGGAGTTGAGGTGAGTCTACTGGTCACGGCCGGTCAGACTACTGACCGGTAAGGCGAACGGGCAGGCGAATTCAGGAAGTTCGTCTGCGCGTTTTCGATTGTCCGCCCGGCGTTGCCTGACAATACGTCAGGCAGCGACGGGCTGCGGACTCCGCTCGGGACGCGGCAAGGGCCCCGGGCGATGTCCTGCCGGTGCTCGGGGGGCCTCGCGGCCGCCCGCACCGGCCTGCCGCGCTCCCGACGCCTGCGCCGGGGGCCCATACGCCGAGTGGGCCGTGCGCCGGGGCGATTCCCGGCACACGGCCCACATCGAAGCCGGCGGCTCCGTGAGGCGTCGGCCCGTGGGAGGCGTCAGCCCTTGAGCGCCTTGTCGACCGCGGCGTTGAACTGCTCGACCGTCATCGGGGCGTTGTCACTGCCCTCCGCGACGACCTTCTTGCCGTCCATCTTCAGGGTCGGCGTGCCGCTCACCCCGCTGTCGTCGAAGGTCTTCGACATCTTCAGCGCCCAGGAGTCGAAGGTGCCGTTCTCGACGTTCTTCTTGAACGCGGCGTTGTTCTTGAGGGCGTCCACCGAGTCGGCGACCTTCAGCAGGTACGCGTCCTCGGCGAACTTGTCGTCGCTCTCCTCCGGGTGGAAGTTCGCGGAGTAGAGGGCCGCCTTGTAGTCCATGAAGGCCTCGGGGCTCACGTCGAGCGCGGCGCCGAGGGCGGAGAGGGCGTTCTTGGAACCCTCGCCGTTGTCGCTGTTGTCGATGAACGTCGCGCCGATGTACTTCAGCTTGTACTTGCCCGCGTCCACGTCCTTCTTCACGGTCTCGCCGACCGCCTGCTCGAACGTGGCGCAGACCGGGCAGCGCGAGTCCTCGTAGACCTCGAGGGTCTTCTTCGCGGCCGGCTTGCCGACGACGATCGTCGTGCCGTTCTCGCCCTCGCTGTTCCTGGGCTTGACGACCTTGGCGTCCTTCGCCGCCTCCCAGGCCGAGGGCTTGTTGGCCTGCATGACGGCGTAGCCGATGCCGCCCGCGGCCGCCAGGACCGCGACGGTCGAGACGGCGACGACGACCTGCCGCCTGATCCTGTCCTTCTTGGCCTGGCGCTCGCGCTCCAGACGCAGACGCTCGCGGGCGGCGGCCTTGTTGGCGCGGCTGTTGCGTGCACTCATGATCGTTTTCTCCGTGGGAAAGTGTGAAAAGGGTCGGTCGGGGACGTGCCGTGGCTCAGGCGTGAGCCGTGGCGGGCAGCGGTGGTCCCCTCCGCCGCACGGAGTGCACGAAGTGGCGGGTACGGGCGACGGCCGGGCGGGACCCCGGCCGCGCCGAGGGGCGGGCGGCGGTGGCGCGGCGGTGGACGACGGCGACCGCGGTCAGCAGTGGGCGGAACGCGGCGAGGGCCGCCGTGCGCAGCAGACCCGCGAGCGCCGACTCTCCGTGCCGCAGCCAGGCGGCGGCGAGCAGCCCGACGGAGACATGGGCCGCGAGCAGCAGCCAGGGCACATACGGATCGGGGGAGTCGACGAGCGCGCCGAGCCGGCTGTCGGCCGCTGCCACACCGGGCAGATGCGCTCCGGCGCTGCCACCGCACAGCACGTCCACCCCGACCGCGCGGAGCGACCCGGCCACGGGTCCGCCCGCGGCGCCGTAGCAGACGTGCTGGCCGGCGGTGAAGACCGTGTCCGCGGCCAGCTCCAGGGGTACGAGTACGGCCGCGATCGGCCCGTACCCCCGCTCCCGGCCGGCCAGGGCGTACGTGACCAGGAACACTCCGCCGGAGACCGCCGCGACGGTCGTCAGCGGCAGCGGCACCCGGGAGAGCAGCACATGTGAGGCCACGGACAGCGTCACGACGAATGCCGTGAAAACCGCCGCCCGCAGCCCTCTGAGCCGGGTCTCGCCTATGTGCACGGGGCTCCTGACTGGTGGACGTCCGCACTGCCGGCTTCCCGGGGCCGCCAGCGGGGAAGAATCCGGCATCGTCTGGAGTGTGCCATGTCGTTCGATAAGGGGCCGCTAAGGATCCGGCCCTCTTCCCGCTCGGCGGCGCGAGCGGGACGGGCCTGCTCGGGCCGCCGTCCACCGGGGCCGGGCCGCCGTCCCGCGCCCGCCGCTCCGGGGCCGGGCCGTCCCCGGCCCGGCCCTACAGCCCGGGGATCCGGCCGTTGCGGAACAGGTCCACGAAGATCTGGTGGTCGGCGCGGGCACGGGCACCGTAGTCGTGCGCGAAGTCCACCAGCAGCTCGCCGAAGCCGTCCTCGTCCGCCGCGATCGCCGCGTCGATGGCGCGCTCCGTGGAGAAGGGCACCAGCGAGTGGCCGCTCTCGTCGTCCGCCGCCGCGTGCATGGTCGCAGTCGCACGGCCGAGGTCGGCCACCACCGCCGCGATCTCGTCCGGGTCGTCGATGTCCGACCAGTCCAGGTCCACCGCGTAGGGCGACACCTCGGCGACCAGCTGGCCCGTGTTGTCGAGCTCGGTCCAGCCCAGCCAGGGGTCCGCGTGCGCCTGCAGGGCGCGCTGCGAGATCACCGTGCGGTGCCCCTCGTGGTGGAAGTAGCTGCGCACCCGCTCGTCCGTGATGTGCCGGGACACCGCCGGCGTCTGCGCCTGCTTCATGTAGATCACGACGTCGTTCTCGAGGGCGTCGCTGTTGCCCTCCAGCAGGATGTTGTACGACGGCAGTCCGGCGGAGCCGATGCCGATGCCGCGACGACCGACCACGTCCTTCACCCGGTACGAGTCGGGCCTCGTGAGACTCGACTCGGGCAGGGTCTCCAGATAGCCGTCGAACGCGGCCAGCACCTTGTAGCGCGTGGCGGCGTCCAGCTCGATCGCCCCGCCGCCCCCGGCGAAGCGCCGCTCGAAGTCGCGGATCTCGGTCATCGAGTCCAGCAGCCCGAAGCGGGTCAGCGAGCGGGCGCGGCGGAGCGCCTCCAGCAGCGGGCCCTCCGCGGTGTCCAGGGTGAAGGGCGGCACCTCGTCGTTCTTCGCTCCCGTGGCCAGGGCGTGGACGCGCTCGCGGTAGGCGGCGGCGAAGATCCTCACCAGCTCCGTGATCTGCTCGTCACCGAGCGCCTTGGTGTACCCGATCAGTGCCAGCGAGGCGGAGAGCCGCTTGAGGTCCCATGTGAAGGGGCCCACGTACGCCTCGTCGAAGTCGTTGACGTTGAAGATCAGCCGGCCGTTGGAGTCCATGTAGGTGCCGAAGTTCTCGGCGTGGAGGTCGCCGTGGATCCACACCCGGCTGGTGCGCTCGTCCAGATACGGACCGGCGTTCTGCTCGCGCTCCAGGTCGGCGTAGAACAGGTTTGCCGACCCCCGGTAGAAGGCGAAGGCCGAGGCCGCCATCTTGCGGAACTTCACCCGGAACGCGGCCGGGTCGGCGGCCAGGAGCTCGCCGAAGGCGGTGCCGAACACGGAGAGGATCTCCTCGCCGCGCTCGCCGGCCGGGGGCTGGTGGACCGACATCGCTGGGTGCCTCCTGGTGCATGAGGTGGGGGACGGGGGTTCCGTCACGCTCAACGCACGACGGTAGTGCGGAGTGCCCGGGGCGCCCACCTGCCACTCCCCGCCGGGTCGTGGTGCCGGGCCCTCTTCTGTCGGTGCGGAGGCATAGACTTCCACGCTGTCCACCCAGACCGTCCTGGAGGCCTCCCGCCGTGACCAAGCCGCCTTTCACGCACCTTCACGTCCACACCCAGTACTCGCTGCTGGACGGTGCCGCGCGGCTCAAGGACATGTTCAACGCCTGCAACGAGATGGGCATGACGCACATCGCCATGAGCGATCACGGCAACCTCCACGGTGCGTACGACTTCTTCCACTCCGCGCAGAAGGCCGGAGTCACCCCGATCATCGGCATCGAGGCCTACGTCGCCCCGGAGTCCCGGCGGAACAAGCGGAAGGTCCTGTGGGGCCAGCCGCACCAGAAGCGGGACGACGTCTCCGGTTCCGGCGGCTACACCCACAAGACGATCTGGGCGGCCAACGCGACGGGACTGCACAACCTCTTCCGCCTCTCGTCCGACGCGTACGCCGAGGGCTGGCTCCAGAAGTGGCCCCGGATGGACAAGGAGACCATCTCCAAGTGGTCCGAGGGCCTGATCGCCTCCACCGGCTGCCCGTCGGGCGAGCTCCAGACCCGGCTGCGCCTCGGCCAGTTCGACGAGGCCCTGAAGTCGGCGTCCGAGTACCAGGACATCTTCGGCAAGGACCGGTACTTCCTGGAGCTGATGGACCACGGCATCGAGATCGAGCGCCGGGTCCGCGACGGACTGCTGGAGATCGGCAGGAAGCTCGGCATCCCGCCGCTGGTCACGAACGACTCGCACTACACGTACTCCCACGAGGCCGGCGCCCACGACGCGCTGCTGTGCATCCAGACCGGCAAGAACCTCTCCGACCCGGACCGCTTCAAGTTCGACGGCACCGGCTACTACCTGAAGTCGACCGACGAGATGTACGCGATCGACTCGTCGGACGCCTGGCAGGAGGGCTGCCGCAACACGCTGCTGGTCGCCGAGCAGGTCGACACGACCGGGATGTTCGAGAAGCGCGACCTGATGCCGAAGTTCGACATCCCCGAGGGGTACACGGAGGTCTCCTGGTTCCGCGAGGAGACCATGCGCGGTATGGAGCGCCGCTTCCCCGGCGGCATCCCAGAGGACCGCCTCAAGCAGGTCGAGTACGAGATGGACACCATCATCTCGATGGGCTTCCCGGGGTACTTCCTCGTCGTCGCCGACTTCATCATGTGGGCCAAGAAGCAGGGCATCGCGGTCGGCCCCGGCCGAGGCTCCGCGGCCGGCTCGATCGTGGCCTACGCCCTGGGCATCACGGACCTCGACCCGATCCCGCACGGTCTGATCTTCGAGCGCTTCCTCAACCCCGAGCGCATCTCGATGCCCGACGTCGACATCGACTTCGACGAGCGCAGGCGCGTCGAGGTGATCCGGTACGTGACGGAGAAGTACGGCGCCGACAAGGTCGCCATGATCGGCACGTACGGCACCATCAAGGCCAAGAACGCGATCAAGGACTCCGCCCGCGTGCTCGGCTACCCGTACGCGATGGGCGACCGGCTCACCAAGGCCATGCCCGCCGACGTCCTCGGCAAGGGCATCCCGCTCTCCGGCATCCTCGACCCGCAGCACCCGCGCTACAGCGAGGCCGGCGAGATCCGCGGGATGTACGAGAACGAGCCGGACGTGAAGAAGGTCATCGACACCGCCCGCGGTGTGGAGGGCCTGGTCCGGCAGATGGGTGTGCACGCCGCCGGCGTGATCATGTCCAGCGAGACCATCACCGAGCACGTCCCCGTGTGGGTGAGGCACACCGACGGCGTGACCATCACCCAGTGGGACTACCCGAGCTGTGAGTCGCTCGGCCTGCTGAAGATGGACTTCCTGGGCCTGCGCAACCTCACGATCATGGACGACGCCGTCAAGATGGTGAAGGCCAACAAGGGGATCGACATCGACCTCCTGAGCCTGCCGCTCGACGACCCCACGACGTTCGATCTCCTGCAGCGCGGCGACACCCTCGGCGTGTTCCAGTTCGACGGCGGCCCGATGCGTTCGCTGCTGCGGCTGATGAAGCCGGACAACTTCGAGGACATCTCCGCCGTGTCGGCCCTCTACCGGCCGGGCCCGATGGGCATGAACTCGCACACGAACTACGCCCTCCGCAAGAACGGCCAGCAGGAGATCACCCCGATCCACCCGGAGCTGGAGGAGCCGCTCAAGGAGGTCCTGGACGTCACCTACGGCCTGATCGTCTACCAGGAGCAGGTGCAGAAGGCCGCCCAGATCATCGCCGGCTACTCCCTCGGCGAGGCCGACATCCTCCGCCGTGTCATGGGCAAGAAGAAGCCCGAGGAGCTGGCCAAGAACTTCACGATCTTCCAGGCGGGCGCCCGGAAGAACGACTACAGCGACGAGGCCATCCAGGCCCTGTGGGACGTGCTGGTCCCCTTCGCCGGCTACGCCTTCAACAAGGCGCACTCCGCCGCCTACGGCCTCGTCTCGTACTGGACGGCGTACCTCAAGGCCAACCACCCCGCCGAGTACATGGCGGCGCTGCTCACCTCGGTCAAGGACGACAAGGACAAGTCCGCCGTCTATCTGAACGAGTGCCGCCGCATGGGCATCAAGGTGCTGCCGCCCAACGTGAACGAGTCGGAGCCGAACTTCGCGGCCCAGGGCGACGACGTGATCCTCTTCGGCCTCACGGCCGTCCGGAACGTCGGGCAGAACGTCGTGGACTCGATCATCAAGTGCCGCAAGGCCAAGGGGAAGTACACGTCGTTCCCGGACTTCCTGGACAAGGTCGAGGCGGTCGTCTGCAACAAGCGGACCATCGAGTCGCTCATCAAGGCCGGCGCCTTCGACGAGATGGGCCACACCCGCAAGGGGCTCGTCGCCCAGCACGAACCGATGATCGACAACGTGGTCGCGGTCAAGCGCAAGGAGGCCGAGGGCCAGTTCGACCTCTTCGGGGGGATGGGCGACGAGGCGAGCAGCGAGCCGGGCTTCGGGCTCGACGTCGAGTTCTCCGACATCGAGTGGGAGAAGTCGTACCTGCTCGCCCAGGAGCGCGAGATGCTCGGCCTGTACGTCTCCGACCACCCGCTCTTCGGCATCGAGCACGTGCTGAGCGACAAGACCGACGCGGCCATCGCGCAGCTGACCGGCGGGGAGCACTCGGACGGCGCGGTCGTCACCATCGGCGGCATCATCTCGGGCCTCCAGCGGAAGATGACCAAGCAGGGGAACGCGTGGGCGATCGCCACCGTGGAGGATCTGGCGGGCTCGATCGAGTGCATGTTCTTCCCGGCGACCTACCAGTTGGTGTCCACCCAGCTCGTCGAGGACACGGTCGTCTTCGTGAAGGGCCGGCTCGACAAGCGCGAGGACGTCCCGCGGCTGGTCGCCATGGAGCTGATGGTCCCGGACCTGTCCTCGGCGGGCACCAACGCGCCCGTGGTGATCACCATTCCGACGGTGAAGGTCACCCCGCCCATGGTCAGCCGCCTCGGCGAGATCCTCGGCCACCACAAGGGCAACACGGAGGTGCGGATCAAGCTCCAGGGCGCCCGCAAGACCACCGTGCTGCGTCTCGACCGGCACCGGGTCCAGCCCGATCCCGCGCTGTTCGGCGATCTGAAGGTGCTGCTCGGCCCGTCCTGCCTGGCGGGCTGAGGGGGCCGGCCCGGCCGGCGCCCGGACCGCAGGAGGCCGCCGCCCCGGACACGGGGGCCCCGGGGCACGGGGCCCGCGCGCGGGCTCCGACGCGCGGGAGTCCGCCGATGGCGCCGGGGCGCGGTGTACTTGAGGGGCGCGCCCGACAACCGGGCGCGCCCCTCACTCGTACGTCACACGTGGATGCCGTGCGTGACGCGTCAGTTGTGTCCGAAGCGCTTCTGCCGCCCCTTGTGGGCCGTCGCGATCGGAGTGTCCGCCTGGGCCTCCGGCGTACGGGCCTCCTGGGCGCCGCGCTCGCCGGTGGAGCCGCTCTGGGGCTTGCGTTCTCGGTTCTTGTTCTTGGCCATGGTGATGCCTCCCGTGGGATGTAGGGGCCAGGGCCGCCCTCAGCCTCACATAGCCGAATACTCTGCGCATTTCGGATGATTGCAGTGAGTAACGGGCTGCTGTTAACGTGCGGCTTCACTCCCCGCCACGCCGATGATCGAGTTCCGGCGGTCAACCTTCCGGCGTTCGGGCAGACTCGAAGGAAACCCGAAGCAACTCCGATCCCGAGGTTCCCGAAAGAGGGTGGAACGCGTGGACCGCTGCGTCGTCCTGGTGGACGCCGGCTATCTGCTGGGAGCCGCCGCGAGCCTCCTCGCCGGGGAACCGGCACGTTCCCGCATCACCGTCGACCACGCCGCCCTCATCCAGGCCCTGCGCGATCGTGCCGAGGCCGACACCGAACGCCCGCTGCTGCGCATCTACTGGTTCGACGGCGCCCCCGACCGGGTGCCCCAGCCGGAGCACCGCCGCCTGCGGGTCATGCCCCGGGTCACCGTCCGGCTGGGTGCGCTCACCCGCAGCGACGGCCGCTGGGCCCAGAAGGGCGTCGACGCCGCCATGCACGCGGAACTCACGGAACTCGCCCGGAACCGGGCCTGCTCGGACGTGGTGCTGGTGACCGGGGACGGCGATCTGCTCCCCGGGCTGATGTCCGCGAAGGAGCACGGCGTCGCCGTTCATCTCTGGGCCGTCCAGGCCGCCGACGGCGACTACAACCAGTCCGAGGACCTGGTCGCCGAGGCCGACGAGCGGCGCGTCCTCGACCGTGCCTGGATCACCCGGGCCGTGCGCGCCAAGGAACTCACCGGCGTCTGCGCCCCGCCGCCCGTGCCCCGGCCGGAGATCGCGGCCATCCTGTCCGCCCCGCTGCCGGAGTCGGCGCTGTCCGCCGCGGAGCGGTCGGAGGAGACGGGCACCCCGGTGGCGGGCGGCAACGGCACGGCGCCCCCTGCCCCGGCGGCCGTGAGCGGCACGGAGAACGGCGTCGCCGCCCCCGCCGCCAACCACCACGCCAAGGGCGTCCCCACCCCCAAGGACCTGGCGGGCCTGCGCGGCCCGTCCGGCCAGGCCGAGCGTCATCCGGCCGCCGGGGCGACCCTCCGCTGGTCCTCCGACAAGGGCTGGATCGAGCGGCCGGGCGGTGGCACGCCCGGCGAGACCGCGGACGCGGCCTCGCTCCCCACCCTCGCCCAGCTCACCAGCGCCGAGCAGCGCTGGGCCGACCGCGAGGAGGACATCACCACCGTCGGCGGCGATCCGTTCGAGGTCGGGCAGGTCTTCGCCCGGCGCTGGATGGAGCGGCTGCCGGATCCGGCGCACGTGGAGAAGCTGTCGGGAATGTATCCCCGCATCCCGCACCGCATCGACGGCGAACTGCTGCGGTACGCGGCCCGCTTCGGGCTGCTCGCGCACAAGGACGACCAGATCGACGAGCACGACCGCTATGCCATCAGGGCCGGATTCTGGCGGGAGATCGATGTCCGAGCGGCCACGGAACGCGCCCCGGCCGGGGACTAGGGCGGGCGACCCCTTAGGCTCGTCCCTCGTGAGTACGGTGTGCGTGGTGCGGGATCTGGTCAAGACGTACCCCGCCGCGCGTGCCCGGCGGGGGATTCCCGCGACCCCCGAGGTGCGTGCCAACGACGGGATCGGCCTCGACGTGGGGCGGGGCGAGATCTTCGGGCTGCTCGGCCCCAACGGGGCGGGCAAGTCGACCCTGGTCCGGCAGCTGACCGGTCTGATGCGCCCGGACTCCGGCACCGTCGAGGTGCTCGGCCACGATCTCGTACGCCATCCCGAGCGGGCCTCGCGACTCATCGGCTACCTCGGCCAGGAGTCCACCGCACTCGACGAGCTGACGGTCGCGCTCGCCGCCGAGACCACGGGCCGGCTGCGCGGGCTAGGGGCGCGGCAGGCGCGTGCCGAACGCGACGCGGTCCTGGAGGAACTCGGCCTGACCGGCCTCGCGGGACGGCCCTTGAAGAAGCTCTCCGGAGGCCAGCGGCGGCTCGCCTGCTTCGCCGCCACGCTGGTGGGGGAGCGGCCGGTACTGGTGCTGGACGAGCCCACCACGGGCATGGATCCGGTCGCCCGGCGGGCCGTCTGGGCCGCCGTCGACCGCCGGCGTGCCGAGCACGAGGTGACCGTCCTGCTCGTCACCCACAACGTCATCGAGGCGGAGACGGTCCTCGACCGGGTCGCCGTGCTGGAGCGGGGCAAGGTCATCGCCTGCGACACGCCCGCCGGGCTGAAGGAGCGCGTCGCCGGCGAGGTGCGGGTGGAACTGGTGTGGCGCGAGCGGGCCCCGCTCGACGTGCCCGAGGTCGCCGCGCTCCGGCCCTCCGCCCAGGAGTCCGGGCGGCGCTGGGTCCTCCGGCTCGCCCCGGACGAGGCCCGGGCCGCCGTCGCTGCCGTGACCGGCGGCGAGGCGTTCTCGGCCCTCGACGACTTCACCCTGGCCACGCCGAGCCTGGAGGACGTGTACCTCTCGCTCGGCGGCCATGCGACGAAGGGACTGGTGAAGGCGTGAGCCGTGAGCCGTCGCCCGTACCGGCGTCGTCCGTACCGAACAGGAGCAGCGCCAGGTGAGCATCGTGCCTGCGGAGGCCGTGTCCGCGCGTGTACGGGGGGCGTGCGACGCCCGGACCGGGGGCGACGGGGGTGCCGCGCCGCTCGCCCCGCGAGCCCGGCTGCTGCCGGCGCTCGCGGCGGTGTACCGCGCCCAGCTGTCCCGGGCCCGCGTCGCGCGGATACCGCTGCTCTTCGTCGCCACGTTCCAGTCCGTGGGGATCATGGTGCTGATGCGCGGGGTCGTGGACGGCGGGGCGGAGGCCCGCGCCGTGGTCGCCGGCTCGTCCGTCCTGGTCGTCGCGTTCGTCGCGCTCAATCTGCTGGCGCAGTACTTCGGTCAGCTCCGTGCTTCCGGTGGTCTGGACCACTATGCGACGCTGCCGGTGCCGCCGGCCGCGGTGGTACTCGGGGCGGCGGGGGCGTACGCCTCGTTCACCGCGCCGGGGACGGTCGTGACCGCGGTGATCGGCTCGGTGCTCTTCGGGCTGCCGCTCACCCATCTGTGGGTACTGGTGGCGGTGATCCCCCTCGCGGGGGCCGCGCTCGCCGGGCTCGGCGCTGCGCTCGGGCTGCTCGCGCCGCGTCAGGAACTGGCGACGCTGCTGGGTCAGTTGGGCATGTCGGCGGCCCTGCTGCTGGGAGTGCTCCCGGAGGGGCGGCTGCCGGGGCCGATCGCGTTCGCGCGGGACCTGCTGCCCTCCACGTACGGAGTGGAGGCATTCGCTCATACGTTCGACAGGCATCCGCACTGGCCGACGGTCGCGCTGGACCTCGCCGTCTGCGCGGCCGTGGGCGTGGTCTCCCTGGCCGTCGCGACCTGGGCGTACCGGCGGGCCGCGGTCCGCTGACACCGCGGCCGGTGAGGCGGGCCACAGGGACGTTTGGCACGATGTCAGGGTGACAGCACCCCTGACGCCGCCCCACCGGCCCGCCCCGCACGACACGTCCTGGAACCACCCGCATCCCGCGCCGCACCCGGACGGAGAAGGGCTGGAGATGAGGAGCGAACTGCGCCGGGCGGCGATCGTGCTGGTGGCCGTGACGCTCGCCGGGATCGTGCTCGGTCTGCTGTGGCTGTGGCTGGCTCCGAAGGTGCCGCTGATCTCGACGGAGAAGGCGGTCTTCTTCGCGGACACCGAGGGCGAGGAGGCCGCCGGCGCGGACGGCACGTTCGTCCTGCTGGCGCTCGGTTTCGGTGTGCTCAGCGCCGCGGTCACCTTCTGGTTCAACCGCCGAGGGGGCATCGCGATCGTTGCCGCGCTCGCCCTGGGCGGGATCCTCGCCTCCGCCGTTGCCTGGGGCACGGGGCATCTGCTCGGTCCCGAGTCGGACGTCGTCGCCCAGGCCCGGGCCGTCGGCCAGGGCGTCGTCTTCGACGCGCCCCTGCGCCTGCGCGCGAAGGGCGCGCTGCTGGCCTGGCCCATCGCGGCGATGGTCGTGCACCTCGCCCTCACGGCCCTGTTCGCCCCGCGCGACCCCGAGCCGGAGTGGCCGCCGCTGGGCCCGGATCACCAGGGCTGAGCCTCCGCAGGGCCGGAGGCGACGCCGGTCCCGCTGACGGCGGACCGGCCCCGGGCACAAGGGCCCGCCCGGTCGCCTCGTGCGGCGGGGCGGGCCCTTGTGCCCGGGGCGGGCCCGGGCCTGTGCGCTCCGCGGGCGGCCACGGCCCCGCCCGCAAGGCCGCTCGCGTCGGTCGCGGCAGCAGTGCGGTGCGCCGCCGCGACCCGGTCGCCCGGAAGGCGGCGGCGCACCCTCGTTCAGGCCGGCCTGCGGCCGTGGTTCGCCCGGCGCTTCTTCAGCCGCCACTTGCGCTTGCGGGTGCGTTTGGACACGGAGGACCCCCTCGGCTCGGCATGTCCTTCGGTCGTAGCCGAGCGCGGGCGCGCCGTCGAGGGGGTGTGCGGGCCGCAGCAGGCGTACGCGGTGGTCTCAGGTGCGCCCGATCGGCGCCAGGACGGCGTCCGTCAGCGAGGCCAGGTCCGCCGGTGCCAGCTCCACCTCGAGTCCGCGCCGGCCGGCCGAGACGCAGATCGTCGGGTACGCGGAGGCCGAGGAGTCCAGCACCGTACGCAGACGCTTGCGCTGGCCCAGCGGGGAGATGCCGCCGCGGACGTAGCCCGTGGTGCGCTCCGCCGCCGCCGGATCGGCCATGGCCGCACGCTTGCCGCCGACCGCCGTGGCCAGTGCCTTCAGGTCCAGTTGCCCCGCCACGGGCACGACGGCGACCGTCAGCTCGCCGTCCACGTCGGCGACGAGCGTCTTGAAGACCCGCTCGGGCGTCACGCCCAGCGCCTGCGCCGCCTCCTCCCCGTACGACGGCGACGCCGGGTCGTGCTCGTACGCGTGCACGGTGAACGCCGTCCCCGCGGCCGTCAGCGCCACCGTCGCCGGCGTGCCGCCCTGCTGCTTCCTGGCCTTCTTCGCCAAGGTCCTTCTCCCTCGCCACGATCGGTCCTGCTCGGTTCTGTCCGGCCGGGCTCAGTTCGGGCTCGTCGGCGAGCGCGTCAGATCGACCGCGGGCAGCGACGGCAGGTGGCGTATGACCGCGGTCTCGGACCGCAGCAGCTTCAGTTCCTCGCGCAGCCGCGTCGCCGTGTCCGGCGCCTGCAGCAACTTCTGCTTCGACGGCGTGTCGAGCACGGCCGCCGCGGCGACCAGGTACGAGACCACCGACGGCTCGTCCGGAAGCTCCGAGCCCGTCGACAGCGAGCGCTCCCGGGCCCCGGCCAGCCGCTTCTGGTAGTTGCGGAAAGCCCGCAGCACGCCCTCGGCAAGCGTGCCCGCGCCCTCGCCCGACTCCTCCGGGATCTCCTCGAGTTCGGCCGTCAGGAACGGGCCGCTCGCGTCGACCGAGAGCAGCTTGACCCGGGTGGTCCCGGTGGCCAGCACCTCGAAGCTGCCGTCGGCGCGCTCCCGGATCGTCGCGGCGTCCGCGATGCAGCCGACTCGGTGGAACGCCTGGATCGGATCCGGGCCGAAGCCCGCGGCCGGACCCTTCTCGGGCCGGGCGGTCTGATCGGGCATCCCGGGCGCGGACGGCGCGACCTCGCGGCCGTCGCGGATGGCGACCACGGCGAAGCGGCGGGGATCGGACTCGTCCGTCTTCAACAGCTCGCGCATCATGGCGCGATAGCGCTCCTCGAAGACGTTCAGCGGCAGCACGAGGCCGGGGAAAAGCACCGCGTTGAGCGGGAAGAGAGGCAGGCGAGCGGTGGTCACAGCGGTCAAGCGTAGTGGTCGCCGGGCACGGCGTGTCCGGCCGCCCGTCCCTGGCCGGCAACTGCCCTGCCCGTGGAGCGCGTCCGGCGCCCCCCGCGGATCGGCGTCGCGGACGCCACCTCGATGCGGACCCCGTCCCGTGCCTCCAGGAACTGGCCCAGCGGATCGTCCGACACCCGGTTCCACGGGAACGACGTGGCGTACGGACCGATCGCGTGGAACTGGTCCAGTGCCTCGTCCCACCGGCCCCGTGCGATCAGTACGTACACCAGGAGATTGCGGACCTCGGCGGGCCAGGGGTCGCCGCTGCGGTACCGGGCGGACAGCTGCGCCGCCCGGTCGGCGGCGGCGTCGATCCGGTCCGCCTGCACGGCGGTGACGGCGCCCGCGAGCAGCAGCGTCAGCGCGGCGCGCACCGGCAGGGCCTGCACCAGCGAGCCGGGCAGCGAGTCCTCCGCCGCCCGCTCGGCGAAGTCGAAGCACTCCCGGTGCGAGCCGTGCCAGACCGCCGAGAGGTACTGGAGGGCGGCGACGTGGCAGCCGTAGTGGTGCGAGGAGCGGCGGACCGCCTGCTCCCACAGCGCCTCGAAGGCGGTGTGCGTGGCGTGCGTGCCGCGCGCGTGGTCGAGGGCCAGCCGCCAGGGCACGGGGTCGCGGGGATCGGCCTCCGCCGCGGCGTGGATCAGCGGGCCGACCTCGCGCAGCCGCTCCACGCTCGCGGGCGACTCCCACGCCCTGCGGACCTCGAGTTCGGCCTTCACGAGCAGGGCGTCGGGGTCGCGCGGGGAGGCGGCGAGCCAGCCGGCGAGCCAGTCGGGCCTGCTGTAGGCGAACGCCGCGAGCCGCATGACGTAGCGGTCGCGGTTCTCCCACTCGGCCGCGCCCCGCGTGGTGGCCAGCAGCTTGGCGGCCGGTTCGTGATCGCCGACCGCGGCGGCCACGAGCGCGGGCCCGAGTTCCCCGTCCGGGGCGTCGAGCAGTACCGCATCGTCCGGGGCCAGTCCGTCGGCGAGCCGCGGGGTGTGCCGGACCATGCGGGCGGTGCTGATCAGGGCGCGCAGCAGAGACATGGTGCGGACCATTGAAAGCCGCAGGTCGGGGCCGCGCCAGAGGGCATCTGTGAAGTTTTGGTAGCAGGTGGAATGGTTGTCCTGGCTCAGGTCAAGAAAACGCAAAGGAGCGCGCATTCGCGGCGCACCGGGGGCGCTCGGCGCGCCCCTCGGGAACGCCCCCGCAAGCCCCCTCGCCCGCGTACGGGGGCACCGGCCCCACGCAGGCCCGGACGCGCCGGCCCGGAACGCGCCCCGGCCCAGCACGCCCCGCCAGCCCCACCCGGGACGCCCCGCCCGGCGACCCGGCACGCGCGGCCCCCGGAACGCGCCGCCACCGCCCTCAGCTGCGTCTCAGCAGCCGGGACGCGCCCGCCGCCACCGTCGTCGCGAGTATCCAGCCGAGCAGCACCAGCGCCGCGGCGACCCATTGCCAGTGGCCTTCCAGCCGCCAGTAGCCGTCCTGGCCGAGGTTGATCACCGGCAGGAGCAGGTCGAGAGCGTAGAGCGAAGGGTTCCACTCCGGATGTTCGTTCGGCTTCATCGCATCGGGCGCGTAGCGGGAGAACGCCACCGCGCCGGCCGCCCAGAGCACCGCCATCCACAGCGCGGCCCGGCCCGGGCGGTAGCCGTACGCCACCGTCCAGTCCTGGACGTAGCCCCAGAGCTTCGCGGCGAGCGGCAGGGTCTCGCGCCGGCGGCGCTGCTTGGCGAGGAGCACCTCGCGGGCGTCCGCGTCCTCCCCGCTGTTGCGCAGCACGGTGGCCAGCCGCTCGTACGGCTCCGGCTGGTACTCGGGGGTGGCCGCGGCGACCCACTCCAGCCGCCGCGAGAGCGGGAAGCGGCTGTAGGGCACGAGGTTCTCGTAGGCGAACCCGCCCATCGCCAGCCCGCCCGGGCCGGGCCAGCTCGTGGAGAGGTCGATGAGCGTGACGACCTTCGCGCCGTTCAGCACCACGCGTCCCTGCTCCGGCCGCTCCCCGTTGAAGCGCAGTTCCGGAGTGACGATCCGGCGCAGCGACAGCTCCTCCCGGCGCGCCCCGGACAGCACGAACCGGGCGTGGTGGAGGTCGACGGCGTCACCGAAGCGCCCGTCGTCCAGCCGCACCCCGCCATGGCACTCGAAACGCTGTTCCCGCGCGCCGGCCCCGTGCCCCGGGGCGTCGAAGGAGAGCCCGAACGGGGGCGTGGCGCCCTGGTCGCCGGCGGAGTCCACCCACGCCCTGGTCAGATACAGCGTGCGCTCCACCGTCAGCTGGGGGGCGTTCAGCGCGCGCCGGCCCTCGACCGCCCGCAGCCGGCTGCCGCGCAGGCTCAGCGACACGCCGACCTTCGCGCCGCGCAGACTGACCTCCCCGTAGGTCTCGATCAGCTCGGCCTGCAGATCCTGCGCCACGGACAGACCGTCCGCGGTGATGGCCCGGCCGCGCCGGTCCGGCCGCACCCGGATCTGGTTGATCAGCAGGTCCGTGCCTATCTGGGCGTCCGTGAGCCGTATCCCGTGCTCGATGCGGCAGCGCGGCAGATGCAGATCGCCCTCGGTGTGGAGCCGGGCCGCCTCCAGCCTCGGTATCGCGCACCCCACCAGCCGCAGCGTGGTGAACCGCGACTCCGGCAGCGTCAGCTCGCTCTCGAAGCGGCACCCGGTCAGCTCGACGTACGGGCCGATCGTGCCGCCGGCGAGCGTGAGCTTCCCCGTCACGTAGGCACCCAGCAGCTTCAGCGCACAGACCCGCCCCGGACGCGCCGGCGGGCCGCTGAGCAGCAGCAGTGCGATCACATCGGCGCGCACGCTCCGCCCGGGACCCCACTCCAGCTCGGAGAAGGGATCGTTCAGCAGCGGATTGCCGTCGCGAAGATCGCACGTCATTCCGTACTCGAACGAGGTCCACATGGTTCGTTCCGCCGTGGTGAGATCGTTGGGCATGTCGACGCCCTGCGGCTCGGTCAATGCCGCTCCCTCGCTTTCCCCCGGTCCGCCTACCCGGTCTCGTACTGCCGTTCTTCCCGCTGGGTAACGGAACGAACACGAGTGGTCATGGCGGATGTTCGTGCCGCGAGGGGCGGACCGGCCGCCCGGGAACCCGGAGCCGGACGGGGAGAACGCGGCTCGCGTGCGGTGACCGAGTGGCGGGTGGGTGTGTATCAGCCAGTGATACGGAAGACCGGTACGCGGATCGCGTCTGAGAGAATTGTTCCGTGATCTCTCGTATCGACCTCCGCGGCGACGCCCTCCCCGAGGGCTCCGCGCTGCGAGACCTGCTGCCCCGTGCCGAGTTCGACGTGGAAGCCGCCCTGGAGAAGGTGCGGCCCATCTGCGAGGACGTGCATCATCGCGGGACTGCGGCGCTGATCGAGTACGCGGAGAGGTTCGACGGCGTCACCCTGGACCGGGTGCGGGTGCCCGAGAAGGCCCTCGTCGAGGCACTCGAGCAGCTCGACCCCCAGGTCAGGGCCGCTTTGGAGGAGTCCGTCCGCCGGGCCAGGACGGTCCACCGCGCCCAGCGCCGCGACGCGCACACGACCCAGGTCGTGCCCGGCGGCACCGTGACCGAGAAGTGGGTTCCGGTCGAGCGTGTCGGGCTGTACGCGCCCGGCGGCCGCTCGGTCTACCCCTCATCCGTGATCATGAACGCGGTGCCCGCGCAGGAGGCCGGCGTCGAGTCCATCGCGCTCGCCTCCCCGCCGCAGAAGGAGTTCGGCGGACTGCCGCACCCGACGATCCTCGCCGCCTGCGCGCTGCTCGGCGTCGACGAGGTGTACGCGGTGGGCGGCGCCCAGGCCGTCGCGATGTTCGCGTACGGCACCTCGGGACCCGACGGATGTGCGCCCGCGAACATGGTGACCGGCCCCGGCAACGTCTGGGTCGCCGCCGCCAAGCGCTACTTCACCGGCCGCATCGGCATCGACACGGAGGCCGGCCCGACCGAGATCGCGGTCCTCGCCGACGCCACCGCCGACCCGGCGCACGTCGCCGCCGACCTGATCAGCCAGGCGGAGCACGACCCGCTGGCGGCCGCCGTGCTGGTCACCGACTCGCCCGAGCTCGCGGACGCGGTCGAGCGGGAGCTGGAGCCTCAGATCGCCGCGACCAAGCACGTCGACGACCGCATCGTCCCGGCCCTGTCCGGGAAGCAGTCCGCGATCGTCCTCGTCGACGGCATCGAGGAGGGCCTGCGCGTCGTCGACGCGTACGGCGCCGAGCACCTGGAGATCCAGACCGCCGACGCGCCCGCCGTGGCCGACCGGGTGCGCAACGCGGGCGCGATCTTCGTCGGCCCCTGGGCGCCGGTCTCCCTCGGCGACTACTGCGCCGGGTCCAACCACGTGCTGCCGACCGGCGGCTGCGCGTGCCACTCCTCAGGCCTGTCCGTCCAGTCCTTCCTGCGCGGCATCCACATCGTCGACTACACGCGCGAGGCGCTCGCCGACGTCGCCCACCACGTGGTGACCCTCGCGAACGCGGAGGACCTCCCGGCCCACGGCGCCGCCGTGAAGGCTCGTTTTGCCGGAGGCGAACCGGACAGGCAAGTTGCCGGAGGCGAACCGGACAAGCACGTTGCCGGAGGCGA
Source organism: Streptomyces wuyuanensis (assembly GCF_900103455.1). Classification (GTDB taxonomy): domain Bacteria; phylum Actinomycetota; class Actinomycetes; order Streptomycetales; family Streptomycetaceae; genus Streptomyces; species Streptomyces wuyuanensis. The sequence continues at coordinate 280,308 of NZ_FNHI01000004.1, read as the reverse complement.
ACCGGACAGGCACGTTGCCGGAGGCGAACCGGACAAGCACAGTGACTGGAAGGTGCCCCCGAGCAAGTGAGCACGACCGACATCGGCATCGACGACCTGCCCATCCGCGAAGAGCTGCGCGGCAAGTCGCCGTACGGCGCGCCGCAGCTCGACGTGCCCGTGCAGCTGAACACCAACGAGAACCCGTACCCGCTTCCCGAGGCGCTCGTCGAGAGGATCGCCGAGCGGGTGCGCGAGGCCGCGCGCGGCCTCAACCGCTATCCCGACCGGGACGCGGTCGAGCTGCGCACCGAACTCGCCCGGTACCTCACCCGCACCGGAAAGCACCCGGTCGCCCTGGAGAACGTGTGGGCGGCCAACGGCTCCAACGAGGTCATCCAGCAGCTGCTGCAGACCTTCGGCGGACCCGGGCGCACCGCCATCGGCTTCGAGCCGTCGTACTCGATGCACGCGCTGATCGCGCGCGGCACCGGCACCGGCTGGATCTCCGGCCCGCGCAACGACGACTTCACCATCGACGAGCAGGCGGCGGCCGACGCGATCGCCGAGCACCGGCCCGACGTGGTCTTCATCACCTCGCCCAACAACCCCACCGGCACGGCCGTCGCACCGGAGACGGTCCTCGCGCTGTACGAGGCCGCCCAGAAGGCCAGGGCGGACGGGGCGGGGGCGCTCGTCGTCGTCGACGAGGCGTACGTCGAGTTCAGCCACCGGCCCTCCCTGCTCCCGCTGCTCGAAGGCCGGCCGAACCTCGTCGTCTCGCGCACCATGTCCAAGGCGTTCGGCGCCGCCGGACTGCGCCTCGGCTATCTCGCCGCGCACCGCGCGGTGGTCGACGCACTGCAGCTGGTCCGGCTCCCGTACCACCTCTCGGCCGTCACCCAGGCCACGGCGCTGGCCGCCCTGGAGCACACCGATACGCTGCTGAAGTACGTCGAACAGCTCAAGCAGGAGCGGGACCGGCTGGTCGACGAGCTGCGCGCCATCGGTTTCGAGGTGACCGACTCCGACGCCAACTTCGTCCAGTTCGGACGGTTCGACGGCGAGGGCGGCGCCCATGCCGCGTGGCAGAAGATCCTCGACCGGGGAGTCCTGGTCCGCGACAACGGCGTACCGGGCCGGCTGCGGGTGACCGCCGGCACCCCCGAAGAGAACGACGCGTTCCTCGCCGCGGTACGCGCACTGAAGAGTTCCGTGGGGGACACCCCCACACCCCCGAAGGAGCAGAAGCGATGAGCCGCGTAGGACGCGTCGAGCGCACCACCAAGGAGACGTCCGTCGTCGTCGAGATCGACCTCGACGGCACCGGGAAGGTCGATGTGTCGACCGGGGTCGGCTTCTACGACCACATGCTCGACCAGCTCGGCCGCCACGGTCTGTTCGACCTCACCGTCAAGACCGACGGCGATCTGCACATCGACAGCCACCACACCATCGAGGACACCGCCCTCGCGCTGGGTGCCGCCTTCAAGCAGGCCCTCGGCGACAAGGTCGGCATCTACCGCTTCGGCAACTGCACGGTGCCGCTGGACGAGTCGCTGGCCCAGGTGACCGTCGACCTCTCCGGCCGCCCGTACCTCGTGCACACCGAGCCGGAGAACATGGCGCCGATGATCGGTGCGTACGACACCACGATGACGCGGCACATCCTGGAGTCCTTCGTGGCCCAGGCGCAGATCGCGCTGCACGTCCACGTGCCGTACGGACGCAATGCCCACCACATCGTGGAGTGCCAGTTCAAGGCGCTGGCGCGGGCGCTGCGCTACGCCTCGGAGCGCGACCCGCGCGCTGCCGGAATCCTGCCGTCCACGAAGGGTGCCCTCTAGCCGTGAACGGTCTCTCCACGGTTCTGATCGTCGTCGGGCTCTTCCTGATCGGCGGCATCATCTCCTTCGCCAAGCAGCAGATGCCCAAGGGCCTGATCGCTCTGCTGGCCGCCGGTGCGGTGATGTGCCTCGCCGCCGGCGTGCTGCGACTGGACGTATGGTCATGAGCGAACGGAAGAACGTCGTCGTCTTCGACTACGGCTTCGGCAACGTCCGCTCGGCCGAGCGCGCCCTCGCCCGCGTCGGCGCGGACGTCGAGATCACCCGCGACTTCGACAAGGCCATGAACGCCGACGGGCTGCTCGTCCCCGGCGTCGGCGCCTTCTCCGCCTGTATGACGGGGCTGCGGCAGGCCCGCGGCCACTGGGTCGTCGACCGCAGGCTCTCCGGCGGACGGCCCGTCATGGGCATCTGCGTCGGCATGCAGATCCTCTTCGAGCGCGGTATCGAGCACGGCGTCGAGACCGAGGGCCTCGACGAGTGGCCCGGCGTCGTCGGCCCGCTGAAGGCCCCGGTCGTGCCGCACATGGGCTGGAACACGGTCGAGGCCCCCGAGGACTCGGAGATGTTCGCCGGCCTCGACGCCGAGGCCCGCTTCTACTTCGTGCACTCCTACGCCGTGCGCGAGTGGGACTTCGAGGTGACCAGCGCGGCCATGGCCGTCCCGAAGGTCACCTGGGCGACCCACGGCGAGCCCTTCGTCGCCGCCGTCGAGAACGGTGCGCTGTGGGCCACCCAGTTCCACCCCGAGAAGTCCGGCGACGCCGGCGCCCAGCTGCTCACCAACTGGATCGAGACCCTCTGATCATGTCTCAGAAGCTTGAACTCCTCCCCGCCGTCGACGTCCGCAACGGCCAGGCCGTCCGCCTCGTCCACGGCGAGTCCGGTACGGAGACCTCCTACGGGTCCCCGCTGGAGGCCGCCCTCACCTGGCAGCGAGCGGGCGCCGAGTGGCTGCATCTGGTCGACCTGGACGCGGCCTTCGGCACCGGCGACAACCGGGAGCTGATCGCCGAGGTGGCCGGGGCCATGGACCTCAAGGTCGAGCTGTCCGGCGGCATCCGCGACGACGCGTCGCTCGCCGCGGCCCTCGCCACCGGCTGCACCCGGGTCAACCTCGGCACCGCAGCCCTGGAGACGCCCGAGTGGGTCGCCAAGGTCATCGCGGAGTACGGCGACAAGATCGCGGTCGGCCTGGACGTGCGGGGCACGACCCTGCGCGGCCGCGGCTGGACCCGCGACGGCGGCGACCTCTACGAGACCCTGGCCCGGCTCGACTCCGAGGGCTGCGCGCGGTACGTCGTGACCGACATCGCCAAGGACGGCACGCTCCAGGGCCCCAACCTGGAGCTGCTGCGCAACGTCTGCGCCGCCACCGACAAGCCGGTCGTCGCCTCCGGCGGCGTCTCCTCGCTCGGAGACCTGCGCGCGCTCGCGGGCCTCGTCCCGATCGGCGTGGAGGGCGCGATCGTCGGCAAGGCGCTGTACGCCGAGGCGTTCACCCTGGAAGAGGCTCTGGAGGCGGTGTCCCGGTGAGCAGCGACATCCGACGCGTCGGTTCGGCCGGCCCCTGGGAGGACGCCTTCGGGTACTCCCGTGCGGTCGAGCTTCCCAACGGCCTGGTGCTGGTGTCGGGCTGCACGTCGGTCGTCGACGGCGCGGTCGTCGACGGCGGTCCGTACGACCAGGCCGTGAACGCCTTCAACGCGGCGCTGGCCGCGCTGAAGGAGCTCGGGCTGGGCGGTGAGCACGTCGTGCGCACCCGGATGTACCTCACGCACGCCCGGGACGTCGACGAGGTCGGCCGGGCGCACAAGGAGCTGTTCGGGTCCGTTCGCCCCGCCGCGTCGATGCTCATCGTCTCCGGTTTCGTCGACCCGCGGCTGGTCGTCGAGGTCGAGGTCGAGGCGTACCGGGGAGAGACCTCATGACCCTCGCCGTACGTGTCATCCCCTGCCTCGACGTGGACAACGGCCGGGTCGTCAAGGGCGTCAACTTCCAGAACCTGCGCGATGCGGGCGACCCCGTCGAGATGGCGAAGCTGTACGACGCGGAGGGGGCCGACGAGCTGACCTTCCTCGACATCACGGCCTCGTCCGGCAACCGCGAGACCACGTACGACGTCGTGCGCCGCACCGCCGAGCAGGTCTTCATCCCGCTCACGGTCGGCGGCGGGGTCCGCTCCGCGGACGACGTCGACAAGCTGCTGCGGGCCGGTGCCGACAAGGTCGGCGTCAACACCGCGGCCATCGCCCGGCCCGAGCTGATCCGCGAGATCGCCGAGCGCTTCGGCCGCCAGGTGCTGGTGCTGTCCGTCGACGCGCGGCGCACCCCGGAGGGCACCGTCACGCCGTCCGGATACGAGGTGACCACCCACGGCGGTCGCCGCGGCACCGGCATCGACGCCGTCGAGTGGGCCCACCGCGCGGCCGAGCTGGGCGCGGGGGAGATCCTGCTCAACTCGATGGACGCGGACGGCACCAAGGACGGCTACGACACCAGGATGATCGAGGCCGTCCGCAAGCACGTCACGGTCCCGGTGATCGCCTCCGGCGGCGCGGGCAGGCTGGGCGACTTCGCCCCCGCCATCGCGGCCGGGGCGGACGCGGTGCTCGCGGCGTCCGTCTTCCACTTCGGCGATCTGCGCATCTCCCAGGTCAAGCAGTCGCTGCGCGAGGCGGGGCACCCCGTCCGCTGACCTCCTCGGTCCCACCCTTCGGGCAGCTTGTCCGAAGGGTGGTCGGGGCTTCCCGTTCCGCCGGGCGGTGCGACTGGTGTGCGCGCATAGTGCGGTTATGAGGCCGTCCCGTCCGGTGATGCTGCTTCTCGCGGCGACACTCGTCGCCGCGAGCCCCGCGACCGCCGCCGTCCCCGAACGGGCCGCCGGCCCCGGCCGGCCGTGCGTCGGTTCGCCGCCACCCAGGGGCGGGGAGGCGCGGGAGGCGCTGGACATCGCCCAGCGGGTCAAGTCCGAGCAGCACCTGAACTCCGTGCTGGTGCGCGTCACCAAGGACGGCGAGGAGGTCCTCACGGCCGGCCTCGGCCAGTCGATGACCGGCGTTCCCGCCCGGCCCGGCATGCACTTCCGCGCGGGCTCCGTCGCCATCGTCCACATGGGCATCGTCCTGCTGCAGCTGGTGGACGAGAAGAAGGCACGGCTCGACGACCCCCTGTCCCGCTGGCTGCCCGACGCCCCGCACGCCGACGAGATCACCCTGCGCATGCTGGGCAGTTCGACCTCGGGCCTGCACGACTACGTCACCGACCCGAAGTTCCTCGCCGCCCTGGAGGCGGCCCCGTTCCGGCACTGGACGCCCGAGGAACTGGTCGCGTACCCGGCCGCCCATCCCCTCTGGTACGAGCCCGGCACCGGCTGGAGCTATTCGCACGCCAACTTCGTGCTGCTCGGCGCCGCCCTGGAGAAGATCAGCGGCACGCCGCTGGACGAACTGCTGCAGCAGCGCGTCATGGGCCCGCTCGGGCTCGCCGACACCCGCAACGGCTTCACCCCCGAGATCCAGCCGCCGGTGCTGCACGCCTTCACCAGGGAGCGCGGTCCCTACGAGGAGTCCACCTTCTGGAACCCCTCCTGGACCACGGCACCCGGCGCAGTGATCACCACCCACATCTGCGACCTGGCCCGCTCGGCGGAGGCGGTAGGCACGGGCGAGCTGCTGTCGCCCGCGGCGTTCAGGACCCAGCTCGACCCCGGCACGGTCGGGCTCGGCGGCGGCACGAAGACCTGTCCCGCCACGGTCTGCCCGAAGAACACCGCGGCCCGGCACTTCGGGCTCGGGGTGCTGGTCATGAACGGGTGGATCCTGACGAACCCGTCGTTCTCCGGGTACGCGGCCGTCCAGGCGTACCTCCCCGCCGAACGCCTCGCGATCGCCGTCGCGACGACCAAGGGCAAGGACACCCCGGACGGCAACACCGCGCAGACGATCATGAACGGGATCGCCGAGGCGCTCGCTCCCGGGCATCCCGCCCCCGGAGGCCGCTGACGGCGCGAGCGGCGCCCCGGGACGGCGGGCACCTCGGCCCGGCCCCGGCGGCCCGGCGGCCGGTTCGGGGCGGCCGGGATCAGCCCATGCCCAGCTGCGTCCTGCCGACCCGGTCGACCGCCTCCTTGTCGCCTTCGACCTCCACGTGCGCCGCGTCCTGCCGGCCGAAGGCGTACATCGTCAGCTCACCCGGCTCACCGGTCACCGTCACCACCGGGGCCCCGCGGTGTGCCACCGCCGTCTGCCCGTTCGGACGCCGCAGCACCAGACCCACCGGCGCCTTGCGGCCCAGCAGCCGGGCCGACCTCTCCAGCCGCGACCAGAGCGCGTCGGCGAACACCGGGTCCAGCTCCCGCGGCGTCCAGTCGGGCTGCGCCCGCCGCACGTCCTCGGCGTGGACATAGAACTCCACCGTGTTGGACGCCTCGTCCACCTGCTTGATCGAGAACGGCGACAGTCTCGGCGGACCCGTGCGGATCAGCCGGATCAGCTCGTCGTACGGCCTCTCGGCGAACTCGGCCTGCACCCGGTCCAGCCTGCTCTTCAGGGGCCCGAGCACGATCCCCGCGGCCTCGGGGCGCCGCTCGCGCACCACGACGTGGGCCGCGAGATCCCGGGTGTTCCACCCCTCGCACAGCGTCGGGGCGTCCGGGCCGGCCGCCTCCAGCAGGTCGGCGAGCAGAAGTCGTTCACGCTTCGCATGGGTCGACATGGCGGCCAGCCTACGACCGGCGCGCCGCGTCCGCCCAGTGGACGCACGCCCGTCACGGCCCCGCGGGCGCGGCACAATGGCGGCATGACCAGCACCCCCAGCGCACTCGACCCCGCCATCGCCGCCCGCCTCAAGCGCAGCGCCGACGGACTGGTCCCGGCCATCGCCCAGCAGTACGACACCGGCGAGGTCCTCATGCTCGGCTGGATGGACGACGAGGCACTGCACCGCACGCTGACCACGGGCCGCGCCACCTACTGGTCCCGCAGCCGCGGGGAGTACTGGGTCAAGGGCGACACCTCCGGGCACGTCCAGCACGTGAAGGCGGTCGCCCTCGACTGCGACGCCGACACCGTCCTCGTGAAGGTCGACCAGATCGGGGCCGCCTGTCACACCGGAGACCGCACCTGCTTCGACGCGGACGTACTCCCCCTGGGCCAGTAGGGTCGTACGCCATGGATCTCGAGACCTTCCGCAAGCTGGCGGCCGACCGCCGCGTCATCCCAGTCAGCCGGCGTCTCCTCGCGGACGGCGACACCCCGGTCGGCCTCTACCGCAAGCTCGCGGGCGAGAGGCCGGGCACCTTCCTGCTCGAGTCCGCCGACGGGGGCACCTCCCACACCGTGGGCGGTGGGGGCGGGGGCTCCTGGTCCCGCTACTCCTTCATCGGCGTACGGTCCGCAGCGACCCTCACCGTCCGCGACGGGCAGGCCCACTGGCTGGGCACCCCGCCCGTCGGCGTCCCCACGGACGGCGACCCGCTGGAGGCCCTCCGGGCGACCGTCGAGGCCCTCCACACCCCCCGGCAGGACCTCGACGAGGGCATGCCGCCCTTCACCGGCGGCATGGTCGGCTACCTCGGGTACGACATCGTCCGCCGGCTGGAGCGGATCGGCGAGCACGGCCGGGACGACCTGGGGCTCCCCGAGCTGACCATGCTGCTCACCTCGGATCTCGCCGTCCTCGACCACTGGGACGGCTCGGTGCTGCTGATCGCCAACGCGATCAACCACAACGACCTCGACACCGGTGTCGACGAGGCCCACGCTGACGCCGTCGCCCGTCTCGACGCCATGGAGGCCGACCTGGCCCGGCCGGTCGAGAGCCGGCCGCAGGCGCTGCCGCCCTCCGAGCTGCCCCCGTACACCGGGCCCATGTGGAGCGGTGCGGAGTTCCGGGCGGCCGTCGAGGACGTGAAGGAGCGCATCCGCGCGGGCGAGGCCTTCCAAGTCGTGCCGTCGCAGCGGTTCGAGACCCCGTGCGAGGCGAGCGCCCTCGACGTCTACCGGGTGCTCCGGGCCACCAATCCCAGCCCGTACATGTACCTGCTGCGCTTCCCCCACGGGGACGGCGGGTTCGACGTCGTCGGCTCCAGCCCGGAGGCGCTGGTCAAGGTCGAGGACGGGCGCGCCATGGTGCACCCCATCGCCGGCACCCGTCCGCGCGGCGCGACCCCGCAGGAGGACCAGGCGCTCGCCGACGAGCTCCTCGCCGACCCCAAGGAGCGCGCCGAGCACCTCATGCTCGTCGACCTCGGCCGCAACGACCTGGGCCGGGTCTGCGAGCCCGGCTCCGTCGAGGTCGTCGACTTCATGTCGGTCGAGCGGTACTCGCACGTCATGCACATCGTCTCGACGGTGACGGGCCGGGTCGCCGAGGGCCGCACCGCCTTCGACGTGCTCACCGCCTGCTTCCCGGCCGGCACGCTCTCCGGCGCTCCCAAGCCCCGCGCGATGCAGATCATCGAGGAGCTGGAGCCCTCGCGGCGCGGACTGTACGGCGGAGCCGTCGGATACCTCGACTTCGCCGGCGACTCCGACACCGCCATCGCGATCCGCACCGCGCTGCTCCGCGACGGCACCGCCCACGTGCAGGCCGGGGCGGGGATCGTCGCCGACTCGGATCCGTTCGCCGAGGACACCGAATGCCGCAACAAGGCGGCCGCGGTGCTGCGTGCCGTGCACACCGCGAACCGGCTGAACGCCGACGGGAGGCGTAAGGGATAGTGGGGGGCGTGACTGCTGTACCCGTACCCCACTCCAGTGGCCAGGCCGAGCGGACGGCCGGTGCCGCCGCGGCCGCCCCGGGCGGCCGGCGCAGCCTCGCGGCCGCCCTGTTCCTCGGCGCCGTCGGCGCCGCCGTGGTGCTGCTCGCGTCGGGGCAGACCTGGGCCGAGGGCACGGCCGCCGTCGGAGCCGGCAGCGTGCCGCTCCAGGCCGACGGCCGCGACGTCACCGGGCTCCCCGCGGCGCTCGCCGTCGTCGGCCTGGCCGCCCTCGTCGCCGTATTCGCCGTCCGCCGGGCGGGCCGTGTGATCGTCTCCGCCCTCCTCGCGCTGAGCGGGGCCGGCGCGGCGGCATCCGCCTTCCTCGGTGCCTCCGACAGCGCGGCACTGGACGAGAAGGCCCGGCAGACCACCGGCGACACGGCCGCGGTCATCGACGGCCTCACCCACACGGCCTGGCCGTACGTCACCGCCGTCGCCGGGCTGCTGATCCTGGCCGCCGGCCTGCTGGCCATGCGGTACGGCTCCTCCTGGCCCGCCATGTCCGCACGCTACGAGCGCGAGGGCGGCGCCCCGCGCGGGGGCCGCCCGGCGGCCGACCCGGACCGGCCCGAGGAGCTGTGGAAGGCCCTGGACCGAGGCGAGGACCCCACCGGCGAGCGGTGAGGCATTCCCATCGCGATCAGTGACGACCCCCACGTCCCGGCAGCCCCACGGGTACGGGACAATGGGACGAGAGCATCCGACCCACCCCCCAGCGCAACACCAACGAGGAGCACTTCATGGCGGGCAGCAGCCACGGACACACCCCGGCCGCCTGGACCGGCGTCACCATCTCCTTCATCGGCTTCTGCATCTCAGGAGTCTTCATGGTGGCCGCAAACCCGCTCGGGTTCTGGGCCGGCATGGGCGTGGTCGTCCTCGGAGGTGTCGTCGGAGCCGCGATGAAGGCCGCCGGCCTCGGGCAGAAGGAGTCGGCCGTGCCCGTCCCGGCCCGCACCCCGGTCGCGCAGCCGGTGGCCGCCGAGGCGACGGCCTCCTGACCGCACAGATCCCCGCGAGAGGCGCGGCCCGGCGAGCCCGGGCTGCGCCTCTGCGCACGACCGGGGACAATCGCGGGGTGGAAGCCATGCCTGCCGCCACCCCCGTACCGGGACGATCCGCCGAACCGGGACCGTCCCCCGCCGCCGCGCCGGGACCCGAGCCCGCGCCGGCACCCGCGCCCCGGCACCACGACGGGCCGCCGCCGGCACCCCCCGCGCCTCCGCCCCTGCGCCGCCGGCTCGCCGCGCCGCTGGCCACGCTGGCCGCCGTCGCCGGGGCCTTCGCCTACGTCGGTGCGGTCGACCCGAACGAGCCCGGCCACTACCCGGTCTGCCCGCTGCTGCGGTTCACCGGGATCTACTGCCCGGGCTGCGGCGGGCTGCGCAGCGCCCACGCGTTCGTCCACGGCGACCTGGGCACCGCCTTCGGCGCCAACGCCCTCGCCGTCGCCGGATACCTGGTCTTCGCGGTGGTGTGGGCCGTGTGGCTCGTGCGCGCGGTCGGGGCGAAACCGGTCCGGATCACGCTCGGGCCCGCCTGGTGGTGGGGTCTCGGCGCGCTCCTGGCCGTCTTCACCGTTGTCCGGAACCTGCCGTTCGGCTCGGGGCTCGCGCCCTGACCCGGGGAAGAAGTCCCAGGTAGTGGGACGGGCGTCAACCGGATGCGGACCCTTCGCCCGCATCCGGATACCATCGGGAATGCCGACAGTGATCCATCATCAACCTCCCGGAAGGGGGCCGCTCGCGTGAGTGTGCTCGACGAGATCATCGACGGCGTGCGCGCCGACCTCGCAGAGCGGCAGGCGCGGGTCAGCCTCGACGAGCTCAAGGAGCGTGCCGCCAAGGCGCCCCAGGCCAAGGACGGCGTCGCCGCCCTCCGCGGCGACGGCGTGAAGGTCATCTGCGAGGTGAAGCGCTCCAGCCCCTCCAAGGGCGCGCTCGCCGCGATCGCCGACCCCGCCGGTCTGGCCGCCGACTACGAGGCGGGCGGCGCGGCCGTCATCTCCGTCCTCACCGAGCAGCGCCGCTTCGGCGGCTCGCTCGAGGACCTGGAAGCCGTGCGGGCCCGGGTGGACATCCCCGTGCTCCGCAAGGACTTCATCGTCACGTCGTACCAGCTGTGGGAGGCCCGTGCCTACGGCGCCGACCTGGCCCTGCTGATCGTCGCCGCCCTCGACCAGGAGGCCCTGGTCTCCCTGATCGAGCGCGCCGAGTCGATCGGACTCACCCCGCTCGTCGAGGTCCACGACGAGGACGAGGCCGAGCGGGCCGTGGACGCCGGCGCCAAGATCATCGGTGTCAACGCGCGTGACCTCAAGACCCTCAAGGTCGACCGCTCCACCTTCGAACGCGTCGTCCCCGAGGTCCCCGCGGGAATCGTCAAGGTCGCCGAGTCCGGAATCCGAGGCCCCCACGACCTGATCGCGTACGCCAACGCCGGCGCCGACGCGGTGCTGGTCGGGGAGTCCCTGGTCACCGGCCGGGACCCGAAGGCCGCCGTGGCCGATCTGGTCGCCGCGGGCGCCCACCCGGCGCTGCGGCAGGGGAGGGACTGACCACCGGTGGCTTGTTCGGGCTCGGTTCGCCTCGGGGGCGCTTGGGTGTGCGTCGACGGTCGTTCGTGCTCGGTCCCTCGTGCCTCGGGGCCTGCGCGCGTCCTCCCTTTCGACGCCCACGCGCCCCTTCGGCTCGCTCCCGTGGCCTTCTCGGCTCGCCTCCGGGGCGCTTGGGTGTGCGTCGACGGTCGTTCGTGCTCGGTCCCTCGTGCCTCGGGGCCTGCGCGCGTCCTCCCTTTCGACGCCCACGCGCCCCTTCGGCTCACTCGCCCGCGCCCGAGCGGGGCGCGTGTGCCGCATGCCCCGCTGGCGCGCGGCTGCCGCCCGCGCGGCTGCCGCGCCCCCGCCCGGCGGGTGCACGGACGCCGGGTCAGGTACGTCATCGGGGACGAGCCCGGCCAGGTCAACGGCATGCGATGGCGTCGCTGAGCGACACGCTCAGCACCGGACGTCATCATTCATTTCTCTTCGGCTTACACGCACACGAGGAGTTCTGGCATGCCCAGTCAATACTTCGTTCCCGACCCCGAGGGTCACGTGCCGAACGCCGCCGGCTACTTCGGCGACTTCGGCGGCAAGTTCATCCCCGAGGCGCTCGTCGCCGCGGTCGACGAGGTGGCTGTCGAGTACGACAAGGCCAAGTCCGACCCGGCCTTCGCCGCAGAGCTCGACGAGCTGCTCGTCCACTACACCGGCCGTCCCAGCGCGCTGACCGAGGTGCCCCGCTTCGCCGAGCACGCGGGCGGCGCGCGGATCTTCCTCAAGCGCGAGGACCTCAACCACACCGGCTCCCACAAGATCAACAATGTGCTGGGGCAGGCCCTGCTCACCCGGCGCATGGGCAAGACCCGGGTCATCGCCGAGACCGGCGCCGGCCAGCACGGCGTGGCCACCGCCACCGCCTGCGCCCTCTTCGGCCTCGACTGCACCATCTACATGGGCGAGATCGACACCCGGCGCCAGGCGCTCAACGTCGCCCGGATGCGCATGCTCGGTGCCGAGGTCGTGCCGGTGAAGTCCGGCAGCCGCACCCTGAAGGACGCCATCAACGAGGCGTTCCGCGACTGGGTCGCCAACGTCGACCACACCCACTACCTGTTCGGCACGGTCGCGGGCCCGCACCCCTTCCCGGCGATGGTCCGCGACTTCCACCGGGTCATCGGCGTGGAGGCCCGGCGCCAGATCCTGGAGCGCACCGGCCGCCTCCCGGACGCCGCCGTGGCCTGCGTCGGCGGGGGCTCCAACGCCATCGGCCTCTTCCACGCGTTCATCCCGGACGAGGGCGTGCGCCTGGTGGGCTGCGAGCCCGCGGGCCACGGAGTCGAGACCGGCGAGCACGCGGCGACCCTGACCGCCGGCGAGCCGGGCATCCTGCACGGCTCGCGCAGCTACGTCCTCCAGGACGACGAGGGCCAGATCACCGAGCCGTACTCGATCTCGGCCGGCCTGGACTACCCCGGCATCGGCCCGGAGCACTCGTACCTCAAGGACACCGGACGCGGTGAGTACCGGGCCGTGACGGACGACGCCGCCATGCAGGCGCTGCGGCTGCTCTCCCGCACGGAGGGCATCATCCCGGCCATCGAGTCGGCGCACGCGCTGGCCGGCGCCCTCGAACTGGGCAAGGAACTCGGCAAGGACGGGCTGATCCTGGTCAATCTGTCCGGCCGGGGCGACAAGGACATGGACACGGCCGCCCGCTACTTCGGGCTGTACGACGCGGACGGCGGCGCCGGCACGGACGCCGTCGTCGAGGCGGACGCCGCCGGCGAGGTCGCGGAGATCGAGGGGGACGCCAAGTGAGCGGCAACATCCGACTGCTGAGCGACACCCTGGCGCGCGCGAGGTCCGAGGACCGGGCAGCCCTCGTCGCCTACCTCCCGGCCGGCTTCCCGACCGTCGACGGCGGCATCGAGGCGATCAAGGCCGTCTTCGACGGCGGCGCCGACGTCGTCGAGGTGGGCCTGCCGCACAGCGACCCGGTGCTGGACGGCCCCGTCATCCAGACCGCCGACGACATCGCCCTGCGCGGCGGCGTCAGGATCGCGGACGTGATGCGCACGGTCCGGGAGGCCACCCGGGCCACGGGCAAGCCGGTGCTCGTGATGACGTACTGGAACCCCATCGACCGGTACGGCATCGAGCGGTTCACCGCCGAGCTCGCCGAGGCGGGCGGCGCGGGCTGCATCCTGCCGGACCTGCCGGTCCAGGAGTCCGCGGTGTGGCGCGAGCACGCCGAGAAGCACGGGCTCGCCACGGTGTTCGTCGTCGCGCCCAGCAGCAGGGACGAGCGGCTCGCCGAGATCACGGCCGCGGGCTCGGGCTTCGTCTACGCGGCCTCGCTGATGGGCGTCACCGGCACCCGGGAGTCGGTCGGGGCCCAGGCCCAGGACCTGGTGGGGCGCACCCGTGCCACCACCGAACTGCCCGTGTGCGTCGGGCTGGGCGTCTCCAACGCCGAGCAGGCCGCCGAGGTCGCGGGCTTCGCCGACGGTGTGATCGTCGGCTCGGCGTTCGTCAAGCGGCTGCTCGACGCCGACGACCACGCCGCCGGAATCGCGGCGGTGCGGGCGCTGGCGGGCGAGCTCGCGGAGGGCGTCCGCAAGCGGTGACCGACGGGGGGCCGTCCGGTCGTGGAACGAAGGATCTGATCGGACCGGCTCACCCGTCCGGGTGGACATGGGACCGGGGAGGCGCATGCGCGCCTCCCCGGTTCGTTGCTGTGGTCGTGAGCGAGAACAACCAAGAGGGAAGGCGGGCCGCGCGCGAGCGGCTCATGCGCGAACGCGAGCAGCAGAAGGCCCGTGAGAAGCGACGGCGCCTGTTGATCGTGTCCGCCGCCGTGGTCGGCGTCCTTGGTCTGGCCGCGGTCGTCGGCGTGATCGCGGCGGGCGGCGGGGGCAAGGACGAGGGCTCGGCCGCCGACGGTCCGGTGGTGGCCCCGAGCGGCGCCCAGGGCGAGGACGCGCTCGCCCTCCCGGCGGGCGCCGACGACGCGCCGTCGACGCTCACGGTCTGGGAGGACTTCCGCTGCCCGGCCTGCGCCCAGTTCGAGAACGTGATGAGGCAGACGATCCACGACCTGACCGCCTCGGGTCAGCTCAGGGTCGAGTACCACCTCGCGACGATCATCGACGGGGGCATGGGCGGCAACGGCTCGCACCGCTCGGCGAACGCGGCCGCGTGCGCGCAGGACGCCGGGAAGTTCGTGGAGTACCACGACGTGCTCTACCAGAACCAGCCGCCGGAGACCGAGGACGCCTTCGGGGACAACAAGCGGCTCATCGAGCTGGCGGGCAAGGTCCCGGGCCTCGCCACCCCCGCGTTCACCGAGTGCGTGGAGTCCGGCAGGCACGACAGCTGGGTGGACAAGTCCGGTCAGGCCTTCGAGAAGCAGAACTTCCGGGGCACACCGACGGTGCTGCTCAACGGCGAGTCGGTGTTCCCGCAGAAGGGCAACGAGCAGATCAGCCCCGAGAACCTGCGGAAGTGGGTCGCCGAGGCCAACAAGGGCAAGAAGCCCGGCTCGGCGCAGCCGAGCCCGGCGGCTTCCTGACGGGCACGCGTTCCCGGGTGGGCGTTCCGCGGCGCGGCCGGGGGCGCCCACCCCCGCGTGTGCGCGGGGTGCCGGTCGACCGCCGCTCGGCCCGGTGGCCCGGTCGTCGTCGGTGGTGGGGGACTCGTCGTGCGGGGGCTCGTTATCCAGACGTTGCGCGGTCGCTTGCCGTGCCCCGGGCCCGGCAAGGTAGCGTCGGACCTGCCATGGACCTTGCCTACATTCCCAGCCCGTCCACGGGTGTCGTCCACCTCGGACCGCTTCCGCTGCGCGGCTACGCCTTCTGCATCATCATCGGTGTCTTCGTGGCCGTCTGGTACGGCAACAAGCGCTGGATCGCCCGCGGCGGCAAAGCCGGCACGGTGGCCGACGTCGCCGTGTGGGCCGTCCCTTTCGGCCTCGTCGGCGGCCGTCTGTACCACGTGATCACCGACTACCAGCTGTACTTCGGCGAGGGTGAGAACTGGGTCGACGCGTTCAAGATCTGGGAGGGCGGCCTCGGCATCTGGGGCGCCATCGCGTTCGGCGCGGTGGGAGCGTGGATCGCCTGCCGCCGGCGGGGCATCCCGCTGCCCGCGTACGCAGACGCCATCGCGCCCGCCATCGCCATCGCCCAGGCGATCGGCCGCTGGGGCAACTGGTTCAACCAGGAGCTGTACGGCAAGCCGACCGATCTCCCGTGGGCTCTCGAGATCAGCGAGGGAGTGAACCGGGAGGCGGGCCTCTACCACCCGACGTTCCTCTACGAGTCGCTGTGGTGCGTGGGTGTCGCGCTGCTGGTCGTCTGGGCCGACCGCCGCTTCAGGCTGGGGCACGGGCGCGCGTTCGCGCTGTACGTCGCCGCGTACTGCGCCGGCCGGGCCTGGATCGAGTACATGCGCGTCGACGAGGCGCACCACGTCCTCGGCCTGCGGCTGAACGTCTGGACCGCGATCGTGGTGTTCGCCCTTGCCGTCGTCTACATCGTGGTCTCCGCCCGGCTCCGCCCCGGCCGTGAGGAGATCGTCGAGCCCGCCGCCGTGCGGCAGGGCAACGGGGCGGGCGCCGACTCCGCCTCCGGCGCGACGTCCCTGGACAAGGACGCCGAGGGCGACCCGGCGGACTCGGGGTCCGCGAACAGAGGCTGACCGGGAGCCGAGGCTCCGCACAGGGCGTTTCCGCAGGGCCGCCCGGCCGTCACGGCCGGGCGGCCCTGCGGGCTTCGCGGGCCCGTCGCCCTGCGGCCCTGCCGCCCTGCGGCAGGCCGCGTCAGGCGCCGTCGCGGCCTGCCAGGGAGAGCGTGCGGTGGGCCGCCGCGACGACGGCCGCGTCGACGAAGCGGCCGTCGGGGAGGGCCAGGGCGCCCGCGTCCGTCGTCGCCGCCTTGACGATCTCCTCCGCCGCCTCCACCTCCTCGGGGCCGGGGAGATAGGCGCGCTCGATCACCGGGAGCTGCCGGGGGTGGATCGCGGCCCGGCCGAGGAAGCCCAGCGAGCGTCCGTGGGCACAGGAGGCCGCCAGCCCGTCCAGGTCCCGGATGTCGGGGAACACCGACTGCGTCGGCGGGGGCAGACCCGCCGCGCGGGCGGCGACGACGACGCGGCTGCGCGGCCAGTCCAGTCCGGTGTCGTTCCGCACGCCCAGGTCCGCCCGGAGATCCGCCTCGCCGAGCGCGATACCGCGCACCGCCGGGTCGGCGGTCGCGATCGCGTACGCGTGCTCCACTCCACCCGCCGATTCCAGCAGCGCGTACAGCCCCTTACCGGGGGCCAGCTTCGCCGTGACACGGATGTCGGTGGCGTGTGTCACCTTGGGGATGCGCAGAGCCGCCAGTCCCGGCAGGGGGGCCAGCGGTGCGATGTCGCGTTCCGCGTGGATGCGGACGTGGACCGGCACGGGCTGGGGGGAGGAGAGCAGTTCGGCGGTGGCCGCGAGCGCGTACGTCTTGCGGTGCGGGGCGACCGCGTCCTCGAGGTCGACGATCACGATGTCGGCGCCGGACGACAGCGCCTTCTGGACCACCTCGGGGCGGTCCCCGGGGACGTACAGCCAAGTGAGCGGGGTCATAGCGCGCCTTCGCCGCGCAGCGCGGCGATCCTGGCGGGGGTGAGCCCGAGTTCGCCCAGGACGGCGTCGGTGTCCGCGCCGTGCGGCCGGCCGGCCCAGCGGATGCCTCCGGGAGTCTCGGAGAGGCGGAAGAGGATGTTCTGCATGCGGATCGGGCCGAGCTCCGGATCGGGAACCTCGGTGACGCTGTCCAGCGCCCGGTACTGGGGGTCCTCCATGACGTCCCGTACGTCGTAGACGGGGGCGACCGCGGCCTCGGCCTTGTCGAAGGCGGCGATGACCTCGTCCCGGGTGTGGCGGGCGATCCAGGCGCCCACGGCCTCGTCCAGCACGTCCGCGTGCTCGGCCCGTCCGCTGCCGGAGGCGAACCACGGCTCGGAGGTCAGTTCCGGACGGCCGACGAGCCGCATCACGCGCTCGGCCACGGACTGCGCGGAGGTGGAGACGGCGAGCCAGGCGCCGTCGGCTGCCCGGTAGGTGTTGCGGGGCGCGTTGTTGCGGGAGCGGTTGCCGGTGCGCGGCTGGACGTAGCCGAGCTGGTCGTACCAGATGGGCTGCGGACCGAGCACGGTGAGGATGGGCTCGATGATGGCCATGTCGACGACTTGGCCGCGGCCGTTGGCGGCGCGGGCGGTGAGGGCGGTCATGACGGCGTAGGCGGTGGCGAGGGCCGCGATGGAGTCGGCGAGCCCGAAGGGCGGCAGCGTGGGCGGGCCGTCCGGCTCGCCGGTGATCGCGGCGAACCCGCTCATGGCTTCGGCGAGGGTGCCGAAACCGGGCCGGTGGCAGTACGGGCCGAACTGGCCGAAGCCGGTGACCCGGGCCAGCACCACCCGGGGATTGGCGGCGCTCAGCTCCTCCCAGCCGAGCTGCCACCGCTCCAGCGTGCCGGGGCGGAAGTTCTCGACGACGACGTCCGCGGTGGCGGCCAGCCGCAGGAAGGTCTCGCGGCCGCCGGGTGTGGACAGGTCGAGCGTGATGGTGCGCTTGTTGCGGCCGAGCAGCTTCCACCACAGTCCGACGCCGTTCTTGCCGGGCCCGTGGCCCCGTGACGGGTCGGGCTTCCCGGGGTGCTCGACCTTGATCACATCGGCGCCGAAGTCGCCGAGCATCGTCGCGGCGAGCGGGCCGGCGAAGAGGGTGGCGAGATCGAGGACGCGCAGCCCGGCGAGCGGCCCGCCCGCGGCGGGCGCACCGGCTGGGACGGACTGGCGAGCGGTGACGACGTCGGCGTCGGGATCGTGCATGGGGGCTCCTTGCGAGTCTCCTGCGGGGCGTGCGCGGTGCGGTGACGGGTCGAGGGGGTACGGGCTGTCGTGGGTACGGGCTGTCGTGGCTCGTGCCGGGCGGCCGGGGCACGGGGTGCGTTCCGTACGGTGCCGGTCGCGGTCGTGGTGTGCGATCCGGCGGCGGTGGCCTCGCGGCGCCGCGATCGGCGGGCACTCGCAGCGGGGCGCCGCCCGCGGCAGCGCCCGGCGGGCTCAGCCTCCCGTGGCGCCCTCCAGCCGGCCGGCGTCGATCTCGGGCCGGTACGGCATGGAGGACGAGGCGCCGGCGCGCTGGACGGACAGCGCCGCCGCGGTGGATGCCCAGGCCATCGCCTCGGGCATCGGCCGGCCCTCGACCAGGGCCACGGTGAGGACGCCGACGAAGGTGTCCCCGGCGGCCGTCGTGTCGACGGCACGCACCCGGGGCGCCGGGACCGTGACGGGTTCGGCGCCCCGGGCGGCGTGGAGGCTGCCCGCCGCGCCGAGCGTGATCACGACCTGCGGCACCTGGCGGAGCAGCGCCTCGGCCGCGGCTCGCGGGTCGGCGATTCCGGTGAGCAGGGCGGCCTCGTGCTCGTTGGGCACCAGCAGGTCGGTGACCGCGAGCAGTTCGGGCGGCAGGGGCTGCGCGGGCGAGGGGGTGAGGACGGTCCGTACCCCGTGCCGATGGGCGGCCTCGGCGCCGGCGATCACCCCCGCGAGGGGCAGTTCGAGCTGGAGGAGCAGCGCGTCGGCGGCGGCGATGAGGGTCTCGTCGCCGGGGGTGAGGTGGTCCACCGTCCCGTTGGCGCCGGGGATGACGACGATGGCGTTGCCGCCCTCGTCGTCCACCACGATGTGCGCGGTTCCGGACGGCCCCTCCGCGGTGCGCAGCAGATCGGTGTCGACCGCGGAGTGTTCGAGCGTCTCCCGCAGCACGACGCCGAAGTCGTCCGTGCCCACGGCGCCGATCATCGCCACCTCGCCGCCGGCCCGGGCGGCGGCGACGGCCTGGTTGGCGCCCTTGCCGCCGGGGACGGTGCGGAACTCCCGGCCCGTCACGGTCTCCCCGCGCTGCGGCGCCTTCGGGACGTAGGCGACGAGGTCCATGTTGGTGCTGCCGAGCACGACGATGCCGGTCATGGGTGCGGGTCCTCCCGGAGATTGATGCGGTCGTACGTGAGGCGGGCGAGCGAGTCGAAGCCGATGCCGTCGAACCCTCCGACGGTAGTGGCGAGTCGGTTCTTGAGCGGGGCCGTCCAGCGCTCGGGCAGGCGGTCGGGGCGGCCGGCGAGCAGCCCGGCCAGCGAACCGGCGGTGGCGCCGTTGGAGTCCGTGTCCCAGCCGCCCGAGACCGCACGGCAGATCGAGCCGGCGAAGTCGCCGTCCGCGTGGGTGAGCGCGGCGGCGAGCAGGGCCGCGTTGGGGATGACGTGCACCCAGTGACAGGCGCCGTGCGCCGCGTGCAGCCGGTCCACGACCGTGTCGAAGTCGTCGTGCGCGGCGGCGGTGGCGATGCCGCCGCGCACGGCCGCAGCGAACCGCGACCGGGGCGGGACGACACGGAGTCCTTCGCGCAGGCACCCGTGCACGTCGGTGCCGCCGCCGGCCGCGACGGCGAGTGCGGCCGCGATGAACATGGCCCCGTACACGCCGTTCGCGGTGTGGGTGAGCACCGCGTCGCGGTGGGCCTGCTCGGCCGCGGCCGCCGGGTCGCCCGGGTGGGTCCAGCCGTGCACGTCGGCGCGGATGGCGGCGCCGATCCACTCCCGGAAGGGGTTGTGGCGGGTGGCGGTGTCCGGCGGTTCCAGCCCGTCGAGGAGATTGCGGTACGCGACCCGCTCGGCGGTGAACGTACGGCCGGCGGGGAGTTCGTCCAGCCACAGCCGTGCGACGTCGGCGGTGCCGAAGTCCGGTCCGTGGCGCTGGAGGAGGAGCAGGTTCAGCAGCGGGTAGTTGAGGTCGTCGTCCTCGGGCATGCCGTCGATGTTCTCGGCGAGGGAGGTGGGGGCGGAGCGGCGGTTCCAGGGGTGGGCGGCGAGCAGCCCGGGGGGCACGCCCTTCGCCGTGAACCAGTTCGAGAGCGGCCAGTTGCCGGTCGCGCGGGCGAGTGCGCGGACGGCGTTCAGGGGGAGCTTCTCCACGGGCTTGCCGAGCAGACAGCCCGCCGCCCGGCCGAGCCAGGCGGCGTGCAGCCGCTGCTCCAGGGTCCCGTCGGGCCCGCACCCGGGCGTGTCCTTCGACCGTTCGCCCGTCGGGTGCTTCGCCCGCTCCCGCGAGCAGGACGCCGGCCAGTCGGGGCAGGCCGCCCGGATGGCCGGGAGGCCCGTCGGCTCGCGGTCGGCGAACGGAGAGGGGAGCGCGTCCAGTTCGTCCAGCAGCCGGATCGCCAGCTTCCGCAGCCGCGGGTCGGCGGAGCGGGGTGAGGCACCCGCGGCCGGCGGTGCCGGGGTGCCGCCCGCCGTACGCCAGCGGTGTGCGACCGCCGAGGCGTCGCGGCCGTCCTCGGCGGCCTGGCGGAGCTCGTGGCCTACCAGGTCCTCGGGCTGGACCCAGGTGAGCCGGAGGTTCACCGGGCTTCCGTGAGCCGCGCGAAGGCGGCCTCGTGCGCCCGGCGGCGCCGGGTGTCGCGGGCGAAGACCTCGTACGCGACCTCCGTGAGCGCGCGGGCCGGGGCGTGCAGATCCAGGCGGCTGGCCTCGGAGACGGTCTTCACCCAGTCGGTGGGGACCGGTTCCTCGCCGTGCAGCGCGCCGGCGATCGCCCCGGACATCGTGGCGATCGAGTCGCAGTCCCGGCCGTAGTTCACGGAACCGAGCACGGTCCTGCGGAAGTCGCCGTCGCCGATGAGCAGCATGCCCAGTGCGATGGGGAGTTCCTCGACGGAGTGCAGCCGGGAGGGGCGGCGAGCCGCCAGGGAGGGGGAGCGGTAGTCGGGCCCGACGGTGTCGAAGGGCGCGACAGCCTCGCGGAGCGGACGGAGCGCGGGTTCGAAGTCGCTGTGGCGGGAGGCCACTTCGGCCACCGCCTCGATCGCCGAACGGGTGCCGTCCTTGGCGAGCGACAGACAGGTCTCGACGACGGACTCCGGGCTCGCGCCGGGTGTGCAGGCCGCGGCGACCGCGGCCGCGAGGACGCCCGCCGCCTCGCGCCCGTACGAGGACTGGTGGGCTCCCGCCACGTCCAGGGCCTCCGCGTAGGCGGCGGCCGGGTCGGCCGCGTTGACCAGGCCGACGGGCGCCATGTACATGGCCGCACCGCAGTTGACGATGTTGCCCGCCCCGGCCTCACGGGGATCGACGTGGCCGTAGTGCAGCCGGGCCGCGAGCCACTTCTCGGCCAGGAACACCCGCTGCAGGGGGAGGGCCTCGGCCTCCAGCTCGGGGATCCAGCGGGGAGTGGAGACGAGGTCCGGTACGAGGTGGTCGGCGACGGCGTACGCGTCGAGGTGGTCACGGACGGTGGCGTAGACGCGCACGAGTGCGTGCGTCATCAGGGTGTCGTCGGTGACGTGCCCGTCGCCCTTGTGGTACGGCGCGATGGGGCGGGCGGTGCGCCAGTCGTCGCCGTGCCAGGGGCCGACGATGCCCCGAACCCGGCCGCCGTGGCGTTCCACGATCTGCTCCGGCGTGTATCCCTCGACCGGGCCGCCGAGCGCGTCGCCCACCGCCGCGCCGACGAGGGAGCCCGTGATCCGGTCGTCGAGCGGGGCGACCGGGTGCGCTGAGAGTGTCATGTCGGAATTGTCCACCCGGGGTGGGCGCCGGTGAGGCAGGCCGCGTCGGGGATTCGCGCCCGGGAGAGGCGAGTTACGGGTCCGGAGTCCGCACGGGTGTCCCCGCGGCCGAGGTCGGGTGGGTCACCGGGACCGGCGCGGCGGCGGGCGGCGCGCCGTGCGGGGCGAGCGGAGGACCGTCCGGCGGGCGGATCGTGCGGGCGAGCAGCCCCGCCAGTTCGACGAGGTCCGTACCGGCCAGGCGGGGCAGGGCGCAGCCGGCCAGGGTGCGGCAGGCGTCCCGCCATGCCGCGGGCACGGCCGCGCCGCCGCCGAGGGCGCCGGTCAGCGCACCGGCGAGGGCGGGCGCCGAGTCGGCGACGCGCGACAGGCATGCGGCGGCGGGGAGCGCGCCGCCCATCCGGCCGCGCGCCGCCGTCACGAGGGCGAGGGCGACGGGCACGGTCTCGGCGGCGGCGATTCCGTAGCTGTAGACGTGGTCGACGATCTGGTGCTCCAGCAGGGGCACGAGGGAGAAGGCGTCCTCCGCGTCGCGGGCGAGCGCGAGGGCGTGCCGGGCGTTGCGGCCGATCTCGGTTGCCTCGGGGAGTTCGGCGAGGGCGGCGCCGACGGACGCGTCCACCGGTGCGCCGCCCAGCGCCGCCGCGACGGCCGCCGCCATGGCACGGGCGCCGTGGACCCCGTCGCCGTCCTGGGTGTAGCGGGCGTCGAACTCGGCGAGATCGGCGGCGGTCCGCGGATCGCCCGGGTGGACGACGGCGAGGACGGCGGCCCGGACGCAGGCGGCGTCGTCGAAGTAGTGCGGGTTGTCGTGGCCCGTGGCGGGCGGGCGCAGTCCGGTGGCCAGATTGCCGAGGCCCGCGCGTACGGAGATCCGGGCCCGGAGGGGAGGCACGGCCGCCTCGACCTCGGGGGCACGCGCCTCGGCCGCGGCGATCTTTCCGGCCAGGGCGTTCCAGGCACGATCGACCGCGGCGCGCATACGGCGCCCGGGGTCGAGCCCGTCGAACCGTTCTCCCGCGGAGGCGAGGACCGTCTCGGCGGCGAAGGCGGCCCACTCGGCGTCGTCGGACGGGCCGAGGCGCAGAGGTTCCGGGGGCTGGTTGAGGGCGATCGGGACCGGGAGGGTGGTCGTGGCGTTCTGTTCGGCGAACGTGTCGAGCTCACGGGTGAGACGCCGGGTCCACTCCGGCATCCGCGCGGCCCGGTGCCGCGCGGCGGGCCATCCCGCGGCGTCACCGGCGGCGAGCCCGAGCAGCAGTCCCTCGATCCGGGCGCGGTGCACGTCGTGAGCGGGAGGAGCGGTGCGCGCCCGCGCGGCGGGGGCCTCGCCGGGGCGGAGCGCCGTCCGGTGCAGCCAGGAGGAGTAGCCCCACCCCGACACGGGCCCGCCGCTCCTGGTCCCGGCACCGTGGCCGTCCTGCGGCCGGCTCCGCCCGGCGGCAGGACCGTCGTCGGCCGCCGCGCCGCGCGACCGGCTGCCCGGTGCCGTGTGCCGCCGCAGCGGGTCCGTCCCGTGCTCGGGCCGTCCCACCGGGCGCGAGTGCTCCGGCCTCCACGAGCGCTCGCGCGCGGTGCGGTCGGCACCCGAGGCGCCGGCGCCGGCGGAGAGCCCGGCGGCTGCTCGGGCCGCTCCGGTGGCTGCGGCTGCTTGGGGCGTTCCGGCGGGTCCGGCGGTTCCGGTGGCTTGGGCCGCCCCGCTCGCCTCGGTGGTCTTGGTGGTATCGGTGGCTGCGGCCGCTTGGGCGGTTCCGGCTGCTTGGGCGGTACCAGTGGCTGCGGCCGCTTGGGCCCCCCCGCTCGCCCCGGCGGTCTTTGTGGTGTCGGCGGCCCCAGCGCTTCCGACGGTTCCGGCTGCTTGGGCGGTACCAGTGGCTGCCGCTGCTCGGGCCGTTCCGCTCGCCCCGGCGGTGCCGTCGGGCGCCGTGGCCGATCCGCTCGATGGTGGTCCGGCGTTTGCGGCGGTACCGGCCGTTCCGGTCGCTTCGGCTGCCTTGCTCGCCCCGGTGGCTGCCGCTGCTTGGGCCGCTCCGCTCGCCCCGGCGATTCCGGCGGGCGCCGTGCCCGCGCCGGTCCCGGCCGACCGGGCCCGCGTCGCGGCGGCTTCGTTCGCTCCGGCCCGGCGGACCGTTTCTGCGCCCTCCCGGACCCGGCGCACCGCACCTGCCGCGCCGGCTGGGGATTCCGCCGGTGTCTGCGCGCCGGTGGAGCCCTGCGGAGCCCCGGGCCCCGCACCCGTCGCCTCGGCCGTCGATCTCGCGGGTGCCTCCGGGCCGGCGCCCGCCGGCCGTTGCGTCCGGCCCGGGGACACGCCGTCCGCCGTACGCGCGACCCGCTCCCACACCTCATCCGGGCCTCCGGCCCGGGTGCCCGTCGGTGTCTCCGGGCCCTGCTGCTGGTCCTCCCGGACCGTCCCCGGGTCCGGCGCCCCCTCCCCCGACCCGTCGTCGGGCGTGTCCGGCCGGTTCGCCGCCAGGTCCGGAGGGGAGTCCGGGCTGTCGGGGGCGGGCTGGTCCGGGGTGGCGGAGTCGAGGGGGCGGGGGGTCATGAGAGGGCCTCGGTGTCGTCGTACGGGGTGAGCAGATCCGCGATGTCCAGGACGTGGTAGCCGCGCATCGAGGGGAGGCAACTGCCCCGGACCGGGCCGATCGCGGCGGCCCAGTCCGGCGGGATGGCGGAGGCGCCCGACATCGCGCCGGCCAGCGCGCCGGCGACCGCGGCGGTGGTGTCGGCGTCGCGGCCCATGTTGACCGCGGTCAGCACCGACGTGCGGAAGTCGCCGCGGGCCGCCGCGAAGGCGCCGAAAGCCAGGCCGACCGCCTCGGGCGCCAGGTCGGTCCACGGGTAGCCGCCGATGACGACCGCGGAGCGGACCGTGCGTTCGCGGCCGAGCAGGTCCGTCCCGGCGCGTTCCGCGGCCACGACCGCCCGGCGCATCGAACGCGAGGTCCAGGAGTCCAGGGGGACGACGGACAGGGCCGCGCCGATCACTCCCGCCGGGCCGGCTCCCGCCATCGCCGCGGCCACCCCCGCCGCCACCGCCTGCCCGCCGTAGATGCCCTCGCCGTCATGGCTCACGCAGCCGTCGATGGCCACCAGCCGCGCCGCCTCGTCGGGGGAGCCCGCGGCGAACACCCCGAACGGCGCCGCCCGCATCGCGAGCCCGTCGCTCCACGCGTGCCGGTGCTGCGCGGTGATGGGTGCCGCCAGCCCTCGGCGCAGGTTCTCCAGCGTGCCGCGCTCGCTGAATCCGGCACCCCGGAACGGACCCTCGTCCAGGTCCGCGATCCAGTGGTGCCACGCCTTCTCCACGTGTGCCACGGTCAGCGCCGACCCGTGCCGGGCGAGCAGCAGCCCGGAGAAGATCGCGTACTCCGTGTCGTCCGTGCCGGCGGGGCTGTCGCTCACGAAGCCCTCGATGCGGCCCCAGCGGCGGCGGATCTCCGACGGCCGCATGTTCTCGGCGGGTGCGCCCAGGGCGTCGCCCACGGCCAGTCCCAGGAGCGCGCCGCGGGCCCGATCGCATGCAATCCAGTCCACCGCGCCACTCCTTCGCACCCCTTCGGGCCCCTTCCTCGATCTGTCCCACGCGGGGCGCCGGGTGCGGGCGCGGGAAACCCCGGTTCACGCGTCCGGCCCAAGGGCGGAGCCCAGCGCTCTGACCAGGTAAGTAAAGCCTGCCTTGCTAGCGCGCCCCTTACATCGCGCGTACTTTCGAGAACGAGAAACGGGGCGGGGCACGGACGTGGACCCGCTCCGGGGAACGAGGGGAGAGCTGTGTCCATCATCGAGACCGAGGCGACGCTTCACGAGGCGCACCGCGACAACCACACGCACCGCGATGTCAACGGCGGCTGGCTGCGTCCCGCGGTGTTCGGCGCGATGGACGGGCTCGTGTCCAACCTGGCCCTGATGACCGGTGTCGCGGGCGGGTCCGCGTCCCCGCAGACCATCGTGATCACGGGCCTCGCCGGCCTCGCGGCCGGCGCCTTCTCGATGGCCGCGGGCGAGTACACCTCCGTCGCCTCGCAGCGCGAGCTCGTCCAGGCGGAACTGGACGTCGAGCGCCGTGAGCTGCGCAAGCACCCGGTCGACGAGATGGAGGAGCTGGCCGCGCTGTACGTGGCCCGCGGTGTCGAGCCCCGGCTCGCCCGTGAGGTGGCCATGCAGCTGTCCAGGGATCCCGAGCAGGCCCTGGAGATCCACGCCCGCGAGGAGCTGGGCATCGACCCGGACGAGCTGCCCTCGCCGACGGTGGCCGCCGTCTCGTCCTTCGGGTCGTTCGCCCTGGGTGCGCTGCTGCCGGTCCTGCCGTACCTCCTGGGCGCCACCACGCTGTGGCCCGCGGTGCTGCTGGCGCTCCTGGGGCTGTTCGCCTGCGGCGCGCTGGTGTCCAGGGTGACCGCGCGCGGCTGGTGGTTCAGCGGGCTGCGCCAGCTGGCCCTGGGCGGTGCCGCCGCGGCCGTCACCTACGGGATCGGAAGCCTGGTCGGGGCCGCCGTCTAGCCGTTCGACCTGCGTCGTCACAGCCTTCGGGGGTCCCTTCCGGAGGCTGTGACCTACGTCCTGCTGCCCTATCGGGCCGTGAGGTGCGACACTTGGTCTTGGCCTCACACCAAGAGCCGTTACCGGGCGGTTTCGAATCCTTAACCGCCGGGCATGAGCCACACGCGCTGTGGGCAACGAAGCCTGCTCTGCATCCCGGGTCCGTGGACACCGATCCCAAGCCGATCTGTCCGCACCCGCCCCCACCTGCGCCGCTATCAGAACCCCATAGCGCGGTGTCCGCATGTTGGAATGGGCTATCCGCTTCCCGAGAACCTCTCCATCATGTAACCTGCACGAAATTTCAGCGGAGGGCCAACGTCGTCCCTCGGCACCGCCACATGCCACGACGACGACGGGAGAGCCGATGCGTTCCGACGCCTGGTCGCCCATGGACGGTCGCCCCGCCCCGCAGGGGATGTACGACCCCCGTAACGAACACGACGCCTGCGGCGTCGGGTTCGTGGCCACCCTCACCGGTGTTGCCAGCCATGAGCTGGTCGAGCAGGCGTTGACCGTTCTGCGCAACCTCGAGCACCGCGGCGCCACCGGCTCCGAGCCCGACTCCGGCGACGGGGCCGGCATCCTCCTCCAGGTCCCGGACGCCTTCCTGCGCGAGGTCGCCGGATTCGAGCTCCCCGAGGCCGGTTCGTACGCCGTCGGCATCGCCTTCGTCCCGCAGGGCGCCGAAGACGAGGCCGTCTCACGGATCGAGACGATCGCCGCAGAGGAGGACCTCTCCGTCCTCGGCTGGCGCGACGTCCCCGTCGCGCCCGAGCTGCTCGGCGCGACGGCCCGTTCGACGATGCCCGTCTTCCGCCAGCTCTTCGTGGCCGGGGACGACCCCCGGGCCGGAGGCTCCGCGCTCAGCGGCATCGCCCTCGACCGCAAGGCGTTCGTGCTGCGCAAGCGCGCCGAGCGCGAGGCCGGCGTGTACTTCCCGTCGCTCTCCGCACGCACCATCGTCTACAAGGGCATGCTGACCACCGGCCAGCTGGAGCCCTTCTTCCCGGACCTCTCGGACCGCCGCCTCGCCACCGCAGTGGCCCTGGTCCACTCCCGGTTCTCCACGAACACCTTCCCGAGCTGGCCGCTGGCCCACCCGTACCGCTTCGTGGCGCACAACGGTGAGATCAACACCGTCAAGGGCAACCGCAACTGGATGCGGGCCCGTGAGTCGCAGCTGGTCAGCGAGCTGTTCGGGGACGGGAACCTGGACCGGATCTTCCCGCTCTGCACGCCGGACGCCTCCGACTCCGCCTCCTTCGACGAGGTCCTGGAGCTGCTCCACCTCGGCGGCCGCTCGCTGCCGCACAGCGTGCTGATGATGGTTCCCGAGGCGTGGGAGAACCACGACTCCATGGACCCGGCCCGGCGCGCCTTCTACCAGTACCACTCCACGATGATGGAGCCCTGGGACGGCCCGGCCTGCGTCACCTTCACCGACGGCACCCAGGTCGGCGCGGTCCTCGACCGCAACGGCCTGCGCCCCGGTCGCTACTGGGTCACCGACGACGGCCTCGTCGTGCTCTCCTCCGAGGTCGGCGTCCTGGACATCGACCCCGCCAAGGTCGTCCGCAAGGGCCGCCTCCAGCCGGGCCGGATGTTCCTCGTCGACACCGCCGAGCACCGCATCATCGAGGACGACGAGATCAAGGCCCAGCTGGCCGCCGAGCAGCCCTACGAGGAGTGGCTGGAGGCCGGGATCATCGAGCTCGGCGACCTGCCCGAGCGTGAGCACATCGTCCACACCCACGCCTCGGTCACCCGCCGCCAGCAGACCTTCGGCTACACCGAGGAGGAGCTGCGCGTCCTGCTCGCGCCGATGGCCCGCACCGGCGCCGAGCCGATCGGCTCCATGGGCACCGACTCGCCGATCGCGGCCCTCTCCGAGCGCCCGCGGCTGCTGTTCGACTACTTCACCCAGCTGTTCGCGCAGGTCACCAACCCGCCGCTGGACGCCATCCGCGAGGAGCTCGTCACCTCGCTGATCTCCTCGCTCGGCCCACAGGGCAACCTGCTGGAGCCGACCGCCGCGTCCTGCCGCTCGGTCACCCTGCCGTTCCCGGTGATCGACAACGACGAGCTGGCCAAGCTCATCCACATCAACGCCGACGGCGACATGCCCGGCATGAAGGCCGTCACCCTTTCCGGCCTCTTCCGGGTCTCCGGCGGCGGCGACACCCTCGCCGCCCGGCTGGACGAGATCTGCGCCGAGGCCGACGCCGCCATCGAGGGCGGCGCCCGCCTGATCGTGCTGTCCGACCGCCACTCCGACGCCGAGCACGCGCCGATCCCGTCGCTGCTGCTCACCGCGGCGGTCCACCACCACCTCATCCGCACCAAGCAGCGCACCCACGTGGGTCTGCTGGTCGAGGCCGGCGACGTCCGCGAGGTGCACCACGTCGCGCTGCTCATCGGCTACGGCGCCGCCGCCGTCAACCCGTACCTGGCGATGGAGACCGTCGAGGACCTGCTGCGCGCCGGTACGTTCATCGAGGGCCTGGAGCCCGAGCAGGCGATCCGCAACCTGATCAAGGCGCTCGGCAAGGGCGTCCTCAAGGTCATGTCCAAGATGGGCATCTCCACCGTCGCCTCCTACCGGGGCGCCCAGGTCTTCGAGGCCGTCGGTCTCGACGACGCCTTCGTCGCCAAGTACTTCGACGGCACCGCGACGAAGATCGGCGGCGCCGGCCTCGACGTCGTCGCCAAGGAGGTCGCCGCCCGGCACGCCAAGGCGTACCCGGCCAGCGGCATCGCCCCGGCGCACCGCGCGCTGGACATCGGTGGCGAGTACCAGTGGCGCCGTGAGGGCGAACCGCACCTGTTCGACCCCGAGACCGTCTTCCGGCTGCAGCACGCCACGCGCACCAAGCGGTACGACATCTTCAAGAAGT
Organism: Streptomyces wuyuanensis; assembly: GCF_900103455.1. GTDB lineage: Bacteria > Actinomycetota > Actinomycetes > Streptomycetales > Streptomycetaceae > Streptomyces > Streptomyces wuyuanensis. The sequence goes on along the minus strand of NZ_FNHI01000004.1, from coordinate 251,135 downwards.
ACACGGGGCGGGTGAACGAGCAGTCCGAGCGCCTGATGACGCTCCGCGGCATGTTCGGCTTCAAGTCCGACCGCCCGTCGATCCCCCTCGACGAGGTCGAGCCGGTCTCCGAGATCGTCAGGCGCTTCTCCACCGGCGCCATGTCGTACGGCTCCATCTCCAAGGAGGCGCACGAGACCCTCGCCATCGCCATGAACCAGCTGGGCGGCAAGTCCAACACCGGTGAGGGCGGAGAGGACCCGGACCGCCTCTACGACCCGGCGCGCCGCTCGAGCATCAAGCAGGTCGCCTCCGGCCGCTTCGGCGTGACCTCCGAGTACCTGGTCAACGCGGACGACATCCAGATCAAGATGGCCCAGGGCGCCAAGCCCGGCGAGGGCGGCCAGCTGCCCGGCCCCAAGGTCTACCCGTGGGTCGCCAAGACCCGGCACTCCACCCCGGGTGTCGGCCTGATCTCCCCGCCGCCGCACCACGACATCTACTCGATCGAGGACCTGGCGCAGCTGATCCACGACCTCAAGAACGCCAACCCGGCCGCCCGCATCCACGTGAAGCTGGTGTCCGAGGTCGGCGTCGGCACCGTCGCCGCGGGTGTCTCCAAGGCCCACGCGGACGTGGTGCTCATCTCCGGCCACGACGGCGGCACCGGCGCCTCGCCGCTCACCTCGCTGAAGCACGCGGGCGGCCCCTGGGAGCTCGGCCTCGCCGAGACCCAGCAGACGCTGCTGCTCAACGGGCTCCGCGACCGGATCGTCGTGCAGACCGACGGCCAGCTGAAGACCGGCCGCGACGTCGTCATCGCCGCGCTCCTCGGCGCCGAGGAGTTCGGTTTCGCGACCGCCCCGCTGGTCGTGTCCGGCTGCATCATGATGCGCGTCTGCCACCTGGACACCTGCCCGGTCGGCATCGCCACGCAGAACCCGGTCCTGCGCGAGCGCTTCACCGGCAAGGCGGAATTCGTCGTCAACTTCTTCGAGTTCATCGCCGAGGAGGTCCGCGAACTCCTCGCCGAGCTGGGCTTCCGCACGCTCGACGAGGCCGTCGGCCACGCCGAGCTGCTGGACACCACCCGCGCGGTGAACCACTGGAAGGCCCAGGGCCTCGACCTGGCGCCGCTGTTCCACGTGCCCGACCTGCCCGAGGGCGCCGTCCGCCACCAGCTGGTCGAGCAGGACCACGGCCTGGAGAAGGCCCTGGACAACGAGCTGATCAAGCTGTCCGCTGACGCGCTGGCCGCGGCCACCGCCGAGGAGGCGCAGCCGGTCCGCGCCCAGGTCGCGATCCGGAACATCAACCGGACCGTCGGCACGATGCTCGGCCACGAGGTGACCAAGAAGTTCGGCGGTGCGGGCCTGCCCGACGACACCATCGACATCACCTTCACCGGCTCCGCCGGCCAGTCCTTCGGCGCCTTCCTGCCGCGCGGCGTCACGCTGCGCCTGGAGGGCGACGCCAACGACTACGTCGGCAAGGGCCTCTCCGGCGGCCGGGTCGTGGTCCGCCCCGACCGCGGCGCCGACCACCTCGCCGAGTACTCGACCATCGCGGGCAACACCATCGCCTACGGCGCCACCGGCGGCGAGCTGTTCCTGCGCGGCCGCACCGGCGAGCGCTTCTGCGTCCGCAACTCCGGGGCGCTGGTGGTCTCCGAGGGCGTGGGCGACCACGGCTGCGAGTACATGACCGGCGGCCACGCCGTCGTCCTCGGCGAGACGGGACGCAACTTCGCGGCCGGCATGTCCGGCGGTGTCGCGTACGTCATCGACCTCGACCGGGACAACGTCAACGCCGGCAACGCGAACGCCGTCGAGATCCCGAGCGACACCGACAAGGAGTGGCTGCACGACGTCGTGCGCCGCCACCACGAGGAGACGGGTTCCACGGTGGCCGAGAAGCTCCTCGCCGACTGGCCCGCCGCCGCGGACCGGTTCAGCAAGATCATCCCGACCACGTACAAGGCCGTGCTCGCCGCCAAGGACGCCGCTGAGCTCGCCGGTCTCTCCGAGCGGGAGACCACCGAGAAGATGATGGAGGCGGCGACCAATGGCTGACCCCAAGGGCTTCCTGACCACCGGGCGCGAGGTCGCCGAGACCCGCCCCGTCGCCGAGCGCGTCAAGGACTGGAACGAGGTCTACGTCCCCGGCTCCCTGCTGCCGATCATCAGCAAGCAGGCCGGGCGCTGCATGGACTGCGGCATCCCGTTCTGCCACAACGGCTGTCCGCTCGGGAACCTCATCCCCGAGTGGAACGACTACGCCTACCGCGAGAACTGGCAGGCGGCCAGCGAGCGGCTGCACGCCACGAACAACTTCCCGGAGTTCACCGGCCGCCTGTGCCCCGCCCCGTGCGAGTCGGCGTGCGTCCTCGGCATCAGCCAGCCCGCCGTCACCATCAAGAACGTCGAGGTCTCGATCATCGACAAGGCGTGGGACACGGGTGACGTCAAGCCGCAGCCGCCGGAGCGGCTGTCCGGCAAGACCGCCGCGGTCATCGGCTCGGGGCCGGCGGGCCTCGCCGCCGCCCAGCAGCTGACGCGGGCCGGCCACACCGTGGTCGTCTACGAGCGCGCCGACCGCATCGGCGGGCTCCTCCGCTACGGCATCCCCGAGTTCAAGATGGAGAAGCGGCACGTCAACCGCCGCATCGAGCAGATGCGCGCGGAGGGCACCAAGTTCCGTACGGGCATCGAGATCGGCCGCGACCTCACGGCGACGGACCTGCGCAAGCGGTTCGACGCGGTCGTCATCGCCGCCGGTGCCACGACCGCGCGCGACCTGCCGGTGCCGGGCCGCGAACTGAACGGCATCCACCAGGCGATGGAGTACCTGCCGCTCTCCAACAAGGTCGTCGAGGGCGACTTCGTGTCCCCGCCGATCACCGCCGAGGGCAAGCACGTCGTCGTCATCGGCGGCGGCGACACCGGCGCCGACTGCGTCGGCACGGCCCACCGCCAGGGCGCGGCCTCCGTGACCCAGCTGGAGATCATGCCCCGGCCCGGCGAGGAGCGCAGCGCCGGCCAGCCCTGGCCGACGTTCCCGATGCTCTACAAGGTGACGTCGGCGCACGAGGAGGGCGGTGAGCGGGTCTACTCCGTCTCCACCACCCACTTCGAGGGCGACGCGGACGGCAACGTCCAGTCCCTCCACCTCGTCGAGGTCGAGTTCGTCGACGGCAAGCTGACGCAGAAGCCGGGCACCGAGCGCGTGATCCCGGCCCAGCTGGTCACCCTCGCCATGGGCTTCACCGGCACCGACGTCGAGAACGGCCTGGTCTCCCAGTTCGGCCTGGCGCTGGACGAGCGCGGCAACATCGCCCGCGACGCGGACTTCGCCACCAACGTCGACGGCGTCTACGTCGCCGGCGACGCGGGCCGCGGCCAGTCGCTGATCGTCTGGGCCATCGCCGAGGGCCGTTCCGCGGCGCGCGGGGTGGACCGCTACCTCACGGGCACCAGCGAACTGCCCGCGCCGATCCGCCCGACGGACCGTTCGCTGACGGTCTGACCGGACGCCCTTCCCGGGACCGTTCGCTGACGGTCCCTCATATACGTCCCGTACAAAGGCGTACGGAACAGACGCGGCGCCTGCCCCCGTCCCCGACCGGATGATGGGCGGGCGCCGCGGCATCTTCCGGGGTGACGGTACGCGCCCGTAATCTCGCACCCCGCGCGCGGCCGCCCGGCGCGTAGTCTCTCGCCACGGGTGCGGCCCGCACGGGACCCACGGACGACCGGCGAACGGAGACACGCCCATGGCGGCCATCAGCCTGCGCAAGATCGAGGAGACCGCGCCGGCCCTCGTCGGCCTCTACAAGGCCGCCGGGGTGTCGCTGGCGAAGCACGGGCTGAACGACCGGCGTGCCGCGGTGTACCTGGTGGTCGACTACTCCGGCTCCATGAAGCCCTACTACAAGGACGGCAGCGTCCAGGCCCTCGCGGACCGGGTCCTCGGGCTGTCGGCCCATCTGGACGACGACGGGCGCGTCCCCGTGGTCTTCTTCTCCACGGACATCGACGCCGAGACCGACATCGAACTCGCCGACCACGAGGGCCGGATGGACCGGATCGTGGCGGGGCTCGGCCACATGGGCAGGACCAGCTACCACCTCGCCATGGACGCGGTCATCGACCACTATCTGGAGAGCGGTTCCACGGCGCCCGCGCTCGTCGTCTTCCAGACCGACGGCGGACCGATCAACAAGCTCGCCGCGGAACGGTATCTGTGCAAGGCGGCGAAGCTGCCGATGTTCTGGCAGTTCATCGGCTTCGGCGACCCGGACAGCCGGCAGTTCGACTTCCTGCGCAGGCTCGACGACCTGGCGGTCCCCGCGAAGCGCCCCGTCGACAACGCGGGCTTCTTCCACGCGGGGCACGACCCGCGGCAGCTCCGCGACGAGGAACTCTACGACCGGCTGGTGTCCGAGTTCCCGGTGTGGCTGGCGAACGCGCGTGAGTTGGGCATCGTGCGCTCCTGACCCCGGTCCCTCCCCGGGACCCCCGGACCCCCGGACCCCCTGTCCCTCCCCGGACCCCCTGTCCCTGCCCGGGACCCCGGCCGGGCCGCGGTAGGAGGTGGCCGCCGTCGGAGTGATGTGCCGGCGGTCACGGCACCCTGCTCGGAATACCGGACATCGGATGTCCGGTATTCGGGGTTTCCTGGGCCCATGAGCAACAGCTGGGCAGACTTTCAGGCCGCGGAGCCGGACTTCGCCACGGTGGTGCGGGAGCGCTTCGAGAAGTACAAGCACCATGTCCTCGCGACCCTCCGCAAGGACGGATCGCCACGGCTCACCGGGCTGGAGGTGACCTTCCGCTCCGGGGAGCTGTGGCTCGGGATGATGCCGGACTCCCGCAAGGCGCTGGACCTGATGCGCGACCCAAGGTTCGCGATCCACGCCAATCCGGGCGCGGACGACTCCATGGCCGACGGGGACGTCCGGATCGGCGGACGAGCCGTCGAGGTGACCGACCCGGAGGCGAAGGCCCCGTTCCGGTCGGCGACCGAGGCACCGGAGCCGTTCCACCTCTTCCGGGTGGAGCCGACGGAGGTCGTGCGGATAGGGGTCGAGGGCGACGAACTGGTCGTCCGCGTGTGGCGGCCGGGCCGGGACCTGCGGACCGTGCGGCGCCGTTGACGACGCTCTGGTCGGCACGGCCGGGCGGCCCGGAGGGTGTCCGGGTCGCCGACCCGCGAGGGTCCGCCTTCGTATCGGGCCGGCCCGGCACGGTGCGAACGGCAGGCCGCCCCGGGGCGGCCTCGAGCACACCGACGGCGGCGGCGATGCGCTGCCGGTGGGGCGCCGACGATCCGACCGGGTCCCGCCGCACCGCCGCCCGGCCTGCCCGTCGCCGGTGCGCCCGTGCGGAGCGAAGGGTCAGAGCCCGGTGACCTTGGCGCTCGCCGACAGCTCGTAGACCAGCGTGACCGTGCGGTGTCCGCCCGCCGGCAGGCTGACGTCCCAGCGGGCCACGCCGTCGGCGTCGAGCACGTCGGGCGGCGGCGAGCAGGCTTCCTTGCGCAGGCGCACCTCCACAGCCGAGACCTCGGAGACCGGGATCCGCTCGCGGAGGACGACCACCCGTTCGCCGTGCTCCCCGGGCGCGGAGAACCGGGACAGGTGCAGCCGGACCGTGCGGGTGACCACGGTCCGCTGCGTGATCCCGGCAGTGTCCCGGACCTCCTCGGTCTCCCTCACCACCCGGTGGTCGTCGGAGCTGCCGAAGGCCAGCTCGGCGGGGGCACCGGGGGCCGTGAAGCCCAGCGTGCCGCGGCCGGTGAAGCCGCTGCCGCGGATCAGGTCCACCGGCCCGGCGAGCAGTGCGTGACCGGACCGGTTGTCGAACCGGACCGCCTGTGTGACCAGCGGGGACAGCTCGGGTGAGCAGGCGTACTCGCTGCGCGCGCCCGTGGTGAAGGCCGAGACGGGCACCCGGTGCGCGCGGCCGTCACAGGCCACCGAGACCGGCGCCGGGGACTCCAGCACCCGAACCTCGCCGCCGTCGTCCACCCCGGGCAGGCCGACCACCGGGGCCGGGCCGAGGTCCCCGACCTCCTCCTCGCGCAGCTCGACGTCGACCGTGCGGCGCTCCGCCGAGGAGCGGTCCCTGAGAGTCAGCCGGTCCTCGCCGAGCCGCGGCGGGTCGGCGGCCTGCGCCGAGCGGGCCGTCGAGAACGTCAGCCGCACGTCCGACCAGTCCTCGCCGGTGCGCTGCCAGACCATCGCGTCGGTCTCGAGCGTCAGGGCGCCGCCGTCGAGCACGGCCCGGTAGGCGGGCCGCCACAGCGCACACGGTGTCAGATGGCTCAGCCGCAGTTCGGCCGGCCCCGCTGCCGCGGCGTCCACGGTCAGCTCGATGTGGCCGACCAGCTCGGCGGGTTCCTCCTCGGAGAGGGCCAGCGCCCGCCGGGTCTCCCCGAGTCCCTCCGCGACGGCCGCCAGCCGTGCCTCGACGGAGCGGAGCTCCTCACCGCGGGCGTCGCGCTCGGCGTCCACCCGGTCCAGTTCGCGGGCCCAGCGCTCCGGCTCGGCCTCGCCCGACCCGGCGCCCTCCCCGATCTCCCGCAGCAGATCGGCGGCGAGCCGGCCGAGCAGGTCGAGCCGGGCCCGGAGGCGGTCGCGCCGCTGTTCCAGGGCACGCTGCTCCTCTTCGAGTCCGTGCTCGCGGTGGCGAAGCGCCGAGTCGTCGCCGGTGGGCGGCTGCGGGGCACGCGGCGTCCAGCCGCGGACGATCCGCAGGTCGAGCACCGTCACCGGACGTTCCGGACGATCGGTCGTCAGCTCGGCGTGCAGGCTGCGGTCGACGGCCAGCGCGCTGACCGGTCCGAGGCGGAGCCGCTGGACCCCGGCGTCCAGCTCGAGCACGGCAGAGCGCTCGACGTGGGCCCGGTCCTCCAGGCAGGTGACGGCGGTGACGGGAAGCGGGATCGGCACCCGGGCTGTGGACATGGCGTACGTCAGCTCCTGCGGTTGCCGCCGGTCAGGGCCTTGCCTGCCGGGATGCGGATCTCGTAGCCGCCTTCGAAGGCGAAGGTGGCGCCGGCGGGCAGGTCCACCCGCCGTATGCGGGTGCCCGGGGCGTGGTGCTCGGGGCCTTCTCCGTCCACGGGTACCGTCCAGTCGGCCCGCTCCTCGATCCGGACGTCCGGTTCCGAGGTGACCGGGACCCGCTCGCGGACCTCCACGGTGACGTCCTGCCCGAGCCGGTTGGCCAGCTCCACACGGACGCGGTGGTCGAGCACGGTGGTGCTGCCGCGCAGCCCCGAGGCCGACTCGCGCAGCTCGGTGCGGCGGGTGACCCGGATGGCCTCGGCCGGGCCGAGGCCCACCCGGCGGACCGCGCCCGGGGCGAGCGTGGGCAGCGCGGCGGTCAGCGCGAAGCCGTCGTCGACGGTGACCTCCACCGGGCCGGCCAGCAGCGCCCGGTCGGTGGCGTTGGAGAGCACCAGCGTGGCGTACACGGTCTCCTCCACGGACGGCACGCAGACGTACTCGGTGCGCAGACCGACCGGCATCTCGCCGATGGCGACGGTGTGCCAGGTCCCGTCCGACGGGATGTCGGCGCGGGCGGCGGCGTCGAAGCGGTGGTCGAAGGAGCCCGCCGACCGGCGGGGCGGCACGGCGTGTCCGGGCAGCGGCAGCGAGGCCACCGCCTCGGCCCGGCGGCGGTACTCGGCGGCCACCAGGTCGTCCGGGGCGGCGGGGAAGATCCGCCCCCGCCGCCCGTGCTGCTCGTCCGGGCCGCTCAGGACCAGGGCGGCGTAGTCGAGTTCGGCACCGCTCGGCCGCGGCGGCCCGGTCACCGGTTCCTGCGGTGGCGGCGGGGGACCGCCGGGAGCGGCAGGTGCCATCGGAGCGTGGACGGCGAAGGACGCGCCGCGCGCACGCGGCCCGGAGCCCGGTCGCGCCCCGGCCGGGCGCGCGAGGTCGGGCCCGCCGCCGAACGCGCCCGGGGCCGGAACGGCCACACCGCCGGGTTCGGGGAGCGCCGAGGGTGGAGCGCCGTAGCCCTGCGGGGCCGGCGGTGGTGGCGGGGGAACCGGCGCGGAGCCGGCGACGGGGACGGGTACGGAGCCGGCCCCGGCGGCGGGGCGGGGGCCCGCCGAGTCGTAACCCGTGAACAGGCCGGCGAGCCCCGCCGGGGGCTCGCGCCAGCCGGAGGGCGCCGGGGCGGGCTGGCGGCGCCCGATCCGGAGCGAGCGGAGCTTCGGCAGATCCGTGCGCCGCCGCAGGTCGGCGGTGGACAGGCCGACGAGTACGCCCGTCCAGTCCTCGCCGGTGCGCTGGGCGATCGAGGCGCGCAGCACCAGCCGGCCGCTGCCGTCACCCTGGCGGTGGACGAGCCGGTAGGTGGGAACCCAGACGGCGCCCGGTACCCCGTACTCCAGCTCGACCTCCACCTCGTCCGCCGGCGGTTCCCGCTCACCCGCGTCGGTACCGGCTCGCGCTTCGGTGCGGGCTGCCGCTCCCGCCCCGGCCCCGCCGAGCGTCAGGGCCACCGAAACCGTCGCCTCCACATGCGGTGACGGCGCGTCGGTCGAAGCCCGTTCGAATTTGTCAGCGGCGACGTGGAACGCGTGCTCGGCGTCGCGCAGCGCCTTCTCCAGCTCGACGAGCCGGGCGTGAAGACCCGTCAGCCGGTCGTCGACGAAGCCCGCGAGCTCCAGCCAGGCGTCGACGGGCGTGCGGCGGTGCGGGTCGTCGCGCTTGCGGGCGGGCGGAACCGGGCGCAGCGCCCTGACCTCCTCGATCAGGCCCAGTTGGCGGTCCCGGCGCCCCTCGGCGGCCGCGACCTCGTCGCGCAGCCGATCGACCTCGCGCCGCAATTCGCCGGAGCTCCCCGGGGCGGCCGGTTCGGCCTCGACCTCCACCCGGGCCTCGACGACCCGCACACCGGAGGCGCCCAGGACCCTGGCCCGCAGGGACCCCGCGTCCAGTGAACGGGGAAGTCCTGTCACCCGCACCCGGCCGTCCGGCGGCACACTGCCCCTGGCCAGCCGGCGGCACAGGGCGCCCTGCGCGTACACCACCACCGAATCGAGGGTCGACCCCCACCTGTGCGCCATGTCGGCCGTCATCCGCCCCGCCCCCGCCGCGTCCGTGTGGAGCGAAGCCTACGCGAGCGGTCGGACGCCCCGCCCCGGTCCGACGATCCGGGCCCCGGCGCGAGGGCCCGCGGTACGCCCGGGACTTGAGGACGTACGACCGGGGCCGGGGTCCGCCCGCGCCCTGCCGGAGACGCCGGGCGGTTCAGGGCCCCGCCCGGCACCCGCCCGTGTCCGGGTAGACCGGCCCGGCACGGGTGGGACGACCCCTTCGGCACACGTGGGAAGACCCGCTGGGTCCCGTTCGGGCCCGGCGGTCCCCGGCGCGCGCTCCGGACGCCGTGCGTGCCCGGCCTGGACGGGGCGGGCTACGCGTCCGCCGCGGACGAGCCCTCCAGCACCGCCGCCCTGCACTGGGCCGGAGTGCCCCAGGCGTCCCGCAGGGGACGGGCCTTGCGCAGCCACAGGGACAGATCCAGTTCGTCGGTGTAGCCGACGGCGCCGTGCAGTTGGAGCGCGGTGCGGGCGGCGGCGTACGCGGCCTCGCCCGCGGCCGTCTTCGCCGCCGCGACATCTGCTGCGGCGAGGGTGAGGGCCGCGCCGTGCACGAGCGGCCGGGCGAACTCCAGGGCGATCAGCGTGTCCGCCAGCCGGTGCTTGACCGCCTGGAACGAGCCGATCGGCGCGCCGAACTGGGTGCGCTGCCCGACGTACTCGACGGTGCGCGCCAGAAGCGCGAGCCCGACGCCGAGCGCCTGCGCCGCCGTCGCGAGCCGCGCCCAGCAGGCCGCGCGCCGCGCCGCCGCCGCGACGGCGGGCCCGGCGGCGACCACCTCACCGCCCGCCCCGGGCACGGCGAGCCGCCGCACCGGGTCGCCCGACGCACGCACGGGCCCGTGCCCGGCGGCGAGCCGCAGCACCGCGCCCTCGTCGCGGTCGTCGTCGACCACGAGCAGGTGGTCCGCCGCGTCCGCGTCCAGGGCGTACGGTCCCGCGCCCGGTACGTGCAGCGACACCGGCAGACCGCCCGACGCGACGCCCGGCAGCAGGCGTTTGCCGAGTACGGGCTCGTCCAGGGCCGCCACGAGCACCGCGCCCGCGACCGTCTCCACCAGCGGTCCCGGCACGGCGTGCCGGCCCAGCTCGACGAAGGCGAGGGCCAGTTCGACCGGAAGCGGCCCGACCCCCTCGTACGCCTCCGGCACGGCCAGCGCGAACACGCCGGCGCCGGCGATCCGGGACCACAGCTCCCGGCCCGGCGCGTGGTCGCCCCCCGCCCAGGCGCGGGCCGCCGCGGGCGCGTCCGCGGCCGCCAGCAGCGCGTCCAGCGAGCGGACGAACGCCAGCTGTTCGTCGGTCGGCAGGAAGCGCATCGTCAGCGGCGTCCTTTCGGCAGGCCGAGCAGCCGCTCGGCGATGATGTCGCGCTGGATCTCGTTCGTGCCCGCGTAGATGGGCCCGGCCAGGGCGAAGACGAAGCCCTCCGCCCACTCGCCGGGTCCGTCCGCCGGCTCGCCCTCCGGGCCGATCAGGTCGAGCGCCGTCTCGTGCAGTGCGATGTCGTACTCGGACCAGAACACCTTGTTCAGGCTGGACTCCGCGCCGATCTCCGAGCCGGCCGCGAAGCGCGAGGCAGCAGCGCAGGTGAAGAGCCGGTACGCCCGCGCGCCGATCACCGCGTCCGCGACACGGTCGCGCAACGCCGTGTCGGACGGGTCGGCCCTGGCGCGCCACAGCTCCACCAGACGCCGCGCCGCGGCCAGATAGCGGCCGGGGGAGCGGAGCATGAGCCCGCGCTCGTTGCCCGTCGTCGACATGGCGATGCGCCAGCCCTGCCCCGGTTCGCCGATCACGTCCTCGTCCGGGACGAACACCTCGTCCAGGAACAGCTCCGCGAACGCGGGCTTCCCGTCCAGCCGGCGGATCGGCCGGACCGTGACCCCCGGAGCCCGCAAATCGAACATCAGGTACGTCAGACCCCGGTGCGGACGGTCGGCGTCCGGATCCGTGCGGAAGATGCCGAAGGCCCTGTCGGCGAACGCCGCCCGCGACGACCAGGTCTTCTGCCCCGACAGCAGCCAGCCGCCGGCCGTACGGACCGCACGGGAGCGCAGCGACGCGAGGTCCGAGCCCGCCTCCGGCTCGGACCAGGCCTGGGCCCAGACCACCTCGCCGCTCGCCATGGGCGGCAGGATCCGGGCCCGCTGCTCCTCCGTGCCGTGGTCGAACAGGGTGGGCGCCAGCAGGTGGATGCCGTTCTGGGAGACCCGGCCGGGGGCACCCGCCGCGTAGTACTCCTCCTCGAACACCAGCCACCGGAAGATGTCCGCCCCGCGGCCCCCGTACCTCTCGGGCCACGAGACCACCGACCAGCGGTCCGCGGCCAACCGCGCCTCCCACCGCCGGTGTTCGGCGAAACCCTCCCGGGTCTCCAGCGACGGCAGCGGCACGCCCGGGACGTGCGCGCGCAGCCAGGCGCGGGCCTCGGCGCGGAACGCGTCCTCGTCCGCCGTGTGCGTCAGGTCCATCAGCGCACCTCGGTTCCCTAACAAGTGTTTGGTAGGTTAACGTGCCCGTGTGACGGACAACAAGGCTCAGTACGTTCCCGGGCACGCACTGCTGGACGGCCGGACCGCCGTCGTCACCGCCGCCGCCGGCGCGGGGATCGGCGGAGCCACCGCCCGGCGCCTCCTGGAGGAGGGCGCCCGGGTGCTGGTCAGCGACGCGCACGCGCGCCGCCTGAAGGAGACGGAGGAGTCCCTGGCCGCGGAGTTCGGGTCGGCGGCCGTCGCCTCACTGGTGTGCGACGTCACCGACGAGAACCAGGTGCGGGCCCTCTTCGGCGCAGCGGCACGGCTGCACGGCGGACTCGACGTCGTCGTCAACAACGCGGGCCTCGGCGGGACCGCCGCGCTCGTCGACATGACCGACACGCAGTGGGCCCGGGTCCTCGACGTCACCCTGAACGGCACCTTCCGCTGCACCCGGGCCGCGCTGCGCGCCTTCCGCGATTCCGGCCGCGGCGGCGTCATCGTCAACAACGCCTCCGTCGCCGGCTGGCGGGCCCAGGCCGGGCAGGCCCACTACGCGGCCGCCAAGGCCGGAGTGATGGCCCTCACCCGCTGCGCGGCCGTCGAGGCGGCTGAGTTCGGGGTCCGCGTCAACGCCGTGGCCCCCAGCCTCGCGATGCATCCCCACCTGGTGAAGGTGACCACCGCCGAACTGCTGGAGGACCTCACCGCCCGCGAGGCCTTCGGCCGGTACGCCGAACCCTGGGAGGTCGCCAACGTGATCGTCTTCCTCGCCAGCGGATACTCCTCGTACATGACCGGCGAGACCGTGTCCGTCAGCTCCCAGCACCCCTGAGGGCTGTCCCGTGATCCCCGGCGGGCGATCCACCGGTGATGACGGGACAGCCCCCGGGCGTCCGGGCCCCGGGCAGGACCAGAATGGACACGTGGCCACGACCAAGAAGAAGACCCAGGTGAGCGCCTCCCCCGAGCGGCGCCGCGAACTGCTCGGCACCGCGGCCGAGGTGTTCGCGGCCCACGGCTACAACGCCACCACAGTCCGCAGGATCGCCGACGAGGCGGGAATGCTCGCGGGCAGCCTCTACTACCACTTCGACTCCAAGGAGTCGATCCTCGACGAGATCCTCTCGGCCTTCCTCGACGAGTTGTGGGCGGGGTACGACGCCGTCCTCGCCGCCGGCTTCGGGCCGCGGGAGACCATCGAGGCGCTCGTCACCGAGTCCTTCCGCGAGATCGACCGGCACCGCGCTGCCGTCGCCATCTACCAGAAGGAGTCCCGGCATCTCTCCGCCCAGCCCCGCTTCCGCTATCTCGCCGACTCCCAGCAGAAGTTCGAGAAGGCGTGGCTCGGGACGCTGGAGCGCGGGGTCGCCTCGGGCGCCTTCCGGGACGACCTGGACGTACGGCTCACCTACCGCTTCGTCCGCGACACGGTGTGGGTCGCGGCGTCCTGGTACCGGCCCGGCGGGCGCCACAGCCCCGAGGAGATCGCCCGGCAGTACCTGTCGATGGTCCTGGACGGCATCGCCGTACGGGACTGAGCCCCGCAAGTCCGCCGACCCCCCGAGGGAGCAGTCATGGCCGAGGCATTCATCGTCGAAGCGGTCCGCACGCCGGTGGGCCGGCGCAGGGGCCGTCTCGCGGCCGTGCACCCCGCCGATCTGGGCGCGCACGTCCTGCGGGCCCTGGTCGAGCGGTCCGGGATCGACCCGGCGGCCGTGGACGACGTCGTCTTCGGCTGCCTCGACACGGTCGGCCCGCAGGCGGGCGACATCGCCCGGACCAGCTGGCTGGCCGCCGGGCTCCCGGAGGAGGTGCCCGGTGTGACCGTCGACCGCCAGTGCGGCTCGTCGCAGCAGGCCGTGCACTTCGCCGCCCAGGGCGTGATGTCGGGCACGCAGGACCTCGTCGTCGCCGGCGGAGTGCAGAACATGTCGCAGATCCCCATCGCCTTCGCGTCCCGGCGGGCCGCCGAGCCGCTGGGGCTGACCGACGGCCCGTTCGCCGGCAGCGCGGGCTGGCGGGCCCGCTACGGCGACGCGCCCGTCGACCAGTTCCACGGCGCCGAACTCATCGCACGGAAGTGGGGCATCTCCCGCCGTGACATGGAGGAGTACGCCCTCGGCTCCCACCGGCGGGCCGTCCGCGCGATCGACGAGGGCCGCTTCGCACGGGAGACCGTCGCCTACGGCGACGTCACCGTGGACGAGGGCCCCCGCCGCGACACCACCCTGGAGCGGATGGCCGCCCTGCCACCCGTGGTCGAAGGAGGCACGATCACCGCCGCCTGCTCCTCACAGGTCTCGGACGGCGCGGCGGCGATGCTGCTCGCGGGCGAACGCGCCGTACGGGAGCACGGGCTGACACCGCGCGCCCGCGTGCACCACCTCTCGGTGCGCGGCGAGGACCCGATCCGGATGCTGTCGGCGCCCATCCCGGCGACGGCCCGCGCGCTGAAGAAGACCGGCCTCACCATCGACGACATCGACCTCGTCGAGATCAACGAGGCCTTCGCCCCGGTGGTCCTGGCCTGGCTGAAGGAGACGGGCGCCGACCCGGCCCGCGTCAACGTCAACGGGGGAGCCATCGCCCTCGGGCACCCCCTGGGTGCCACGGGCGTCCGGCTGATGACCACGCTGCTGCACGAACTGGAGCGCACGGGCGGCCGGTTCGGGCTCCAGACGATGTGCGAGGGCGGCGGCCAGGCGAACGTGACGGTCATCGAAAGGATGTAGCGCCGGCCTCGCCGTGCGATCCGCGCCGTACGCGTCCGGCGGACCCGGCCGCGTACGCGCCGGACCGGTCCGATCTTCCGGGACACGCCGAGGCAGCCGGCCCGGCGGCAGAGAACCGCGGCGAAGCGTGCTACGTTGTAGCGGTTGCAGTTTGGTACCCATGAACTTTATGCGCGCCTGACGGGAATGATCCGCAGGCGCTTTATTGTTTTTCCGGCATCTCCGGATGGGGCCCCTTACCTATCGGGAGAATGACATGGCCACCGGCACCGTGAAGTGGTTCAACTCGGAAAAGGGCTTCGGCTTCATCGCGCAGGACGGCGGCGGCGCCGACGTCTTCGCCCACTACTCGAACATCGCCACCCAGGGCTTCCGTGAGCTCCAGGAGGGCCAGAAGGTCTCCTTCGACGTCACGCAGGGCCCGAAGGGCCCGCAGGCGGAGAACATCGTCCCCGCCTGACCCTCGGGACGCGTACCACGCGGCCGGGGCCCGCACCCACGCGGTGCGGGTCCCGGCCTGTGCTGTGCTCAGCACCAGGAAGGCAAACCGTATGACTCGTTCCGCACGTCCCGCCCGCCGGCGGCCGGCCGAGCGCCCCGCGAAGCGGGCCCTCAAGGGGGCCGCCGGTGTGCGCCGCGCCGCGCCACCGCAGGAATTCACCGTTCCGGAGCCCCGTGTCCCCGCCCTGCCCGCCGTCCGGGCATTCGAAGAGCTGGAGGACCTGCCGGAGGCGCTGCTGAAGACGCTCGCCGCGCAGGGCGTGACGGCGCCGTTCCCGATCCAGGCCGCGACGCTGCCGAACTCGCTCGCCGGTCGTGACCTCCTCGGGCGCGGGCGTACCGGATCCGGCAAGACCCTCGCCTTCGGGCTGGCGCTGCTCGCCCGCACCGCGGGACGCCGGGCGGAGCCGGGGGCGCCCCTCGGCCTGGTGCTCGTTCCCACGCGGGAGCTCGCACAGCAGGTGACCGACGCGCTCGCCCCGTACGCGACCGCCGTGAACCTGCGACTGGCGACCGTCGTGGGAGGACTGTCGATCACCAAGCAGGCCACCGCGCTGCGACGCGGCGCCGAGGTGCTGGTGGCGACCCCGGGGCGCCTGAAGGACCTCATCGAGCGCGGCGACTGCCGACTCGGCGAGGTGGCGGTGACGGTGCTGGACGAGGCCGACCAGATGGCCGACATGGGATTCCTCCCGCAGGTCACCGCCCTGTTGAAGCAGGTGGAGCCGGGTGGGCAGCGCATGCTGTTCTCGGCCACCCTGGACCGGAACATCGACCTGCTCGTGCGGGGATTCCTGAACGATCCCGTCGTGCACTCGGTCGACCCGTCCGCCGGCGCCGTGACCACGATGGAACACCACGTCCTCTACGTCGCCGACGAGACGGACAAGAAGGCCGTCACCGTGCGCATAGCGGCCCGTGACGGCCGCGTCATCCTGTTCCTCGACACCAAGCGATCCGTGGACCGCCTGGTGAAGCGGCTGCTGGCCAGCGGGGTACGGGCGGCCGGCCTGCACGGCGGCCGGACCCAGCCGCAGCGCAACCGCACCCTGGACCAGTTCAAGAACGGCCGGGTGAGCGCGCTGGTGGCCACCAACGTCGCGGCTCGGGGCATCCACGTCGACGACCTTGATCTCGTCGTCAACGTCGATCCGCCGACGGACCACAAGGACTATCTGCACCGGGGCGGCCGGACCGCGCGGGCGGGCGAGTCGGGCAGTGTCGTGACCCTCGTCCTGCCCGACCAGAAGCGCGAGATGACCCGGCTGATGTCGGATGCGGGGATCAGCCCTCGCACGGCCGCCGTCAGGTCCGGCGACGACGAGCTGGCCCGGGTGACCGGGGCCAGGGAACCGTCGGGTGTGGCCGTGGTCATCGAGGAGCCGCGTGCTCCTCAGCCGCCCGCCGCGACGTCGAGGCGGGGGCGCCGACGCCCGCAGGGCGGCCGCGGCGACTCCGGCGGTCGTACGGAGGCCGGCCGCAAGGACGGCGGCAGGGCGGAGGGCGGCCGCACGGCAGGCGGCCGCGCCGACGGTGGCCGCAAGACCAGCGGACGTACCGACGCCGGACCCGCCAAGGGCGGTCGTACCGTCAAGGACGGGGCCGCCGGACGCGGCAAGGGCGGGCGTGCGGTCCAGGACGGGGCCGCCGGACGCGCCGACGGCGGACGTGCCAAGGGCGGGCGCACCCGCGACGGCGCCGGACACGCACGGGGACGTGCGGCGGGCACGGGCACTGCGCAGGGCGCGACCAGGGGCCGCCGGACCACTGCCCGGTAGTCGGGCGCGCGGGGCTGCGGGCCGTTGGCCGGCCCTGCCAGGGGTTCGCATTGACCGGCCCCGGCCCCGGCCGGGGCCCGCGCGCGCCGTCCGCCGACCGGCCCCGCGCGCGGGGCCGGCCCTCGCCCGGTGACCGCCGGGTGGGGCCGCCTCGTGGTTCAGTCCGGGTCCGGCAGCCCCCGCAGTACCCGCTCGGCCTCAGCCATCACCCGGCCGACCAGTTCCCCGCAGCTCGGCAGGTCCTCGATCACGCCTGCGACCTGGCCCGAGGCCATCACGCCGAGGTCGGTGCGGCCCTC
This sequence comes from Streptomyces wuyuanensis, assembly GCF_900103455.1. GTDB lineage: Bacteria > Actinomycetota > Actinomycetes > Streptomycetales > Streptomycetaceae > Streptomyces > Streptomyces wuyuanensis. Next base: position 234,250 of record NZ_FNHI01000004.1, on the reverse strand, counting down.
GACCATCGCGGCCCGCAGCAGCATGGGGGTGTTGGCGGCGAGCAGCACCTGGCTCCAGGAGAGATCCTTGCCGTGCCGCAGGGCGAGCCCGTCGCGGACCATGGCCGACCAGGACAGCCCGGAGAGCCTTCTGAAGCCCGCCGCCCTGCGCAGCGCGTGCAGCAGGGCGCGGGCGCGGCCTGAACCTTCCAGCGCCTCGACGAGGTCGGAGCGGAGCATGCGGTGGGGCAGTCCGTCGACGGCGGTGGTCACGGTGACGTCCTTGACGGTCGCCGACAGATAGCGGGCCTTCACCGCGTCCGGCACGGTCGAGTCGGACGTGAGCAGGAAGCGGGTGCCCATGGCGATGCCCGCCGCCCCGTACGCGAGCGCCGCCACCAGACCCCGACCGTCGTGGAAGCCGCCCGCGGCGACGACCGGGATCTCGACGGCGTCCACCACCTGCGGCAGCAGCACGGTCGTCGCCACGTCCCCCGTGTGCCCGCCGCCCTCGCCGCCCTGCACGATCACGGCGTCCGCGCCCCAGGCCGCGACCTTCTCCGCGTGGCGCCGAGCGCCGACCGACGGGATCACGACCACCCCCGCCTGCTTGAGCCCGGCGATCAGCTCCCGGGACGGGGCCAGCGCGAAGGAGGCCACCCGCACGCCCTCCTCCACGATGATCCGCACCCGCTCCCGGGCGTCGCCCGCGTCGGCCCGCAGATTGACCCCGAACGGCGCGTCCGTGCGGGCCTTCACCTCGCGTACCGCCTGCCGCAGCCCGGCCGGCGTCATCGTCGCGGAGGCCAGGATGCCCAGGGCTCCGGCGTTCGCGGCCGCCGACACCAGCCGGGGCCCCGCCACCCAGCCCATGCCGGTCTGGACGATGGGATGACGCACTCCGGTGAGCTCGGTGAGTGCCGTCCTCATCGGGCCGGGGCCCCGATCTCGCGGTCGCGCCGGCCGTCCGGGTCGAGAACGGCACGGATGAGCCGCAGTTCCCCGGCGGTCGGCTCGCGGGTGTACGGGACGCGGCCGCCGTCGGCGACGTGGAGCGGGAAACCGGTCGCCTCCCGGACCTCGGACACCGTGACGCCCGGGTGGAGGGCGGCGAGCCGCATCGACCGGTCGGGCGTCTCGAAGTCGAAGACGCCCAGGTTCGTGACGACCCGCGGGATGCGGTGGAAGCGCGCCCCGGCCGCATGGTCGTACCCGACGCCGCTGACCATGTCGACCTTCTCGACGAAGACCCTCGGGGAGTGCCGGGGGACCCAGTAACTGACCGGGTTGTTGAGCGTGTTGACCGGCGCCCCGCGCACACCGAGCAGCTGGCGCGCCGGCCGGGACCAGTCGCCGATGCAGGAGATGTTCTGGTTGCCGTACCGGTCGAGCTGGCTCGCACCCATCATGACGTGCCGCCTGCCGCCGGTGACCATCGTGAGATGGCGGCGGTACGGAAGCCAGCCCTCCACCTCGCCGCCGGGGCCGACGAGCAGCGCCTCGCCGTCGGTGAGCAGGAGATCGGGGGAGAAGGTGTGCCTGGCGAGCCGCGCGCCGAGGGAGGGGATCAGCCCCATGGGGCTCGCCAGCACCTCCCCGTTCCCGCGCCATGCCTCGGCGCAGGCGATCACGCAGTACTCGGAACGGGAGGGCGCGCGAACGCGGCCGGCTGTGTCGGTCACCGCTGCTCCTCGTGCCAGGCCCGAACGGCGGACCGGTAGGCGTGCTCGTCGGGACCGGACAGGAAACGCTCGGCGAACTCCGCCCAGGGGGTGGTCGCGTACAGCTTCTGGAAGGACTCGTCACGGCCGCGGTCGGGGGCGCAGGAGGTGAAGTGCGCCCCGTTCGGGGCCTCGACGACGCCCGTGACGCTGTGCCGTCCGACGAGCAGCGTCTGTGGCGCGGCCTCCTTCGTCAGCTCGGCCGTCTCCACGAGCTGCTCGCACGACAGGTACGCCTCGTCGGCAGCCTCGCAGAAGAGGTCGTCGAAGTAGGGGTCCGGGCCGAGGTACTGGCCGTTGCCGAGGCGGTCGGCGCGGTTGAGGTGGACCAGCGCGGCGTCCAGGCGCAGCGCGGGGACCGCGACGAACTCCTCGCCGTCGGCGTAGGGGGAGCGGACCGTGCGCAGCCCGGGGTTGACCCTCATGACGTCCGAACCGAGGCCGGCCCGCACGGGCATGAAGGGGAGCCGGTTGGCCGCGGCGTGCAGCCCCCACATGAACATCGCCTCGTCGAGCTCCGTCATCGCGATCGTCCCGGCTTCGCGTGCCGCCCGGAAGTGGGGCTCCAGCGGCACCGTGTCGAGCGTCGCGAAGGGTGCGACGAGCCTGCGGACCCGGCCCGCCGCGCACAGCATCCCCACGTCGGGGCCTCCGTAGGAGACGACGGTCAGATCGGTGACCCCGGAGCGCAGCAGCGCCCGGACCAGGGCCATCGGCTTGCGGCGCGAGCCCCAGCCGCCGATGCCGAGGGTCATGCCGCTGCGCAGCCGCCCCACGACGTCGTCCGCGGTCATGGTCTTGTCCGCCATGGATTCACGCCTCCTTGCCGAAGGTGTCCCGGACGCGGCCGGCGATGCCGCCGAGGTTCGCCTCGAAGGTGAAGCCCTGCTCGTACCGGTAGCTGCGGTGGACGTCCACGGGGTCGATGCCGTTGATGGCCGCCTTGGCCATCCGGATGAGGCCGCCGTCCTTGGCGGCGATCTCGCGCGCCAGCTCCAGCGCGGCGGTCCGGAGCGCGTCGCGCGGGACGACCCTCCAGACCGAGCCGTGGGCGTGCAGTTCGGCGGCCGTCACCGTCCGGGAGGTGTAGTACAGGGTGCGCATCAGATGCTGGGGGACGAGACGGGCGAGGTGCGTGGCGGCCCCGAGCGCCCCACGGTCCAGCTCCGGCAGCCCGAAGACGGCGTCGTCGGAGGCCACGACGGCGTCCGCGTTCCCGACGAGCCCGATCCCGCCGCCCAGGCAGAAGCCGTGCACGGCGGCGACGACGGGGACCTCGCACTCGTAGACGGCGCCGAAGGCCTCGTGACAGCCCCGGTTGGCGCCGATCAGGGCGTCGTGCCCGGGATCGCGCTGCAACTCCTTGATGTCGACGCCGGCGTTGAAGCCACGGCCCCCGGCGGCCAGGACGACGCAGCGGATCTCCCGGTCCCGGCCGGCGCGGCGGACGGCGTCGGCGAGCTCGTACCAGCCCTGGACGGGAAGGGCGTTGACGGGCGGGAAGTCGACCGTCACGACGCAAACGCCCTTCTCCGGGCACGCGGTGGAGACACCCATCAGCGGATCAGCTACCTTTCCACCAAACGTTTGTTAGGTGACTGCTCGTCAGAAAGGTAGCAGCCGATGGAACTGGACGGGAGGGTCGCCGTCGTCACCGGCGGGACGCGCGGTGTCGGCGCGGGCATCGCCCGGGCGTTCCTGGCGGCCGGGGCGGAGGTGGTCGTCTGCGCCCGCAGGCCACCGGACTCGCCCGTCGTCTCGGACGGGCGCGCCGCCCGGTACGTGCCCGTCGACCTGCGCGCCCCGGCGGCCGTCAAGGACTTCTTCGCCGGGGTCGCACGCCGCCACGGCCGGCTCGACGTCCTGGTCAACAACGCGGGCGGGGCGCCCTACCGGCTGCTGCGGGACGGCGGCCCGGCCCGGCACGCACGGGTGCTGGAGCTGAATCTGGTGGCACCGCTGACGGCATCGCTCGCCGCCCACGGCCTGCTGCGCGCCGCGCGCGGGTGCGTCGTGATGGTCGGCAGCGTGAGCGCGTCCCGGCCGTCGCCGGGAACCGCCGTCTACGGGGCGGCCAAGGCGGGTCTGGAGAGCCTCGCCCGCTCCATGGCGGTCGAGTGGGCGCCGGAGGTGCGGGTGAACACGATCGTGCCCGGCATGGTCCGCACGGAGCTGTCCCATCTCCACTACGGCGACGAGCAGGGGATCGCGGCGGTGGGCCGCACCGTACCCCTGGGCCGGCTGGCCGAACCGGACGAGATCGGCGACGCGGCGGTGTTCCTCGCGTCCGGCCGGGCCGCATACATCAGCGGGGCGTCGCTGCTGGTCCACGGGGGAGGGGAGCGCCCCGCGTTCCTCGGGGCCGCGACGGTCAACGGGGCCGCGGCGGGCGGCTCCGCCGGTGCGCCGGCCGGCGCAACCACGAGGACGACCGACGACAAGGAGGGCTGAGATGGACGCAGCTGCCGGGATCTGCCGCGACCGGGTCGTGGCCGTGACGGGTGCGGGACGGGGGCTGGGGCGCGCTCACGCGCTGGCGTTCGCGGCGGAGGGCGCGCGGGTCGTCGTCAACGACCTGGGTGTCGGGCCGGACGGCAGGCCCGGCGGCGACAGCCCGGCCGGCCGCGTCGTCGAGGAGATCCGCGCACGCGGCGGCGAGGCGGTGGCCCACTCGGGCGACGTGGCCTCGGCCGAGGGCGCAGCCTCGCTGGTGGCGACCGCGCTCGGCTCCTTCGGGCGGCTCGACACGCTCGTCAACAACGCGGGGTTCCTGCGCGACCGGATGCTGGTCAACCTCGACGAGGACGACTGGGACGCGGTGGTGCGGGTCCATCTCACAGGCCACTTCCTGCCCCTGAAGCACGCGGCGGCCCACTGGCGGGCCGAAACCCGGGCGGGGCGAGAGCCGGTGGCACGCGTCGTCAACACCTCCAGTGGCGCCGGCCTGCTGGGCTCGGTCGGCCAGGGCAGCTACAGCGCGGCCAAGGCCGGCATCGTGGGCCTGACCCTCGTCGCGGCGGCCGAACTGTCCCGTTACGGTGTCCAGGTCAACGCCGTCGCCCCGGCCGCGCGGACGCGCATGACGGAGCGGACCTTCGCCGGGACGATGGCGGCGCCGAAGGATCCGGGAGCCTTCGACGCGATGGCGCCGGAGAACGTGTCGCCGCTGGTGGTGTGGCTCGGTTCGGCGGCATCGGCGGGCGTGACCGGCCGGGTCTTCGAGGCGGAGGCGGGCCGCATCACGGTCATGGAGGGCTGGCGGCGGGGCCCCACGGCCGACCGCGGCACCCGGTGGACCCCCGCGGAGGCGGGGGACACGGCCCTGAAGCTCCTGGCGGAAGGGGTGCCGCCGCATCCGGTGTACGGGGCGCGCCAGGAGACTTGATCACGGCGTCGGCGACAACCGGCCGGGCTTGATCACGGCGAAGACCTCCGGTGCGGTGGAGCTGTCCGGGACGTGCCGCACGAAGACCTCCCTGCGGCGCAGTCCCGGACAGCGCCGACCGCAGTGCCAGGCGGACCGACCACGGCAGGCGGGTTCTCGTCGAACGCGTCCCGGCCGTCCCGCGGCTCGTGCGGCGGCGGAGGCGGGCGTCTCCGGTCCGACCGCGCACGACGGGGTCCGCCGCCCGCGGACGCCGTGGCCCGTGACGCCGGCGCGGCGGTTCCCCATGCCGGGACGTGACCATCCGGTGAGGGAGGTGAACAACCCGGGAACACCCGGGAGTTGACGTTGACATGTCAATTTCTACGCGCGTCATCATGGGACATGCGAATCCCCCCGCGGATCACGACGCTCGGCGGCGCTGCCGCCCTCATCGCCGCCCTGTTCGCCGGCGGAACGGCAGCGGCGCCGGCGAGCGCCGCGCCCGCCGCCGTCGGCGACATCTGCTACTCCGCCCTGCCCTCCCAGGCGCACGACACGCTCGAACTCGTCGACAGCGGCGGCCCGTTCCCGTACCCGCAGGACGGGACGGTGTTCCGGAACAGGGAGGGTCTCCTCCCGTCCCACCCGAGCGGCTACTACCACGAGTACACCGTCGAGACGCCGGGCTCCCCCGACCGCGGCGCCCGGCGCATCGTCACCGGCGACACCGACCGGGAGGACTACTACACCGCCGACCACTACGAGTCCTTCGACCTCGTCGACCACGGCTGCTGAGCCGCCACCCCCCACACACGAGGACCCGTTCCTCGTGCGACCGTGCCGCCGGGCCTTCCCCTTCCGCCCGGCGGCACGGTCGTGCGCGGGCCGTGCGGGCAGCCGGCGCGTGGCCCGCTCGGGCGCCCGTCACCGCGATCTCGGTACCGTCGCCTCCAGGCGCCGGCGCACCCGCTCGTCCGCCACGTACTCCACGGCCTGCTCCGCCGTGGAGTAGGCGTACCCATCCGGGTCCTCGTTCTCCAGGATGCGGGCCAACGCCTCGACGGCCCGCGCGTCCTGACGCATCGCCAGTCCGCGGGCGGCCTCCGCCTCGATGTCGGGAACGGCGTCGTCGAGGCGGTCGGCGAGGGCGTCCCGGATCGCGGAGGTGTCCTCCTCCACATCGGCCAGGACCGTCGTCGCCCAGTCCCTGACCCCGTCGTCCGGGTCCCGGGTGAGCGCGATGACCGCCTCCACACCGTCCGCGCGGCCCGCCGGCAGCAGCCCGTGCAGCGCCACGGCCACGCCGAAGCGCACCTCGGGATCCGGGTGCCCGGCGTGCCGGAGGATCTCCGTCACCCCGGCCGGGTCGGCCTGCTGTCCGAGCGCAGCCACCGCCGCCCGGATCACCTCGGGATCGCGGGCCTCCCGCGACAGCTCGCGCAGCAGCGGCACCGCCCTGGCCGGCATCCCGCCGTTCGAGAGGCCCGCCAGCACATCGGCCGCGAACATCTGCCGCAGCGGGTCCTCCGTCCCGCACCACGCGGCCGCCGCACGGAAGGTGTCCTCGTCGCCGCGGCGCCGGAGGACCTCCACGGCCTCGGTCCAGTCCTCCTGGTCCGGGTCCCCGCGGCGCAGGGCGCGCTCGGCCAGGGTGTCGGCGGGGGTGCGCAGTCCCAGGTCCTCCTCGAGGAGCGTCGCCACGGCCGCGTGCCCGGTCTGCTGCTCGGCGCCGGTGATCCCGCCGCCGTCGTGGTGCAGCTCGACGACCACGGTGACCCCGCCGTCCTCCTCCACACGCCGCGACACGATCTCCACGTACGCCGCGCAGTCGCTCCCGTGCTCCTCGCGGTGCCGCTCGGCCAGGGTGCCGCGCAAGTCCTCCTCCACGTCGACGCCGAGCCAGCGACGCGCCTCCGTGAGCGCGTCCTCCTTCGCCGCCGCGCCGTGCCGCAGCAGAGCCCGGACGCTCGACGGCGAGCCGCGCCGGGCGGCCGTGACCAGCGGGGGCTCCTCGCCCGGACCCGGCCGGTCCGGATCCGCCCCGTTCGCCAGCAGCAGTTCCACGGCCTCCGCACGGCCCTGGCGGCAGGCCCAGGTCAGGGCGCGGACGCCGGCGTCCTCCTCGAGATCGGGACGGGCTCCCGCCGCCAGCAGCGCCCGCATCACCTCCGTGCGGCCCCACACGGCGGCCCCGCACAGCGGCAGCTCCGCCCCGTCGGCACCGCTCGCCCGGTCCGGGTCCGCGCCCGCGGCCAGCAGCAGGCGCACCATGACCGGCCGGTCCTGGGCCGTGGCCACGTACAGCGCCGTCTGCCTGTCCTGGTCGGCGGCCTCGGGCGGCACCCCGGCCCGCAGCGCCCGCACCACCGCGTCGTCATCGCCGCCGTACAGCCCCTCGAAGAGCTCTTCGGCCGGATCCAGGACCGGTCTGCCGGTGTCCTCGGTCTCCTCGGTGCTCATACCAAAACCCTACGGAAGCTCCCTCAGGTGTCGCATTCGAGAACCGTCCGGCACAGCCCGCACCGCGCCCGCACCCGGCCCCGTACCGGCACCCGGATCCGCTGGTGGCACGTGGGGCAGGGGAACGACACCCGCAGCCCGCCGCCCGGCGCGTGCTCGAAGGCGTACGGCGAGCCGTGTCCGGGCCGGCCCGGGCCCGGATTCTCCACGGCGTGCCGCCGGTCCTTGGCGTAGCGGCGCCGCCCGTTCCACCCGGCCGCCGAGAGAGGGGGCTGCCGGCCGTCGCGCAGCGCCTGCTCCCGACCCTTGGTGTAAGCGGTGTAGCCCTGCGGGCTGGTGAACCAGACCGACGGGTCCTCGTCGAAGACCAGTGCGCGTTTGGCCAGCACGTAACCGAATTCCTCGGGGGTCAGATAGCCCAGTTTCTGGCTGGAAACCTCGTCCTCGCGGTAGGCGTCGAGCAGCAGCCAGCCCGCGCCGAGATAGGTCGTCACCGTGTCCGTGAGGATCTCGTTGTCCCGGGTCCCTTGGAACTCCAGCCCGAGCCGGTGCAGCAGCACGTGCGTGATCTCGTGCGCGAGGGCGGCCCCGATGTCGCGGCGATGGCGGCGGAACCGGTCGTTGAGCTCGATGAAGTACTCGGGGCCCGCCGTGAGTTCCACGCTCGCGGCGTGGTGCATCTCCCGGAAGCTCACGATCATCCGGGCCTCCGGCAGCCGCAGCTGACGGACCAGCGCGCGGGCAACGCGCTGCGCCCCGAGATGGAGGTCGTCGCCGTCGGCGAAGGCGACGTCGGCCGGGGCGACGCTGCTGTCGTAGGCGCGCACACCGTCGTACGAGAGCCGCTTGTGCAGCGCCGTGATCGCCGCCCGCACCGTGTCGAGGTGCGGGAAGCCGTGCACGACCTCGCTGCCGTTCGCCACGCCCGAACCCCCTGTGGGTGCTGTCCGCGGCCGGTTCACCACCGGCCGGGAGGACGGCCGGACCCTCCCAACTCTACGGCGCGCGACGGCACCTCGACGGTTGCCCGCGGTGCTGTCGAGGGGTCATGTCTGGCCGAAATGTGCTCCTTGTGGGGCTGATGTGACGCTCCCCATAATCCGAACACGCCTTGACGGGCCCATGTCACTACCCATGGCACGGGCCCGCTCGCGCGCACGCGTCAACCCCCCACGAAAGAAGGCAGACCTTGAACAAGTTCGTTCGCGCCCTCAAGAGATGCGCGGTCGTCGGTGCCGTCGTCCTCGCGGCCGTCAGCCTCCAGCCCAGCTCCGCGTCCGCCGCCGCCCCGCCCGTCGTCGGCGGAACCCGCGCCGCACAGGGAGAGTTCCCCTTCATGGTCCGGCTCTCCATGGGCTGTGGCGGCTCCCTGCTCACCCAGCAGATCGTCCTCACCGCCGCCCACTGCGTCGGCGCCTCCGGCAACAACACCAGCATCACCGCCACCGCCGGTGTCGTGGACCTCCGGAGCTCCAGCGCCATCAAGGTCCGGTCGACCAAGGTCCTCAGGGCCCCCGGCTACAACGGCGACGGCAAGGACTGGGCGCTGATCAAGCTCGCCCAGCCGATCAACCTGCCGACGCTGAAGATCGCCGAGACGACCGCGTACAACAACGGGACCTTCACCGTCGCCGGCTGGGGGGCGGCCCGCGAGGGCGGCGCCCAGCAGCGCTACCTGCTCAAGGCACAGGTCCCCTTCGTCTCCGACGCCTCCTGCCGCCAGTCCTACCCGAGCCTGATCGCGGGCGAGGAGATCTGCGCGGGCTTCCCCCAGGGCGGCGTCGACACCTGCCAGGGCGACTCCGGCGGCCCCATGTTCCGCCGCGACAACGCCGGCGCCTGGATCCAGGTCGGCATCGTCAGCTGGGGCCAGGGCTGCGCCCGGCCCGACTACCCCGGTGTCTACACCGAGGTGTCCACCTTCGCCTCCGCGATCAAGTCCGCCGCGGCGACGCTGTAACCCCGCCGCGCGCCCCTCGCGCCGCGCCGGCCGCGCACTGAAACCCTGAGCGCGGTGGGGAGGCCGTCACCCCAGGCGTAGGTCCTCCCCGCCGCGTTCCAGCTCCAGCACCCACACCTCGTTGGTTCCCGCGCGCAGCACCGGACCCGGGACGAACAGCGACTCCTGCGGCCCCGCCGACCAGTACCGGCCCAGGCAGAAACCGTTCACCCACACGAATCCCCGTGTCCAGCCCGGCAGTTCCAGCGCCGCGTCCCCCGGAGCGGCGATCTCCGCGACGGCCCGGTACAGCCCGGGCACACCACGGCCGGCACTCCCGAGGCCCGGCCCGCCCAGGGACCCCACCGCACCGGTGACTTCGCCCCGCGCAGCTCCGGAGCCCGCCCCGTCCTCGCCCCCGCCCTCCGCCGGTGCGTCCGCCGTCCGAGGCTCCACAGCGCGGAACGCGACCTTCCCGCCGCCCTCGCCGACCGCGTCCAGCCGCAGCCCCCGCGCCCGGAACCCGTGCAGATACTGCCGCTCGTGCCGCACCCCACCGGTGATGCCCTTCGGCTCCGCCAGCCGCGGCCCGTAGTTGACCCGGCCCAGCGACTCCACCCACAGCTCCACCGCGGCGGGTCCTGCGACCGGCTCCGTCAGCACCGCCTCCTCCGCCGCGAGCACCCCCGCCCGGACCCCGTCCACCGTCACCACCGCAACATCCCGAAGCCCGCTCACCGACAGCGGGTACGGCCGCCGCGGCCCCGGCACGTCCACCCGGTACCGCACCAGACCCCGGTCCACGCCCAGTTCCTCGAACGTCGGCGGAACCGGCGCGGTGACCTCCTCGTCCCCGAGGACCTCCAGCACCTCCGCCAGCGGAACCCACCCGTCCACCACCGCGGTCACCGAGCCCCCGATCCGCACCGGCGGCGCCGGCACCTCAGGCAGCGGACCCTCCGCGTACCGCGCCAGCACTTCGCGGAAGCGCCTGAACTTCTCCGTCGGCAGCCCTGCCTCGTCCACCGGCGCGTCGTAGTCGTACGACGTCACCGTCCCGCGCAGCGCCCCGTCGTGCAGCTCGCCCGAGCGGTTCGCGCCCGCCCAGCCCCCGAAGTTCGAACCCCCGTGCGCCATGTAGATGTTGACCGACGCCCCGCACTCCAGGACCTCCCGCAGCGCGTCCGCCGCGTCCCCGGGCTCCCGCACCGCACGCTCCGCACCCCAGTGCTCGAACCAGCCGCACCAGAACTCCATGCACATCAGCGGACCCGACGGCCGATGACGCCGCAGCACCGCGAAGGCCTCCCGCGCGTCCGACCCGAAGTTGGCCGTCGCGAGCACCCCCGGCACCGAGCCCCCCGTGAGCATGTGGTCCTCCGGCCCGTCCGACGTGAACAGCGGCACCGTCACCCCGCAGGCGTGCAGCAGATCCACCACCCGCCGCAGATACGCCCGGTCCGAGCCGTAACTCCCGTACTCGTTCTCCGCCTGCACCAGGACCACCGGGCCGCCCCGGTCGATCTGGCGCGCCACGACCTGCGCAAGCAGCCGCCGGAACCAGCGCTCCACCTGCCCCATGAACTCCGCGTCGTCCGTCCGCACCCGCCTCCCCAGCGGACCCGTCACCCAATGCGGCAGGCCCCCGTTCTCCCACTCGGCGCAGATGTACGGGCCCGGCCGCACGATCGCCCACATCCCGGCCGCCGCGACCGCGTCCAGGAACCGGCCCACGACATCGACGTCGGCGAACGCGCCCGGAGCCCGCTCGTGCAGATTCCACGGGACGTACGTCTCCACGCAGTTGAGCCCCATCGCCCGCAGCATCGCCAGCCGGTGCCCCCACTGCCCCTCGTGCACCCGGAAGTAGTGCAGGGCCCCCGACAACAGCCGCACCGGCCGCCCGTCCAGCAGAAAATCCCCGTCACCGACCGCGAACCCAGCCAACGCCCCGCCCTCTTCCACCCACCCGGCCCGAGACCGGGCGTCCGCACCGGCACCGCGGCCGCCCTCACTCGTACCCCGCCCGGCCACGATCGCCTCTGGCGGTACGGCGGTCCATGGACAAAGATCGGCGCTGTTTGGACACAAAAGCGATCCGGACCGGGAGGCCAGGGGGCATGTACCACACCTGGATGCGCTACTTCACGCCCAGCCCCGTCCACCACCGCCTCGGCCTCGTCTGCCTCGGCGTCGGACTCCAGCACGGCGCCCTCCCCACCGTCGGCCCCCGCACGCTCGACCACCACGTCGCCGTACTGATCAGCGGCGGCGGAGGCTGGTACCGCGGCACCGACGGCAGACGTCTCACCGTCACCGCACCCGCCGTGCTCTGGCTCACCCCCGGCGTCCCCCACCACTACGCCCCCGACCCCGCCACCGGCTGGGACGAGAGCTTCGTCGACTTCGCCGGCCCCGCGACCGCCACCTACACGGAACTCGGCTACATCGAACCCGACCGGCCCGTCGTCCCCCTCTCCGACGCCGCCCCCGCCCGCGCCGCCGTCGGCCGCATAGCCCGCGCCGCCCGCCGCGGCAACCCCCTCCTCGAAGTCGAGACCGGCGCCGCCGTCCACGAACTCCTCGTCGCCCTGCGCCGCGCCCGCGCCGGCGTCGGCCCCGACGGCGACCCCGTCCTCCAGGCCCTCGCCCGCGACGCCTTCACACCGCTGTCCGTCGCCGAGCACGCCGCCCGCCACGGCATGACCCCCGCCGAGCTGCGCACCGCCGTACGCCGCGGTGCGGGCTGCAGCCCCAAGGACTACCTCCTGCGCATCCGGCTCGGCCGGGCCAAGGAACTCCTCGCAGCCACCGACCTCCCCGTCGCGGCCGTCGCCCGCCGCGTCGGCTACGACGACCCCGCCTACTTCTCCCGCCTCTTCACCCGCCGTGTCGGCGCCGCTCCGATCCGCTTCCGCGAACAGCAGGGCCGCTCCGTCCCCGGCGGCTGGAGCAACCGCATCCCGGATCCCGAACACCCCCCGACCATCACCGCGCGGCCGACGTAAGCTCCCACCCCATGACCACCAGCGAGACGAGCGGTACCGACGACTCCGTCCTGGCCGAGCTCACCAGGCTGCGCGAAAGCATCGACAACATCGACGCGGCAGTCGTCCACATGCTCGCCGAGCGCTTCAAATGCACCCAGCAGGTGGGCCACCTCAAGGCCGAACACCATCTCCCGCCCGCCGACCCGGCCCGCGAGTCCCGCCAGATCGCCCGGCTGCGACAGCTCGCGGAGAGCGCGAAGCTCGACCCCGGCTTCGCCGAGAAACTACTGAACTTCATCATCGCCGAGGTCATCCGCCACCACGAGCAGATCGCCGACGCCCCCGGCACCGCCGGAAAAGGCTGATCAACCGACATACCCCGTGTACGGGACCGGGGCCATCAGGCAGCATGGCCCCCATGCCCGTACTCACGCATGACGAAGCGCAGACCCGAGCCCAGCTCCTGGACGTCCGCCGCTACTCGGTCGAACTCGACCTCACCACCGGCGAGACCTTCGAGTCACGCACCGTGATCGGGTTCACCGCCCGCGCCGCCGGCGACACCTTCGTCGAGCTCAAGCCCGCCACCCTGCGCTCCGTCACCCTCGACGGACGGCACCTCGACCCGGAGAAGCTCGCCGACAACCGGCTCCCGCTCACCGGACTCACCGAGGGCGATCACGAACTGTGCATCGACGCCACCATGCACTACTCCCGCACCGGCGAGGGCATGCACCGCTTCACCGACCCCGCCGACGGCGAGACGTACGTCTACACCCAGCTCTTCCTGGACGACGTGCAGCGCGTCTTCGCCGCCTTCGACCAGCCCGACCTCAAGGCGGTCTTCGAACTGTCGGTGACCGCGCCCGAGGGCTGGACCGTCCTCGCCAACGGCGTCACCACCGACCACGGCGACGGCCGCTGGACCGCCGCCCCCAGCCCCCGCATCTCCACCTACCTCGTCGCCGTCGCCGCCGGCCCCTGGCACTCCGTACGCACCGAGCACCGGGGCCTGCCCTTCGGCATCCACTGCCGCCGCTCCCTCGCCCCCCACCTGGACGAGGACGCCGACGAGATCCTCGACATCACACGGCAGTGCTACGACCGCTACCACGAGAAGTTCGAAGAGCCCTACCCCTTCGACTCCTACGACCAGGCCTTCGTACCCGAGTTCAACGCCGGCGCCATGGAGAACCCCGGACTCGTCACCTTCCGCGACGAGTTCGTCTACCGCTCCGCCGTCACCGACACCGAACGCCAGACCCGCGCCATGGTCATCGCCCACGAGATGGCCCACATGTGGTTCGGCGACCTCGTCACCCTCCGCTGGTGGGACGACATCTGGCTGAACGAGTCCTTCGCCGAGTACATGGGCTACCAGACCCTCACCGAGGCCACCCGCTTCACCGACACCTGGACCGACTTCGGCATCGGCCGCAAGTCCTGGGGCTACGACGCCGACCAGCGCCCCTCGACCCACCCCGTCGCACCCGACCCGGACAAGGTCCCCGACACGGCCTCCGCGCTCCTCAACTTCGACGGCATCTCCTACGCCAAGGGCGCCTCCGCGCTCCGCCAGCTCGTCGCCTGGCTCGGCGAGAAGGACTTCCTCACCGGCATCAACATCCACTTCGCGCGCCACCGCTTCGGCAACGCCACCCTCGCCGACTTCATCGACTCCCTCGCCGAGGCCACCGACCGCGACGTGCACACCTGGGCCGCCGCCTGGCTGCGCACCACCGGCGTCGACACCCTCACGCCGCGGATCACCGCGGACGCCGGCACCTGGCGCCTCGACATCGACCAGGACGGCAGCCGCCCCCACCGCGTCGCCGTCGGCACCTACGACCGCGACCCCGTGGACGACCGCGCGCTCCTCCTGCGCGAACGCTTCGAGATCGACGTCCCCCAGAGCGAGAGCGGCACCGTCCGCACCGGCCGCCGCCCCGACCTCGTCGTCCTCAACGACGGCGACCTCACCTACGCCAAGATCCGCCTCGACGCCGCGTCCGAGGAACCGGCCCTGCGCAGCCTCTCCGGCATCCCCGACGCGCTCACCCGCGCCGTCGTCTGGAACAGCCTCCGCGACATGGTCCGCGACGGGCAGCTCGCACCCGCCGCGTACCTGGAGACCGCCCGCGCCCACCTCCCGCACGAGCGCGACCTCGCCGTCGTCCAGGGCGTCCTCGCCTTCGCCGGCACCCAGATCGCCGACCGCTACCTCGCGCCCGGAGACCGCCCCGCCGCGCTCGCCCTGCTCACCGACCTCACCCGCGACCTCATCCGCCGCACCGAGGACGGCAGCCATCCCGACCTGCGCCTCACCGCCGTACGCCACTTCATCGACGCCGCCGCGCAGCCCAACGGGCTCCACGACTGGCTCGCCGACGGCAGCGTGCCCGGCGGCCCTGCCCTCGACGCCGAGCTCCGCTGGCGCGTCCTCGGCCGGCTCGCCGTCCTCGGCGCCACCGACGAGGCCCAGATCGCCGCGGAACTCGACCGCGACCCCAGCGCCACCGGGCAGGAAGGAGCGGCCCGCTGCCGCGCCGCACTGCCCACCCCGGAGGCCAAGGCGGCCGCGTGGTCCCGGCTGTTCGAGACCGACGACCTGTCCAACTACGTCTTCGCCGCGACCGCGCAGGGCTTCTGGCAGCCCGAACAGGCCGAACTCGTCAGCGAGTACGTGCCGCGCTTCTTCCCGGCGGCCGTCGCCCTAGCTGACCGGCGCGGGCCGGCGATCGCGGAGGCGGCCGGGCGCCACGCCTTCCCGCTCCACGCCGTGGACGCGCAGACGCTGCGCCTCGGTGAGGAGTGCCTCCGCGACGCGACGATGATCCCGCTGCTGCGGCGCAAGCTGGTGGACCAACTGGACGACCTGCGCAGGGCACTGGGGGTGCGGGGCGCGTAGCCCGCCCGCACCGCGCACGGCCCGGTCGCCCAACCCCCGGGCCGTGCGCCTGAGAAGTGCCCGCCGACCGCTGCGGGAGCCCGCGCACGGACACACCCTCCCCGCGGCCCGCGCGCATCCCGTCCGGCGGCGCCCCGCGCGGGCAACGCCGCACCACGGTGAACGCGTCCCCGGGCGGGCACGCCACGGCCCCAACGCCCCACAACAGAAAACGCGTACCACTTTCGGGTTCCGATCGTTGAGTCTGCGGGCAGTCCACCCCGACCCCCGTACACCCTGGCGGAGGCCCGTCCGCGCTCCGCAAGGGCCACGCCGACGTCCCCGAAGGACCCGCATGACGACGCCGCCGCGCCTGACGTCGAGCCGCAGCCCCGGCGAGGGCCTCCCGCCGCTCGCCGGGGGCATCGACGGGCCCGACGCGCTGCGGCCCCTCCTCGGTGTGGTCCTGGACGCCCTCCGCGCGGGGGCCGTGGCGCGAGGCGGGCCGCTGCCGCCCGGCGGGCCCGAACTCCTGACCGCGGCCGTGGCCGAGACCGTCGCCCCCGCCATCCCCGACCACGGCCACGGCGCCGAGGAAGCCCTCCGCAGCCTCGTCGAGGCCCTGGCGTACGGCGCCGCCGACCCCGCCGACCCCCGCTGCGCCGCCCACCTCCACACCCCGCCCCTCGCGCTCGCCGCCGCCGCCGACCTGGCCGCGTCCGCGCTGAACCCGTCCCTGGACTCCTGGGACCAGGCACCCGCCGCATCCGCGCTGGAGGCCGAGGTGACCCGCGCCCTGGCCACCGAGGTGTACCCGCGCGCCGCTCGCCCCGACGCCCTCGTCACCACCGGCGGCACCGAGGCCAACCAGCTCGCCGTCCTCCTCGCCCGCGAGCGCCACGGACCGGTCCGGATCGTCTGCGGCACCGGCACCCACCACTCCGTACGCCGCTCCGCCTGGCTCCTCGGGCTGCCCGAGCCCGTCACCGTCCCCGCCCCGGACGGCACCACCGACCTCGCCGCCCTCGACGACGCCCTCACCGCCCTGCACGGCAGCCCCGCGCTCGTCACCGCCACCGCCGGCACCACCGACGCCGGACTCGTCGACCCGCTCCCCGGCATCGCCGACCTCTGCGAACGCCACGGGGCCGAACTGCACATCGACGCGGCCTACGGCGGCCCGCTGCTGTTCAGCCCCCGCCACCGGCACCTGCTGCGCGGCCTGGACCGCGCCCACTCCGTCACACTCGACCTGCACAAACTGGGCTGGCAGCCGGTCGCCGCCGGCATCCTCGCCGTCCGCGACGGCACCCGGCTCGCGCCGCTCGCCCACACCGCCGACTACCTCAATCCGGACGACGACACCGAGGCCGGCCTGCCCGACCTCCTCGGGCGCTCCCTGAGGACCACCCGCCGTCCCGACATCCTCAAGATCGCCGTGACCCTGCGGGCCCTCGGCCGCGACGGCCTCGCGGACCTCGTCGACCGCACCTGCGCCGCCGCCCAGGAGTGCGCCGACCTGATCGAGAAGCACCCGGCCCTCGAACTCCACCGCCGGCCCGTGCTGACCACGGTCCTCTTCCGGCCCCGCGGCGCGAGCGACGCCACCGTCGCCCGCCTGCGCCGCCGGCTCCTGCACGACGGCCGCGCCGTCCTCGGCCGCGCCCACGCGGACGGCAGGCTCTGGCTCAAGGCCACCCTGCTCAACCCCCACACCACCGCGCACGACCTCGACACCCTCATCGCACTCGTGGAAGGCAGCAGCACCCGATGACCGGCACGCCCGCCCCCGGCGCCCACCCGACCGACCGGCCCCACGACCTCGTCGGCATCGGCATCGGGCCCTTCAACCTCTCCCTCGCCGCCCTCGCCCACGGGCTGCGGACCGGAGGCGACGCGGGCGGCCTCTCCACCGCCTTCTACGACCAGCGCCCCGCGTTCCACTGGCACCCCGGACTGCTCATCGACGGCACCACCCTCCAGGTCCCGTTCCTCGCCGACCTCGTCACCCTCGCCGACCCCGCCAGCTCCTGGTCGTTCCTCAGCTACCTCAAGGACCGCGACCGCCTCTTCCCCTTCTACTTCGCCGAGCGGTTCCACCTCGAGCGCGCCGAGTTCGACGCCTACTGCCGCTGGGTCAGCGAGCGGCTGCCCGGCCTCCACTTCGGACACCAGGTCGACGCCGTCCGCTGGAACCCGGAACGCTCCCTGTTCGAGGTCGACTTCACCCGGCTCGACCCGCACGGGGGAGCGGAGTCGCTGGGGCGCGCCCACGCCCGGCACATCGCCGTCGGCATCGGCACCGAACCCCACGTACCCGAATCGCTGAAGCCCCTCGTCGACGCCCACGGCGTCCCCGTGATCCACTCGGCCGACTACCTCGAACACCGCCAACGGCTCCTCGCCGCCGGGCACATCACCGTCATCGGCTCCGGCCAGTCCGGCGCCGAGGTCTTCCTCGACGTCCTGCGCGCCCGCCCCGCCGGCGCCGAGCGGGTCCACTGGCTCGCCCGCACCGAGGCGTTCGCGCCCATGGAGTACTCGAAACTCGGCCTGGAGCACTTCACCCCCGACTACACCCGCTACTTCCACGCCCTGCCCGAGACCGTGCGGGACGGCCTCGTCCCCCGGCAGTGGCAGCTCCACAAGGGCATCGACACCGACACCATCGCGGCCATCCACGACGAGCTGTACCGCCGCGCCCTGCACGCCGGCTGGCCCGACGCCGTCCTCACCCCCGGCGTGCGGGTCCGCACCGCCGGCCGCGTCGCCACCACCAAGGTCGAACTGCACCTGGAACACCTCCAGCAGGGCACCCGCTCCCGGCTCACCACCGACGCCGTCGTCCTCGCCACCGGCTACCGCGAACGCCCCCTCGACCGGCTCCTCGTCGGCCTCGACCCGTACATGCGGCGCGACGCCTCCGGCAGGCCCCGCATCGACGAGCACTTCCGGCTCGTGCTGGACCCGGCGGTCAGCGGCTCCGTGTACGTGCAGAACGCGGAGCGGCATACCCACGGGGTGGGCGCACCCGACCTCGGGCTGGCCGCCTGGCGCAGCGCGACCATCCTGAACTCCCTCACCGGCAAGGAGCCCTACCCGCTGCCCCGCCGCACCGCCTTCACCAGCTTCGGCCTCGAACGGCGCGAGGCGCCCGGCATCCCCGGCCAGGCGCCCCGGCTCACCCCGCTCGAGGAACGGCGCTGAAGCACGTTGCGAAAGCGGCCCGTCCGCCCGCAGGGCGGGTCGGGAGGGACTCTCACAGCACTAGAAGACCGGAACTCCGTCCCGGGTCAGCTTCCAGCCCACGGACGCGAACGCCGCCGGATCCACCGTGCCCTTCGCCTGCACCCACTGGATGATCGTGTTGCGGATCTCGTCCGAGTTCGACCACAGCTGCCGGGCCCCGGCGACGTGCGGGAACGCACCGCCGCCACTGGCCCGGTAGTTGTTCACCGCCAGCACGAACTCCGCCGCCGGGTCCAGCGCCTCGCCGCCGAACGCGAGGTTCACGATCCGCGACCCGGCGGGCTTCGAAATGTCGATCTCGTACGTCAGACCCGCGACGGCGTCGTAGTTGTAGTCCGGAATACCGTCGGCGTTCGTCAGCTTCGCCGTGTCCACCGGCGCCCCGGCCGGCGTCTGCACGTAGTACCGCGCCGAGTACTCCAGATAGTCCTTCAGCTGGGCACCGGTCATCAGCCGCGCCTCCAGCGTGTTCTCGAACGGGTAGAGGCCGGCCGCGTCCCGGATCGTCACCTGCCCGGCCGGTATGGCCGCCGTGCGCGAGAAGCACGACGCCTGCGACAGCACCGGCAGCGCCGCCCACTGCCCGCCCGCCAGCGCGGCCTTCACCGTCTCCGCCTGCACATGGTTGATCAGGTCGATGATCGGCTCGTCCTTCCACGGCGCGTCCGCCGTGGCCATCGCCGCCGTGGACGTGCCGATCACCTGGTTGACGTACGCGACGACCTTCTCGTGCTCGTCCCCCAGCAGCCTCGTGATCCGCGGGTCCTCCGCGACGGCGTTGGAGTTCAGGACCTTCGCCCCCACCTTCGCCACCGACCACCGGCCCCGCTCCCACACGAGGTCGAAATCGAACAGGGTCAGCCGCTGGCCCCACTTCAGAGGCTCGGACAGCACGACCGGCCTGCCCGTCTCCTCGTTGGTGACCGTGTACTCGGCGATCTCGGTGTGCGCGTGCCCCACCAGGATCGCGTCGATCCCCGGCACCTGCTCGGCCACCAGCGCCGCGGCGTTCTCGATGTACGGCAGCTGGTCGCCGTACGAGGACGTACCGCTGGAGCCGGAGTGCGCCGACACGATCACCACGTCCGCGCCCATCGAGCGCAGCTTCGGCACCCACTTCGCCGCCTGCTCCTCCAGGCCGGGGAACACCATCCTGCCACTGACGTTGGCCTTGTCCCAGATCGCGATGCCCGGGTTCGTCAGCCCCAGGACCGCCACCCGCACATCACGCCCGTGCGGCGTGCACAGCCGGTGCATGCTGAACGGCGGGAACGCGGGCCGCAGCGTCCTCGCGTCCAGGGCGTTGGCACCGAGCAGCGGGAAGTCGCACTGCTCCTGGAACTTGCGCAGCACCGGGATGCCGTAGTTGAACTCGTGGTTGCCGAGCGCGGCGGCGTCGTAGCCGATGGCGTTCATCGCCTGCGCCATGGGGTGCACCGGACCGCGGCGGGCGGTGATCGGGTCGACCTTCGCGTAGTAGTACGACAGCTGAGTGCCCTGGATCGTGTCACCGGCGTCGATGAGGAGCGTGTTGCGCCGGCCCTTGTCCTTGCGCACCTGCTCCACCAGCGTGGAGATCTTCGCCAGGCCGACGTCGTTGTGGGCCTTGTCGTCGAACTCCCGGTCGGTGAAGTAGTCCCAGTTGAAGACGTTCCCGTGCAGGTCGGTCGTGCCCATCACGGTGAACGAGTACCGCTTCTCCCGCCCGCCCCCGCCATGGGCCGCGGCGGGCGCCGCGGCACCGCCCGCGATGGCGACCCCGGCCCCGGCGGCGGCCGAACGGCCCAGGAACGTCCTGCGATTGAGCGGCATGTGCTCTCCCTCGTTCAAGTGACACTACGCGCGTGGAACAACGCGCGTAGAGTCTGGCGCAGGGCGGCCCCGTGCGAAAGTGTCGGAGACGGATCAGCGAGGGAGCCCACATGACCGGTGACAAGCCGCAGCCCGTCCACCCGCCCTTCGGCACCCCCGAGATGCCGAGGGTCGCGGTACGAGGGGAGGCCCGGCTGGAGGTCGACCCCGAGATCGCCACGATCGGTGTCACCGTCGGCGCGCGCGGCACGGACCGGCGCACCGCCCTCGAGGACCTCACCCGACGCAACGCCCAGGTCCTGGACCTCGTCAAGTCCTACGGCGACGCCGTCGAGAAACTCGAGACCGGCGCCTTCTCCATCAGCCCGGAACCGGCCCGGCACGGCCGCGGCGACCGCGTCCGCGCCTACCACGGCCGCGTCCACATCACCGCCGTCCTCGCCGACTTCACCGCACTCGGCGAACTCACCACCCGCCTCGCCGACCTCGAACTCACCCGCGTCGACGGCCCCTGGTGGGCCCTGCGCCCCGACTCGCCCGCCCACGGCGAAGCCCGTCGCCAGGCCGTCCTCGGAGCCGTCCAGCGCGCCCGCGAATACGCCGGCGCCCTCGGCGCCCGCCTGTCCGCCCTCGTAGAGCTCGCCGACCTGGGCGCCGAGGCCCCGGCCCCCTACGCAATGCCCCCGGAGCCCGGAACGCTGCGTTCGGCCGCCTTCGCCGGCACCACCCCCGAAGCCGCCCCGGCCCTCGATCTCGAACCCCAGCGGCAGACCGTGTACGCCCAGGTCAATGCCCGCTTCACGATGACGGCCCCCGAGCTCTGACCACGCCCGGAACGCCGAAATGCTCAGAAGAGCGCCCCCATGCACAATTCAATACTTGTCAATAAGGCTTCATCGAAAGGTTGTTGAGTAGTCACGCACGGCCAATTCTCTACCGGTGGGTAAGACATAGGCTCGGACCATGCGCCGAGCAAAGATCGTCTGCACACTTGGGCCCTCCACCGACTCGTACGAGCAGATCAAAGCCCTCGTGGACGCCGGAATGGATGTCGCCCGCTTCAACCTCAGCCACGGCACCTACGCCGACCACGAGGAGCGCTACCACCACGTCCGCAAGGCCTCCGACGAAACCGGCCGCAGCGTCGGCGTCCTCGCCGACCTTCAAGGCCCGAAGATCCGCCTCGGACGCTTCCAGGAAGGCCCCGTACTCCTTGAACGCGGCGACGAATTCACCATCACCGTCGAACCCGTCGAAGGCGACCGCGACATCTGCGGCACCACCCACGCCGGACTCGCCTCCGACGTCACCCCCGGAGAACGCATCCTCGTGGACGACGGCCGCGTCTCACTCGAAGTGACCGCCGTCGACGGCCCCCGCGTCCGCACCACCGTCGTCGAAGGCGGCGTGATCTCCGACCACAAGGGACTCAACCTCCCCGGAGTCGCCGTCTCCGTCCCCGCCCTCTCCGACAAGGACGTCGACGACCTCCGCTGGGCCATCAGAACCGGCGCGGACATCATCGCCCTCTCCTTCGTCCGTACCGCCCGGGACATCGAGGACGTCCACCGCATCATGGACGAGGAAGGCCGCCGCCTCCCCGTCATCGCGAAGATCGAGAAGCCCCAGGCCGTCGACAACATCGACGACATCGTCGCCGCCTTCGACGGCCTCATGGTCGCCCGCGGAGACCTCGGCGTCGAAATGCCCCTGGAACAGGTCCCCCTCGTCCAGAAACGTGCGATCAAACTCGCCCGGCGCAACGCCAAACCCGTCATCGTCGCCACCCAGATGCTCGACTCGATGATCGAGAACTCGCGGCCCACCCGCGCCGAGGCCTCCGACGTCGCCAACGCCGTCATCGACGGCACCGACGCCGTCATGCTCAGCGGCGAGACCAGCGTCGGCAAACACCCCGTCGAAACCGTCCGCACCATGAGCCGCATCGTCGAAGCCGCCGAACAGGAGATCCTCGCCAAGGGCCTCCCTCCGCTCACCGAACGCAACAAACCCCGCACCCAAGGCGGTTCCGTCGCCCGCGCCGCCGCCGAGATCGGCGACTTCCTCGGCGCCCGGTTCCTCGTCGCCTTCACCCAGTCCGGCGACACCGTCCGACGCCTCTCCCGCTACCGCTCACCCATCCCCCTCCTCGCCTTCACCCCCGACCCCGCAACCCGCTCCCAGCTCAACCTCACCTGGGGCGTCGAGACCTTCCTCGGTCCCCGCGTCGAATCCACCGACGCGATGGTCGCCCAAGTGGACGAGGAACTCCTCCGCATCGGCCGCTGCGAGCGCGGCGACACCGTCGTCATCACCGCCGGCTCCCCGCCCGGAGTCGCCGGCTCCACCAACCTCGTACGTGTCCACCACATCGGCGAGGACGACTCCCCGCGCCCCTGACGGCGACCCCACCCGGCGACGCGGTGTTTGTGCGGACAGGTCCTGGGCAGTCGGCCCCACAAGAGGCCCCGACAGCAGGGCTCCCGCCGACAACGGACACATGCGGAGGTCCGGATGTCCACAGGAACACTCATCGCCATCATCGTCCCGATCGTGGTCGTCCTGCTCCTCATCGCGGTGGGCGCATGGCTCGTCACGCGCCGGCGCCACCTCCAGGAGCGCTTCGGCCCCGAGTACGACCGCACCGTCGAATCCGGTGACAGCAGGCGCGACGCCGAACGCGAACTGCGCTCCCGGGAACAGCGGCACCGCGACCTCGACATCAAGGAACTGCCCGCGGAAGCCAAGGACCGCTACAGCGCGGAATGGAACGGCGTCCAGGAACGCTTCGTCGACGAGCCCTCGCGCTGCGTTGACGACGCCGACCGGCTCGTCACCCGGCTCATGAGCGACCGCGGATACCCCACGGAAGGCTACGAGCAGCAACTCCGGGACCTCTCCGTCGAACACGGAAGCACCCTGGAGCACTACCGGGCCGCCCACGACGTCGGCCTGCGCAACAGGGAAGGCCGCGCGACCACCGAGGAACTGCGCGGAGCGATGGTGCACTACCGCGCCCTCTTCCAGGAACTGCTCGGCGACCCCCACACCAGCCCGGGTCCGACCACCGACACCCGACGACGTCACGACGCCGCCTGACACCGCGACGCACGAGGTGAGTTGACATGCGCGACCCCAAGAGCACGCACGACACGACCAGGAGCGGCCTCACCACCGACGACCTGGCACACCCCCGCACCGGCGCGCCGCCCCCCGACGCAGAATCCGGCGAACGCCCTCCGCCCATGTTCCCCGGCGAGGCGACGGACATCCCCGGGACCGGGAACAGGACGGAGGCGGCCCCCACGGAACGGCGGGACCGCCCCACGGAACCCTCCGGCGCCGAGGCGCCGACCGGACGCGGAGCCACCGCGACGGACCGGGAACCCGCACCGGAAACCGGACCCGCACGGGAGACGGAAGCCGCACGGGAGACGGAAGCCGAACGGGACACGGAAGCCGCACCGGACATGCAAGCCGCACCGGAGGCGGAACCCGCCGCCCCCGCAGCCGCGGAGGAGCGCCCCACGTCCGAACGCGGCACGCCCCTGATCGCCGGTGAGGACGCCGAGAGCTACCGGGACCGCTGGCAGCAGATCCAGACGAACTTCGTCGACGACCCCCGCGACTCCGTCCGCGCCGCCGACTCCCTCGTCGCCGACGTGATCCAGTCCCTCGCGGCGACGTTCGCCGACCACAAGCAGGACCTCGAGTCCCAGTGGAGCCGCGGCGAGGACACCCAGACCGAGGAGCTCCGCCTCGCCCTTCAGCACTACCGGGTCTTCTTCAACCAGCTCCTCGACGCCTGACCGGCCCCGCCGGTCGTCCGCACATCGGGCCCGCTCAGTACTTGGGCCCGATGTGCGCGTCCATGAGGGCGACGGACTCACGCCGGGCGACGGATATGTTGTACGGCCTGCCGTACCGGGTGCACTCCTTCCACTCGACCCCGAGCCGGTCGAGCGTGTCCGTGTAGAGCCGGCGGATGTCGTCGGAGACGTTCGTGAACCAGTAGCGCGGGTACTCGTACCGCTTCCGCACACCGCCGACGAGTCGCGTCGTCCAGTTGATGTTCCGGCACCCGTCGGAGTGAACCAGCCCGCGGACGAACTCCCACGGGTGGGTGTCCACGATCTGCCGCTGCCACGGCTCCAGGGCGATCCGGCGCTCGTGCTTCCTGCCCGGCCCGTGCTGGGGGAAGACGCACGGCAAGTGGTTCGAGTACACCTTGACGTTGCGACAGCTCTGCTTGCGCACCCGGCAGACGGAGTTGTCCGGGAAGACCGCGCGCAGGGCGGCCTCGCACTCGTCCATGAGGCCGGGCCACTCCTCCGCACACGTGATCATGAGACTGGGCACGCGGTGCCCGGAGTAGCGGATGATGTGCCCGTCACCGAGATGCAGCCCGAGCAGATAGGCGTAGGCGGCTCCGTCGAGTTCCCGGCCGTCGCATCTCGGACAGGGAGGCGCGTGCCTCCCCGGGCATGCGCCGCGCTCCGCCGGGTCCCGGTGGCGCCAGTAGGCGACGGTGCCGGCGGGGATCCCGAGCGTCCGGCCCACGTCGGCGTTCCGGGCGCCGCCGCGCAGCAGGGTCAGCGCCTTCTGTCGCACGTCCGTGCCGTGGAATTTCATGCGACCACATTGCGTAATGATTCATCGCCATGGGTGAGGAAAAGCGGATGTTCACGAGAAGGTGAACATCCGCTTGCTGTGCCGGGTGCGGGATTCGAACCCGCACGCCCTTTCGGACAGATGTGTTTGAGACATCAGCGTCTGCCATTCCGCCAACCCGGCAAGGTCGCTGGTGGGAGTGTACCGGGTGAAGGTCGGCGGCCTCAGCTAGGTAGGCTTTCCAGTGCAGCACCGGCCCCGCAACGAGGAGCTCCCGTGACCGCCCCCGAGTCGCCCCAGCCCGTCGCCGACGACGGCAACGCGTCGCACGTCCCGCCGCTGACGACCCGCGTCGTCATCGCAGAGGACGAGGCCCTCATCCGCCTCGACCTGAAAGAGATGCTCGAAGAAGAGGGGTACACGGTCGTCGGAGAGGCCGGTGACGGGCAGCGGGCCGTCGAGCTCGCCCGGGAGCAGCGTCCGGATCTGGTGATCCTGGACGTGAAGATGCCGGTGCTGGACGGGATTTCCGCCGCGGAGAAGATCGCGGAGGAGTCGATCGCGCCGGTCCTGATGCTGACCGCGTTCTCGCAGCGCGATCTCGTCGAGCGTGCGCGGGACGCCGGTGCGATGGCGTACCTGGTGAAGCCGTTCAGCAAGAGCGACGTGGTGCCGGCCATCGAGATGGCGGTGTCGCGGTTCGCGGAGCTGCGGGCGCTGGAGAAGGAGGTCGCCGATCTTGCGCAGCGGCTGGAGACGCGCAAGCTGGTGGACCGGGCGAAGAGCATCCTGCAGACGCAGTACGGGCTGACCGAGCCGGCCGCGTTCCGGTGGATCCAGAAGACGTCGATGGACCGGCGGCTGTCGATGCAGCAGGTCGCGGAGGCGGTCATCGAGGACGCCGAGGAGAAGAAGGCGGCCAGGGACGGCCAGGACCAGAAGTAGTCCGGCGGCGGTCCGCCGTCCGGTGGTGGGTACCGGCGGTCGGAGTCCGTGGACGGAGGAGGCCCGCACCCCCCGAGGGTGCGGGCCTCCGGTGTTCCGGGGTGCGGGTCAGTCCTCGCCGAGGTACGCCTTGCGGACGGACTCGTCGTGGAGCAGGTCCTGTCCGCTGCCGGAGAGGACGATCTTGCCGATCTCCATGACGTGACCGTGGTCGGCCAGGGAGAGCGCGGCCTGGGCGTTCTGCTCGACGAGCAGGATGGTGGTGCCCTCGGCCTTGAGTTCGGCGATCGTCGCCATGATCTTCTGCATCATGATCGGCGAGAGGCCCATGGAGGGCTCGTCGAGCATGAGCAGTTTCGGCTGGGACATGAGTGCCCGGCCCATGGCGAGCATCTGCTGCTCACCGCCGGAGAGCGTGCCGGCTGCCTGCTTCCTGCGTTCGCCCAGAATGGGGAAGAGGTCGTAGGCGCGCTGGACGTCCTTGGCGATGCCTTCCTTGTCGTTGCGGAGGAAGGCGCCGAGGAGGAGGTTGTCCTCGATCGTCATGCGCGGGAAGATGTGCCGGCCCTCGGGGGAGTGGGCGAGTCCGAGCGAGACGATCTGGTGGGCGGGGACCTTGCGCAGCGACTTGCCGTTGAACTTGACCTGTCCGCCGACGGGCTTGAGGAGCCCGGAGAGCGTGCGCAGGGTGGTGGTCTTGCCGGCGCCGTTGGTGCCGATGAGGGTGACGACCTCGCCCGCTTCGACCTTGAACGAGATGCCCTTGACGGCCTCGATCTTGCCGTAGGCGATGCGCAGGTCCTCGACCTCGAGAAGTGCGGTCATCAGTCGTTCTCCTTGCGGGTGCCGGAGGCCTGGGCGGTGTCGTCGTCACCGTCGTCGGTTGCTTCCGGCGCGTCGGCGCGGGGTGCGGCCGGTGCGTCGTCGGTGCCGTCGCCGTCGCCGGCGTCGTCGGCCTCGGTCTCGTCGGCACCGGTCTCGTCGGCACCGGTCTCGGCGGCGGGTGCGTCGGTGGCCTCGTCGGTCGCTCCGTCCGTGGCTCCGGCCGGGGAGGCCTCCGTCTCCGTCTCCGGCTCGGTGGCGGTTGCGGCGGCGGCTTCGGCCTGGGCGACCTCGGCGGCCTCCTCCTCGCCGGGTGCGCCCTCGAAGGGCTCGCCCAGGTAGGCGGCGATGACGCGCTCGTCGTTCTGCACGGTCGCGCTGTCGCCCTCGATGAGCTTCTCGCCCTGGACGAGTACGGCGACCCGGTCGCAGAGGTTCATGATGAAGCGCATGTCGTGCTCGATGACGAGGACGGCGATGCCCATGTCGCGGATGGCGAAGACCAGTTCCTCGGTGGCCCGGGTCTCCTGCGGGTTCATGCCGGCGGTGGGCTCGTCGAGGAGGAGGAGTCCGGGCTCGCTGGCGAGTGCCCGGGCGATCTCCAGCTTGCGCTGCTCACCGTAGGGCAGGTTGCGGGAGAGGTGTTCGGCCTTGCCCGCCAGGCCGACGAACTCGAGGAGTTCCATGGCCCGTTCCCGGGAGGCGGCTTCGGCCTTGTGGAAGCCGGGGCCGCGCAGGAGGGCCGACCAGAGGCCTTCCTTGGTCCGGGTGTGCCGGCCGACCAGGACGTTCTCCAGCACGGTCATGTTGCTGAAGAGACGGATGTTCTGGAAGGTGCGGGCGATGCCGGCCGCGGTGACCTTGAAGGACTTCGGCGGCAGGATCGTGCCCTTGTACCGGACCTCGCCCTCGGTGGGGATGTAGAGGCCGGTGAGGCAGTTGAAGAACGTGGTCTTGCCGGCACCGTTGGGGCCGATGAGACCGACGATCTCGCCGCTTCTGACGGTCAGGTCGACGGAGCGCACGGCGGTCAGGCCGCCGAATCGCATGGTGACGCCGCGGGCGTCGAGTACCGGCTCACCGGTGGGAGCGGCTGCGGTCGCCTTCGTGATCGTGTCGGTGGTCATGTTCAGGCACCTGCCTTGGTGAGGGTGGCGGGCGCTTCCTCGTTCTCGTGGAACTCGAGCTGGCGGCGACGGTTGGCGATGAGGCCCTCGGGGCGGAAGCGCATCAGGAGGACGAGCGCGAGGCCGAATGCCAGGAGCTGGAGGTCGCTGAGGAACTGCAGCTTGGCGGGGATGAGGAAGAGCAGTGCGCCGCCGACGAGCGGGCCGCTGATGGTGCCCATGCCGCCGAGGACGACCGCGGCGAGCAGGAATGCCGAGTTCGGCGGGACGACGTGGGCGAACTGGTACTGCTCCGGGGTCACGGTGTACGTGACGTGGGCCTGCACCGTGCCGGCGAGGCCGGCGAGCGCGGCGCCGAGCGCGAAGGCGATGAGCTTGACGCGGAAGCCGTTGATGCCCATGGCGAGCGCGGCGGTCTCGTCCTCGCGGATGGCGATCCAGGCGCGGCCGATGCGTGAGTCGGCGCTCCTGCGGAACACGACGACGACGATCAGCGTGACGAGCAGCATCAGGAAGAAGTAGTTCGCGAAGCGGCCGATGGTGAAGCCGCCGATGCTGTGCTCGGCGCCGAAGTCGAACCCGAAGATGTTGAGGTTCGGGATCGAGGAGATGCCGTTGGATCCGTTGGTGATGTCGGGGCCGGAGGTGCCGTCGAGGTTCAGCACGGCGATGCGGAAGATCTCACCGAAGCCGAGGGTGACGATGGCCAGGTAGTCGCCGCGCAGTCGCAGGGTGGGGGCGCCGATGAGGACGCCGAAGACCATGGAGGCGGCGGCGCCGACGAGGATCGCTCCCCAGAAGGGGAGGTGGATGCCGAACGGCGAGGAGGGTGAGCCGGAGACCATGGCTGCGGCGTACGCGCCGACACCGAGGAACGCGACGTAGCCGAGGTCGAGGAGGCCGGCCAGGCCGACGACGATGTTCAGGCCCAGGGCGACGGTGGCGAAGATGAGGATGTTGACGCCGATGGTGGCGTACTGGTCGTCGCTCTGGGTGAAGGGGAATGCCGCGGCGGCAGCGAACGCGCCGGTCAGGGTGACGTTGCGGTGGCGTGCGGTCAGTGCGGAGATGCGGGCGATGAGGCCGGCCTTGGTGAGCGCGGCGAACCCGAAGCCTGCGGTGAGCAGGAAGCCGATGAACAGTTCGTCGTACTCGGTGGTGATGCCGTAGGTGAAGACGGCGAGACCGAGGGCGAGGAAGCCGGTGATGATGAGGATCTCGGCGTAGCCGGGGAGTTTGCGCGCCGGCGGAGGGGCGTCGGCGGCGAAGCCGGCCTTGAAGCCCGTCCAACGGTTGCCGAGATCGTGCTTGAACCGCTGCCAGCCGCTGTCCTCGGGGTCGGCGGGGGGGAGTTCGGGGCGCTCGTACGGCAGGGACTGGGCGCCGACGAGGGCGGCCAGGCCGGCCAGGGCGGCGACGTAGGCGCCCGGTTCGAGGTTGATGAGGCCGCCGAGCTGGGCGCTGATGGCGATGACCGTGTACCAGGTGGTGGCGAACACGGCGTAGGCGGCGAGCTTGAGGGCGGCGTCCCCGCCGGCCGGGGTGAGCCAGCGCAGGCCCTTGACACCGTAGGAGGACAGGCCGAAAAGCAGGGTCAGGGCGCCGCCGACGAGGACGAGCCACTGGAGGCCGCCGGGGTATCCGTAGACGGTGAGGTCGCCGGGGAAGGCGGCCGTCCAGGTCCAGGCGGTGAAGGCGGAGAGGGCGGCGAGGGCGCCGCCGGCGGTTGCGGTGGCTCGGGCGATGCGCGGGGGCAGGAGCCCGGAGCGGGCCTCGGGGGACGCGGTCTCGGTGGTGGCCGTGGTGCTGGTCTGTGTGGTCATGGTGGTCACGCCCTGTCCGCGACGCGCTCGCCGAGGAGGCCCTGGGGCCGGAACAGGAGCACGAGGATGAGGAGTACGAAGGCCCAGGCGTTGGCCCAGGACTGGCCGCCGAGCTGCTGCATGCCGGGGATTTCGGAGACGTATGCGGCCGCCATGGTCTCGGCGACGCCGAGGACGAGGCCGCCGATCATGGCGCCGTAGATGTTGCCGATGCCGCCGAGGACGGCTGCGGTGAAGGCCTTGAGGCCGAGCAGGAAGCCCATGCGGAACTGGACTTCGCCGTACTTGAGGCCGTAGGCGACGGCTCCGATGGCGGCGAACGCGGCGCCGAGGGCGAAGGCGACCACGATGATGCGGTCGGTGTTGATGCCCATGAGCTTGGCGGTGTCGGGGTCCTGCGCGGTGGCCTGCATGCCGCGGCCGGTGCGGGTCTTCATGACGAAGTAGCCGAGGACGGCCATGGAGATGGGGGCGGCGATGAGCAGGAAGATGTCACCGGTCTGGATGGTGACGTCGCCGATGTGGAAGGGGCCGCCGGGGATCTCGGGGAAGGTGCGGGACGACTTGGCGCCGGGGTACCACGCCCACACGGCCTGCTGGAGCGCGAGGGACAGGCCGATCGCGGTGATGAGCGGGGCGAGTCTCGGCCCCCCTCGGAGAGGCCGGTAGGCGAAGCGTTCCGCTCCCACGGCAATGGTGGTGGCGACGATGATCGCGCCGATGATCATGAGCGGCAGGGCCACCCACATGGTGGTTCCGCCGGGAAGTATCAACCACACGGTGAGGGCGCCGAAGCCCCCCGTCATGAAGATCTCGCCGTGGGCGAAGTTGATGAGCTGGACGATGCCGTAGACCATTGTGTAGCCGATGGCGACGAGCCCGTACATCGATCCGAGTAGCAGGCCGTTGACCAGCTGCTGCGGCAGTTCGTTCACCGCATGTCCTCCGAAAGTCTTGCGCCGGATATGACACCGCGCGGGGCGCTTGATGCAGCGCCCCGCGCGGCTGTGGATGTGCTGCGGAGTGTTGGTCAGCCTGAGAAAGTACCGGACTTGACGGGCGCCCAGGCGCCGCCCTTGTACTGGTAGACCGTCAGCTGCTTGTTGGTCGTGTCGCCGTACTCGTCGAAGGCGACCTTGCCGGTCACGCCCTCGAAGGACACGCTCTTCAGAGCGTCGATGACCTTGGAGCGGGCGTCCTTGGACTCGGGCAGCTTGCCGCCGTTGTCGTCGACGACCTTCTTGACGGCCTCGATGATCGACCAGGCGGCGTCGTAGGAGTAGCCGCCGTAGGCCTCGAAGGCCTCCTTGTAGCCGGCCTTCTTGTAGTTCTCGACGAACTCCTTGGCGGACGGGAGAGTCTCGATCGGCGCGCCGACGGAGGTGGCGAGGTCGCCCTCACCCTCCTTGCCCGAGAGCTTGATGAAGTCGGCGCTGTAGATGCCGTCACCGCCGACGAGCGGGATCTTGGCACCGGCCTTCTTGATCTGCTTGCTCAGCGGGCCGGCGGCCGGGTACTCGCCGCCGTAGTAGACGACGTCGGCCTTGGAGCTCTTGATCTTGGTGACGACGGAGGAGAAGTCCTTGGTCTCCGGGTCGACGTGGTCCTCGCCGGCGACCTTGCCGCCCAGCTTGGTGAACTCGGCCTTGAAGGTGGCCGCGAGTCCGGCGCCGTAGGTCTTCTTGTCGTCGATGACGAAGACCTTGGTCTTCTTGGCCTCGTTGAAGAGGTACTGCGCCGCGAACGGGCCCTGGATGGCGTCCGTGGTCGACGTGCGGAAGTACGAGTTGAACGGGCGCTTCTTGGTGCCGCCGTTCCAGTCCGGGCCCTGGCTCAGCGCCGGGGCTGTGTTGGCCGGCGAGACCTGGGCGAGCTTCGCGTCGTCGAAGACCTTCTGCATCGACTCGGCGACGGAGGAGTTCAGCGGGCCGACGACGCCGAGGACGTTCTTGTCGGCGACGAGCTTGGTGGCGTTCTGCTGACCCGACGACGGCTGGGCCTGGTCGTCGAGCGCCTCGATCTTGAAGGTGACGCCCTTGACGTACTTCTTCTCGTTGGCCTGCTTGGCGGCGAGGTCCACGGAGTTCTTGATGCCGAGACCCAGCGCGGAGAGGTCGCCGGTCAGCGGCGCGTCGACACCGATGACCACGGTGGTGTCGCCACCGGCCGCCGAGTCTCCGCCCTTGTCGTCGCGCGAGCCACAGGCGGTAAGGGTGAGTGCCCCCGCAGCCAGAGCAGCGGTTATGGCTATGAGCGAACGTTGACGCACGAATCTGGTCCTTTCACCTGGCACGGCTGCTCCTCCGTGGAGCGCCGAGTCGAGCGCTGGAGCCTTACTGGCAAGGAATCCGGTGGCGCGGTGACTGGCCGTGACTCTAAGCGGCTAAATGGAAATTAAGCACTGGTCTGACTGATGCTGTGACGCTCTTGTTATCCCGAACGGATTTGCGGCATCGAGTGCATGACTGTTTCCCCATTTTGGTCATGACAGCCGTGGTGGTCGCTCGCAGTAGTCGGCCACGACCCGTGCCAGGTCTCGGGCGTAGCGGTCGCCGAGGATGAAACTCTGGTCCTGTTTTGCGCGCGCATTACGGAGCGTTACATCCAGGAAAGGCAGTCCGGCATTTCGGGGAGCTCTTTTGCAGTCGCGTACGGCAACGACGATCACTACGGTGCGGCTGGACCCGTTTTTGACCGTAACGGGAGGGTTCGGGGATGCCGTCAGGCCCAGTGCCGGGGACGGCTGGCGGATGCTCTCGACCGTCACCGGCGGCCCGGCGTCGACGCGGATCCCCAGCGAGAAGCGGAGCGCCCCGCCGGTGCGGCCCGCCCCCGGGACGGCACCCCCGTACGACACGGAAACCGCCTGGGCCGGCCAGGGGCCGGGGTCCGGACGGGGGCGGGTGCCCCACAGGGAGACGGAACCCGCGGCGACCGCCGAGGCGGTCACGGCCACGATCGCGAAGCGGCGGTGCCGGACGGCGAGTTGCGCCCACTTCCCCCTCCGTGCCCGGCGTGGCGGGCGAGCGGCCGGTTCGACCGCATACGTGTACTCACCGGGCTCGACGGGGCCGACGCCGCTCACTGCCACGGCCCTCCGGTCGGAACTCCGCCGCGGTAGCGCTCCGTACAGCTCCGCTCTGCCAGCCGATCGGTCAACTCCCCTGCGGCATCGGGCCCGTTGCTCCGTTGCTCGGCGCGGGCGGCGTCCAGGACGGTGCGCAGGACCTCGTACTGGCCGTTGGACAGGCCCATGGACTGGTAGTCGCCGTAGCCGCTGCCGCCGTCGGCCAGGAGCCGGTGCGCCCACTGGGTGACGAGACGGGTGCACAGTTCCTGGGGCGGCGTCGTGCGAGGGGACGGGGACGGCCGGGGGGCCGTCCCGGAGCCGGGATCCGCGCAGCCCGCCAGGGCGGCCAGTGCGGCCACGAGCACGGTGGCCCGCGCGACGGACGGGGCGAGCCTGCGCGGCAGGCCGCACCGCCGGCGGGACGGTGCGCCGTCGGTCATGCGTCGACGCTAGACCCGTCCCGCCGCCGCGGCAACGGGGGCGGACCCGGGTGGAAGGTCCACGCCCGCCGGGGGTGCGCGGCCGGGGACGGCACCGGGCAGGTGACGGCCCCGGGACAAGAGGGCCTGGCGGCAGCCGTGTTGGGTCTGGTGCCCCTGGGGCGCACAGGGTGGAATGTGTCCGCGCTACCCGCGTGATCGTCACCCGTGATCGTCACCAACCCCGGCCCTGGAGGGCACGAATGGCGAGATCCACCCGAACAGGCGCGGCCCACAAGGCGCGTGCTCGCACGGCGTACCGATGGGGTACGGCCGCGCTGGCCGCGTCGCTGCTGTCGGCACTGCCGGCACCGGCGGCGCAGGCGGACGACCCGGCGCTGAGCATCGTGGGCAACCGGACCCAGCCGGTCTTCTCCCGCGCCGACGCGATCCACCAGCAGGTCGACATCGAGACGGAGGTGGACAGCGACGGCGACGGCCGGCGCGACACGGTGCGGATGAGGATCCTGCGCCCCAAGGAGACCGATGCGGGGCTGAAGGTCGCCACCATCGTCGAGGCCAGCCCCTACTGGGCGGGCGGCAACGACGTCCGGAACCACGACGTGGACGTGGACGTCGACGGTCTGCCCGCGCACGGCCGGCCGGCCGGGAGCGAGCGGGTCCCCGGGCTGGTGACCCCGTACGAGGAGTCGGGATCCGCCGGGCTGTCCGCCTCGTCGGTGCCCTGGTCCGGCTACACGGACAACTACTTCCTCCCGCGCGGCTATGCGGTCGCACAGGTCGACAGCCTCGGCACGGGGGGCTCGACGGGCTGCCCGACCTCCGGCGGCCGCAACGAGACCCTCGGCGCGAAGGCGGCCGTCGACTGGCTGAACGGCCGCGCCCGCGGCTGGGACCCCGAGGGCAGGCCCGTGGGCGCCGCCTGGTCGACGGGGGACACGGCGATGATGGGCATCTCGTACAACGGCACCCTGCCGACGGCCGTCGCCACGACGGGGGTCGAGGGGCTCAAGGCCATCGTGCCGATCTCCGGGATCTCGTCCTGGTACGACTACTACCGCGCGGGCGGCGGTGTGGTGGCGCCCGGCGGCTACCAGGGCGAGGACGCCGACGTCCTGGCCGAGTACGTGCACACGCGCGCCGACCGGGAGGTCTGCCGGCCCGTCATCGACCGGCTCACCGCCGAACAGGACCGGGTGACGGGCGACTTCACCCGCTTCTGGAAGGAGCGGGACTACCTCCGCGACGTCGGCAGGATCAAGGCCGGGGTCTTCCTGGTCCACGGGGGCAACGACTGGAACGTGAAGACGCAGCACTTCGGGCAGCTGTGGGACGCCTTGAAGAAGCACGGCGTCCCGCGGAAGCTGTGGCTCCATCAGGCCGGCCACGTCAACCCGATGCCGCTGCGCATGGAGGAGTGGCTGGGGCAGCTGCACCAGTGGTTCGACCACTGGCTGTACGGGCTGGACAACGGCGCTCTCACCGCGCCGCCCGTCGAGGTCGAGCAGTCGGACTTCAGCTGGAGGCAGCAGTCCGACTGGCCCGCCCGCGGCACGCGTGACGTCCGGCTGTGGCTGAACGAGGGCGGGCTCACGCCGCTGCCCGGGAAACCCGCGCGGCAGAAGGCCACCGACCAGGGCCGCACCGTGCCCGCCGAGCAACTCGTCGCGGACCCCGGCACGGCACGGCCGGACCGGCTCGTGTACACCACCGGCCCGCTGCCGGCCGATCTGCGGGTCAACGGGGTGCCGGAGATGTCCGTACGGGCCTCGCTCGCCGGTACGTCGCCGTACGTGACCGCGCTGCTGGTCGACTACGGGACCGACACCCGGGCGACGGCCGGCACGGTCACGGACACCACGCAGCAGGTCTGTTACGGCGAGGGCATCCCCGGGGACACCGGATGCGCCTACCGCACCCGGCACCGCACCGAGACGGCCGACTTCAAGATCGTCTCGCGCGGCTGGCTGGACATCCGCAA
Source organism: Streptomyces wuyuanensis (assembly GCF_900103455.1). Taxonomy (GTDB): domain Bacteria; phylum Actinomycetota; class Actinomycetes; order Streptomycetales; family Streptomycetaceae; genus Streptomyces; species Streptomyces wuyuanensis. The sequence goes on along the minus strand of NZ_FNHI01000004.1, from coordinate 199,027 downwards.
CCGGAACTCCCTCGAACGGCAGAGCCCGGTCGTCGAGGGCCGCGAGTACCGGCTGGAGTGGGCGATGCAGCCCCAGGACCACGTCTTCAAGAAGGGACACCGGCTGGGGGTCGTGCTGATCTCGACCGACCACGACTACACGCTGCGCCACCCGGCCGGGACGGAACTCGCCGTCCGGGCCGGGATCAGCAGCGTCACGCTGCCGGTCGCCCGGTAGCGGTGTCAGCCCGCCGTCCCCAGGACGTGGTCCGCGTCCTGGGGGCGGACGTCCCGCAGCAGGCAGGTCAGACGGGCCGTGCAGACCCGCTTGTCCTGTTCGTCGGTGATCACGATCTCGTACGTGGCGGTGGAGCGGCCCCGGTGCACGGGCGTGGCCACGCCCGTGACCTGGCCGGAGCGCACGCCCCGGTGGTGCGTGCAGTTGAGGTCCACACCGACCGCGATCTTCGAGCTGCCGCCGTGCAGCATCGAGCCGACCGACCCGAGGGTCTCGGCCAGGACCGCGGAAGCCCCGCCGTGCAGCAGTCCGTAGGGCTGGGTGTTGCCCTCGACCGGCATGGTGCCGACGACGCGCTCCGCGGAGGCCTCGACGATCTGCACGCCCATCCGGTTGCCGAGGGTCCCCGCCGAGAACAGCGCGGGCAGGTCGACGCCGAGCGCGGCGTACTCGTCGATGACCTCCTGCGGGAACTTCACCGTCGTCTGCTCACCCATGGGCCGGCTCCGATCGTCGTGCGTGTGTGGTGTCCTGGGTCTTCCGTCGCCTGAGCGAACGCTTAGGCGGACGGTGATTGTTCCAGACGCACGATCACGGACTTGCTGGCGGGGGTGTTGCTGGTGTCCGCGGTCGCGTCCAGCGGCACCAGGACGTTGGTCTCCGGGTAGTACGCGGCGGCGCAGCCCCTGGCGGTCGGGTAGTGCACCACGCGGAAGCCGCTCGCCCGCCGCTCCACACCGTCCGTCCACTCGCCGACGAGATCCGTGTACGCGCCGTCCGCGAGCCCCAGCTCCGCCGCGTCCTCGGGGTGGACGAGGACGACGCGGCGGCCGCCCCTGACGCCCCGGTAGCGGTCGTCGAGCCCGTAGACCGTGGTGTTGTACTGGTCGTGGGAGCGCAGCGTCTGCAGCAGCAGCCGGCCCTCGGGAACCTCCGGGTACTCCACCGGTGCCGCGGTGAAGTTCGCCCGGCCCGTCGCGGTGGGGAAGCGGCGCTCGTCGCGCGGTGCATGGGGCAGGGTGAATCCGCCGGGGCGGGCGATCCTCGTGTTGAAGTCCTCGAATCCCGGCACCACCCGGGAGATCCGGTCCCGGATCGTGGCGTAGTCCTTCTCGAACTCCTCCCACGGCGTCCTCGACCGCGGGCCGAGCACCGCACGCGCCAGCCGGGCCACGATCGCCGGCTCGGACAGCAGGTGCGGGCTCGCCGGCGGCAGATTGCCGCGGGACGCGTGCACCATGCCCATGGAGTCCTCGACCGTCACGAACTGCCGGCCGCTCTGCTGCTCGTCCCGGTCGGTCCTGCCGAGCGTGGGCAGGATCAGCGCCCGGGTTCCGGTCACCGCGTGCGAGCGGTTGAGTTTCGTCGACACGTGCACCGTGAGCCGGGCGCGGCGCATCGCCGCCTCGGTGACCTCCGTGTCGGGGGAGGCGCCCACGAAGTTGCCGCCCATCGCGAAGAACACCTTCGCCTCGCCGTCGCGCAGCGCCCTGATGGCCCGGACCGTGTCGAGGCCGTGGTGCCGCGGCGGCGCGAAGCCGAACTCCTTCTCCAAGGCGTCGAGGAAGGCGTCCGCGGGCCGCTCGAAGATGCCCATCGTGCGGTCGCCCTGCACGTTGGAGTGACCGCGCACCGGGCAGACGCCGGCGCCGGGACGTCCGACGCAGCCGCGCAGCAGCAGGAGGTTGACGACCTCGCGGATCGTCGCGACGGCGTGCTTGTGCTGGGTCAGGCCCATCGCCCAGCAGACGATCGTCCGCTTCGAGGCGAGCACCATGCGGGCGGCGCGCTCGATGTCCTCGCGGTCGAGGCCGGTCGCGGCGAGCGTCTCGTCCCAGTCCGCGGTGCGCGCCGCTGCGGCGAACTCCTCGTAACCGTGCGTGTGCTCCCGCACGAACGACTCGTCGACCCCGCCCGGAGCCTCCAGGACCAGCTTGTTGAGGAGCCGGAAGAGGGCCTGGTCGCCGCCTATGCGGATCTGGAGGAAGAGGTCGGTGAGGGGGACGCCCTTGATCATGCCCCGCGCGGTCTGCGGGTTCCTGAACCGCTCCAGCCCGGCCTCCGGCAGCGGATTCACAGAAATGATCTTCGCTCCGGACCGCTTGGCCTCCTCCAGCGCGGACAGCATCCGCGGGTGGTTCGTCCCCGGGTTCTGCCCGGCGACGACGATCAGGTCCGCTTGGTGCAGATCCTCCAGGGACACACTGCCCTTGCCCACGCCCAGCGTCTCGGTCAGCGCCGAGCCCGAGGACTCGTGGCACATGTTGGAGCAGTCCGGCAGGTTGTTCGTGCCGAACTCGCGGGCGAAGAGCTGCAGCAGGAAGGCCGCCTCGTTGCTGGTGCGGCCCGAGGTGTAGAAGAGGGCCTCGTCCGGGGAGCCGAGCGCCGTGAGCTCCTCGGCGACGATCGCGAAGGCCCGCTCCCAGGTCACGGCCTCGTAGCGGTCGGCGCCCTCCGCCAGGTACACGGGCTGGGTGATGCGGCCCTGCTGCCCCAGCCAGTACCCGCTGCGGGTCGCCAGGTCGGCGACCGGGTGCGCGGCGAAGAAGTCCGGCGTGACCCGGCGCAGCGTCGCCTCCTCGGCCACCGCCTTCGCGCCGTTCTCGCAGAACTCCGCCACGTGACGGCGCTCGCCCTCGGGCCAGGCGCAGCCCGGGCAGTCGAAACCGTCCTTCTGGTTCACCCTGAGGAGGGTCCGCGCGGTGCGCGCCAGTCCCATCTGCCGCTGCGCGACCCGGAGCGTGTGCCCGATCGCGGGAAGGCCGGCCGCGGAGTGGTGGGGTGGCTCGACCCTGGGCGCGTCCTGCACCGGGTCCCCTTCGGGCGGCTTGGTGGCCATCGTGCTCCCCTTCGAGCGCGGACGAGAAGACGTGCTGTGCGCCACGATCCTGTCACGCGTCCGCGGTGGCCGGCCCCGGCGGCCGTGGGCGGCTTTGTCGGTGGTCCGTGGCAGGATCGTGTGCGTGGCAGAGACAGCGTCGAAGAAGACCTCAGAGGAAACCCGTCCGCGCCTGCTCCTCATGGACGGGCACTCGCTCGCGTACCGGGCGTTCTTCGCGCTGCCCGCGGAGAACTTCACGACCGCGAGCGGCCAGACGACGAACGCGATCTACGGCTTCGCGTCGATGCTGGCGAACACGCTCCGCGACGAGGCGCCCACGCACTTCGCCGTGGCCTTCGACGTGTCCCGCAAGACCTGGCGCTCCCAGGACTTCCCCGAGTACAAGGCCAACCGCTCCTCGACCCCGGACGAGTTCAAGGGCCAGGTCGAGCTGATCGGCGAACTGCTCGACACGATGAACGCGGTGCGGTTCGCCGTGGACGGGTTCGAGGCCGACGACGTCATCGCGACCCTCGCCACCCAGGCCGAGGCCGCCGGCTTCGAGGTCCTGATCGTCACCGGTGACCGGGACTCCTTCCAGCTGGTCTCCGACCACGTCACCGTGCTCTACCCGACCAAGGGCGTGTCCGAGCTGACCCGCTTCACCCCGGAGAAGGTCCAGGAGAAGTACGGGCTGACCCCGTCCCAGTACCCGGACTTCGCCGCCCTCCGCGGCGACCCGTCCGACAACCTCCCCGGAATCCCCGGCGTCGGCGAGAAGACCGCCACGAAGTGGATCAACCAGTTCGGCACGTTCGCGGAGCTGGTGGAGCGCGCCGACGAGGTCAAGGGCAAGGTCGGCCAGGCGCTCCGCGACCATCTGGAGGCCGTCAAGCTCAACCGTCACCTGACGGAACTGGTCCGTGACGTGGAGCTGCCGAAGTCCGTCGCCGACCTCGAGCGCGCCGCCTACGACAGGACCGCGCTGAAGGGCTTCCTGGAAGTCCTGGAGATCCGCAACCCGAGCCTGCGCGAGCGGCTGCTCGCCGTCGACCCGGGCGCCGCCGAGGAGGAACCGCCGGCCCCGGCCGCCGGCGTGGAGCTGGACGGCAGCGTGCTCGGTGCCGGCGAGCTGGCGCCCTGGCTGGAGCGGCACGGCGCCCAGCCCCTCGGCGTCGCCACGGTCGCCGCCTGGGCGCTGGGCGTCGGCAGCGTCAGTGAGATCGCGCTCGCCGCCGCCGGGGGAGAGGCGGCCTGGTTCGACACCACCCAGCTCGACGAGGCCGACGAGCGGGCCTTCGCGGCCTGGGTCTCCGACCCGGACCGCCCGAAGATCGTGCACAGCGCCAAGGAGGCGCTGCGGGTCTTCCCCGAGCACGGCTGGGACCTCAAGGGCATCACGATGGACACCGCGCTGGCCGCCTACCTGGTCAAGCCCGGCCGCCGGTCCTTCGCGCTGGACGCCCTCTCCGTCGAGTACCTCCACCGCGAGCTGGCCCCGGCCGCCGCCGACGGGCAGCTCGCCTTCGGCGCCGAGGACGAGCAGGCCGAGGCCGACGCGCTGATGGCGCAGGCCCGTGCAGTCCTCGACCTGGGCGAGGCCTTCGGGGGCAAGCTCGACGAGGTCGGCGCCAGCGAGCTGCTGCACGACATGGAACTGCCCACGTCGCTGCTGCTGGCCAGGATGGAGCGGCACGGCATCTCCGCCGACCGGGCCCATCTCGAAGCCATGGAGCAGCAGTTCGCCGGAGCCGTGCAGCAGGCCGTGAAGGAGGCGCACGCCTCCGTGGGCCACGAGTTCAACCTCGGCTCGCCCAAGCAGCTCCAGGAGGTCTTCTTCGGGGAGCTGAACCTCCCCAAGACGAAGAAGACCAAGACCGGTTACACGACGGACGCCGACGCGCTGGCCTGGCTCGCCAACCAGACCGAGCACGAACTGCCGGTCATCATGCTGCGCCACCGTGAGCAGGCCCGGCTGCGCTCGACGGTCGAGGGCCTGATCAAGACCATCGCCGCGGACGGCAGGATCCACACCACCTTCAGCCAGACGGTGGCCGCGACCGGACGGCTCTCCTCCACCGACCCGAACCTGCAGAACGTGCCGGTGCGCACGGACGAGGGCCGGGCGATCCGCCGCGGCTTCGTCGTCGGCGAGGGCTTCGAGTCCCTGATGACCGCCGACTACAGCCAGATCGAACTGCGCGTCATGGCCCATCTCTCGGAGGACGAGGGCCTGATCGAGGCGTTCACCTCGGGCGAGGACCTGCACACGACCGTGGCCTCCCAGGTCTTCGGCGTCGAACGGTCCGCGGTCGACGCCGAGATGCGCCGCAAGATCAAGGCGATGTCGTACGGACTGGCCTACGGCCTCTCCGCGTTCGGGCTCAGCCAGCAGCTGAACATCGAGGCGGCCGAGGCGCGAGCGCTGATGGACACCTACTTCGAGCGGTTCGGAGGAGTCCGCGACTATCTGCGCCGGGTCGTGGACGAGGCGCGTGCCACGGGCTACACGGCGACGATGTTCGGCCGCCGGCGCTACCTCCCGGACCTCAACAGCGACAACCGCCAGCGCCGCGAGGCGGCCGAGCGCATGGCGCTCAACGCGCCGATCCAGGGCACGGCGGCGGACATCGTCAAGATGGCGATGCTGCGGGTGGACGCCGCGCTGCGGGAGGCGGGGCTCGCGTCCCGGATGCTGCTCCAGGTCCACGACGAAATCGTTCTCGAGATCGCCCCGGGCGAGCGCGAGCGGGTGGAGGAGCTCGTCCGCCGCGAGATGTCCGCTGCGGCGGAACTGCGGGCGCCGCTGGACGTCTCGGTGGGCGTGGGCGCGGACTGGGAGTCCGCGGCGCACTGAGCCGATCGGGCGCGGGGAGCCACGGGTACCTCCGGGGCGCGCCCGGCGTCCGCGCGGTGGCCGCCGTCGTTCCCGTGGGGCGCGGCGCGTCTGCGTGCACCCGTGCGGGCGTCGTGCGTCCGCGGCATCGTTCCCGTGAGCCGTTCCCGCGCGGCGCGTCGCGCGTCCGTGCACCTGTGCGGCGTTGGACGTCCGTGCACCCGTACGGGCGTTGTGCGTCCGTGCCGTCGTTGCGGCGCGGGCGGACGTCGGGGCGCGTCAGCCGGGCGCCGGCCCGTCGCCGGTGCCCGGTTCCCCCGGTTGCGTCCGGGGAGCAGGACCGCGGCGGGCGTCAGGACACGCCCGCACGCTCCCGCGAGGGCTCCGCGTCCGGGAGCGTGCCGCGTCGTGACCACAGCCGGATGGCGGCGCCGTACAGCACGACGCCCGCCGTGAGCCCCGCCCCCGCCCCGAAGCACGCGGTCGGGATGACGTCGAGCGGCGTGTCGATCCGGCCCCAGTACTGGTACCAGCGCACGGTGCGGTGCACCGTTCCCGCGAGGACGCACAGTGCCAGCAGCGCCACGCCGGCCCACCGCCCACGCCGCCCGAGCGGGGGCACGGGCACCGGCCCGGTGACCCCCTCCGTGCGCCTCCACGCGGAACCCGTGAACCAGGCCAGCGCCACCAGCGCCAGGATCGAACTCCCGTACTGCGTGTACGTATAGAGGGGGAATCCGGCGACGGATTCCGCCAGCACCGGCAGCACCCGCGTGCCCCATCGGTCGAAGTGGGTGAACGCGTCCCACACGACGTGCGTCGCCGACCCGATCGCCGCCGAGACGCAGAACCACAGAGCCAGCGACGCCCGCGTCCGTTCGCGGTGAGCGGCCCCGCCGCGCACGAGGGCGTGGGCGCGTGCCCGGAGGCGCTGCGGCAGTAGTGCCAGCAGCGGTTCACGCACCATCAGCCAGAGCCCCACCAGCCCCGCCGCGATGACGACGTCGACCGTGACCACTCCCAGCGGCCCGTGCGTGACTTCCCCGAACCACATCCCGCTGGGCAGCACGCTCGCCGCGAAGTAGGTCGTGTCCGGCGCGAACGAGCCCGCCACGAGCGCCGACGCGACCAGCGGGCCACGCGCCGTACCGTTCCTGCGGATGCCGGGCAGGACCGCCGCGGCGTGGCTGAGCGTGAATGGCATGGTGCCGCCCCGTGAACTCGTGATCCGACCAACGCGGCCCAGTATGCGGGAACCCGGCGGTGCGTCATGCGAACCGGAGGCTCCGCATCCCGTCTGTGGACGCGGGGTGAACAGTGGGCGAGAGCGGCCGGGGTGCCTGTTCTGCGGCGCCGGGAGTTGCCGTAGTGTCGCACGAGACATTGCGCGGGGAGCGCGAACAGCCGCCTATGGGGAGGGGTCAGGGGTATGGCAGCGCAATTCGGCCGCCGGCTGCGCAAGGGGGCCACCACGACGGCGGTGGCCGCGGTCGCGGTGGCCGCGCTCTCCGCGTCGCAGGCGCCGGGCGTCGCGCCTGCCGCCACCGGCGGCGATGCGCAGGCCTCCGGGCCGACCCCGCCGTCGGGCTCCTCGGCGACCGGGAACTCCCCTTACTTCACGGACCTGCCGCCGCTCAACAGCCCCAACAAACCGGGCGCGTCACCCCATCTGCCCGCGGTCGGCCCGGCGGAGGCCGGCATTCCGGCCACCGTGCTGGCCGCGTACAAGCAGGCCGAGCAGGCCGTCGCCGCCAGCGACCCCGGCTGCAGGATCCCCTGGCAGCTGCTGGCCGCGATAGGCAAGGTGGAGTCGGGCCAGGCACGCGGCGGGCGGGTCGACGCCAACGGCACGACGTTCTCCCCGATCCTCGGCCCGGTGCTGAACGGTGTCGGGTTCGCCAACATCTCCGACACCGACAACGGTGCCTACGACGGCGACCGCACGCACGACCGTGCCGTCGGCCCCATGCAGTTCATCCCGTCGACCTGGGCCACCTGGGGCCAGGACGCCAACAACGACGGCCGCAAGGACCCGAACAACATCTACGACGCGGCGCTCGCCGCCGCGAAGTACCTCTGCGCCGGCGGCCGCGACCTGTCCGTCAAGGAAGACCTCGACAAGGCGATCCTGAGCTACAACCGCTCGCGTGAGTACCTGCGGACGGTTCTCTCCTGGTTCGAGTACTACAAGCGGGGCACGCACCAGGTCCCCGACGGTACGGGGGTCCTGCCGGCCGAGCGCAGCGACAGCGGCTCCGACGGTGCGGGCCCCACACCGGCCGCGCCGGCTGCCACGCCCGGCCCGTCGCCGTCCCCCACCGCCCCCGGCGGCTCGACCGGGGGCCCTGCACCGGCCCCGTCGAATCCGGGGACCGGCGGCCCCTCTCCGGACCCGTCGAAGCCGACCACCCCGCCCCCGACGCCGACCCCTCCGCCCGCCGCGACGGTGTTCGGCATCGAGAACGCGGGCGGCGGTCGTCCCACCGCCACTGCCGGCGAGGACTTCGCCGTGCTGCCGAAGGTCCGGGCGAAGAGCCGCTCGGGTCAGTCCGTCGTCGGTGCGGACCTCGTCTTCGAGATCGTCGGCGGGACCGACGCCCGGTTCTCCGGCAACCGCACGACCGCGGTCGTGCGCACCGGAGCGGGCGGTGTCGCCGTCGCGCCCGCCCTGAAGGCCGGTGAGAAGACGGGGGACTTCACCATCCGGGTCACCGTGGTCGGCCGGGCGCTGCCCCGGCTCGACTACGCCGCGACCGTCACCCCCCGCGAGGCCGACGCGCTCGCGCGGACCGGTGACAAGGAGCTGACCACCGCGCCGTCCTCGGAGTTCGCCGATCAGGTCGAGGTCAAGGCCACGTTCAAGGGCGAGGCGGCCTCGGGTGTCGCGGTCACGGCCACGATGGTCACCGCGGCGGACGTCCCGGCCGAGAACACCCTGGGCCCCTACTTCAAGGACGCCGAGGGCAAGCCGGTCCGGACCCTCACCGAGCTGAAGACCGGAGCCGACGGCCTGCTGGTGCTGCCGAAGATCTTCTCCGACGACCAGTCCGGTACGTTCCTGCTGCGCCTGGCGACCGAGGGCGGCGCGACGCTGACCATCGAGCTGAAGGTCGCTGCCCCGGAGGCCCCGCCCGCCTGAGCCGCCGTGGCGGGCCCCGCCGCCCGGCTGCCCCGTAGGGCCGCCTCCCGGGACGGCGACACCCGCCGGACACCGCCCCTCCACGCGTATCGCGTGGAGGGGCGGTGCCGTGTGCGGTGGGGCGGGTGCGCATCCCGCGGGTGCGACGTGTTCTCATCTTCGGGCCGCGTTGCTACGGTGCCCCCGCCCGCTGTTCTGACGCTTCATCAGATCGCGTACCAGGGAGGCCGACCATGCGCGCCCTCGTCGCCGCCGCCGCAGGACTGGCCCCTGTGCTGCTCGTCGTGCTGCTCATCGCCGCCCTCGACGTCCCGCCCGGGGAGACCTCGCCCAGACCGCTCCTCACCACCGTCCCCGGCCCCAAGAAGTAGCGGGAGGAGCAGCCGTCATGCGCCGCAGAGCCAGTCTCGTGCTCCTGTCCTTCGCGGTCCTCTTCGCGGCGCTGGCGCCCGTGCTGCGCTGGTACGCCTTCCCCCGGCTGGCGAAGATCCCGCCGGGCCAGTACCAGGAGATGGTGCTCGAGGCGAGGCCCGCGACCCTGCTCCAGTACGACACCATGCAGGCGAAGCGGGTCGAGAAGGTCACCATCGTGCAGACCCTCAAGGGCAACGTGGAGGAGTCGGAGCGCATCGAGCGCGACGCCGGCAGGGACGTGGTGGTCTGGGACTCGCTCTCCTACGTCCAGGGGCCGGACGGGAAGACGGTCTCGCAGATCCCCGAGCGGTACATCTTCGACGCCCACACCCAGGCACCCGTGCACGCCACGGGGGAGTCGGTCGACGGGGACCCGGTCCGGCGCGAGGGCATCGAGTTCAAGTGGCCCTTCCTCACCGAGAAGCGCGACTACGCGTACTTCGACGCCCAGACCCGGACCTCGGCCCCCATCCACTACAAGGGAACCCGCACCTTCCGCGGCCTGGAGGTCTACTACTTCGAGCAGACGGTCCCGTGGACCAAGGTGCCCTACCCGAAGAAGATGCCGATGCACGGCATCGACGCGACGACGCTGGAGAAGCAGACCGGCACCACGCGCTGGTACACCACCAAGCGCATGTTCTGGGTCGAGCCGGTCACCGGAGCGCCCGTCAACGGCGAGGAGATCCACACCGAGGAACTGCGCGGGGGGTCGCTCCTCGGCGGCCGCGACAAGGTGACCGCGTTCTCCGGGCACGTGAAGATGCGCGAGGACTACGTGGACCACACCGTCGCCCTGGTGTCGTCCAACCGCACGCTCGTGCTCCTGCTGGTCTCCCATCTGCCGTGGACGTTCCTGACCCTCGGCGCGGGCCTCCTCGCGCTCTCCCTCCTCCTCGAGGCGCGCTCACGCCGGCCCGAGGGAGAGGCCGCGGCCGAGCGCGAACCCGAACCGACCGGGGTGTGACCGGGGCCCGGCCGGCCGGCCGCCCCTCAGCGCTTCACGCCCCGCGTGGGCTCGGCCGTCGCCGGGTCCTCGGGCCAGGGGTGCTTCGGATAGCGTCCGCGCAGCTCCGCACGGACCGCCCGGTACCCCTCGCGCCAGAACGAGGCCAGGTCCGCGGTCACCGCGGCGGGCCGTCCCGCGGGGGACAGGAGGTGGACGAGCACGGGCACTCCGGCGAGGCGCGGGGTCTCGTGCAGACCGAACAGCTCCTGGAGCTTCACGGCCAGCACGGGCTGCTCGCCCGCGTAGTCCACCCGGATCCGCGACCCGCTCGGCACCTCGACCCGCTCCGGGGCCAGTTCGTCGAGCCGCGCCGCCTCGCCCGTGGCCCAGGGGAGCAGCCGCCGAAGGCACTGCCCGGCGTCGATCCTCGCCAGATCGGCCCGGCGCCTGGCCCGGGACAGCTCGGGCTCCAGCCACTCCCCGGCGTGATCCAGCAGGGCCGGGTCCGACACGTCGGGCCAGGGCGCGCCCAGCACCCGGTGGAGGAAGCCGAGCCGCTGCCGCAGTGCCTCGGCGTCCCGCGACCACGCGAGCAGCCCCGGACCCTCGCGCCTGAGCCCCTCCAGCAGCGCGTCCCGGACCAGACCGGGCCCCGGCTGCGGCAGCGGGCGTACGGACAGTTCCACCGCGCCCAGCCGCTCCACCCGCCGGGCCACGACGTCACCGTCCTCCCAGTGCACCTCCTCGCCCCGCGCGAAGAGGTGCGCCGCCGCCGCGCGGGCGGTGTCCTCGTCCACGACGGCGGCGAGCCGCACCCGTGCGGACGCGGCCTGCGCCTGCCGGTCGGCCACCGCCACCGCCAGCCACGGGGCGCTCCGCAACGGCGACCCCTCGCCGAGTTCCGCACCGGTCCCCGAGGCCATCAGGTACGACGTCCCGCCCCTTCCCCGTGCGATCCGCTCGGGGAAGGCGAGCGCGGTCACGAAGCCGGCCACCGTGTCGTCGGAGGCGGCGGCCGCCGGACGGGCCGGGGCGTCCCCGCCGCGGCCGAGCGAACGGGCCAGCCGGTCCGCCTCCGCGCGCCAGCGCGCACCGTAGGCGTCGCCGCCGCGCCTGGCCGTGCGCCAGGCGGCCGCCAGGTCGTCCCCGTACTCACGCGGGGGCTCCTCGCTCAGCAGCGCGACGACCTCCGCGGCACGGCGGGAACCCACCTCGGGCGCGCCGTCGACCAGGGCCCGCGCGAGGCGGGGGTGGAGGCCGAGACGGGCCATGCGGCGTCCCCGGTCGGTCGCCCGTCCCGAAGCGCCGACCGCCCCCACGGCGGTGAGGACCGAGCGGGCCGCGGCCATCGCACCCGCGGGCGGCGGATCCAGCAGGGACAGCCCGGACGCGTCCGGGTCGCCCCAGCACGCCGTCTGCAGGGCGAACGCCGTCAGGTCCGCCACCTGGATCTCCGGCGCGGGGAAGCGCGGCAGCCTGGAGTCCTCCGCCTCGGTCCAGCAGCGGTAGACCGTGCCGGGCGCCTCCCGCCCCGCCCGGCCCGCCCGTTGCCGGGCCGCGGCCCGGGAGGCCCGCACCGTCGTCAGCGTCCCGAGGCCCCGGGCGTGGTCGGTGCGCGGTTCCCGGGCCAGTCCCGAGTCGACGACGATCCGCACACCGGGGACGGTCAGCGAGGACTCCGCGACGGAGGTCGCCAGCACGACCCTGCGGTGCCGCCCGGGGGAGAGCACCGCGTCCTGGACGGCCGCCGGGGCCCGCCCGTGCACCTGGAGAACCTCGGTCCCGGTGTCCCCGAGCAGCCCGGCGACCCGCGCGATCTCCCCGGCCCCCGGCAGGAAGCACAGCACGTCCCCGGTCCGCTCGGCCAGCGCGCCGCGGACCACCGACGCCACGTGCGCGAGCAGCGCCGGGTCGACCCGCATGCCGTGCGGCGGGCGCACCGGCCGCGCCGGCGGCGCCCACACCACTTCCACCGGGTGGACGACCCCCTCGGCCTCGACCACCGGCGCGCCGCCGAGGAGCCGGGCCCACCCCTCCGCGTCCGTCGTGGCCGACGCCGCCACCAGCCGCAGCTCGGGCCGCAGCGTCTCGCGTACGTCCAGCAGGAACGCCGCCACCGTGTCCGCGTCCAGATGCCGCTCGTGACACTCGTCGAGGACCACGACGTCGACCCCGGCGAGCTCCTGGTCGCGCTGGAGCCGCTGGAGCAGCACGCCCGTGGTGACGACCTCGATCTCGGTGTCCGGCCCCACGACTCGCTCGCCGCGCACCGTGAAGCCGACCCGTCCGCCCACCTTCTCGCCCAGCAGCCACGCCATCCGCCGTGCCGCCGCCCGGGCCGCGATCCGCCGCGGCTCGGCGACCACGACCCGGCCGCCGCCCGGGCGCCCGGCGAGCGCGATCGGCACCAGCGTGGTCTTGCCCGTCCCGGGCGGTGCGCACAGCACGGCGGCGCCGTGCGCGTCCAGGGCCCGTTCCAGCGCGGGCAGGGCGGTGCGTACGGGAAGCCGGGCCAGGGCGTCCTCGCGGATCACGTCACCCGTCCCCCGCCCGGGGGTCCGTGTCGCTCCGCTCGCAGACGAAGATCGCCGTACCGGGGATCAGGTTCCCGCGCAGGGGGGACCAGCCGGCCCACTCCTGGCTGTTCCACGCCGGCCACTCCGGCTCGACCAGGTCCACCAGCCGGAAGCCGCCCGCCACCACGTCGCGGACCCGGTCGCCGATCGTCCTGTGGTGCTCCACGTAGACGGCGCGGCCCTCCTCGTCCTGCTCGACGTACGGGGTGCGGTCGAAGTACGAGGCGGCGACGCCCAGCCCCTCGGGGCCGGGCTCGTCGGGGAACGCCCAGCGGATCGGGTGCGTGACGGAGAAGACCCACCGCCCGCCCGGCCGCAGGACCCGCCGCACCTCCCGGAACACGCCCACCGGGTCGGCCACGAACGGCACGGCTCCGTACGCGGAGCAGGCCAGGTCGAAGGAGGCGTCGGCGAAGGGCAGCGCGCCGGCGTCCGCTTCGACCAGCGGGAAGCCGGTGCCGAGGCGCAGGGCGTGCTGGAGCTGGCGGTGCGAGAGGTCGAGGGCCACCGGCCGCGCGCCCTGGGCCATCAGCCAGCGGGAGCACTGGGCCGCGCCGGCGCCGATCTCCAGCACGTCGGCGCCCCGCAGCGACTCCGCCGGGCCGAGCAGCCGGGCCTGCTCCTCGTCCAGGCCCTCGGGCCCCCAGACGAACCGGTCGTCCCCGAGGAAGGAGCCGTGCTCGGTCTGGTACTCGTCGGCGTTGCGGTCCCACCAGCCGCGGTTGGCGCGGCTGCTCTCCGCGCCGCCGGCGTCACGCCGGGTCGCCTCCGGTTCGTACTCTTGGATCATCTCGCCCGTCGTTGTACGTTGCTGGTACCTCGCCCGGAGCGCCGCGACGGCCCTGCGGCCGTGTCGTGGAGGAGCGAGGCGCGGCCATCATGGCCTCGGCAAACCTTAGTTGTGCCGGGTATGCGGCGTTCCGCCCCGGGTGGGGGCCTTCGCGCATTGACCGTGCCCTGCCGTCCCCGTATGCTAAAGGTTGCGCTGCGGGCTTGCGCGCCTCAGACGGAGCAGGCCGCGCTCGCATCTGTTGTATGTCCCCTCGGTTTTCGAGGCGCCATTCCTCTCGGGTTGGCGCTTCCTTGGCTGTCCGGCTTCTTCAGCTGCGATACGGGCTCACGGCGTAGCAGTACCTACGACTTCAATGTCCGTACCGGAGCCCTTTCCCACATGACGAGCAGCACCGAGACCACCGCCACCACCCCGCAGGTTGCGGTCAACGACATCGGTAACGAGGAAGCCTTCCTCGCCGCGATCGACGAGACGATCAAGTACTTCAACGACGGCGACATCGTCGACGGCGTCATCGTGAAGGTCGACCGGGACGAGGTCCTGCTCGACATCGGTTACAAGACCGAAGGTGTCATCCCGAGCCGCGAGCTCTCGATCAAGCACGACGTCGACCCCAACGAGGTCGTCGCCGTCGGTGACGAGATCGAGGCCCTGGTCCTCCAGAAGGAGGACAAGGAAGGCCGCCTGATCCTCTCGAAGAAGCGCGCCCAGTACGAGCGTGCCTGGGGCACCATCGAGAAGATCAAGGAAGAGGACGGCATCGTCACCGGTACCGTCATCGAGGTCGTCAAGGGTGGTCTCATCCTCGACATCGGCCTCCGTGGCTTCCTCCCGGCCTCCCTGGTCGAGATGCGCCGCGTCCGCGACCTCCAGCCGTACGTCGGCAAGGAGCTCGAGGCCAAGATCATCGAGCTGGACAAGAACCGCAACAACGTGGTCCTGTCCCGCCGTGCCTGGCTGGAGCAGACCCAGTCCGAGGTCCGCCAGACGTTCCTCACCACCCTGCAGAAGGGTCAGGTCCGTTCCGGCGTCGTCTCCTCGATCGTCAACTTCGGTGCCTTCGTGGACCTGGGTGGCGTCGACGGCCTCGTGCACGTCTCCGAGCTGTCCTGGAAGCACATCGACCACCCGTCCGAGGTCGTCGAGGTCGGCCAGGAGGTCACCGTCGAGGTCCTCGACGTCGACATGGACCGCGAGCGTGTCTCCCTGTCGCTGAAGGCGACGCAGGAAGACCCGTGGCAGCAGTTCGCCCGCACGCACCAGATCGGCCAGGTCGTCCCGGGCAAGGTCACGAAGCTGGTTCCGTTCGGTGCGTTCGTCCGCGTGGACGAGGGCATCGAGGGTCTGGTCCACATCTCCGAGCTGGCCGAGCGCCACGTGGAGATCCCGGAGCAGGTCGTCCAGGTCAACGACGAGATCTTCGTCAAGGTCATCGACATCGACCTCGAGCGTCGCCGGATCTCGCTGTCCCTGAAGCAGGCCAACGAGTCCTTCGGTGCCGACCCGGCGTCGGTCGAGTTCGACCCGACCCTGTACGGCATGGCCGCGTCCTACGACGACCAGGGCAACTACATCTACCCCGAGGGCTTCGACCCCGAGACCAACGACTGGCTCGAGGGCTACGAGAAGCAGCGCGAGGAGTGGGAGCGCCAGTACGCCGAGGCGCAGCAGCGCTTCGAGCAGCACCAGGCGCAGGTCATCAAGTCCCGCGAGGCCGACGAGGCCGCCGCTGCCGAGGGCGGCCAGGCCGCTCCGGCCGCCGCGCCGCAGGGCGGTTCCTACTCCTCGGAGTCGGACGACAACTCCGGCGCCCTGGCGTCGGACGAGGCCCTCGCCGCGCTCCGCGAGAAGCTGGCCGGCGGCCAGAGCTGAAAGGCTCCCCGTTAGCCACCAGGCAACTGGCACGGAGGCCCGCCCCTTTCCGGGGGCGGGCCTCCGTCGTTGCTCCCAGGCCGTCCCCGGCGCGCCGCGGCCCGCACCTTCCTGGCTCTCCGGAGCCGATCCGGTACCGGCGGGAATGATCGCGTCGCCCGTGAGGTTGACACCGGAGACACGGAGAAGGGGCGGTAATGGTGCGAGATCCGCAGAGTCTGTACGAGTGGGAGCCGAAGGGCCTGGCGGTAGTCGACGTGGCGCTGGCGCAGGAGTCGGCCGGACTCGTCATGCTGTACCACTTCGACGGGTACATCGACGCGGGCGAGACGGGCGAGCAGATCGTGGACACCCTGCTGGAGTCCCTGCCCCACCAGGTGGTGGCCCGTTTCGACCACGACCGGCTCGTCGACTACCGCGCCCGCCGCCCGCTGCTGACCTTCCGCCGCGACCGCTGGACCGGTTTCGAGACCCCGTCCCTGGAGGTCCGGCTGGTCCAGGACGCCACCGGCGCCCCCTTCCTGCTGCTGGCCGGTCCGGAGCCCGACGTCGAGTGGGAACTGTTCGCCGCCGCCGTACGGCAGATCGTCGAGCGGCTCGGTGTGCGCCTCTCCGTGAACTTCCACGGCATCCCCATGGGAGTCCCGCACACCCGCCCCGTCGGCATCACCCCGCACGGCAACCGCACGGACCTGATGCCCGGTCACCGCAGCCCCTTCGACGAGGCGCAGGTGCCGGGAAGCGCCGAGTCCCTCGTCGAGTACCGGCTGGCACAGTGGGGCCACGACGTCCTCGGCGTCGCAGCCCACGTGCCGCACTACGTGGCCCGGTCCTCGTACCCGGACGCAGCGCTGACCGCCCTGGAGGCGATCACCGCCGCGACCGGCCTGGTGCTCCCCGCCGTCGCCCACACCCTGCGCACCCAGGCCCAGCGCACCCAGACCGAGATCGAACGGCAGATCGGCGAAGGGGACGAGGAGCTGACGTCGCTGGTGCGAGGGCTCGAGCACCAGTACGACGCCATCGCCGGTGCCGACACGCGCGGCAGCCTGGTCGCCGAACCGGTGGAGCTGCCGTCCGCGGACGAGATCGGCAGGCAGTTCGAGCGGTTCCTGGCCGAGCGCGAGGGCGACTCCTAGACCGTGGCCGAAGGGATCTGCCGGACCCGGCCCGGGTGGGCCCCGGAGCCCGGCCGACCGCCGCACCCGGCACACGCCTAAGCTTCCGCACATGCTGAAGGTGGGCCTGACCGGCGGTATCGGCGCCGGCAAGAGCGAAGTGTCCCGGCTCCTCGCGTCGTACGGCGCGGTGCTGATCGACGCCGACAAGATCGCCCGGGAGGTCGTCGAGCCAGGCACGCCCGGCCTGGCGGCCGTCGTCGAGGCGTTCGGCCCCGGCATCCTCACCCCGGAGGGCACCCTCGACCGACCCGCACTCGGAGCGATCGTCTTCGGGGACGCGGAACGGCTGGCGGAACTCAACGCCATCGTGCACCCCCTGGTCGGGGCGCGGTCGGCCGAGCTGGAGGCCGCGGCCGGCCCGGACGCGGTGGTCGTCCACGACGTCCCACTGCTCACGGAGAACGGCCTCGCCCCCCTGTACGACCTGGTCGTCGTCGTGGACGCGGCCCCCGAAACCCAGCTGGACCGGCTCGTACGGCAGCGCGGCATGACCGAGTCGGAGGCGCGCGCCCGGATGGCCGTGCAGGCGACGCGCGAGCAGCGCAGGGCCATCGCCGATCTGCTCGTCGACAACGACGGACCGATCGAGGCGCTGGAACCCCGCGTCCGCAAGATCTGGGCGGAGCTGAACGAGCGGGCGCGGCGTCGTCGCGCCGAGTGACCGACCGGCCCCGGCCCGCCGGGGCGGGCGCGGGTGCGGCGTGCGGGGGGCCGCCTGGCCGTCCCGTGGGGCGGGCGCGGGCGCGGGCGCGTGCGGGACCGTCCGGCCGCCCCGGCGCGTCCGTTTGGTGCCGGGGCGCCGGGAATCCCCCGCGGCCCGGGACGTTGAATACGTGAGGGGGGAGGGAAGGATGCCAGCGTGCCCGAGACCACCCCGGAGACCCACGTCATCGACTTCCGCGCGGCCGAGCAGCTGCTCGCCTCGCGGGACCCGCGCGGAGCGATCAAGCTCCTCGACTCGGTCATCGCCGCCCACCCGGAGAGCAGGGCGGCCCGTCTGCTGCGGGCGCGCGCCTACTTCGCGTCCGCCCAACTGCGCGCGGCCGAGCGCGAGTTCCAGCACATAGTCGACCACGAACCCGACAACGCCTTCGCTCACTTCGCGCTGGCCCGCACCTTCCAGCGCTCCGGCCGGCCGGACCAGGCGCTGCGGCACTTCCGCCTCGCCGCCGCGCTCGATCCCAAGCCCGAGTACCTCGAAGCGGCCCGCTTCGATTCCTGATACTCGAGCGTGCTGCGCAGTGGCTCCGTGCGCCCGCAGGTCACGAGGGACCTGCGCAAGACGCTTCAGCGACGTCGCCGATTGTCCCCGCGGTCCGGCTCGTACGGCGGGATGCCGGGCCCGGGCTGGTAGTGGGGCCCCTGGTGCAACCGGTGCACCACGATCATCAGGTCGGTCATGACGACCAGGCTCAGCACCGCGCAGGCGATCGCCCACCCGGGGCGTGCGGCGAGCGCGAACAGAGTCGTGCCCGCGACCGCCCACAGCAGTCCCCACACACTCAGCCAGAACCGCATCCGCAGCGGACTGCGCGCCGTGGCCGGCTCGTTTCCCGTACGCATGGACATCGCCTCTTCCCCTTCCAGGATCCACCCGGGAGCCGGGGACGGGACCGTGTCCGCGCGGATTCGTGCGGGCCGGCTTCCGCGGGCCGGCTTCCGCGGGGCGGGCGGCTGCGGGTTGCCGGGCGAAGGCTCCGGAGGAACGGGCCGTCGAGCGGGCGATGAGTTCGCGGCGTGTTCCGGGTCTGACCCTGTGCGAGCGCCGCGAGGCGCCTGTACGGATCGCCGACACGGCACAGCCCGCAGAGGAGAACTCCATGTCCGCCACCGCCCCGCGCACCCCCGCCGGCGCCCCCGTCCCCGCCGCCGCGGCAGGCGCCCCCGCCGCGACCCACGGCGCCGGTACCGGCCGCCGCGCGCATCTGACGGCGCTGACGCTCCAGGTGCTGCTCGCCCTGTTCCTCGGCGGTGCCAGCGCCTTCCCCAAGCTGATCGGGCACTCCTCGGCCGCGGAGTCCTTCGACAGGATCGGATTCGGGGACTGGTTCATGTACACCGTCGGCGCGCTCGAGCTGGCCGGGGCGGTGGCGCTGCTCATCCCCGTTCTCGCCGGGGTCTCGGCGCTGGCGCTGATCGGCCTGATGGCCGGGGCGTTCGTGACGCAGATGACCGTGTTCGACGGGCAGTACGCCCTCACGCCCGTGCTGGTGGCGCTGCCGCTCGCGGTGATCGCCCGCGTCCGGTGGCACCGCAACGCCGAGCTCGTGGCACTCCTCCGCCGCCGCCGGTGAGCCGGACGCCTCCCGCCGCCGGGCGGTGCTCAGCGGCCCGCGCCGGGTTCCCCGCGGCCGCCGCGAGTGCTCAGTGGACCCAGCTGTAGCTGCGCCAGGGCTGGGTGCCGGGAGCGATGTTGTCGAAGAGCGTCGTCGCGATGTACGTCGTGTCGCCGCCCGTGCAGTTCGGTGTGCGGTAGGCGATGAGGTCGATCAGGGTCGCGTTCTGGATGCGTACCGCTCCGGCCGGCAGGAGCTTGTGGCAGCCGGTCACCACGGGGTTGGACACCGTGACGACCCGGTCCTCGCCGGCCTCGTAGGTCACCGTGCCCACGGCGGTCCGGCCCAGGCCGGAACAGCCGGTGAGGGCGGCGGTCAGAAGCACTGCCCCGGCGGCGATGCCGAGGCGCCGGTGATCGGCCATGACTGGTCCCCGTCTGTGGTGCGGACTCCTGCAAAGACCCTGCCGGACGTCCTCGGGGTCCGCACGCCGGATGCGCCCGCTCAGGGGACGCCTGTCCGTGCACGGCGCTCGACCGCCGCAACGGACAGGAATACCGTTGCATCACAGACCGAACCTCCCCGACGCGTGAAACAGCAGGGGGTGCCGTGATGGTTGTGGATCTCGTGGCGATCGGTGTCGCGGCGGGTGCCGCGTGCACCGCCTATGTCGTGGCCGCGGCCAAGGTCGTGAAGCAGTACGAGCGGGGCGTGGTCTTCCGCCTCGGCCGGCTGCGCGACCGGGTCCGCGAACCCGGATTCACCATGATCGTTCCGTTCGTCGACCGGCTGCACAAGGTCAACATGCAGATCGTGACGATGCCCGTGCCCGCGCAGGAGGGCATCACCAGGGACAACGTCACGGTCAGGGTGGACGCCGTCGTCTACTTCAAGGTGGTCGACGCGTCGGACGCCCTCGTGAAGGTCGAGGACTACCGCTTCGCCGTCTCCCAGATGGCCCAGACGTCCCTGCGCTCGATCATCGGCAAGAGCGAGCTGGACGACCTCCTGTCCAACCGAGAGAAGCTCAACCAGGGTCTCGAACTCATGATCGACAGCCCGGCGCTCGGCTGGGGCGTGAGCGTCGACCGGGTGGAGATCAAGGACGTGTCGCTGCCGGAGACGATGAAACGCTCCATGGCACGCCAGGCGGAGGCCGACCGGGAGCGCCGGGCGCGCGTCATCAACGCGGACGCGGAACTCCAGGCGTCGAAGAAGCTGGCCGAGGCGGCGCACCAGATGTCGGAGACACCGGCGGCCCTGCAACTGCGCCTGCTGCAGACGGTCATGGCGGTCGCCGCCGAGAAGAACTCCACCCTGGTCCTGCCCATCCCGGTGGAGCTCCTGCGCTTCCTGGAACGCGGTTCCGCCCCCGCCCGGGAAACGGAACCCGATCACGAGGAACACGCGGTGAAGCCGCCGCTGAACGCACCGGTGACCAACCCGACGGCCGTTCCCGCCATGCCGAACGCCCCGATGCCCGTCGTACCCGAGAGCCCCGCGGCCCTCGGCGACCAGGCGCACGGCGGGCACGAGTCTCTGGGCGACGGAAGGAGATGAGCCGCCGGCCGCGCGTCGCCGGGCGGTGGGACACGCCCCGCGCCACCGCCCGGCGAACCCCCGCACGGCACCCGGCCGCGACGCGGGCCGGGGTCGGTGTCAGACCCTCCCCGTAAGGTCGTTCACCGATGGCGCGGTCCGCGACGCGCCGCCCGTTACGACCGAGGGGAAGGGAGACGGACCGGGCATGCTGCACACCCTTGCCGCCGTCTTCCTCCCCGCGGCGCTGCCCCGCGACGGGCGGGTCGCCTTCTGGAGCCCCGACGGGGAGCCGCTGCCCGGCCCCGCCGCGGCGGAGGAAGCCGTCGCCCCCGGCACACCCGGCGAGATCACCGTCGTCCGCGGGCACGGCGCCGGGGTCCGCAGCCGTACCGTGCCCGCCCTGCTCCTCCCGCTCGCCGCCGCCGTGCCGCTGCTCGCCGGCGCCCGCCACGACGCCGCGGCCCACCCGGCCACCGCCTGCTGGGGGGCCGCCGCCCTGCACGCCCTCCAGCTGGTCGCCCGGGGCAGGCTGCTGCCCGGCCTGACGCCGACGGACCACGACGCCTGGCGCGCCGGACCACTGGACGCGGACGACATCGCCCAGCTCCGGGCCATCGCCGCCGCCATGCCGCCCGAGGCGCACGCCACCCCCCTCCCAGGGCTGCGGCCGCTCCAACTGCCCGAGCCCGAGGCCCTGGTCAGGGCGTTCCTCGACGCCGTCGCCGACAGCCTGCCGCGCACCCCGGCGGCCGAGCACGCCGCGGGCAGGCCCTTCGCCGCCACGGCGCCGCAGCATCTGCCGCACGCCCGCGAGTGGGCGGCCCAGGCCGCGGCCGGAATGGACGCGGGCGTGCGGATCTCCCTGCGTCTCGACCTGTCCGCCTACGAACTCTTCGACGAGTCCGAGGAGGGCGGCGAAGCCCGGCAGGCCGCTGCGGCCCTCGTCCAGGTGCACAGCCTCGCCGACCCGACCCTCGTGGTCGACGCCGCGCGTCTGTGGGCGGGGGAGGGCGACGAGCACTTCGGCCCCCGCGCCCGCATCGACGCCGTGCTGGCCCTGCGCCGCGCCGCCCGCGTCTGGCCCCCGCTGGGCCGGCTCCTCGAGCGCGAGGTGCCCGACGTCCTGTCCGTCACCGAGGAAGAGCTGTACGAGCTGCTGGGGCCGGCCGCCACCCGCCTCGCCGACGCCGGGATCGCCGTCCACTGGCCCCGGGAGCTCGCCAGGACCCTCAGCGCCACGGCGGTCGTCCGCGCGCCCGCCCCCGGCTCCGCCACGGACGGCACACCGTTCTTCGAGAGTGAGCAGCTCCTGCGGTTCGACTGGCGGCTGGCGCTGGACGGGGACCCGCTCACCGAGCAGGAGATGGACGAACTCGCCGAGTCCCACCGGCCCGTCGTGCGTCTGCGCGACCAGTGGGTGGTCGTCGACCCGGATCTCGTGCGAAAGGCCCGCAAGCGGGAACTCGGCCTGCTGGAACCGGTGGACGCCCTGGCCGTGGCGCTGACCGGCACCGCCGAGGTCGACGGAGAGACCGTCGAGGCCGTCCCCGAGGGCGCGCTGGCCGCCCTCAGGGACCGGCTCGTCCACGGCCCCGTCGCCCTCGCCCAGCCCGCCGCTCTCGCCGCCACCCTGCGCGACTACCAGCTGCGCGGGCTCGCCTGGCTCGATCTGATGACCTCGCTTGGCCTCGGCGGCTGCCTCGCCGACGACATGGGCCTCGGCAAGACCGTGACCGTCATCGCGCTCCATCTCCACCGCGCCGAGCACCGGGGCCACACGGCACCCACCCTCGTCGTCTGCCCGGCGTCCCTGCTCGGCAACTGGCAGCGGGAGATCACCCGCTTCGCCCCCGGAGTGGCCGTACGGCGCTTCCACGGCCAGGAGCGCAGCCTCGACAGCGGCCCCGGCGGCTTCGTCCTCACCACCTACGGCACGATGCGCACGAGCGCCGCGGAGATCGCCGCCCGGCGATGGGGCATGGTCGTCGCGGACGAGGCCCAGCACGTCAAGAACCCCTTCTCGGCGACCGCCAAGGCCCTGCGCACGATCCCCGCCCCGGCCCGCGTGGCCCTCACCGGCACCCCCGTCGAGAACAACCTCTCCGAGCTGTGGTCCCTCCTCGACTGGACCACACCGGGACTCCTCGGCCCGCTGAAGGCCTTCCGCTCGCGTCACGCCCGCGCCGTCGAGAACAACGAGCACGTCGGCAACGAGGAGGCGGTCGAGCGCCTCTCCCGACTCGTCCGCCCCTTCCTGCTGCGGCGGAGGAAGAGCGACCCCGGCATCGTGCCGGAGCTTCCCCCGAAGACCGAGTCCGACCACCCCGTCCCGCTCACCCGGGAACAGGCCTCGCTGTACGAGGCGGTCGTGCGGGAGACCATGGCCCGGATCGAGACCGCCGAGGGCATCGCCCGCCGCGGACTCGTCATGAAGCTGCTCACCTCGCTCAAGCAGATCTGCAACCACCCGGCGCAGTTCCTGAAGGAGGACCGCCCCCGCCTCACGGCGCGGTCCGGCAAGCTCGCGCTGCTGGACGAACTGCTCGACACGATCCTCGCCGAGGACGGATCCGTGCTCGTCTTCACCCAGTACGTGGCGATGGCGCGGCTCATCACCGACCATCTGTCCTCCCGCGCCGTCCCGTCCCAGCTGCTGCACGGCTCCACCCCCGTGCCGGAGCGGGAGAGGATGGTGGACCGCTTCCAGTCGGGCGAGATCCCCGTCTTCGTCCTCTCCCTCAAGGCGGCCGGCACCGGACTCAACCTGACCCGCGCGGGCCACGTCGTCCACTACGACCGCTGGTGGAACCCCGCGGTCGAGGACCAGGCCACCGACCGCGCCTACCGCATCGGACAGACCCAGCCCGTCCAGGTCCACCGGCTGATCGCCGAGGGCACGGTCGAGGACCGCATCGCCGAACTGCTGCTGTCGAAGCGGGCGCTGGCGGACGCGGTCCTCGGCTCGGGCGAGGCCGCGCTGACCGAGCTCACCGACCGGGAGCTGGCCGACCTGGTGTCCCTGAGGAGGCCCTCGTGACCCCCCGCCGCACCGGACCGGCCGGACCGAACCGCGCCGACCGCCCCGGCCGCGAGACCCCGCGCCGGCCGGACGACCGGCGGCGCACGTTCCCCGCCCTCGCGCCCCGCGCGGGCCAGGAGGACTTCGCCGCCTCCTGGTGGGGCAACGCCTGGGTGGACGCCCTGGAGGACACCGCCCTCGACCCCAACCGGCTCGCTCGCGGCCGGGCGTACGCGGGACGGGGCCACGTCGACGCGATCACCGTGACCCCGGGCAGGGTCGTCGCGTACGTCCATGGCACCCGACCTCGCCCCTACCGCGCGGAGATCCGGCTGCGCACCCTCGGCGAGGACGACTGGGAGCGGCTGCTGGACGCGGCAGCCGCCCGCCCCGACCACATCGCGGCCCTGCTCGACAAGGACGTCCCGCACGCGCTCGCGGCCGCCGCCGACCTGCTGCCCGCCCCCGGTGACCTGATCCCCGACTGCTCGTGCCCCGACGACGGATTCCCCTGCAAGCACGCCGCCGCGCTCTGCTACCAGACCGCCAGGATCCTCGACGAGGACCCGTTCGTGCTGTTCCTCATGCGCGGCCGCGGCGAACAGGAGATCCTCGCCGAACTTACCCGGCGCAACGCCGCCCGCTCCGCGGCCGAACGCGGCGCGGCCCGGCACGAGGCCGCCCCCGCGGGACGACACACCGGCGCCCCCGCCCTCGCCACGGTCCGCGCCCGCGACGCCCTCACCCCGCGGACACGCCCCCCGCTCCCGCCCCCACTGCCCGTACCGCAGCAGCCCGGGCGTCCTCCCGTGTACCCACAGGCCGTCGGCGCGCCCGACCCGCTCGCCCTCGACCTCCTCGCCGGTGAGGCCGCGGCCCGTGCCCATGCCACCCTGCACACGGGCAGGGACCCGGTCGGCGGGCTCAGCCTCTGGCAGGACGCGGTCCGCCTCGCCGCCGCCCACCCCGGATCAGGGCTGACCGCCTCCACCCGCGCGCTGTACACCGCGCTGGCCCGCGCGGGCGGCCGCAGCACCACCGACCTCGCGCGCGCCGTGGCGGCCTGGCGCCAGGGCGGGCTCGCCGGACTCGCGGCCCTGGAGGAGGAGTGGGATCCGCCGGCCGGCCCCTTCGACCGCGCCCGCCCCGCCCTGACCGCCGCGGACTTCCCGCACTTCCGCCCCTGGCGCAATCGCCTCTCCACCCCGTCCCTCCAACTGCGCCTGGGCCGGGACGGATTGTGGTACGGATACGAGTCCGACCCCGGCCGCGACGACTGGTGGCCGCGAGGCGTCCCGGACGAGGACCCGGTGGGGGCGCTCACGACCCTGCTGGGCCGCTGAGCCGGGCGGAGGCGCCGCCGGGACCGGCCGCGCCGACCACCCACTCGAAGGGGTACCGATGGCCGAACCCGTCGATCCCGCACAACCGCCGCACCCCGCGGACGTCGCGGATCTCGTCGTCGAAGGGTGCACGGTCCTGGCCCACGACCCGGACGGCACGATCCGGTTCCTGGAGGACCACACCGTGGTCGTCCGCGACGGGGCCGTCGCCGACGTCACCCCGGCTGCCCGCGCATCGGACCTGCCCGCCCGCGAACGCATCGACGCCCGAGGGCAGCTGGCGATGCCCGGACTCATCAACTGCCACACCCACACGCCCATGACGGCCCTGCGCGGAATCGCCGAGGACATGCCCGTCGAGGAGTGGTTCAACGACTGGATCTGGCCCATCGAGAGCAACCTGACCGAGGAGGTGGTCGAACTCGGAGCGCTGCTCGCCTGCGCCGAGATGATCCGCGGCGGCGTCACCGCCTTCGCCGACCACTACTTCGCCATGGACCGGGTCGCCGACGCCGTCGTCCGCAGCGGGCTCAGGGCCGCGCTCGGCTGGACCTATTTCTCCGGCCAGGGCTCCGAAGGACGCGAGCGCTCCCTCGACTTCGCCCTGCGGCGGGCGGGTGACGCGGACGGCCGGATCACCACCATGCTGGCGCCGCACGCCCCGTACACGGTCGAGGACGCCGACCTGGCGGCCACGGCGGAACTGGCCCGAGAGCACGGACTGCCCGTCCACATCCACGCCGCCGAGAACAGGGCCCAGACCGACGGCAGCCTGGAACGGCACGGCCGTACGCCCGTCGAGACACTCCACCGGACCGGGCTGCTCGATGTGGACCTCCTCGTCGCGCACGGCACCGGCCTCGTGGGGAGCGATTTCGAGGTGCTCGGGCGGGCGACCGGCCGGATCGGGTTCGCGACGGCGCCCAAGGGCCATCTCAAGTTCGGCTGGGACACGACACCGATCAGGGCGCTGCGCTCCCTCGGCATCCCCGTCGGCCTCGCCACGGACGGAGCGGCGTCCAACAACACCCTCGACGTGTGGGAGAGCATGACGCTCACCGCGCTCGTGCAGAAGTCCGCGGAGAAGGACCCGCGGTGGCTGACCGCGCGCCAGGCACTCGACCACGCGACCGTCCAGAGCGCACAGGTGACCGGGCTCGGCGAACGGGCGGGCGCCCTGACACCGGGCCGTCGCGCCGACCTGATCCTGGTGGACCTCACCGGACCGCACGTCCGGCCGCTCCACGACGTCGCCGCGGCGCTGGTCTTCAGCGCGCGCTCCGCGGACGTGCTGACCACGATCGTCGACGGCCGGGTCCTGATGCGGGACCGCCGGCTGCTGACGCTCGACGTCGACGCCGTCGCGACCGAACTCGCGCAGAGGCTCCCCAAACTGACCGACCGCGCACACGGGCGCCGTATCCAGGACTACGACGTCGGGCGCTGAGCACGCGGACGCCGCTGAACAGTTCCGTCCCCGTCCACTCTTGGGGGTGAAACGATTCGCGGCCATAACCCGATCGGCTTCATGGCGTTATTTTCGGTGCGGGTGAGCACCCGTGTTCATCCACCGGAAGGCAGGAATCCATGAGGCAGATTCGCCGAACAGGTCTGGTCGCAGCGATGGTGACGGGCGGCGCGCTGGCCGCGGCCGGGGCCGCTCACGCCGACTCGGGCGCGCAGGGGAGCGCGGCCGGATCACAGGGCCTGCTGTCCGGCAACACGGTGCAGATCCCGGTCCATGTACCGGTGAACGTGTGCGGCAACACCGTGAACGTGGTCGGTCTGCTGAACCCGGCGGTCGGCAACAGCTGCGAGAACGAAGGAAACGGCACCGGAGGCGGGACCGGCTCCGGCGGAGCGGTCGCCGAGACGAGCACGGAGGACTCCCCGGGCGTCCTCTCCGGGAACGCGGTGCAGCTGCCCGTCGACGTCCCGGTGAACGTCACCGGCAACTCCGTGAACGTCGTCGGCGTCGGCAACGCGTCGGTCGGCAACTCCTCCTCGAACACGTCCAACCCGCCGGCCCGGCCCCGTCCGGTGACCCCGCCGAAGACGGTCACGCCGTCGGAGGTCCTTCCCGCCTCGCGCGGCCTGGAGCCCCAGCAGGGCCCGGTCCGGCTGGCCGAGACCGGCACGCCGTCCTCGCTCGGCCTCACCCTCCCGGCCGGCGCCGCCCTGGTCCTGGGCGGTGCGTTGCTGTACCGCAGGGCGCGCGCCGCGGCGTAGACGCGCGCGCGTCCGGGCCACGGGGCCGCGTCCCGTGCCCGCCCTCCGGCCCGAGCCCCGCGGTCGGGGACCGCGCCACCGTGCCGGCGTGCGTCGCGGAAGCGCTCCGCACCGTACCGCCGCGTCCCATGGGCATCGTCCGGGACGGCGGATCCCGTCACGGCGGCGTCGTCCGCCAGGCCGTGAGTGTCGCCTCGATGGCCGGGGCGACACGTCGTCGCGCCTCGTGGCGGGGGACGCCCCGCATCAGCAACGCGTCGTACCCCGTGTCCAGATGACGCACCGAAGCCCGTACCGCCGCCGTGACCGCGCCCTCGTCCAGGGCGCGGCCGGCCGCGGTGCGGCCCACGCGCCCGCTGCCCCGCACGGAGGTGTGCGCCGCCACGTCCAGCGCGCGGTCGAGCGGGCAGGACGGGAAGAGCCGCAGGATCTCCGCGGTCAGCCGGGCCGTGAAGCGGACGTCCTCCGCCGCCCGCCGGGCCGCGTCCCGCTCCCGCCGGCGAGCCCGCGCCTCCGCATCGGCGAGACACGCCGCCTCCGCACCCGCCAGTGCCCTCTCCTCCACCAGCAGGCCCTGCCGTTCGTACCGGGTGCGCTGTCTGTTGTGCCGTACGACGACGGCCCACAGGGAACTCGCCTCGCGCGCCCGCCGGGTCAGCGCGGCGTTGCCGCGCGGCAGGAACACCAGATGGCCGAGGTCGGCGCAGTCCAGACAACGCGGTGCGTTGAACTCCAGCACCAGGCGTTCCAGCGGCCCCCGCCGGCACTCCGCGCAGTGCCGCCGCTTCAGCGGCTCGACGACGACGAGCGGATCCACCCGACGCATCGCCCCCTTCCCGCGGAACGGCTCACGGACGGCGGACGGCACCTGACGGCTGCGCCCGTCCAATAATCGTTCGAGAAAAGGACATTGGGCTTGGTAACTTCCCGGACGTGGCGAAACTCAATCAGATCATCGCAGTGGAGAAGGGCGTCAAGTCCAGGGCGCACCAGGACCTGACGACGGCTCATCACGGCCTCCAGAAGCCGGCCCTGCTCGCCGGGATCGCCCGTACCTACCAGCCCAAGGACGAGGAGGGCGAACAGCTTCCGCCCGAGTCGACGCTGGTGCAGGTCAAGGCCGAGGACGTGCTGCGCGACACCGCGAAGACGCTGACCCGGCTGTTCGACGTGACCGCCACCAAGGACTGGGCGAACTGCGCGGCCCGCGCGGACGTCACCGTCGACGGACGGGTGCTGGTCGCCGACGTGCCCGTCGCGTACCTCCTTTTCCTGGAGAAGCAGCTCACGGACATCAACACCTTCGTGCGTAAGCTCCCGGTGCTGGACGCCGCCGAGTCCTGGACCCAGGACCCCTCCACCGACTCGTGGAAGACCGAGCCGGTGAAGACGGTCCGTACGAAGAAGGTGCCCCGCAACCACGTGAAGGCGGAGGCGACCGAGAAGCACCCCGCGCAGGTCGAGGTGTACTACGAGGACATCCCGGTCGGGTACTGGACCACCGTGAAGTTCTCCGGTGCCCTTCCCGCCCGCCGGGTCAACGAGCTGCTGGACCGGGTGGAGAAGCTCCAGCAGGCGGTGAAGTTCGCCCGCGAGGAGGCGAACGGCGCCGAGGTCACCGACCAGCGGGTCGGCGACGCGGTGTTCGGCTACCTCTTCGGGTAGCCCCCATGGACTCCCCGGCCACCACGCACCACGGCCGGGGTGCGCGAGGAGCGCAAAGCTGAAGCTGAAGCTTGTCGTGAACCGCGCGACCGGCAGGAGACCGGTCGCGATGAATCTCAGACTCTCGCTCCAGACTCAGCATTCGCCGCTCATCGCCGGATCGACCGGGCCCGGGCCCTGGTGCGTCGAAATGCCGGTTCAAGTCCGGCCCGCGGAGCTCGGTCCGCGGTGGTCCAAAGGAAGGACGCGGCGCAATGACGACTGACCCGGGTTCTCAAGCGTGCCGGCGTGTGAATGTGAGCGGCACCAACAGGGCCCGGAGGCCGGCTACGCCTCCGGGTCCGCTCCCGTCTCCCGCCCGCGCCCGTGATCGCCCGGTTCACCTGCGCGCCCCGCCGTCGCCGACGTGACGCCACGGCCTCGGACCGCGTCTGACAGACACGGCCTACTGGCGGTACCCGCTCAGGAAGCGCCCGATCCGGCTGATCGCGGCGTCCAGGTCGTCCGCGTGCGGAAGGGTCAGGATGCGGAAGTGGTCCGGGCGCGGCCAGCTGAAGCCCGTGCCCTGAACCACCTGGATCTTCTCCCGCAGCAGCAGGTCCAGGACGAACTTCTCGTCGTCGTGGATGGGGTGCACCTCGGGGTCGAGGCGCGGGAAGGCGTACAGCGCCCCCTTGGGCTTCACGCACGACACGCCGGGGATCTCGTTCAGCCGCTCCCACGCCCGGTCGCGCTGCTCGCGCAGCCGCCCGCCCGGTGCGGTGAGTTCACGGATCGACTGGCGGCCGCCGAGCGCGGCCTGAATGGCGTACTGCGCGGGCGCGTTGGGGCACAGCCGCATCGACGCGAGCATGGTGAGCCCCTCCAGATAGCTGCGCGCGTGCTGCTTGGGGCCGGTGACGACCAGCCAGCCGGAGCGGAAGCCCGCGACCCGGTACGTCTTGGACAGCCCGCTGAACGTGAGGACGACGAGGTCCGGAGCGAGGGCGGCCGCGGTGTGGTGGACTGCGTCGTCGTAGACGATCTGGTCGTAGATCTCGTCGGCGAAGACCATCAGCTGGTGGCGGCGCGCCAGGTCCAGGATCCCCTCGACGATCTCGCGCGGATACACCGCTCCGGTCGGGTTGTTGGGGTTGATGATCACGACGGCCCTGGTCCGGTCGGTGATCTTCGATGCCATGTCGTCCAGGTCGGGGTACCAGTCCGCCGACTCGTCGCAGAGATAGTGGACGGGCTTTCCGCCGGAGAGGGTCGTGACGGCGGTCCACAGCGGGAAGTCGGGTGCGGGAACGAGCACTTCGTCGCCGTCCTCCAGCAGCGCCTGCACCGCCATGGACACGAGTTCGGACACGCCGTTGCCGAGGAACACGTCGTCGACGGAGACGTCCGTCAGCCCGAGGCCCTCGTAGCGCTGGGCAACGGCACGCCGGGCGGAGAGGATCCCGCGGGAGTCCGTGTAGCCGTGGGCCTTCGGCAGCATCCGGATCATGTCCTGGACGATCTCCTCCGGCGCCTCGAAGCCGAAGAGCGCGGGGTTGCCGGTATTGAGCCGCAGCACGCTGTGGCCCGCCTCCTCCAGCGCGTTGGCGTGCTCGATCACCGGGCCGCGGATCTCGTAGCAGACCTCGCTGAGCTTGCTCGACTGCCGGAACTCCATGCGGAGGCCTCCCCAGGACTGGCGCGACGTTGGTACTCGATGTCACTTGGTTTTACCAAGTGACAGCTTGGAAAGTCCAACAACAGGTCTAGACTGACCCGCATGCCCCGTCCTCCGCGCCGCCGAAGCTACGACCAGTACTGCGCCGTCGCCCGTGCCCTCGACTCCGTCGGCGACCGCTGGACGCTGCTGATCGTGCGGGAACTGCTGGCGGGCCCCCGCCGGTACACGGACCTCCACGCCGATCTGCCGGGCGTCAGCACGGATGTGCTCGCCTCCCGGCTCAAGGACATGGAGCGCGACGGGCTGGCGGCCCGGCGCCGGCTGCCCGCCCCGGTCTCCGCGTACGTGTACGAACTCACGGAGCGTGGAGCGGCGTTGCTCCCCCTGGTCGGAGCCCTTGCCGAATGGGGCGCGCCCGCCCTCGACGGGCCCCGGCCGACGGACGCGGTCCGGGCCCACTGGTTCGCCGTCCCGCTGCTGCACCGCCTGGAGACGGTGGGTGTGACGGACACGGTCGAAGTCCGCCTTCCGGAGGGCGAGTTCCATCTGCGCCTCGCGCCGGACGGGTCCGGGCCCTCCGGTTACGGAGACGGCCCGGCGCCCGCGGGGAGCCCGGTCACCCGGCTGGAGCTCGACGGCGCAACCTGTCTCGCCGTCAGCCGGGGGGACCTCGGCATCGAGGAGGGCGTACGGGACGGCCGGATCGGTGTCTCCGGCACCGGGGCCCTGGCGGTCGCGTTGGCGAGCCCACGGGCGCCGGGGCCCCGGGGCCCCGGCGCACTCGTCGACGCGTCCTGCGGCCCGTCGCGGGGCGGAGGGGATCCGGGGAACGGCCGGGCGCGATGATGGACCGGTGCGACTGGAACCGATCACCTGGGAACGGCTGACCGAGGCCGTCGCCGACCGGATCACGGAGATCCGGGCCGACGACGGAAGCCCCTGGCTGCGCATCGCCGTCGACGGCGCCCCCGCCGCCGGCACGGCGAGCGCGGCCGGGTCCCTCGCCGAGGCGCTGCGGCTGCGCGGGCGCTCGGTGCAGTTGGTGGGCACGAGCGGGTTCCTGCGGCCGGCGTCGCTGCGGTTCGAGCACGGACGCGAGGACCCCGACAGCTACTACGACGGCTGGTTCGACACCGGGGCGCTCTGGCGCGAGGTGTTCGGGCCACTGGAGCCGGGCGGTTCGGGGCGGGTGCTTCCGGACCTCTGGGACCCGGCCGCCGACCGCGCGACGCGCAGCCCGCACGCCGAACTGCCGCCCGGCGGCGTGCTGGTGGTCCACGGCCCGCTGCTCCTCGGGCACTGGTTCCCCTTCGACCTGACCGTCCATCTGCGCCTCTCGTCCGGCGCACTGCGCCGCCGCACCGACGCCGGCGAGCAGTGGACGCTCCCCGCCTTCGAGCGGTACGAGCGCGAGGTCTCGCCGTCCGAATCCGCCGACGTGGTGGTCCGCGCCGACGATCCGCGCCACCCCGCGTGGAGCGCGCCGTGGGGGCGCCGCGACGAGAACGGTGGGGCCCGGTAGGGCACGTGGCGGCCGGAGGCCTGCGCGTGGCGCGGGGAGGGTTCGGGTGTCGGCGCGGTGCGGCGGGCGCCGCACGTGCCCGGCGCGGCCTTCGCGGTCCGTCCGGGTTCGGCCGTGTCGAAGGCCCGGTGGGTGCGCACAGGTTCTCCCCGAGCTCCCGGGGGTACGGGCCGGGCCGGCCGTCCCACGGGGCGCGAGCAGGTACGCCAGGGGCTCGGCCGTGCTCAGGGGCCCCGCGGAGCACGTGCCGGCCGGCGCCGTCCCGGTGTCCCGGAGCGGACCCGGGACTCCGGGCTTCCCGTAAACCCCAGCGGGCGCACGACGACAGCAACGGCACCTCGCTGCGATGGCGGATCGCCCTATTGCACCCGGTATGAGGGCGGCCCTCCGCCTCGCGCGGCACCGCATCCGACGCCGCGCGCTGATCCACCGGTGATGACGGGACGGCCCTTACGGCCGCGTTCCCCCGCTCCCGGTCGGGCGGCCCCCGCACACGGAGACCGCGCGGGCTCCCGCACGGCATCCCGCCGATGCCGCGGCGGCCGGGGACGCGCCGGCGAGCAGGGCGGCCAGGAACGCGCCCGTGAAGGCGTCGCCCGCGCCCGTGGAGTCGATCGCCGTCGCCGGGACGGGGGCGATCCGGGCCGTCACCGCGCCCGACTCCGCGACCAGCGCGCCGCCCGCGCCGAGCGTGACGACGGCCAGCGGGACATGGCGGCTCAGCTTGGCCGCGGCGTCGGCGGTGTCGGGGAGCCCGGTCAGGAGCCGGGCCTCGTCCGCGTTCGGGAGCAGCACCGCGGCGCCCGCCGTCGCCGCGAGGAAACGGTCCACGCCCAGAGCGGCGATGAACCCGGCCGACGCCGGGTCGACGCTCACCGGAACGCCCCGGTCGAGCGCGTCCGCGAGCGCCAGCCCGGCCAGCTCACGGCTGGGCTCGGAGAAGAGGAGGTACCCGGAGAGATGGAGCCGGGAAACCCCGTCGAGCAGCCCCGGCGACCAGTCGGCGGGGCACAGCCGCAGGGCCGCTCCGCTGTCGGTCAGGAACGTTCGCTCGGCCCCCGCGTCGACCAGTGCGACGACCGTGGCCGTCGGCGCCTCCTCGTCCCGGACCAGCAACGGGCGTACTCCGGCTTCCCGCAGCAGTGCGCCGTGCCAGTCCGCGGTTCCGGCGCCGACCCGGCCGAGCAGGCGTACATCGGCACAACCCGAAAACGCCGCCCAGCAGGCGGCATTGGCTCCCGCTCCGCCCGGCAGCGTCCGTATCTCCGCCGGAGTGTCCGTCCCGTGCGCGAGTGCCTCGGCGTGCCGGGCCACCACGTCCGTGGCCACGTCGCCGACGACCAGCAGCGCCCCGGCCGCATCCGGTCCCGCCGCCTCCTCGCGCCCCGCGGGTGCCCTCACAGCGCCGCCGCGATCCGTGCCGCCAGCCGTACGTTGCCGCGTACCGCCGCCAGATTCGCCTCCAGGGACGCGCCGCCCGTGCGTTTCATCAGGAAGTCCAGCAGGAAGGGAGTGACCGCCTGGCCGCCGATGCCCCGCTCCCGGCACTCGTCCAGGGCCTCCGCGAGCACGCGGTCGTGCAGGTCGGGGTTCAGCTGCTCGTCCTCCGCGACCGGCCGGCCCACGATCAGCGCCGTCTCCGGCCCGCCGAGCGCGTCCTGTGCCCGCATCACGTCCGCCACCTCCTCGGGCGTGCGGACCGTCCAGTCGACCGGCAGTCCGGAGGAGGACAGATAGAACCCGGGGAAGTGGCCGGTGCCGTAACCGAGGACAGCGACCCCGAGGGTCTCCAGCCGCTGAAGCGTCGCCGGGACGTCGAGGATCGACTTGACCCCCGCGCAGACGACGGTGATCCCGGTCCTGGCGAGCAGCCGCAGATCCGCAGACTCGTCCTGGGTGACCGTCCACTCCCGGTGGACCCCGCCGAGCCCGCCGGTCGCGAAGACCCGGATCCCGGCGCGTGCCGCGAGGAACGCCGTGGCGGACACGGTGGTCGCCCCGCTGGCCCCGGCGGCGAGGGCGGGCGCGAGGTCACGATGTCCGAACTTGCGCATCCCGGGGTCCGTCGCGATGCGCTCCAACCCGGCCTTGTCCAGGCCGACATGGGGCCGTCCGTCCAGTACGGCGATGGTCGCCGGCACCGCGCCGGCACCTCTGACCAGCGTCTCCAACTCCTCCGCGACGGCCAGATTGCGCGGTCGCGGCAGTCCGTGGGCGATGATCGTGGACTCCAGGGCGACAACGGGCCGGCGCGCGTCGAGCGCCTCCCGCACCTCTTCGGACAGCATCAGCGTGGTCTCGGGCATGTCCACATCCCTGGCACGGCAGCGTTGTGCCCAAACGTTTCGCCAGTCGATGCTGCGCGGTCCCCGCCGCATCAGGGATCCCGGCCCGCCACACCGACGCCGCTGATCCCTCCTGCCCCACCCCCACCGGAGGCACCGTCGCCCGAGGGGCCCTGGCCGGCCACCGCCACCCGGTCGACGACCCGCCGGCCACCCGCGCGGGCCCCGGAGCCGCGGTGCGGAACACGGGCGCTCGGGTTCCGCGGGCCCGAGCCGTGCTCCGTGCCGCCGGCCGTCAGCCGCAGTTCCGCGGCTTCGGCAGCTGAGGCAGCCGGTCCGCACGCACGACCTGGATCACCGACCGCGCGCCCGGCCCCTTCGTCAGGTCCTTGTTGTACGCGACGGCCAGCGCGCCCGCTCTGGCCTGGGCGTAGCCGTACTGCGGTGTGATCCGGGTGTACGCCGAGGTCCGCAGGTCCAGGGCGTAGGCGGCCTCCGGCGTGCGCCATGTGATCAGTTCCCCGCTGATCCGCAGCTGGTCGAGCCCTTCGGCCGCGGGGGCACCGGAGAGCCGCGCCACCGGTGACGACTGCCCCTGCCGCCAGACCACCAGCCGCGGCTCACCCGCGTCCTGCTCGTCCTCGATCCACGCCCAGGTGGTGCCGTCGGACGCCGGAGACCGCAGATCGCGCAGCGAGGCGAGGGGGCCGGGCAGCCCGGCCGGGCGCAGGGTGGCGAAGGACAGCGCGGACAGCCTCGTCGACCGGCCGTCCGCACTCGCCTCCCGCCAGGCCAGCAGCCCGCCCGCGGCGAACGGGGCGTCGATCACGCCGGAGTGCAGGGCGCGCGGCGCCGGTGCGCGGTCCCCGGAGCCCGGCGGGCGGATCGGGCTGGTGTAGATCGTGGCCCGGCCCTTGCCCGTGCCCTGCGCCCAGAAGACCGAACCGTCCCGCACGACGGGCTGGGGGAGCGGGCCCGGGAGGGTGGACCGTGCCAGCCTGCGCATCCCGCCCTCGGCGTCCTGCACGTACAGCGACCACGGGCTGTCGAGCGTGCGCCCCTCCAGCACCGCGAACGCGGTCCACCGCCCGTCCGCGGACACGTCGGCCGCCAGGAGCTGGTGCTCGACGGGATCGGTGAACGTCAGCAGCGTGCGCGGTGCCTCGGAGTCCTCGACCAGGGCCGCCCGGCGGCTCCGCCCGTCGGAGAGCTGGACCACGGTCCACCGGGCCCGCGGACCGACCTCGGTGAGGACCGCGCGCTGGCCCGTAGGAGCGCGGAACTCCCCGGCCGCGAGCGCGGACCGCCAGCTCTCGGGCAGGGGTGCCTCGCAGGCCGCCCGGACGACCGTGGCGTTCGGCGCTCCCGTCCGAGCGGGGCCGGACGGGAGCGCGTTGGCCGATCCCGACGAGGACGGCGTGGCTCCCGAGGACGCGGATGCGGAGGGGACCGGGGCGGCGGTGGGATCCGTCGGGCCGGACCTGTGGGCCGGTGAACAGCCGAGCCCGGCCAGTACGAGCAGGGCCGAGCCCAGCAGCGCCGGGACGGACGGCGTCCCCGCCCGGGCCCGCCGTCCGTCCTCTCCCGCCGGCCGGTGCGGCGAGGCCCCGCCCGCCGGACGGGGCCCGCCGTTCCGGGGTTCCCGTCCGGAGCTACCAGACGTAGCCACGGCCGCCCATGATCGTCGTGATGGAGTCCGCGGAGATCTTGGCGGACTTGGGGACGCCGCCGGCCCACGAGATCACGCTGGTGCTCACCCCGCCGACCGGGTCCAGATAGCGGACCTGCTGCGCGTCCGTGTCGCTGTTGTAGCCGTCGATGGCGACCCAGTGGAAGATCTCGATGTTCGGGTGGCCGGCCAGGTGCGGACCGCCCGGAACCTCCCAGGCGTTGCCGGCGATCGCGTAGTCGTAGTCGGTGTTGTGGACGATGTGCTCCCGGAAGTCCGCCACGTCGGCCGAGGTCGGGCTGTACGGCAGCGACCTGGGCACGTAGTTGGCGCCGGGGAGGCGGTGGTTGAGGGCGTCGACCATCGGATAGCCGGTCGGCTCCGGTACGTCGATGCCGACTCCGTACCAGGCCGTGCCGCTGGAGTCGGTCTCCAGGAGGTTCGCCGCGCTCTGCTGGGAGCGCCCGCCGACCTCGTCGTGCGCGGACTGCGTGATGACCAGGGCTGCCGGGCCGCACCAGTACGAGGTCTGCTGGGACTGGTGCAGCCCGCCCGAGACGACGTAACCGGCGCGCTTCGCGCGGGCGGCGGGGCGCTGGAACCATGCGGAGGCCTCCGCCTCCTTCCGGGCGGTGACCCGCCGCTGCTCGGCGGTGAGCCGCTGGGGTCCCAGGGTGTCGAGGGCCTGTTTGTAGAAGGCGCCGGGCGCCCGCCGGGACCCGGAACCGGGCAGCGGGCCGGGGAACGGATCGGTGTCGTGCCCCACCGCGGGGCGGGTTCCGGCCGGCCCCGCGGCGGCGGCCGGTCCGGTCGCCGTGAGGGCGGAGAGGAGGCACGCGGCCGTCATGAGGGCGAGACAACGCCCTGTGCGCACTGCTGACATCGGTGGTCGCTCCTGTACGAGGTGGAACTCGGGCAAGCGCTGCCGTGGGTGTCGCACGCCTTTGCGCGTGGGCAGCTGGGGGCGTACCACGACGGTGCCCCCTGCCCCTGTGCCGCCCGGGGCGGCTCGCCGGGTGCCGCGGATCTTTCGCCCGCTAAGGTGAGCCGCCATGACGACCTTTGATCACTCAGTTGCCGGGCCTTCTTCTCCTTCGTTCGTCGTGCACATCCCGGACGCGGAGCTGGTGCCCGAGCCCCTCGACCCGGCGCAGATCGTCTCGGGGGACCCGGTGGTGACGGGCAAGGTGCTGTGGGAGTCCGAGGACGGGAAGCAGGTGCGCGGCCTCTGGCAGATCACCCCCGGCGTGGTCACCGACACGGAGGCCGACGAGCTGTTCGTCGTCGTGAGCGGGCGCGCCACGGTCG
The DNA here is from genome assembly GCF_900103455.1 of Streptomyces wuyuanensis. GTDB lineage: Bacteria > Actinomycetota > Actinomycetes > Streptomycetales > Streptomycetaceae > Streptomyces > Streptomyces wuyuanensis. The sequence continues at coordinate 161,711 of NZ_FNHI01000004.1, read as the reverse complement.
AGGTCGAGGGCGGCGCCACGCTGGAGATCGGGCCGGGCGACGCCTGCGTGCTGCGGGAGGGCGACCGTACGACGTGGACGGTGCACGAGACGCTGCGCAAGGCGTACCACATCAGCCGGTGACGCGTCGGCCGTCCGTCGGTCAGTCCTCGGCCGCCGCGCCGCCCCGGGTGAGGGCGCGGCGGACGGCGAGCGCCGCGAGCGGCAGCAGCAGACACGCTCCGACGAGGTTGAGCACGCCGTAGCCTCCCTGCGCCACGATCAGCCCGGCCATCACACCGCCGATGCCCGCCGCCGCGTTCATGGTCAGGTCGGACAGGCCCTGGACCGCGGCCCGGGCGGGTCCCGGCACGGAGTCGGTGAGGAGCGCCGAGCCGGAGACCAGGCCCGCGGACCAGCCGAGGCCGAGCAGGAACAGCCCCGCCGCGGTACGGCCGTGGCTCGCCCCCGCCGTACCGGCGAGCAACGCGGCGCACGACAGCAGCCCCACGGCGAGGCCGATCACCGAGAGCCGGCCGAAGCGGTCGGACAGCACGCCCATCACCGGGGAGAAGGCGTACATGCCGGCGATGTGGCCGCTGATGACCAGGCCGATCAGCTCGATTCCGGCGCCGTGGTGGCTCAGCGCGAGCGGGGTCATCGACATGATCGACACCATCGCGGTGTGCGACGCCGCGACCGTGACGAGCGCCAGCCTGGCCCCGGCCGACTCCCGTACGGCACGGACACCCGCCCGCAGCGACCGCTTCTCCTTGTCCCCCTCCTCCGACGGCGCGAGAGCCCGGGCCGTGAGCAGCGGATCCGGCCGCAGCAGCACGGCGACGACCACCGCGGCGATCAGGAAGACCCCGGCGGCCCAGACGAAGGGCCCCGCGGCCTCGGGTATCCCGGCGCCGGAGACACTCCGGCCCGCCGGTGCCGCGATGTTCGGTCCGACGACCGCGCCGATCGTGGTCGCCCACACCACCATGGAGATGGCCCGGGCACGTCTCGCCGGCTCGGCGAGGTCCGCGGCGGCGAACCGTGCCTGGAGGTTCGCCGAGGAGGCGGCACCGAAGGCGGCCATGCCCAGCAGAAGGAGCGGGAAGTTCCCGATCACCGACGCCAGCACCACCACACCCGCACCCGCGGACCCGATCACATAGGCCAGTACGAGCCCGGGACGCCGCCCGCGAGCGGTCATCAGCGCGGCGAGGGGCACGGAGAGCAGCGCCGTCCCGGCGACTGTGGCGGTGGGGGCGAGACCCGACAGGGCCTCCGACCCGCTCACCTGCTGGGCCAGTACGGCGGCCAGTGCGATGCCGGTCGCGACACCGAGCCCGCCTAGGATCTGGCTCACGATGAGCACGGGAGTGATCCGGCGGCGCAGGGCGGGCAGATCGACGGAGCCGGCGGTCATGGACACATCGTGCGAGGTACTGGCCACTGCCGCAGTGTGCCAGTGACATCCGCTCGACGGCACCCCGGCCGTCGGTGTTCGGCGCCTGCCGCCGCGGGCGGTCCTGCCGCCGGGGCGGTCAGAAGAGCGGCTGCGGCAGCACCCCCTCCAGCGCCAGCAGCTTCCGCTTGGTCTCGAGACCGCCGCCGAACCCGCCCAGGCCGCCGTCGCTCTCCACCACCCGGTGGCACGGCACCACCAGGGGCAGCGGGTTCGACCCCATCGCCGCGCCCACCGCCTGGGCGGCGCCGGGCCGGCCCACCCGGTCGGCGAGGTCCCCGTACCCCACGACCGACCCGTACGGCACCGTCTCCGCGAGCTCGCGGAGCACCTGGCGGTTGAAGCCGGACGTCAGCGACCAGTCCAGCGGCAGCCCGAACTCCGTGCGCCGCCCCGCGAAGTACTCCGCGAGCCGGCGTATCGGCTCCGCCAGCCGGCCCGAGCCTGTCGCGTCCTCGACGGCCCCGCGGCCCAGTCGGGCAGCGAGCTGCTCCGGGGCCCGCTCGCGCACCGCCCCGCGGGCGTGGAAGACGACGCTCACCAGCCCGTCCTCGGTGGCGGCGAGCAGCAGCGGCCCGATGTCCGAGTCCACGACGGTCCACTCGAAGCTCTTCATGCGGACCACCGTACGGCCGGCCACCGACAGCCGCCCCGGCCTGTGGAAAACCCCGCGCCGGAGACTCCGCGGCGCGGCCGGGGCTCGGGGCGAGCCCGGTCCGGCACACGGAGCCCAGCGGGCGGCGCCCGGTCCGGCGCGGTCGTGCGGGCGATCAACGTTCAACGGGCTCGCGAGCCGATCACTTACGGTCGCAGGATGGACACAAGATGAACGGAACCCTCGCGCTGCGGCTGCCGCTCCACGGTTTCCCCGCGGATAAAACTCCCTCCCGATGTTTGCTTGCCGAGGCGCTCGCCATACGCTCGGCGCGGACGGCCTTCTCGACGGGACGCACGAGGACACCTGGCGACACACGGGGCGAAGGGCATAGCGCGATGCAGGGCACAGTGGACGGTTTCAGCCATGGGCTCGTCACGCCCGCGGCCGCCTACCTCATGGCGTGCCTCGGCGGTGTGCTCGGGCTCCGCTGCACGACCAGGGCGCTGCGGAGCGGGGGCTCCGTACGTCCCGGCTGGCTGGCGCTCGGCGCCGTCTCCATCGGTTCCGGGATCTGGACGATGCACTTCGTGGCGATGACGGGCTTCGCCGTCGACGAGGTGCCGATCGGCTACGACCCCGTGATCACCTTCGCCAGTCTCGGGGTCGCCGTCGTGATGACCGCCATCGGGATCTTCGTCGTGGGCCACCGCGGCGCGAACACGATGGCCCTGGTCACCGGAGGCATGATCACGGGCCTCGGCATCGCGACCATGCACTACCTGGGCATGGCCGGCATGCAGCTCAGGGGGCGACTCGAGTACGACACCCCGACCGTGGCCCTGTCGGTGGTGATCGCCGTCGTGGCGGCGACCGCCGCGCTGTGGGCGGCGGTGTCCGTCCACGGCTTCCTGCCGAGCCTCGGAGCCGGCCTGGTGATGGGCGTGGCGGTGAGCGGCATGCACTACACCGGCATGGCGGCCGTCACCGTCCATGTGCACGGCGCCGCTTCGCCGGCCGGAGGCGGTGACGTATCGGGGATGCTCCTCGCCCCGATGCTGGTCGGCCCTGCGGTGTTCCTGGTCCTGGCTGCGGTGATCGTCATGTCCGACCCGGCGCTCCTCACCGGCGTCCCGGAGGTACGGCACACCCCGGCCACGGGGCGCGCGACCGCCGTGGGCGTGCCCGCGCAGCGGCGGTCCTCCTACGGCGAGCCGGCGAACTGGTCGGCGCCCTCCGGCGAAGCCCGCCGCGGCTTCCAGCGCGCCCGCCGGCCCTGACCGGACGGTCCGGAGAGCGCGCCGGCGGCCCGGACCGGTCCGCTCCGGTGCCGCCCGCCGCGCACGGCGGCGCCCACGCCGGCGCTCCGTCCGTACGCGGCCCGGGCCGGTTGTCAGTGGGGGGTCGTACGGTTGATGGCATGCGGCCCGTTACCGAGATCGAACGCACGATGGCGCCCTTCGAGGTCGTCAGCCCCTACAAGCCCAGCGGTGACCAGCCCGCGGCCATCGCCGAGCTCGACCGGCGGGTCCGTGCGGGCGAGAAGGACGTCGTCCTGCTGGGCGCGACCGGCACCGGCAAGTCGGCCACCACGGCCTGGATGATCGAGAAGCTCCAGCGCCCGACCCTCGTGATGGCGCCCAACAAGACGCTGGCCGCCCAGCTGGCGAACGAGTTCCGCGAGCTGCTGCCGAACAACGCGGTCGAGTACTTCGTCTCGTACTACGACTACTACCAGCCCGAGGCGTACGTCCCGCAGTCGGACACCTACATCGAGAAGGACTCCTCCATCAACGAGGAGGTGGAGCGTCTGCGCCACTCCGCGACGAACTCCCTGCTCACGCGCAGGGACGTCGTCGTGGTCGCCTCCGTCTCGTGCATCTACGGCCTCGGCACCCCGCAGGAGTACGTGGACCGCATGGTCCCGCTCCGGGTCGGCGACGAGATGGACCGCGACCAGCTGCTGCGCCGCTTCGTGGACATCCAGTACTCGCGCAACGACCTCGCGTTCACCCGCGGCACCTTCCGGGTCCGCGGCGACACGATCGAGATCTTCCCGGTGTACGAGGAGCTCGCCGTCCGGATCGAGATGTTCGGTGACGAGATCGAGGCCCTCTCCACGCTCCACCCGATCACGGGCGAGGTCATCAGCGACGACGACGAGCTGTACATCTTCCCGGCCACCCACTACGTCGCCGGTCCGGAGCGCATGGAGAAGGCGATCACCGGAATCGAGCGGGAGCTCGAGGAGCGCCTCGCGGAGCTCGAGAAGCAGGGCAAGCTCCTGGAGGCCCAGCGGTTGCGCATGCGCACCACCTACGACATCGAGATGCTGCGCCAGATCGGCACCTGCTCCGGTGTCGAGAACTACTCCATGCACTTCGACGGCCGCCTTCCGGGCAGCGCGCCCAACACGCTCCTCGACTACTTCCCGGAGGACTTCCTCCTGGTCATCGACGAGTCCCACGTCACGGTCCCGCAGATCGGCGCCATGTACGAGGGGGACGCGTCCCGCAAGCGCACCCTCGTGGAGCACGGCTTCCGGCTGCCGTCCGCGCTCGACAACCGGCCGCTGAAGTGGGAGGAGTTCCAGGAGCGGATCGGGCAGACCGTCTATCTGTCGGCGACCCCGGGCACGTACGAGCTCTCCCGCTCCGACGGCGCCGTCGAGCAGATCATCCGCCCCACCGGCCTGGTCGACCCGGAGGTCGTCGTCAAGCCGACCGAGGGCCAGATCGACGACCTGGTGCACGAGATCCGCACGCGCACCGAGAAGGACGAGCGCGTCCTCGTCACCACGCTCACCAAGAAGATGGCCGAGGACCTGACGGACTACTTCCTGGAGCTGGGCGTCCGCGTCCGCTACCTGCACAGCGACGTCGACACGCTGCGCCGGATCGAGCTGCTGCGCGAACTGCGCGCCGGCGAGTACGACGTCCTGGTCGGCATCAACCTCCTCCGCGAGGGCCTCGACCTCCCCGAGGTGTCGCTGGTGGCGATCCTCGACGCCGACAAGGAGGGCTTCCTGCGCTCCGGCACCTCGCTGATCCAGACCATCGGCCGCGCTGCGCGCAATGTCTCCGGTCAGGTCCACATGTACGCCGACAAGATCACTCCGGCGATGGAGAAGGCGATCGAGGAGACCAACCGACGACGCGCCAAGCAGATCGCGTACAACGAGGCGAACGGCATCGACCCCCAGCCGCTGCGCAAGAAGATCAACGACATCGTCGCCACCATCGCCCGCGAGGAGGTCGACACCGAGCAGCTGCTGGGCACCGGCTACCGGCAGGGCAAGGACGGCAAGGGCGCCAAGGCGCCCGTTCCGTCGCTGGCCGCGCATTCCGTCAAGGGCGCCGACGGCAAGGCCGGCAAGGCGGCGAAGGCGGGCAAGGGCGCGATCACCGGCGACCGGCCGGCCGCCGAACTCGCCGGGATCATCGAGGAGATGACGGACCGGATGCGAGCGGCTGCGGCCGAGCTCCAGTTCGAGGTGGCCGCACGGCTGCGCGACGAGGTCGGCGAACTGAAGAAGGAGCTGCGGCAGATGAAGGAAGCCGGTATCGCCTGAGCCGCGGCCAGTGTCTCAACACCGCCACAAAAACACACCAAGCCTGCTGCGCCGTCGGCGTGACTGCGTAGGGTGCTGACCAACCGCACACACGGACGGTTGCGGGGGAACCATGGAGAGGGGACAGCGCGTGGTGGACGTATCCAAGGGCAATGCGCCCGGGGGTCCCGGCGTCAATCTGACCAAGGGACAGGCCATCAGCCTGGAGAAGAAGGGCGGCGGCACCCTCACCGCGGTGCGGATGGGCCTCGGCTGGCAGGCGGCGCCCCGGCGGGGACTGTTCGGCTCGCGCACCCGGGAGATCGACCTGGACGCCTCGGCGGTGCTTTTCGCCGACAAGCAGCCGGTGGACGTGGTCTTCTTCCGCCACCTCGTGAGCGACGACGGCTCGGTCCGCCACACAGGCGACAACCTGGTCGGCGGCGCCGGTCAGGGCGGCGACGACGAGGCGATCCTCGTGGATCTGCAGCGGGTGCCGGTGCACATCGACCAGATCGTCTTCACGGTCAACTCCTTCACGGGCCAGACCTTCCAGGAAGTGCAGAACGCGTTCTGCCGCATCGTCGACGAGACCAACGGCGAGGAACTCGCCCGCTACACGCTCGACGGCGGCGGCCAGTACACCGCCCAGATCATGGCCAAGGTGCACCGCGCCGGCTCCGGCTGGCAGATGACAGCCCTGGGCAACTCGGCCAACGGGCGCACGTTCCAGGATCTGATGCCGTCGATCCTGCCGCACCTGTAGGCACGCGATCCGCACCACGAGGACACGGCGGTCTGCGCCGTGACCGCGCAGCTCCCGGAGGCGGCAGGCCGCCGGGAGCTGCTCAGCACACCACCGAGGGGGACAGAGGCGATGACGGCCGAGCTGGTCAGGGGGCAGAACCACCCCTTGCCCCACACTCGACTCGACATCCGGGTGTCGGCCGGCAAACCGGTCGTGGCCGCCGCGATGCTGGGCGACGAGGCCGGCCGGGTGCAGGGCGCCGAGTGGGTCGCCCACCCCGCCCAGCCGGCCCTGCCCGGCATCGAGGTCTCCCGCCAGGCCACCGCCGACCATCTGCTGGCCGTCGACCTGAACGCCGTCCCTGCCTCGGTGCACCGCGTCACGGTGCTGCTGGCGCTGCCGATGGGGCCGGGTCGCCCCGTCCGCTTCGGGGCCGTCGCCGCGCCCTTCGTCTCGGTCGGTCCGCCGGACGGCGACGAGGTCGTCAGCTACACCGTCACCGGCCTGGACACCGAGTCCGCCGTCGTGGCCCTGGAGTTCTACCGCCGCCAGGGAGCCTGGAAGGTCCGCGCCGTCGGGCAGGGGTACGCGGGCGGCCTCGCCGCCTGCCTCACCGACCAGGGCCTCGACCGCGCCGGCGAAGTCGCCGCGGTCGTCCAGGAAGCCGTCGAGCCCGGCCTCTCGCGCACGCTCGGCACGCCCCCGCCCCGGACCACGGAGGTCCGGCACAACGCGGCAGCGGCCGCCGCCACCGCGGGCGACCCCGGCCCCTCTCCCGACCCCGGACCCGCTTCCGGCACCACCTCGGGCGCGGACCCGCAGCCGTCGGACCCGGCGGCACCGCAGCCGCCGGCCCAGACGCACGGCGGTCCCATCAACTACGCGCACCCGCGCAGGCAGTCCACCGCTCCGCCGCCTCCGCCCCCTGCCGTGCCGCCCGCCGAACCCGGGCGGCCGCCGGTGCCCGTCGCGGGCGACGCCACCGGCTGGTCCATGGAGGAGCGGCTGTACAACCAGGTCTGGGGCATGTTCGAGGACCTGGCCCGGACGACGGCGGCCTACCGCAGTGCGGTGGACTTCGCCGATTCACGGCTCGACCAGGAGCTGGACCGCGCCCTGTCCGACCCGCGCGGCAGGCTCGCCGGCGCCGGGGACCCCGCCCGTGAGGCGGCCCGCGCCAAGCACGAGGAGCTGACGGGACGCGCCCGCGAGGCCCTCGACCGCGACCTCGCCCAGCTGACCGCCGAGTCCGAGGTCGTCGAGCCCGCCCTGCCACCGGCGTTCGCCCGCTGGGACAGCCCGGTCTGGCACGGCTACCGCGTTCCGATGGAGATCCCGATGGCCCTCCGCCTCGGCGATCTCCACCTTCCCGAGCGATCCGACCTCCGTATCCCGATGCTGGTCCGGCTGCCGCTGGAACGCGGCCTGTGGGTGGACAGCGGGCGCAGCACGTCGGAGGCCGCCGTGACGCTGGACGAGGCGCGGCTGCGCGCGCTCGCCATGGACACCGCGGTCGCCCACGCGGCCCGGCTGCTCGCGGTCTATCCGGCCGGCGAGTTCACCGTGCACGTCATCGACCCCGCGGGCTCGGCGGCGCGCTCGCTGGCCCCGCTGATGCGGTCGGGCTTGCTGGACGAGCCGCCCGCGGCCGGCGCCCAGGGGGTCTCCGCGGTGCTCGCGAAGCTCACCCAGCGCGTGGACCTGGTGCAGATGGCCGTGCGCGGGGGCGCGGCGGACGCACTCCCGCCGGATCTGGACACCGCCCAGCAGCTACTGATCGTCAACGACTTCCCGCACGGCTTCGACGACCGGGCCGTCACACAGCTCCGCTACCTCGCCGACGAGGGGCCCGCGGTCGGCGTCCACCTGCTGATGGTCGCCGACCGGGAGGACGCCTCCGCGTACGGGCCGGTGCTCGATCCGCTGTGGCGCTCGCTCCTGCGGATCACCCCGGTCCCGGACGACCACCTGGCCGACCCGTGGGTCCAGCACGCCTGGACGTACGAGCCGCCGGCGGTTCCGGAGGGAAGCGATGTGCTCGGGCAGGTGCTGGCGAAGGTCGCGGAGGCACGGCGGACCTGGCGGCGCTGACGCCGGGCGCAAGCGCCGGCGGGCCCCGCGTGCCACCGGACCGCTCCGAGAGATGGGCGGGGCGCTGCGGTGTGGCCGGATGCCGCCGTGCCGACCTGTCCGGATCTCGGGACGATTCTGGGGTCAAGTCGCTGAGCTGCGACTTTGACCCTTCATTATCCTCGCCTTTACCGTCCTTTGGTCTTTCGGGTAGTGTTCCTCGGGCGGAGGGGAGTACTCCCACCTGCGGCGTGCCCGTCAGTACGGACCGACAGACCCAGAGCGGTCCCGGGGCGCCGGCCCGCGGTTCGGCGACCAGCCACCCGGGTGGAAGAGACCTCCGGCAGCGACGACGCTGGTGAGTAGCCGTACGACGCCGGAGGCGCAATGGACGTTTCATTGACCATGTGGCTGGTGACCATTCTTGGTCTCTCAGCCCTGATCGCGGTCGACTTCTTCATCGGGCGCAAGCCCCATGACGTGTCGATCAAGGAAGCGGGAATCTGGACGATCGTCTGGATCGTCCTCGCAGTGATCTTCGGCGTCGGACTGCTGATGGCGGGCGAGAGCCAGGCCTCGGGCGAGTTCTTCGCGGGCTACATCACCGAGAAGTCGCTCAGCGTCGACAACCTCTTCGTCTTCGTGCTGATCATGGCGAAGTTCGCGGTGCCCTCGCAGCTCCAGCAGCGCGTGCTGATGTTCGGTGTGCTGATCGCGCTGGTCCTGCGGGCGATCTTCATCGCCGCGGGCGCCGCGATCATCGCCAACTTCTCCTGGGTCTTCTACATCTTCGGCGCGTTCCTGATCTACACGGCCTGGAAGCTCATCCAGGAGGCGCGCTCCGACGAGGACGAGGACGAGTTCGAGGAGAACAGGCTCCTCAAGTCCATCGAGAAGAAGTTCGGCGTCGCCGACAGGTACCACGGCACGAAGCTCTTCATCCGCGTCAACGGCAAGCGGGTGCTGACGCCGCTGATGGTCGTCATGCTCGCCATCGGCACCACCGACGTGCTGTTCGCGCTGGACTCGATCCCCGCGATCTTCGGTCTGACCCAGGACCCGTACATCGTCTTCACCGCGAACGCCTTCGCGCTGATGGGCCTGCGGCAGCTGTACTTCCTGATCGGCGGACTCCTCAAGAAGCTGGTCCACCTCAGCTACGGCCTCTCGGTGATCCTCGGCTTCATCGGCGTCAAACTCGTGCTGCACGCACTGCACGAATCGGGCGTCCACGTCCCCGAGATCTCCATCCCGTTCTCGCTGGCGGTCATCTGCGGCGTGCTGATCATCACCACGATCACCAGCCTCATCGCCTCCAGGAGGCAGGAGAAGCGGGAGGCGGAAGCCGCGGCCGCGGCCTCGTCCGAGAAGGACAGCGTCGAGGCCTGAGTCCCGCTGTGCGCCGCGCTCCTGACGCGCGCGGCGCACCGCACTTCGGCACCGGCCGGGTTGTACGCAACCCGGCCGGTGCCGTCGTCGTCCGCGGTCTGCGTCGAGCGGCCGCCGGTGCCTTCGGGCCTCACACGGCGGCCGCGCCCTTCGCAGGCTCGCGCACGCGCCCACGTGCCGGCGCAGTCTCCGGCAGCAGCGCGAAGCAGCCGAGGCTCAGCACGGCGATCCCGCTCAGATACGCCGCCACCCCCCACGGCGGTCCGCTCCCGCCCGCCACCGCCGTGGCGACGATCGGAGTGAGCGCCCCTCCGAGCACTCCCGCCAGGTTGTAGCCGAGAGCCGCCCCCGTGCACCGCACCCTGGCCTCGTACAGCTCGGGCAGATACGCCGCGACCACCGCGAACATCGTGATGAACGCCAGCATCGCGCCCAGGAACCCGGTGAACATCAGCAGCGGTTCGGCGGTCTGCAGCAGCGCCACCATCGGGAACATCCACAGCGCGCTCGCCGCGCATCCGACGAGGCAGAGCGGCCTGCGCCCGTAACGGTCCCCGAGCATCGCCGCGAACGGCGTCACGGCCCCCTTGACGGCGACGGCCGCCATGACGCACACGAGCATCACGGTCCGGCTCACCCCGAGCCGTTCGGTGCCGTAGGCCAGCGACCATGTGGAGACCGCGTAGAAGACCGCGTAACCGACCGACAGCGCGCCCGCGGTGAGCAGCACCAGCCGCCAGTGCCCGCGCAGCACCTCGGCCAGCGGCAGCCGGGCCCGCTCGGTGATCCGCTCGAACTGAGGGGTCTCCGCCAGCGAGCCGCGCAGCAGCAGTCCGCCGGCCGCCAGCAGCCCCGCCGCCCAGAACGGAACCCGCCAGCCCCAGTCCCGGAACTGGGCATCGGTCAGCCCCGCGGCAAGCGCCAGCATCACCCCGTTGGCCAGCAGGAACCCCACCGACGGCCCGATCTGCGGAAAGCTCGTCCAGAGTCCGCGCCGCCCGGGCGGGGCGTGTTCGGCCGTCAGCAGCACGGCCCCGCCCCACTCGCCGCCGAGCCCCAGCCCCTGGAGGAAGCGCAGTACCAGCAGCAGTGCGGGAGCGGCGGCCCCGATGTCGGCGTACGACGGCACACAACCCACGCCGACCGTGGCCAGCCCCGTCAGCAGCAGCGAGGCGAAGAGCACCGGGCGCCGGCCGTGGCGGTCGCCGAGGTGCCCGAAGAGCACCGATCCCAGCGGCCGGGAGACGAAGCCGATCGCGAAGGTGCCGAATGCGGCGAGAGTCCCCGCCAGCGGGGAGAACGTCGGGAAGAACAACGGGCCGAGCACCAGCGCCGCGGCCGTGCCGTAGACGAAGAAGTCGTAGAACTCCACGGCCGTCCCGGCGAGCGAGGCGGCCGCGAGCCGCGGCATGGAAACGGTCGGGGCGGACGGCGATTCCGCGGACGACGGCGATTCCGCGGACGCCGGAGCGTGACGATTGCGCATGTCGCGCCAACCACCGGTGACGGGCAGCGGTTACGGGGCGCACGGGAGCATGATCGCAAGCGGTCGCGCACCGTGTGAACGGCCGTGCGCGCCCCGCCCGGTGGCCGCCGCCCGTCGGTGTCCTCGGGCCGCCGCCGAGGCGCTCAGTACGTGACCACGATGCGGCGGGCCACGCCGTCCACCCGGATCAGCCCTCCGTAGGGGATCACCAGCTGGGGATCGGTGTGCCCCAGGTCGACGTCGAACACCGCCACGGTGTCCGGCGCGTACACCGCCAGCGCCCGCTCCACGGCCTCGCGCTGCTCGCGTGCGTAGCGGGCCTGTCCCTCCTCGTCGAGCGGCCGCTCGAACGACCAGGTCTTGGGCCGCGCCCACAGCAGAGCGGGAAAGCGGCGCAGCAGCCCCCGCTCGCCCATGCTGCGCAGGATCCGGAACACCTCGGTGGCCGTGGGCAGTTCCTCGGAGGTCTCCAGGAACAGCACGCAGCCGTCGTACGCGGCCGGATCGCGCTGGATCTCCAGGTCGGCCATGAGCATCCAGGAAAGGATCTCCAGATTGCCGCCCCAGCCGCGGCCCTCGACGACCCGCTCGGGCCCCGCCCAGCTCCAGCCGGCCGCCGGCAGGGTCTCCGGCTCGGCCGCGAACGTCGCGGGGTCGGCCCAGTCGCGGTCGACCACCCGCACCCGGTCCGCCGGGCGCAGTTCATAGGGCCCCGAGGTGAACAGCGCGGCCCGCAGCGACTCCGCGGTCATAGGTGCCATCGCGCCCGGACGGCCGAGTTCGCACATCACCGACGCCCCGTGGTAGGCGACCACGCCCCTGTTCCAGAGGAACGCGAGCAGATTGGTGTTGTCGCTGTAGCCGAAGAACGGCTTGGGGTGCGCCCGTATCAACTCCCGGTCCAGCAGCGGCAGCACGGTGATCTGGTCGTCCCCGCCGATCGAGGCGATCACCGCGCGGATCTCCGGATCCGCGAAGGCCGCGTGGATGTCGTCGGCGCGTTGGCGGGGTGTGGACCCCATCGTGCGGGTGGCCGGGTACTCGACCGGCACCAGCCCGAACTCCTTCTCCAGCCGGGCGAGTCCCAGCTCGTAGGGCAGGGGCAGCAGGCCCGGCAGGCCCGAGGAGGGGGAGAGGACGGCGATCCTGTCCCCGGGCCGGGGCTTGGGCGGGTACACGGGCACGGACGGGCTGCCGGACGGTGTCATGGGTGCGAGTCAACCAGGACTCCGGGGAACGGGCACCGGGATTTCCAGGCCCCGCCCTCCGCGACACCAGCCCCGCTTCGGGCACCGCCCGCTCTCGGGGTCGTGCCACCGGCCGCTCCCGGCCGCCTGAGGGCGGCCCGTCGGCCGGGTCCGGCCGTCACCAGCCGCGCTCCCGCCACTCGGGGAGGTGCGGCCGCTCGTCGCCGAGCGTCGTGTCGTTGCCGTGGCCGGGGTAGACCCAGGTCTCGTCCGGCAGCACGTCGAAGAGCTTCGTCTCCACGTCGCGGATCAGCGAGGCGAAGGCCTGCGGGTCCTTCCAGGTGTTGCCCACGCCGCCGGGGAAGAGGCAGTCGCCCGTGAACACGTGCGGATGGCCGTGCGGGTCGTCGTAGACGAGCGCGATCGAGCCGGGCGTGTGGCCCACGAGGTGGCGGGCGGTGAGCTCGACGTCGCCCACCTTGATCGTGTCGCCGTCGTCGAGCAGCACGTCGGTCGGCACCGGGATGCCGGCCGCGTCGTGGCGCCCCGCGTACGTGCGTGCTCCGGTCGCGGCCACCACGTCGGCCAGCGCGCCCCAGTGGTCGCCGTGCCGGTGCGTGGTGACGACGGACGTGATGCCGTCGTCGCCGATGAGCCGGAGCAGTGTCTCCGGCTCGTTCGCCGCGTCGATGAGCAGCTGTTCGTCGGTGGTCCGGCAGCGCAGCAGATAGGCGTTGTTGTCCATGGGGCCGACGGCGACCTTGGAGATCATCAGCGCCGCCAGCTCGTGCACGTCCGCCGGACCGCCGACCGTCACCGCTCCGCTGTAAGTCATGGGGCCAGCGTACTCAGCCGACTACAGGGGCGGCAGCGCGGGCAGCGGGCCGCCGGTCACCTGGAGCGCGGCGCCGTCACGGCGGCCCGCGAGCCAGCCGAGCACGTCCGCGGCTGTGCCCCGGACGGTGACCGGGGCGCCCGCGGCCCCGCCTCCCGTGGTCCAGGTCCGTCCGCCGTCGGCGAGGACGGTCGTGGGCGGCACGTCCTTGTGCCCGTCGAACCGCTCCGCGAGGAAGCCGGTCTCGCGCTCGGTGAAGTCGGCGGGCAGGTCCTCCAGCTCGTACCCGATGCCGAGGTCCACGTGGTGGAGCTCGACCTCGATCAGCCGCCGGAAGGGGATGCGGGCGGCGGCGTCCTTCACGCCGTTGCGGAGCTCGACGATCCGCGACCAGTCGGCGTCCGCCGTGGCCGCCGTGCGGAAGCGCCCGTCGGACTCGCGCACGTCGTCGAGCTGGACGGGGAGCGGCCGGGGCGCGTCGCGCTCGATGTCGTGCTCGCGCGCCTCGGCGCTCGCGTACATGGGGCGGCCCTCGAAGACGTTGACGAGGGCGTCGGCGTTCCGGGCGAGGTGGGCGAGGACGTGGCCGCGGCTCCAGCCGGGGAGCCGTGACGGCTCGGCCACCGCCGCGTTGTCCAGGGCGGTGGCCGCGTTCAGCAGTCGCTCGGTCGCTTCGCGTACGGAGTCCAGGTCAGCCACGGGATCGATCATGGGGAAGACGATAGCCCCGCCACACGTTCGAGTGAAGGTGACCGTGGACCGGCATTAATCGAATGCGCGTGCTATAGGCTCGGGGCAGAGCATTCTGGAGGGCCGGGCGTTCGTCCGTCCGGCAGCCGTCGATCTCGTGGTCGCCATAGCCTGGAGAGTCCGGGCCGGGGGCTGTGCCCCCGATGCTTCTCACGACCTGTCTCAAGAAAGGTGCGGACCCGGCGTGGCCGACCGTCTCATCGTCCGTGGCGCTCGCGAGCACAACCTGAAGAACGTCTCGCTCGACCTCCCGCGTGACTCACTCATCGTCTTCACCGGGCTATCGGGGTCGGGCAAGTCGTCGCTCGCGTTCGACACGATCTTCGCCGAGGGACAGCGCCGCTACGTCGAGTCGCTGTCCTCCTACGCCCGGCAGTTCCTGGGCCAGATGGACAAGCCGGACGTGGACTTCATCGAGGGTCTCTCCCCGGCCGTCTCGATCGACCAGAAGTCCACGTCGCGCAACCCGCGCTCGACGGTGGGCACGATCACCGAGGTGTACGACTACCTCCGGCTGCTCTTCGCCCGGATCGGCAAGCCGCACTGTCCCGAATGCGGCCGTCCCATCACGCGCCAGTCCCCGCAGGCCATCGTGGACCGGGTGCTGGAGCTCCCCGAGGGCAGCCGCTTCCAGGTGCTGTCGCCGCTGGTGCGGGAGCGCAAGGGCGAGTTCGTGGACCTCTTCGCGGACCTCCAGTCCAAGGGGTACTCGCGTGCCCGGGTCGACGGGCGGACGATCCAGCTCACCGAGCCGCCGAAGCTCAAGAAGCAGGAGAAGCACACGATCGAGGTGGTCGTCGACCGCCTGACCGTCAAGGAGAGCGCCAAGCGCCGGCTCACGGACTCCGTGGAGACCGCGCTGGGTCTCTCCGGCGGCATGGTCGTGCTGGACTTCGTCGATCTTCCCGAGGACGACCCCGAGCGCGAGCGGATGTACTCGGAGCACCTCTACTGCCCGTACGACGACCTCTCGTTCGAGGAGCTCGAGCCCCGTTCGTTCTCCTTCAACTCGCCGTTCGGCGCCTGCCCCGACTGCACCGGCATCGGCACGCGGATGGAGGTCGACCCCGACCTGATCGTCCCGGACGAGGACCGCTCCCTCGACGACGGCGCGATCCACCCCTGGTCGCACGGCCACACCAAGGAGTACTTCGGGCGCCTGATCGGAGGGCTCTCCGACGCGCTCGGCTTCCGCACGGACATCCCGTGGGCCGGGCTGCCCCAGCGCGCCAGGAAGGCCCTGCTGTACGGCCACAAGACCCAGGTCGAGGTCCGCTACCGCAACCGGTACGGCCGGGAGCGCGCGTACACCACCCCGGCGTTCGAGGGCGCGGTGTCCTTCGTCAAGCGGCGCCACAGCGAGGCGGAGAGCGACTCCAGCCGGGAGCGCTTCGAGGGCTACATGCGCGAGGTGCCCTGCCCCACCTGTGACGGCACCCGGCTGAAGCCGATCGTCCTGGCAGTGACGATCATGGACAGGTCGATCGCCGAGGTATCGGCCATGTCGATCAGCGAGTGCGCCGACTTCCTCGGCAGGCTGACGCTCAACGCCCGCGACAAGAAGATCGCCGAGCGGGTGCTCAAGGAGGTCAACGAACGGCTGCGGTTCCTGGTCGACGTCGGCCTGGACTACCTGTCCCTCAACCGTGCCGCGGGCACGCTGTCCGGCGGTGAGGCGCAGCGCATCCGGCTGGCCACCCAGATCGGCTCCGGGCTCGTGGGCGTGCTGTACGTGCTGGACGAGCCGTCCATCGGACTGCACCAGCGCGACAACCACCGGCTCATCGAGACCCTGGTCCGGCTCCGGGACATGGGCAACACCCTGATCGTCGTCGAGCACGACGAGGACACGATCAAGGTCGCCGACTGGGTCGTGGACATCGGCCCGGGAGCCGGAGAGCACGGCGGCAAGGTCGTCCACTCGGGGCCGCTGAAGCAGCTGCTGACCAACAAGGACTCGATGACCGGGCTGTATCTGTCCGGGAAGAAGTCCATCGCGACGCCGGAGATCCGGCGGCCGGTGGACCCGGCGCGGCAGCTCACCGTGCACGGCGCCCGGGAGAACAACCTCCGGGACATCGACGTCTCGTTCCCGCTCGGTGTGCTCACGGCCGTCACCGGCGTCTCCGGCTCAGGCAAGTCGACGCTGGTCAACGACATCCTGTACACACATCTGGCGCGCGAGCTGAACGGCGCCAAGTCGGTGCCAGGCCGGCACACGCGCGTGGACGGCGACGACCTCGTGGACAAGGTCGTCCATGTCGACCAGTCGCCCATCGGCCGTACGCCCCGGTCCAACCCGGCGACGTACACCGGCGTCTTCGACCACGTCCGCAAGCTCTTCGCGGAGACGATGGAGGCGAAGGTGCGTGGCTATCTGCCGGGCCGCTTCTCCTTCAACGTGAAGGGCGGGCGCTGCGAGAACTGCTCCGGCGACGGCACGATCAAGATCGAGATGAACTTCCTGCCGGACGTGTACGTCCCGTGCGAGGTCTGCCACGGTGCGCGCTACAACCGGGAGACCCTGGAGGTCCACTACAAGGGCAAGTCCATCGCCGAGGTGCTGGACATGCCAATCGAGGAGGCGCTGCACTTCTTCGAGGCCGTGCCGACGATCTCCCGTCACCTCAAGACGCTGACCGAGGTGGGTCTCGGGTACGTCAGGCTGGGCCAGCCGGCGCCGACGCTCTCCGGTGGTGAGGCGCAGCGGGTGAAGCTGGCGAGCGAGCTGCAGAAGCGGTCGACCGGCCGCACGGTCTACGTCCTGGACGAGCCGACCACGGGCCTGCACTTCGAGGACATCGCGAAGCTGATCAACGTGCTGTCCGGACTGGTCGACAAGGGCAACACCGTGATCGTGATCGAGCACAACCTCGATGTGATCAAGACGGCCGACTGGGTCGTCGACATGGGTCCGGAGGGCGGCAGCGGCGGTGGCCTGGTCATCGCCGAGGGCACGCCCGAGCAGGTCGCCGCGGAGCCGGCGAGCCACACCGGCAAGTTCCTGCGGGACATCCTGGGACCGGACCGCATCAGCGACTCGGTGCCGCCGCAGTCCCGCAAGACGGTGGCGAAGAAGGCCGCGTCCCGGAAGCCCGTCTCGGCCAACTCCACGGCGGTGAAGAAGAAGACGGTGACGGCCAACGCGACGCCCGTGAAGAAGAAGGCGGCCGCGCCGCGGGGCGGCGCCCGCAAGGCCTGACCCGGCTCCGGGCCGCCGGCCGTTCGTGAGCACCCGTCGCCCCGGGTCCTGCCACCAGGACCCGGGGCGACGGCCGTCGTGACCCCGTCCCGGGACCGCGGCGGTCCGGCCCTCGGGGCGTGGTGCGCCGGCCCCGGCCACCGGGGCCGTTTGCGGGCGGCCGGGTCAGCGCAGTTCGGAGGCGTACGGGGGCTCCGCTCCCGTGCGGGAGCACGTGACGGCGGCGGCGCGGGCGGCGAAGGCGAGCACCTCCGCCCAGGCGGCGGCGTCGAGGGAGAGCAGACCACGGCCGGAGAGGGCGTCCCGCCGTGCCAGGTCGTGCAGCAGCGCCGCGTTCACGGTGTCACCCGCGCCGATCGTGTCCACCACCGCCACGGCCGCCGCGGGGACGGCGGCCTCCACGCCCTCCCGGGTGCGCACCGAGAGACCCCGGTCGCCGTGCGTCAGCACGACGGCGTCAGGTCCTTCGGCCGTCCACCGTTCCGGGGAGCCGCCGAGCCATGCGGCGTCGTCCTCCGAGAGCTTCAGCAGCGACACGGACGGCAGCCAGCCCGCGAACCGCGCCCGGTAGGCACCGGCGTCGGGGATCAGCCCCGGACGGATGTTGGGGTCGAGGAGCGTGAACATCCCGCGCTCCGCCTCGCGCCGCAGCAGCGCCTCGTACGCGCTCGCCCCCGGTTCCAGCACCAGCGAGCACGTCCCGAGCGCCAGGGCCCGGGCCTCGTCCGGCAGTTCCGGCGGCAGCTCGAACAGCCGGTCGGCGGTGCCGGTCATGTAGAAGCCGTAGCCGGCGGTACCGTCCGCGCCGACCTCGGCGACCGCGAGACTCGTCGGCTCCGGGCCCCGCTGCACCAGCGACGTCCGTACCCCCGCCGCGTGCAGCCCGCCCAGCAGCGCCTCGCCGAAGCCGTCCGCCGAGACGCGGGAACAGAAGGTGACGGGGGAGCCCAGACGGCCCAGGGCGACCGCCGTGTTGTACGGGCCGCCGCCGGGCCTCGGCAGCAGGGGCGGCAGTGGCGCGTCCCCGCGGGCCGTCCGCTGCGGGACCAGGTCGATCAGGGATTCACCGGCGACGACGATCACGGCTGAAACGTAGCCCATCGTTCCGGGGCGCGACAGTCCTGTTCCGGCCCGCACCGACCCGCCCGGAAGGGCCGCGATCTGCGCCGGTATCGTCGGGTTGGTCACCCACCCCGCTCCTCACCCGTGGAGATCTTCATGTCCGGCCGATCCGCCGCCCGCCGTACCGTGCTGAAAGGCGCCGCCCTCGCCGGGGCCGCCGGGCTGGGGGTCGCCGCCTGCTCCACCGAGTCCAAGGTGGGCCACGCACAGGTCCCGACCCCGACCGCACCGGTCGACCTCGGCGCCGCCGGGGAGGTCCCCGTGGGCGGCGCCCGGCTCTACCGCGAGCAGCGGCTCGTCGTCCACTGCCCGGCCGAGGGCCACTACAAGGCGTTCAGCGCCCAGTGCACCCACGCCGGCTGCGTCCTGGACAAGGTGGAGGGCACGGAGGGCAACTGCCCCTGCCACGGCAGCCGGTTCGACGTCACGACCGGTACGGCACTCCGGGGTCCGGCGACCGTGCCGCTCCCGGAGGTGCCGGTGCGGGTACGGGACGGGAAGCTGGTGGCGGGCCCGGAGGCGTGAACGGGCTCACGCCGCCCGGGCCCGGAGGCGTGAGCGGGCTCCCGCCCAGCGGCACAAGCTGCCCGCATCAGCGTTCCCACTCCCAGTCGATCCCCTGGATTCCCGGCCGGACGCCCTGCTCGACCAGGTGCACCGCCGGGTGCCGGCCGTTCGGCGTCAGCTCCGCACGGCAGATCCGCGCCGCGCCGGGGGAGTTCTGGGCGAAGTGCCGGCACCGCGCCGGCAGCGCGTCCTCGTGGAAGCGGACCTGCAGCAGGTACTGCCCGCCGGCCGCGCGGAAGCCGCGTACGTACTCACCGCTCGGGCCGGCCGTGCCGTCCTCGAAGCCGTAGCCGAGGAGGTACGTCTCGCCGGACCGCAGCCGGGTGTCGAGGAGGAGCTCCGCGACGAGCACCCCCGCCTCCCGGTCGTACCGGACGCGCCCCGGGCGGCAGTTCTCCGTCGTCCGCACCGTCACCCGGGCCGGATCCCACCCGGGATCCCCGCGATGGACGGCCAGGAGGCGGTCGACGCCGTCGCGGTGGGCGCGCACGATCTTCTGGGAGTCCCGGCCCAGCAGTTCGCGGCCGGGCCCGATCCGTACGCGCTCGTGGTGCCCGACCGTGTGCAGTCCGCCGTCAGCGGGCCGTCCGAGCCCGCTCAGCAGCCGCTCCACCGCCCCGGACACCTCGGCCGGCGCGCGCGGTGATCGGGCCGCGGGGCGCTGGGGGCCGGGCCCGGCGTCCTCGGGGAGCAGCCGCAGCAGCGAGTTCTCCGGCAGCCGGAGCACGTCCTCGAGCGCCCGCACGGCCCGCAGCGACTCGGGGCGCTGGGGCCGGCGGGCGCCCTGCTGCCAGTAACTCAGACTGGTCACCCCGACCTTGATCCCCCGGTGGGCGAGATGGTGCTGAACCCGTTGAAGCGGCAGCCCCCGCACGGCGAGCGCGGCACGCAGGGCGAGGTGGAACGGGCCCGTGCGCAGCACCCGGTCCAGTTCGGCCTGGGTGTGCGCGGGGTGCGCGGCGTGCCCCATGGGTCTCCTCGATGGACGTTCGCGGCCGCCCGGTGCGTCCCCGCGCCGATGGCGGGGCGTGCGGACGGGGCCGACGGCGGCGTCACGGGCCCCGGGGCCACCGGCACAGCCGCGTGTCACCCCGCATTGAAGCGTGTGGATCCCCTCCGGACAACGGTTGTCCGGGTGCCGGGCCGAACGGCGCGAGGGCCTGGCCGAAGCGCCCGGTATGCGCCCGGCGGGCGGTGAGGGACCGGGCACCCGCCGTAGCGGCGGCTCCCCTTCCGGACGCCTCCGGCACCCTCCGGCGCGGGCCGGGCGCGGAGTCCGGCGCACGGGCGCGGAGGCAGGTCCGCGCGCCCCTCGGGCCGCCCCGCCTGTCCGTGCCCGCCAGTAGGGTGGGCGGCATGGCAGACCCCTCCAGCTACCGCCCCAAGCCGGGACAGATCCCCGACTCGCCAGGGGTCTACAAGTTCCGCGACGCGCACCGCCGCGTGATCTA
This sequence comes from Streptomyces wuyuanensis, assembly GCF_900103455.1. Taxonomy (GTDB): domain Bacteria; phylum Actinomycetota; class Actinomycetes; order Streptomycetales; family Streptomycetaceae; genus Streptomyces; species Streptomyces wuyuanensis. The sequence continues at coordinate 141,322 of NZ_FNHI01000004.1, read as the reverse complement.
CGTCGGCAAGGCGAAGAGTCTGCGGCAGCGGCTGGCGAACTACTTCCAGGACCTGGCGGGTCTGCATCCGCGCACCCGCACGATGGTCACCACCGCCGCCTCCGTCGAGTGGACCGTCGTCTCCACCGAGGTCGAGGCGCTCCAGCTGGAGTACTCGTGGATCAAGGAGTTCGACCCCCGGTTCAACGTCAAGTACCGCGACGACAAGAGCTACCCGTACCTCGCGGTGACCATGAACGAGGAGTTCCCGCGGGTCCAGGTGATGCGCGGCGCCAAGAAGAAGGGCGTGCGCTACTTCGGTCCGTACGGGCACGCGTGGGCGATCCGCGAGACGGTCGACCTGATGCTCCGGGTCTTCCCCGTGCGCACCTGCTCCGCCGGGGTCTTCAAGAACGCCGAGCGGACCGGCAGGCCGTGCCTGCTGGGCTACATCGGCAAGTGCTCCGCTCCCTGCGTCGGCAGGATCGGCGCCGGGGAGCACCGCGAACTGGCCGAGGAGTTCTGCGACTTCATGGCCGGCCGCACCGGCACGTACATCCGCCGCCTGGAGAAGGAGATGATGGCGGCCGCCGAGGACATGGAGTACGAGCGGGCGGGCCGGCTGCGCGACGACATAGAGGCACTGAAGCGCGCCATGGAGAAGAACGCGGTCGTGCTGGCCGACGCCACCGACGCGGATCTGATCGCGGTCGCCGAGGACGAGCTGGAGGCCGCCGTCCAGATCTTCCACGTCCGCGGCGGGCGGGTGCGCGGACAGCGCGGCTGGGTCACGGACAAGGTCGAGGCCGTCGACACGGCCGGCCTCGTGGAGCACGCACTGCAGCAGCTGTACGGGGAGGAGAGCGGCGACACCGTCCCCAAGGAGGTGCTCGTCCCCGCCCTGCCCGAGGACCTCGCCGCGGTCACCCAGTGGCTCGGCGACCGCCGGGGCTCGGCCGTGTCGCTGCGCATCCCGCAGCGCGGCGACAAGAAGGACCTGATGGCGACGGTCGAGCGCAATGCCCAGCAGGCCCTCGTCCTGCACAAGACCAAGCGCGCGAGCGATCTGACCACCCGCTCCCGGGCGCTGGAGGAGATCGCCGCGGCGCTGGACCTGGACTCGGCCCCGCTGCGGATCGAGTGCTTCGACGTCTCGCACCTGCAGGGCGAGGACGTGGTCGCGTCCATGGTCGTGTTCGAGGACGGGCTGCCCCGCAAGAGCGAGTACCGGCGCTTCCAGATCAAGGGTCGTGTCGGAGACACGCAGATCTGGCACGGCGAGGGTCAGGACGACGTCCGCTCGATGCACGAGGTGATCAGCCGGCGCTTCCGGCGGTATCTCGCCGAGAAGGAGAGGACCGGCGAGTGGGCGGTCCCCGAGGACGGCGAGCAGGCGGTGGGCGGCGAGGTCCCGCAGACCCAGGTGGACGAAGGCAGGCCGAAGCGGTTCGCGTACCCGCCGCAGCTGGTGCTCGTCGACGGCGGGCAGCCGCAGGTCGCTGCCGCGCAGCGGGCCCTGGACGAGCTCGGCATCGACGACGTCGCCGTCGCGGGCATCGCCAAGCGCATGGAGGAGGTGTGGCTGCCGGGGGAGGACGACCCGGTCGTGCTGCCCCGCTCCAGCGAGGGGCTGTACCTCATCCAGCGGGTGCGTGACACCGCCCACGACTTCGCGATCCGCTACCAGCGCTCCAAACGCACCAAGCGGCTGAGGACCAGCCCGCTGGACTCCGTGCCTGGCCTCGGCGAGGCCCGCAAGCAGGCGCTGATCAAGCACTTCGGCTCGGTCAAGCGACTGCGGCAGGCGACGATCGAGCAGATCTGCGAGGTCCCGGGCTTCGGCAGGAAGACCGCGGAGTCCGTGGCCGTCGCCCTGGCACAGGCCGCACCGGCCGCCCCGGCGGTGAACATGGCGACAGGCGAGATCATTGAAGAAGACGACGGGGCAGCAGTGACGGAAGGAAACGGGGGCACCACGAAATGACCGAGCGCAACAGACGAGAACACGGAGCAGGAGACGTGAGTACGGGCACGACCGAGGCCGGGCAGGCCGCAGAGGCGGCCATCCCCGAGCTGGTGATCATCTCCGGAATGTCGGGCGCGGGCCGCAGCACCGCGGCGAAGTGCCTGGAGGACCTCGGCTGGTTCGTCGTGGACAACCTGCCGCCCGCGCTGATCCCCACGATGGTGGAGCTCGGCGCACGCTCCCAGGGCAACGTGGCCCGGATCGCCGTCGTCGTGGACGTCCGCGGCCGGCGGTTCTTCGACAACCTCCGCGAGTCCCTCGCGGACCTCGACTCCAAGCAGGTCACCCGCCGGATCGTCTTCCTGGAGTCGTCCGACGAGGCTCTGGTGCGCCGTTTCGAGTCCGTGCGCCGCCCGCACCCGCTGCAGGGCGACGGCCGGATCGTCGACGGCATCGCGGCCGAGCGGGACCTCCTGCGGGAGCTGCGCGGGGACGCGGACCTCGTGATCGACACCTCCAGCCTCAACGTCCACGAGCTGCGCGCCAAGATGGACGCCCAGTTCGCCGGCGACGAGGAGCCGGAGCTGCGGGCCACCGTGATGTCGTTCGGGTACAAGTACGGCCTGCCCGTCGACGCCGACCTCGTGGTGGACTGCCGCTTCCTGCCGAACCCGCACTGGGTCCCCGAGCTGCGACCCTTCACCGGCCTGAACGACGAGGTGTCGGGCTATGTGTTCAACCAGCCCGGGGCCAAGGAGTTCCTCAACCAGTACACCGAGCTGCTCCAGCTGATCGCGGCGGGCTACCGCCGCGAGGGCAAGCGGTACGTGACGATCGCCGTGGGCTGCACGGGCGGCAAGCACCGCTCCGTCGCGATGTCCGAGAAGCTCGCCGCCCGCCTCGGCTCCGAGGGGATCGAGACCGTCGTCGTCCACCGGGACATGGGGCGCGAGTGACCGCACGCAATCTCCGGCTGCGCCGGCTGCGGGGCAGTGACGCGCTCCGCACCGGCCGCAGACGGGGCGCCCAGCCCAAGGTCGTCGCGCTCGGCGGCGGCATGGGCCTCTCGGCGTCCCTCGCGGCGCTGCGCCGCATCACGGGCGACCTCACGGCCGTCGTCACCGTCGCAGACGACGGCGGCTCCAGCGGAAGGCTCCGCAAGGAGCTGGGGGTGCTGCCGCCCGGCGATCTCCGCAAGGCGCTCGCGGCGCTGTGCGGGGACGACGACTGGGGCCAGACCTGGTCCCGGGTCATCCAGCACCGGTTCCAGTCCCAGGGCGAGCTGCATGAGCACGCGGTCGGCAATCTGCTGATCGTCGCGCTGTGGGAGCAGCTCGGCGACCATGTGCAGGCCCTGGACCTGGTCGGCAGGCTGCTCGGCGCCCACGGCCGGGTGCTGCCGATGTCCGCCGTGCCGCTGGAGCTCCAGGCGCTGGTCAAGGGGCACGATCCGGCCCGCCCGGACGAGGTGGGCACGGTCCGCGGCCAGGCGACCGTCGCGCTGACGCGCGGCGAGGTGCAGTCCGTGCACCTGGTGCCTAACGACCCGCCGGCCGTCCCGGAAGCCGTCGAGGCGGTGCTGGACGCGGACTGGGTGGTCCTCGGCCCCGGCTCGTGGTTCTCCTCGGTGATCCCGCACCTCCTGGTGCCCGACCTGCTGGACGCACTCGTCGAGACCAAGGCCCGGCGGGTCCTCTCGCTCAACCTGGCCCCCCAGCCCGGGGAAACGGAGGGCTTCTCTCCGCAGCGTCATTTGGAGGTTTTGGGGCGACACGCCCCTAAACTCGCCCTGGACGTGGTGCTCGCCGACGAGGCCGCCGTGCCCGACCGCGAGTCCCTCGCCGACGCGGCGAAGAGGCTCGGTGCCGCGGTCGAGCTGGCGCCCGTGGCGAGACCCGACGGGGCTCCGAAGCACGATCCGGAGCTGTTGGCCGCCGCGTACGACCGTATTTTTCGGATGCATGGAAGGATCGGCCCATGGCGATGACGGCAGCGGTGAAGGACGAAATCTCCCGGCTCCCCGTCACCCGGACCTGCTGCAGAAAAGCGGAGGTCTCGGCGATCCTGCGGTTCGCGGGCGGGCTGCACCTGGTCAGCGGCCGCATCGTGATCGAGGCGGAGCTGGACACGGGCATCGCGGCACGCAGGCTCCGCAAGGACATCCTGGAGATCTTCGGGCACTCCTCGGATCTCGTGGTGATGGCTCCCGGCGGGCTGCGGCGCGGCTCGCGCTACGTGGTGCGCGTCGTGGCGGGCGGTGACCAGCTGGCCCGCCAGACCGGGCTGGTCGACGGCCGGGGCCGGCCCATCCGGGGGCTGCCGCCCCAGGTCGTCTCGGGCGCCACGTGCGACGCGGAGGCCGCCTGGCGCGGTGCCTTCCTCGCACACGGCTCGCTGACCGAGCCCGGCCGCTCCTCCTCCCTGGAGGTGACCTGCCCCGGTCCGGAGGCCGCGCTGGCCCTGGTCGGAGCCGCCCGCCGGCTCTCCATCGCCGCGAAGGCCCGCGAGGTGCGCGGGGTGGACCGGGTCGTGGTGCGCGACGGCGACGCGATCGGTGCGCTGCTGACCCGGCTCGGCGCGCACGAGTCGGTCCTGGCCTGGGAGGAGCGGCGGATGCGCCGTGAGGTCCGGGCCACCGCCAACCGGCTGGCCAACTTCGACGACGCCAACCTGCGCCGCTCGGCCAGGGCCGCGGTGGCCGCGGGTGCGCGGGTGCAGCGGGCGCTGGAGATCCTGGGCGAGGAGGTCCCCGAGCACCTCGCGGCGGCGGGCCGCCTGCGCATGGAGCACAAGCAGGCGTCCCTCGAGGAGTTGGGCGCGCTCGCGGACCCGCCGCTGACGAAGGACGCGGTCGCGGGCCGTATCCGCCGGCTGCTGGCAATGGCCGACAAGCGGGCCCAGGACCTCGGGATTCCCGGTACGGAGTCCAACCTGACGGAGGAGATGGCGGACGGCCTGGTGGGCTGACGCCGCTCCGGGCGCCCTCCCGAGGACCGCTTCCCGGGACCGGCCCCGAGACGTAGCCTCGGCGCGGGACCGGCCCCCGGACGTAGCCTTCGCCGGGACCTCGTCCCGTGGGCGCCCCGCCGCGTCCCCCTGCCGCGAGGGCCCGCCCCGTCGGCGCTCGCTCCACGGAGCCGCTCCACGGAGCCGCTCCACGGAGTCGTTGCACGGCGTCGCCGTACGGAGCTGCTGCTCCCGGAGCAGCTCCACGAGGGTCGACCCGCCCCCGCCGGAAGGGTCTTCGGCACCCGGCGCGTACGGCCCGGTCCGCCCTCCCCCGGCGGACCGGGCCGTACGCCGTTCCCCCGGCGGGCCGCCGGAGCCCTTCCCACCGGCCCTTCCGCGTTCCCGCTCCCCTTCCGGGCCGGACGCGCCTCGCCACAACATCCCCTGCCCAGGCCCCACTTGAACGCCGAGGGCATCTTGACATGATCATGAACTGTCATGAGCCTGGCATCTGTTTTCTTTCGCGACAGACGAAAGCAAGGGGGGCCAATGAGACGAAGAGCGAGATCGATCCTCGCAGCGACCTCACTCCTGGTGGCCGGCCTGGCCGCCGCGCCGCTCGCCCAGGCGGACGAGGGCGCGGACGACGCCGGACTCTCCGTATGGCAGGCCGAAGTCACCAAGGAGCAGGTGCCACTGCTCCTCCAGGCCGGCGCCGACGGTCACGAACTGACCGAGCAGGTACCGGCGAAGGGCACCGCCACGGTCGAGGTGTTCCTCACCGACGACCAGGCGGGCGCGCTCCGCGACAAGGGCGTGAGCCTCACCGAGCACACCGTGTCCGGCGCCGCGAAGAAGCGCGTCGCCGCCGCCGGGGACGGCGTCTTCCGGCCGTACAGCGGGGAGGGCGGCCTCCAGGAGGAGATCCTCGCCGTCGCCGCCGCCAACCCGTCGATCACCAAGGTCGTCAGCATCGGCAAGACCGTGCAGGGCAAGGACATCCTCGCCCTCAAGCTGACCAAGGGCGCCAGGAAGTACCGGGACGGCGCCAAGCCGTCCACGCTCTACATGTCCAACCAGCACGCCCGCGAGTGGATCACCCCCGAGATGACGAGGCGGCTGCTCCACCACTACGTGGACGGATACGGCAAGGACCGGCGCATCACCCGGATCGTGGACGGCACCGAACTGTGGTTCCTGCTGTCCGCCAACCCGGACGGCTACGACTTCACCCACGCCGCCGACAGCAACCGTCTCTGGCGCAAGAACCTGCGCGACAACAACGGCGACGGCAGGATCACCACGGGCGACGGCGTCGACCTGAACCGCAACTTCGCCTACAAGTGGGGCTACGACAACGAGGGCTCGTCGCCCAACCCCGCCAGCGAGACCTACCGCGGCTCCGGCCCCTCGTCAGAGCCCGAGACCGTCGCCGTGGACCGCTTCCAGAAGCGCATCGGCTTCGAGTACGGCATCAACTACCACTCCGCCGCCGAACTGCTGCTGTACGGCGTGGGCTGGCAGGTCGCCACCCCCACGCCGGACGACGTGCTCTACAAGGCGCTGGCGGGCACCCCGGACAACCCGGCCGTCCCCGGCTACTACCCCCAGGTCTCCTCCGAGCTCTACACGACCAACGGAGAGGCCGACGGCCACGCGGCCAACGTCAACGGGACGATGATGTTCACCCCGGAGATGACGACCTGCCAGACCGCCTCGGCCGTCGACCCGAACGACCAGTGGCGGCCCGAGGACTGCCGCTCCGGCTTCAATTTCCCCGACGACGAGAAGCTGATCCAGGCGGAGTTCGCCAAGAACGTCGAATTCGCCCTCTCCGTCGCCGAGACCGCCGTCCACCCCGACCAGCCGTCGTCGCCGGTCGGCCTGGAGGCCCCCGACTTCACCGTCGACCCGTTCACCACCTCGTATGCGCGCGGCGGCGACCAGGAGGTCTCCGTCATCGCCCGCAAGTCCCTGCGGGACAAGGAGCTCAAGTACCGCGTCAACGGCGGCCGTACCCATGACATGGCCCTCCGGCCGTGGAAGGGCGGCGAGACCTACGGCGGCGAGGACAACATCCGCTTCGACCAGTACCGCGCCGAGGTCAAGGACGGGGACGTCGGCGACCGGGTCGAGGTCTGGTTCACCGGCGAGACCAGGAGCGGGAAGCGCACCTCCAGCGAGCGCTTCACCTACACGGTCGCGCCCCGGCCCAAGGCCGACACCGTGGTGGTCGCGGAGGAGGGCGCTCCCGCCCAGCACGCGCAGGCGTACGTCGACGCGCTCCGGGCCAACGGCCGCAAGGCCGTCGTCTGGGACGTCGCCGCGCAGGGCGCCCCGCATCCGCTCGGCGTCCTCGGCCACTTCACCACCGCCGTCCACTACACCGGTGCGCAGGCACCCGGCGGCGCCACCCAGCTCGCCCTGCGCGACTTCCTCAACGAGGGCGGCAAGCTGATCGAGGCCGGTGAGCTGGCCGGCGGCAACGCCCAGGTGGGCAGGGCCGCGACCAACGACTTCAGCCAGTACTGGCTGGGCGCGTACGGCCGTGCCTCCGCGCCCGGTGCCACCGGGTTCGCCGGAGCGGGAAGACTCACCGGATCCGGCGGGCCCCTGTCCGGCGCCACCGGCAACCCGCTGAACGCGCCCGGGGCGTACACGGTCACCTCCGACACGCTGCCGGCCGCGCAGTTCCCGCAGTTCGCGAGCGCCCAGGCGGGCCGCTACGACGGGGTGACCAACCCCTACGCCCCGTACGCGGGCTCGTCGATGGCCTCCGCGACCCACGAGGACAACGACTGGAAGCGGCTGAGCCGAACCGTCGACCTCACCGGGGTCACCGCGGCCGACAAGCCGCAGCTGAAGCTCGCGCTCAACTGGAACACCGAGCCGGGCTACGACCACGCCGTCATGGAGGCCCGCACGGCCGGCGGCGAGGACTGGACGACGCTCCCCGACGAGGGTGGGCTCAGCGGCACCGCGGTCCCGGAGGAGTGCGAGGCGGGGTACTTCCTCAATGGGCACCCCTTCCTGCGCCACTACCTCACCCTGGGCTCCGGCGGCTGCACCGCGACCGGCTCCAGCGGCTCCTGGAACAGCTTCACCGGCTCCTCCGCCGGCTGGAAGGAGGTCTCCTTCGATCTGAGCGCCTACGCCGGCAAGCGGGTCGAGCTCTCGCTCTCCTACGTCACCGACCCGGGCAGCGGTGGACGCGGTGTGTTCGCCGACAACGCCGCCCTGGTCGTCGGCGGATCGGAGAGGGAGAGCGAGGGCTTCGAGAGCTCGCTCGGTCCGTGGACCACACCGGGAGCACCGGAGGGCAGTCCCGCGCTCGGTGGTGACTGGGCGCGCACAGGTGAGCTGTTCGTCTCGTACGCGGCCGTCACCACCCGGGACACCGTCCTGCTGGGCTTCGGCCTGGAGCACGTCACCGCGCCCGCGGACCGCAACGCCCTGGTCGGGAAGGCGCTCGCCGCGCTCCGGCGCTGACACTGCGTAGTCGCCGAAAAGCGCCGGTGGCCCGTACTTGTCGGTAGGTACGGGCCACCGGTTTTCGGCTCGATCCGGGGGCGTGCTCGATGCCACTCCGACTGCCCCGGGGAGGTAGGGTCGTAAGCGGTCGGGGACATCCCATATCAGCTCGCCGGTGTCGAAACCGGCGTACCACTGAGGAGATCGGTTCGTGACGATCCGCGTAGGCATCAACGGCTTTGGCCGCATCGGTCGTAACTACTTCCGCGCGCTGCTGGAGCAGGGTGCAGACATCGAGATCGTGGCTGTCAACGACCTGGGTGACACCGCGACCACCGCTCACCTGCTGAAGTACGACACCATCCTCGGCCGTCTCAAGGCCGAGGTCAGCCACACCGAAGACACCATCACCGTCGACGGTCACACCATCAAGGTGCTCTCCGAGCGCAACCCGGCCGACATCCCCTGGGGCGAGCTCGGCGTCGACATCGTCATCGAGTCCACCGGCATCTTCACGAAGAAGGCGGACGCCGAGAAGCACATCGCCGGCGGCGCCAAGAAGGTCCTCATCTCGGCTCCGGCCACCGATGAGGACATCACCATCGTGATGGGTGTGAACCAGGACAAGTACGACCCTGCGAAGCACAACGTCATCTCCAACGCCTCCTGCACCACCAACTGCGTGGCCCCGATGGCCAAGGTCCTCGACGAGAACTTCGGCATCGTCAAGGGCATGATGACGACGGTCCACGCCTACACCAACGACCAGCGCATCCTCGACTTCCCGCACAAGGACCTGCGTCGCGCCCGCGCCGCCGCGGAGAACATCATCCCGACCTCGACGGGTGCCGCGAAGGCCACCGCCCTGGTCCTCCCGCAGCTCAAGGGCAAGCTGGACGGCATCGCGATGCGCGTCCCGGTCCCGACCGGCTCCGTCACCGACCTCGTCCTCGAGCTCGACCGCGAGGTCACCAGGGACGAGATCAACTCCGCCTTCCAGAAGGCCTCCGAGGGCCAGCTGAAGGGCATCCTGGAGTACACCGAGGACCCGATCGTCTCCTCGGACATCGTGAACTGGCCGGCTTCCTGCACCTTCGACTCGAAGCTGACCATGGTCCAGGGCAAGCAGGTCAAGGTCGTCGGCTGGTACGACAACGAGTGGGGCTACTCCAACCGCCTCGTCGACCTCACGGTCTTCGTCGGCGACCAGCTCTGATCGCCTCCCGGCGACAATAAGCACCTCGATGTGAGCGGAGCAGGGCTCGGGCAGCGCAACGGCGCGCTGCGCGGGCCCTGTGGTGTGTCCCCGACCTCCCCTAGGAGCCAACAAAGCATGAAGACGATCGACGAACTCCTCGCCGAAGGCGTCTCCGGCAAGCGGGTCTTCGTCCGCGCCGACCTGAACGTGCCCCTCGACGGCACCGCGATCACCGACGACGGCCGCATCCGCGCCGTGCTGCCGACCGTGAAGGCCCTGGCCGGCGCCGGCGCCCGGGTCGTCGTCGCCTCGCACCTCGGCCGCCCGAAGGGTGCCCCGGACCCGGCCTTCTCGCTCGCCCCGGCCGCTGCCCGGCTCGGTGAACTGCTCGGTGCGGAGGTGGCGTTCGCGACCGACACGGTCGGCGAGTCCGCCCGCGCCGCCGTCGCCGGACTCGGCGACGGCGGGGTCGCCGTCCTGGAGAACCTGCGTTTCAACCCCGGGGAGACGTCCAAGGACGACGCCGAGCGCGGCGCCTTCGCCGACGAGCTGGCCTCCCTCGCCGATCTGTACGTCGGCGACGGCTTCGGGGCGGTCCACCGCAAGCACGCCTCGGTGTACGACCTCCCGGCCCGGCTCCCGCACGCCGCCGGCTACCTCATCGCCGCCGAGGTCGCGGTGCTGAAGAAGCTCACCGAGGACGTCAGACGTCCGTACGTGGTCGTCCTCGGCGGCGCCAAGGTCTCCGACAAGCTCGCCGTCATCGACTCGCTGCTGGGCAAGGCGGACCGTCTGCTCATCGGCGGCGGGATGGCCTACACCTTCCTCAAGGCCAAGGGCCACGAGGTCGGCATCTCCCTCCTCCAGGAGGACCAGATCCCGGCGGTGAAGGAGTACATGGAGCGCGCCGAGAAGAACGGCGTCGAGCTGGTGCTGCCGGTCGACGTCCTCGCCTCCGGCGAGTTCCCGGACCTCAAGACCAAGGCGCCCGCCGAGTACATCACGGTGGACGCCGACGGGATCCCCGCCGACAAGGAGGGGCTGGACATCGGCCCGAGGACGCGCGAGCTGTACGCGTCCAAGATCGCCGACGCCGCCACGGTGTTCTGGAACGGCCCCCTGGGCGTCTTCGAGCACCCCGACTACGCGGGCGGCACCCGCGCCACCGCCCAGGCGCTCGTGGACAGCAAGGCCTTCACCGTCGTCGGCGGTGGTGACTCGGCAGCCGCGGTCCGCACACTGGGCTTCGACGAAAACGCATTCGGCCACATCTCGACCGGTGGCGGCGCGAGCCTCGAGTATCTCGAGGGCAAGACGCTTCCCGGCCTCGCCGCACTGGAGGACTGAACCCCATATGAGCACCCGCACCCCGCTGATGGCGGGCAACTGGAAGATGAACCTCAACCACCTCGAGGCCATCGCCCACGTCCAGAAGCTCGCCTTCGCGCTGACCGACAAGGACTACGACGCCGTGGACGTCGCGGTCCTGCCGCCCTTCACCGATCTGCGCTCGGTGCAGACCCTGGTGGACGGCGACAAGCTGAAGATCACCTATGGCGCCCAGGACCTGTCGGCGCACGACTCGGGCGCGTACACCGGTGAGATCTCCGGCGTTATGCTCGCCAAGCTGAAGTGCACCTACGCGGTCGTCGGTCACTCCGAGCGACGCCAGTACCACGCCGAGTCGGACGAGCTGTGCAACGCCAAGGTGAAGGCCGCGTTCCGGCACGGTCTGACCCCGATCCTCTGCGTCGGCGAGGGCCTGGACGTCCGCAAGGCCGGCCAGCAGGTCCAGTACACGCTGACCCAGATCGACGGCGGCCTCAAGGACATCACGGCCGAGCAGGCCGAGACCCTGGTGATCGCCTACGAGCCGGTCTGGGCCATCGGCACCGGCGAGGTCGCCACCCCCGAGGACGCCCAGGAGGTCTGCGGGGCGATCCGCGGCCGGCTGGCGGAGCTGTACGGCCAGGAGGTGGCCGACAAGGTCCGGATCCAGTACGGCGGCTCGGTGAAGGCGAACAACGTCGCGGCGATCATGGCGCAGCCCGACGTGGACGGCGCCCTGGTCGGCGGCGCGTCCCTCGACGTGGACGAGTTCGTCAAGATCGTGCGCTTCCGCGACCAGTGAGCGGACGGTAGCGCTGTCCGTCCTCCTCCTCACCTTCGGTGAGGAAGGTCCCGTCCACGGCGAGGCTCGTGGAAATGGGTAACCTCGTCGTACGCTTGCGGGGGCCGAGGCTTGCGTGCTCGGCCCCCGTCTTTCTTGATCAGTTGTTCAGTCTGAATTCTTTCGTCCGAGGAAGTTGGTCCAGCCGTGGTTATGGGGTTCTCGATCGCCCTGATCGTCTTCAGCCTGCTGCTGATGCTGCTGGTGCTGATGCACAAGGGGAAGGGCGGCGGCCTCTCCGACATGTTCGGTGGCGGCATGCAGTCGTCCGTCGGCGGCTCCTCGGTCGCCGAGCGCAACCTGGACCGCATCACGATCGTGGTCGGCCTGATGTGGTTCGCGTGCATTGTCGTACTTGCTCTGCTGATGAAGCTGGGCGGCTGACCCATCGAGAGCGTCCCGGGGGCGGGGGTGTAACTCCAATCACTGGACGAGCGTTGGGCCTTACGTAGACTGGGGCATCTTCGAGCACCATCACGCAGGGAGTTACGACCGTGGCAAGTGGCAACGCGATCCGGGGAAGCCGGGTTGGGGCGGGGCCGATGGGGGAGGCGGAGCGGGGCGAGTCCGCACCGCGTCTCCGCATCTCCTTCTGGTGCTCGAACGGGCACGAGACGCAGCCGAGCTTCGCCAGCGACGCACAGGTACCGGACAGCTGGGACTGCCCGCGGTGCGGGTTCCCGGCCGGACAGGACCGGGACAACCCCCCGGACCCGCCGCGTACGGAGCCGTACAAGACGCATCTGGCGTATGTGCGCGAGCGGCGCAGCGATGCGGACGGCGAGGCGATCCTCGCCGAGGCGCTCGCCAAGCTCCGGGGCGAGATCTGAGCAGCTGATGCCGGGCCCGGCCGGCGGTGGGATTCCCAGGATTCCGCCGCCGGCCGGGCCTGACGCGTTCCGGGCCCGCACGCCGTTGCGTCGCTCCGGCCGCCCTTGCGATCAACTAGGTTGGTGGGGCAGCGGGGCACGCAGTCAGGTACGAGAAGAAGTGGGCTGAAGATGAACGCAATCCGGCTCAACCGGAGGCCCGAGTGGGCTGCTCTGACCAAGCACCGGGAGCAGATGGCGGACACGCATCTGCGGGAACTGTTCGCCGCGGATCCCGAGCGCGGCAGCCGGTACACCCTGGAGGCCGGCGATCTGCACCTCGACTACTCCAAGCACCGGGTGACCGACGAGACGTTGGCCCTGCTGCGCGACCTCGCCGCGGCCACCGGTGTCGCGGAGTTGCGGGACGCCATGTTCCGCGGCGAGAAGATCAACATCACGGAGGACCGGGCGGTGCTGCACATCGCCCTCCGCGCGCCCCGTGACGCGGTCATCGAGGTCGACGGCGAGAACGTGGTGCCCGCCGTGCACGCGGTGCTCGACAGGATGAGCGCATTCTCCGAGCAGATCCGCTCGGGCCGCTGGACCGGTCACACCGGCAGGCCCATCAAGAACGTGGTCAACATCGGCATCGGCGGCTCCGACCTCGGCCCGGCGATGGCCTACGAGGCACTGCGCGCCTACACCGCACGGAACCTGACGTTCCGTTTCGTCTCGAACGTGGACGGGGCGGATCTGTACGAGGCGGTCCACGACCTCGACCCCGCCGAGACGCTGTTCGTCATCGCCTCCAAGACGTTCACGACCGTCGAGACCATCACCAATGCCACCACCGCCCGCGAATGGCTCCTGACCGGGCTCGGAGCGGGTCAGGAGGCCGTGGCCAAGCACTTCGTCGCGCTCTCCACCAACGCGGAGAAGGTCGCCGACTTCGGCATCGACACGGCGAACATGTTCGAGTTCTGGGACTGGGTCGGCGGACGCTACTCGTACGACTCGGCGATCGGGCTCTCGCTGATGATCGCCATCGGCCCGGAGCGCTTCCGCGAGATGCTCGACGGATTCCACCTCGTCGACGAGCACTTCCGGACGGCGCCGCCGGAGGAGAACGCGCCGATGCTGATGGGCCTTCTCGGCATCTGGTACGACGATTTCTTCGACGCCCAGTCGCACGCGGTCCTGCCGTACTCGCACTATCTGAGCAAGTTCACGGCATATCTGCAGCAGTTGGACATGGAGTCGAACGGCAAGTCCGTCGACCGTGAGGGCGAGCCCGTCGAATGGCAGACGGGACCCGTCGTCTGGGGCACACCGGGCACCAACGGGCAGCACGCCTACTACCAGTTGATCCACCAGGGCACCAAGCTCGTCCCGGCCGACTTCATCGGCTTCGCCGACCCCGTCGACGAGCTGCCGGCCGGACCCGCGGCCCACCACGATCTGCTGATGGCCAACTTCTTCGCCCAGACCCAGGCGCTGGCCTTCGGCAAGACCCCCGACGAGGTGCGGGCGGAAGGCGTGCCCGAGGAGCTGGTTGCGCACAAGACGTTCCGCGGCAACCACCCGACCACCACGATCCTCGCCGGCAAGCTGACGCCCTCGGTTCTCGGCCAGCTCGTCGCGCTCTACGAGCACAAGGTCTTCGTCCAGGGCGCCGTCTGGAACATCGACTCCTTCGACCAGTGGGGCGTCGAACTCGGCAAGGTCCTGGCCAAGCGCCTCGAGCCGGTCCTCACCGAGGGCCGCGGGGGCGAGGACCTCGACAGCTCCACCGCGGCGCTGGTGTCCACGTACCGCACGCTGCGCGGCCGCAGCCCGCTGGGCGACGGGGCGTAGGGGGCGGCGAGCCGATGACGGGGGAGGGGACCGTGCGGCTGAGGCCGCCGAACAACACGCTGAACGAACGGGCCGTCGCCTGGTGGCGGTCGCAGTGCCTGCTGACGACGGCGGTGCCGGTGGCGGTGCTCGCCGTCCTCGGCGCGTTCATCGGGCCGGCCAGGACCTGGCTGTGGTTCGCGGCCGGGGCCCTGGCGGTCCTCGGCCTGGCCGGCACGGCCTTCTTCCCCTCCTGGTGGTACCGGGTCCACCGCTGGGAGGTCACGGAGGAGGCCGTGTACGTCCGCACGGGCGCCCTCTGGCAGGAGTGGCGGATCGCCCCGATGTCCCGGATCCAGACCGTCGACACCGTACGCGGCCCGCTGGAGCAGCTCTTCCGGCTGGCCACGGTCACCGTCACCACCGCCTCCGCCAAGGGCGCGATCCGGATCGAGGGCCTGGACCACGAGGTCGCGGCCGCACTGGCCGAGCAGCTCACGCGGATCACCCATGCCACCCCCGGGGACGCCACATGAGCACCGCGGGCGGGCCCGACGACTGGCGCCGGCTCGACCGGGGCACGGTGCTCGTCACGGCCGCCGTAATGGCCGGTTTGGCCTGCGGTGCCGGAGTGCCCGCGCTGCTGGCTCTCGCCGGGAGCATGCCGTGGTGGCAGGCGTTCGGCTGGGTGGCCGCCGGCGCCCTGGTGCTCATCGCCGGGGGCGCGGGCGCGGACTGGCTCCGCTGGCGGCGCACGCGGTACCGCATCGGTCCCGAGCGCGCCGAGCTCCACACCGGACTGCTGCTGGTGAAGCGGCGCTCACTGGCACGCGAACGCATCCGCACAGTCGATCTGACGGCCCATCCGCTGCTGCGGATACTCGGCCTGGTGAAGGTGCGGATCGGAACCGGCGAGCACACCGGCGGCGGGGAGTCCACGCTGGAACTCGACCCGGTCTCCAGGGCCGAGGGCGAGCGGCTGCGCCAGGAGCTGCTGGCCCGGCGGACCGTCGGGGTACCGGAGGCGGAACGGGAGGGGACACTGGCGACCCTCGACCCCCGCTGGATCCGCTACGCGCCGGTGTCGTTCGTCGCGCCCCTGCTCGGCGGTGCCGCGGTCGGCGCGGTGATGCAGGTGAGCCAGTGGTTCGGGGTGCAGACCCAGCTGATCGACTGGGTCGGTGAGCGGGTCCGGGACACCCCGCTGCTCTGGACGGTCGCGGTGCTGGCCGCACTCGCCCTGGTCGCCGGGGTCGTCGGAGCGCTCGGCCTCTGGGTGGAGATGTGGTTCGGCTACCGGCTGGAACGCGAGCCGGCCGGCACGCTGCGGGTCCGCCGGGGGCTCTTCACCTCGCGTTCGCTGTCGATCGAGGAGCGCCGGCTGCGCGGCGTGGAGCTCGTCGAACCCCTCGGAGTTCGGCTCTGTGGCGCCGCACGGGTGGATGCCGTGGCGACCGGCCTGGTCAAGGACGGAGAGGACAAGAACGCCGACCACAGGACGCTGCTGCCGCCCGCGCCGTCCCCGGTGGCCGACGACGTCGTGGCCCTGGTGCTGCGGGAGCCGGTTCCGCCGACGAGCGCGCCGCTCACGGCGCATCCGCGCGCGGCCCGCTCCCGCAGACTTCGCTGGGCCCTCGCGGCGTCCCTCGCGCCGGTCCTGGTCCTCGTTGTCCTGGGGCTGTGCCTCACGGACGTCCTGGTGTACGCCGCCGCCGCGTGCGCGGCCGTGGCCGTACCGGCGGCGGTGCTGCTGGCGCTGGACGCCTACCGGAGCCTGGGCCATGCGCTCGACGGCGACTATCTGGTCGCCCGCTCGGGGACCGTCCGGCGGGGCACGGTGGCGCTGCGGCGGGACGGTGTCATCGGCTGGACGCTGAAGCAGTCGTGGTTC
Organism: Streptomyces wuyuanensis; assembly: GCF_900103455.1. Taxonomy (GTDB): domain Bacteria; phylum Actinomycetota; class Actinomycetes; order Streptomycetales; family Streptomycetaceae; genus Streptomyces; species Streptomyces wuyuanensis. The sequence goes on along the minus strand of NZ_FNHI01000004.1, from coordinate 125,053 downwards.
CAGCGCCGTGCCGGTGTGCTCACCCTGACCGCGACGACGGCAGCGGGCGACGGCGCGTATCCGGTGTACGACGCCGGCGAGCACGAGATCCTGGACTTCGCCGCCCGGGCGGTCCCGGGACTGCTGGAGTCCTTCCTGGAGCGGCCGGGCGAACCGGGCGGGCACCGGGCGTGAACGGCCCGGGCGGGCTCGGGCGGCCCGCCTCCGGAACGGCGTACGGCCCGGCCCGCCGGGGAAGGGCGGACCGGGCCGTACGCGCCGGGTGCTGAGGTTTCGTCAGGCGGAGGCGGGCGGATAGAGATCGCGCGGCAGCTGGGACGCGGCCGCCGCGTCCAGCAGCCACAGCGTCCTCGACCTGCCGTACGCACCGGCCGCGGGCGCCTGGATCTCGCCCGCGCCCGACAGGGCGATGCGCGCGGCGTTCGCCTTGTCCTCGCCGGCCGCGAGCAGCCACACCTCGCGCGCCGCCCGGATCGCCGGGAGCGTCAGGGAGATGCGCGTCGGCGGGGGCTTCGGCGCGCCGTGGACACCGACGACCGTGCGCTCGGTCTCCCGTACCGCCGGTAGCTCCGGGAACAGGGAGGCGACGTGCGTGTCCGGGCCCACGCCCAGCATCAGGACGTCGAACGCCGGCACGTCGCCGCCTGCGGCCGTCGCCGCCGATCGGTAGTGCTCGGGGCCCGCGGCGGCGGCCAGCTCCTCCGCGTACGCCGCGGCGGCGGCGTCCGCGTCGCCGCCGTACCGTCCGCCCGACGCGGGCATCGGATGCACCCGGGCCGGGTCCAGCGGGACCGAGTCCAGCAGGGCCTCGCGGGCCTGGGTCACATTGCGCTCCGGGTCCCCTTCGGGGAGGAAGCGCTCGTCGCCCCACCACAGGTCGAGCCTCGACCAGTCGACGGCGTCCCGTGCGGGCGCCGCGGCGAGCGCGGCCAGCAGACCGTTGCCGTTGCGCCCGCCGGTGAGCACCACCGACGCCGATCCCCGGGCGGCCTGGGCGTCCACGATCTTCGTGATCAGCCGGGCCGCCGCCGCCTGGGCCATCAGCTCCTTGTCGCGGTGGACGACGAGTTGGGGGGCGCTCACTTCGACGCCGCCTTCCTCGCCGGCGCCTTCGCGGGAGCCTTCTCCCCGCTCTTCTCCCCGGAGTTCTCCGCGGCCGTGTCCGGACGCTTCGCGGCGGTCTTCCGCGCGGCGGAGCCGTTGCCGGCCGCGGCACCCTGCTCATTGAGCCGGTCGACGCCGAACCGCAGCGTCGCGGCGTAGATGTCGTCCGGGTCCAGCCGGCGCAGCTCCTCGGCCATCAGTTCGGCGGTGTCACGCCGCTTCAGCGCCACCGCACGGTCCGGCTGGCCCTCGATGGACAGCGTGGCCAGGGAGCCGTCGGCCCGGTCCAGGACGATGGTGCCGCTGTCGGTCAGCAGCCGTACGGCCGTGAGGCCGGGACCGCCGGAGACCGTGCGCGTGACCGGAACGTCCAGCCGGCCGCCGAGCCACATCCCGAGCAGTTCGCAGCTCGGGTTGAACTCCTCGCCCTCGACCTCGGCCCCGGTGACCCGCCAGTCCACCTGGTCGAGCGCGGCCGCGAGCATCGAGCGCCACGGGGTGATGCGGGTCCAGGACAGATCCGTGTCGCCCGGGGTGTAGGCGTCGGCGCGGGCGGTCAGCTCGGCGATGGGCTGCTCGCAGGCGTAGGTGTCGGTGACCCGGCGCTGGGCGAGCGCGCCCAGGGGGTCGGACGCCGGGTTCACCGGCGCGTTCACCGGCCACCACACCACGACCGGCGCGTCCGGCAGCAGCAGCGGCAGCACCACGGACTGGGCGTGGTCGGCGACCTCGCCGTACAGCCGCAGGACGACGGTCTCGCCGGTGCCCGCGTCGGCGCCGACCCGCACCTCGGCGTCCAGGCGCGCCTTGGCCCGGTCGCGCGGCGAGCGGGAGACGCGCTTGATCACGACGAGCTTGCGCGAGGGGTGCTCGCGGGCCGCCTCGTTGGCCGCCTTCAGGGCGTCGTAGGCGTTCTCCTCGTCGGTGACGATGACGAGGGTGAGGACCATGCCGACGGCCGGGGTGCCGATCGCCCGCCGACCCTGCACCAGCGCCTTGTTGATCTTGCCGGAGGTGGTGTCCGTAAGGTCGATCTTCATGGCCGGCGCCAGCTCCGTCCGTCTCGTGCGAGCATTTCGTCCGCCTCGACCGGACCCCACGTCCCGGCTGGGTACTGCGCGGGCCTGCCGTGCTTCTCCCAGAACTCCTCGATCGGGTCGAGTATCTTCCAGGACAGCTCGACCTCCCCGACCCTCGGGAAGAGGTTGGAGTCGCCGAGCAGCACGTCGAGGATCAGCCGCTCGTACGCCTCCGGGCTGGACTCCGTGAAGGACTCGCCGTAGGCGAAGTCCATGGAGACGTCCCTGACCTCCATGGAGGTGCCGGGCACCTTCGAGCCGAAGCGCAGGGTCACGCCCTCGTCCGGCTGGACCCGGATGACCAGGGCGTTCTGCCCGAGCTCCTGGGTGGCCGTGCGGTCGAAGGGGGAGTGCGGCGCGCGCTGGAAGACGACGGCGATCTCGGTGACACGGCGGCCGAGCCGCTTGCCGGTGCGCAGGTAGAACGGCACGCCCGCCCAGCGCCGGTTGTCGATCTCCAGCTTTATCGCCGCGTAGGTGTCGGTCTTGGAGTTGGGGTTGATGCCCTCCTCCTCGAGGTAGCCGACCACCTTCTCGCCGCCCTGCCAGCCCGCCGCGTACTGCGCGCGCACGGTCCCGGCGGCCAGGTCCCTGGGCAGCTTCACCGCGCCCAGCACCTTGGTCTTCTCCGCCGCCAGCGAGTCCGCCTCGAAGGAGGCGGGCTCTTCCATCGCGGTCAGCGCGAGCAGTTGGAGCAGGTGGTTCTGGATGACGTCGCGCGCCGCGCCGATGCCGTCGTAGTAGCCGGCTCGGCCGCCGATGCCGATGTCCTCGGCCATGGTGATCTGTACGTGGTCGACGAACGACCGGTTCCAGATCGGCTCGAAGAGGGTGTTGGCGAAGCGGAGCGCCAGGATGTTCTGGACGGTCTCCTTGCCCAGGTAGTGGTCGATGCGGAAGACCTGGTCCGGCTCGAACACGTCGTGGACGAGCGAGTTGAGCTCCATCGCGGACGCCAGGTCGTGGCCGAAGGGCTTCTCGATGACGGCACGCCGCCACGATCCGTCCTTCTGCTCCGCGAGACCGTGCTTCTTCAGCTGCTTGACGACCTTGGGGAAGAACTTGGGCGGCACCGAGAGGTAGAAGGCGAAGTTGCCGCCCGTTCCCTGCACCTGGTCGAGTTCCGTGATCGTCTTCTTCAGGGTCTCGAACGCGTCGTCGTCGTCGAACTCGCCGGGGACGAAGCGCATGCCCTGGATGAGCTGCTGCCAGACCTCCTCCCGGAAGGGAGTGCGGGAGTGCTCCTTCACCGCCTCGTGGACCTCGTGCGCGAAGTCCTGGTCGTCCCACTCGCGGCGGGCGAAGCCGACGAGGGAGAAGCCCGGCGGCAGGAGCCCGCGGTTCGCGAGGTCGTACACAGCGGGCATCAGCTTTTTCCGTGACAAATCGCCCGTAACGCCGAAGATCACCAGGCCCGACGGCCCCGCGATGCGCGGGAGCCGCCGGTCCGCGGCGTCACGAAGCGGATTCGCTCCGTGTGCGGAAGTCAAGGTGCTCAGCCTTCCGAAGGAGCGAGGCGCTGCAGCTCCGCCTCGGTCGACTTGAGCAGGTCGTTCCAGGAAGCCTCGAACTTCTCGACGCCCTCGTCCTCGAGGACCTGGACGACGTCGTCGTACGAGATCCCGAGCTTCTCGACGGCGTCGAGTTCGGCACGGGCCTGATCGTACGTCCCGCGCACCGTGTCGCCCGTGATCCGCCCGTGGTCGGCGGTCGCCTCCAGCGTGGCCTCCGGCATGGTGTTGACCGTGCCCGGCGCGACCAGCTGGTCCACGTACATCGTGTCCGAGTAGGCCGGGTCCTTCACGCCGGTCGAGGCCCACAGCGGACGCTGTGCGTTGGCCTGCGCCTTGTCGAGCGCGGCCCAGCGCTCCGACGGCGGCGTCGACTTGTCGGCCGAGCCGAACACCTCCTCGTAGGCCTGGTAGGCGAGCCGCGCGTTGGCGAGGGCCGCCTTGCCGCGCAGCTGCTTCGCCTCGTCGGTGCCCAGGGCGTCCAGCCGCTTGTCGATCTCGGTGTCGACGCGGGACACGAAGAAGGACGCCACGGAACGGATCTTCGACAGGTCCAGGCCCGCGGCCTTCGCCTTCTCCAGGCCGGCCAGGTAGGCGGCCATGACCTCGCGGTAGCGCTCCAGCGAGAAGATCAGCGTGACGTTGACGCTGATGCCGAGGCCGATGACCTCGGTGATCGCCGGCAGGCCCGCCCGCGTGGCCGGGATCTTGATGAACGTGTTCGGCCGGTCCACCAGCCAGGCCAGCTGCTTGGCCTCGGCGACGGTCGCCGCCGTGTTGTGCGCCAGGCGCGGGTCGACCTCGATGGACACCCGGCCGTCCTGGCCGCCCGTCGCGTCGAAGACGGGCCGCAGCACGTCCGCGGCGTCGCGCACGTCCGCGGTGGTGATCATGCGGAGGGCTTCCTCGACGGTCACCCGGCGTGTGGCGAGGTCGGAGACCTGCGGCTCGTAGCCGTCACCGGACGAGATGGCCTTCTGGAAGATGGACGGGTTGGTCGTGACGCCCACGACGTGCTGCTGGTCGATGAGCTCGGCCAGGTTGCCGGACGTGATGCGCTTGCGCGACAGGTCGTCGAGCCAGATCGCGACGCCTTCGTCGGAGAGGCGCTTGAGTGCGTCTGTCATGAGAGTTGCATCTCCTACTAGTCGTATACCGGCGTCAGCGCGCGGCGGCGGCGATCGATTCCCGCGCGGCGGCGGCCACCGCCTCGGGGGTGAAACCGAACTCGCGGAACAGCACCTTGCCGTCGGCCGAGGCACCGAAGTGCTCCAGCGACACGATCCGGCCGGCGTCACCGACGAAGCGGTGCCAGGTCAGGCCGATACCGGCCTCGACGGCCACCCGGGCCCTCACCGAGGGCGGCAGCACCGAGTCCCGGTACGCCTGGTCCTGCTGCTCGAACCATTCGACGGACGGCATCGAGACGACCCGCGTCGCGGTGCCCTCGGCCTGGAGCTGCTCGCGGGCCTCGACGGCCAGGTGCACCTCGGAGCCGGTGGCGATCAGCACGACCTGCGGCTCGGCGTCCTCCCCGCCGGGACCCTCGGCCTCGAACATCACGTAACCGCCCTTGGCGGCGTCCTCGTTGGGCTCGTACGTCGGCACGCCCTGGCGGGTCAGCGCCAGGCCGTGCGGCGTGCCCACACGGAACTCCTTCGTCCAGCGACGGAGGATCTCGCGCCACGCGATCGCCGTCTCGTTGGCGTCCGCCGGGCGCACGATGCTCAGACCCGGAATGGCGCGCAGGGAGGCCAGGTGCTCCACCGGCTGGTGGGTCGGGCCGTCCTCGCCGAGACCGATCGAGTCGTGGGTCCAGACGTACGTCACCGGCAGGTGCATCAGCGCGGACAGCCGGACCGCGTTGCGCATGTAGTCGGAGAAGACGAGGAACGTACCGCCGTAGACACGGGTGTTGCCGTGCAGCGTGATGCCGTTCATGATCGCGGCCATCGCGTGCTCGCGGATGCCGAAGTGGATCGTGCGTCCGTACTGGTCGGCCTCCGGCAGCGGGTTGCCCCTGGGCAGGAACGACGAGGTCTTGTCGATCGTCGTGTTGTTCGAGCCCGCGAGGTCGGCGGAACCGCCCCACAGTTCCGGGATGACCGCGCCCAGCGCCTGCAGCACCTTGCCGGACGCGGCACGGGTCGCGACCGCCTTGCCGGTCTCGAAGACCGGGAGCTTCTCCTCCCAGCCGGCGGGCAGTTCGCCCGCGCGGACCCGGTCGAACTCGGCGGCGCGCTCCGGGTTCGCGGTCCGCCACTCGGCGAACGCCTTCTCCCACTCCTCGCGATCGGTGCGCCCGCGGTCGAGGGCCTGGCGGGTGTGCCGGATGACCTCGTCGGACACCTCGAAGGACTTCTCCGGGTCGAAGCCGAGGACCCGCTTGGTGGCCGCCACCTCGTCGTCGCCCAGCGCCGCGCCGTGCGCGGCCTCGGTGTTCTGGGCGTTCGGGGCCGGCCACGCGATGATCGAGCGGACGGCGATGAAGGACGGACGCTCGGTCTCCGCCTTGGCCGCCTTCAGCGCCTCGTACAGCCCGATCGGGTCCAGGTCGCCACTCGGCAGCTGGGCAACGCGCTGGACGTGCCAGCCGTAGGCCTCGTACCGCTTCAGGGTGTCCTCGGAGACCGCGGTCTCGGTGTCGCCCTCGATGGAGATGTGGTTGTCGTCCCAGAGCAGCACGAGGTTGCCCAGCTTCTGGTGACCGGCCAGCGAGGACGCTTCGTGGGAGATGCCTTCCTGGAGGCAGCCGTCACCGGCGACGACCCAGACGGTGTGGTCGAAGGGGGAGGTGCCGGGAGCGGCGTCCGGGTCGAACAGGCCGCGCTCGTAGCGGGCGGCCATGGCCATGCCGACGGCGTTGGCGACACCCTGGCCCAACGGGCCGGTCGTCGTCTCCACGCCCACCGTGTGGCCGTACTCGGGGTGGCCCGGGGTCCTGGAGTCCCACGTGCGGAAGGACTTGAGGTCGTCGAGCTCCAGGCCGTACCCGGCGAGGTAGAGCTGGATGTAGAGCGTCAGGCTGGAGTGACCCGCGGAGAGCACGAACCGGTCGCGGCCGGTCCAGTCCGCGTCGGCGGGGTCGTGCCGCATCAGCTTCTGGAAGAGGACGTACGCCGCGGGGGCCAGGCTCATCGCCGTACCGGGATGGCCGTTGCCGACCTTCTGTACGGCGTCAGCGGCGAGGACACGGACGGTGTCCACTGCCCGCTGGTCCAATGCGGTCCACTCGAGGTCTGTGGTGGTCGGCTTGGTGCTCACCCTGGGTCAGGGCTCCTCTCCACAAGTTCGGGTCCCGGTGACTGAGGGGTTTACCGGGCGCTGTCGAGCCTACCCTCGCAGCAACGTGCATCCTTTCGGGTGCACGTCTCTCCAATCGGACACATCAACCAGCCTGCGGGCACCGGCCCGACTTCGCCTGTTGTCGGTGGCCGACTCCGTTGATTACGGACGGGACCGCGGCAGCGCTCAACACGACCCACCCCCGCGAAGATCGGCATGGGGCCAACGTCTAGAGTGGCGTGGTACGCGCAAGCCTTCACCGGGCATTCACGCCTCCATGACCCTCCGGGTACGAGGAATGCCCCCGCGAAGCTTGCTGGGAATTTCTCTGTCAGGGGTGTGCGTGACGGCCGTCGAGTCCCGACCCGCCGGGGTCGTCTTGACTCCCAGCCCGGGGGGCCATCGGCCGTTCGGGGCCCGCGTCAAGGCATTCGTGGCGCTGACCAAGCCGCGGATCATCGAGTTGCTTCTCATCACCACCGTACCGGTGATGTTCCTGGCCGCGCAGGGCGTGCCGGACCTCGGGCTCGTGATCGCCACATGCGTCGGCGGATACCTGTCGGCGGGTGGCGCCAACGCGCTCAACATGTACATCGACCGCGACATCGACGCGCTCATGGACCGCACCTCGCAGCGCCCGCTTGTCACCGGCATGGTGTCGCCCCGCGAGGGCCTGGTCTTCGGCCTCGTCCTGGCGGTCGTCTCCACGCTCTGGTTCGGACTGCTCGTCAACTGGCTGTCCGCGGCCCTGGCGCTGGGGGCGCTCCTCTTCTACGTCGTCGTCTACACGATGCTGCTGAAGCGGCGCACCGCGCAGAACATCGTCTGGGGCGGCATCGCCGGCTGCATGCCGGTGCTGATCGGCTGGTCCGCCGTCACCAACTCCATGTCCTGGGCCGCCGTCATCCTCTTCCTCGTCATTTTCTTCTGGACGCCGCCGCACTACTGGCCGCTGTCGATGAAGGTGAAGGAGGACTACGCGCGCGTGGGCGTGCCCATGCTGCCGGTGGTGGCCTCGAACAAGGTCGTCGCACGCCAGATCGTCATCTACAGCTGGGTGATGGTGGCGGTCTCGCTGCTCCTCACCCCGCTCGGCTACACCGGCTGGTTCTACACGGCGGTGGCGCTGGCGACCGGCGGCTGGTGGCTCTGGGAGGCGCACGCGCTGCAGAGCCGCGCCAAGGCCGGGGTGACGGGCGGAAAGCTCAAGGAGATGCGGCTCTTCCACTGGTCCATCACCTATGTCTCGCTGCTGTTCGTCGCCGTCGCCGTGGACCCCTTCCTGCGCTGACCGCCGGACCGCTCCCTGACGGGAGCACGGGCGTGGCCGAGGCCACGTGGCCCGGCGGTCGCCAGTCGATCTACCCGCGAGTAGCATCCTGGTCATGGCAGACACCCAGGTTGACGAGAAGCAGTCCGCGAAGACCGAGCGGAAGGCGGCGAAGCTCGCCAAGCAGATCGGCGCCTTCGCCAAGGCGCACGGCGGCGCCGAGGGCCAGCTCGCGTACATCGGCCAGGCGGGCACCCGCATCGTGCTCGTCGGCGAGGACGGCGGCTGGGGCGACCTGGTCGCGCCGACCCACGAGATCGCCCTCAGGGCCGCGGAGAAGTCCGGCATCACCCTGCACGAGTCCTTCGACGGCGACTACGCGCTGAAGGTCCGCACCGGACCGTACGAGTGGACCCGGATGGCCGGCATCCAGATCGGCGGCCCGTCGAACGGCTGACCGCTCCGTGCCCTGCAAGGGCACGGGAAAGCGGCCGTTGCGGCCCGGGGCAACACCTCGCGCGGGGCTCACCCGTTAGGACGGGTGGAACGCCGTCCACCGCTGGGAGCCCCGGATGATCGACACGCCGTCCTTGGTGGATCAGTACTGCCACGGCGTCCTCCGCACGGAGCTGGGCCTCGGCACCTTCGAGGCCCACCTCGGCAGCACCGCCGGGCCGCCCGCGCCCGGCACCACCTTCTTCGACACCCAGACCGGCTTCGCGGTGCGCCGCTGGTGCCCGCCGCTGCTCGGCCTGGAACCGCACTGCCCGCCCGCGGGCTACCTCGCGCGCCGCCGGGAGCTGGGGGTCCTCGAATCCGGCAGGCGGCTGCTGCGGGCCAGCGGGATCTCCACCTACCTCGTGGACACCGGACTTCCCGGCGACCTCACCGGAGTGCCCGAGATCGCCGCCGCCGGCATGGCGGACGCCCATGAGATCGTGCGCCTGGAGCTGCTCGCCGAACAGGTCGCCGACACCTCGGGCACCGTCGACTCGTTCCTCGCCAACCTCGCCGAGGCCGTGCACGGCGCGGCCGTCTCGGCCGTCGCCTTCACCTCCGTCGCCGGAGTGCGGCGCGGCGTCTCCCTGGAACCCGAGCCGCCCGGACCCGGCGAGGTGCGCGGCGCCACCGGGCGCTGGCTGGACGGAAGGACCGTCGGCGGCCGGCTCACCGACCCCGTACTGCTGCGGCATCTGCTCTGGATCGCCGTCGCCTCCGGGCGGCCGCTGCAGATGCACGTCGGGGTGGGCGATCCGATGCCGCTGGCGGGCTTCGCGGCGGCCACCGCGGGCCTCGGCACCGATCTGGTGCTGCTCCACGGCTACCCCTACCACCGCCACGCCGCGCATCTGGCGAGCGTCTTCCCGCATGTGTACGCCGACGTCGGGCCCGCCCTGGCCCACACGGGAGCCGGGGCCGCGACGGTCCTCGCCGAGACCCTGGAGCACGCCCCGTTCGGGAAACTGCTGTTCTCCAGCGGGGCCCGGGGGCTGCCCGAGCTCCATGTCGTCGGGGCGCGGATCTTCCGGGAGGCGCTGGACCGGGTGCTCGGCGGCTGGGTGGCCGACGGGGCCTGGTGCCGGGCGGACGCCCAGCGGGTCGCCGGGATGATCGCGGCGGACAACGCCCGCCGCGTCTACGGCCTCGCCGGCTGAGCCGCCGGCCCGGGCCCCGTCAGGCCGCCGCCGGCGGATCGGGCCGGGTCAGGCCGCCGTGAGCGCCGCGTCCGGCGCGGCCGGGGTGCCCGGGGCGGCGAGCGGCCGCTCCCGCAGGCTCAGGGCGAGGCGCAGCACGGCGATCCACATCAGCGAGGAGCCGAGCATGTGCGCGCCGACCAGCAGCTCCGGGACGTCGGTGAAGAACTGCACATAGCCGATGGCGCCCTGTGCGACCAGCACGTAGATCAGCTCCCGGGCGCGCGCCCGGGTGTCGTCCGGCGCGTCCACGATGCGCAGCGCCAGCCACATCCCCACGGCGAGCACGCACACCAGCCACGCCAGCGCCGCGTGCACATGGGCCGCGTCCACCCAGTCGAACGGCATCCTCGGCACGTCGCTGCTGTCGCCCGCGTGCTTGCCGGAGCCGGTCACGATCGTGCCCGCCGCGATCAGCAGCCCCGCCGCCCCGGTCAGCGCCCAGGACAGCCGCCGCACGGGGAGCGGGACCCGGGGCCGCGGCGCGGTGTCGCCCTCGCCCGCCCGGATCCAGGTGACCGTGGCGACCGTCAGCAGCGCGTTCGCCGCGAGGAAGTGCCCGGCCACCGTCCACGGGTTGAGGCCCGCCCAGACGGTGATGCCGCCGAGGACCGCGTTGCTCATCACGACCCAGAACTGCGCCCAGCCCAGCCGGGTGAGCCCCCGGCGCCAGGGCTTGGTCGAGCGGGCCGCGACGATGGCCCAGCCGACCGCCGCCGACAGGACGTACGTCAGCATCCGGTTGCCGAACTCGATGGCGCCGTGGATGCCCTGCTCGGGCGTCGCGAACAGACTGTCGTCCGTGCACTTGGGCCAGGTGTCGCAGCCCAGACCGGAACCGGTCAGCCGGACCGCGCCACCGGTGACGATGATGACCACGCTCATCACGACGGGTGCGAGCGCGGCTCGCCGGAGCACCTTGGGGGACGGCGTCCAGCGCTTGGCGATGTAGGCGAGGGGGGTTTGCACGGCGACTATCGTAAGGGGGCGCTTGTGCGTGTTTTCACGAGGGGCCCTCGGGGAGTCGTCCCGGGGCCGTACGAGCGGCCCGGGGCGGTTCACTCCCAGCGGAAGAACCGCGCCGCCGCGGCGAGGCCCAGCACCGACCAGCCCGTCAGGATCCCCAGCTCGCCCCAGGGCATCGCCGCGCCGTCCCGGAGCACGTCGCGCAGCCCGTCGGAGAGCGCGGAGATCGGCAGCAGCGAGAGGACCGCCTGCGCACTCTCCGGGAACCTGTCCAGCGGCACGATCACCCCGCCGCCGACCAGCAGCAGCAGGAAGACCAGATTGGCCGCGGCGAGCGTCGCCTCGGCCCGGAGCGTGCCGGCCATCAGCAGGCCGAGCCCCGAGAAGGCCGCGGTGCCCGCGACCAGCAGCACCGCCACGGCGACCGGACCGCCCCGCGGCGACCAGCCGAGCCCGAAGGCGATCAGCGTCAGCAGCGCGATCTGCAGGACCTCGGTGACGAGGACCGAGAGCGTCTTGGCCGCCATCAGCGCCCAGCGGGGGAGCGGAGAGGCACCGAGCCGCTTCAGCACGCCGTAGCGGCGCTCGAAGCCGGTGGCGATCGCCTGTCCCGTGAAGGCGGTGGACATCACGGCCAGCGCCAGGACGCCGGGGGCGAGGAAGTCCACGGCCCGGTCCTCGCCCGTGTCGACGATGTCGACCGTCGAGAAGAGCACCAGCAGCAGCGACGGGATGATCACCGTCAGCAGCAGCTGCTCCCCGTTGCGGAGCAGCATCCGGGTCTCCAGAGCCGCCTGCGCCGCGATCATGCGGGCGACCGGGGCGCCGCCCGGCCGCGGGGCGTACGTGCCGCGGCCTCCGGGCGAGTCCGGTCCGCCGGACGTCCTGTCCGTGGTCACCTCAGCGGTCACGACCGCAGCTCCTTCCCCGTGAGCTCCAGGAAGACGTCCTCGAGGGTGTGGCGCTCCACCGAGATGCCGTCCGGCATCACCCCGTGCTGAGCGCACCAGGAGGTGACGGTGGCGAGCAGCTGCGGGTCGACGGTCCCGCTGATCCGGTACGCGCCCGGCGTCAGCTCCGCCGCAGCGGTGCCGTCCGGCAGCGCCTTCAGCAGGGAGCCGAGGTCGAGGCCCGGGCGGCCGGTGAAACGGAGGGTGTTCTCCGCGCCGCCCCGGCACAGCTGCTCGGGGCTGCCCTGGGCGGCGACCCGCCCCGCGTCGATGATCGCGACGTCGTCGGCGAGAGCTTCCGCCTCGTCCATGAAGTGCGTGGTCAGCACCACCGTCACCCCGTCGGTGCGCAGCTCGCGCACCAGGTTCCAGGTGGCGCGGCGGGCCTGGGGGTCGAGTCCGGCGGTCGGCTCGTCCAGGAAGACCAGTTCGGGACGGCCGACGACGGCCATGGCGAGTGCCAGCCGCTGCTGCTGCCCGCCCGAGAGCCGCCGGTAGGTCGTCCGCCCGCACGAACCGAGGCCGAGCCGTTCGATCAGGGCGTCCACGTCGAGGGGGTGGGCGTGCAGCTTCGCCATGTGACGCAGCATCTCGTCGGCGCGGGCGCCCGAGTAGACACCGCCGGACTGGAGCATCACGCCGATCCGCGGCCGCAGCCGCGAGGCGTCGGCGACCGGGTCGAGGCCGAGGACGCGGACCGTGCCGGAGTCGGCGCGGCGGTAGCCCTCGCAGGTCTCGACGGTGGTGGTCTTCCCGGCCCCGTTCGGGCCGAGGACGGCGGTGACCGTGCCGGTGCGGACGTCGAGGTCGAGCCCGTCCACCGCGGTTCTGGCTCCGTACCGCTTGACCAGGCCCCGTACCCGGACGGCGGACTCGTTGTTCATGCCGGGCAGTCTAAGGAGGGGCGACGGCCGTCCGGGGCGCCGGGGCGGGATCCCGGCGGCCCGGAGGGCATGGATCCGGCCACCCGCGGGGCGCCCCGGAGGAGGGCGGCGGCTGCCTCCGGCGGCCGGGTGGAGCGGGCGCCCCGGGAGGGACGAATCGCCGGTCAGCGGGGGTCGGGGCGCTCGCCGGGGGCCTTCGGCGGAGGGCGCGGAGCCTCCCGGGATTGATCCCACGAATGATCGTTTCCGCAGGTCAGGTTAGGTTTCCCTAAGTGATGCACGGCACCGTCCACCCGGCGGACGCGGCTTGTCAGTCTCTCTGGAATTACGCAACAATGGCGTTGTGAAAAACGGCGGAGCTGTGGGGGAGTCCCCCCAGGAGGAGCTCGCGACCGGGGAGCGGTCAACCCGCAACCGGGTCGCGCGGTCGATCCTGGACCACGGGCCGTCCACCGTCGCCGACCTCGCCGGCCGTCTCGGGCTCACCCAGGCAGCCGTACGCCGTCATCTGGACGCGCTCGTCTCCGACGACGTCGTCGTCGCGCGCGAGCAGCGCGTGTACGGCGCGCGCACCCGGGGCAGGCCCGCCAAGGTCTTCGCACTCACCGACTGCGGCCGGGACGCCTTCGACCAGTCCTACGACGCGCTCGCCGTCGACGCCCTCCGCTGGATCGAGGAGAACGCGGGAGGCGAGGCCGCCGTCGCCGCCTTCGCCCGCGACCGGATGGAGGCCCAGGCCGAGGCGTACCGCCGGGCCGTGGAGGCCGCCGATCCCGAGGCGCGCACCGAGGCTCTGGCCAAGGCGTTGACCGCAGACGGGTACGCTGCTACGGCGCGTAACGCACCGGTCGGCGAGCAGCTGTGTCAGCACCACTGCCCCGTCGCCCATGTGGCCGAGCGGTACCCGCAGCTGTGCGAGGCGGAGACCGAGGTCTTCTCCCGTCTGCTCGGCACGCACGTACAGCGTCTGGCCACCATCGCCCACGGCGACGGCGTGTGCACGACCTTCATCCCGAAGGCCGGCCACCGGTCCGACGACCGGCCGGCCGACGGGTCCGGCAGGACCAGCACGACCAGCAACACCGAAAAGACCACTTCGCAAGCATCTGCAAGCACGGCCGGGAGGAACCCCGCATGACTCTCCCCACGGAGACTGCCCACCCTGAGCTCGAGGGCCTGGGCAAGTACGAATACGGCTGGGCCGACTCCGACGTCGCAGGCGCCGCGGCAAAGCGCGGCCTCTCGGAGGACGTGGTCCGGGACATCTCCGCGAAGAAGTCCGAGCCCGAGTGGATGCTGAAGATGCGTCTGAAGGGCCTGAAGCTCTTCGAGAAGAAGCCCATGCCGAACTGGGGCTCCGACCTCTCCGGCATCGACTTCGACAACATCAAGTACTTCGTGCGGTCCACGGAGAAGCAGGCGGAGTCCTGGGAGGACCTGCCCGAGGACATCAAGAACACGTACGACAAGCTCGGCATCCCCGAGGCCGAGAAGCAGCGCCTCGTGGCCGGTGTCGCCGCGCAGTACGAGTCCGAGGTCGTCTACCACCAGATCCGCGAGGACCTGGAGGAGCAGGGCGTCATCTTCCTGGACACCGACACCGCGCTGAAGGAGCACCCGGAGCTCTTCAAGGAGTACTTCGGCACGGTCATCCCGGCCGGCGACAACAAGTTCGCCTCGCTGAACACCGCGGTGTGGTCCGGCGGCTCCTTCATCTACGTGCCGAAGGGCGTGCACGTCGAGATCCCGCTCCAGGCCTACTTCCGGATCAACACCGAGAACATGGGCCAGTTCGAGCGGACGCTGATCATCGTCGACGAGGACGCGTACGTCCACTACGTCGAGGGCTGCACCGCCCCGATCTACTCCTCGGACTCGCTGCACAGCGCCGTGGTCGAGATCATCGTCAAGAAGGGCGCCCGCTGCCGCTACACGACCATCCAGAACTGGTCGAACAACGTCTACAACCTGGTCACCAAGCGCGCCGTGGCGTACGAGGGCGCGACCATGGAGTGGGTCGACGGCAACATCGGGTCCAAGGTCACGATGAAGTACCCCGCCGTGTACCTGATGGGCGAGCACGCCAAGGGCGAGACCCTGTCCATCGCCTTCGCGGGCGAGGGCCAGCACCAGGACGCCGGCGCCAAGATGGTCCACATGGCCCCGAACACCTCCTCGAACATCGTCTCCAAGTCGGTGGCGCGAGGCGGCGGCCGGACCTCCTACCGCGGTCTCATCGAGATCGGCGAGGGCGCCCCCGGTGCCAAGTCCAACGTGCTCTGCGACGCCCTGCTCGTCGACACGATCTCCCGGTCCGACACCTACCCGTACGTCGACGTCCGCGAGGACGACGTCTCCATGGGGCACGAGGCAACCGTCTCCAAGGTCTCCGACGACCAGCTCTTCTACCTGATGAGCCGCGGACTCTCCGAGGACGAGGCGATGGCGATGATCGTGCGCGGCTTCGTCGAGCCGATCGCCAAGGAACTGCCGATGGAGTACGCCCTGGAGCTCAACCGGCTGATCGAGCTGCAGATGGAAGGCGCGGTCGGCTGAGGCCGTCGCCCCACCCGCAGCGAGCAGATTTCTTCACGTAGGAAGCGAGCAAGACGACAGCCATGGCTGAGGCTCAGAACTCCCCCACCCTCCGCTCCGCCCGGGCGGGGGGATCCCTACCGGTGGGCTCCACCACCGCCGGGTCGATCGCGGTGGCCGCCGAGTCGACCGTCGCCACGCGCATGAGCGCGCCCCCGTCCTTCGACGTGGCGGACTTCCCGGTCCCGCACGGCCGCGAGGAGGAGTGGCGGTTCACGCCGCTGGAGCGCCTGAAGGGTCTCCACGACGGCACCGCGAAGGCAGACGGTTCGATCAAGGCGGAGGTGAACGCCCCCGACGGCGTCACCGTCGAGTCCGTCGGCCGCGACGACGCGCGCATCGGCAAGGCGGGCACGCCCGTCGACCGGGTCGCCGCGCAGGCGTTCTCCTCCTTCGAGAAGGCCACCGTCGTCTCGATCCCCAAGGAGACGGTCCTGACCGAGCCGGTGCGGGTCGCCCTGCACGGCGAGGGCGGCACCACCTTCGGGCACACGGTCTTCGAGATCGGCGCCTTCGCCGAGGTCGTCATCGTCATCGACCACACCGGCGACGCCGTGCGCTCCGCCAACGTGGACTTCCTGATCGGCGACGGCGCCAAGGTCACCTTCGTCTCCGTCCAGGACTGGGACGACACCGCGGTGCACTGTTCGCAGCACAACGCCCTCATCGGCCGCGACGCGACCTTCAGGTCGGTCGTCGTGACCTTCGGCGGCGACGTCGTACGCCTCCACCCGCGCATCTCGTACGCGGGTCCGGGCGGCGAGGCCGAACTGTTCGGTCTGTACTTCACCGACGCCGGGCAGCACCAGGAGCACCGCCTCCTGGTCACGCACAACGCCCCGCACTGCAAGTCGAACGTCGTCTACAAGGGCGCGCTCCAAGGCGACAGCGCGCACGCCGTCTGGATCGGCGACGTCCTCATCCAGGCCGAGGCCGAGGGCACCGACACCTACGAGATGAACCGCAACCTGGTTCTGACCGACGGCGCCCGTGTCGACTCCGTGCCGAACCTGGAGATCGAGACCGGCGAGATCGTCGGTGCCGGCCACGCCTCCACCACCGGCCGTTTCGACGACGAGCAGCTCTTCTACCTGATGGCCCGGGGCATCCCGGAGGCCGAGGCCCGCCGCCTCGTCGTCCGCGGGTTCTTCGCCGAGCTCGTCCAGCAGATCGGCCTGCCGGATGTGGAGGAGCGCCTCATCGCCAAGATCGAGGCGGAGCTGGAGGCGTCCGTCTGATGGCCTTCGTCCGCGCCTGTGGGCTGAGCGAGCTGGAGGAGGACACCCCGAAGCGGGTGGAACTCGACGGCACGCCGGTCTCCGTCGTCCGCACGGAGGGCGAGGTGTTCGCGATCCACGACATCTGCTCGCACGCGAACGTCTCCCTCTCCGAGGGCGAGGTGGAGGACTGCCAGATCGAGTGCTGGCTGCACGGCTCCAGCTTCGACCTCCGCACCGGCAAGCCGTCCGGCCTTCCCGCGACGCGCCCCGTCCCCGTGTATCCCGTAAAGATCGAAGGGGACGATGTGCTCGTCTCCGTCACCCAGGAGTCCTGAGTCACCCATGGCAACGCTTGAAATCCGCGACCTGCACGTCTCCGTCGAGGCCGAGAACGGCCCCCGGGAGATCCTCAAGGGCGTCGACCTGACCGTGAAGCAGGGCGAGACCCACGCCATCATGGGCCCCAACGGCTCCGGCAAGTCGACCCTCGCCTACTCCCTCGCGGGCCACCCCAAGTACACGATCACCGGTGGCACCGTGACCCTGGACGGCGAGGACGTCCTGGAGATGTCCGTCGACGAGCGCGCCCGCGCCGGCGTCTTCCTCGCGATGCAGTACCCCGTCGAGGTCCCCGGTGTCTCGGTCTCCAACTTCCTGCGCACCTCCGCCACCGCCATCCGCGGCGAGGCCCCCAAGCTGCGCACCTGGGTGAAGGAGGTCAAGGAGACCATGGAGCGTCTCCAGATGGACCCGGCCTTCGCCGAGCGGAACGTGAACGAGGGCTTCTCCGGCGGTGAGAAGAAGCGGCACGAGATCCTCCAGCTGGAGCTCCTCAAGCCGAAGATCGCGATCCTCGACGAGACGGACTCCGGCCTCGACGTCGACGCGCTGCGCACCGTCTCCGAAGGCGTCAACCGCGTCCGCGAGACCGGTGAGGTCGGCACCCTGCTGATCACCCACTACACGCGCATCCTGCGCTACATCAAGCCCGACTTCGTCCACGTGTTCGCGAACGGCCGCATCGCCGAGTCCGGCGGCGCCGAGCTCGCCGACAAGCTCGAGGCCGAGGGCTACGAGGCATACACGAAGGGTGGCGTATCCGCGTGACACAGATGCCGGGCCTCCTCGACACCGAGGCGATCCGCAAGGACTTCCCGATCCTGGACCGCGTGGTCCACGACGGCAGGAAGCTCGTGTACCTGGACAACGCGGCGACCTCGCAGAAGCCGCGCCAGGTGCTGGACGCACTCGCCGAGTACTACGAGCGCTACAACGCCAATGTCCACCGCGGTGTGCACGTGCTCGCCGAGGAGGCCACGGCACTGTACGAGGGCGCTCGCGACAAGGTCGCCTCCTTCGTCAACGCGCCGAGCCGCGACGAGGTGATCTTCACCAAGAACGCGTCGGAGTCGCTTAACCTCGTGGCGAACATGCTGGGCTGGGCCGACGAGCCCTACCGCGTGGACCGCGAGACCGAGATAGTCATCACGGAGATGGAGCACCACTCCAACATCGTTCCCTGGCAGCTGCTGGCGCAGCGCACGGGCGCGAAACTGAAGTGGTTCGGACTGACCGACGACGGCCGCCTCGACCTCTCCAACATCGAGGAGGTCATCACGGAGAAGACGAAGATCGTCTCCTTCACGCTGGTCTCCAACATCCTGGGGACGGTCAACCCGGTCGAGCAGATCGTCCGCCGGGCGCAGGACGTCGGCGCGCTCGTCCTCGTCGACGCCTCGCAGGCCGCCCCGCACATGCCCCTGGACGTCCAGGCGCTCGGCGCCGACTTCGTGGCCTTCACCGGCCACAAGATGTGCGGCCCGACGGGCATCGGCGTGCTCTGGGGCCGCCAGGAGCTCCTGGAGGACCTGCCTCCGTTCCTGGGCGGCGGCGAGATGATCGAGACCGTGTCGATGCACTCGTCGACGTACGCCCCGGCGCCGCACAAGTTCGAGGCGGGTACGCCCCCGATCGCCCAGGCCGTCGGCCTCGGCGCAGCGGTGGACTACCTGAGCGCGATCGGCATGGACAGGATCGCGCAGCACGAGCACGCGATCACCGAGTACGCGGTCCAGCGGCTGCAGCAGGTCCCCGACCTGCGGATCATCGGCCCGGTCACGGCCGAGGACCGCGGTGCGGCGATCTCCTTCGTGCTCGGGGACATCCACCCGCACGACGTGGGGCAGGTGCTGGACGAGCAGGGCATCGCCGTCCGGGTCGGCCACCACTGCGCACGGCCGGTGTGCCTCCGGTACGGAATTCCCGCGACCACGAGGGCGTCGTTCTATCTGTACTCCACGCCGGGCGAGGTGGACGCACTGATCGACGGCCTGGAGCACGTCCGCAACTTCTTCGGCTGAGGGGCCTGACGTGAAGCTTGATTCGATGTACCAGGACGTCATCCTGGACCACTACAAGCACCCGCACGGGCGGGGCTTGCGGGACGGCGACGCCGAGGTGCACCACGTCAACCCCACCTGCGGCGACGAGATCACGATGCGCGTGAAGTACGACGGCACGCGCATCGCGGACGTCTCCTACGAGGGCCAGGGCTGTTCCATCAGCCAGGCGTCCGCCTCCGTGCTGAACGAACTTCTCGTCGGCAAGGAGCTCGCCGAGGCGCAGAAGATCCAGGCGACGTTCCTGGAGCTGATGCAGTCCAAGGGCCAGATCGAGCCGGACGACGCGATGGAGGAGGTGCTGGAGGACGCGGTCGCGTTCGCCGGCGTCTCCAAGTACCCGGCGCGCGTGAAGTGCGCCCTCCTGAGCTGGATGGCATGGAAGGACGCGACGGCGCAGGCGCTGTCCGAAGGGAAGACCGCATGACTGAGAACCGCGAGACCACGGCGGAGAAGGAGTGGCCGGACGAGGAGACCTTCTCCTCCTCCGAGGCCGCGGCGCCGACGAGCACGAAGGCCTCCGAGGAGGAGGTCCGCGAGGCCCTGTACGACGTCGTCGACCCCGAGCTGGGCATCGACGTGGTCAACCTCGGGCTGATCTACGGCATCCACATCGACGACGCCAACATCGCGACCCTGGACATGACGCTGACGTCGGCGGCCTGCCCGCTGACGGACGTGATCGAGGACCAGGCGAAGGCCGCGACCGACGGCATCGTCAACGAGCTGAAGATCAACTGGGTCTGGATGCCGCCGTGGGGTCCGGACAAGATCACGGACGACGGCCGTGAGCAGCTGAGGGCGCTCGGCTTCAACGTCTGACGCCGCGACGCCCCCGGGGACGGCGGGATCCCGCACGGGAACGCCCGTCCCCCGGGGAGCGTCCGGCACGCCGGGCACGTAATCGTCCGGCGCGAGTCCGCAGGGAGCGGAACGGCCGTGCCCGCCGGGGAGACCGGCGGGCACGGCCGTTCGCGTGCGGTGGCGCGTCGCCGGCTGCCCGTCGTGCGTTCAGCCGGCGACGGGCGGCGCCGGCGGCTGCGGTCCCGGCGCAGCCGCGGGGGCGCCCGCGGCCGAGGCCAGGACCGGCGCCAGGTTCTCGTTGCGCATGCGCTGGTCGACGTAGAGCAGACCGTTCACCAGCTGGGGGAACGTCGACGTGACGATCTGGGCGACCAGCTGCCCGACCAGGGCGAGGGCGAACCAGCCGGACATCCCGACGAGGAAAGTGGCGAGGTCCTCGCCCTCGTCCAGAGTCGCGGTGCCCGCCATCGGGAAGGCGGTCGCCACGTCGACCGACTGGCGGATCGCGAAACTCACCGCCGCCGCCATCAGATAGGCCAGCAGCGAGATCCCGAAGATCCGCCACCAGCCGCCGCGCACCAGGTCCCAGGAGCGGCGCATCGACCGGATCGGTCCCTGGCCCTCGAAGACCGCGACGTGCGGGGCGAGGCTGAACTTCACCCAGAGCCAGACCGCGACCGGCGCGGTGGCCAGCACCCCCAGGAAGCCGAGCGCGGCGAGCCCGCCCGCGCCACCGCCGCCGTCGCCGTCCAGCGACGTCACCAGGCTGACCATGAGGGCCACGAGGCCGAGCATCATCAGGGCCATCGGCACGACAGCGATCAGGCCGGTGAGCAGGACCGTCCCGAGCACTGCAGGAACCTTTCCCCAGGCGCGGCGCCAGACCGTGCCGAAGACGACCGGCCGCCCGAGCACGGTGTCCTGGAGGACGGCCGGCACGGCGGCCGTGACCACCGCCGTCGACACGAGCAGCACCACGACGGCGAACACCCAGACGGATGCGAGCGCGACCACCAGCGGCTGCGCCTGGTCCCAGGACGGGTCCTCGCCCGGCGGCAGGTCGATGATCTCGTGCAGGCCGTCGCCGACCGCCGAGTAGGCGAGCACCAGCGCCCCACCGACCGCCAGCGCGGCGAGGACGTAGACGGCGACGGCCGTGCCGTAGAGCTGCTTCCAGCCACGGCCGATCGTCGCGAAGGCACCGCTGAGGACATCGCCGAGATCGAGCGGGCGCAGCGGTATCACTCCGGGCTTGGGGGCCGGAGGAGGTCCCCAGCCGCCCCACCCGGGTGCCGCGCCGTGGCCCTGCGCCCCGCCGTACGGTCCGGGTCCCGGCCCCATGTTGTCCGACATTCGTCTTGCCCCCGCCCAGTCGTCCCCACCCTGACCGGGACACGGTAGCTGGCCTGGGCATGCCAGGGAGCGCCCCGGTGTCCCCGTCTCGTTGCGTACGGGCGTACCCATCGTTGTGTACAGTCGTACACATGGCTTACGGACTGCTGGCCGCGGCGATCGCGGCCGAGGTCGCCGGCACCACGGCGATGAAGTACAGCGAGGGCTTCACCCGGCTCTGGCCCTCGCTGGCCACGGTCATCGGCTATGTGATCGCCTTCGCCCTGCTCGCACAGACGCTGAAGACGCTCTCCGTCGGCACGGCGTACGCGATCTGGGCGGGTGTCGGGACCGCCGCCGTCGCTGCGATCGGCATGGTGTTCCTGAACGAGTCCACCAGCCTCCTGAGGATCGCCGGGATCGCGCTGGTCGTCGCGGGAGTCGTCGTGCTCAACCTCGGCGGCGCGCACTGATGGGGCGCCGGTACGACCCCGAACGGCGGCAGCGCATCATCGACGCCGCCATCCGGGTGACCGGACGAGACGGCATCGCGGGGCTGAGCCACCGGACGGTCGCCGCCGAGGCGGATGTGCCGCTCGGCTCGACCACGTATCACTTCGCCTCGCTGGACGAACTGATGGTCGCCGCGCTGCGCCAGGCCAACGAGGGTTTCGCGGCGGCCGTCCGGGACAGCGAGGCCCTCGCGGACCCCGGCAAGGACCCGGCCGCGGAGCTGGCCCGGCTGATGGGGGAGTGGCTCGGGGGCGAACGGACCGGAGTGGAGCTGGATTACGAGCTCTACCTCGCCGCCCTGCGCCGCCCCGCGCTGCGCCCGGTTGCCGCGGAATGGACCGACGGCATCACCGAGGTGCTCGCCCGCCGCAGCGACCCGGTGACGGCGCGGGCCCTGGTGGCCCTCATGGACGGGATCTGCCTGCAAGTGCTGCTCACGGACACCGCCTACGACGAGGAGTACGCGCGGGAGATGCTGGGCCGGCTCCTTCGGCGCCGCGAAACCGTGAGCCCGGACGCGGTCTCCGGGTGACAGGGGATGTGACGCCGACCGACGGCAGCCATGAGACCGTGGTGCGCCCCGGCGCGGTGGCGGAGCGCGGTGTCGTCGACCGACCGGGAGCGCGGTCCTGACCGCCGGGGGCGCGAGCCGGGCCGCCGCGACCGGCACCTGAGACCGGTTCGCCCCCGCCCGCCCCCGCCGGTTAGGTTCTCCTCATGACTGACTCGCCCGACAGCACCACCGCACCCCGCCCCACCGGCGCCGTCGCCGCCGGCCTCGCCACCATCGCCGGCGACGGCACCGTGCTCGACACCTGGTTCCCCGCCCCGGAGCTCTCCGCCGAGCCCGGACCGGCCGGCACCGAGCGGCTCACGCCCGACCAGGCCGTCAACCTGCTCGGCGAAGGCGCCGCCAGGGCCGTGGGCGTGGACGCCCGGCGCGAGGTCGAGATCGTCGCCGTCCGCACGGTGATCGCTTCGCTCGACGAGAAGCCGATCGACGCGCACGACGCCTACCTGCGCCTCCACCTGCTCTCGCACCGGCTCGTGCGGCCGCACGGCCAGAGCCTCGACGGCGTCTTCGGGCTGCTCGCCAACGTCGCCTGGACCTCCCTGGGGCCGGTCGCCGTCGACAACGTCGAAAGGGTGCGCCTCAACGCCCGCGCCGAGGGCCTCCACCTCCAGGTGACCTCGATCGACAAGTTCCCGCGGATGACGGACTACGTCACACCCAAGGGCGTCCGTATCGCCGACGCGGACCGCGTCCGGCTCGGCGCGCACCTCGCCGAGGGCACCACGGTCATGCACGAGGGCTTCGTCAACTTCAACGCGGGCACCCTCGGCACGTCCATGGTCGAGGGCCGCATCTCCGCGGGCGTCGTGATCGGCGACGGCTCCGACATCGGCGGCGGCGCCTCCACCATGGGCACCCTCTCCGGCGGCGGCAACGTGATCATCTCCGTCGGCGAGCGCTGCCTCATCGGTGCCGAGGCGGGTGTCGGGATCGCGCTCGGCGACGAGTGCGTCGTCGAGGCCGGTCTCTACGTCACCGCGGGCACCCGCGTCACGATGCCCGACGGCCAGATCGTCAAGGCCCGTGAGCTCTCCGGCGCCTCGAACATCCTCTTCCGCCGGAACTCGGTGACCGGCGCCGTCGAGGCCCGCCCGAACAACGCGGTCTGGGGCGGTCTCAACGAGGTGCTCCACAGCCACAACTGAGGCCCGCGGCCCGGCACACCGGGGAGCGGAGGTCCGCTCCCCGGGGATCGCCGACGCTTTCGTGTGACTCCGCGTGACCTCCGGCGCCGCCTGACGGATGAACAGGTGACCGTGGAGTCGGACGAAATGCCAAGGCGAGGAAACGACATGAAGACCAGGACGGCCGTGCTCGCAACGCTGGTGCTGTGGGCCGTGGCGGGACCGTGCGGGCTCGCGCACGCCGACGAGACCCACAGCGACTCTCACAACGCCCCGGTGGTCGCGCTGGTCTCGACCGGCCAGATCGACGATCCGCTCGAGGACGTCCTGGAGCATGCCGCGGTCCTCGGCACCACCTACGTCCACGACTGAGCCGGCCCGAGGAGCGCCGGCGCCGGGCCCGCCTGCCGGTCCGGCGGGTACAGCCGGGCCAGCTCCTCGTACGCCGCCAGCAGCCCGCCCGCCGTCTCCCGGTCGGCGGGCTGCAGCGGTTCCCGCACCGGTCCGGCCGGCAGTCCGATCGCCCCCAGCAGGGCCTTCGCGGTCACCGTGCCCGGCAGCCCCGACGCCATCATCAGCTCGGTGAGCGGCAGCGTGAGCTGGTTGAGCGCGGTGGCTTCGGCCGTCCGGCCCGCGTCGAAGGCGTCGAGGACGGCCCTCATCGGGCGCGGGGCGGCGTTCGCGACCGTGCTGACGAAGCCGGCGGCGCCCACCGCGTAGAGCGGAAGGTTCGTCTCCTCGCAGCCCGAGTAGTACGCGAGCGAGGTCCGGGCGATCACCTTGCTGCTGCCGAGCAGGTCGTACGCGCAGTCCTTCACGGCCACGATCCGCGGGTGCGCGGACACGCGCATCAGGGTGTCCGGCTCGATGCGGGTGCCGGTCCGGCCCGGGATGTCGTACAGCATCAGCGGAATGCCCACCGCGTCCGCGACCTGCCGGAAGTGGGCCGTGAGGGCGGCCTGCGGCGGTCTGCTGTAGTACGGGGTGACCACCAGCAGGCCGTCCGCCCCAGCGTTCTGGGCCGCCCGGCCCAGCTCGACGGTGTGCCGGGTGCTCGCGCTGCCGACGCCGGCGACGACGGCCGCCCGATCGCCCACAGCCTCGCGCACGGCGCGCACCAGCGCGGTCTTCTCGGCGTCGGTGGTGGTGGGCGACTCACCGGTGGTGCCGTTCAGCACCAGCCCGTCGCAGCCCTCGGCCACCAGATGCGAGGCCAGCTTCTGTGCGCCGTCCAGGTCGGGCCCGCCGTCCGCGGTGAAGGGCGTGATCATCGCGCAGAGTGCGCGGCCGAACGGGCGGGGTCGAGGTCGTGGCATCGTCATGCCCGAAGTGTCCGGCCTTGCGACTGTGAAGGTCTACTTAGATTTTCTTTGGACCAAGGGAAAGCGTTGCTGAAGGGTCGTCCTGGGGAGTGGGGTGAACGCCGCTTCGGACGGCGCCTGTTGGTGGCGTGGCGGCCGGCTGGAGCTGGGCGGGGCCCGAGCGGGATCGACCCCGACCCCGACCCAGACCATGACCCCGGCCTCGGCACCGAGGTGCATCTCCGCGTGCACCACCCGGCACCGGGCGCCGCGAGGGCGCCCGGTGCCGTATCCCGCCGGGCGCCCGGTTTCCTGACGCCGGCCTCCCGCATGCTCCGTGGTTACGGGCGGAAGCGCAGCACCTGCGGGTCGTGGTCGCTGTTCTGGTCCGCGAACTCGGCGTTGATGTGCACGCTGTCGTAGCTGAAGTCGTCGATCGACGGGCTGGTCAGGATCTGGTCCAGCACCTGGCTGTTGCCCTGGTACACGTACGAGTAACGCTCCGCGCGCGGCAGCGACTTGATGGCCGGGTACAGCGCACCGCCGTCCGTCAGCGCCTTCGTGGTCCGGGAGAACTCGAAGTCGTTGATGTCCCCGAGGACGACGACGTCGGCGTTGCGCTGGGCCTTCAGGATGTCCTTCACGAAGGCGTTCACGGTCTGCGCCTGCTGGAGGCGCTGGGTCTCGGAGGACCGGGTGGGCGGCTGGTGGTGCGAGGTCAGGCCCTCGTCGCCGCCCTTCGAGCCGAAGTGGTTGGCGATGACGAACACCGTGCGGCCGCAGAAGACGAACTCTCCCGCGAGCGGCTTGCGGCTGTTCTCCCAGGCGGCGTTCGCCGGATCGACCCGGCCGGGGGAGAGGGTGAGGGCGGCGCGGCCCTTCTCGCGGACCACGCCGGTGGCCGCGGTCGCGCTGCCGCCCGCGCGGTCGGTGAAGGAGACCCGCTCGGGGTTGAAGAGGAACACCTGGCGGATGTTGCCGCCGGGCTGGCCTCCGTCCTTGTTGTCCTCCGGGTCGACCGAGCGGAAGTCGTAGGCAGGGCCGCCGGCGGCGACGATCGCCTCCGTGAACTTGCGGACGGTCTGGTCCGCGGCGACCACGCCGTCGTTCTTCGCGCCCGTGTTGTCCTGGATCTCCTCCAGGGCGATGATGTCCGGCGTCGCGAGGTTGTCGACGACGGCCGCGGCCAGGGCGTCGAACTTCTCCTGCGGGTCGGACGGGTCCAGGTTCTCCACGTTGTACGTGGCCACGGACAGTTCGCCGCGGCGCTCCTGGCGGGCGCGCTCGCGCTCCAGGCCGCGGTCCTTCACGGTGCCGAGGGTACGGGCCGTGATGGTGTAACCGCCGAACTGGTTGAAGTCCAGCGGTCCCTCGGTCGTCCCGGACAGCACGTCGCCGACGTTCGCCTTCGGGAACGGCTGCTGGGCGATCGGCACCAGCGACTGGATCTGGAGCCGGCCGGTGTTCTGGGAGGTGTACGAGCCGTAGCGGGCACCGCCGCGCACGGTCGGGTTCTCCCACGGCTTCACCGTGACCCACAGCTCCGAGTACGGGTCGGTGGCGCCGACGACGCGCGAGGAGCCGATCCGGACGTTGCTGCCCTCCAGGGACTCGTAGTAGTCCAGGGCGTACGCGCGGGGCTTCAGCGGCAGCGCGTTGATGCTGTTCCCGGCCGCCGGGTCGCCCTCGGGCGCGTACGCCGACGGCACGGACCGGGCGGTGATGGTCACCGGCGCGGGCAGCGCGTTGCCCGAGGAGACCACGGTGACGGTCGGCTTGGAGATCTGGGTGATCGACTGGTTGCCGGAGCTGAGGCCGCCGGGGACGAACTCGCCGACCGTGCCCGAGACCTTGACCGCGTCGCCGGTGGCGACCGTCGGCGTGGAGCTCGTGAACACGAAGAGGCCCTCGCTGGTGGCGGGGTCGGCGTCGGCCTGGGGGTCCTGGATCCAGAAACCGCGCGAGGAGCCGTACGTACGGACACCGATGACGATGCCCTCGACGTCCGCGACCTGCCGGCCGACGAGCGGAGACGTACGGGTCGTGCCCTGGATGTCGTGAATGCGGACGGCCGCGTCCGCGTTCTCGGCATCGGCGGCGGCCGAGGAGGAACCGGCGAGCAGACCCGCGGCCAGTGCGGAGGCCACGACGGCTGCGACGGCGGCAGATCTCGGTATGGAACGCATCAGGGAACTCCGGTGTGAGGGTTGAGGGGTGGCATATGGGACCACTGATGTATCTACGCGCGTCAATGTCTTGTGTGGATGAGTGAGTTGTCAAGAGGCGCCGGGTGTACGGGGGTTGACGGGTACATGAATCGGAAGGCATCGGGCGAATTGCGTCTACGCTGGGGGCCGCCACGAGCCGGAACGCCCACAGCCGAGGAGAGCCCCCACATGCCCGGAGACCGCCCCGCCGGACGCCGTGCCCTGCCGCCCGTGCGACTGCACTCGGACGCGGAACTGGCGCGGGACGCGCTCGGCACCCCGCTGCTCGCCCGGGCCGTCCGGCTGGCGCGCTGGGCCGGACCGGAGACCAGGGTCGGTGCGGGCGGTGAGCTGGTCGACGAGCAACTCGCCCATGCGGCGGAGGTGTTGGGACTGCCCGCGGACGAGGACGGTCGGGCCTACGCCAGCGAGGCGTGGCGGATCGCCGTGGACACCGGGCTCGTCGAGGTCACGGACCCGGAGGACGACGGCGCGGAGTACGGCACGGCCACCGCCGGCGGCGCGCTGCCGCTGGTCACCGGAGGCGGCCCGCAGGACGTGCTCGCGCTCTGGCAGGACGCCTTCGACGCGGTCTTCGCCGACGCCATCGCCCCCGTGCTGGAGGACCCGGACGCGATCATCGGCCCGGACGGCGAGATCGACTTCGACGCGCTCGGCTGGGACCCCGAGGCGGAGTCGGAGTTCCTCGACGGTGTCCTCGGCAATCTGTACCTGCTGACGGTCAGTGAGACGGGAGCGGTGGAGGGGCAGGTACCGCTGCCGGCCCTCGCCGCGGCGATGATCGTGCCCGACGACATGCGGGAGCCCACGGACGCCGTGCTGGAGGAGGTGTCCGACGCGATGATGCGCCTGGACGACCAGTTCCGGGTGCTGGAGCCGATCGGACTGGTCGAGTACGTGCCGGTGGACGAGGCGCTGATGGTCGAGGAGGGCGCCGAGCCCGCGCTCCCGGCCGTGGAGGAGGACGTCTCGCGCTACGGGCTGGTGAAGCTCACCCCGCTCGGGCTGTACGGGGTCAGGAACCGGCTGGTCGACAGCGGGGAGTCGGCGCCGGCTGTCGGCGACCTCGCGGACGAGGACGCCGACGCGCTGCTGGACGGCGTCACGCACTACCCCGACGGCGCCGCGCAGGCGGAGACCGCGCAGTGGCTCGGCGGGCGCGCCCCGCTGGAGGCAGCGCGCGAACTGCTCGCCGCCGCGCGGGGCTCCGACCCCGGCGCGCCGCTGCGCCGCCTGCGCTGCCAGCAGGCGCTCGCCCTGGCCGGGCCGGCGGCGGAACCGGCGGTCCGTGACGTTCTGGACGACCGCGAACTCGGCGGCCTCGCCCGGGTCTGGCTCGCCGAGCGCGGCTCCCCCGACGTACCGCCGCCGTCGGAGGACATGGTCTTCTGGCTCGCCGTCGACACCATCGCGGCGCAGCTCGACGCAGAGGGCGACCTGGCGGAACTCCAGGACCTCATCGTGGGCCTCGTGGGCCGGCACGGCGGCTTCTTCGACGCGGTCTGGCGCGTCGACCACCCGGCGACGGTCGACGTCCTCGAGGCGATGGGCCGCCTCCACCCCGAGAAGCAGACGGCGAAGGACGCCCGCAAGGCTGCGTTCAAGGCCCGCTCGCGGGGCTGACGGTCCGCTGGGGGCATGGTGTCGCCCTCCGCGACGCCGCGTCGCGGGTCCTCGCGTGGCGCGGGCGGCGATGGCGTGGCGCGTCCGTGCCCGGTCCGCCTGCCTTCTCCCGGACGCGGGACCCGCCGCACGGGCACGCCCCGGGCGTTCCGCCTCCGGGTGGACGGGGGCGGCGCGCGCCCCGAAGGAGCGAGATGTCTCGTGGACTTCAACCGGCGTTCAGGCGCCGGCGGGAGCGTGTCGTCGGCAGTGGCGGAGTCCCGCCTGCCGATTCTCTGAGTCCTCAGGAGACCGCGATGCCGCTCACCCGCAGGGAATTCACCGCCCGCTCCGCCCTCACCGGCGCGGGCGTGGCGCTCACCGGTGCCGTAGGAGCGCTCGCCACGGCGCCGGGAGCGCTCGCGGCGGAGGAGAGAGCCGAGGAGAGCGCCGGGCAGGCCGCGGGGGGTGTGCGGCACGGCTACGGACCGCTCGTACCCGACCCCGAGGGCATCCTCGCCCTCCCCGCCGGCTTCTCGTACCGGATCGTCACCCACAGCGGGGTGACCACGCTCGAAACGGGCGAGTCCACCCCCTCCAACCACGACGGCACCGCCGCCTTCGAGGGCCCACGCGGCGTCACCCTGCTGGTGACCAACCACGAGCTCAAGGGACCGCGCACCAACTGGAAGTACCCCGTACCGCTGACCGAGGGGCTCGTCTACGACCCCGCCGCGGCCGGCGGCTGCACCGTCGTCGAGACGCACCGCGACGGCCGCACCGCCGCACGGGTCGGCATCGCGGGCACCTCCACCAACTGTGCCGGTGGCAGCACCCCTTGGGGCACCTGGCTCACCTGTGAGGAGAACGCCGACCGGGCCGGCCAGAACGGCATGACCAAGGACCACGGGTACGTGTTCGAGGTCGATCCCTACGACCGCCGTGCCAACCGCCGTCCGCACCCGATCAAGGCCTTCGGCCGGTACGAGCACGAGGCCGTCGTCATCGACACCCGGCGCGGCCACGCCTATCTGACGGAGGACGCCTCCGGCCCGAACGGCCTCTTCTACCGCTGGTCGCCGCCGGCCGGCTTCCGCCACGGCCGCGGCCGGCTGCGCCACATCCCGGAGGACGCCGGAATCCTGCAGGCGCCCAAGTGCTACGACGCGGGCGGCCGTTTCGTTGACGATCTGTCACGTGCCACCCGCACCGGCACGGTGTTCGGCGTGGACTGGGTCGACGTACCCGACCGCGACGCCAGGACCGTCCCCGTGCGCAAGCAGTTCGCCGAGGGCGCGGTCACCCGCGCGCGCAAGCTCGAAGGCATGTGGTGGGCCGACGGCGGGGCCTACATCGTGTCCTCCTACGCCCGCGACGAGAGCCCCGGCCGCCCGCACGACGGACAGGTCTGGTTCTACGACCCGCGCCGGCGGACCCTCACCCTCAAGGTGCTGCTCGGCGTGAACCCGGACCCCTCGGCCGGCGGCGCGTTCGACGGCCCGGACAACATCACCGTGTCCCCGCACGGCGGCCTCGTCATCGCCGAGGACGGCGAGGGCTTCCAGCACCTGTTCGGGGCGACCGAGAGCGGCCGCACCTACCCGATCGCCCGCAACGAGCTCAACATCGGCACCGAGGAGGAGCCGGAGTACAGCGAGTTCACCGGAGTCGTCTTCTCGCCCGACGGGCGCACGCTGTACGCCAACATCCAGACCCCGGGCATCACGCTCGCCATCACGGGCCCCTGGAGGCGCGGGCCCCGCCACTGAGCACCCCGGCGTCCGCCCGGCGCGGAAAACCCTTGGCGCCTCCCGAACCCGCGTCCCTAGAGTGATCCACGTCCAGGTGCGCAGGCAGGACCTACTTCCGCTGATAACGGGGAGGCCACGGGTTCGAGTCCCGTCGCCGGCACGCGCGCCGGCGTAGCTCAGGGGTCAGAGCACCACTGTCGGTTCCGCCGAACTGTTCTCTGGACGACGCAATTTCATGCACCTCCCGGTGCGCAGGCCGCGGTTACTTCTTTTCCAGAGAAACCGGACCGCCGCCGATCCGATCTCGGGGGGCCCAGCATGCGGAGAGGTGCCCGGTGCGCAGGCGACGGCTACTTCCGGATCTGGCGGTTGCGGGTTCGAGTCCCGTCATGCCTTCGGGGCATGTAGCTCAATCGGGCAGAGCACCAGGCACAGCAACCGTCGCCGACCCCTGATCTCGGGCACCCTCTCCGCGCTGTGCCTCCCCTGGAACACCGAATTCGGGGGAATTCACATGGCACGCTTCAACATCCGTCCCACCAGGGCCCGCGCGGTATCGCCCGTGACGACGACCGGGCGCACCACGGTCACCCACCAGGGCGGCCGGGGCCAGGTGCGCGACGCCCGCTCCGAGCTCTTCCTGCTCGCCGTCGCCAACTTCGTCTCCCAGCAGACCTTCCACGAGTCCGGCGACGCCCGTGACGACCGCTTCTCGGCACTCGTCCGCCGGCTCGCCGTCGAGGACCCCGAGTGGACCGCCGGCCTGATCGGCTGGCTGCGCGGCGACGCGGGCATGCGCACCGCCTCGCTCGTCGCCGGCGCCGAGTACGTGAAGGCCAGGCTGGACGCCGGCGCCACCGAAGGCCCGGCGAACCGGCAGGTCGTCGCGTCCGTGCTGCGCCGCGCCGACGAGCCGGGCGAACTGCTCGGCTACTGGACCTCCCGGTACGGGCGGAACGTCCCGAAGCCGGTGAAGCGCGGCATCGCCGACGCGGTCCGCCGCCTCTACCACGCGAAGTCGCTGCTGAAGTACGACACCGCTGCCAGGGGCTACCGGTTCGGCGACGTGCTGAACCTGGTGCACGCCTCGCCGGACCCGGACAAGCCGTGGCAGGGCGAGCTGTTCCGGTACGCCCTGGACCGTCGGCACCACCCGGACTCGGCCGTCCCGCCCGCCTCGGACCGCACGCTCGGCGCACACCGGGCGCTGATGTCCCTGCCGGTCGGGGAACGCCGTGCCGTGGTCGAGGCGCCGGACGCCGCCGAGCGGCTGGCCGCGGCCGGAATGACCTGGGAGGGGCTGGCGGGCTGGCTGCAGGGGCCGATGGACGCCACCGCCTGGGAGGCCGTGATCCCGTCCATGGGAACCATGGCGCTGGTACGGAACCTGCGGAACTTCGACCAGGCCGGGGTGTCCGACGAGGTGGCGGCGCGGGTCGCCGCGAAGATCTCGGACGCGGAGGCGGTCGCGGCCTCGCGGCAGTTCCCGTTTCGCTACCTGGCCGCCTACCGGCACGCGCCGTCGCTGCGCTGGTCGTACCCGCTGGAGACGGCGCTCGGCCACTCGCTGGCGAACGTGCCGGCGCTGCCCGGCCGGACGCTGATCCTGGTCGACCGCTCAGGCTCGATGTGGTCGCGGCTCTCGGACCGGTCGGAGCTGAACCGGGCGGACGCGGCGGCGATCTTCGGTACGGCGCTGGCCATGCGGTCGGCCGACGCGGACCTGGTGGAGTTCGGGACGACCAGCCGGCCCGTGCGGTACGGGCGGGGCGAGTCGGTGCTGAAGGTGCTGGGCAGGTTCGGCGACCTCGGCGGCACCAACACGACCGAGGCGGTGCGCAGGCACTACCGGAAGCACGACCGGGTCCTGATCGTCACCGATGAGCAGGCGATGTACAGCCGCCACGGCGACCCGGCCGCGCAGGTGCCGGACCGCGTCCCGGTCTACACCTGGAATCTGGCCGGGTACCGGGCTGGTCACGGCCCCTCCGGCGCCGGCAACCGGCACACCTTCGGCGGTCTGACGGACGCGGCGTTCCGGATGGTGCCGCTGCTGGAGGCGGGCCGGGACGCGGACTGGCCGTGGGCGGGGGATTGAAACGGGAGAGGGGGGAGGGCACATACTGCTGGTAATGACAGATTCGGCCGGAGCCCGGCGCCACATGCCCACCAGTCCCTTCCACCGTTCCACCCCGGCCGTCCCACCGATCGAGCAGTTCGAGGTCGGAGACCGGGTCTCACATGATCAGTTCGGACTCGGAAGAGTCACGGGAGTCGAGGGCGCCGATGCCGTCCTCGTCGACTTCTCAGGGCGACAAGGGAGGATCCTGAGCCCGTTCACCAAGCTCGTCAAACTCTGACCTCGGCCGCCCGGGAGCGCCACCGCACCGGTGGCGCTCCCGGGCCTCTTCCGGGGTGCGCCGGGGTCAGAGCGCCTGCGCGGCGGGCTTGACCATGCCCCGGACCGTGCGGGACTTCACGAACTCGCCCATCGCGGTCATCTCCCACTCGCCCGAGAACTGGCGGATGAGCTTCGCCATCATCACACCGGTCTGCGGCTCGGCGCTGGTGAGGTCGAAGCGCACCAGCTCCTCGCCGGTGGCGGCGTCGATCAGCCGGCAGTACGCCTTGGCGACCTCGGTGAACTTCTGGCCCGAGAACGAGTTCACCGTGAAGACCAGGCCCGTGGCGTCCGCCGGGATCCTGCCGAGGTCCACGACGATCACCTCGTCGTCGCCCGCGCCCTCGCCGGTCAGATTGTCGCCGGAGTGCTTGATCGCGCCGTTCAGGATGGAGAGCTTGCCGAAGTAGCAGCTGTCGAGGTGGTTGCGCTGGGGGCCGTACGCGATCACGGAGGCGTCCAGGTCGATGTCCCGGCCGCGGTAGGCGGGCTCCCAGCCGAGGCCCATCTTGACCTGGGAGAGCAGCGGGCGGCCGCCCTTGACCAGGGAGACCGTCTGGTTCTTCTGGAGGCTGACCCGCCCCTTGTCGAGGTTGATCTTCCCTGAGCCGGGTGCGGCGGCGGGCGCGGCGGGAGCCGCCGGGGCAGGCGCCGCGGGTGCGGCGGCCGCCGGGGCGGAGGCGGACACCGGAGCGGGAGCGGGCGCGGCGGCCGGCTCCTCGTCGACCGAGACGCCGAAGTCGGTGGCGATGCCGGCCAGCCCGTTCGCGTACCCCTGACCGACGGCACGGGCCTTCCACGCGCCGTTCCGCAGGTAGATCTCCACGACGACCAGGGCGGTCTCGGCGCCCAGGCGCGGCGGGGTGAAGGTCGCCAGCGCCGTGCCGTCGTCGGCGTTGCGGATCGTGGCGGTGGGCTCGACGCCCTGGAAGGACTGCCCCGCGGCGTCCGGGCTCGCGGTCACGACGATCTTCTCGATGCCGGCCGGAACGGCCGCGGTGTCGACGACGATCGCGTCCGGCGCCGAGCCACCGCCCGACCGGTAGGTCACTCCGGGACCGGAGGGCTGGTTGTAGAAGATGAAATCGTCGTCGGAGCGCACCTTGCCGTCGGCGGTGAGCAGCAGGCCCGATACGTCGAGCCGCACCGGAGCGGCGACGTCCACCGCCACGCGGGCGGGGGTCAGGGGGATGTTCGAGCCGGGGGTCATAGCGGTCATGACTGGGGTAACGAGCGAGGTTGCTTTGCCGTTCCCTTACCTTCGGCCGAATCGGTACGGGTCCCGGCCGGAAGCGGCCAGCGGCGGTGGCGGCCGGGAGGGGCCGAGGGGCCGGCGGCCGGATCCGGTGACGGCCGCGGGTGCGGCGGGACCGCCCGTGGGTTCCGGCCGCAACCGGCCGCCACCGCGGAGGGCCCCTCAGTGCGGCCGGCGCGGCGGGTCGGTCGTGAACGGGCCGCCCAGGCAGCTGTGGGCCGGGTTGTCCGGATCCAGCTCCCCCTGCTCGGCGACGAGCTTCTCCGCGAACTGCTCGGAGTCGTCCTGGGGTTCGTACCCGAGCGCGCGGGCCGTGGACAGGTCCCACCACAGCCGGGTGTTGGCGGAGGAGCCGTGGACCACGGTGTGGCCGACGTCCTCGGCGGTGAGCGCGGCGTGGAAGAGGCGCGCCCCGTCGCCGGGACTCAGCCACACGGAGAGCATCCGCACGCTGGTGGGCTCCATGAAGCAGGAGCCGATCCTGACCGAGACCGTCTCGATGCCGTACCGGTCCCAGTAGAGCTGGGCGAGGTCCTCGCCGAAGCCCTTGGACAGGCCGTAGTAGGTGTCCGGGCGGCGCGGGGTGTCGACGGGGATCAGCGGGTCGCCCTCGCGCGGGCGCGGGGTGAAGCCGACCGCGTGGTTGCTGGAGGCGAACACGACGCGCCGGACGCCTTCCGCGCGGGCGGCCTCGTAGAGGTTGTACGTGCCTTCGATGTTGGCCCGGAGGATCTTCTCGAACGGCGCTTCCAGGGAGATGCCCGCCAGATGGAGGATCGCGTCGACGCCCCGCACGGCCTCGCGCAGGGCGGCCGTGTCGGCGAGTTCGGCGGTGACCGCTCCGGGCTCCCCCTCGATGGGGTTCATGTCGAAGAGGCGCAGCTCGTATCCGTACGCGGGCAGCAGCCCCCGCATCAGGGTGCCGAGGCCGCCGGCGGCGCCGGTGAGCAGGACGGTGCGGGGTGCGGGCATGGGCGGGTCCCCTCGGGCGACACAAGTCTGGTGCGTGGACGTCATTCACAAGCGTGGACACGCTAGGCAGCGGCCGGTGCACCGTCAAGGGGTTCCGGCCGTCGTCAACTCCCGCGCTGGGTCGCGGTTTCGGCGCTTGACCTCCGCGGCGGCGCTGCCCTAGCGTGGCATTGTTCAGAAATATAGACGCTGATCAGAATGATGCACGAGCCGGAAGGCTCGGCGCATGGCCCAGGGAGCGCCCGTGACCTCAGCCCCGCTCGCCGCCCGGCTCACCAGTGGCACCGGGCCGCTATTCTTCCCCGTGACCGCCTTCGGACCGGACGGCGCCCTCGATCTCGAAGCGTTCCGCGCCCATGTGCGCTCCGGCGTCGAGGCCGGTGCCGCGGCCGTCTTCGCCTGCTGCGGAACCGGCGAGTTCCACGCCCTGACCCCGGAGGAGTTCCGCGACTGCGTGGCCGCCGCCGTCGAGGAGACCGCCGGACGGGTCCCCGTGGTCGCGGGCGCCGGCTACGGCACCGCCCTCGCCGTCCGGTTCGCGCGGCTCGCCGAGGAGGCCGGCGCGGACGGGATCCTCGCCATGCCGCCGTACCTGGTCGTGGCCGACCAGGCCGGACTCGTGCGGCACTACTCCGCGCTCGCCGCCGCGACCGGGCTCGGCGTGATCGTCTACCAGCGCGACAACGCGGTGTTCACCCCGGAGACCGTGGTCGAACTGGCCCGGGTCGACGGCATCATCGGCCTCAAGGACGGACTCGGCGACCTCGATCTGATGCAGCGCATCGTCAGCGCCGTCCGCACGGACGCTCCGGGAAGCGGCTTCCTCTACTTCAACGGCCTGCCCACCGCCGAGCTCACCGGCCTCGCCTACCGCGGCATCGGCATCACCCTCTACTCGTCCGCCGTCTTCTGCTTCGCCCCCGAGATCGCCCTCGCCTTCCACCGGGCGCTGACGAGTGGCGACGACGCCACCGCCGAGCGCCTGCTCGACGGCTTCTACCGGCCGCTGGTCGAACTGCGGGCGCGGCGCCACGGCTACGCCGTCTCCCTGGTCAAGGCAGCCGTGCGGATGGGCGGCCTGGACGTCGGGGAGGTGCGGCCCCCGCTGAGCGAGCCCTCCGCGGGCCACGTCAAGGAGCTCGCCGACATCATCGGACGCGGCCGCGCCCTCCTCGGAGACGGGGCGGACGGGTGAGGGCGGGCGCCTTCCTCTACCCGTGGGACGTCAACGGCGACCCGGCCGCCCCCGGACGTGTCGCGGGGCTCGGCGTCAGCCAGGTCACCCTCGCCGCCGCCTACCACTCCACCCGGGCCCTCACCCCGCGCCATCCGCGACACCGTGTGGTCACCGCGGAGTACGCCGCCGTGCTCTACCCGCCCGACGAGGGGCGCTGGGCCGGGCGGGTCCCGCGTCCGTACCGAGCCGGCTCCTGGGCGCCGGGCGACGCCTACGGCGAGGCGGCAGAGTCCCTCTCCGCGGCGGGACTCGAGGTGCACACCTGGGTCGTGCTCGCCCACAACTCCCGCCTCGGGGCGGAACATCCGGGCGCCTGCGTGGTCAACGCGTACGGCGACCGCTATCCGTGGGCCCCATGCATCGCACAGCCGGCCGTACGCGCGTTCCTGACCGGCCTGGCCGCCGAGGCGGCCGCCCGGCCCGGGGCGCGCGGCACCGAGCTGGAGTCCTGCGGCTGGTACGGCGTCGCCCATCTGCACGGCCACGACAAGACCGCCGGTGTGGCACTCGGGGACGCCGCCCAGTACGCGATGTCGCTCTGCTTCTGCCATGACTGCAGGGCCGGTTACGCGGCCCTGGGCGCGGACCCCGAGGCGCTGCGGGCGGGTGTGTGCGACGCGCTGGAGCCGGTGTGGCGGGGCGGCGTCCCCGCCGACGTCACGGTCGACGCACTGCTGGGCACTGAACCGGCCGCGCTCACCATGGAGTTCCGCGCCCGTACCGCCCGGACGTTCCAGGAGGAGGCGGTGGCGGCGGTGCGGGCGACCGCGCCGGACGGCTTCCGGGTGCTGCTGCACGCCGATCCCGTGACGCACCGCTGCGGGGCGAACGCGGGCGTCGACCCGGCGCACGTGCTCGGGCTGGCCGACGGGGTCGTCGTGCCCTGCACCGGCGGGACCGGGCTGCTTGCACCCTTCGCCCGGCACGCCTCCGCCGGCTCCGTGGTGGCCGCCAACCTCACCGTGGTCGGCGGCATGGGCGGCAGCCCCGGCACCCTGGCGGAGGACGCCGCCCGAGCCGCCTCGCTCGGCGCGAACGAACTGCGGCTCTATCACGCCGGACTGGCCTCCGACCAGGATCTCGCCGCGGTCAGGGACGGCCTGTCCCGCCTCCGCTGAGGGGCGCCGCCACCCGCGCCCCCGCACGGCGGGAGGCCATCGGCGGCGCCCTTGCCTCCACCGGGGCGACCGACCCGGCGCCGGAGCGGGCCGCAGGGCGTTCGGCGCCGGCCGTCCGCGCGGACCGGGAATCCGGCCCCGGGGATCGTGCGTACGTCGCCGCCCGGTGCCTGTTCCGCGGCCCCTGCGAGCGGTACCCTCCGGCACCCCCGGCGGTCCAGTCGGGTAACACCATGGTCAAGTAACGTGGCGAAAACCTGAGGGGCTCTTCCGGCGGGCACAATCCAGCCGTCCGACACGCGCGGAACCGTCACCCGCCGAGGAGAGCCCATGCCGGAGACACAGCAGCGAACCGCCCTCGACCGCTACTTCCGCATCTCTGCACGAGGATCGACCGTCGCCCGCGAAGTGCGCGGCGGCATCGCCACGTTCTTCACGATGGCCTACATCCTCGTCCTCAACCCGATCATCCTCGGCAGCGCCCAGGACAAGTTCGGCAACCAGCTCTCCGCGCACCAGCTGGTCACGGTCACCGCCCTCGTGGCCGCCGTGATGACAGTGATCATGGGCTTCGGCGGCAATGTGCCGATCGCCATCGCGGCCGGACTCGGCCTCAACGCGCTCGTCGCCTACCAGATCGCGCCGCTGATGAGCTGGCCCGACGCGATGGGCCTGGTGGTGATCGAGGGCATCGTCATCTGCGTCCTCGTCGTCACGGGGCTGCGCGAGGCGATCATGCACGCCATCCCGCAACAGCTGAAACAGGCCATCAGCGTCGGGATCGGGATGTTCATCGCCTTCATCGGGTTCGTCGACGCGGGCTTCGCGACCCGCATCCCCGGCGAGACGGGAACCGTGCCGGTCCAGCTCGGCGCCACGGGCCATCTGTCCGGCTGGCCCGTACTCGTCTTCTGCCTGGGCGTGCTGCTGACCATCTCCCTGGTGACCCGAAAGGTGCGCGGCGCGATCCTGCTGTCCATCGTCACGATGACCGTCGTCGCCATCGTCATCGACGCGATCGCCGACATCGAGCCGACCGCCTGGGGGCTGACCGTGCCCTCCATCCCGGACGACGTGGTGTCCTTCCCGGACTTCGGACTCGTCGGCTCCTTCAGCCTCTTCGGCGCCTTCGAGCAGGTCGGCGTCGTCACCGTCGTCCTGCTCGTCTTCACCCTGGTGCTCAGCGACTTCTTCGACACCATGGGCACGGTCGTCGGCGTCTCCAACGAGGCCGGGCTGCTCGACGAGAAGGGCGACGTCCCCAACCTGGGCCGGATCCTGCTCATCGACGGCGCGGCCGCCGCCGCGGGCGGTGTGGCCTCCGCCTCCTCCGCCACGTCCTACGTCGAATCCGCCGCCGGTGTCGGCGAGGGCGCCCGTACCGGCTTCGCCAACGTGGTCACCGGCGCGCTCTTCGGACTGGCCCTGCTGCTCACCCCGCTCGCCACGGTGGTGCCCGCCCAGGCGGCCGCCCCTGCCCTCGTCGTCGTCGGCTTCCTGCTGATGACCCAGGTGCGGCACATCGACTGGCTGTCGTACGAGATCGCCATCCCGGCGTTCCTGACGATCGCCGTGATGCCGTTCACGTACTCCATCACCAACGGCATCGGCGCGGGCTTCATCGCCTACGTCGTCCTCAAGACGGTGCTGGGCAAGGCGCGGGAGGTGCATGCGCTGCTGTGGGTCACGGCGGCCCTGTTCGTCGTGTACTACGCCATCGACCCGATCGAGCAGCTGATCGGCCTCAGGTAGCGGCTCGTCGTGCGTCGTACCGGAGGGCCAGGCCCGTCGCCAGGGCGCCGAGGCCCTCCCACGCGGCCACGCCGAGGAAGGCCGTGGGCGCACGGCCGGTCAGCACCGCGAGGCCGAAGACCGTGAAGGTGAGCAGCCGGAAGGGGACCGTCCAGCGGAAGAACGGCTTCCAGTCGGACAGTGCCGCCAGCACGTAGTACACGCCCATGTTGAGCGCGGCCATGGAGGAGGCGGTGACGAACGCGGCCGTGTGGTCGCCGGCGGCGGTGAGCCCGGGCTCCCTGCCGGTCTCCAGGCCGAGGACGGTGAGCAGGAGGTTCGGCGAGACCAGCCCCACCACGCCCATGACCGCCGCCAGGACACCGAACACCGCCATGGTCCAGCCGGACAGGGAACGGGGCAGCTGCCGCACGAGGTCCTCCCCAGGATTGGGATATTGAACGATGAAGGACCTTGCATACCGCGCCCCGCGGCCCGTCCGCCAACCGGAACAAGCGCTTCCAGTAACGGCGTTCGCCAGTCCGTGTCGCACACGGCCTAGCCGAGCGCCGCCCGCATCATCCTCTCCGCGATCGGCGCCGCCAGTCCGTTGCCGCTCACCTCGGAGCGCGCCGCGCCGGAGTCCTCGACGATCACCGCGACCGCCACCTCCCTGCCCGAGCCGCCCTCTCCGCTCCCGTCGGACTTGGCGTACGAGGTGAACCAGGCGTACGGGGTCTTGCTGTTGTTCTCACCGTGCTGCGCCGTGCCCGTCTTGCCGCCGACCTCGGCGCCGTCGATCCGGGCGTTGGTGCCCGTGCCGTCCTCGACGACCGTGACCATCGCGCTGCGCAACTGCTCGGCCGTCTCCGAGGACACGATCCGCTCGGTGTCGGAGTCCGGGTACTCCTGCAGTGTGGTCCCGTCCGCGTCGACGACCTTGGACACCATGTGCGGCGACGCCATGAGACCGTCGTGGGCCAGGGCGGCCGACACCATGGCCATCTGGAGGGGGGTGGCCGTGACCTCGAACTGCCCGATGCCCGTCAGCGCCGTCTGCGCTTCGTCCATCTCCGTCGGGTACACGCTCTTCGAGGCACGCACGGGGACGTCCTGCTCGGAGTCGTTGAAGCCGAACTTCTCGGCCATCGCCCGGACCTTCTCCTTGCCGAGCCGCTCCGCCATCCTCCCGAAGACGTTGTTGCAGGAGTACCGCAGCGCGGTGCGGATCGTGGCGTTCTCGCAGGGCGCGGACCTGTTCTCGTTGACCAGCACCGTCCGGGTGTGCGGCAGCGTGTAGGGCTGGGGGCTGTCGGTCGGCTCGTCCACGGACGTGTGGAGCCCGTCCTCCAGCGCCGCGGCGGCGACCACGAGCTTGAAGGTCGAGCCGGGCGGCAGCGGCTGCCGCAGGGCCCGGTTGACCATGGGCTGGTCCTCGTCCTCGGTGAGCCGCTGCCAGGCGTCGCCGTCCGTGGTCCCGCTGATCTTCGACGGGTCGTAGGACGGGGTGCTCACGACCCCGAGGATCCGTCCGGTCTTCGGGTCGATGGCGACCGCGGCCCCCTTCTTGCCGCCGAGCGCCTCGAGGCCGGCCTTCTGCACCGCGGGGTCGATGGTGGTGAGGACGTCCCCCGGCTGCGCCCGCTTGTCGGTGAGCACGTCCAGGGGGTTCTTCAGCCGGTTGTCCGTGCCGTCGAGCACGTCACCGTAGATGCCTTCGAGCTGTGTCGCGCCGTACGCCTGCGAGCTGTAGCCGGTGACGGGCGCGTACAGCGCTCCGTCGGTGTACGTCCGCTTGTACGCGAGGTCTCCTCCCTTCGTCCGCTGCGAGCCGGTGACCGGGGAGCCGGCCACGACGATGTCGCCGAGCGGCTGCGCGTACTGCGCGATGGTGTTCCGCCGGTTGTGCTTGTCGTCCGCGAGGGCCTTGGCCTCGTAGCCCTGCACCCAGGTCGCCCGCAGCAGCAGGGCGAACACCAGGAGCAGGCTGAAGACCGCGGCGCGCCTGATCGTCTTGTTCATCCCGCCGTAGGACGAGCGGCACGGAGAGTTTCGTTCCGGATCGGCCCGGTTTCTCACCGAATCCTCATCCGGAGCCTCATCCGGGTCCTCGTCCGGTTCGCATCCGGCCGGGAAGCCGCGCGACGGGGCCCGGTGGGGAATCCGTCCGGCCCGGTCCGCCCGCACGCGGGTGCGTGCGGGCGGGAGCGGGGTCCCGCGGGTCTCAGCCGTCGAGCCGCAGCAGCAGTTCCTCGGTCTCCTCGCCCCGGGCGTGGGCGTAGCCGCTGTCCCGCCCGGTCACGGTGAACCCGCACTTGGCCAGCACGCGCAGGGAGCCCGCGTTGTCGGCGGCCGCGCGGGCGTGCAGCGGACGCTCGGGTACGAGCAGCAGCAGTGCGCGCAGCGCGGCGGTGGCCACGCCGCGCCCCCAGTGGGCGCGGTCGATCCAGTACGTCACCTCGCGCTCGCCGGGCGGCCCGTACACGGCCGCGTGTCCCGCCACGGCCCCGTCGACGAGCACGGTGCGATTGACGTCGTCCGTGCGCAGGATCCGCTCCCAGTGGGCGTCGAACCGGGCCCGGTCGCCCGGGTCCTCGGCGGTGAACGCGGCCATGCGCCCGGCCTCCGGGTCCTGCATGAGCGTGAAGAAGACGTCGAGGTCGCCGGTGCGGACCTCACGGAGGGCGACGTCCATCAGAGCCGCCGCGTCGCGAGGGTCAGCCGGTCCCGCGCGTCGAACAGCGCGTCCTTGATCATCTGCTCGTGCGCGGGGGTCAGCCGTGCCACCGGCACCGAGCAGCTGATGGCGTCCCGGGCCGGGGTGCGGTACGGGATGGCGACGCCGAAGCAGCGCAGGCCCAGCGTGTTCTCCTCCCGGTCCACGGCGTAGCCCTGCTCCCGGACCTGCCGCAGCTCCTCGATGAGCTGCTCCCGGTCGGTGAGGGTGTGCTCGGTGAGGGAGGGCAGCGTCTCCGGCAGCATCTTGCGCACCTGCTCGTCGCTGTGCGTCGCCAGCAGCGCCTTGCCCAGGGAGGTGGAGTGCGCCGGCAGCCGGCGGCCGACCCGGGTGAACGGCCGCAGGTAGTGCTGGGACTGGCGGGTGGCGAGGTACACGACGTTCGTGCCGTCGAGCCGGGCCAGGTGGATCGTCTCGGTGGTGTCGTCCGAGAGCCGGTCCAGCGTCGGCCGGGCGGCCGCGACGACCTCGTCGCCGTCGATGTACGACGTGCCCACGAGCAGGGCCCGTACGCCGATGCCGTAGCGCGTGCCGGTGGCGTCCGTCTCCACCCAGCCGAGCTCGACGAGGGTGCGCAGCAGCATGTACAGGCTGGACTTCGGATAGCCGACGGCCTCTTGGACGGCGGCCAGCGAGTGCATTCCGGGGCGGCCCGCGAAGTACTCCAGCAGTTCCACCGTCCGCACCGCGGATTTGACCTGTGCCCCACCCTGGTCGGCAGTTGCCATGGCCCTCCACCCTTCTTGACCGCGCAGAACGCCCGGAAATAGAGTCACCGACGACCCCACTATTCATCATCGGGAACCTTGTTCAGAATACCGAACAACTTGGGGAAGGAAGCCGCGGTGGGAGCAGCACCAGTCTGGAGTGTGGACCCGCGAACGGGGAAGCCGCGTGAGCAGGTTGCGGTCGAGGCCACAGCGGAGGAGGTCGACCGCGCGGTGCGGGCCGCGGAGGCCGCCCGTGCCGCCCTGGGCGACCGCGGGGCCAGGGCCGCCCTGCTGCGGACCGCCGCGGACCTCCTGGACGAGTCGGGCCGACACGTCATCGAGGCCGCCGACGCCGAGACCGCCCTCGGCCCCGTCCGGCTGACCGGTGAACTCGCCCGGACCACCGCCCAGTTGCGGGCCTTCGCGGACGTGGTCGACGAGGGGTCCTTCCTGGACGTCCGCATCGACCACGCCGACCCCGCGCGCACCCCGCCGTGGCCCGACCTGCGCCGCTGGAAGATCCCGCTCGGCGTGGTCGCCGTCTACGCGGCCAGCAACTTCCCACTCGCCTTCTCCGTGCCCGGCGGCGACACCGCGAGCGCCCTCGCCGCCGGCTGCCCCGTGGTCGTCAAGGCCCACCCGGACCACCCGGCGACCTCCGAGCTCTGCGCGGCACTGCTGCGCACGGCGGCCCGGCG
The DNA here is from genome assembly GCF_900103455.1 of Streptomyces wuyuanensis. Taxonomy (GTDB): domain Bacteria; phylum Actinomycetota; class Actinomycetes; order Streptomycetales; family Streptomycetaceae; genus Streptomyces; species Streptomyces wuyuanensis. The sequence continues at coordinate 82,008 of NZ_FNHI01000004.1, read as the reverse complement.
CTCCGGGCTGCCCGAGGACGTCGTCGTGCTGGTGCACGGCTTCGAGGCGGGCGTGGAGCTCGTGGGCCATCCGCTGGTCGCCGCCGCCGGGTTCACCGGCTCGGTACGCGGCGGACGCGCCCTCTTCGACGCGGCAGCCGCCCGGCCCGTGCCGATCCCCTTCCACGGGGAACTCGGCTCCCTCAACCCCGTCGTGATCACGGAGGCCGCGGCGGCCGAGCGCGCCGAGGCCATCGGCAGCGGGCTGGCCGGCTCGATGACGCTGGGGGAGGGGCAGTTCTGCACCAAGCCCGGATTCGTCCTCGCGCCCGCCGGCGACGCCGGCGACCGGCTGCTGAAGTCCCTGACCGCCGCGGTGAGCGAGACCGACCCCGGTGTGATGCTCGACCACCGGATGCGGGACGCGTTCGTCGCGGGCGTCGGCGAGCGGGCGGGACTCGAAGGCGTCGAGTCGCCCGTCACCCCGGGGGCCTGCGGCGACCACAGCGTCAGCGCGGGCTTCCTGACCGTGGCGGCGCGGCGGCTGGCCGAGGAGGGGCCGCACGACCTGCTGCTGGAGGAGTGCTTCGGTCCCGTCACGGTCGTCGCGCGCTACGACGGCACCGACGAGATCGAAGCGGTGCTGGCCCGGCTGCCCGGCAACCTCACCGCGACCCTGCACGTCTCCGAGGAGGAGGCGCAGGGCGCCGCCGCGGAACTGCTCGCCTCGCTCACCGGCCTCGCGGGCCGCGTCCTCGTCGACGGCTGGCCGACCGGCGTCGCCGTGGCCCCCGCCCAGCACCACGGCGGCCCCTACCCGGCAACCACGTCCACCTCCACCTCGGTCGGCGCGACCGCGATCGAGCGCTGGCTGCGGCCCGTCACCTACCAGTCGGCGCCGTCCGCGCTGCTCCCGCCCGAGCTGCGCGACGGCAATCCGCTGGGGCTGCCGCGACAGGTCGACGGACGCCCGGAGCCTCTGCGAGGCTGACCCGGTGACCGACGAGATGGCCCTGCCGGAACTCCCCTTCCCCCTGCGTCCCTACGGCCCCGACGCGCACTGGTCGTACGAGAACGGGATGCTCACCGGCTGGGCGGGCGCACGGCAGGACCGCTTCGTGCCGCCCACCGGCGAGGCGCTGGAACCGGTCTCCGACGCGCCCCGGCTGCTCGGGGCGCCGGAGGGCGACTTCCAGCTCATCGCCCGGGTGAAGGTGGGCTTCGGGGCCGCCTTCGACGCGGGCGTGCTCTATCTGCACGTGGCCGAGCGGCAATGGGCCAAGCTCTGTCTGGAGCTGTCCCCGGACCGGCCGACGATCTGCACCGTCGTCACCAGGGGGCACTCCGACGACGCCAACTCCTTCGTCCTGGAGGGCGACAGCGCCTGGCTGCGGATCAGCCGGACCGGCGCCGCCTTCGCCTTCCACGCCTCCGCCGACGGGGAGCGCTGGACCTTCGTCCGGATCTTCACCCTGGGCGCCGGTGAGGAGGCCACCGCCGCGCTCGTCGGCTTCATGGCCCAGTCCCCGGTCGGCGAGGGCTGCGTGGTCACCTTCGACCGCATCGAGTACCGGCCCGTCTGGCCGGACGGTCTGCGCGACGGGTCCTGACCCGAGGGCCGTCCGGTCCGCCCGCCCGTCACCGCCGCCCGCCGGCGGGAGGCGGTCCGGCCTCCGCGGCGGCGCGCCTGCCGGGCCCGCCCGCGGGCACGTCCGGTGCCGACCCGCACGCCGTCCGGGGGAATGGCCGCTTCCCGCCGCGCGTTGACCGCCTCGGCGGAAGGGACTCTTCCGCGCCGTACGGAAGACGTCCGGAACCCGGCCGAAGAGAGAGCGGAAGAGACCCATGCGCGTCGAGATCTGGAGCGACATCGCCTGCCCCTGGTGCTATGTGGGGAAGGCGCGCTTCGAGGAGGGCCTCGCGGCCTTCGCCCACCGGGCCGAGGTCGAGGTCGTGCACCGCTCCTTCGAGCTCGACCCCCACAGGGCCAGGCGCAGCACCGTCCCCGTGGTGGAGTCGCTCGCCGAGAAGTACGGCCGCACCCTCGACGAGGCCCGCGCCATGGAGGAGCACGTCGCCTCCGCCGCGCGCGCCGCGGGCCTCGGGTACCGCACCGAGGGGCGCGACCAGGGCAACACCTTCGACATCCACCGGCTGATCCACCTCGCCAAGGCGCGGGGCCTCCAGGAGGAGCTCCTGGACCTCGCCTACCGGACGAACTTCGCCGAGGAGCGGTCGGTGTTCGACCCCGAGGTCCTGGTCGCGCTCGCGGTCGAGGCGGGGCTGGACGAGGATGAGGCCCGTGCGGTCCTCGCCGATGAGGACGCGTACGCCGAGGACGTGCGGGCCGACGAGCGGGAGGCCGCGGAACTCGGCGCGAGCGCCGTGCCGTTCTTCGTGCTCGACCGCCGCTACGGGGTCTCCGGCGGCCAGCCGGCCGAGGTGTTCACCCAGGCCCTGGAGCAGGCGTGGCAGGGCCGCGGGATCGTCCCCGCCGCCCAGGGCGCCCCGTCCGGCGGCGCCTGCGACGACGGGGCGTGCGAGGTCCCGCCGCGGGGCTGACCGCCCCGCCGCGGAGCGGCCGGCGGCCGCCGGGGAGATCGCCCGGAGCGGCCGGACTCGCCGTAGGGTACGGACGCATGGACACCCTGGGAGGCGCCGAGTTCGCGCCCACGTCGACGTATCTGAACACCTCCAGCTGCGGTCTGTGGCCGAGGCGCTCGGTGGAGGCCGTCGGAAGGCTCGCTCAGGAGATCGCCGACGGCCGCCCGGAGGGCTCGGGGAGCACCGGGGCCGTCGAGGCGGCCCGGGCCTCCTTCGCCCGGCTGACGGGCGTCTCCGCGGACCGGGTCGCGCTGGGCGGGTCGGTCGCGGTCCATGTGGGGCTGATCGCGGCCTCTCTCCCCGCCGGGGCCGAAGTCGTGGTCCCCGAGGGGGAGTTCAGCTCCATGGTCACCCCGTTCACCACCCGGGACCTCAAGGTGCGCTACGCCCCGCTGGACTCGCTCGCCGAGGCGGTGGGGCCCGGCACCGCGCTGGTGGCCCTGTCCGCCGTGCAGTCCGCCGACGGCCGGATCGCCGATCTGCCGGCGGTCCGGGCCGCCGCGGCCGCCCACGGCGCGCGCGTCCTGCTGGACGCCAGCCAGGCCGCCGGCTGGCTGCCGCTGGACGCCGGACGGTACGACTACACCGTCACGGGCGGATTCAAGTACCTGCTGTGCCCGCGCGGCGCCTCCTTCCTCACCGTCACGGAGGAGGCGCAGGAGTCGCTGGTCCCGGTGCACGCGGGCCTGTTCGCGGCCGAGGACCCGGAGGGCAGCACCTACGGTCCCGTCGAGGAGTTCGCCCGTTCCGCCCGGCGCTACGACGAGCCGCCCTCGTACCTGGCCTACCACGCGGCCGCGCAGTCGCTGCCGCTGCTGGAGGAGATCGGCATCGGGACGGTCCACGCCCACAACACCGCGCTCGCGGCCCGGTTCCGGGTGGGACTGACGGAGCTGGGGCACGAGCCCGTGCCCGGTGACTCGGGCATCGTCGCCGTGCCCGGCCTCGGCGGGCGCCGGCCCCTGCTCGCCCGCGCGGGGATCGTCGTCTCGGCCCGCGCCGGCAATCTGCGGGTCTCCTTCCACCTCTACAACTCGGCGGCGGACGTCGACCGGGCCCTCGACGTGCTCTCGGGCTGAGCCGGCGTGCCCGGGAGCCGGGCGCGCCGGAGCCGGCCGGGCCCGGAGGGGACGTCGGCCCGCCCGGGCCGGCTCAGCCGGCGGTACGGGCCTCGGGCCGGCCCGGTGCGCCCGGGGGTTGAGCGCACGTCCCCTCGCGCCGGGCCGGCGCGCCCTCGGGCGCTGCCGTCCGCGGTCGGTCGCGGCACTCCGCCGCCTCCGTGCAGAGGTTGTCCTCGACCTTGGCCAGCAGCCGGCCCAGTTCGGCGCGCTCGGCCGGGTCGAGCCCGGCCAGCGTCAGCTCCTCCAGCGTGCTCCAGGCCCGGCCGACCTCGGCGAGCAGCGCGCAGCTGCCCTCGGTCGCCTCGACCAGTACCGCACGCCGGTCGGCGGGGTCGGGGCACCGCCTGACATGTCCGGACTGCTCCAGCCGCTGGAGCATCTTGGTGACGGTCGACGGGTCGAGTTCGGAGGTCCTGATCAGCTCCGACTGCCGTACGGGCCCGGCCTCCCAGAGGTACATCATCACCAGCTCCTGGCCCGGGTAGAGACCCGCCTGCTTCAGCAGCCTGCCCGCCGCGGCGCGGTGGAGCCGGGCCACCCGGGAGACGGCGTGGCTGACCGGGCCACCACGGGCGGTGGCCGGCAGCTCCCCTCTCCGGGCGTCGGGACAGAAGGGGTCGGCCTCCGGTTTCATCGGGCCTCCTCGGTGCTCTTCCGGCGGATCACGCGAACCGCGTCGACGGTCCCACATATCCGTACGAACAGATTACCTTGGTCGGCCAATCAATGGGTTACAGTGGCGGCCGGGGCCAATACTTGGCCGACCAATATTGTCTTCTCCTGCCTGTCCCTCCGGGAGCTGTGATGACCATCGCCTTCGAACCGATCGACCTCCGCGGCACGCCGCTCGCCAACCGCATCGCCATGGCGCCGATGACCCGCAGTCGCGCCTTCGGCCCGGGGCTCACCCCCACCGACTCCACCGTCGAGTACTACGCGCAGCGCGCATCCGCCGGCCTCATCATCACGGAGGGCATCCAGCCCTCCGTCGTCGGACAGGGCTATCCCGACACCCCCGGACTCCACTCCGAGGAGCAGGTCGCGGCCTGGCGCCGGGTCACCGACGCGGTGCACGCCGCCGGTGGCCGGATCTTCGCCCAGCTCATGCACGCCGGCCGGATCGGTCATCCCTCGCTGCTGCCCGACGGGCTCGTACCGGTCGGGGCCTCGGCGGTGGCGGCCGCCGGACAACTGTTCACGCACGAGGGTCCGAAGGACCTGGTCACCCCGCGCGAACTCACCGCCGACGAAGTCCGCGCCACCATCGCCGACTTCGTCGCCGCCGCGCGCAACGCGATCGAGGCGGGCTTCGACGGTGTGGAGCTGCACGGCGCCAACGGCTACCTCATCCACCAGTTCCTGGCGCCCAACACCAATCTCCGCGAGGACGAGTGGGGCGGCCCGGCCGAGGCCCGCATCCGCTTCGCCCTGGAGGCCACCAGGGCCGTCGTCGCCGCGATCGGCGCGGAGCGCACGGCCATCCGGATCTCACCCGCCAATCCGTACAACGACATCGCCGAACCCCTCGAGGAGGCCGAGATGGCCTACCCCGCGCTGGTCCGGGAACTCGACGCGCTGGACCTCGCGTACCTGCACGTCCTGGAGGGCGGACCGGAACTGCGGGAGCTCACCCTGGCCCTGCGCAAGGAGTACTCCGGCACCGTCGTCCTCAACGCGGCGACCGAGGGACCGACCGGACCCGGAGCGCTCGACCTGATCGAGGACGGCGTGGCCGACATCGTCTCCTACGGCGCGCTGTTCCTCGCCAACCCCGACCTGCCTGCCCGGCTGAAGGCGGGCGGCCCGTTCAACACCCCCGACACGGCCACCTTCTTCGGCGGCGGGGACAAGGGGTACACCGACTACCCGGCGCTGGCCGGCTGACCGCGTCCGGGCACGGGGAAGGGGCCGGCCGCCCAAGGCGACCGGCCCCCTGCCCGCATCTCACGGCGGCCCACCGAAGTGCGGCCACCGCGCTCCGACGCCGTGTTCCGGAGCGTCCCCCGGAACCGGCCCCGAGCTCACTTCACCGGCGTGAAGTCCCTCGCGCCGATGAACGTCGGACGCGGCACCGGTGCCGCGAACGGCTCCCGTGCGGCGTTCTCCACGCTGTTGAACACGATGAAGACGTTGCTGCGCGCGTACGGGGTGATGTTGTCCCCGGAACCGTGCATCGCGTTGCAGTCGAACCAGGTGGCCGAGCCGGCCTTGCCGGTGAACAGCCGGATGCCGTGCCGGTCGGCGAACGCGGTCAGCGCCTCGTCCGACGGGGTCCCGGCGTCCTGCATCTGCAGCGACTTCTTGTAGTTGTCCTTGGGCGTCTCACCGGCGCAGCCCAGGAACGTCTTGTGCGAACCGGGCATGATCATCAGCCCGCCGTTGGTGTCGTAGTTCTCGGTGAGCGCGATCGACACCGACACGGTGCGCATGTTCGGCAGTCCGTCCTCGGCGTGCCAGGTCTCGAAGTCCGAGTGCCAGTAGAAGCCCGAGGCCCCGAAGCCCGGCTTGACGTTGATCCGCGACTGGTGGACGTAGACGTCCGAACCGAGGATCTGCCGCGCCCGGCCCACGACCCGCTCGTCGCGCACCAGGGCCCCGAAGACCTCACTGATCTTGTGGACCTCGAACACCGAACGGACCGACTGCGACGCCGACTCGACGATCGAGCGCTCGTCGGCGCGGATCAGCGGGTCGTTGACCAGCCGGTCCAGCTCGGCGCGGTAGACGTCCACCTCGGCCGGGGTGATCAGCTCCGGCATGGCGAGGAATCCGTCGTGCTCGTACGCCTGGAGATCCGCCTGGGAGATCGGCCCCGGCGCACCCGGCGGCGACCACACGACCGGGTCCTGCCGGGGGACGGCCTTCTCGGCGGCGCCGCGGGTCGGGTAGAGATCGGTGATCGCGGTGGTCATGGTCAGCCCTCCTCGGTGAGCTTGGGGTCCCCCCAGGCCTCCGGCTCTGGGGGAGGGTAGGTGCCGTTCTCGTCGTGGTCCTCCCGTCCGGTGACGGGCGGGTTGAAGACGCAGACGCAGCGGAAGTCCGTCTTGGGACGCAGCGTGTGGCGCTCGTGACCGTCCAGCAGGTACATCGTGCCGGGCTCGATCCAGTGCGCCTCACCGGTCTCGTCGTTCGTCAGCTCCGCCTCGCCCTCCACGCAGAGCACGGCCTCGATGTGGTTCGCGTACCACATCGACGTCTCCGTACCCGCGTACAGCACTGTCTCGTGGAAGGAGAAGCCGACCTTCTCCTTGGCGAGCACGATGCGCTTGCTCTCCCAGGTGCCGGACTTCGACCTGACGTGCCGGTCGGTGTTCTCGATGTCCTTGAGCGATCGGACGATCACGGTGCGTTCAAAACCTTTCTTTTCCTCGCCGTACGGGGTGGTCGACGCCGCGGGGGCGTCAGGCGGTCTCGCGGACGGCACGGGCGAGCGTGCGCAGGCCCTCGTCCAGCTCGTCGGGCGTCACGGTGAGCGGCGGCAGCAGCTTCACCACCTCGCTCTCCGGGCCCGAGGTCTCCAGCAGCAGACCGAGCTCGAACGCCCTGGCGCAGACCGCCGATGCACGGCTCTTGTCGGTGAACTCCAGGCCCCAGACCAGACCGCGGCCGCGGTAGTGGGCGCCGAGGGCGGAGTTCTCGTCGCAGATGCCCAGGAGGGCCTGCTCGACCTGCTCGCCGCGGGCGATGGTCTGCTTCTCCATCTGCCCGTCGGCCCAGTACGTGTCCAGCGCGGCGGCCGCCGTGACGAAGGCCGGGTTGTTGCCGCGGAACGTACCGTTGTGCTCGCCCGGCTCCCAGACGTCCAGCTCCGGGTTGAACAGGCAGAGCGACATGGGCAGGCCGTAGCCGCTGATGGACTTCGACAGGGTGACGATGTCCGGGGTGATGCCCGCCTCCTCGAAGGAGAAGAAGGCGCCGGTGCGGCCGCAGCCCATCTGGATGTCGTCGACGATGAGCAGCATGTCCTGGCGCTTGCACAGATCGGCCAGCGCGCGCAGCCACTCGGCGCGGGCGACGTTGATGCCGCCCTCGCCCTGCACGGTCTCGACGATGACCGCGGCGGGCTTGTTCAGCCCCGACCCCTGGTCCTCGAGCAGCCGCTCGAACCAGAGGAAGTCCTGGACCCGGCCGTCCAGGTAGTTGTCGAACGGCATCGGCGTGCCGTGGACCAGCGGGATGCCGGCGCCGGCGCGCTTGAAGGCGTTGCCGGTCACGGCGAGGGAGCCGAGCGACATCCCGTGGAAGGCGTTGGTGAAGGAGACGATCGACTCCCGGCCCTTCACCTTCCGGGCCAGCTTCAGTGCCGCCTCGACGGCGTTGGTGCCGGTCGGGCCGGGGAACATCACCTTGTACGGCAGGTCGCGCGGCCGCAGCACGACGTTCTGGAAGGACTCCAGGAAGGCGCGCTTGGCGGTCGTGGCCATGTCCAGGCCGTGGGTGATGCCGTCGCGCTCCAGGTAGTCCAGCAGCGCGCGTTTCAGCACGGGGTTGTTGTGGCCGTAGTTGAGCGACCCTGCGCCGGCGAAGAAGTCCAGGTAGGTGTGGCCGTCCTCGTCGGTGAGGCGGGCGCCCTGCGCGCGGTCGAAAACGGCGGGCCAGCCGCGGCAGTAGCTGCGCACCTCCGACTCCAGGGTCTCGAAGACACTCAGGGCGGGCGGGGTGATGGTCACAGCGTTTCACTCCTGATGTGGGGGTCGGACGGAGCTGGGATGCGGGTCGTGCGGTGGTTCGGCGCAGGCCGGAAGCGGCCCGGCACCGGATGTGTGTCCGGGATCGGCCCGGTCCACCGGTCTCAGCCGATGGGGCCGATGCGGTACAGCACCTCGGGCTCGTGTCCCCCGTCGGGGAAGAGCCCGCCGTCGAACAGGACCTCGCGGTCCAGTGACGCGCCGTGCCGGGCCGCGTACGAGGTGAAGAGGCGGTCCGAGGCGGTGTTGTCCGGAGTGACGGTCGTCTCGACCGCGCGGATGCCGCGCGGGACGACCCGGTGGGTGAGCGCGTCGAGGAGCGTGCCGGCCAGTCCCCGGCCGCGGTGCTCCCCGTCGACGGCGACCTGCCAGACGACCAGCACGTCCGGCCGCTCGGGCCGGACGTAGCCGGTGACGAAGGCGATCGGCTCACCGTCCGGTCTGCGGGCCACCACGGAGGTCGCGGCGAAATCGCGGCACCACAGCAAATAGCTGTACGAGGAGTTGAGGTCCAGGACCTGGGAGTCCCGGGCGATACGCCAGATGGCGGCTCCGTCCTCCACGCTCGGGCTGTCGATGCTCAATGCGGTGGTCATGCGGATTGAATTTACCGAGCAAATTCGTAAATTGCATCGTGGAGAGGGGTTGGCGGGCTCCGCTCGATGTGTTACCGCGCGGGCGCGCGCCCTGGCGCGAGGTTCGGGGCGAACTCTCCGCTTTTGACCGGGAGTTATCGGACAGGGGAAACGTTTGTGTGGCGTCTGTCACATGACCGTAACGCCCCCGGAATGGGTCCTGGATCTCGCTGGAACTCATACGTTTAGGGTTCCGGGAAGCGGGCAGACGAATGCAGGGAGCCGCTCCTGATAAAGCGACTCCCTGCATTCATTTATTAATGCGCTGTTTAATTTTCGGCGAAGTGGGAGGGAATTAGTTCTGCCAGGCTTCCGAGACCGCGCGGTGGGCGCCGGCGACATCCGTCGCGTGGCCGTATTCGCCGAGGGCCGCACCCAGCGCGGCCAGCGAGGAGGACACCGCCTCACGGCGCGCGTCCGCGCCGTAGTGGTTCACCCGGATCATCTCGGCGGACAGTGCACCGCCGCCCGCGACCAGCGGCACCGACGGGTCGACGGCCAGTGCCTTCGCCACCAGGTCCGCGGCGTCCACCCCGGCCGGCGAGCGCAGCGTGGTGGCCACCGGGGCCGCGTCCTTCGCCTCGTGCACGTACGGCGCCAGCACACCCAGCGCGAGCACCCCGGCACGCGTCGCCGCGGCCGCCGAGGCGTGCCGCGCCGTCACGGCGTCGAGCCCCTCCGCTTCGATGCGCTCGACACAGGCCTCCAGCGCCAGCATCTCCAGCTGGGCCGGCGCGTGCAGCAGGGCCCGGCGCCCGCCGTCGATCCAGCGCTCCTTCCAGTCCAGCAGCGACAGGTACGAGCGCCGGGGAGCGGCGGGATTCGCCGCGAAGCGCTCCCACGCCCGCTCGCTCACCGACACCGCCGAGACCCCGGCCGGGCCGCCCATCGCCTTCTGCGCCCCGATCACGCACAGGTCCACGCCCCACGCGTCCGGCAGCAGCGGCTCGGCACCCACGGAGGCCACGGCGTCCAGCATGAACAGCGCGCCGTGGGCCCGTACGGCCTCGCCGATCTCCGCGACCGGATTGGTGTTGCCGGTGGCGGCCTCGGCGTGCACCAGGGAGACGAAGTCGATCTCCGGATGCCGCTCCAGGGCTCGTCCGACCTCCTTGGCCGTCACGGCGGTGTGGAACGGCACCTCCAGATCGACCACCGCGGCGCCGGAGTCGCGCAGCCAGTTGCCGAACGTCTGCCCGTACGGGCCCGTGACCACGTTCAGCGCGGCCGAACCGGGCCGCGCCCCGGCGCGGATGCAGCCCTCCAGCGGCAGCAGCGCCTCCCCCTGGGTGATCACCACGTCCGCCTCGGTGGAGAGGAGGCCGGCGACCCGCCGCTCGATGGCTGCGAAGTGCGCGGCGGTCAGCGGGGCCAGGTCCAGGAACGGGTGGGTCACGGCGGTGCTCGCTTCGCTCGGATGGATGTTCGGTGATGTCCTCGGTCGAGGGTAGAGCAGGGCTCGTAGAGTGCTCGTCATGAGCGATCACGCGGTGCTGCACGTCAAGGGGCGGGTGCTCGTCGGGCCGGACGACGTACGGGACGAGCTGTGGGTGGTCGGCGGTCGCGTCACCTACCGGCGCCCCGCCTCCGGGGACGTCCGCACCGTCCGGGGCTGGGCGCTTCCCGGCCTGGTCGACGCGCACTGCCACGTGGGCCTCGACCGGCACGGCGCGGTGGACGACGCCACCAGCGAGAAGCAGGCGCTGACCGACCGCGACGCGGGCACCCTGCTCATCCGCGACGCCGGATCGGCCGCCGACACCCGCTGGATCGACGACCGCGAGGACCTGCCGAGGATCATCCGCGCCGGCCGGCACATCGCCCGGACCCGCCGTTACATCCGCAACTACGCCCACGAGATCGAGCCCGAGGACCTCGTCGCCTACGTGGCCCGGGAGGCGCGGCGCGGCGACGGCTGGGTCAAGCTCGTCGGCGACTGGATCGACCGGGAGGTGGGCGACCTCACCGCCTGCTGGCCGCGCGGCGCCGTCGAGGCCGCCATCGCCGAGGCGCACCGCCTCGGCACCCGGGTCACCGCGCACTGCTTCGCCGAGGACTCGCTGCGCGACCTCGTCGAGGCCGGCATCGACTGCATCGAGCACGCCACCGGACTGACCGAGGACCTGATCCCGCTGTTCGCCGAGCGCGGGGTGGCCATCGTCCCGACGCTGGTCAACATCGCCACCTTCCCGCAGCTGGCGGCCGGCGGAGAGAGCAGGTTCCCCCGCTGGTCGGACCATATGCGGCGGCTTCACGAGCGCCGGTACGACACCGTCCGCTCGGCCTGGGACGCGGGCATTCCCGTCTACGTCGGCACGGATGCCGGCGGCACCCTGCCGCACGGGCTCGTCGCCGCCGAGGTCGCCGAGCTGGTCAGGGCCGGAATTCCGGCCGTGGACGCGCTCTCCGCCACGGCCTGGGGTGCCCGGAGCTGGCTCGGGCGGCCCGGCCTGGAGGAAGGCGCCCCGGCGGACCTGGTCGTGTACGAGACCGACCCGAGGGCGGACGTACGCGTGCTGGCGGCGCCCCGCACGGTGGTGATGCGGGGGCGGGTCGTCGGTTGACGACGGTGGTGATGCGGGTCGGGTCGTCGGTTGACGGGCCGTGACGCCGCCCGGCTCCGGCTCGTTGTGCATCTTTCGCGCCGCCCGTCCCGCTTGGTGCGCGCCACCCCGGCCGCCCCGGTGCGCGCCCTTCGCGCCCGCCGCTCGGGGGACGCAGGGGAACGTCAGTGCATCGGTAATCGAATGCAAGCGCGGAAACGTCACTTTGGAGTGAACTCACCCCGGGTGTCTGACGGTTCACTCTCGGTGCGTAAGTATTCCGGTGTTCCCGATCGCCGCCGCCGCGCACGAGTCCCTGTCGCGGGCGCGCGGCGACGTCATGTCTCCCGTGGGGGTTCCACCACCGTGAAGAGCAACACCTTCCGCATGCCCGTGCGCCGCTCGACGGCCGCCGTGGCCGCCGCCGCGCTGGCCGTCGGGCCCGTGGCGCTCGCAGCGCCGGCCCGGGCGACGGGCGGCGGCGACGGACGGTCGGGCGCGGTCGTCCTCCGGACCGGCCTGGACGTCTCGCTGCTCAGCAAGAGCGTCCGGGTGCCGCTGAAGACGTCCCTCAACGAGGTCCAGGCGCCCGCGAGCGCCGAGAAGACCGCGCTGGCCGTCCAGCTCGAAGGTGTCGACCAGGGCAAGCCGTTCAACGTGCTGCAGGCCGAGGTGGCGAGCGCGAAGGCCACCGCGGACCGGAACAGCGCGGAGGGCCGTGTGGAGCTCGCCCACGCCAAGGTGCACGTGCCGGGGCTGCCGCTGCTCTCCCTCGTCGAGGTCGGGCAGGTGACGTCCGAGGCGGTCTGCGAGGTGGGGAAGAAGCCGGTCGCCCGGTCCAATCTGCTCGGCTCCGTCACCGTCCTCGGGAAGAAGACCACGCTCACGACGGGCGGCACGACCGAGGTCAAGGTGCCCGGCGTCGGCGTCGTCACCCTCGACCTGTCCCGTACCGCCACGACCTCGCGCACGGCCGCCGCCACGGCCCTCGAACTCAAGGTGTCCGTCAACCCGTTGAAGCTGAACGTCGCCGAGGTCGAGGGCACGCTGACGCTCGCGGAGGCGACCTGCGAGACCCCGTCGGGCGAGCCCGTCGAGGAGCCGCCCGCCACGACGGCGCCCGACGTCAAGCCGCAGACCGGCGGGGAGGCGGAGAAGCCGCCCGCGACGGACGATCTGGCGGCGACCGGAGGGGACGCGTCGACGCCGTGGTTCGCGGCGGGCTCGGTGGTCCTGCTCGCCCTGGGCGGCGGCGCGGTCGCCCTGTCCCGCCGCCGCGCGACGCGCTGACGCCGCGCAGGGCAGCGGCGGCGGGCGGGTCCGCGGGGCCTTCCGGGCGCCGCCGGTGGGCCCCTGCGGGCGCGGAGCACGTCTGCGCTGACCCGCTGCGGCGGCGCCGTCCGCACGCACCCGCAACGTCCCCTGCGCGAAAGGCCGTCCCTGGCTCCTACGCGCCGACGAGGGTCAGGGCCTGGTCGAGCGCCTGGAGGAACCGGTTCGTCGTGGCGCGGTCACGCACGGCGAGACGCAGCCAGTCACGGTCGAGTCCCGGGAACGTGTCCCCGCGCCGGGCGGCGAAGCCCAGGGCCCGGAGGCGGGCGCGTACCTCGTCCGCGCGGTCGATACGGACGAGGACGAAGGGCCCCGCGGCCGCCGGCACGACCCGTACCTCGTCGAACTCGGCCAGCCCGGCCAGCAGATGTGCCCGGTCCGCCGCGATCCGGTCCGCCGCCTCCGCGGCCTCCGCGAGCGCCCTCGGCGACATGCACGCCTCGGCCGCGGCCAGCGCTGGGGTCCCCACCGGCCAGAGCGGCTGGGCCCGCTCGAGCCGGGCGATCGTACCGGGCCCGGCGAGGACGTAGCCGATCCGCAGCCCGGCGAGCCCCCAGGTCTTGGTGAGGCTGCGCAGTACGACCAGCCCGGGCACGTCGGTCCGGGCCGCGAGGGCCTCCGGCTCGCCGGGCACCGCGTCCATGAACGCCTCGTCGACGACCAGGGTCCGCCCCGGTCGGGCGAGCCGGGCCAGTTCGGCGGCCGGGTGGAGCACCGAGGTGGGGTTGGTGGGGTTGCCGACGACGACGAGGTCCGCGGACTCGGGAACCGCCGCCGGGTCCAGCCGGAAGCCCTCCTCCGCGCGCAGCACGACGCGCGCCACGTCGTGCCCCGCGTCCCGCAGGGCTGCCTCGGGCTCCGTGAACTGGGGGTGCACCACCACCGGCCGGCTCACCCGCAGGGCCCGCGCGATCAGCACGAACGCCTCCGCCGCCCCCGCCGTCAGCAGCACCCGCTCCACCGGGAGCCCGTGCCGTGCCGCGACCGCCGCCCGTGCCGCCCGTCCGTCCGGGTAGGCGGCCAGGGACGTCAGCGACGCCGCGATGTGCTCCCGCAGCCACACCGGCGGAGTGCCGGTGCGGACGTTGACCGCGAGATCGGTCAGTCCGCCGTCGCGGACCTCCGCGTCACCGTGGTGCCGCAGATCGTGGAATTCGGCGTTCATGACCGTCCCGCGGGGGCCGGATCCGGCGAGACCACGGCCTCCCGGTAGCGGTCGACGACCAGATCGGCCAACTCGTCCGCGACGCCGACCACTTCCGCGCAGCGCACCTCCGTGTCCGGGTGCGCCTCGGCCCAGCCCTCGGCGTGCAGCACGGCCCGTTCGACCGGGCCCCCGTCGAACAGCGCGTACGGGAGCACCACGATCCGCCGTGCCCCGAGCCGTACGCACCGGTCGAGCCCGGTCGGCACGTCGGGTGCGGCCGTCGACACGAACGCGGTCTCGACCCCCGCGTAGCCCCGGCCCTCCCAGAGCAGCCGCGCCGCCCGGTGCACCTCCGCGTTGGCCTGCGGATCCGCGGAGCCGGGCGCGACCAGGAGCACCGTCACGTCGGCGCGGTCCCGCGGCGAGCGCGCACGGCCGCCCAGCGCCTCGTCGAGCCGCCGCTCCAGCAGCGCGAGCAGCGCCGGATCGGGGCCGAGCGCGCGGCTCAGCGACACGCTGAGCCCGGGCCGTTCCCCGCGGACGGCGTCGAGCGCCGCGGACAGGTCGTCCTCGCTCCGCCGGTCCGGTACGAGCGCCAGCGCCACGGCGGCCACTCGGTCGGCCCCGGCGGCGGCGAGCTCGGCCACGGCCTCGGAGAGCGGCCACCGTCCGGTGCCGAGGAGGCCGGCCGCGACGGGGATCCCGGGGTGACGGCTGCCCAGGTGCTCCACGAAGTCCAGCAGTGCCTCGGCGCCGGCGTCGTGCAGGACGCCGTCCGCGGCGATGAGCAGTGCGGGCGGGGAAGTCACAGGTTCTCCTTGCGGTGGTGGCGATGCCGCCGGTGCTGTCCGACCGGTCCGCCGTCGTTCACGTCCGAGATCATGTCCGGCGCCACCGGTTCCACGCCTGGCGGCACCGGCTCCGGAGTCGAAGAATCCGCACGCCGCACGATGGCACAGGTCACCGCGCCGGGTCGCCCCTGACCTCCGGATTTCCGTTTCCCCACCACGAGTTCTCCTCCGTCCGCGAGGGCCGCCGCCTCGGCGACCGACGAGGTACCCACCACGGCCGCCGCCGCGGACGGGTGCGGCACCGGTACCCGGGCGAGCTCCGCGGCGGCGTACGTCCGCAGCGGAACGCCGAGCGCGGCCGCCGCGGCCGCGATACCCGGTTCACGGGCCTTCGCCGCCACCGTCGCGACGGCCACGACCGAGCCCGCCGGCGCCCCGGCCTCCCGCAGGGCCTCCCGGATCAGCCCGAGCACCTCGTCGGCCGGCGCCCCCCGGCGGGCCCCCACGCCGACGACGAACCCGCCCGCGCGGCCGGTCATGGCGTGGCACCCGGCGGTGCGGGGGTGGGATCGGCTAGCAAGAACCCATGGCGGTGTTCGTCGCGCTCGGCGCGTTCCTGATGACGCTGTTCGGCGGCTGGGCGGCGCAGCGCGTCACCGACCGCCGGCACCTCGTGCTCGGCCTCGCCGGAGGGCTGATGCTGGGGGTTGCCGGGCTCGATCTGCTGCCGGAGGCGATGGCGGCGGCGGGGGAGGAGGTCTTCGGTGTACCGCAGGCCATGCTGCTGTTCGTCGGAGGTTTCCTGCTGGCCCACGTGGTGGAGCGGCTGCTGGCCGGCCGCCACGCCGCGCACGGGGCGTACAACGGCGGCCCGCACACCCACGACCACCGCGTCCCGCAGGTCGGCATGACCGCCGCGGCCGCCATGGTGCTGCACAGCCTGATGGACGGAATCGCGATCGGCGCGGCCTTCCAGGCGGGCGGCGAGATGGGGCTCACCGTCGCGCTGGCGGTCATCACCCACGACTTCGCGGACGGGTTCAACACGTACACCGTCACCAGCCTGTACGGGAACGAGCGCCGCAAGGCCGTCGCCATGCTGTTCGCCGCGGCCCTTGCCCCGGTGGTCGGCGCGGCCTCCACTCTGCTCTTCACGATGCCGCCCGAGGTGCTCGGCAGCTATCTCGGCTTCTTCGGCGGCGCGTTGCTCTACCTCGCGGCGGCGGAGATCCTCCCGGAGGCCCACCACGCGCACCCGGCACGCTCGACCCTGCTCTGCACGGTCTCGGGCGTGGCGTTCATCTGGCTGGTGACGGGCCTGGCGGAGTGACGCACCGGGGCCGCCGGCGCCTATGCCTCCGCGTCCCACGCCGCGCACCTCTCCGCGAGCCGGCGTGCCGCGCCCGGCGCCCCCGCCCAGTGCGTGTGCACATAGCTCGCGTGCACACCGTCCCGGACGAAGCCCTCCACCCGGGGCTCCGGCTGCCGGAGCCCCCAGGCCGGGTCCGCGCCCGCGCCCGGCTCCGTCACGGTGCGGTGGAACTCGTGGCCGCGCATCCGGGTCCCGGCCCTGGCCAGGACGCTGTCGCTCACCGCGACGGCGTCGCGGTAGCCCAGCGTCAGCCGCTCCGACATCCGCGCGTCGGCGTCCAGCACCCCGCACATGGGTTTGCCGTCCAGCGAGCGCGCGAGGTACAGCAGCCCGGCGCACTCGGCGGCGACGGGCGCCCCCGAGCGGGCCAGCTCGGCGACCGCCTTGCGCAGGCGGGAGTTGGCGGACAGCTCCGGCGCGTACACCTCGGGGAAGCCGCCGCCGATGACCAGGCCGGCCGTACCGGCGGGCAGTTCCTCGTCGCGGAGCGGGTCGAAGGCGACGACGTCCGCCCCGGCGGCCGTGAGCAGCTCCGTGTGCTCGGCGTACGAGAACGTGAACGCGGCGCCCCCGGCCACGGCGACCACGGGCCGGCGCCTGCCGGCCCCGACGGCCGGGGAGCCCAGTGCCGCACCCGGCTCCCACGGGTCCCCCGCGAGCGGAGGCGCGCTGCGCGCCAGGGCCAGCAGCGCCTCCAGGTCGCAGCCCGCCCGCACCTGCTCGGCCTGCGCGGCGACCGCGTCGACCGCCTCCGCCTGCCGCTCGGCGACCGGCACGAGACCCAGGTGCCGCGACGGCGTCGCCACCGCGGGCGCCCGCCGCAGCACTCCCAGGACCGGCACCCCGGACTCGTCCAGGGCCTCCCTCAGCAGGGCCTCGTGGCGGTCGGTGGCGACCTTGTTGAGGATCACCCCGCCGAGCCGCACCTCCGGGTCCCAGGAGGCGAATCCGTGCACCAGCGCCGCCACCGACCGCGACTGCGAGGACGCGTCGACGACCAGCACCACCGGTGCCCTCAGCAGTTTGGCGACCTGGGCCGTGGAGGCCAGCTCGCCGGCTCCCGCGGCGCCGTCGTACAGCCCCATCACGCCCTCGACGACGGCCAGGTCGCAGCCGCGCGCGCCGTGCGAGAACAGCGGGGCGATCAGCTCCGTGCCGCACATGTACGCGTCGAGGTTGCGGCCCGGGCGCCCGGTGGCGAGCGCGTGGTACCCGGGATCGATGTAGTCGGGACCCACCTTGTGCGGCGACACGGCGAGTCCGGCGGCGGTGAAGGCCGCCATCAGCCCCGTCGCGACGGTGGTCTTGCCGCTGCCGGAGGCCGGCGCGGCGACGACGAGACGCGCTACCACGTTCTGCCTGCCGCTCGCTCTACCACTCGATGCCCCGCTGGCCCTTCTGGCCCGCGTCCATCGGATGCCTGACCTTCGACATGTCGGTCACGAGATCGGCGAACTCCTGCAGCTCCCGCGGGGCGTTGCGGCCGGTGATCACGACGTGCTGCGTGCCGGGGCGGTCGCGCAGCACCTCGATCACCTCGGCCGTGTCGATCCAGCCCCAGTGCAGCAGATAGGCGAACTCGTCGAGCACGTAGAACTTGTACGTCCCGGCGGCCAGATCGCGCTTCACCTGCTCCCAGCCCTCGCGCGCCTTGTCCTCGTGGGACTGCTCGCCCTCGGCCGTCGGGCGCTGGATCCAGGACCAGCCCTCGCCCATCTTGTGCCAGTGGACGGTGCCGCCCTCGCCGCTCGCGCCGAGGACCTTGAGCGCGTTCTCCTCGCCGACCTTCCACTTCGCCGACTTGACGAACTGGAACACCCCGACCGGCCAGCCCTGGTTCCAGGCGCGCAGCGCCATCCCGAAGGCGGCCGTGGACTTCCCCTTGCCGATGCCCGTGTGCACCATCACCAGCGGCCGGTTGCGGCGCTGGCGGGTGGTGAGACCGTCGTCCGGAACGACGTCCGGCTTTCCCTGCGGCACTACGCTGCCCTCCTGTTGCGGACCGTGCTGTCGGTTCCCGTCGCCGCCCGGACGTCCCGGACCAGCCCCACGATGCTGTCGGCGCGCAGCTCGTCCAGGGTGACGGCGGTGCCGCCGAGGTCACGGGCGAGATTCCCGGCGAGGCCGAGCCGCACCGGCCCCGCCTCGCAGTCCACGACCACCGCGGCCGTGCCCTCGGCCGCGTGCAGCCGGGCGGCGCGCCCGGCGAGCGCGAGGGCGTCGCCGCCGCGCGCCCCGGTCGCGCGGCCGTCGGTCACGACCACCAGCAGCGGCCGCCGCGACGGGTCGCGCAGCCGCTCCACCCGCAGGACGTCGTGGGCCTTCAGCAGCCCGGCGGCCAGCGGCGTCCGGCCGCCCGTCGGCAGTTCCTCCAGCCGTGCGGCGGCGGCGTCCACGGACGAGGTCGGCGGCAGCGCCACCTCGGCGCCGGTGCCCCGGAAGGTGACCAGGCCGACCTTGTCCCGGCGCTGGTAGGCGTCCAGCAGCAGCGACAGCACCGCGCCCTTCACGGAACCCATGCGCCTGCGGGCCGCCATGGAGCCGGAGGCGTCCACGACGAAGAGCACGAGATTGCCCTCGCGCCCCTCGCGGGTGGCCTGGCGCAGATCGTCCCGTCGGACCACCAGGCCCGGTCCGGAGCGGCCTCGGGCACGCTGGTGCGGGGCCGCCGCCTGCACGGTCGCCGCCAGGTGCAGCTTGCTCAGCGTCCCCCGCGGCCGGCGTGCCCCGGTGGTCCTGCCGTGCTCGGTACGGGCCCGGGAGCGGCGCCCCGCCGCTCCCTCGCCGAGACCGGGAACGCTGAGCACCTTCGTACGGAACGGCTCCGCGGCCCGCTCGGCGGACCGGTCGCCCGCGCCGGCTCCCGCGGCCGGCGCCCCGGCGGGTTCGGACGGCTCCGGCTGCCCGGTGGACGATTCCGAGGGCCCGGGCTGTTCTGCGGGCGGGCCGGATTCGGGGCCCTGGCCCTGCGGCGGGACGCCTCCGCCGCCTCCGCCGTCCGGGCCGGACGGATCCGTGCCGGGGTCCGGATCGGGGTCGGTGTCCGGGTCCGGCCGGTCGTCCCCGCCGAACCGCTCCAGCGTCTCGTCGAGCCTGTCCTCGTCGAGGCCGGGCGCGTCGAACGGGTTGCGCCGGCGCCGGTGGGGGAGCGCGAGGAGTGCGGCCTGCCGCACGTCCTCCTCGCGTACGTCCGCACGGCCCGCCCACGCGGCCAGTGCCGTCGCGGTGCGGGCCATGACGATGTCGGCGCGCATGCCGTCCACCTCGAACGCCGCGCAGGTGGCCGCGATCTGGCGCAGGGCGGCGTCCCCGAGCTCCACCCGGGGCAGCAGCGTCCGCGCGTCCGCGACGCGCTCGCGCAGCGCCGCCTCCTCGTCCGCCCAGCGGGCCGCGAAGGCCGCGGGGTCGTCGTCGTGCGCGAGCCTGCGCCGGACGACCTCCACCCGCTGCTCCGGCTCCCGGGAGGCGGCGACCTCCACCGTCAGCCCGAAGCGGTCGAGCAACTGCGGCCGCAGCTCCCCCTCTTCGGGGTTCATCGTGCCGACGAGCAGGAAACGTGCGGCGTGCCGCACGGACACGCCCTCGCGCTCGACGTAGGAGGCGCCCATCGCGGCCGCGTCCAGCAGCAGGTCGACCAGGTGGTCGTGGAGCAGATTGACCTCGTCGACGTACAGCACGCCCCGGTGCGCGTCGGCGAGCAGACCGGGCTCGAACGCCTTCACCCCGTCCGCGAGGGCGCGCTCGATGTCCAGCGCGCCGACGAGCCGGTCCTCCGAGGCGCCGACGGGCAGTTCGACCATCCTGGCCGGCCGTGCCGTGCCGGGCGCGGCCTCGTGCGGCCCGTCCGGGCAGCCCGGGTCGGGTGCGCCGGGCGCACAGGAGAACCGGCAGCCCGCGACCACGTCGACGTCCGGCATCAGCGCGGCGAGGGCGCGCACGGCCGTCGACTTGGCGGTGCCCTTCTCCCCGCGCACCAGCACACCGCCGACGGCCGGGCTGACCGCGTTCAGCAGCAGGGCGAGCCTCAGGTCGTCCATGCCGACGACCGCCGTGAACGGATAGTGGGGTGCGTTGCTCACTGTGCGGCTCCAGGGGTTCCGGCGGCGGGCGCACCGGGGAAGTCGGGTGCGCCCGGCGGGATGAACGGCAGGCCCGAGGGCGCGCCGCCCTCGATGAGACGGAGGAGGGCGTCCGTGTCCGCGTGCTCCTCGATCAGGTCGCCGAGGCGGTCGAGCTGGGCCTCGCGCAGTGCGGCGAAGGAGGTGTCAGGGGCGGGGACGAAGCGGCGGCCCGACGCCGCGGCGACGGCCCGCAGGAACGCCCGGCGGAACGCGTCGCTCTCCAGGGACCCGTGCCAGTGGGTGCCCCACACCTCACCGACCCGGCAGCCGTCGAGGAACGGCTCGCCGCCGAGCACCTCGGCCACGCCGTGGTGGATCTCGTAGCCGTCGACCGGCTGCCCCAGTGCTTCACCGGACGGGCGGGCGAGCGTCTTCTCCGCGGCGAACCGCACCCGGACCGGGAGCAGTCCGAGGCCCGGGACGGCTCCGGCCCGCGACTCGACCTCGTCGTCGATGTGCTCGCCGAGCACCTGGAAGCCGCCGCAGATGCCGAGCACGGGCCGGCCCTCCGCCGCGCGCCGGGCGAGCGCATCGGCGAGACCCCGCTCGCGCAGCCACTCCAGGGCGCGCACGGTGCCGCGCGTACCGGGCACGATCACCAGGTCGGCGTCGGCCAGTTCCTCCGGGCGGTCGACGAAGCGCACGATCACGCCCGGTTCGGCCGCCAGCGCGTCCACGTCGGTGAAGTTGGACATCAGCGGCACGGCGCACACGGCCACGCGCAGCACGTCCTCGCCGACCGGCGGCGCCACCACCGACTCGCGCACGGCGCCGCGCAGCGACACCCGCAGTCCGTCCTCCTCGTCGATGCCGAGCCCGTGCGCGTACGGCAGTACGCCGAACGTCCGCCGCCCGGTGAGCCCGTGCAGCATCTCCAGACCCGGCTCCAGCAGCGAGACGTCGCCGCGGAACTTGTTGACGAGGTAGCCCGCGATCAGCTCCTGGTCCTCCGGGGCGAGCAGCGCCGTCGTGCCGAAGAACTGGGCGAACACCCCGCCCCGGTCGATGTCGCCCACGACCAGCACGGGGAGGCGCGCGGCTCGGGCGATGCCCATGTTCACGATGTCCGTGCGCCGCAGATTGATCTCGGCGGGACTGCCGGCGCCCTCGCAGATCACCGCGTCGTACGAGCCGCGGAGCTCCTCCAGGCAGGCCATCACCGGCTCGAACAGCGTCTTCTGGCGCCCCCCGTGGTAGCCGCGCGCGCTGAGTTCGCCCACCGGCCTGCCCATCAGCACGACCTGACTGGAGCGGTCGCTGCCGGGCTTCAGCAGGACGGGGTTCATCAGCGCCGTGGGCTCGACCCGCGCGGCCTGCGCCTGCATCGCCTGGGCCCGGCCGATCTCGGCGCCCTCGCGGGTGACGAAGGAGTTGAGGGACATGTTCTGCCCCTTGAAGGGCGCGACCTTCACTCCCCGGCGCACCAGCCAGCGGCAGATCCCCGCCGTGACGACGCTCTTGCCGGCGTCCGAGGTGGTGCCGGCGACCAGCAGTCCGCCCCCGCTCATGCGCGCCTCCGCCGCAGGGCCCCGGCCGCGAGACGGCCGCCCGCGCACACCGCGAGCGCCAGCACTCCCACGCGATGCGAGAGCCGTACCGCCCGTTCGATGTCCGCGACCCGGACGGCCCGCCCGGTGTCGCCGTTGAGCACGGGCCGGTGCTCGACCCGTCCGCCGTACGAGAGCGTCCCGCCGAGCCGTACGCCGAGGGCTCCGGCGAACGCGGCCTCCACGGGCCCGGCGTTGGGACTCGGATGCTTCGCGGCATCCCGGCGCCAGGCGCGGGCCGCGCCGCGCGGGTCGCCGCCCGAGGCGGTCGCCAGCAGCGCCGTGAGCCGGGCACCGGGCCAGCCCGCGATGTCGTCGAGCCGGGCCGAGGCCCAGCCGTAGCGGCGGTGCCGGAGGGACTTGTGGCCCACCATCGCGTCCAGGGTGTTGACCGCGCGGAAGCCGACGAGTCCGGGCACTCCGCCGACCGCGCCCCAGACCAGCGCGCCCACGACGGCGTCCGAGGTGTTCTCGGCGACGGACTCGACGACGGCGCGGGCGATGCCGGGACCGTCCAGCGCCTGCGGGTCGCGCCCGCACAGATGCGGCAGCCGCTCCCTGGCGACCTCGATGTCCCCGGCCGCCAGGGCCCCGCCGATCGCCCGGGCCTCCCGGCCGAGCGACGTACCACCGACGACGGCCCAGGTGGCGGCGGCGGTCAGGGCGACGGCGGCGGCGCGCGACCGGCGTGTGCAGGCGGCGGCCAGCGCGCCCGCGGCGACCGCGCCGCCGGTGCACACCGCGGTGTGCAGGGCGCCCCAGCCGCGGTGGTCGCGCCAGAGTCTCCGCTCGACCGCGGCGGCGGCCCGGCCGAAGGCGGCGACCGGGTGCCCGCGGCGTGGATCGCCGAGGAGCAGGTCGCCGGCCAGTCCGGCCGCGGCGCCGTACGCGAACGTGATGTCCGGGCGCAGCACGCCCGGCCCCCCCGGTTCGGCAGGCATGTTCGTCCTCACTCAGGGTCCGCGCCCTGGCTCGACGTGACCGGCGGGAGAGAGTTCCTGGCTCCGGGGCGCTCCGTGAGGGGGAGCGCGTCCGTGACAGTGGCGGGACCGCGCCGGATTCGCACCGGCTTCCTCTTCTGCCGCCGTAAATGGCTCCGGAAGTCCACCACGGGCCCCGAACGCCCGTCAACTCGCCCTTGACCTGCGACGGGACAGTGTGCGGAGGCCCACATGGGCGCGTCCGGGGCCGTGCACGACAGGGGCCGGACCCACCCGGAGGTGGGCCCGGCCCCTGTGCGAGGAGGTGCCGTACGAGGCTGTGCCGTACGGGCACGTGCCGTGCTGCCGTCAGACCACGATCAGATAGATCCCGAAGGCCACCGCGGCGGCGCAGAGCGCGAAGCAGGCGTACGCACCCGTGCGGGCGAGGCCGGCGGAGCCTCCCTGCGCGGCCGCGGCCTCCTGCTTGGAGAGGCCCGCGACGCCCAGGGTGAACAGGCCCACCAGGGCGACGGTCACGACGAGGCTCACGCCGAAGACGGAGCCCAGAGCTGCCCAGTCGATCTTCATTCTGTTCTTTCCTTACACCGTGGCGGCGGGCGCCGGAGTGGACTCGGGGGCCGGGGCCGGGACGGTGGCCTTCAGCGCCTCGGACTCGGCCACCACGTTCTCGGCGACCCCGATCGGGGGCGGGGAGACGGCCGCGATGGCGGTGGTGACGACGCCCGCGGGCTCGATCTCGTCATCCGTGACGTTGGTGTGGTCGACCGGCTTGCGGCGGGAGATCACCCAGATGGCTCCGGAGCCCGCGACGAGCAGCACGGCCACGGCGGCGATGCCCCAGGGGCCCTGCTTGGTCAGGAACTCCGCGGCCGCGGCGACCAGGCCGGCGGCGGGCAGGGTCAGGCCCCAGGCGACGAACATCCGGGTCGCGGTGGACCAGCGGACCACACCGCCCTTGCGGCCGAGACCCGCGCCCATGACGGCACCCGAGCAGGACTGGGTGGTGGAGAGCGAGAAGCCGAGGTTGGAGGAGGCCAGGATGACCGTCGCGGCGCTGGTCTGGGCGGCGAAGCCCTGCTGCGGCTGGAGGTCGGTCAGGCCCTTGCCCATCGTGCGGATGATGCGCCAGCCGCCCAGGTAGGTGCCGAGCGCGATCGCGACACCGGCGGAGACGATGACCCACATCGGGGGGTTCGAGCCGGGTGCCAGGACGCCACCGGTGACGAGCGCCAGGGTGATGACACCCATGGTCTTCTGCGCGTCGTTGGTGCCGTGGGCGAGGGACACCAGGCCGGCGGAGGCGATCTGGCCGGCGCGGTAGCCCTTGGACGTGGCCTTGTTCTCGGCCGTGCCACCGATCCGGTACGTCAGCCTGGTGGCGACCAGTGCGGCGAGGCCGGCGACGACCGGAGCAGCGACGGCCGGGATCAGGACCTTGGTGACGATCGTGCCGCCGTCGACGGCCGAGAAGCCGGCGGACATCACGGCGGCGCCGATGAGGCCGCCGAAGAGGGCGTGGGAGGAGCTGGACGGCAGGCCCAGCAGCCAGGTCAGCAGGTTCCAGAGGATCGCGCCGACGAGCGCGGCGAAGATCACTTCTGTGCGGATGCCCTCTTCGTTGATGATGCCGCCCGAGATCGTCTTGGCGACCTCGACGGAGAGGAACGCGCCGACCAGGTTCAGCACGGCGGACATCGCCACTGCTGCCTTCGGTCTCATCGCACCCGTCGAGATGGTCGTCGCCATGGCGTTGGCGGTGTCGTGGAAGCCGTTCGTGAAATCGAACACGAGTGCTGTCACGACGACAATCGCGAGCAGCAGGGTGATGTGCTCCATTTACCGGGTACCCAGGCAATCGTTCGGATGTCAGTGGCTCGGGTGAACGTAGGGTTTCTGAGTGAACGGAAGGTGAACTGGGGCGGGCTTTGCAGTGTCCCCAAGTGGGGTGCGATCCCTCCGTTTATGTCTTCGGCGACGCACCGGCAACCCTTGGAGCTGGTCCTGACCGTTCAGAATCGGCCAAAACTCGGGCCTCTACCGGTCTCGGGTGGTCGTGCAGTGGCCGCTGCGTGATCAATTTCCGTCGTCTGGGTGAACATCAGAAGAGATTCTGGTCACTCGGGACTTTCCGCCACCGGACCCGCCCGGCCGGGTCCGGTCACCGCGCCGCGGGGCCCCGGCATCCGCCCCCGCCGCCCGTCCCACCGCCTCCGGCTGACACGATCGCCCGCATGACGGAAACGGAACAGGAAGCGATATCCCGGGCCTGGTCGGACCTCGTGGCCACCGCCCGCAGAACCGTCACGGACGGCCTCGTCGTCGGGACCTCGGGCAACGTCTCCGTACGCGTGCGCGGCGGCGCAGGCGACCTCGTGCTGGTCACGCCCAGCGGGGTGCACTACGACCGGCTCACCGCCGCGGACGCCGTCGGCGTCCGCCTCGACGGCCGGCAGGTCCTCGGCGAGCTCACGCCGACCAGCGAGCTCCCGATGCACCTCGCGATCCACCGCACCACCGACGCGGTGGCCGTCGTCCACACCCACGCCGTGCACGCCACCGCCGTCTCCACGCTCGTCGACGAACTGCCGCTGATCCACTACATGGCGGCGGCCCTCGGCGGCCCCGTCCGCGTCGCCCCCTACGCCCTGTACGGGACCGACGAGCTGGCCGCGAACATGCTCCGGGCCCTGGAGGACCGGACCGGCTGCCTGCTGCGCAACCACGGAGCGGTCACCTACGGAACCTCGCTCGACCAGGCCTTCGACCGCACCGCCCAGCTCGAGTGGATGTGCCGCCTCTGGCTCGCCGCCGGCTCGGTCCCCGGGCGCGCACCCACCCTGCTCTCCGAGCCGCAGCTCGACGAGGTCGCCGAGAAGCTCCGCGGCTACGGCCAGTCCCGCTGACGTCACCCCCGCCGCCCGGTCCACTGGCACCCCGGCACGGACCTCACCACACTGGAACGGTGCGCCCGGCAACAGCGACGGCAGCGGCCGTCACCACTCTGATCGGTCTCGGCGCGGCCGCGTTCGCGGCCGGCCGGTACGCCAGCGACGCCGCGCTGAGAGCTCCCACCGGACGGCCCCTGCCGGGTGAGGGGCGGCTCACCGTCCACGGCACCGGGCCCGGCCGGATCACCCTCACCCGCAGCCTCGTCTCCCTGCGCCCCGGCACGTACGGGCTCTGCGGACACGAGGTGCACGCCGTCGCCGGCCCCGTGCTGGACCAGGTGCCGCACGCGGCGGACAGCGTGGTGCGCCGGCTGGAGCGGGTCGAGCTCGGCAGCCTCGACACCGGCACCAAGCTGCGATTCACCCCGCAGCTGCACGTGGGCGACCCGGGCAGTGCACTCGGCATCGACTACGAGGACGTGGACATCCCCGGCGAACTCGGGACCCTCCCCGGCTGGTTCGTCTCCGGCCCCCGCTCCACCTGGGTCATCGTGGTGCACGGCCTGGGCACCACGCGCGAACTCACCATGAACCTCATGCCGTTCCTCACCGATCAGCGCCTCCCGGTGCTGGCGCCCGCCTACCGCGGCGACCCCGGCGCGCCCGCGTCCCCCGACGGCCTCGGCCACCTCGGCGACTCCGAGTGGCGCGACCTCGACGCCGCCGTGCGCTTCGCGGTCCGCGGCGGCGCCGACCGCGTGATCCTGCACGGCTGGTCCACGGGCGCGTCCATGGCCCTGCACGCCGCCGCCAACTCCGCACTGCGCGAGAGGGTCGCCGGCCTCGTACTGGACTCCCCGGTCCTCGACTGGGAGACCACCCTGCGCTCCCTCGCCGCCGCCCGCCGGATGCCGACACCCCTGCTGCCGCTCGCCGTACGCGCCGCACAGGGGCGTACCGGACTCCACGGCGACCGGCTGAGGGCGGCCGCCGACCCGGACGCCCTGCGCGTGCCCACCTTGATCTTCCACGGCCCGGACGACACCATCTCGCCCTGGGGCCCGTCCCGGGAACTGGCGGCCCGGCGGCCCGATCTGGTCAGCCTGCAGACCGTGCCGCACGCCCCGCACGCGGCCATGTGGAACGCCGACCCGGCCCGCTACGAGGAAGCCCTCCGGCGCTTCCTCACACCACTGCTCTGAGGGCTGTCCCCGCGGGGTCGGCGCCCCGCGTCCGCCCCGCGGCGCCGTCCGCCCGGAGGCCGCGGGGCGGGAGTTCCAGGCGACGGCCGGCAGCCCGGCGGCCCGGTCCGAGCACCGGCAAGGGCCCCGCGCCGACCGCTCGGCACCGGTTCCCCCATTCCGATTGGGCTTTCGGGCCGACAGCGGGGAGACTGCTCCCCGTGACGTCCCGTAACCTGCGCGACTCCAGGCTCCGACTTGTCCGCCCACGGCCCACCGCCACGGCCCGCCGCGCCGTGACGAACCGGCGCACGCGCCCCGCTCCGCGCCCGCCCGAGGGCACACCGCCGACCGCGGAGCTGGCCGGCCAGGCACGCGAGGTACTCGCCGACGCGGTGCGCATCGCCCGCTGGGCGGCCGCCCACCACGCGGAGGGCAGCGCGGCCGAGCGGGAACGGGCCGCCGAGGACCTGCGGCTGACACCGGGACAGGTCCACGCGGGCTGGGACCGCGCCCGGCTCGCCGGGCTCGTGGAACTGCATGCGGGCACGGCGCGTCCCGGCTGGCGGCTGAACGCCT
This sequence comes from Streptomyces wuyuanensis, assembly GCF_900103455.1. GTDB lineage: Bacteria > Actinomycetota > Actinomycetes > Streptomycetales > Streptomycetaceae > Streptomyces > Streptomyces wuyuanensis. Next base: position 54,536 of record NZ_FNHI01000004.1, on the reverse strand, counting down.
GGGACCGCGACGACAGCGCCGTCCTGCGCGGCTGGGTCGCGCTGTTCGACGCATGGCCCCTCGTGCACCCCGCCCCCGCGGACGTGGTGCCCGCCGCGGTCGCCGAGGCCGTGGAGGCCGTCCCGCAGGTGCTCTCCCTCCTCCAGCTCTCCGCCGGGCCGGTGCTCCTGCCCGTGCTGCTGGACCTGCTCCAGCAGCGGGTGGCGGAACTGCGCGAGGAGCGCTGCGAGGTGCCCTACGGGCCCGAGCCCGACCCCGCCGCCCCCGCCGGCCCGCCGGAGACCGTTCTCCCCGCGCTGCTCGACTGGGCCATGGAGGGCCTTGCGGCCGTCGGCGCGCTGACCCTCGGCGAGGGCCACGCCACCCTCACCCCGCTCGGCAACTGGGCCGTGTGGGTCAAGCTCGAGCAGATCTGCGTCGCCGCGCAGAGCCCCGCGGGCCACATCGAGCAGTCCGCCGAGGAGATGCTGAGGGGCTGCGCCCGGCTCAGCCCGGGCCCCGCCCGCGCCGAGTACCGGGCCTGGCTCGCGGCCCGTTCCGTCTCCAGCGCGGTCACCGAACTCGTCGCCGCCGCCCGGGGCGAGGACGCCCTGCTGCGCGGACTGGCCTTCGAAGCCCTCCGCGTCGTCGGAGCCGCCGCCGAGGCAGATGTCCGTGCGGCGGCGGAGGAGCCCTCGCTGCGCCCGTACGCCCTGCTGTGGCTGGCCGAGTACGAAGGAGCCGACCCCGAGGACACCGCCGAGGTACTCACCCGGGAGGAGGCGACCTGGCTCTGGGTGGACACCGCAGCCGCCGTCGCGGACCACGGCGAGAGCGCCCTGCTGGTGCGCCATCTGGACTCGGCGGTGCAGGGCACCGTCCCCGCCCTGCTCGACGAGGTCAGGGCCGTGGGCCATCCGCGCACCGTGCAGGTCCTGGTCGCCCTCGCGGCCGCGCACCCCGACCCGGCCCTGGCGAAGGCCGTCCGGCGGGCGGCCTTCCAGGTGCACACCGGAGGCGCGTGACCGCGGTCGCCCGAGCCGCCGTGCGGGGAGGGGGACGCGGCCGCGGCGGCCCTCAGGACTCCCCGGCCCCGGGCCGGTACGTGCCGAAGCTCCAGACGTTCCCCTCCAGATCGCGGGCCATGTAGTCGCGGGCGCCGTACTCCTGGTCGGTGGGCGGCATCAGGATCTCCACCCCGTGCTCCACCGCCCGGTCGTGGTGCGCGTCCGCGTCGTCCACGTGGACGAAGACCCCGGCCGGGCCCGAGGACGCCATGACTCTGTCGAACTCGCTGCCCGTGCCCTTGCTGCCCAGCATCACCACCCCGTTCCCGTAGGCCAGCTCGGCATGCGCCACCGCGCCGTCCTCGCCCTCGTACACCGCGCTCCGGGTGAAGCCGAAGGCCTCGGTGAGCTGCTTGATGGCGGCCCTTGCGTCCCGGTAGAGCAGCGTGGGGCAGATGCTCGGTGCCTCCGCCACGCCGACCACCCCCTCTCCTCTTCACCGCTTCTCGGCGGTCTTCTCATGGACGGTGGGATGTGACCCGCGTCTCAGTCTGGCAGGGGGCACCGACATCGCCCGGCAGCCGCCGGGACGTTCAGCGGAAGGTGTTGCACCGGGCCATGTCACCGGTGCGGTAGCCCTGGTAGAACCACTGCTGGCGCTGGGCGGCCGAGCCGTGCGTCCAGGTCTCCGGGGTGACCCGGCCCTGGATCCGCTCCTGGATCCGGTCGTCGCCCACCGCGGCGGCCGCGTCGAGCCCGTCGCGGATGTCCTCGTCCGTGAGCCGGGTCAGCAGCGGCCGTCCGGTCCTGTCGTCCGGCGTGGCCGTCGCGTGCCGCGCCCACACCCCGGCGTAGCAGTCCGCCTGCAGTTCCACGCGCACCGCGTTGCTGCCCTCGCCCTGCCGCTGGTCCTGGGCACGGGCGAGGGTGCCCATCTGGTTCTGGATGTGGTGGCCGTACTCGTGCGCCACGACGTACGCCTGGGCGAACGGGCCGCCGGTCGCCCCGAACCGGTTGCGCAGCTCGTCGAAGAAGCCGAGGTCCAGATAGACCTTCCGGTCGGCCGGGCAGTAGAAGGGCCCCACCGCGGAGGTCGCCGTCCCGCACGCCGTGGCGACCCGGCCGGTGAAGAGCACGGTCGAGGCGTCCGTGTAGCGGCCGCCGCGCCTCGTGTACTCGGCCCGCCAGAAGTCCTGCAGGCTGTTGACCACGGCGACGATCCGGCAGTCCTCGCGGGTGTTCGCGTCGGAGCCCTTGCGGCAGGTCTGCGCCACCTGGGCGGCGGACTCGGACGTCTGCTCGGGGGCGGTGCCGTCCTCCGTGAGCCCGAGCTGCTCGGGGCCGACACCGAAGAACAGGCCCAGGATCAGGGCCAGAAGACCGGCGATGCCGCCGCCGACGGTCGCTCTCCCGCCGGGGACGCGGCTGCGGCGCACATCCTGGACCTCCGAGGTGTCCAGGTCGGCGTCGTCGTCGAACTGCATGACCCGAGTATCGATCAGTACGGTGCCCCCCGCCCGTTTTGATCGCCTGTGCCGGGACCCCCGGCCGCCGTGCCCCGGCACCTGCCCGCGTCCCCCGTTGGGCCCCGCGCCCCTGCCGGACGCCGGCACGCTGCCCCCGGCGGTTCCGTCGCCGCCCGGCCGACCGCCGGCTCCGCGCCCTGGCCGCCCGAACTCCCGCCCGCAGTGCGCCCGGGCACCTCCGCGCCGTGGCGGGCGCCACAGAAATCCGGTTGCCGGGGCCCGGTAGACTGGCCGTATGGCAATTCTCCTCATGGATTAGACGGCGTCGAAGCCTCCGCACGCCCCGTCGTCCTTCCGTCGTCCATCCGTCCTGGAGTCTTTCCGTGATCACCGCTTCCGGCATCGAGTTGCGTGCCGGCGCCCGCGTCCTCATCGAGTCCGCCACCTTCCGCATCGCCAAGGGCGACCGGATCGGCCTGGTCGGCCGCAACGGAGCGGGCAAGACGACCCTCACCAAGTGTCTCGCCGGCGAGGGCATCCCCGCCGCCGGCCAGGTCGCCCGTTCCGGCCCGGTCGGCTATCTGCCGCAGGACCCGCGCACCGGCGACCTGGACGTGTTCGCCCGCGACCGCATCCTCTCCGCGCGCGGCCTCGACGTCCTGATCCGCAAGATGCGCGAGAACGAGCACCGCATCGCCACCGGCCAGGGCGCCACCCGCGAGAAGGCGCTCAGGCAGTACGAGCGCCAGGAGACCGAGTTCCTGACGAAGGGCGGGTACGCCGCCGAGTCCGAGGCCGCCACGATCGCCGCCGCGCTCAACCTGCCCGACCGGGTCCTCGGCCAGCCGCTGCACACGCTCTCCGGTGGCCAGCGCCGCCGCGTCGAGCTCGCCCGGATCCTGTTCTCGGACGCCGACACGCTCCTGCTCGACGAGCCCACGAACCACCTCGACGCCGACTCGATCGTCTGGCTGCGCGAGTACCTGAAGACCTACCGTGGCGGTTTCGTCGTCATCTCCCACGACGTCGACCTCGTGGAGACCGTCGTCAACAAGGTCTTCTACCTGGACGCCAACCGGTCCACGATCGACGTCTACAACATGGGCTGGAAGCTCTACCAGCAGCAGCGCGAGGCGGACGAGAAGCGCCGCAAGCGCGAGCGCCAGAACGCGGAGAAGAAGGCCGCCGCGCTCAACGCCCAGGCCGACAAGATGCGCGCCAAGGCCACCAAGACCGTCGCCGCGCAGAACATGGCCCGCCGAGCCGAGCGGCTGCTGGCGGGCCTGGAGGACGTGCGCCTCTCCGACAAGGTCGCGAAGCTGCGCTTCCCCGAGCCGGCGCCCTGCGGAAAGACCCCGCTGACGGCCGAGGGGCTGTCCAAGTCCTACGGCTCGCTCGAGATCTTCACCGATGTCGACCTGGCCATCGACAAGGGCTCCCGCGTGGTCGTGCTCGGCCTCAACGGCGCCGGCAAGACCACCCTGCTGCGGCTCCTCGGCGGGGTGGAGAGGCCCGACACCGGCGAGGTCCTGGAAGGCCACGGGCTGAAGCTGGGCTACTACGCCCAGGAGCACGAGACGCTCGACCCGGACCGCACGGTCCTGGAGAACATGCGCTCCGCCGCGCCCGATCTCGACCTCGTCGAGGTCCGCAAGGTGCTGGGGTCGTTCCTGTTCTCCGGCGACGACGTCGACAAGCCGGCCGGCGTGCTCTCCGGCGGGGAGAAGACCCGGCTGGCACTGGCCACGCTGGTCGTCTCCTCGGCGAACGTCCTGCTGCTCGACGAGCCGACGAACAACCTCGACCCGGCCAGCCGCGAGGAGATCCTCGGCGCCCTGCGCACCTACAAGGGCGCCGTCGTCCTGGTGACCCACGACGAGGGCGCGGTCGAGGCCCTGCAGCCGGAGCGGATCATTCTGCTGCCGGACGGGGTCGAGGACCTGTGGGGCGCGGACTACGCGGATCTCGTCTCCCTGGCCTGAGGGCTGCGCGGCGGGATCGGCGGCCGGACGGCTCCAGAGGCGGCTCGGCGACCGGCCGGGCTGCTTCCCGCGCCTGCCGAGTGCCCCCGTCCGGGAAGATCGATCCGGACTGATCCACTCCGTATGGATCATTCGGCTCACGCGTGATCCTTCATCTGAGTGAGTGCGTCTCGTACCGCGGCGTGGCGGTGCGCCGAAACGGTCCGCCACCCGCACGGGCGAGCGGTGCGGGCGAGGGCGCCCCTGACCTGGAATTTCGGCCTCCGGGCCGCCGGAGTTCCCTCGCGGCCGCCGCCGGAATGACGCATTCCGGTCGCGCTCGGGCGCGTACGACGGTCAAAGCTCGTCGTACGGACCTTGTCGAATGGGTGGCCATGAAGCCCTGTAGGGGTGATCATGAGAGTCCAGAGCGCACTTCCCATGAGGAGGCACGGGTGGCCGAGACTCTGAAGAAGGGCAGCCGGGTGACCGGCGCCGCGCGCGACAAGCTCGCGGCAGACCTGAAGAAGAAGTACGACTCCGGTGCGAGCATCCGGGCGTTGGCCGAGGAGACCGGCCGCTCCTATGGATTCGTCCACCGGATGCTCAGCGAGTCCGGAGTCACGCTGCGTGGACGCGGCGGGGCGACGCGAGGCAAGAAGGCGGCTTCGACCTGACGACCGATTTCCCGAGCGTCGTCTGAGGCCGGCCGGTCTCCGGTGCCGGCCACCCGGCCGATCCAGCGGTCGGCCGGGTGGTTACTGTGCAGTCACTTGATGTTTGCTGCACTGACCGCACCGGAACCGGAGGCGCCTCATGACTTCGCTGGACTCTGTGCTCGACAAGGACGGCGTACGGCTCACCGTCGAAGACGCGGTGGCCACGGTGACCCTCACCAACCCGGCCAAGCGCAATGCCCAATCCCCCGCTCTCTGGCGGGCGTTGGCCGAGGCCGGGCGGTCGCTGCCGGGTACCGTGCGGGTCGTCGTGCTGCGCGGCGAGGGCAAGTCCTTCTCCGCGGGGCTGGACCGGCAGGCCTTCACGCCGGAGGGATTCGACGGCGAGCCGTCGTTCATCGATCTCGCACGCGGCTCGGACGCCGAGCTCGACGCCGTCATCGCCGAGTACCAGGAGGCGTTCACCTGGTGGCGCCGCAACGACATCGTGTCGATCGCGGCCGTCCAGGGGCATGCGATCGGTGCCGGGTTCCAGCTCGCCCTCGCCTGCGACCTGCGGGTCGTGGCGCAGGACGTGCAGTTCGCCATGCGCGAGACCGGGCTGGGCCTGGTCCCCGACCTCACCGGGACGCACCCTCTCGTCTCGCTGGTCGGCTACGCCCGTGCGCTGGAGATCTGCGCCACGGGCCGCTTCGTCCTGGCTGACGAGGCGGAGCGGATCGGACTCGCCAATCTCGCCGTGGCCGCCGAGGAACTCGACGGGTCGGTGCGGGACTTGACCGCAGCGCTGCTCGCCGCGCCGCGTGACGCGGTGATCGAGACCAAGGCGCTGCTGCGTGGTGCCCAGTCGCGTGCGTACGAGGACCAGCGCACCGCCGAGCGCGCCGCGCAGGCACGCCGGCTGCGTGATCTGGCGGGGCTCGCCGACTGAACGACGCGGGCCGGTCCCGCTCGCACCGGCCGGCGCCTTCGCGCCGGCCGGTGCCGTTCGCGCCCTTTTCCGGGCGGACCCCGGCCGGGAGTGTGGGGGCGGTTCCGTGCCCGCGTGGATACGACGCGCGTAGGCAAGGGAGGCCGGCTCCCGGCGGCGGGGCCCCACCGTCGCCCGGGGACGTCCATCAGCGGGCGCCGTCACGCCCCGCAGTCGACCTCGGTGACGAGGACCGTGACCGGGAGGGGCGACAACAGGACCGAGGTGACCGCGGCGCGGACCGCGCGGGCCACCTCCACGGGACGGTGCCCCGACGCCGTCGCGCACTCCACCCGTACGCCGGACTCCTCGACCCGTACGGCGGCCCCGAGCGTGCCGGTGAGGCGGGCGACGCCCGGGACTGCGGCCGCGGCGGCGGCGATCACGTCCCGCGGTTCCGCCGCACCGGCGCCGCCCCGCCGCTCAGCGGCACCCTCCACCGGCCTCTCGGCTGCTGCCGTCCCCCGTGACCCCCGCAGGGCGTCCCCGGCGCGTGCCCCGTCACCCGGCTCCTTCGCCGCGGCAGGCGCCTCTTCCGGCCGCAAGCCCTCTGACCCGGGGGCGGGTACCGGCGCCGGTGCTCCCGCGGGTTCCGGCGGCGCGTCCAGCAGGGTCGTCACCCGGAGATCGACGACCGTGACCGGGAGTCCGAGGTGTTCCCCGGCGGCGGTGAGCAGCGCGGTACGCAGCTGCTCGGCCAGTTCGGGAAGGGGCGCCGCGGTGGCCGAAGCGAACTCCGCCTCGATCCGCAGCGGCCCCGGCGGCAGCGCGGCCGGGGGAGGCGGGACGGCCGGCGTCCCGGCCGAGCCCGGGTCGGCGAGTCCGGTCCTGATCGTGCCGGGCACCACGCCCGGCACTTCCGCCGCGGCCCGCCGCAACACCGGCTCCGCCGCCCGTTCCGCCAGCCAGGCGCCGTCCTGCGCGGTACCGAGCGGAAGCAGTCTGCCCAGCCCCAGCCGGGCCCGCACCGCCCCGGTCCAACCCTCGGCCGTCGTCATCGGCACCGCCTCGTCATTGCTCCAGCCTGCCGCATCCACCGGCGCGGGAGCGTGCAAGCGGACTTAGTGTGGTCAGCGTAGTCGGGAGTTCACCACCGCCCGGAAAGGTACGCATGGCGATGACCGACACGGATGTCAGTGTGACCAAGGAACCGGCCGGCACGGTCCGGCGAGGCGGCGGCGACCCGGCGACCCGGGGCCGCACCACCATCGCCGACGGCGTCGTCGAGAAGATCGCCGCGCTCGCGGCTCGGGACGTGGTCGGTGTCCATGCCATGGGCAGCGGACTGTCCCGCACCTTCGGCGCGGTGCGCGACCGGGTGCCCGGTGGCAAACCGCCCGTCACCCGCGGGGTGAAGGCCGAGGTCGGCGAGAAGCAGACCGCCCTCGACCTGGAGATCGTCGTCGACTACGGCGTCGCGATCGTGGACGTGGCCCGCGCCGTCCGCGAGAACGTCGTCGCCGCCGTCGAGCGGATGACCGGCTTGGAGGTCGTCGAGGTCAACATCGCCGTCGGCGATGTGAAGCTGCCGGACGAGGAAGACGAAGAGACGGAACCGCGGATCCAGTAGCGGAGCTCGAGAGAGGGGCCCGTAATGAGCATGGCGGTGGCCGGTCTGCTGGCCGGAATGGCGCTCGGATTCGCCGGGTACTTCGGCGGGTTCGCGGCGTTCCTGCTGGTGGCGGCACTGGGTGCGGTCGGTTTCGTCGTCGGGCGCGTGCTCGACGGCGATCTCGAACCGAGCGACTTCTTCCGGGGCCGCGAGCACGGCGACCGGCGGGGGTGACCCGGCGTGGCCGCCGAGACGCCTCCCTCCCCGGTCCCTTCGGCACCGGCCGCGGGCCCGCCCGCACCGGCGTCCTCGAACCACGGGGGGAAACGGATCCCCCCGGCCGAGCGGGGTGCGACCGCCATCGCCGACCGGGTGGTCGCGAAGATCGCCGCCCAGGCGGCCCGTGAGGCACTCACCCATGTGCCGGAGGGCGGCTCCGCACCGCATGCGACGGTCACCGTGCACCATGACCACGCCCGGGTACGGATCAGCCTCGAGCTCGACTACCCGTGCGACATCGGCGGGCAGTGCCGTGCCGTGCGTCGTCATGTCGCCCAGCGGGTAGAGGCGTTGGCGGGAATGGCGGTGCCGGAGGTCGCCGTACGGATCGAGCGGCTGCACTCCGTCCACACGCGCCGGGCTGCCCAGGGGAGGCTCCGATGAGCGAACCGGTGAAGGGATCCGTCCGGGGGAGCGGCCCGGTCACGGAATCCGCACGGGAACTGGACCAGTCGGCCTCCGCCGCCGCGTACCGGCCGCTGCCGGCGGCCGACGACGACGGCGGCGCCGGGCGCTTCTGGTCGCGGCGGCGGGTCCCCGCCGCGCTGCTCGCCCTGGTGGTGACGGCCGGGGCGGGGCTGCTGCTGTTCGACGTCGCCTCGGTACGGGCCGAGCGCCCCGGGATGGGCTGGCGGCGGTCGCTCGCCGGCGAACTGGCGAGCCGACCGGTGGACGACACCTGGGTGCTGGCGGGTGCGGGTGCGGCCGTCGCGGTCGGAGTCTGGCTGGTGGTGCTCGCCGTGACGCCGGGGCTGCGGAATCTGCTGCCCATGCGCCGCCGGGCGGGCGACGCGGACGTGCGGGCCGGGCTCGACCGGGACGCCGCCGAACTCGTCCTGCGCGACCGGGCGATGGAGGTCTCCGGGGTGCAGTCGGTACGGGTGCGGGTACGGCGCTCCCGGGTCGCGGTGCGGGCGGTGTCCCACTTCCGCGAACTGGACGAGGTCAGATCCGATCTGGACACCGTGCTGGGCGAGGGCATCCGTGAGCTCGGGCTGGTGCGGCGGCCGGCTCTGTCCGTACAGGTGCGCCGCCCGGCGAAGAAGGGGTGAGCGGGATGCTGCGGGTCGTCAACCGGGTGCTGATCGGGCTGGCCGGTCTGGTGCTCGTCCTGCTGGGGGGAGCGGTCCTGGCGGCGGGGCTGCGGCTGCCGGTGCCGTCCTGGTGGCCGTGGCCGGGGGCCGACGCCGTCCTGCTGAGCGATGGCCGCCGGCAGCGGTGGGAGGACCAGGGCTGGTGGTGGCCCGTGGCGATCGCGGTACTGGTGGTCGTCGTCCTCCTCGCTCTCTGGTGGCTGCTGGCGCAGTTCCGCCGTTCGCGGCTGACCGAGGTGCTGGTGGACAGCGGTGACGGGGAGGGGGCGCTGCTGCGGGGCCGGGCCATGGAGGCCGTGCTCGCGAGGGAGGCAGAGGACCTGGACGGTGTGGCCCGGACCCAGGTCGTCCTGCACGGCCGCCGCACGGCCCCGGCGGCCCGTGTGCGGCTTCTTCTCGAACCCTTCGCGTCACCGGGCGAGACCCTGCACCGCCTCTCGGCCGAGGCCCTGACCCACGCGCGCGACTCGGCGGGGCTGGCGTCGCTGCCCGCGGAGGTGCGGCTGCGCGCCCAGAAGCACCGGGCGAAGCGCGTGACGTGACCTGGGGCGACGGGTCAGGCCGGCGTGTGGCCTGGGGCGACGGTTCCGGGCGGCGCGTGGCCTGGGGCGACGGCCGTCGTGCGGCGGGTGGTTCGGCGGGCAGGGCTGTTGCGGGCCGTGCCGGGAGCGCGGGGCACCGGGAGAGCGCGCTCGGGCGGTGGGTGTCCGGGGCGCGGTCGGCGTTCGGGATGCGAGCGGGCAGGTGCCCTGGTTCGCTGAGAGTGGTCCGCTGGAAGCGACGTCCGAGGAGGGCATGAGCATGTCAGACGAAATCGGCGGCCGGGTCCGGCAGATGCGGCAGAAGGCCGAGGAGCTGAAGCAGGCCGCGGAGCGCGTGAACGATCCCGAGGAGAGCAAGCGGCTCAAGGAGAAGGCGCGCAGGCTCCAGGAGCAGAGCGAGCAGGAGAGCGCGATGGGGTCCGGGGACATCTACCCCATGGAGTGACCGCCGTGCCGTACGCACCGGCCGGTGACCGTCCGCGTCACCGGCCGGTGCGTGTACGGGCCCGGCACCGGCACGCGGCGCGGGGCCGTGTCCGTGAAGGGCCGCCCCGCCCGCCGGCGGACGGCCGCTGCCCTCCGGACCGGGCCTCGCACGCACGCGTCAGAAACCGGACCTCGCCCCGCCGTCCACCGGCAGCATCACACCCGTGAGGTACGACGCGGCGGGCGACAGCATGAACGCCGCCGTGCGCCCGAACTCCTCCGGAGTGCCGTAGCGCCGCAGCGGAATACGGGCCTCGTTGGCGGCACGGGCCGCGTCCGCGTCTCCGGACAGCGAGTCCAGCTCGCGCACCCGGTCGGTGTCGATACGGGCGGGCAGCAGTCCCACGACGCGGATGCCACGCGGGCCCAGCTCGTCGGAGAGCGACTTCGCGAAACCGGCCAGGCCGGGCCGCAGGCCATTCGAAATGGTCAGCCCGGGAATCGGCTCGTGGACCGAGCCGGACAGCACGAAGCCGACGACGCCGCCCTCACCCAGTGCGGCAGCCGCGCCCCGCGCCAGCCTGACCGCGCCCAGGAACACCGACTCGAAGGCCGCCTGCCACTGCTCGTCCGAGTTGTCGGCGACGAAGCCCGGCGGCGGGCCGCCGACGCTGATCAGCACGCCGTCGAAACGGCCGAAGTGCGCTCGGGCGGCCCCGATCAGCCGCTCGGCGGTCTCCGGGTCGGCGTTGTCGGCCGCGATGCCGACGGCGTCCGGGCCGATCTCGGCCGCCGCGTCCGCCGCGGCCTTCGTGTCCCGTCCGGTGATGATCAGCTTCGCGCCGTCGGCTGCGAGCGCCCGGGCGGCGGCGTTGCCCAGCCCGCGGGTCGCCCCGGTGACGACGTAGACACGGTCCTTCAGTCCAAGATCCATGGGCCCTATCCTGCCGCGCCGCGTGCGGCGAGGGCCAGGGCTGAGCCCACCAGCCCCACATGGCTGAACGCCTGGGGGAAGTTCCCGAGCTGCCGCCGCGCCACCGGGTCGTACTCCTCGGCCAGCAGCCCCACGTCGTTGCGCAGTTCCAGCAGCCGCTCGAAGAGGTCCTTGGCCTCCTCCACCCGGCCGGTCGCACGGAGCGCGTCGACCATCCAGAACGAGCAGACGAGGAACGTTCCTTCACGGCCGGGCAGCCCGTCGACGGACGGACCCTTGGTGCTGTAGCGGTCGATCAGCCCGTGCCGGCTCAACCCGGCCCGCACCGCGTCGACCGTGCCCACGACCCTCGGGTCGTCCGGCGGGAGGAAGCCCAGCCGGGGAATGAGCAGGGCCGCGGCGTCCAGTTCGTCCGAACCGTAGTACTGCGTGAAGGTGTTCCGCTCCGCGTCGAAGCCCCTGTCGCACACCTCCCGGTGCACCGCGTCCCGCATCGCCCGCCACCGCGTCACGTCACCGGGCAGACCGGGGTCGTCCTCCAGCGTCCGTACGGCACGGTCGGCCGCGACCCAGGCCATCACCTTGGAGAACACGAAGTGGCGCCGCGGCCCGCGCACTTCCCACAGGCCCTCGTCGGGCTCACGCCAGGTCGACTCCAGGAAGCCCAGCAGGCTCAGCTGGAGGTTCCAGGCGTGCGGCGGGGACTCCAGACCGGCCTCGCGGCCCAGCCGCAGCGAGTCCATGACCTCGCCGTAGACGTCGAGCTGGAGCTGGTCGACGGCGCCGTTGCCGATCCGGACCGGGGCGGAGCCCTCGTACCCGCGCAGCCAGGGCAGTTCCGTCTCCGGCAGTCGGCGCTCCCCGGCCACGCCGTACATGATCTGCAGGTCCGAGGGGTCGCCCGCCACCGCGCGCACCAGCCAGTCGCGCCAGGCGGCGGCCTCGTCGGCGTAGCCGGTGGCGAGGAGTGCGCCGAGGGTCAGGGTGGAGTCGCGCAGCCAGCAGTAGCGGTAGTCCCAGTTCCGTACACCGCCCGGATCCTCGGGCAGCGAGGTGGTGGGGGCGGCGACGATCCCGCCCGTCGGGGCGTACGTCAGCGCCTTGAGGGTGATCAGGGAGCGGACCACGGCATCCCGGTACGGACCCTCGTAATCGCACCGCGCGGACCACTCCTGCCAGTCGGCGACGCTCGCCCTCAGCGCCTCGAAGGGATCGACGAGCCGGGGAGCCTCCTCGTGCGAGGGGTGCCAGGTGAGGACGAAGGCCACGGTCTGCCCGGCGCCGACGGTGAACGACGAGACGGTGCTGAACTGCTGTCCCCAGGTCTTCACCGGCACGGAGTCGGGGTTCTCCAGGCGCAGCCACACGGAGTCGGGGCCGGCGACCGCGACCCGGTGGTCGTTCGTCCGCCGCATCCACGGGACGACAGAGCCGTAGTCGAAGCGCAGCCGCAGGGTCGCGCCCATTTCGACGGTGCCGCTGACGCCCTCCACGATCCGTACGACGTCGGGGGCCTTGTCGCGTTGCGGCATGAAGTCGGTGACCTTGACCGTGCCGGTCCGGGTTTCCCAGAACGACTCCAGGACGAGAGTGCCCGGCACATAGCGGCGGCCGGTGCAGTGCCCGGCGCCCTTGGGGGCGAGCCGCCAGTGGCCGTTGTTCTCGTCGCCGAGCAGGGCCGCGAAGCAGGCCCCGGAGTCGAAGCGCGGCAGGCACAGCCAGTCGACCGAGCCGTCTCTGCCCACCAGACCCGCGGTCTGCAGATCGCCGATCAGGGCGTAGTCCTCGATGCGTTGGGTCACGACATGCCGTTTTCCCTCGCCTGCGGCCGCCTAAGCGGTTGCGTTGCCCACGTGCGCGACGGCCGTCGCGGAGCCGAGCCGGCCCGGGGCTCGTGCGGGGGATCGGCGGGCTGTCGTGAGGGAGGGGCTCGCGTCGGCCGCGAGGGGTGCGGCACTCGGCCGCCGGGCGGGCCGGACCGCGGGTGTCCCGGCCGGGTCCGTCGGGTTGCCGCAGCCCGGGTCGACCATGTCCGTCGGACCGGGCCCGGAGGGTCAGCCTGCCGCCGCGCCCGCCGTCGCGGGCGTCTCCTCGGCGGCGGGCGCGACGGCCGCCGAGGCCCGGTCGCGCTTCTCGCGGCGTACGAGGACGACCCAGCCCACCGGGACACCGGCCGCGAACAACCACCACTGCACCGCGTACGCCATGTGCGCGCCGATGGAGTCGTGGTCGGGTTCCGCGATCAGCTCGGGGGTGCCGCCGGCCGGCTCCGGGGAGGTCTGCTGGAGGTAGCCGCCGAGCACCGGCCGGCCCAGGCCCTTGGCCTGCTGCGCGCTGTCGATCAGCATGATCTGACGCGGAGGCAGCCCGCTGAGGTCCTTGATCCCGCTCGCGCCGGTGGTCTCGTCGGCCATCAGCCGGCCCGTGACGGTGACCTCGCCCTTCGGCGCGGGGGGCACGGCCGGGTAGGCGGTCTGGTCGGCCGCCGCGGGCACCCAGCCGCGGTTGACCAGGACGGCACGGCCGTCGGCGAGGACCAGCGGGGTGACGACGTGCACCCCGACCCGCTCGTCGTTGTCGGTGCGGCGGCGTACGACGACCTCGTGGGCGGTGTCGTACGTGCCCGTGGCCGTGACGTGCCGCCAGTAGTCCGCGCGCGGGACGGTGTGTCCCGGGGAGGTCAGCTCGGTGACGGGGACAGGCCGTGCGGCGAGGTTGTCCGCGATCAGCTCGTTCTGCGCGACGCGGCGCTCGTGCCGGTGCATCTGCCAGAAGCCCAGCTCGACCATCACGGGAATGAGGACGAGGCTGACGAGGGTGAGGATCACCCACTGCCGGGACAACAGGAAGCGGTACACCCCACGACCGTACAACTCGGTCGTGGGGTGCCGGGCAGCAGGGTCCCGGGCGTGGCCCGGGATCGTGCCGGGCGGGCGGGGGAGTGCTGCGGGGCCGGGGAACCGGCCGCGTCACACCTTGTCGACGATGCCCGTCCTCCCCTCGGCGCGGGCGCAGTGCCCGCCGCAGTACCAGTGGCCCTGGACCTCGACGCCCTGGCCGATGATCTGGACCCTGCAGTGCTCGCAGATGGGGGCCATCCGGTGGATGGCGCAGGAGAAGCAGTCGAAGACGTGCACCGCGCCCTGCGCGTGCACCTCGAAGGACATGCCGTAGTCGTTTCCGCAGACCTCGCAACGTGCCATGCGCCGCATGGTCCGGAGGGCGGCGGACCGGAGCAAGATCCCTCCGGGCGGGTCGGGGCGGCTGCACCCGACCGGCGCACGCGCACCGGGCCGCGCGTCGCCCGGCCGGGGCCCGGCCGGGAGAGAGGCCGTGAGCGAGACCGGCGGGGGCGTCGGCGAGGCGTCACTCCCCGGCCGGGGCCACGTCCCTGAGCAGCTGGGTGAACGCGGCCTCGTCGATGATGGGCGTCCCGTACGACTTCGCCCGGACCGTCTTCGACGTGGGCGCGTCCGGGTCGTTGGTCACGAGGAGGCTCGTCAGCCGCGAGACGCTCGTCGCGACATGGAGACCCGCCTCGACAGCACGGTCCTCCAGCAGCTCCCGCTCCACCGAGGTGTCACCCGAAAAGGCCACCCGCATGCCCTGTTTGAGTGGCTTGTCCGCTTCGTAGCGACCCGGGTTCGGGTGCGGGCACGGTGGCCGCTTGCGTGCCGGGCGCCAGCCGTTCGGCCGGTACGAGGACCCCGACGCCTGCCGCCCGATCCGCGGCGCGGAGGGCGCGGTGGACCACTCCGTGAGCGGACGGCACTCCAGCAGCGGCAGCCGCACGCCGCGTTCGGCCGCCGTGTGCAGGCTCGGCCGGAAGGCCTCGGCCAGCACCCGGGCATCGTCCAGGGCGTTGTGCGCATGACGCTGGACGACGCCGAAGTGCGCCGCGAGCGACTCCAGCTTGTGGTTGGGCAGCGGCAGCGACAGCTCCTTGGACAGCGCGATCGTGCACAGCCGCTGGCGCACGGGCGCGACGTGCTCCGCCCGTGCGTACTCCCTGGCGATCATGGACCAGTCGAATACGGCGTTGTGCGCGACGAGCACCCGGCCGTCCAGCCGGTGCGCGAACTCACGGGCGATGTCGCCGAAGAGCGGCGCGCCCTCCAGCATGTCGCTCGTCAGCCCGTGGATCCACACCGGACCGGGATCCCGCTCCGGGTTGACCAGGGAGTACCAGTGGTCCTCGACGTTTCCCTGTGCGTCCAGGCGGTAGACGGCAGCCGACACTATCCGGTCGTCACGGGCGAGTCCGGTGGTCTCCACGTCGACGACCGCGTACCCCTGTGGATACGCGGCCGGCCACGCTGCTGCTGTCGTACGGTCGTCGAGCATGGTCACAGAGCTTACGGGCCGCCACTGACACGGCCGATCCGGACCGTGTGCCGCCGGGCCCGGCGCCCGTCCGGCGGGGCGCATGTCTGGGGCCCCGTCAGTCCCGTACGGAAACGGCGGAATTCACCACGGCCGACTGATGCGGATCTTGCCTGATACGTCCGGAATTCCGTGACGAGGCGGTGCACCGGCTCCCCCTCCCTCAGTTGTTCCCCTGGGCCAGCAGGGACTTCACCAGCGCCCTGACGGACGCGGTGAACAACCGCTCGGGGTCCACGGGGCGCGCCAGCGCACGGGCCAGGGCCGGGTCCTTCCTCGCGCTCACGGTCTTCCCCGGCCGCTCCCGCCCGGTCGCCTGCGCCGGCGCCAGTTCGCGGGCACACTCGACCAGGACGAAACCGACCACCTGGAACTGCACCGCGCGGACCGCCTCGGCGGCGCGCGCTCCCCGCAGCCCGGCGCTGTGCACCTCGCGTACGAGCGCGCGCTGCGCGGGCAGGAACACCCGCTCGGTCAGGCCGCGTTCATGGACCACGGCGATCAGATGGGGCCGGGCGTGCAGCTCGCCGCGCAGCCGCCGGGCGACCGAGACGATCCGGGTGGCCGGGGTGCGGCCGGTCGGCTGTATCGCCCCCATCTCCTCCACCGTCCGCTCGACGAGCGCGTCGAGCAGCGACTCGCGATTGCCGACGTGCCAGTAGATGGACGTCACGGCCGTACCGAGCCGGGCGGCGAGCCCCCGCATGGTGAGTGCGTCGGGACCGTGCTGTTTCACGAGGTCGTCCGCGGCCTCCAGCACCTCCTCGCGGGTCAGTGCGGTACGTGACATGAAACCCCCAGCTTCGGTCAACTACGTTGCACAACTGCCTCTTCGCTCTTCATCGGCCGACGGTGTAACTGCGTTACAGGCAGGTGCTCCGGTCTGTGTCCCGCGTGACTGCCCCGCCTTCACGCGCGTGTGGCGGCTGCGCCCGCGGCGCCCGGAGTGAGACCCTCCCGGCGTGACGCAACCGACACCCCACCACGAGCCCCACGGCGCATCCATGGGCACCCGTCTCAACTGGCTCCGCGCCGCGGTCCTCGGCGCCAACGACGGCATCGTGTCGACCGCCGGCATCGTCGTGGGCGTGGCGGGTGCGACCGGCGACCGCGCGACGCTGCTCACGGCCGGACTCGCGGGACTGCTCGCCGGATCCATGTCGATGGCCGCCGGCGAGTACGTCTCGGTCTCGACCCAGCGCGACTCGGAGAAGGCGGCACTGGCCCTGGAGAAGCGCGAGCTCAGGGAGCAGCCCGCGGCCGAACTCGACGAACTGACGGCCCTCCTGGCCGCCCGCGGCCTCTCCCGCGAGGTCGCCCGTGCGGCCGCGGAACAGCTCACCGCACGCGACGCGCTGCGCGCCCACGCCCGGGTCGAACTCGGTATCAACCCCGACGAGCTCGCCAACCCCTGGCACGCGGCCGGCGCCAGCTTCCTGGCCTTCACCGTGGGCGCGCTGCTGCCCCTGCTGGCCATCGTCCTGCCGCCGTCCACCGCCCGGCTGCCGGTGACCGTCGTGTCGGTGCTGGTCGCCCTCGCCTTCACCGGCTGGTGGAGCGCCCGCCTCGGTGTGGCACCGGCCGGGCGGGCGATGGTGCGCAACGTGTGCGGGGGCGCGCTGGCGATGGGAGTGACGTACGCGGCGGGCTCGCTGCTGGGCGCTGCGGGGATCTGAGCGCTGCTGCCCCGCGGTCCCGGCGGGCGTACGGTGCGGCACCGGGCCCGCCGTCCGGCCCCCACCCGGCCGCTCCGGCCTCCGCGCCGCGCGTCCGCCCCCCCCGGGGCCGGTTGGCGGAAGTCGCCAAAACTTCCTGACAACCCGTCTCACAAACTTGTCGGTAACACCATCTGGCCGAGCCGCCGCACCCGCCTCTACGGTGCCCGCATGCCGTCCAACCTGCCCGATGTCGTGCTGTGGTCGATCCCGGCCTTCGTCCTGCTCACCGTCGTGGAGATGGTGAGCTACCGGCTCCATCCCGACGACGAGGCCGCCGGTTACGAGGCACGCGACGCCGCCACCAGCATCGGCATGGGACTCGGCAGCCTGTTCTTCGACCTGCTGTGGAAGATCCCCGTCGTCGCGATCCACACCGCCGTGTACGAACTCACGCCGCTGCGGGTGCCCGTCCTGTGGTGGACCGTGCTGCTGATGCTGCTCGCACAGGACTTCTGCTACTACTGGTCCCACCGCGGCCACCACGTCATCCGCGTTCTGTGGGCCTGCCACGTCGTCCACCACTCCAGCCGGAAGTTCAACCTCAGCACCGCGCTGCGCCAGCCGTGGACCGCCTTCAGCTCATGGCCGTTCTACCTCCCGATGATCGCGTGCGGAGTGCACCCGGCCGCCCTGGCGTTCTGCTCCTCCGTGAATCTCGTCTACCAGTTCTGGATCCACACCGAACGGGTCGGCAAACTGCCGCGCCCCGTCGAGTACGTGCTCAACACCCCGTCCCACCACCGGGTGCACCACGCTTCCCAAGGCGGCTACCTGGACCGGAACTTCGGCGGGATCCTCATCCTCTGGGACCGGCTCTTCGGGTCCTTCGCGGCCGAGACCGAGCGGCCCGTGTACGGGCTGACCAAGAACATCGCGACGTACAACCCGCTGCGGGTCGCCACGCACGAGTACGTGGCGATCGTCCGTGACGTACGGTCGGCGGCCGACTGGCGCGAGCGGGCCGGGCGGTTGTTCCGCGGGCCCGGCTGGCAGCCGCAGGGCGCCGCCCCGGTGGCTGCCGCCACCGCTCCGGGACCCGCCGGCGCCCCCGGACCCGCGGGCACGGCCGGTGCCCCCGCCGCCGCGGAGCGCCTCGCGTGAGCACTGCCGGCCGCGCGCTCGGCGGCCTTGTCCGGCCGACGGCCCGGGCGGTGCGGCTGCTGCCGGCCGCCTTCGCGGCGGCCGTCCTGCTCGACCTCGCCTCCCTCCTCGTCGGCTGGGAAACCGGGCACCTCGTCGCGAAGCCGCTGCTCATGCCGCTGCTCGCGGCGTACGCGGCGGCCCGGGGCGGTCCGCGGACCCTGGTCGCCGCGCTGCTGTTCGGCTGGGTCGGCGACGTGCTCCTGATGGCCGGAGCGGACCTGGCGTTCCTCCTGGGCATGGCGGCGTTCGCCGCCGGGCACTGCTGCTATCTCACGCTGTTCGGACGCGGGCGGACCAGTCCGCTGCTCGGTGCCGGGTACGCCGTCGTCCTCGCCGGTGCCCTCGTGGCGCTGTGGCCGGACCTCCCCGCGGGACTGCGCCTGCCCGTCGCCGCGTACTCGCTTCTGCTCACGGCCATGGCGTACCGGTCGAGTGCCGCGGGCGCCCTCGCGGGCCTCGGCGGGGCGCTCTTCCTGCTCTCGGACATGCTCATCGCCACCGGCCTCGCCGCCTGGCCGCGGCTCCCGGCCGCCGACTTCTGGATCATGCTCACCTATGCCGCGGCCCAGTGCCTGCTCACGCTGGGTGCCCTCGGGCGGGCGTCCGCCGGGGACCGGGCGTACGGTGAGGCGCGTACCGACGTCTGAGCAGCGAGGATCCGCCCGACATGCGCGCCACCACCATCCACGCCCCGTTCGACCTGCGGGTGGAGGAGGTGCCCGACGCCCGTGTCCGGGAACCTACCGACGCGGTGGTGCGCGTGGTGCGTGCCTGCATCTGCGGCAGCGACCTCTGGGCCTACCGCGGCGAGGCCGAGCGGCAGCCCGGCCAGCGCATCGGCCACGAGTTCCTGGGCGTCGTCGAGGAGGCCGGCCACCAGGTGACCGGCTTCGCCCCCGGCGACCTCGTCGTCGCGCCCTTCGTCTGGTCCGACGGCACCTGCGAGTTCTGCGTGGAGGGGCTGCAGACGTCCTGCCCGCAGGGCGGCTTCTGGGGATCGCCCGGCAGCGACGGCGGCCAGGGCGAGGCAGTGCGCGTCCCGTTCGCGGACGCCACGCTGGTCGGGCTCCCCGCCGCGGCGCTCTCCGACGAACGGCTGCTGACCGCGCTCCTCGCGCTCTCCGACGTCCTGGGCACGGGCCACCACGCCGCACTCGGCGCGGGCGTCACCAAGGGCAGCACGGTCGCGGTCGTCGGCGACGGCGCGGTCGGGCTGTGCGGCGTCCTCGCCGCCCGGCGGCTCGGTGCCGAGCGGATCATCGCCCTCGGCCGCCACCGCGTCCGCACCGACATCGCCCGCACCTTCGGCGCCACGGACGTCGTCGCCGCGCGCGGCGACGAGGCCGTCGCGGCCGTGCGCGAGCTGACCGGCGGTCACGGCGCGCACGCAGTGATCGAGGCGGTCGGCACGGAGGAGTCGATGCGCACCGCCGTCGGCATCACCCGGGACGGCGGCGCCGTCGGCTACGTCGGCGTCCCGCACGGCAGCGGCACCGGACTCGACCTCGGTGTGATGTTCGACCGCAACATCGCGCTGCGCGGCGGGGTCGCGCCGGTCCGCGCCTACATCCCCGAACTGCTCCCGGACGTCCTGGACGGCACTGTCGACCCGTCGCCCGTCTTCGACATGACGGTCGGCCTGGACGGCGTCCCCGAGGGCTACCGGGCCATGGACGGGCGCACGGCCCTGAAGGTGCTCGTCAAGCCCTGAGCCGCACCTGGCCCCCGCGGCCCCGGCGTATCCGCCCGTGCCCGTCCGGCCACGCGAAGGGCCCGGGCGTGTTCCCCCACGCCCGGGCCCCTCGTCCGTGCCCGCGCCGTCCGACGGACGGCGCGCCGCCTACCGGACGACGTGACCGGCTACCAGCGCACGGCGTCCAGCGCGTCCGCCATCCCGGCGCCGTAGAAGCCGTTCTTGCCCTTTCCGCCCTCGCACACCGCGTCGACCGTGCCGTCGCCGTTGATGTCGTACGGGTTGGTGCAGGCACGGTCGTCGGCCTGTGCGTACAGGAGGGCCTTCACCCCGGCCGCCGACAGCTTCGGGTGCTTCGACTTGATCAGCGCGACGACACCCGCGACGTGCGGCGACGCCATCGACGTGCCCGCCTTGTAGTTCCAGGTGTGGCCGCCCCTGAACGTGGTCGAGAGGATCAGCCCGCTGGTGGCGGGGGCCTCCGGCGGCTGGAGGGCGGTGGAGTCACCGCCCGGCGCCGTGATGTCCACGACCCCGTTGCCGTAGTTCGAGTACGACGACTTGAGGCCCTTGGCCCCGGTCGCCGACACCGTCACCACACCCGGCAGCATGGCCGGGATGTCCGGGCACTCGCGCGGGTTGACGACCCGTGAGACCGGAGTGGTGTCGTTCGGGCTCGTCGTGTCGGTGACCTGGTCGGCGGCGAGGTCGGCACGGGAGTTGCCGGCCGCGGCGACGTTCACCACGCCCTTGCGCTCCGCGTACCTGGTGGCCCGGGCGAGGGTCTCGACGAGGGCCTTCTGGTCCTCGTCGTTCTTGCAGTTGTACAGCCACGGGTCGACGTAGTAGCTGTTGTTGGTCACGTCGGCGCCGTGGTCCGCGGCCCAGACGAAGCCGCAGAGGACCGCCTCGGTGTAGAAGAACCCGTCCGGGTT
Organism: Streptomyces wuyuanensis; assembly: GCF_900103455.1. Taxonomy (GTDB): domain Bacteria; phylum Actinomycetota; class Actinomycetes; order Streptomycetales; family Streptomycetaceae; genus Streptomyces; species Streptomyces wuyuanensis. The sequence continues at coordinate 33,777 of NZ_FNHI01000004.1, read as the reverse complement.
CGCCACCTTGAGGCTGGACACCTTCACTCCGGGCGCCACGCCGGTGACCCCGAAACCGTTCTTCGCGGCGGCGATGGTGCCCGCCACGTGCATGCCGTGGTCGCTCTCGTCCGCGGCCGGACGCCATGCGTCGTTCTCCGTGACGGGCACGCCGCTCACGCAGTTCGCGGACGCCCGGCGGTCGAAGTTCGGCGCGATGTCCGGGTGGGTGTCGTCGACACCCGAGTCCAGGACGGCGACCGTGACCTTGCTGCTGCCCAGCGAGCGCTGGTGGGCCTTGTCGGCCTTGATGGCGGGCAGATCCCACTGCAGGGGCTCCAGCGGGTCCTGCTCGTCCGTCGCCTTGGCCGCGGCCGCCTTCGCCTGAGCGGCGGTCAGGGGCTGTTCGGCTTCGATGGCGTTGTCCCGCTGGGGGACCAGCGGGTTGGTGCGCGTGGCGCCCGCCGAGGCGACGCCCTTCACCGTGCGGATCTGCTTGGCGAAGTCAGGGTTCTGCGAGTGGACGACGACGACGCCGATCCGGTCGTAGGCGATCACCACCGTGCCGCCGGCCTTCGCGACCGCCCTCTTCACCTTGGCGACGGCCGCTCGGCCGCCGTCGACGTTGACGACGTAGGACAGCTTCGGGCCGTTGGTCGAGACGGCTGCGGGCGTGTCGTCGGCGGGGGCGGCGGTCGCCGCGCCCGCGGGCAGGAATCCGAGCGAGGCCGTGAGCGCCAGACCCGCGGGCAGTGCTATCGCGCGCGTTCGTCTGGATCGCAGATGAGCCATGGGATCTCCACATCATCCGGTTGGCCGCCCAGACACCCCGTGCGTATGGGCGGGTACATGACGAGTGAAGCTATCGCCGATCATCCACGCGCATCAACGACTTCGGGAACTCGGTTCCGAAAATCGGGCAGAAATGCGGTCGCGATTACGGCGGGAGGTGAACCGCTCCGCGGTGCGCTCCGTGCCGTTGTCAGGGGAAGGGGCGAGCCGCCCCGCTCCCCGCAACGAGACCCCGTCCCGTCCATGTCTGCCGCACCGCGGCGCGAGGAGAGTCCGTGACCACCGATGCACCGCCGCCCCCCGGGGGCAAGGACCTCGGTCCCGCCCAGCCCACGACCGAACAGTTCGTCGAGGTGCAGGAGAGCGCGGAATTCGCCGAACTGCGCCGCACCTACCGGTCCTTCGCCTTCCCCCTGACCGTCGCCTTCATCCTCTGGTACCTGCTGTACGTCCTGCTGTCCAACTACGCGGGCGGCTTCATGGGCGCCAAGCTCTTCGGCAACATCAACGTGGCCTTCGTCTTCGGCCTCGCCCAGTTCGCCACCACCTTCCTCATCGCCTGGTTCTACGCACGGCACGCGGCCGAGAAGCTCGACCCCAAGGCGGATGCGATCAAGTCCCGTATGGAGGCCGACGCATGAGCAACACGACACTCCAGGCCGTCGGGCTCGCGGCGGCGAGCGACGCCAGTGAGCACCGCCCGCTGATCATCACCCTGTTCGCGGCCTTCGTCGTCGCGACGCTGTTCATAACGGTCTGGGCCGGCCGGCAGACCAAGGACGCCGCCGACTTCTACGCCGGCGGGCGCCAGTTCACCGGCTTCCAGAACGGACTCGCCATCTCCGGCGACTACATGTCCGCCGCGTCCTTCCTCGGCATCGCCGGCGCCATCGCCCTCTTCGGCTACGACGGCTTCCTGTACTCCATCGGCTTCCTCGTGGCCTGGCTCGTCGCCCTGCTTCTCGTCGCCGAACCGCTGCGCAACTCCGGCCGGTTCACCATGGGCGACGTCCTCGCGTACCGCATGCGGCAGCGGCCCGTCCGCACCGCCGCCGGCACGTCCACGATCGTCGTCTCGATCTTCTACCTGCTCGCCCAGATGGCGGGTGCGGGCGTGCTCGTCTCGCTGCTGCTCGGCATCACCAGCGACGCGGGGAAGATCGCCATCGTCGGCCTCGTCGGCGTGCTGATGATCCTCTACGTCACCATCGGCGGCATGAAGGGCACCACCTGGGTGCAGATGGTCAAGGCCGTCCTGCTGATCGCGGGCACCCTGCTCATCACCTTCCTGGTGCTCTGGAAGTTCAACTTCAACGTCTCCGACCTGCTCGGCACCGCGGCGGAGCAGAGCGGCAAGGGCGCGGCGTTCCTGGAGCCCGGCCTCAAGTACGGCGCCACCGGCACCTCCAAGCTGGACTTCATCTCGCTCGGCATCGCCCTGGTGCTCGGCACCGCCGGTCTGCCGCACATCCTGATCCGCTTCTACACCGTGCCCACCGCCAGGGCCGCCCGTAAGTCGGTCATCTGGGCCATCGGGATCATCGGTGCCTTCTACCTGATGACGATCGCGCTGGGGTTCGGCGCGGCCGCCCTGGTCGGACCCGAGGAGATCACGGCCTCCAACAAGGCCGGCAACACGGCGGCACCGCTGCTCGCGCTCCACATCGGCGGCGCCGACTCCGCGGGCGGCGCGATCCTGCTGGCCGTCATCTCCGCGGTGGCCTTCGCCACCATCCTCGCCGTCGTCGCCGGGCTCACGCTGGCCTCGTCCTCGTCGTTCGCGCACGACATCTACGCCAACGTCATCCGCAAGGGACAGGCCACCGAGAAGGAGGAGGTCCGCGCGGCCCGCTGGGCGACGGTCCTCATCGGCATCGTCTCCATCGCGCTGGGGGCCATGGCCCGCGATCTGAACGTGGCCGGCCTGGTGGCGCTCGCCTTCGCGGTCGCCGCCTCCGCGAACCTTCCGACGATCCTGTACAGCCTGTTCTGGAAGAGGTTCACGACCTCGGGCGCCCTGTGGTCCATCTACGGCGGTCTGGTCTCGTCGGTGGTCCTGGTGCTGTTCTCCCCGGTCGTGTCCGGCAAGCCCTCGTCCATGTTCCCCTCGGTGGACTTCGCCTGGTTCCCGCTGGAGAACCCCGGGATCGTCTCCATCCCGCTGGGCTTCCTGCTCGGCTGGCTCGGCTCCCTGCTGTCCAAGGAGGAGCCGGACAAGGGCAAGTACGCGGAACTGGAGGTCAAGTCCCTCACAGGCGTCGCCGCCCACTGAGGAGGAAGACGTCATACGCCTGTACGCGGCCGCGTCGTAGGGTCCTACGACGCGGCCGCGCCGTACCTCGTGGCAATCGACCCCTGCCGTTGTCGGAGGTCTCGCGTAGGCTCGCTTGTAGTAGTTCCTCACTCACGCGACGAGTGCCAGTACGACTTCCGGACACGGGGAGGGGGCCCACAGTGCTCATCGACACCTACGGCCGTGTGGCCACTGACCTGCGGGTCTCGCTCACCGACCGGTGCAATCTGCGCTGTTCGTACTGCATGCCGGAGGAGGGCCTGCAGTGGCTCTCGAAGTCCACGCTGCTCACCGACGACGAGATCGTCCGGCTCGTCCGCATCGCGGTGACCCTGCTCGGGATCACCGACGTCCGGTTCACCGGAGGTGAGCCGCTGCTGCGGCCCGGGCTCGTGGGGATCGTGGAGCGCTGCGCCGCGCTGGAGCCCCGCCCCAAGCTGGCGCTGACCACGAACGGGATCGGACTGAAGCGCACCGCGACGGCCCTGAAGGCCGCCGGGCTCGACCGGGTCAACGTCTCGCTGGACACCCTCCGCCCCGAGGTCTTCAAGACCCTCACCCGCCGCGACCGCCACCACGACGTCATCGAGGGCCTGGAGGCCGCCCGTGACGCCGGTCTGACCCCCGTGAAGGTCAACACGGTGCTGATGCCGGGGCTCAACGACGACGAGGCCCCCGAGCTGCTCGCCTGGGCCGTCGAGCACGCCTACGAACTGCGCTTCATCGAGCAGATGCCGCTGGACGCCCAGCACGGCTGGAAGCGCGACGGGATGATCACCGCGGGTGACATCCTGCAGTCGCTGCGCACCCGCTTCGAGCTCACGCCCGAGGGCGACCAGGCACGTGGCTCCGCGCCCGCGGAGCGCTGGCTGGTGGACGGCGGCCCGCACCGGGTCGGGGTCATCGCCTCCGTCACCCGGCCCTTCTGCAGCGCCTGCGACCGCACCCGCCTCACCGCCGACGGGCAGGTCCGCACCTGCCTGTTCGCCCGCGAGGAGACCGATCTGCGCGGCGCGCTGCGTTCCGGCGCGCCGGACGAGGAGATCGCCCGGATCTGGAAGCTCGCGATGTGGGGGAAGAAGGCGGGATCGGGCCTGGACGACCCGGAGTTCCTTCAGCCGCAGCGCCCGATGTCAGCCATCGGCGGCTGAGCCGCGCCCTTCGCCGGACGCCCGCCCCTCCCACTCGCCGAGCGTCACGACGTCCTTCAGGAACCCGCGCACACCAAGGAACTTGGACAGGTGCTCGCGGTGCTCCTCGCAGGCCAGCCACGTCTTGCGGCGCTCCGGCGTGTGCAGCTTCGGGTTGTTCCATGCCAGCACCCACACGGCGGCGGCTCGGCAGCCCTTCGCGGAGCAGATGGGGAAGTCGGCGCTCACCGGGTCAGTACTCACCGGATCATTGTCCACAACGAGGCGACGCCGAGCAGCCACGGGGGGAGCTGCCCGGCGTCGGTCCGTCGCTCCGACGGGGGATGCGGAGCGCACTGGCAGTATGTCACGCGGAACGGGCCGTGGTGCACCGGAACTTCATGATTGATCTGAGCTTTTCCTGAGCTTCGCGGCGCGGGTGCGGACGGCCTCGCGGAACCGCCGTTCAGCCGTGCCGGAACTGCCGTTCCGGGGCGTCCTCCGCTCGGCGTTCCGCATCGTCCTTCGCGGGCTCCGCCCAGGTGGCGCCCGCGGTGTGCGCCGTGTCCTCCGGAGCCGGCCGCGGCGCCGGCGTGCCGCTCTCCAGAGCGGGCCTCGTGGGGGCCGGCACGAAGGTGGCGAGCGGCCTCGGCGCGCTCTCGCGGCCCGCGTTGGCGATCACCACGGCGATGTACGGCAGCGTCACACCCAGGACCAACGCCACGATCGCCACATGGCGCTCGACGTTCCACAGGACCGCGGCCAGGACCACCGCGAGGGTGCGGATCGACATCGAGATCACATAACGGCGCTGACGGCCGCGTACGTCGTCGGCCAGACCCTGACGGGCACCCGTGATCCGGAAGACCTCGGTCTCCTTGTGCTTCCGCATGTCGTTCCGCCGCTCAACCGCCGCACCGGGCCCTCCCCGGCGCGAACCTGTTTCCACGGTACGCCGGAGCTCCGGCGCATTCGAGACCGGGTCCCCTGTGTCGGGCCTATGGCGGCATCGCGTACCGCAAGCGCAGCTGTCCGACATGCGCTGTATAGCAGATACGTCGAAACTGTCCGTAACTGCTCACGTCGATCCGAAAGCGGGAGGCAGCCATGGGCTGGTTGTGGGCGATCATCGTCGGATTCGTGCTGGGGTTGCTCGCCAAGGCGATCCTGCCGGGGAAGCAGCACAGTCCGCTCTGGCTGATCACGATCTTCGGCATCATCGGCGGCATCGTCGGCAACGCGCTCGCGGGAGCGTTCGGGATCAGGGAGACGCCCGGTATCGACTGGGGCCGCCATGCCCTGCAGATCATCGCCGCCCTGGTCATCGTCGGCGTCGGCGACATGCTCTACATGTCGCTGCGCGGCAGGAAACAGACGGCCTGACGGGCCCGCGCGCACGGCCGGGGGACGCGAGGCGCGTGCCCCGGCGGGCGGATGGGCCGGCGGCCTGAGCGCGGCGGGACCACGGGCGCGGGCGGCACGGGCCGGGACCACGGCCGCGGCGGCGGGTCCGGGCGTGACACGTCCGGACCCGCCGGCCCCCGTACGACGAGCCGCGGTACGACGCGCTCCGGTACGACGACGACGACGGCGGACGGGCGGGAATCCGCCCGGCCGCCGCCTCACGCTCTGCCGTGTGCCGTGTGCCGTGTGCCGTGCCCGGGGCACGGGCGCGGGCTCAGCCGCCCGTGACCTCGACCGCGGCCAGGTTCTTCTTGCCGCGCCGCAGCACCAGCCAGCGCCCGTGCAGCAGCTCGTCCGCGGCCGGGACCGCGTCCTCGGCGGCCACCTTCACGTTGTTCACGTAGGCACCGCCCTCCTTGATGGTGCGGCGGGCGGCCGACTTGCTCGCCACCAGGCCCACCTCGGCCAGCAGGTCCGCCACCGGCGCCGGCTCCGGCACCCGTGCGTGCGGCAGCTCGGAGAGCGCCGCCGCCAGGGTCGCCTCGTCCAGCTCCTTCAGCTCGCCCTGGCCGAACAGCGCCTTGGACGCGGCGATGACCGCGGCGCACTGGTCGGCGCCGTGCACCAGCGTCGTCAGCTCCTCGGCCAGCGCACGCTGTGCGGCGCGGGCCTGCGGACGCTCCTCCGTGAGCCTCTCGAGCTCCTCCAGCTCCTCACGGCTCCGGAAGCTCAGGATGCGCATGTATCCGGAGACGTCGCGGTCGTCCACGTTCAGCCAGAACTGGTAGAACGCGTACGGCGTCGTCATCTCCGGGTCGAGCCAGACCGCGCCGCCCTCGGTCTTGCCGAACTTGGTGCCGTCCGCCTTGGTCATCAGCGGCGTGGCGAGCGCGTGCACGCTCGCATGCGGCTCCAGGCGGTGGATCAGGTCCAGACCGGCGGTCAGATTGCCCCACTGGTCACTGCCGCCCTGCTGCAGGGTGCAGCCGTAGCGCCGGTACAGCTCCAGGAAGTCCATGCCCTGCAGCAGCTGGTAGCTGAACTCCGTGTAGCTGATGCCCTGGTCGGACTCGAGCCGGCGGGCGACCGAGTCCTTGGTCAGCATCTTGTTCACCCGGAAGTGCTTGCCGATGTCCCGCAGGAACTCGATGGCGGACATGCCCGCCGTCCAGTCCAGGTTGTTGACCATGACCGCCGCGTTCTCGCCCTCGAAGGACAGGAACGGCTCGATCTGGGCGCGGACCCGCTCCACCCAGGCCGCGACGGTCTCCGGGTCGTTCAGGGTGCGCTCGGCCGTCGGCTTGGGGTCGCCGATCTGCCCCGTCGCCCCGCCCACCAGCGCCAGCGGGCGGTGTCCCGCCTGCTGGAGCCGGCGCATGGTGAGCGCCTGCACCAGATGACCGACGTGCAGGCTGGGCGCGGTCGGGTCGAAACCGCAATAGAACGTGACGGGACCGTCCGCGAGCGCCTTGCGCAAAGCGTCCTCGTCGGTGGACAGGGCGAACAGCCCGCGCCACTTCAGCTCGTCGACGATGTCCGTCACGGTTCCGGTTCTCCTCGAACAGTGGAAAGAAGGTGATGGTCGCCCAGGGGGCATCCAGCAGTCTATGGGTTCGCCCGCGGCCTCAGACGCCCTGGCTGACCGAGCTCATGTTGAAGTCCGGGACGCGCAGCGCGGGCATCGCCGCCCTGGTGAACCAGTCGCTCCACTCACGCGGCAGCGTCTTCTCCGTCCGCCCGGCCTCCCGGGCCCGCGACAGCAGATCGACGGGAGACTCGTTGAAGCGGAAGTTGTTCACCTCGCCGGTGACCTCGCCGTTCTCGACGAGGTAGACGCCGTCCCTGGTCAGCCCGGTCAGCAGCAGCGTGGCCGGGTCGACCTCCCGGATGTACCAGAGGCAGGTCAGCAGCAGCCCCCGCTCGGTCGAGGCGACCATCTCCTCCAGCGAGCGCTCACCGCCGGCGTCCATGATCAGATTGTCGGCGGCCGGGGAGACCGGCAGCCCGGTCAGCCCCGCACTGTGCCGGGTGGTGATCAGCCGCTCCAGCGCACCCTCCCGCATCCACTCGGTGGAGGGCACCGCGAGGCCGTTGTCGAACACCGAGGCGTCGCCGCCGGATGAGTGGGCGATCACGAACGGCGCGCACTCGAGACCCGGCTCGTCCGGGTCGCTGCGGAGCGTCAGCGGCAGCTCGGACAGCCGCTCGCCGATCCGGGTGCCGCCGCCCGGCTTGGAGAAGACCGTGCGGCCCTCCACCGCGTCCCGGCCCGAGGAGGACCACAGCTGGTAGATCAGCAGGTCCGCGACGGCGGTCGGCGGCAGCAGCGTCTCGTACCTGCCCGCGGGCAGTTCGATCCGGCGCTCCGCCCAGCCCAGCCGGGTCGCGAGCTCGGCGTCCAGCGCCGCCGGGTCCACGTCCTTGAAGTCGCGGGTCGCGCGCCCCGCCCAGGCCGAGCGGCTGCGGTCCGGCGACTTCGCGTTGAGCTCCAGCGTGCCGTTGGGCTGGTCGTGGCGGAGCCGCACGCCCGTGGACGTGCCGAGGTACGTGGAGGTCACTTCGTGGTTGGCGAAGCCGTACAGCTCACGGCCGCCGGCGCGGGCACGGGCGAAGGACTCGCCGAGCGCGGGCGCGAAGTCGGCGAAGACGGCCGATGAGGTCTCCGCCGGCGCGTCGGTGAAGTCGCCCGCCGCCGGGACACCGCCCACCAGCGGCTGCGCGTCCTCGGCGGGACCCGCGGCCCGGGCGGCGGCCTCGGCCGCCCGCACCAGCGGCTCCAGGTCGGCGGCCGTCACGGCCGACCGGGACACCACTCCGGACGCGGTGCCCTGCGCCCCGTCCACGGTCGCGATCACGGTGAGCGTACGGCCCCGGGTCACGCCGTTCGTGGTGAGGGTGTTCCCGGCCCAGCGGAGATTGGCCGACGAGTGCTCGTCCGCGATGACGACGCAGCCGTCGGCGGTGGACAGTTCGAGGGCACGCTCGACGATCTCGTGCGGCTTGCTGACGGGGCTCATCGACCGGCCTCCTGGGTGGTGTTCAAGATGTTGACGCCGCGGAACAGCGCGGACGGGCAGCCGTGCGAGACGGCCGCGACCTGGCCCGGCTGGGCCTTGCCGCAGTTGAAGGCGCCTCCCAGGACATACGTCTGCGGACCCCCGACCTTCTCCAGCGAGCCCCAGAAATCGGTCGTCGTCGCCTGGTAGGCGACGTCGCGCAGCTGCCCGGTCAGCCGGCCGTTCTCGATCCGGTAGAAGCGCTGGCCGGTGAACTGGAAGTTGTACCGCTGCATGTCGATCGACCAGGACCGGTCGCCGACGACGTAGATGCCGCGCTCCACCCCGCCGATCAGGTCCTCGGTGGAGAGTCCGCCCGGTTCGGGGCGGAGCGACACGTTCGCCATCCGCTGCACCGGCACGTGCGAGGGCGAGTCCGCGAAGGCGCAGCCGTTGGAGCGGCCGAGGCCCGTGAGGCGCGCGATCCGGCGGTCGAGCTGGTAGCCGACGAGCGTGCCGTCCTTCACCAGGTCCCAGCTCTGGGACGCGACGCCCTCGTCGTCGTAACCGATCGTCGCCAGCCCGTGCTCCGCGGTCCGGTCCCCGGTCACGTTCATCACCGTCGAGCCGTAGCGCAGCTTCCCGAGCTTGTCGAAGGTCGCGAAGGACGTGCCCGCGTACGCCGCCTCGTAGCCCAGCGCCCGGTCCAGCTCGGTGGCATGCCCGATCGACTCGTGGATCGTCAGCCACAGGTTCGACGGGTCCACGACCAGGTCGTACGTCCCCGCCTCGACGCTCGGCGCGCGCATCTTGGCGCCCAGCAGTTCCGGGATCTCCTCCAGCTCCGAGTCCCAGTCCCAGCCGGTGCCGGTCAGGTACTCCCAGCCGCGGCCCACCGGCGGCGCGATGGTGCGCATGGAGTCGAACTCGCCGGTCGTCTCGTCCACGGCGACCGCCGTGAGCTGCGGATGCAGCCGGACCCGCTGCTGCGTGGTGACCGTGCCCGCGGTGTCCGCGTAGAACTTGTTCTCGTGCACGGTCAGCAGGGATGCGTCCACGTGCGCCACGCCGTCCGCCCGCAGCAGCCGCGCGCTCCAGTCCGCCAGCAGCGCGGACTTCTCCGCGTCCGGGACGTCGAACGGGTCGGTCTCGTACGAGGAGATCCAGGTGCGGTCCTCGTGCACCGGCTCGTCGGCCAGCTCGACCCTCTCGTCGGAGCCGGCGGCCGCGATCACCTTCGCCGACAGCTTCGCCAGCGCCACGGCCTGGCCCGCCACCCTGGCGGCGCCGTCCATGGTCAGATCGACGCCGGAAGCGAATCCCCAGGCCCCGCCGTGCACCACCCGCACCGCGTATCCCAGGTCGGTGGTGTCGGACGAGCCGGCCGGCTTCGCGTCGCGCAGCCGCCACGCCGCGCTGCGCACCCGCTCCAGCCGGAAGTCGGCGTGCTCGGCGCCGAGCACGCGCGCCCGCGCGAGCGCCGCGTCGGCGAGCGCCCGCAGCGGCAAGGCCGTGAAGGCTTCGTCGATGGAATGAGCCACGAATGTCTCCTGTCATGGTGGAACCCGTCGGCAGGACCGGTCGCCCCGATCATGTCGCGCCCGGCTGCCCGCTGCCTACCGCTTTCTGTAGGGACCCGACAGCGCATCCGTGACGCCACTGTCAGGGGTCGATCCCCTGCACAGAGGGCGGTACCGATAGGTTTTCGCAGTATCAGACCGCTATCGAAAGGGTGATCCGTTGAGCCGCTCGGTTCTCGTCACCGGAGGAAACCGGGGCATCGGCCTCGCCATCGCCCGCGCTTTCGCCGAGGCCGGAGACAAGGTCGCGATCACGTACCGCTCGGGCGAGCCCCCCAAGGAGCTGGCAGAGCTGGGCTGCCTCCCGGTCCGCTGCGACATCACCGACGCCGAACAGGTGGAGCAGGCCTACAAGGAGATCGAGGACAAGCACGGTCCCGTCGAGGTGCTGGTCGCCAACGCCGGCGTCACCAAGGACCAGCTGCTGATGCGCATGTCCGAGGAGGACTTCGTCTCCGTCCTCGACACCAACCTCACCGGCACCTTCCGGGTCGTCAAGCGCGCCAACCGCGGCATGCTGCGCGCCAGGAAGGGTCGCGTCGTCCTGATCTCCTCCGTGGTCGGGCTGCTCGGTTCCGCGGGCCAGGCCAACTACGCCGCCTCCAAGGCCGGCCTCGTCGGCTTCGCCCGCTCCCTCGCCCGCGAACTCGGCTCGCGGAACATCACCTTCAACGTCGTCGCGCCCGGCTTCGTCGACACCGACATGACCAAGGTGCTCAACGACGAGCAGCGCTCGGGCATCGTCTCCCAGGTGCCGCTCGGCCGTTATGCCAAGCCGGAGGAGATCGCCGCCGCGGTGAAGTTCCTCGCCTCCGACGACGCCTCGTACATCACTGGAGCCGTCATCCCGGTTGACGGCGGATTGGGCATGGGTCACTGATCACATGAGTGGAATCCTCGCCGGCAAGCGCATCCTCGTCACCGGGGTGCTGATGGAGTCGTCCATCGCCTTCCACGCCGCGAAGCTGGCCCAGGAGCAGGGTGCGGAGATCATCCTGACGGCCTTCCCACGGCCCACCCTGACCGAGCGCATCGCCAGGAAGCTCCCGAAGCCGACCAAGGTCATCGAGCTCGACGTCACCAACGACGAGCACCTCGGGCGCCTGGAGCAGATCGTGCGCGACGAGCTCGGCGGCCTGGACGGAGTCGTCCACTCCATCGGCTTCGCCCCGCAGGACGCGCTCGGCGGCAACTTCCTGAACACGCCGTTCGAGTCGGTCTCGACCGCGATGCACGTCTCGGCGTTCTCGCTGAAGTCGCTCACCATGGCCTGCCTGCCGCTGTTCCCGCAGGAGGGCGCCTCGGTGGTCGGTCTGACCTTCGACGCCCAGTTCGCCTGGCCGCAGTACGACTGGATGGGTCCGGCGAAGGCCGCGTTGGAGGCCACCTCCCGCTACGTCGCGCGTGACCTGGGCAAGCAGAACGTCCGCTGCAACCTGATCTCGGCGGGCCCGCTCGGCTCGATGGCCGCGAAGTCCATCCCCGGCTTCAGCGACCTCGCGGACGTGTGGAACCACCGCTCCCCGCTGGAGTGGGACATGTCCGACCCGGAGCCCACCGGCCGCGGCATCGTCGCCCTGCTGTCCGACTGGTTCCCGAAGACCACGGGCGAGATCATCCACGTCGACGGCGGCGTGCACATGATGGGTGCGTAACGCAACGTAACCCACGGGCGGCCGTCACCTGGTCGCTTTCGATGCCCCGGTCACCCGCTGTGTGCGGAGGGCCGGGGCATCGCCCGTTCGGGTCAATGCAGCGGGCGGGCAGGCACCCGTCCGGGGGACCCTGGAGAGGCAATCCCTCCCTTGTGGTGCAGCAGCGGCGCAAGCCGCAGTACGGCCGAGGAGGTCCTGGTTGTGCGTACGTCGTTGCGATCCGCGTCCCTGCTCGGGGTGCTCGGGGTCCTGGTGTGGCCCGCCTCCACGGCGGCTGTCTCCGAGCAGCCGGGCGAGCCCGCGCCGCGGCCCTTCGGGGCCGCGTGCAGCGTCTACATCGAGGGCTCCAGGGCCACGGCCCACTGCCACAACCCGTACCTGGACACCGACCGGGTGCAGCTCCACGTCGAGTGCGAGCGCTGGTGGGACGTGGACGCGGACAGCACGCCCGTCGACCTCGGCCCGACCGGCCGCGCCACACTCAGCGAACGCTGCTGGAAGGAGATACGCAGCGTGTGGGTGAGCCATCTGCGCCGCTGAGGCGTCCGCGGTGAGCGGCGGCGGGCCAGGGGCGCTGCGGGCCGCGCGCACCCCTCGTACCCCGCGTGCCCGGGCCGGTCCGCCCGGGAACCCGCGGGCACCGCGTACCGCTCACACCCCGCCGCGCAGGCACAGGAACGGATAGCTCGCCGCCTCCGCGGCCGCCGTCGCGCCGTCGCGGGCGCGGATCGCCTCCAGCAGCCGGCCGTGGTCCATGTGGTTCTCGGGGCGCAGCTCCCCGCCCACGTCGTCCCGCAGCCAGTCGCGCAGCAGATCGCCCAGGTCGGCGTAGAGCGCGGTGAGCACGTCGTTGTGGGAGGCCGCGACCACGGCCAGGTGGAAGGTGGCGTCGGCGGCGACGAACCGTTCGGCGTCCCCCGACTCCCACGCCTCCTCCCGCCGGGCCAGCAGAGCGTCCAGCTGCTTCAGGTCCTTCTCGGTGCGCCGCTCGGCCGCCAGCCGTGCCGCCGAGGACTCCAGCGTGGAACGCAGCTCGGCGATGTGGCGGGGATCGGCGTCGGCGAACCTCCTGTGCATCACCCCGGCCAGCTCGCTCGTCGCCACCACGTAGGTGCCGGAGCCCTGGCGGATGTCCAGCAGCCCGTTGTGCGCCAGCGCCCGGACCGCCTCGCGGATCGTGTTGCGGGCGACGCCCAGCTGCTCGACCAGTTCCGGCTCGGTCGGGATCCGCGAGCCCACCGGCCACTCGCCCGAGGTGATCTGGTTCCGCAACTCGGTGATCACCTGGTCCGAGAGGGCGGAACGCCGGGGGGAGGTCAGCGCCATGGTGCTCCTTGTCCGGGTGTGGGTCCACGGCCCGGCCTCCCGCGGCGTTCCGGCCTCCGGCGGCCCGGCCTCCACGAGATTGTCCGAGATTGGACAACCAATCATCCCATGATTCTATGATGGCTCCATGCCGGACGAGACCCAGACCCTGAACCCCGCCGCCACGGCGGTCCGTACATCAGCCGATTCTTCCGCGTCCCCGGCCGGAAAACCTCCGGCCTGGGTCCTCCGGCTCGTCCTCGCCGGTCTCGTGCTCGCCGCTCTCAACCTCCGGCCCGCCATCACCAGCCTCGGCGCCCTCCTGGAGGAGGTCCAGAACGGCCTCCACATGAGCGGCAGCGTGGCCGGAGTGCTGACCTCCGTGCCCCCGCTCTGCTTCGCCGCCTTCGGGCTCGCCGCGCCCAGGCTCGCCCGTCGCTTCGGGCCCGCGGCGGTCGTCTGTGCCGGCATGGTGGCCATCACCGCGGGCCTCGCGGTCCGGCCGTTCGCCGGCGGCACCGCGACGTTCCTCGCGGCCAGCGCACTCGCCCTGATGGGCATCGCCGTCAGCAATGTGCTGATGCCGGTGATCGTCAAGCGCTGGTTCCCCGACCGCCTCGGCAGCGTCACCGGTCTGTACTCCATGGCGCTGTCCCTCGGCACCGCCGTCGCGGCCGCCGCGACCGTGCCCATGACCCAGGCGCTGGGCGGCAGTTGGCGCACGGGCCTGGCCGTCTGGGCCGCGCTGGCCGCTACCGCCGTACTGCCGTGGATCCCGCTGTTCCGCGTCCGGGGTACGGACGCCTCCGGGCCCACCGTGACGGGCACCCGCGCCCCCGGCACCACGCCGCAGGCCCCCGGCCCGCGCACGGCCCGCACGCCGCAGGCCCCCGCGGCGCGCATCGCCCGCAGCCGCACCGCCTGGGCCCTCGCCTGCTTTTTCGGCCTCCAGGCCACCGGCGCGTACATCACCATGGGCTGGATGCCGCAGATCTTCCGCGACGCCGGGGTCCCGGCCGGTACCGCGGGCGTGCTGCTCGCCGTGACCATGGTCATGGGCGTTCCGCTCGCCTTCGTGATCCCCCGGCTCGCCGCCCGGCTGAGGACGCAGGGCCCGATCGTCCTCGCGCTCGGGCTGTGCGGACTGACCGGCTACACGGGCCTCTTCCTCGCTCCCGCCGCCGGAGCCTGGGCATGGGCGCTTCTGCTCGGCATCTCCAACTGCGCCTTCCCGCTCGCCCTCACCATGATCGGCATGCGCTCCCGCACCGGGGCCGGGGTCGTCCGGCTGTCCGCCTTCGCGCAGAGCACCGGTTATCTGATCTCCATTCCCGGACCGCTCCTCGTCGGCGTCCTCTACCAGCACAGCGGCGGCTGGGACCTGCCGCTCGCGCTGATGGCCGGGCTGATCGTGCCGCAGGTGGCGGCCGGCGTCCTGGCGGGCCGGGACCGCACGATCGAGGACGAGGCCGGGATGCGACACTGACCCCATGCCTGTGCTCGACCCGAACCCCCCGAACGGCCAGAAGAAGCTCCTGCTCGTCTTCGGCACCATGATCGGCATCACCGTGATCATCGGCATCATCGCCTCGATCGCCTCCCCCTGAACACCCGGCCACCCCAGCCGCGGCGGGGGTTTTCCCCACCGTCCCCTAGGGGGCCGGTGTCAGGGGGAAGTGGGTGGCTCACCGGATGGGCGGCCGAGTCCATGATCCGTAGGTTGGAAGCAGCTCAGCAGGAGCCCAGCTTCGGACCTCACGGAGGCGGCCATGTCGGCCCGTACGCACTCCCGGCACCGCGCCCCGGCGGCCGCCGGCGACACCGGGGCGAGGAGCGGCGGCACCGGCCCGAAGGCCGTCGGCGCGGGAGCGCAGGGCGTCGTCACCGGGCCGCGGGTCGCCGGTACCGCGCCGAGTGGCGTCGGCACCGGACTGCGGTGGTGGGCGGTCGTCCTGCCGGTGATCGCCTTCTCGGTTCTGCTTCTGCTCATGACCGGAACGGGGCAGGCGCAGGCGGCCGCGGGCCACTCCCCGCCCGCGTTCCTCGGCTGGATCCAGGTGGCCCTGACCGGCTCCTGAACGGGGCGCGGCGCGCGCCCCGCCTGCCGTCGCGGACGCGTTCCCCCTTCGTGCGGCGACCCCTCAACACCCTGCGCCTGCTGGCTGATTTCATGCGAAGCTGGGGAGCATGAGCGCCGATACACCGCGAAGGATCGTCCTACTCCGCCATGCGAAGGCCGACTGGCCCCAGGTGTCCGACCACGAGCGGCCGCTCGCCGACCGGGGCCGCATGGACGCCCCCGTCGCCGGCCGCAGGCTCGCCGACACCGGCATCCCCTTCGACCTCGCCCTGTGCTCGACCGCCACGAGGACCCGCGAGACCTGGAAGCTCGCGGTCCACGAGTTGCCCGAGCGGCCCAGGACCGTGTATGAGGAGCGGCTCTACGAGGCCTCCCTCGGAGATCTGCTCGCGCTGCTCAACGAGACCCCGGACGAGGTCGACGATCTGCTGCTCATCGGCCACAACCCCGGGATGCACGCCCTCGCCGACGCCCTCGCCGGCAAGGCGGAGGGCGACACCCTGCAGCGGATGAGCCGCGGCGGCTTCCCGACCGCCGCGTTCGCCGTGATCGGATTCTCGGGTTCCTGGAAGACCGTCGAGCACGGCGTGGGCACGCTCCTCGACTACTGGGCCCCGCACGACTGAACGGCCCGAGCCGACGACGGAACGGCCCCGGTCCGCACTCGGCGCACCGGGGCCGTTCCGTACCGCCGACGCCGTCCTCCGCGCGGATGCCTCGCAGGCCACCGGCGCCCGACCCGTCGCCGGAGGCGCAGCGGGCCTCAGTCCTCGTGCGCGTCCGCGGCCTCGACCTCTTCACGGGTGATCCCGAGCAGATAGAGCACCGCGTCGAGGAAGGGCACGTTGACGGCGGTGTCGGCGGCCCTGCGCACCACGGGCTTGGCGTTGAAGGCGACGCCGAGACCGGCCGCGTTCAGCATGTCCAGGTCGTTGGCGCCGTCACCGATCGCCACGGTCTGGGCGAGCGGCACCCCGGCCTCGGCCGCGAAACGGCGCAGCAGCCGCGCCTTGCCGGCCCGGTCGACGATCTCGCCGGTCACGCGCCCCGTGAGCCTGCCGTCCACGATCTCCAGCGAGTTGGCCGAGGCGAAGTCGAGACCCAGACGCTCCTTGAGATCGTCGGTGACCTGGGTGAACCCGCCCGAGACCACGCCGACCTGGAAGCCGAGGCGCTTCAGCGTACGGATCAGGGTGCGCGCCCCCGGGGTGAGCCGCACCTCCGTGCGCACCTTGTCCACCACCGACGCGTCCAGGCCCGCCAGCAGCGCGACCCGGGCGTGCAGCGACTGCTCGAAGTCCAGTTCCCCGCGCATCGCGGCCGCCGTGACCTCCGCGACCTCCGCCTCGCAGCCCGCGTGCGCGGCGAAGAGCTCGATGACCTCGTCGGTGATCAGCGTCGAGTCGACGTCCATCACCACCAGGCGCTGCGCCCGGCGGTGCAGTCCGGCCGAGACGACCGCGACGTCCACCCCGATCTCCGCCGCCTCGGTCGCCAGCGCGGTCCGCAGAGGCTCGGTCTCACAGCCCGAGACCGCGAACTCCACTGCGGTGACCGGGTACTTGGCGAGCCGGTGGATACGGTCGATGTTGCCGCCCGTGCCCGTGATCCTGGCCGCTATGGCGGCCGTGGACTCCGCGGTGAGCGGATGCCCGAGCACGGTCACGTGCGAACGCCCGCTGCCCCGGGGCCGGTTGTCGCCGAGACCCGAGATGATCTCGGCCTGGAGCTTCAGCGACTCGGCCCAGCTGTGCACGGTGGCACGCAGCTCGCCCTCGGTGCCGGCAGTCGGCTCGGTGACGAGTGCGCACAGGGTGATGCGTCCCCGCGTGACGACCTGCTCGATGTCGACGACGTCGACGGAGAAGGCGGCGAGAGTGTCGAAGAGCCCGGCCGTGATGCCGGGACGGTCCTTCCCGAAGATCTTCACCAGCAGGGTGGGGAAGTCGGGCGTCTGCGGGGGCTGCGATGCGCTCATGGTGCTCCCACCGTATCGGGCACTCCGTGCCGGGCGCCGCCCCGTCCCGCGTACCGGACAGCCTGCGGCCCGTCCCGGCCGTGTGCAGGTGACGCCGGGGTTGCCGCAGGGCCGACGGCGGCCGTACGGGCGGAGGAGTGCGCGCGATGCCGCCCACCGGACGCGGCGCGACCCGGGGCCCCGGGGCGGGGAGCGGCCCGTGGAGCGCGCCCGTGGGACCGTCGTGTGACCGTTGTGTGAACGGGCCGGAGGGGCCGTCGCTCCCGCCGCGCCGGTGCGCCGCGCGGCCGGCCGGCGCCGGCCGGCCGCGGACCGGGTTCGCATCCCCGTTCGGCGGGGGACGGGGTACCGACGACCGGTACGCACCGGCGGCCGGCGCGGGGCGCTGCCGGTGGAGGAGGCGGTGCGAGCGGCAGCCCACCCCGGGCTCACCCCGTGCGCCTCGCCGCGGCGCGGCCGCTCGCCGCCGTCAGGACCCCGATCCGTATGGACTTGACCGCTTCACACCCGATCCGTGCCCACTCGTGACCGCATAGCCGACTCCGGGGGTGTTTCTCCTCCGTCAACGGTGCACGGGCGGAAGGGTGGAGGCCGTCTTCACAAGGCCCGACTTTCGGATACGCGACCGTGCCTGGAATAGTTCCTCACGATGTTCGCCATCCCTAGACTCCCGTTGACGGGGGTAGCTCGGGGGACAAGTAGTGGGGCATGGAGTGCCGGAACTCGTACTGGAATTGAACGGAAGGACCTGGACCCTCGATCCGTCCAGGTCGTACACCCTGGGGCGGGATCCCCAGGGTGACGTGGTGATCGACGACGCCAGGGTGTCGTGGCGGCACGCCACCATCGGCTGGGGCGGCCGGAGTTGGTTCATCGAGGACCACGGCAGCACCAACGGCACGTATGTGCAGGGCAGGCGCATCCACCAGATGGAGCTCGGCCCCGGCTCCGCGGTGCATCTCGGCAACGCGACCGACGGCCCGCGGCTGAGCCTGTCCGGCACCGAGGCCGGCGCGTACAGCGCACAGGGAGCCGTTCCGCAGCAGGCGGCCCAGGCCCAGCAGGCGCCGGCCCAGCACGGCTGGTCGCAGCAGCAGGCCCCTCAGGCGCAGCAGCCGGCCCCCCAGGGCCGGGAGCAGTGGCAGCAGCCCGCCGCCCAGGTGCCGCACCAGCAGGGTCCGCGCGAAGAGTACGTCCAGAAGACGCCCGGCGGTGCCGCGGGGGCCCCGCCGGTCCACGGCGACCGCAGCCCCACCACGTTCCACCAGCTGTCCCTGGGCCGCGTGATGCGCATCGGCCGCGCGCTGGAGAACGACCTGGTGGTCTCCGACCTCCAGGTCTCCCGCCACCACGCCGAGTTCCACGCGACGCCCGACGGCCGTTTCGAGATCCGCGACCTCGGATCGCACAACGGCACGTACGTCAACGGCCAGCCGCTCGCCAAGTCCGGCACGGCGCTCATCGGCCCGAACGACACCGTCGGCGTCGGTCACTCGACGTTCCGGCTCGTCGGCGACCGGCTCGAGGAGTTCGTCGACACCGGTGAGGTCTCCTTCTCCGCCCGCCACCTCACCGTCACGGTCGACGGCGGCAAGCAGATCCTCAAGGACGTCTCCTTCGGCGTCCCGGAGAAGTCGCTCATCGCGGTCATCGGCCCCTCCGGCTCCGGAAAGTCGACCCTGCTCAAGGCGCTGACGGGCTACCGCCCGGCCAACCAGGGCGATGTGCTCTACGACAACCGGAACCTGTACAAGCAGTTCGCCGAGCTGCGCCAGCGCATCGGTCTGGTCCCGCAGGACGACATCCTGCACAAGGAGCTGACCGTCAAGAAGGCACTCAAGTACGCGGCCAAGCTGCGCTTCCCGGCGGACACCACGGCGGCCGAGCGCGAGGCCCGCATCGACGAGGTGCTGCGCGAGCTCAAGCTCGACATCCACAAGGACAAGAAGGTCACGTCCCTTTCCGGCGGCCAGCGCAAGCGCGTCTCCGTCGCCCTGGAGCTGCTGACCAAGCCGTCCCTGATCTTCCTGGACGAGCCGACCTCCGGTCTCGACCCGGGCATGGACCGCGATGTCATGCAGCTGCTGCGCGGCCTCGCCGACGACGGCCGCACGGTGCTCGTCGTCACGCACTCCGTGGCCGAGCTGGCCCTGTGCGACAAGCTGCTGGTGATGGCGCCCGGCGGCTCGGTGGCCTACTTCGGCCCGCCGGAGGAGGCACTGAACTTCTTCGGGTACGACACCTGGGCCGATGTGTTCTCCGCCTTCGAGAACTACCGCGACTACGACTGGGCGGGCCGCTGGAAGGGCTCGCAGCACTACCAGATGTACGCCGCGGACATCGACGCCGTCGCCCCGCAGTCGGTGCACATGCCGCCGCCGCAGGCGATCCGGCCGCCGAAGCCGCAGGGCTGGTTCTCCCAGCTCGGCACGCTGGTCCGGCGCTATGTCTCGGTGATCGTCTCCGACCGGGGCTTCCTCGCGCTGATGGTGGTCCTGCCGGCGGTCCTCGGAGCGGTGAGCCTGCTCATCGACCCGGACAAGGGCCTGCTCCCGAACGGGGTGAACCCGCAGAGCGGCAGGGTCGTCCCGAACGGCACGGCCACGACGGTGCTGCTGATCCTCGCCGTCGGCGCCTGCTTCGCCGGTGCGGCCAACTCGGTGCGCGAGCTGATCAAGGAGCGGGTGATCTACGAGCGGGAGCGCGCGACCGGTCTGTCACGCTCCGCGTACCTGATGTCCAAGGTGATCGTGCTCGGCATGATCACGGTTTTCCAGGGCGCGCTGGTCGGCGTCATCGGATTCTCCAGCCGGGAGATCCCCGAGGAGGGCCTGGTCCTCGGCTCGGCCACGCTCCTGGAGCTCTCGCTGCCGATCATGGCGCTCGGCTTCACTTCGATGATGTTCGGCCTGATCATCTCGGCGCTGGTGAAGACCGCCGAGAAGACCATGCCGCTGCTCGTGATGTTCGCGATCGTCCAGGTCGTCTTCACCGGCTGCCTGTTCATCCTGAACGGAACCGTCGGGGTGAACGAGTTCTCGTACCTGATGCCGTCCCGCTGGGCGGTCGCGGCGGCCGGTGCCACCCTGGACTTCAACAAGATCAGCCCGAACCAGGACGACCCCGGCAACACCGACCCGCTCTGGGACCACGAGGTGGGCGCCTGGGGCATGGACATGGCCGCCCTGCTCGCGCTCGGCGCCCTGTGCGGCTTCTTCGTGGCACGCTTCCTGCGCCGCCACGAGCCGGAGGTCATGCGCAAGTAGCGGACGGCTCCGCTCGCGCGGAACGGACGACGCCGGAGGGCGGCACCCGCAATGCGGGTGCCGCCCTCCGGCGCATGTGTGTCCGGCTCGCGGCGTCCGTCAGTAGGCGCTGTTGACGTTGTCGATCGTGCCGTAGCGGTCGGCCGCGTAGTTGCAGGCGGCGACGATGTTGGCGACCGGGTCGTACTGGTCCTTGGCGGTTCCGGGGACGTGGTACGCGTCGAAGGTCGGCTTGATGACCTGCAGCAGGCCCTTCGACGGGACGCCGTTGATGGCGTTGATGTCCCAGTTGTTGATCGCGCGCGGGTTGCCGCTGGACTCGCGCATCACGTTCTTGTGGATGCCGTGGTAGGTGCCCGGGATGTTGTGCTTCTTCATGATGTCCAGGGCCTCGCGGATCCAGCCGTCCAGGTTGTTCGCGTAGACGGGCTTGCGGGCGGCGGCACGGCTGGCGGCCTGCTCGACGGCGCGCTTCTTGGCGGCGGCCTCGGCCTTGGCGGCGGCGACGGCCTTGGCCTTCGCCTGCGCGGCGGCCTTGGCCTGGGCGGCGGCCTTGGCGTTCGCGGCGGCCTGGGCCTTCGCCTGGGCGGCGGCCTTGGCCTGGGCGGCGGTGAAGGCGTTCTGCTCGGCGATGCTGGTCTGCAGCGCGGTGGCCTTCGCGGTGTCGACGGTGGTGGACCAGGCGACCTCGGAGGCCGGCGCGGCCTGCGTCTCGGTACCGGCGACGGCGTTGCCCGGGACGAGCGAGAACGCGAGGGCGGAGGCGCCAACGGCGGCCACACCGGCAATCGAGAACTTGTGGGTCTTGGACATACGGCGGAAGCCGGGGGTGCGGGACGCGGACATGCGAGACGTACCTCTTCGAATAGCGGGTGTCGCTTCGGCCGGGGCGGCGCAGCGCCTGCTCGGCGGCGACGGACGCAATTCTTAGCGGCAGCAAAATCCTGTGGCAAAGGTGTGACATACGATCCTGGGTAGTGGACACGGAAGCCCCAAAATCGGACAAGTCACTCACCTTGGCCTGCTCACATGTCCTTTATGTATCCACTAGCGCGCTTCGTAAGTGATGTGGGTCCTATGTGCGGGCTCACATCGCGCTGCGGCCTCGCTCACCTTCCGTTGCTCAAGCAATGCACTCAGTGAGTGTCCTGGTCCGGAAGGATGAGGTGGACGTCGCCGAACTCGTGCCACAGGTAGAGACGCCGTAGCGCCTCGGTGTAACTCCTGGCCAGCGCCTCGCGCCCGGCGATCGCCGCCAGCATCAGCAGATGCGAGGCCGCCGGCTCGTGCAGGCCCGTCAGCAGGCCCTCCACCACCCGCACGCCCCGCGCGGGCGTGACGACGAGATCCGTCCAGCCCGCAGCGGGACGCACCGTCCCGTCCGGATCCGTCGCCGACTCCAGCGCCCGCACCGCCGTCGTACCGACCGCCACGATCCGCCCGCCGCCTCCGGCCCGACGGCGCGCACGAGCCGCGTTCAGCAGCCACGCCGTGGCCGCGGGCACCTCGAAGCGCTCCGGGTACGGCGGCTCGTGCGCCTCCGAGGAGGCCACGCCCGTGTGCAGCGTGACCGGGGCGAACTGCACCCCGCGCCGCACCAGCTCCGCGACCAGCGGCTCCGTGAAGGGCCGCGCCGCACTCGGCATCTCGGCCGAGCCCGCGCCGTCCGGCTCGGGCAGCGCGAACACCGTCTGATACACGGAGAGCGGCTGGTCCCGCTCCGTGTAGCCGTACCGGATCGGCCGCCCGTACCGCGCCATCAGCCCGGGCACGTCCACCGACACCGCGGCCCACCACAACCGGGGCGACCCCTCCACCAGCGGCTCCCGCGGAACGAGCAGCCCGCCCCCGGGGAGGCGTATCCGGGCGCCCGCGGGCCCGCCCGCCCGTGGCAGCGTGCTGCCCGCCCCGTCCGGCGACCGCAGCTCCACCGCCCACAGCCCGCCACCGGACGCCGTCCCGGCGCGCTCCCCGTCCGCGCGTGTGGAGAAGTGGACGACCAGCCGCTCCCCGCCCAGCCGCGCGTTCACGGCCGCCGGAAGCGTCGCGGAGGTGTTCACCGCCAGGACGTCCCCGGCCCGCAGCAGCCCCGGCAGCGCACGGAACGCGTGGTGCGTCACGGCGCTGCCGCGCGACACCATCAGTCGTACGTCGTCCCGCCCCGTCCCGCGCTCCTCGGCCGGGACCCGCGCCGACAGCCCGTCCGGCACCCGCAGGGCCTCCAGGACGCTCATCGGCCGGCCGCCAGCGCCGGCGCGGCGTACCGCCCGCTCGCCGGCCGCTCGTCCAGCAGCCGCAGGAACCCAGGCACCACGTCGTCGGGCGCCGGCCTCGGCTCGTCGTCGTCCGGCACCGCCGCCGCGTACAGGTCCGTGCGCATGTCGCCCGGGTCGACCGCCCACACCCGCAGCTCCGGCTCCTCGACCGCGAGCACGGCCGCCAGCAGGTCGAGAGCGGCCTTCGACGCCCCGTAGCCGCCCCACGTCTCGTACGCCTCGGCCGCCGCGTCCGACGACACGGCGACCACCGCGCCCGGCCCACCGGCCCGCAGCAGCGGCAGCGCCTCCTGCACCAGCCCAAGCGCCGCCACCACATTGGTCTCCAGCGCGGTCCGCAGGCCCGCCACCGGCAGGTCCTCCAGCCGCACCAGCGGCTCGGCACCCAGCGCGCTGGCGTTGCTCACCAGCAGGTCGAGGGAACCGCCCAACTCGCGTGCCGCGGACACCAGCTCGGCCCGGTGCCGCGCGTCGGTGACGTCCCCGGGCACGGCCCTCACCCTCGTCCCGTGCCGGCGCAGCTCCTGCGCCGACGCCTCAAGGGCCGGCGCCGTCCGCGCGTCCAGCACCAGGTCCCAGCCGCGCCGTGCGAGCGCGGCCCCCAGTGCGTGCCCGAGCCCCTTCGAAGCCCCCGTGATGATCGCGACAGGCATGACGTCCGTCCCCTCTTACCGTGCGGTGCCGTTACCGATGGGACTCAGGCTGGCCCGGTGCCGGGGCCCGCCGCCTCGTCCCCGCGGCCGTACCGGGCAGGGCACTTCGACCTAGGCCCAGCGACCGGGGCGGCTGCCGTCCACAGGCCGATACGCACCGTCACCCCGCCCCGGTACGGTGATCCCATGAGCCATCGACCGAGCTCCGGCCTGGCCGCCGTCAGCACCGCTCTGCTCGCGATGAGCAGGCATCTCGAGGTCCGGGACGTCCTCAAGACGATCGTGGCCTCGGCCCGCGAGCTGCTCGACGCGGAGTACGCGGCGCTCGGCGTCCCCGACGACCACGGAGGCTTCGCCCAGTTCGTCGTCGACGGCGTCAGCGACGATCAATGGCGGGCGATCGGACCGCTCCCGCGCCAGCACGGCATCCTCGCCGCGATGCTGAGGGGCGCGAGGACCGAGCGGCTCGCGGACGTGCGGAAGGACCCCCGGTTCGAGGGCTGGCCCTCCGCCCATCCCGACATGGCGGACTTCCTGGGCCTGCCCATCAAGGACGGCGACGAGACGATCGGCGCGCTCTTCCTCGCCAACAAGCGGTGCCCCAAGCCGGACGGCAGCTGCGGCTTCACGGAGGCCGACGAGGAGCTGCTGTCGATCCTCGCCCAGCACGCCGCCATCGCCCTCACCAACGCCCGGCTGTACGAGCGCAGCCGCGAACTCACCATCGCCGAGGAGCGTTCGCGCCTGGCGCACGAACTCCACGACGCCGTCAGCCAGAAACTGTTCTCCCTCCGGCTGACCGCACAGGCCGCGGCCCGCCTCGTGGACCGGGACCCGGCCCGGGCCAAGGGCGAGCTCCAGCAGGTGGCCGCGCTCGCCGCCGAGGCCGCCGACGAACTGCGGGCCGCGGTGGTCGAGCTGCGCCCCGCCGCCCTGGACGAGGACGGTCTCGTCAACACGCTCCGCACCCAGATCCAGGTCCTCGACCGCGCCCACAGCGCACGCGTCACCTTCGACAGCTGCGGCGTCCGCGCTCTGCCGGCCGCCCAGGAGGAGGCCCTGCTGCGGGTCGCCCAGGAGGCCCTGCACAACGCGCTGCGGCACTCGGGCGCACCCCGGGTCGCGGTCAGCCTGGCCCGCCGGGGCCAGGGCGCGGTCCTCAGCGTCACCGACGACGGCAGGGGCTTCGAGCCCGAAGCGGTCCGCAGGGCCGGCCGCCACCTCGGCCTGGTCTCCATGCGCGACCGGGCGAGCGGCGTCGGCGGAAGACTCACGGTGGAATCGGCGCCCGGCAAGGGCACCACGGTCGAGATGGAGGTCCCCGGTGGCTGAGAGGGAAAGCCGAGGTGCAGAGCGCCCCGCCGGAGGGCCGCAGGCGGCGGACGGGCGGGCGATCCGCGTACTGCTGGTGGACGACCACCAGGTGGTTCGCCGCGGTCTGCGCACCTTCCTCGAGGTGCAGGACGACATCGAGGTCGTCGGCGAGGCGGGGGACGGGGACGAGGGCGTGGCGCGCGCCGAGGAACTGCGGCCCGACGTCGTGCTGATGGACGTGCGGATGCCCGGCACCGACGGCATCGAGGCGCTGCGCAAGCTCCGCGCGCTCGACAACACGGCGAAGGTGCTGATCGTCACCAGCTTCACCGAGCAGCGCACGGTCGTTCCCGCGCTGCGTGCCGGCGCCTCCGGCTATGTGTACAAGGACGTCGACCCCGACGCACTCGCCGCGGCGATCCGGTCCGTGCACGCGGGCCATGTGCTGCTCCAGCCGGAGGTGGCGGGGGCGCTCCTCGCGCAGGACGAGCCGGGCGGCGGACAGGGGAGGGGTACCTCGCTCACCGAGCGGGAGCGCGAGGTGCTCGGGCTGATCGCCGACGGCCGCTCCAACCGGGAGATCGCCCGGGCGCTGGTCCTCTCGGAGAAGACCGTGAAGACCCATGTGTCGAACATTCTGATGAAGCTCGATCTCGCGGACCGCACCCAGGCGGCGCTCTGGGCCGTACGGCACGGGCTCTCCGGCTGAACTCCGGCCTGGTCAAAACGTTTCGGCAGGTCATCGGGGCAGGTGAGCGGAGCGGTTCCTTCCGGTGTGAGATTCATACCGTCGTGTGTATGTCGCCCACACGGCGTATCCCCTGCCCGTGCCGGGCGTTCTCCAGGGCGAGCCGCGGCGGTCCAGCCGCGGTGACGCCTAGGAGGATCCAGAAGTGAAGAACCTGAAGAAGGCCCTCGCCGTCTCCATGGTCGCCGGCGGAATCGTCGCCGCCGGTGCCGGTGTCGCGTCTGCCACCAGCGCGCACGCGGACGGCCACGCCACGCACTCTCCGGGCGTCGGCTCCGGCAACCTGATTCAGGCGCCGGTCCACGTCCCGGTCAACGCCGTCGGCAACACGGTCAACGTCATCGGCGCCCTGAACCCGGCCTTCGGCAACGCGGGCGTCAACGGCTGAGCGAGCCGCCCGTCCTTCGACGGCCCGGCATCGCCGCCGGACCCCGGGCACCGTCCGGGGCCCGCCGGCCTGCCGGGCCCGGGTGCGCGGCGGCCGTCTCCATCCCGCACCGGAGGGCGGCGAGCAGCTGCCGTCCGCGGCCGGGCACCTGGGGCAGGGCCGGGCTTCCCGGCCCCGGTCCACGCCTCCGTCACGGGCCGACCTCCTGGGGCGTCTTACGCCGGGCCCCCCTTCCGGCCCGCGCCCCTACTCCGCCTCCGTCACGGGCCGATCTTCTGCCGCGCCTCCTGCCGCGCCTCCGTCACGGGCCAGGGGCGACGCGGGACCGGCGCGGGCGGTCCGCTCCCGTCACAGACCCGCCCGGCGCTCCTGGTCCTCCACGTACGCGTTGTACGCCGCGACCTGCGCGCGCCGCGCCACACGCTCCACCGGCCGCAGCGCCGCCCCACGGGCCGCCATTTCCGACGCGCTCATCGCCCCGCCGTGCCCGTTCTCGTACGCCAGGGACAGCAGGAGCCCGATGCGCTGGGCCAGCTCCAGGACGCGCACAGCGCGCGAGGGATACCCGGGCGCGAGCACGTCGCGGGCCCCCCTGGCCTCCGCCCGCGCCCGGTACGCGTCGAGCGCGGCCTCGGCCACCGGTCCGGAGGCCGCCACGTCCAGCCGCGACAGCACCTCCGTCGCCTCCCGCAGCCCCTCCGCGAGCTCGCGCTCCGCCTCCCCGAGGGAGGGGACGTCGGCGGGCGGGGCCTCCCGCACCGGCAGACAGTGCCAGACCACCTCGACGTGCACATCGCCGTCCGGGCCCGCCTCGTGCACCTCGGGGACCAGGCCGTACGCGGTGCCGTGGCAGACGACCGCCTCCTCCGCCTCCAGGGCCCGCGCGTTGAACTCCGGCGGTCCGCTCAGCCCCAGCGGATGCCCCGGCGCGGGCAGCGCGACCCGGAATCCCCGCACGCCGGCCGCGCGGAGCCGGCCCAGCCCCAGCGTGAGCCCGACCGGTCCGTCCTCGCCGGGGAGCCCTTCCACACGGTGCACCGCGTCGTCCCGGACAATCGCGGTCACTGCGTCATCTGGTGATACAAATCCGGCCAGGAGGGCATTTCCCCAAGCGGCCAGGCGTCCTGAGCGTGGTTCCGAGAGCATGGACCCAGCCTAGGTACCGGACCCGGGGCAGGAGCACAGGACGGGTGGCGTAGGTTTACCTGGGGAGCCGCGCCCACAGGCGCGCAGGGCCCGAGACTCGACGACTGCATGGGGAGACAACGCGCTCATGAGCGATGTACTGGAGCTGGTGGACGTATCCGTGGTCCGCGACGGACGTGCTCTGGTGGACGACGTCTCCTGGTCGGTCAAGGAGGGCGAGCGCTGGGTGATCCTCGGCCCGAACGGCGCCGGCAAGACGACCCTCCTCAACATCGCCTCCAGCTACCTGTTCCCCACCACCGGCACCGCCACCGTCCTCGGCGACCGCCTCGGCAAGGTCGACGTCTTCGAGCTCCGTCCCCGTATCGGCGTGGCCGGCATCGCCATGGCCGAGAAGCTGCCCAAGCGCCAGACCGTCCTGCAGACCGTCCTCACCGCCGCCTACGGCATGACCGCCACCTGGCACGAGAACTACGACGCCGTCGACGAGCAGCGCGCCCGCGCGTTCCTCGACCGCCTCGGCATGTCCGAATACCTGGACCGCAAGTTCGGCACCCTCTCCGAGGGCGAGCGCAAGCGCACCCTCATCGCCCGCGCGATGATGACCGACCCCGAACTGCTGCTCCTCGACGAGCCCGCCGCCGGCCTCGACCTCGGCGGCCGCGAGGACCTGGTACGCCGCCTCGGCCGGCTCGCCCGCGACCCGTACGCGCCCTCCATGATCATGGTGACCCACCACGTCGAGGAGATCGCACCCGGCTTCACCCACGTGCTGATGATCCGTCAGGGGAAGGTGCTCGCCGCGGGCCCGATGGAGACCGAGCTCACCTCCCGCAACCTCTCCCTCTGCTTCGGACTCCCGCTCGTCGTCGAGCGCAACGGCGAGCGCTGGACGGCCCAGGGCCTGCCGCTCTCCTGATCGCGCCCTGTCGGGGCGGCGTTCGCCGCCCTACCATGCCCATGTGGACATCGACGCATGGGTGTGGTGGCTCGTCGCAGCGGTGGGACTGGGAATCCCCCTTGTGATCACCGCCATGCCCGAACTCGGCATGCTCTCCGTCGGCGCGGTCGCCGGAGCCGTCACCGCGGGCCTCGGCTTCGGCGTGGTCGCCCAAGTGGTGGTGTTCGCCGCCGTCTCGGTCGCGCTCATCGCCGTCGTACGGCCCATCGCGGCACGCCACAGCGCACAGCGCCCCCAACTCGCCACCGGAGTCGACGCACTGAGGGGCCGTCAGGCCGTCGTGCTGGAACGGGTCGACGGCGACGGGGGCCGCATCAAGCTCGCAGGCGAGATCTGGTCCGCACGCGCCCTCGACGCCTCCCGCGCCTTCGAACCGGGGGAGCAGGTGGACGTGGTCGAGATCGACGGGGCGACGGCCGTGGTGATGTGACACACCGGGTGCGGTTCGTCATGATCATGTGACGGAACCTCACCCACGACCGGCCGCGGTCTGGGAAACTCGATCATCAGAGACTCATCCGGCAGCGAAGGGCACGGGAAGCACGATGCCATCGATCATCATCGTTCTGGTCATTCTGGTGGTGCTGGTCTTCATCGCCCTGATCAAGACGATCCAGGTCATCCCGCAGGCCAGTGCCGCCATCGTCGAACGGTTCGGCCGCTACACGCGCACGCTCAACGCGGGGCTGAACATCGTCGTCCCGTTCATCGACTCGATCCGCAACCGGATCGACCTCCGCGAACAGGTCGTCCCGTTCCCGCCCCAGCCCGTGATCACCCAGGACAACCTCGTCGTCAACATCGACACCGTCATCTACTACCAGGTGACCGACGCCCGCGCGGCGACGTACGAAGTGGCCAGCTACATCCAGGCGATCGAGCAGCTCACCGTCACCACCCTGCGCAACATCATCGGCGGCATGGACCTCGAGCGCACCCTCACCTCCCGCGAGGAGATCAACGCAGCCCTCCGCGGCGTCCTCGACGAGGCCACCGGCAAGTGGGGCATCCGCGTCAACCGCGTCGAGCTCAAGGCGATCGAGCCCCCGACCTCCATCCAGGACTCGATGGAGAAGCAGATGCGCGCCGACCGTGACAAGCGCGCCGCCATCCTCACCGCCGAGGGCATCCGCCAGTCCCAGATCCTCACCGCCGAGGGCGAGAAGCAGTCCGCCATCCTCCGCGCCGAGGGCGAGGCCAAGGCCGCGGCCCTGCGCGCCGAGGGCGAGGCCCAGGCGATCCGCACGGTCTTCGAGTCCATCCACGCCGGCGACCCCGACCAGAAACTGCTCTCGTACCAGTACCTCCAGATGCTCCCGAAGATCGCCGAGGGCGACGCCAACAAGCTCTGGATCGTGCCCAGCGAGATCGGCGACGCGCTCAAGGGCCTCTCCGGCGCCATCGGCAGCTTCGGCGGGCCCCTCTCCGGCAACAGCGGCGGCGGGAACGGCGGAGGGAACAACATCCCCCGCCAGACCGGCGGCACGGAGCGACGCGAGCAGCCCCCGATCGACTGACACCCCGGCACGGTCGTGCATGATCGGTGCGGCCCCCCGACCTCGACGGCGGGGAGGCGACGCACTGATCATGTGAGGAGATGGCCTTGTCCATCTGGGAAGCGGTCGCGATCTTCGTGGCAGGCACGGCAGCGGGCACGATCAACACGATCGTCGGCTCGGGAACCCTCATCACCTTCCCGGTTCTGCTGGCCACCGGACTCCCGCCCGTCACCGCCACCGTGTCGAACGCCCTCGGCCTGATACCGGGATCGATCAGCGGAGCCATCGGCTACCGCGCCGAACTCACCGGCCAGAAGCGCCGCATCCTCCGGCTCGGCCTCGCCGCACTCGTCGGCGGACTCGCCGGCGCGATGCTCCTGCTCCTGCTGCCGCCGAGGGCCTTCGAGACCATCGTCCCGGTCCTCGTTGCGCTCGCCCTCGTCCTCGTCGTCCTCCAGCCCCGGATCTCCGCCGTCGTCCAGCGCCGGCGCGAACGCCGCGGCACCGGTGCACCCCACCCCGACGGCGGACCGCTCCTGTTCACCGCCCTGATGCTCGCCAGCGTCTACGGCGGCTACTTCACGGCCGCCCAGGGGATCATCTACCTCTCCCTCATGGGCATGCTGCTCGACGACAGCCTCCAGCGCCTCAACGCCACCAAGAACGTACTCGCCGCGATCGTCAACTCCGTGGCCGCGCTCTTCTTCCTCTTCGTCGCCGACTTCGACTGGACCGCCGTGCTGCTCATCGCGGTCGGCTCCGCCATCGGCGGCCAGCTCGGCGCCAGGATCGGCCGCAGGCTCTCACCCGTGGTGCTGCGGACCTTCATCGTGCTCGTCGGAACGGCCGCCATCGTCCAGCTCCTCCTGCGCTGACGCACACGGAAGCCCGCCTCCCACCGGAGACGGGCTTCGGCGTACATCCACGACCGCACCGGCATACGGCCGGCGCCGGCCGGAGAACTCTCAGGCCGCCGACCGGGCGACGGGCGGCACACCCGGCTGCCCGCCGTGCTGACCCAGCCACTCCGGCAGCGACGACCGCTCACCCGCCCGCAGTGCCAGCAGCATCGCGTCCGCCGGCGTCGGTACGAACGGCTCGTGCAGCAGCGGCATCCCCGCCTGGTCCGGCGTGCGGTTCGCCTTGCGGTGGTTGTCCTCCGCGCACGACGCGACCGTGTTCAGCCAGCTGTCCGCACCACCCTGCGACCGCGGCACCACATGGTCCACGGTCGTCGCCCGCTTCCCGCAGTAGGCGCACCGGTGCTGGTCGCGAACCAGCACACCCCGTCTCGACCACGGCGCCTGTCTTCGGAACGGCACCCGTACGTATCTGCAGAGCCTGATCACCCGTGGTACGGGAAGTTCCACCGCTGCCGC
This sequence comes from Streptomyces wuyuanensis, assembly GCF_900103455.1. Lineage (GTDB taxonomy): Bacteria > Actinomycetota > Actinomycetes > Streptomycetales > Streptomycetaceae > Streptomyces > Streptomyces wuyuanensis. Next base: position 2,955 of record NZ_FNHI01000004.1, on the reverse strand, counting down.
ACGCACCCGGAGCGCGGGGTGGGCCTGCTCGACGACGGCCTTGTCCTGCAGCACCAGCACCACCGCACGGTTGAGCGTCACCGTCGAAAGCGGCTCGAAGCTCGCATTCAGTACCAGCGTGTCCCGCATTGTGCCCCACCTCCCGTGTGCAGGCCCGGCCCTTGTGGCGGGCTCTGGGCTGGGATCAACTCTGGCCGGGCACGCCGCGTTGGACAACGCAATATCCGCGTACAACGAAAGATGCCCGCTCCTGATCTCTCCAAGACCAGGAGCGGGCAAACAACGGGCGAACGCTCGTAAAGCTAGCCGCGGTTCTCGTACTCGCCGATCAGCTGGGCACGCGCCAGCGTGTGGAACCGCAGATTGAAGCCCACGACCGCGGGCGACACATCGGCACCGGGGCCCAGCTTCTCGGAGTCCACCGCGTACATGGTGAACACATAGCGGTGCGGACCGTCACCGGGCGGCGGGGCGGCGCCGCCGAAGTCCTTCGTCCCGTAGTCGTTCCGGACATGGACGGCGCCCTCGGGCAGCCCCTCGAACTTCCCGCTGCCCGCACCCGCGGGCAACTCGGTCACCGACGCCGGGATGTCGAACAGCACCCAGTGCCAGAAGCCGCTGCCCGTCGGGGCGTCGGGGTCGAAGCACGTCACGGCGAAGCTCTTCGTCTCCGCCGGGAAGCCCTCCCACCGCAGCTGCGGGGACGTGTTGCCCGCCGAGTGGACCTGTGCGTCCCGCAGGACACCGCCGTCCTCGACGTCGGTACTCGTCACCGTGAAGGACGGCACCTGCGGATGGAAGTCATGAGGCAGCGGAGCCCTCTTCGCCTCGGACACGTCTGAACCTCCGTGATCGGGAGTCCCGCGCTTACGCTCGCGCGCTTACGGCACCGAGCGTAGAGCCCTACAGCCAGTTACGACGGCCGCCGACCTCAGCGAGCCACTGGTTGAGGTAGGCGGCGTAGTCCGTCCCCTGGAAGTTGTGCAGGTCCACCGTGAACGCCCGGTAGGAGTCGCTGCCCTCGCTGAACAGGCCCGGCTTCTTGTCCATCTCCAGCACGACGTCCATCTCGCGGTCGTCGGCGACGAAGGTGACCTCGACCTGGTTCAGCCCCCGGTACTGCTGCGGCGCGAAGAACTCGATCTCCTGGTAGAAGGGCAGCCGCTGGCGCGTCCCGCGGATGTGACCGCGCTCCATGTCCGCGCTCTTGAAGCGGAAGCCCAGCTGGATGAAAGCGTCCAGCACCGCCTGCTGAGCCGGCAGCGGGTGCACGTTGATCGGGTCCAGGTCACCCGAGTCCACGGCGCGCGCGATCTCCAGTTCGGTCGTCACGCCGATGTCCATGCCGCGCAGCCGCTGCCCGGCGATCGTCGTGATGGGGGTCTCCCACGGGATCTCCAGCCCGAACGGCACCACGTGCACCGCGCCGGACTGCACCTCGAAGGCGCCCCCGAGCCGCTGCTTGACGAACTCGATGTCCTGCTTGACCTCATGGTCGCCGCCCTCGACCTCGACCCGCGCCTGCAGACCGACGGACAGCCCCTCGATCTGCTGGTTCACCGAACCGCCCTGGATGCGAACCTCGCCCTGCACGACCCCGCCCGGCACGACGTTGTCCTCGGTGAGCACCGTCTCGACCGAGGCACCGCCGGCCCCGAGGCTCGCGAGCAGCTTCTTGAAGCCCATGATCCATCCCTCCTGTGTACTGACCTCTACATACGCGCGACGACGGTAGCCGGTTCCCCGGACGGGGCGAGTACCCTCGTACGGCATGATCGAGAGCCCCGACCGTACGCCGCTGCCCCGGGACTTCTTCGACCGGCCCGTCCTGGAGGTCGCGCCCGATCTCCTCGGCCGGACCCTGGTGCGCCGGTCCGAGGCCGGCACCATCGAACTCCGGCTCACCGAGGTGGAGGCCTACGCGGGCGAGATCGACCCGGGCTCGCACGCGTTCCGGGGTCGCACCGCCCGCAACGGAGTCATGTTCGGGCCGCCCGGACACGCGTACGTCTACTTCACCTACGGCATGTGGCACTGCCTCAACCTGGTGTGCGGTCCGGAAGGCACGGCGAGCGGGATTCTGCTCCGCGCCGGCCGGATCCGGGTGGGCGAGGAACTCGCCTTCAAACGCCGACTTTCGGCCCGCAGCAGCAAGGAACTGGCCAAAGGGCCGGCCCGGCTGGCGACCGCCCTCGACATCGACCGCACCCTCGACGGCGCGGACGTCTGCTCCGACGGGAACGGAGCCCCCGAGCCGCTGACCGTCCTCACGGGCACCCCGCCCGCCCGCGACCAGGTACGGAACGGACCGCGCACCGGCGTCGGCGGAGAGGGCGCGACCCACCCCTGGCGCTACTGGATCGACGGCGACCCCACGGTGAGTCCGTATCGGGCCCACTCGCCACGCCGTAGGGCAACTTGACTCGGCGTCGCAAGACGCCTAACGTAGCCCGAGCCGCATAAACAGGGACTGCTGTTCTACAGCCCCCGGAGCGGCCATCCACTACCTATGACGGACCCCAACGGGTGCGATTTCGGCATGCCGAAATCCTGCTCGATCGCCTCGATTATGAGTCGCAGGGGAAATCGGTTAACGTAGTGAACACGCCGAAAGGCAAAAGGCCCTCCAGCGGCCACCGGAAATGAATTCCGAACCGGGAACGGAACGGAAAACGGATCTGGTAAGGTTGGAAACACCGAAGGGAAGCGCCCGGAGGAAAGCCCCAGAGAATGTTCTGCGGGTGAGTACGAAGGAAGCGTCCGTTCCTTGAGAACTCAACAGCGTGCCAAAAGTCAACGCCAGATATGTTGATAACCCCGTCCATCCGCACGGATGGTCGTGGTTCCTTTGAAAAAACACAGCGAGGACGCTGTGAACCGGGAAGACTATTCCTCTTCCTGGTTCCGCTCTCGTGATGTGTTCGCCCCGATCACGGGGAAGCATTCACGGAGAGT
>NZ_FNHI01000005.1 GCF_900103455.1 Streptomyces wuyuanensis | reverse complement strand
CGGACGCTGACCCGCAGGTCCTTGGCGATCACCGAGCTCGCTTCACCCTGGGCGAACCTCTCGGCCGCCTTGAGCCGTAACTCCTCGCGGAACTGCTGACGTTCGGCGGTCAACCCGCCCCCTTGTGGATACCGCATGCCCCGGTGATACCGCACGGGCGACGAGCCGTCAGCCCCTACGACTCCACGAGTTCAACCTCAGTAGTCGATCACCGGCGGTACAGCGCCGCGGCGGCGATTCGCCCATGTCTCTTCGTCTTCGGTCAGGTGATCGGGGCGGGCGGAACCCTCCCGATCCTGCTCGCCCGCGGGGCGACGCCGGTTGGCTCGGCCGCCGAGGAGGCCACTGCCTGAGGAACTGGGACCAGAACCTTGAGAACGTGGAGTACCGACCACTCCGCTTGTACTGGGCGTGCCGCGCCCGACTGGGCGGGATGCCTTGTTGCCGGAGTTGGCTCCTACCACGCCCGCCTGGCTCGGCCGCGCGGCGGTGGCGCGACCGGAAGCCGCGCTCTCTGCGCCGATGACCGTGCCTCGAGGGATACGCGATCCCGTGCTTCCGCTGGTGGAGCGCTGAGGTGTACCACCGACGATTCCGCTCACACCGCTGCTGCGGGGTCCGTTCGTACCTGTACCGCGTCCGGCAGCCGGCTGGCCCGTACCTCCGGGGCCACCCACGACCGGCGCCTGGCCGCGACCCACTCCCGTGCCGGGACGTCCGGTGGTGCCTCCAGCGGGCATGCCCATGGCGCTGGGACGCCCGACCATGGGCGAACGTCCGGCCGTTGTGGACGACGTGCCGTTCGGGATTCCCGGTCACCCCGTCGAGGTGGTCGATCGTCCCAGTGGCGGAGAGCCACCGGCCGTGCCTGCACGGCCAACGGCCTTGTTCGGCTGCCCCCCGGCCGTCCTCGGATCGCCGGTCCGAGGAGCCTGTCCAGCCCGTCCGGACAGACCTGGGCTGGTGAACGGCGGGGGAACCGGACCGCTTCCCTGGTTAGGGCCGCTGATGGCGGTCGGCGGGGCCGTGGTCGGGCCGGTAGTCGTGGGCGACGGGGCCGTGGCCACGCTGTCGATCTCCATTGATGTGGAGCCGGTGACGGTACCGGCCCTGCCGAGCGCCTCGCCACGCGGCGCGACGTCCGCGACGCCGGCCTCGCCCACGGTGCCGGTTCGTCCTTCGACTGGTCGCGAAAAATCTCCGCGTGATCCGGATGTCTCCGAGATTCCGCCCGGGCTCCACTCCCCCGACGGAAACGGCACCGCAGCCTTGTACGCCGCCGGCGGCTTCGGCATCTCCTGCGCGGCGAGCGTGCTCTGGGAGACCGCGTAGAAAGAGGCCAAGCGGTTCATCTGGTTGATGGCCTCCTGCCGGTCCTTCTCGACCTGCAGGGCCTTCTGGTACTCGGGGTTGTCGGCCGTCTGCTCGGGGAGCTTGAAGTCCTTGACGTCCTTCTGGATCGGGCGGTTGTCGCGCGGCGGACGTGCATTGCGGACCGAGGTCAGGCCGGTGCTGGCGACCTTCATCTGGGCGCCGACCGCGTTGGCCATCTTGCTGATGGACCAGGCGTAGCCCACGACCTCCTTGCCGTAGCGCTGGAACTCCGTCGCGCCCTCGCCCTGCCAGTCGGTTCTCTTGACGAAGTCGTCCAGCTCCTTGGCGGCCTTGTTGATGGCGACGTTCGCCTTCTCCAGGGCCTCGCCGGCGTGCTCCAGGTCAGCTGGGTTGGCACTCTCCAGGAAGTCCAGCATCTCGTTGAGCCTGCGGGCGTCGAACGCTGTCGAGCCGAAGACGCTGCCGCCGGTTCCAAAGCCGAAGGCGCCGAAGAAGTCCTGCATCCGCTCGACCACGTCCGTGGCGGCGAACCGGCCTTCGATCTGTGCCTGCTCTTGCGCCTGCTCCTGCTCCTGCTTCGTCAGGGGCGGAGTGGTGCCGGACTTCGGCTGCTTCTCATCGCTCATCGCTCATCACCTCAAGTCCTTGGTGCCGGTCTTGGCATCCTGGCGAGGATGAGCGGGCTGCGCGGGCTCCTGCTGCGCCCGCTCGCGCTCGATCGCCTCGTCCCGCTCCCTGTCGAGCCTGGCCCTGATCTCGTGGAACCGGGCGCGCTGCGCCTCTTCGACGTTGTCGTAGCCGACGTCGGCCCCGTGCACGCCGATGGTGAGCAGCTCGATCTGGTCGCCGAGCGACTTCGACAGCGTGACGAGCGCCTTGTGGACGCGGTTGTACTCCTCGTAGAAGCCCTCGGCCTCTGCGAGAGGGAGCCCGACGCCGAACGACCCGCGGGTGACCTGCTCCGCCGCGACCTTGGTCTTGCCACCGTCGCCGCTCTCCAACTCGGCAAGGACCGCGTCGACCCGGGTCCGAAACTTCTTCAGCTCGCCCACTCCACGCCCAAGGTCACTCACCATTGCCGCCCCCGTCACCAACTGCCTCGAGCACGAACCGATTCTCCCACCGATTGCCTCACACACCGCTCCAACCACCGAACATGACAGCCCCAAGTGCCTTACACCAGCAGACTGTGCGGCTTGGACCGTTCTGGGGCCATGTGCTGCCGCAACGCTATCGTCGCGTCCTGACCTTGCGACGATCCTCTCCCCCGCCGGCGGCTCACCCTCTCGCCCCCGGTTCCAGTCCTCTCGCCCGCCGCCGGGCGTCCCGTACCGTCACCGCGCCGCCGGCGATCACGGCGACCAGGACCGCGCCGCCCACCACGACGTACGTCGCCAGGCGGGCGTTGCGTTCATCTGCGGTCTCGCCCAAATGGAGTTCGGCGGGGGTCGGCGCCTGCGCGCCGGAGAAGCCCTCGTGGGCGACGGGCTTCTCGATCGGCTTGTCGTCCTCGGTGAGGGCGCGGACCGGGTCGACGACGCCCCAGCCGACCAGTCGGTCGTGGCCCGCGATGGAGCGTTCCGCGGTCTGCTGGATCTGGGCGACGACCTGCTCCTGCGTCCAGTCCTTGTGCTTGCTCTTGATGAGCGCGGCGATGCCCGCCACGTACGGCGCGGAGAAGCTCGTGCCGTTGTCGGCGCAGTGGCCGCCGCCGGGCACCGTGGTGACGATGTCCACTCCGGGGGCGGCGATGCCGACGAAGTCGCCGGACTGGGAGAACGCCGCCCGCTCGTTGTTGCGGTCGGACGAGGCGACGGCGAGAACACCTTCGAAGGAGGCCGGGTAGGTCTTCTTGACGTTGCCGCCCGTGCCGTCGTTGCCCGCCGAGGCCACGACGACGATGTCCCTGGCCAGGGCCCTGTCGATGGCCTGCTTCAGCTCGGGTGCGGGTTCCACGGCCCCGGCCGTGTCCTGGGAGATGTTGATGACGCCGGCCCCTTCGGCCACGGCGTGGTCGACGGCCGCCGCGAGCGTCTTGGCCGTTCCGTGCCCCTCGGCGTCGTTCTGCTGGATCGGGATGATCGTGGCGTCGGGGGCGAGGCCGACGAAGCCGGTGCCCTTGACGGGGCGCGCGGCGATGATGCCGGCGACCTTGGTGCCGTGGCCGACGGTGTCCGTGGTGCCGTTCTCGTTGCCGCGCTCGATCTTGTTGCCGCTGGCGTCCTTGAGGTTCTTGTCCAGGAAGTTCTTGCCGCTCTTGACGTCGACCGCAGGGGTGAGCTGCGGGTTCTTGACGTCGACGCCGGTGTCGATGACGGCGACCCGTACGCCCTTGCCGGTGGACTGCTTCCACAGCTCGTCCAGGAGGACGCGCTGCAGCGCCCAGGGGCGGCCCTCGTACTTCTTGCTCGGGTAGGTGCACTGGTCGGGCCCGTCCGCCAGCGCGGGGGCCGCGGGGACGGCGACGAGGGCGAGCGCGGCGGCCGCCGGGGCGGCCAGGAGAAGCCGGTACGTGTACGTCATGTCAGGTCCGCCCCGCCTCACGAACCCTGCGGCTGGCTCGCCGCGCCCGTGGACAGTCGCGGGCCGGTCGGGAGGAAGGTGGACCAGGAAGCCGGTACGGGCACGGGTTCGACGTCCTTGTAGCCGAGCCGGTTCTGGGCCTGCTGGGCCTCCTGGAGGCGGGCCTCCCGCTCCCGCTTCGAGCCGGAGGCGCCGATCCCCGCGTCGTCGGTGGCGGTGTCGCCGTTGGACTGCATGGCGTAGCGCAGTCCGGTGTCGGTGACGAGGAAGAGGAAGCCGCTGTCCGTGCGGGAGCCCTTGAACTGGCGGAAGAGCTGGCCGGAGCCGGGGGTGACGTAGGCGCTGCTGGAACCGGTGGGGAGCGTCGCCGGGAACTCGGTGCCCGCCCAGGTGCTGAGGGTGGTGGTGCCGTCGTCGTCCACCTCGCGGAGGACGTTGCACACGGTGTTGCGGCTTCCCTCGTCCGTGCTCGCCGAGTTGACGGGCTGGGGGGCGTGCTCGGGCCACTTCTTGTCCTGGCCGAAGGCCTGGCCCGGCTGGAAGGCGGCGGCGCTGACGGCCTCGGCGCGGCCGTCCTGGCCGAGTTCGATCAGGTCGCGGCTGCTCAGCAGCAGCTTGGCCGTGAAGTCGGTCACGGGGGCGACGCGACCGCTGAGGACGACGTACTGCTGCGTCCGGGTGCCGTCGGTGGCCTTGAGGACCATGCCGACTTTGTTCACCTCGTCCGGGAGGTCGCCGGTGACACCGGCGTTCCCGCCGGCGCCGGGAACCGTCGGGAAGGCGATCCTGTCGCCCTTGTGCAGGGTGTCCAGCCAGGCGGCGGACACGCGCTGGGGCGCCCGGCCGAGGCCGACGAGCTGACGCAGCAGCAGTTCGTCCTTGTCCACCGGGTAGGCCGTGCCGCCGGCGTCGACGATGTAGCGGGTCGCGTCGGGGCCCTCGACGTAGATGAGCTGTCCGCCGCGCAGCCGGTTCGCGCCCTCGGTCTTCTTCTCCTCGCGCTCGGCCAGGACGAAGGCGGCCTTCTGGATGGCGCGTCCGCCCTCGCCCGGCCGTTCGCAGACCGCCCAGCGCTTGGCGACGCCGGCCTCCTTGGCGTCGGGCAGCCGGTCCGGGGCGTAGGGGATGCCGAGTGTGGCGCCGTGCGGGATCTCGCCGTTGTCCAGCACGGACTCGTCGACGTTGATGACCTTGCCCTTGTCGGGGTCGAGGAGCAGTTTCGCCGACGACATGTTGAGCACGGGGTGGAGTTGCTTCTTCCCCTTCGTCTCCAACACGACATAGCGGGTGGTCGACTTGCTGGCGATGATGACGTTCTCTTTGGGGGTGTCCCAGTTCTTGGGGGCCACCGGCTTGAACATGCCCCAGGCGCCGAAGACGGCCAGGACCACCACGGCCACGATGGCTCCGGGGAGCACCGCGCGCAGAGGCCGGGGCGCGCCCTCCTCCGAACCCGTCGTGTTTGGCTGCACGAACTGCGCGACCAGTCTCCGCTTCGCGAAGGTGTATGCGTTGAGTTCGTCCCGACGTGATGCCATCTGTCCGCTGTCCCTCTCCCCGCTGGGGCGACCAGGTTGCCATACCCCCGCGCTGGGGCCGGCCGCCGCACAGCCCCCTACTATGCCTGCTGGCGCTTGCGTCCCACTGCTCAGGTAGGGTGATCGCCCGGTCAACGCCCGTGGGAATTTGGCAAATACGGACACGAGGGGGCAACGCGGCGATGGGTACGGCGACTCGCGCGCGAAGTGGGCGGACTTCCGGGCAGGCCCCCGAGAGTTCCCGGCGGCAACGCAGCAACGCACCGTCGGACGGTGCGCCCCGTACCGCCCCGGCAGCGACCACTCTGCGGCCCCTCGCGAACGCCGGCCGAGTCGGCCCCCTCCAGTTGCGGCAGCTGGTGCTCGTGGAGCTGGCGCTCGCGCTGGTCCTGGTGGGTGCCGCGCTGGGCGGCCTCTGGATGATCCCCGCCTGCGTCGTCGCGGCGGTCCTGCTGTTGCTGGCGGTGCTGCGGCGGCGCGGTCACGCGCTGCCGGACTGGCTCTCCACGGCCCTCGGTCTGCGGGCACGCCGTCGGGCCGCCGAGCCCGCCGGCGCGGACGTGGATCCCTCCCTGGCGCCGCTCGCGGAAGCCGCGCCCGGCGTACGCCCGTTCACCTACGTGGACCGGGACCGCCGGACGGTCGGCATGCTCGGGGACGGGTCGTTCCTCACCGCCGTGGTGCGGGTCGAGGCGAGCGGCTCCGGGCTGCGGCCCGCTTTCGGGGCACGGGCCCTGCCGATGTCGTTGCTGGGCGGCGCGCTGCAGGTGGACGACATCACCGTGGAGTCGGTGCAGTTGGTCCAGCAGGTGCGTTCCGCTCCGGCGCCGCATCTGCCGCAGCAGTCGGTCGCGCGGCTGTCCTACGGCCCGCTGCAGGAGCGCACGGGTGCTCCGGCGCTGAGGATGACGTGGGTGGCCGTGAAGGTGGATCCGGAGCTCTGCCGTGAGGCGGTCGAGGCCCGGGGCGGCGGCGTCGAGGGCGCGCAGCGCTGTCTGGTGCGCGTCGCGGACCATGTGGCCAGCCGGCTCACCGGGGCCGGGTTCCAGGCGGTGGTCCTGGACCAGGAGGAGCTGAACTCCACGATCGCGACGGCGGTCTGTGCGAGCCCGCGGGCCGCGGCGCTCGCGGGCCGGCCGGGCACCCCGGCCCAGCGCCGCACCGCCGAGACCTCGCGGGTCTGGCGCTGTGACGACCGCTGGCACACGACGTACGCGGTCGGCCGCTGGCCCGAGTTGGGGCGTGGTGCGCAGCCTCTGCCCACGCTCGTGTCGACGCTGACCTCGGCACCGGCCTACGCGACCACCTTCAGCCTCACGCTGAGGCGCGGTGCGCGGCAGGGGGCGCTGGCGGTGAGCGGACACGTCCGGATCACCGGCGGTTCGGACACCGAACTGGTGGGGGTGCGCAGGGTGTTGGAGCAGGCCGCACGGTCGGCCAAGGTCGGGCTGCTGCGGCTGGACCGCGAGCAGCTGCCCGGCGCGCTGGCGACGATGCCGCTGGGAGGTGCGCGGTGATGGGTACGGCGACGGGGTCCGCACGTGGGCTGAGGGGTCTGTTCGGCCCCCGGCATGGGGGGCACACCATGGCGGCGGACGATCTCGGCGCCCTGTCCCTGCCGGTGGGCGACGACGGGGTGGTGATCGGCGACGACGCGGAGGGCCGCCCCCAGATGGTGGGCTTCCACCGTTCGACTCCGTACGACGTGCTGCTCATCGGCGGCCTCTGGACGGCGCAGGTGCTCGCTCTGCGCGCGGCCGGTACGGGCGCCCGGGTCGCGGTGGAGACCGGCCGGGCCCAGGCGTGGACGACACTGGCGCAGGCCGCGGGAGCGGGCCTGGAGTGCATCACGCTCCACGACGTGGGGCGGGTGCCGCCGATGGGTGCCACGGTGGGCAGTCCGGTGGTCGTCGTGCGCGACTGCGGTATGCGGCCTCCGCGGGGGCGCGTGGTGTCGTCGCCGTGGCAGTCGGTGCTGACGCTGCTGCCGTATCTGAGCCCTGTCGCGCCGCGGCTGCTGCGGGACGCGACGCTGGTGGGCGTGCAGCGGGTCTCTCCGCAGGAGGCCGAGCAGATCGGCCGGATCCTCGGGCTCGGGCGGGCGGAGAGCGAAGCGCTGCCGACCCTCGCCGACGGGGTGACCCTGTGGGTGTCGGGGCGCGAACGCCATTGGGTGCTGACGAGCGGGACGGACGCCGAGACGGGGCTGCTGGGTGTGGCTCGCCGGATGGACTGATTCCGTCCTGCGCCGCCGGCGTGGTCGGCACCTGACCCTCCGACGCTGCGGACCGGCCGTCCGCGGTCACCGTCCGGGCGTCCGTGAGCGGCCCGGCCTCGCGTGGTCCTTCGGCCTCCGTGAGCGGCTGTGGTCCTGAACACCGCTGGATAGGATGCCCGGTGTGACCCGGGCAACATCCAAATGTGCGGCCTCTTCCGGGGATTTCGTGGGGGAACGGTGCACGGCCGGGGCCGTTCGGGGCACTTCGTTCTCGGCACCACCGAAAGGAAGCGTGACTCTCATGGGGAGCGCACAGGAGAAGGAAGAGCTGTACGCCCTCGACATCTCGGGGGTCGAGTGGCACGGCGCTCCCGGCACCAGTCCGGACGAGGAGCGCGTCGAAATCGCCTATCTGCCGGGCGGTGCGGTGGCGATGAGGTCGTCGTTGGACCCGGAGACCGTGCTGCGCTACACGGAGGCCGAGTGGCGGGCCTTCGTGCTCGGCGCCCGGGACGGGGAGTTCGACCTGCGCTGAGCGGACCCGGCAGGGACTCCGGCCGGGACCGTCCCGACCGGGGTGCCTGCGCGGCAGCCGACGGGTTCCGGCGGGAACGGCCGGGACGTTCGGCATGTGTCGATCCTGTGACGCCTCGACTGCCCTGTTGCCTATGGCTTTGCCGGTTTCGCCCCGCACGCCGCGGCCGCGGCCTGCCGCGTGGAGAACGTGCAGGGCCGGAGGGTGACGCAGTGGACAGTCGCCGGTGGACGGTCCGGCCTGCCGTAGTGACGGTGTTGGCGATTAGGGTGGGTCAGGGCGCAGCAAGAACCTGCGGGCAGGTGCGCGGCGTCGTACGGGGGAGAGCCGGGCGGACCGACCACGGTCACGGTCGCCCCCACCCACCACGGCACGAGGGTGCTCGACCACAGGAGGCAAAGTGAACGGCGATCGGGACGAGATCCGCGAGGGCTGGAACATGCCCGTCGACGATCAGTCCGACGCGGAGCCCTCAGAGATGACGGGTGAGTTCACCATCGACTACACCCCGCCTGCCTGGTACACGCAGAACGCGTCGGGGGACACGTCGGGAGGCTCGGCCGCGCACGGTGCGACGCCCCCGCCGCCGTCGGGGGCGCCGGTGGCCGTGCCCGGTCTGCCTCCGGGCAGCGGGTTCGAGCCGAACTGGCCTCCGGTGGCACCCGCCCCGGCGCACCAGCAGCAGCCCACGTCGTCCGCCGAGCCGGCGCACCACCTGACACCCGCGCCCGCCCACGAGCCGACGTCCGAGCCCGGAACGGACGCGACCCACGGCACGGCCCACGATCCGGCTCGTGCCGCCGGGAACACACCGGGCGGCCCGGCTCCCGCAGAAGCCTCCGCCGTTCCGGGCGGCGCGGCGCCGCAGCCGTTCGGCGGTGGCGATGTGGAGAGCGGCGCGACGATGCGGTTCTCCCCCGCCGCGCTGAAGCGTGAGATCGCGGAGCGCGAAGCGGCGGCCGCCGCGGCGGAGCAGGAGTCGGCCGGCACGGCCGACGCGGCTCCGTCCCCGGCCGCGGACGCCGACGGCGTGGACGGTGACGCGGTCGCCGGCGGCGGGCCCCGGTCCGGCGAGCCCGCGGACGCGGACGGAGCCGCGTTCGAAGGCTCCGACGGCGGCTCGGACGCCACGGACCACACCGCCGGCGGCGACCGCCCCGTCGGGCAGCAGAACGACGACGAGGGCGGGCCCGCGGGCGATGCCGCGGCCGAGGGCCCGAGCGCGGACGCATCCCACGGCGAAGACGGGACGGACGCGCCGACCGGCGCCGCTCCCGATGCCGAGCAGGCCGACGCCGCGGGCGGCGCTGCTCCGGCCGACGCGGTGCCGTCCGACAGCACGCCCGCCGATGACGTACCCGGCGCCGAGGCACCCGTCGACACCGCACCGCAGGATTCGGTCCCGGAGCCCGCCGCCCCGCAGGACGCCGCTCCCGCCGCGACACCGCAGGACGCTTCCCCGGCGCCGGCCGCCGCGCAGCCCTGGGCTCCCGCGCCCGGCGCCCCGCAGGGTGCCGGCGGCGGTCTGCCGCCGCTGCCGCCGGCCTTCCAGCCGGCCGCGCCGACGGCCGCACCCCAGTGGCCCGTACAGCCGCAGCCGGCGGACCAGCCCGCGGCCGCGGCGGTTCAGCAGCCTTCGCCCGCTCAGCCCCACCCGCCGTCGCCCGTCGGGGAAGCGCCCGGCCGGCAGGACGGCTACGGCTTCCCGCAGCCCGCCGCTCCACAGCCGAACCCCTCGCTCCCGCAGCCGGGTTACGGCTTCCCGCAGCCACCGCACACCCCGCCCCACCAGGGCGCGCCGAACCCCGACCCCGCCGCACCGCAGACCGGTTACGGCTTCCCGCAGCCGGCGTACGGTCCGGGAGGGCCCCAGCCGCAGCAGCCCGGTGCTCCGCTGCCGCCCGTGGCCCCGGCCCCCAACGCCCAGCCCGCGCACGGTGGTTACGGCTTCCCGCAGGCGGGCCGGCAGCCCGGCGTCCCCGCCCAGTCGCCGCCCCAGGCACCCCAGGGTGCACAGCCGCCGCATCTGCCCGCCCCGGCGGCTCCCCAGCTGCCCGCGCAGCAGTCACCGGAGCAGCAGGCCCAGGCGCCCGGACAGCCGCATGCCCACGGGCAGATACAGCAGCCCCCGGCGGGCCCGGTCGATCCCCGCACCGGTGCGGCCTGGCCCCAGCCCGTCGCACACGACCAGCGAGAGCGTTCCGTTCCGGGTGCCCCGCTCGGGTACACCGCGGCGGTGGAGCTCTCCTCCGACCGCCTGCTGCGGAACACCAAGCCCAAGGCCAAGTCGAGCCGCAACCCCTCCGCCTCGAACCGGTTCAAGATCGGCGGCAAGAAGGAGGAGGCCGAGCGGCAGCGCAAGCTCGACCTGATCCGCACGCCGGTGCTGTCCTGCTACCGGATCGCGGTCATCAGCCTCAAGGGCGGCGTCGGCAAGACGACGACGACCACCGCGCTCGGTTCCACGCTGGCCACCGAGCGCCAGGACAAGATCCTGGCGATCGACGCCAACCCGGACGCGGGCACGCTCGGGCGACGGGTGCGGCGCGAGACCGGTGCGACCATCCGCGACCTGGTCCAGGCGATCCCGTACCTCAACTCCTACATGGACATCCGCCGGTTCACCTCGCAGGCGCCCTCCGGTCTGGAGATCATCGCCAACGACGTGGACCCGGCCGTCTCGACCACGTTCAACGACGAGGACTACCGCCGCGCGATCGACGTGCTCGGCAAGCAGTACCCGATCATCCTCACCGACTCCGGCACGGGCCTGCTCTACAGCGCGATGCGGGGCGTGCTGGACCTCGCCGACCAGCTGATCATCATCTCCACCCCGTCCGTGGACGGCGCGAGCAGCGCGAGCACGACGCTCGACTGGCTCTCGGCGCACGGTTACGCGGAGCTGGTGCAGCGGTCGATCACCGTGATCTCCGGTGTCCGCGAAACCGGCAAGATGATCAAGGTCGAGGACATCGTGCAGCACTTCGAGACCCGCTGCCGCGGTGTCGTGGTCGTGCCGTTCGACGAGCACCTGTCCGCGGGCGCGGAGGTCGACCTGGACATGATGCGCCCGAAGACGCGTGAGGCGTACTTCAATCTGTCCGCGATGGTCGCCGAGGACTTCTCCCGGGCGCAGCAGGCGCAGGGCCTGTGGACGTCAGCCGGCCAGGGCCACCAGCCGCCGCACATGGCGCCGCCCATGCCCAACCAGCCCTACGGGGGTCAGCCGCAGCCGGGGATGCCGTACGCGCCGAACCCCCAGCCGCCGCAGTACCCCGGTCGGCAGCAGCACCCCGGTCAGCCCCACCAGCCGGCCGGCCCGGCTCCGCAGCACGCGGGTCAGCCCCAGCAGTACCCGGGACAGCCGCCGCAGGTTCCGGGCCCGCCTCCGCAGGGCGGTCAGCCCCCGTTCGGGGGACAGGCCCCCCACGGCGGTCAGCCCCCCTACGGCGGACCGGTGCCGGGCGGGCAGCAGTGGCAGCAGACTCCCCCGCCTCCCGGGCAGCCCGTGCCGAGCCCGGCCGGCCCGCCGCCGGCACAGCCCGGAGTCTTCCCGGGGCACCCGGCCCAGCCGCCGGCTCAGGGCCCGACGCCCGGTGGCCCGGGCGAGCCCGGTCAGCCGGGTCAGGGAGATTTCCAGGGACCGGTCCCGCCCGCCGATCACGGCTACGGCTACCCCCCGCAGCAGCCGCCGCAGGCACCGCCGGCCTCTCAGCAGTAGGGCGTCAGCGGTTCAGACCAATGAGGGCCCGCACCGTGCTCCACGGTGCGGGCCCGTCGGCGTTCGCCCAGCCCACAAGGGCTTTGACGCGGCGTCACGGCATCGTTGACTCGTCTGGACCACGCTGATAGACCTTCGCATCACCAGTTGGCGCCCAGAAGATCCACGTGCCTCCTCCATGCGAGTTACGACGCGAGGTCAACGTCCTATGATCACAACGGCTCCGCACCTCTCCCCCCGCCGGAACCCCCTCCTCGGCTCGCATCCGGGCCGCCGGCTGCGCATGCTGCTCGCCGCGGGCATCGCGGCCTCCGCACTCTCCGCCGTGTCGCCGCAGGCGCAGGCGCAGACGCAGGTACAAGCCCAGGCAACGGCACAGGCACAGGCAGCGGGTGCCGTGCGCGGCGCCGGGCAGTTCACGGACGGCCGGACGAGCGCGGCCGGCACCGGCATGCGCACGGACGACGGCAAGAGCGACGACAAGGACGGCGCTGACAACGTCCTGACCGTGGCCGTCTCGCAGAGCGTCGACTCCCTCAGCCCGTTCCTCGCCCAGCGTCTGGTCTCCACGAGCATCCACCGGCTGATCTACGAGTACCTCACGAACTACGACCCCGGGGACGCGCGCCCGATCCCGGGTCTGGCCACCGCCTGGAGCCCGTCCCCGGACAAGCTGACGTGGACGTACAAGATCCGCAAGGACTCCACCTGGTCAGACGGCAGACCGGTCACCGCCGAGGACGCGGCCTGGACCTTCGACAAGATGATGAAGGACCCGAACGCCGCCACCGCGAACGGGAGCTTCACGGCCAACTTCGCCGCGGTCACGGCGCCGGACCCCGAAACGCTGGTCATCCGGCTCAAGCAGCCCCAGGCCAATATGACGGCGCTGGACGTCCCGATCGTGCCGAAGCACATCTGGGAGAAGGTCGGCGACTTCTCCAAGTTCAACAACGACACGCGGTTCCCGATCGTCGGCAACGGGCCGTTCGTCCTCACCGACTTCAAGGTCGACCAGTACATCCGGCTCAAGCCCAACAAGGACTTCTGGCGCGGCGCACCGAAGTTCGACGAGCTGGTGTTCCGGTACTACAAGGACGGAGACGCGGCTGTCGCCGCGCTGCGCAAGGGCGAGGTCTCCTTCGTCCCCAACCTCACCCCGGCGCAGGCCGCTTCGCTGGAGGACGCCGAGAACATCAAGGTCAACGACGCCCCGGGCCGCCGATTCTTCGCGCTCGCCACCAACCCGGGCGCGCGGGCGAAGAACGGCGGCAGGTTCGGCAGCGGCCATCCCGCGCTGCTCGACCCGGTCGTGCGCAAGGCGCTGTTCCACGCCGTCGACCGGCGCACCATCGTCGACAAGGTGTTCCAGGGCCACGCGGTGGAGGGCGAGGGATACATTCCGCCGCGCTTCGCCCCGTACTTCTGGAAGCCGGGGGCGTCCCAGCGGATCGCACACGATCCGGCGAAGGCGGCCGCGCTGCTCGACGGGGCCGGGTACCGGAAGAACGCCGACGGCAAGCGCATGGGCAAGGACGGCCGGCCGCTGGACTTCCGCATCCTGTGCCACGCCACCGATCCCAACGACAAGGCGGTCGGCAAGTACCTCCAGGAGTGGTGGGGGGACCTCGGCATCGGGCTGAAGGTCGACTGCCTCGACAACGTGTCCGACCCCTGGCTCAAGGGCGACTACGACCTGGCGTTCGACGGCTGGTCGGTCAATCCCGACCCGGACTTCGTCCTGTCCATCCACACCTGCTCCGCCCTGCCCGCGACCCCCTCGGGCACCGGTGCGACGGACAACTTCATCTGCGACGAGCGGTTCGACCAGCTGTACGCCCAGCAGGCGGTCGAGTACGACGCGGCCAGGCGCGGCGACCTGGTCAGGCAGATGCAGTCCCGGCTCTACGACACCGGCTTCATGAACGTGATGGTGTACCCGAACGCGCTCGAGGCCTACCGCACCGACCAGATCAAGTCCATCACGACGATGCCCGAGGCCGCCGGAAACCTGTACGGCCAGGACGGCTACTGGAGCTGGTGGTCCGCCGAGCCCGCCGCCGCGGGCCGGGCGGCCTCGGGCGGTGGCGGCTCCTCCGCAGCGGTGGCCATCGGCATCGGGGTCTCGGTCGTCCTGGTCATAGCGGTCGGCGTCCTCACCAGTCGGCGCCGCCGTGCCACCGCCGACGACCGCGAGTAGCCGATGAGCGGCACCACGAACTCCTCCGGCTCCTCCTCCGACGTCCCGGACGCTCCGGCGGGCACCGCCTCGTCGTCCGGGGCCTCCGGGATCGAGATGAAGGTCATGGCGCCGTCGCCCGGTTCGCCGGGTTCCCGGGCGGCACGGACGGCCGGCGCGAAGGCGGCCGCGTATCCGGCGTATCTGGCCGGCAAGCTCGGCGGCGCGGTCGTGTCGCTGTTCGCCGTCCTCGTGACCAGCTTCTTCCTGTTCCGGATCATCCCCGGTGATCCGGTCAAGGCGATGACGCACGGCATGCCGACCAGCGCGGAGCAACTGGCGACGCTGCGACGGCAGTTCGGGCTCGATCTGCCGCTGTGGCGGCAGTTCACCGACTATTGCGCGGGCGCGCTGACCGGCGATCTCGGCATGTCGTACCAGTTCCGTGCGCCGGTGGGGGAACTCATCGCCCAGAAACTCCCCGCGACGCTGCTGCTCACGGGTGTGGCCGTGGTGATCTACTCGGCCCTCGGGCTGTGGCTCGGTACGCGGTCGGCCTGGCGGCACGGCGGGCCGGGCGACCGGCTGAACACGGGCCTGGCGCTGACGCTGTGGTCGGTGCCGTCGTTCTGGCTCGGGCTTCTGCTGATCATCACCTTCTCGGTGGGCGTCGGGCCGGTGCCGGGCCTGTTCCCGACCGGCGGGATGGAGTCGGGCGGTACGTCCGGCTTCGCGTACGTCCTCGATGTCGCGCACCACATGGTGCTGCCGGTGCTGACGCTGGTGGCCGTCGGATACGCGCAGACGCTGCTGGTGATGCGCGCCTCGCTGCTCGACGAGATGGGCGGCGACTATCTGACGACGGCCCGGGCGAAGGGGTTGCGGGACGACGACGTACGGCGCCGGCACGCCGTCCCCAACGCCCTGCTGCCGACGGTGACGATGGTCTTCATCAACCTCGGCCATGTCGCGGCCGGGTCGATCCTCGTCGAGACCGTCTTCTCCTGGCCGGGACTCGGCGGGTTGTTCTACCAGGCGCTCTCCGTCCCCGATCTGCCCCTGGTGCAGGGGCTGTTCGTGGTCTTCGCGGGGGCGATGATCCTGATGAACCTCCTCGCCGATCTGATCTATCCGCTGCTCGACCCGAGGGTGGGCCGATGACGACACCAGATTCCACGCGGGGCCGGGTGCGGGGGCAGGCCGCATGACCACATCACTGCACTGGGCGCGCCGGCGCGCCTCGGTCGCTCGCTTCTGGCGCCGGTACCGCACGCACCGGGCCGGGGTCGCGGGCCTCGCCGGTCTGACGCTGCTCGCCCTGGTCGCCGTCGCCGCGCCGCTTCTGGTCGGCAGCGATGTCCAGAGCGTCACCCACGCTCCCGGCGAGGCGCTGGAGTCGCCGAGCGGTGCCTTCCCCCTCGGCACGGACCGGTTCGGGCGCTCGCTGCTCGGACTGCTCGTCTGGGGCGCCCGGATCTCGCTCACCGTGGGCCTGCTCGCGGCCGTGCTGTCGGTGGCCATCGGTACGCTCGTGGGCATCGTGGCGGGGCACTACGGGGGCTGGTTCTCCACGGTCGTCATGCGGATCACCGACTGGTTCCTGGTGATGCCGACCCTGGTCCTGGCGATCGTTCTGGCCACGGTGCTGTCGCGGAGCGTGTGGACGGTGATCCTGGCCATCGGGGTCACGACCTGGCCGACGACGGCGCGCCTCGTGCGCGCGCAGACGATCGCCGTCGAGTCGCGGCCGTACATCGAGCGCGCGAAGGCCCTCGGCGGCGGTCACCGGCACGTCATGACCCGTCATGTGCTGCCCAATGTGATGCCGCTGGTGCTGGCGCAGACGACACTCGGCATCTCCACCGCCATCCTCACCGAGGCGACGCTGGCGTTCCTCGGGCTCGGCGACCCGTCGGTGGTGTCCTGGGGAGGGATGCTCCAGGACGCCCGGGAGGCGGGCGCGGTGTCGTCGGGCCACTGGTGGTACCTCGCGCCGCCCGGGATCGCCGTCGCGCTGGTGGCGCTGGCGTTCACCCTGTGCGGAAGGGCCGTCGAATCGGTCCTCAACCCCAGGCTGGGGGTGGCCCGTTGAGCCTGCTGGAGATCAAGGACCTACGGGTGACGTACGGGTCCGGGGCGTCCGCCGTCCCGGCCGTGCGCGGAGTGGATCTGACGCTCGCCGCCGGGCGGAAGCTGGGGGTGGCCGGCGAGTCGGGATGCGGGAAGTCGACGCTGGCCCTGGCGCTGCTGCGGCTGCTGCCGGCTTCGGCCCGGCTGTCGGGCGAGATCCTGCTGGACGGCGAGGACGTGCTCACCATGAAGTGGGGCCGGCTGCGGGCGGTGAGGTGGGCGGGGGCGTCGGTCGTCTTCCAGGGGGCCATGCACTCGCTGAACGCGGTGCGCCGGATCGGCGACCAGATCGCGGAGCCGGTGCTCGTGCACGGCCGGGCGACGCCCGGGGCGGCGCAGCGGCGGGCCGGCGAGTTGCTGGAACAGGTGGGGCTGCCGGCCTCGCGCGCGGCGGCGTACCCGCACGAACTGTCCGGCGGCCAGCGCCAGCGCGTGATGATCGCGATGGCGCTGGCCTGCGATCCTCGGCTGCTGATCGCCGACGAGCCGACGACGGCGCTGGACGTGATGATCCAGGCGCAGATCCTGCGGCTGATCGAACAGCTCGTGTCCGGGCAGGACGTCGGTCTGCTGATGATCAGCCACGATCTCGCGGTGCTGGCCGACACCTGCGACCGCCTCGCCGTGATGTACGCGGGCCGGGTGGTGGAGGAGGGGCCCGCCCGGTCCGTCTACGAGGCGGCGGAGCACCCGTACGGCCGGGCGCTGTCGGCGGCGTTCCCCCGGATCGGGGACCCCGCTTCGCGCCGGGCCCCGCGGGGGCTGCCCGGCGATCCGCCGGACCCGTCGGCGCTGCCGGAGGGCTGCGCGTTCCATCCGCGCTGCCCCGTGGCGCTGGAGGTGTGCGGCCGGGACGAGCAGGAGCTGCGCGAGGCCGGGCCCGACAGGCTCGCGGCCTGTGTGCGCGCGGGTGTTCGGGAGGAAGCATGAGCGCTGTCGACGAGACCGGCGCGGACCGGACCGAGGTGCCCCCGGGTGCCGCCGCGCCCCTGCTGTCGGCCTCCGGTGTGCGGGTGTCCTTCCCCGGCAGGCGCGGGGCGGCGACCGCACGTGCCGTCGACGGAGTCGACCTGGACATCGGCGCCGGGGAGATCGTCGCGCTGGTCGGCGAGTCGGGCTGCGGCAAGACGTCCCTGGCGCGGACGCTGCTCGGTCTCCTACGGCCGGAGGCGGGGCGGGTGTCCTTCGGGGGCGTTCCGCTCGCCTACGACCCACGGGCGCTGAAGGCGTACCGCAGGCGGGTGCAGCTGGTGCTGCAGGACCCGAGCGGATCGCTCAACCCCCGCCACACCGTGTACGAGGCGGTGTCGGAGGGGCTGCGCATCCACGGGTACGACGGCGACGAGGGGGAGGCGGTCGCGGAGGCGCTCTCGCGCGCGGGTCTGCGCCCGCCGGAGCGGTTCTTCCTGCGCTACCCGCACGAACTGTCCGGCGGTCAGCGCCAGCGCGTGGTCATCGCGGGCGCGCTGGTCCTGCGGCCCGAACTCATCGTGGCCGACGAGCCGGTGGCCTCGCTGGACGCCTCGGTACGCGGCGAGATCCTGGCGCTGCTGCTGCGCCTGCGTGACGAACTGGGGCTCTCCGCACTGGTGGTGACCCATGACCTGGGTCTGGCCTGGAACATCGCGGACCGGGTCGCCGTGATGTACCTGGGGCGGATCGTGGAGACGGGAACGGTGGAGGAGGTGCTGACGCACCCTCGGCATCCCTACACCCGGGCCATGCTGTCGGTGCTGCCGGAGGCGGCGGGGCCGCCCGTGGTCCTCTCCGGCGAGCCGCCGGACCCGTCGCGCGTGCCGGCCGGCTGCCGCTTCCACCCCCGCTGCCAGGTTCTCGCCTCGGGCAGGGCCGACGCGGCCGGCGTCGCCGGCCGGTGCCGTACGGAGGACCTGCCGGTCCTCGCCGGGGACTCGGCGGGCGCGGTGGCCTGCCACTGGGCGGACTCGACCGGCACGGCGCACGGCGGCACGGGCCCGGAGGGCGCGGCGGGCCCGTCGGGGACCTGAGGCTTCGCGAGGCGGACGCCCGCGCCCGGTTCCGCCGGCGCCCGGGCGCCGCCCCGTGGCGTCCTACGCGTCGTACTCCGCCGTCAGTTCGCGCGCGCGCTTCACATCGGCGGCGATGGCGTCGAGGAGGGCTTCGATCGACTCGAACTTCGCCATGCCGCGCACATAGGCGAGGAAGTCGACGGCCACGTGGAGCCCGTACAGGTCGAGGCCGACACGGTCGATCGCGTACGCCTCGACGGTCCGCTCGGTGCCGTCGAACTGCGGGTTGGTGCCCACGGAGATGGCGGCCGGCATGCGCTCGCCGCCTGCGGTGAGCCAGCCCGCGTAGACGCCGTCCGCAGGGATCGCGGTGTGCGGCAGGGTCTCGACGTTGGCCGTCGGGTAGCCCAGCTCGCGGCCGCGCTGGGCGCCTCGGACGACCACGCCCTCGACCCGGTGCGGGCGGCCCAGGATCTCCGCCGCCCCCTCGACGTCGCCGCCTGCGATCAGCCGCCGGGTCAGTGTGGACGAGAAGGGCTCGCCGCCGCCCGCCTCGCCGCGCACGAACAGGTCGACGACCTCGACCTCGTAGTCGTAGGTGCCGCCCAGTTCGGCGAGGAAGTCGACGTTGCCCGCCGCCTTGTGGCCGAAGCGGAAGTTGGGGCCCTCGATGACCGCGCGGGCGTGGAGCTTGTCCACCAGCACCTTCACGATGAAGTCGGCGGGCGACAGTTTCGAGAACTCGGCGGTGAACGGCAGGATCAGCACCGCGTCCACGCCGAGCTCCGCCATCAGCTCCGCCCGCCGGTGGTGCGGGGCGAGCAGCGGCGGGTGGCTGCCGGGGCGGACGACCTCGCTCGGGTGCGGGTCGAAGGTGACCACGACCGACGGCACGCCCAGCTCACGCGCCCGCTCCACGGCCCGCCCGATGATCAGCTGGTGGCCGCGGTGCACGCCGTCGTAGGAACCGATGGTGACGACGCTGCGCCCCCAGTCCTGGGGGATGTCCTCCAAGCCACGCCAGCGCTGCACTGTGACCGCTCCTCGCCCGAACCCGAATTATCGAACCTGTGTACGCAAGGATGACTTCTTACGCAGGTCTAAGACTGCCATGCCCGCGCAGCGCCGTCGGCATCGGCACCTGGCTGCCCAGCGCCTCCAGCGTCCGCCGTGTGCTGGGGCCGATCACCACCGCCCATTCCCGCGGCGCCGCGGCCTGCCACGTCACGACCTCGGCGGCGAATCCGGGCACCTGGCGGGCCAGCTCGACCAGACGGCGGTCGAAGCGGTTCGCGCCCTCCGGAGTGCGTACGAGGAGGAGGCCGACGCGGTGGACCAACTCGCGGACCCGGGGACCCGCCTGCCGTCTCCCCGCCGCACGCACGGCTGCCACGAGCAGCGCGTCGAGGACCTCCGGGTCCCCGCCCTCGTACCGCTCGTGCTCCAGGAGGAGGTCCAGCAGCTCGGTGCGCAGCGGCTCGCCGGCCGGGGTCCCCGGCGTCCCGAGGACGGCGGCCAGCGCGCACCGCACCTGAGCGGGACGGCCGCGCAGCAGGTCCACGACGAGTGGCACGAGCACGGCTCGCGCGGACGCACCGTGCCGCAGCCGGAGCTCGACGAAGGCCGCCGCATGCGGGGCGCCGGCGGGCCGTTGGCCCACGAACTCGCTCACCAGAGCAGCGGCGCGGCGGGCCAGCGCGGGTGTGCCGAGCGCCGCGAGCGCCCGCAGCACCTCTCCCCCGTCGTCGCCCGGGCGGCGCAGCGCGGCGCGGAACGCGGCGAACACGGGCTCGGGGTGGGTCTGTGCCGCGCTGACGAGGACGTCGGCGGGGACTCCTGGGTCGTGGTCGCGGTACGCCTCCAGGGCCCGCGCGAGGTAGCACGGCCGGGTGCGCGGATCGCGCACGAGGACCGCGAGGGCGGCGCCGTGCAGGGCGGTGTCGGCGGGCCGGGCCAGCAGCGCCAGCGCCGCGTACCTGAGCAGGTCCCGGTCGGCCTCGCCGGTGGCGTGGGCAGCCGCGACCGGGGCGTACGCGGCCGCGGCCAGCCGGCGCGCAGGCCGGGTGTCGTCGTGCGCCCAGCGGTCCACGGCCCGGCAGACGGCGGACGGCTCGTCCTCGGCGAGGGCGGTCAGCAGCTCCCGGGCGCGGGGGTGCACGGTGCTGACGAGCGCCTCGCAGAGGTCGTCGACGGCCTGTCCGCGGTGGGTGTGCAGGAGTGCCTGGGCCGCCGCGGCGACGGTGGGCCGGATGGCGGCGCCGGGCGCGGCGGGCAGTGGCCGGTCGTCGGTGAACCACCGGCAGAGCAGCGGCTGGACGGCCCGCGGCGACCGGGCCAGCCGTTCTGCGACCGCGTCCAGATAGCGGGCCGGCCGGCCGGCGCCGGGATCCTCGTGCCGCCGGGCGCCCGCCACGGGACCGGTGGCGGAACCGCTGACGGGACCGGCCGCGCCCGGCGAACCGCCCGGGCCCGCACCGGCGTCGCCCCCGGGCGCACCGGCCCGGCCGCCCGAACGGGCGCGCTCCGGAGGCCCGTCCGCCGGGACCAGGCGGCGCAGCAGGTCCATGCGCTCCGCCTCGCCGATGTGCAGCGCCTGCCAGAACGAGGGGCCGAACTCCCCCGGTCCGGCGGGCCGGCGCGGCCCCCCGGGCCGCAGTGCGCGCCGGGTGACGCGGTCGGCGAGGGTGCGCAGCACACCCAGGTAGCGGCGGGTGTGCGGGACGCGCAGCAGTGTCTCGCGGAGCAGTCCGGCGGCCCACCAGCGGGCGTCCGCGCCCGGTTCCTCCCCCGCGTCGGGGAAGCCGCAGCCGTCGGGCGCGCCGAACCCGTCGCAGCGGCTCGGGCCGTCCGGGCCGTCCGGGCCGTCGAGGACGTCGACCAGCGCCGAGAGCCGCGGGGCCAGCGCGGGCTCCCCGGAGCGGCGGTCCAGCAGGAGCAGGGCCTGGACGACCGTGTCCATCCGGTGCCGGGGCAGCGCGGGCGCGCCTCTGTCCGCTGCCTCGGCGTCCGCGCCGGGCAGCAGCGGATGCAGGACCGCGTCCACGTCCAGGTGCGCCGCCTGCAACCACTCGGCGACCTCCTCGTGGGCGAAGCGGTAGCCGATGCCGGCGGGCACCAGCAGCCCCGTGGCGAGCACCGCGGACGCCCATCCCGTCCGCCAGGGGAAGAGGTCCCCGAAGGTCTCCCGGTCGAGCCCTCCCGCTCCCGGGCCGAGGCAGAGCCGCGCGGCCTCGTGGACCCGCCCCGCCACCCGGGCCGCCAGCCGGCGCACCTCGGCCCCGTCCGGTTCGGGCCCCGCGGCCTCGGCGATCCGCGTCGCGGCCCGAAGGCACATCAGGTCCGTGTGCGCCGTGAAGACGTCCTCGCGCGACGGCTGCCCGGGCACGTCGGCGGGCAGTGCCTCGCGTACCTCGGAGAGCAGCCTCAGGG
This sequence comes from Streptomyces wuyuanensis, assembly GCF_900103455.1. Lineage (GTDB taxonomy): Bacteria > Actinomycetota > Actinomycetes > Streptomycetales > Streptomycetaceae > Streptomyces > Streptomyces wuyuanensis. The sequence goes on along the minus strand of NZ_FNHI01000005.1, from coordinate 345,235 downwards.
CCAGCGGATGGCGGGCGTCCGCGGCCGCCGTCGCACCGGCCGGCAGTCCGTGGCGCGCCCTCGCCTCCTCGGCTTCCCGTTCGGTCAGCGGGCCGAGGTGCAGGGCGGGCCGGTGCACGGCGGCCGCCGGGTACAGCGCCGCGGCCCGCTCCCAGTACGCGGGGCGGCAGGCGACGACGAGCCGCACGCCGTGGGCGCTCAGCCAGCGCGCCGTCTCGGCCGTCCAGTCGGGGAGCCGGGCGGCCAGCGCGGTCGGCATCTCCTCGGGGCCGTCGAGGAGGACGAACAGCGGGCTTCCGGCTTCGCGGGCGATGCGTGCCACGTGCTCCGGTGCGGCTTCGGCCCCGGCCGCGGGCACGGCCCACGGGCCGCTGCGATGGGCCGTGACACCGGCGACGACCCGGCCGGAGCGCACGAGCGTGCGGGCGACCGCGTCGGCGAGGCCGCGGTCGTCCGCGGCGAGGTCGGACCCGCGCAGCCAGAGCGAGACGGCCGGCTCGGTTCCGCGGGCGCGACGGGAGGCGAGCGCGGCGAGTTCGGTGGTCCGCCCGCTCCCGGCGGCGCCGGTGAGGGCGAGGACGAGCGTCGAGGACGCCTCGAAGGCCTCGAACTCCCTTACCGCTTGGGAGCGTTCGACCGGTTCGAGCCGGGTGTCGCCGCCGCGGACCGGCCGGGCGGGCCCGAGGGAGACCGCGGCGAGCCGCCGGGCGCCGGCGAGGTTGAGGTCCGCCCCGAAACCGGGGACGGTCCGGGCGTTGCGCCGCAGGAGTGCCGCGAGCGGCCCGCCGGGGTCGCGCGCGGCGGCGGTGCGCAGGGGTACGGCGAGTCCAGCCGTGGGGTGTCCCGTGTCAGGTGCGGTACCCGCGAGGACCGCGACCACGGAGCCGGTTCCGGTGTCCACCACGGGCCCGCCCGTGGCCGAGCCGCCGGGCCCCAGGGCATCGCTTCCCTCGGTTCCCAGGGCCAGTTCCAGGACGCCTTCGAGGGCGTGGGCGCGGCCGGCCGCGGTGTAGGCCGCCGGGATCCGGCCGAGGACGCGTGCCTCGCGCCAGCCGCCGGCCGGGATGCGCACGTACGCGCCGTCCTCGGGCCGGTCGCGGACGGCGACCGGCAGAGGGGTCAGGCCGAGCCCGGTGGTGTGGACGATCGCGAGATCCGCCTCCGGGAGCGGCGTCACGGCGTCGGCGACGCCGGCTCCGCCCCCGGGCACGTGCAGCACGATCCGGTCGAGGCCGTCGACCGCTTCATGGCTGGTGACGACCGTGCCCCGGTCGTCGACGGCGAAGCCGGTCCCGCGCGGCCGGCCCGCCGGATCACAGATGCGCACCAGCGTCGCCAGGTCCCCGCGTCCCATGGTTCCGACGGTAGGCCGTTGTTGATCACGGAGAGAAGGTCACCGGACGAACGCGCCCCCTCGTGCACCCTCGATGCACTCCGAGCGCCTGCCCGTTGGGGTGAATCCCTGCTCCCGGGCGGATAGACACCCTCCGAGGGGGATCGTGGAGCGGGCAGCGGCCCTGCCCGCTCCACGATGGGACTCCCGTGGCGCCCGGTCGGCGGCGCCCAGACCACCTCGGCCGTCAGCCGAAGACCGCGAGGCTCTTCGCCTTGCCCCGGTGCTGTTCGACCAGCGCCAGGAACCGCTCCTCGGGCCCGAAGACGGCCACCGGGCCCTCCGTGCCGTACTCGGGCATGTCCAGGCGTACGCCGTTGAGCAGCAGCCGGGCGCGCTTGGCGTCGACGTCCCAGCGGGGGAACGCCGCCGCTGCGGCCTCGCCGATCGGCATGACCGTCAGCTTCTCCTGGTGCTGGTCGAGCGTCCTGGCCGCATCGAGCTTGTACGGCCCGACGCGGGTGCGGCGCAGCGCGGTCAGGTGTCCGCCGACGCCGAGCCCGCCGCCGAGGTCGCGGGCGAGGGCCCGGATGTAGGTGCCGGATGAGCAGACCACCGAGACGACGAGGTCGGTGACCGGGGTGCCGTCGTCTGCCACGGCCTCGCGGACGTCGTGGACGGTGAACTGCGAGACGGTCACCGGACGGGCGGGGATGTCGAACTCCTCGCCGCCGCGCACCCGTGCGTAGGACCGCTTGCCGTCGATCTTGATGGCGCTGACCTTCGACGGCACCTGCATGATCGCGCCGGTCAGTCCCGCGACCCCCACGTCGATGGCGTCCCGGGCGATCCCCGAGGCGTCGGTGGACGAGGTGATCTCGCCCTCCGCGTCGTCGGTGACGGTGTTCTGGCCGAGCCGGATCGTGCCGAGGTACTCCTTCTCGGTGAGTGCCAGATGGCCGAGCAGCTTGGTGGCCTTCTGGACGCCCAGGACGAGCACGCCGGTCGCCATCGGGTCCAGCGTGCCCGCGTGCCCCACACGGCGGGTCCGCGCGATGCCCCGCATCTTGGCGACGACGTCGTGCGAGGTGAAGCCGGCCGGCTTGTCGACGATGACCAGTCCGTCCCGGGTGCCGCTCCCGGTGGCTGCCGGGGCGGTGTTGCTGTGCTGGCTCATTCGGAGGCCGCGTCCTCGTCCTTGTCCTCGTCCTCCGGCTTGCGGTAGGGGTCGGCCTCGCCCGCGTAGGTCTTGCCCGTGGACGCCTGACGGACCTCGGCGTCCTTGGCCCGTGCCTTGTCGAGCAGGTCGTCGATGGTCCGGGCGTTGTCCGGGAGGGCGTCCGGGACGAACGTCAGGCTCGGCGTGAAGCGGACGCCCGTCTGACGGCCGACCTCGGACCGCAGGATGCCCTTCGCGGACTCCAGCGCCGCGGCGGACGCCGCGCGCTCCTCGTCGTCCCCGTACACCGTGTAGAAGACCGTGGCCTCCCGCAGGTCGCCGGTGACCCGGGCGTCCGTGATCGTGACGAAGCCCAGCCGCGGATCCTTGATTCGCCGGTCCAGGGTCTCCGCGACCACGACCTGGATGCGATCGGCCAGCTTGCGGGCCCGCGCGTTGTCGGCCACCGGTCCTTCTCCTCTTTCGTGCGGTGGTCCGGGGGGACCCCCGGACGATGCAGTCTCAATCATCGTCTCTGTGCAGCCGCCGTCGCACCGACAGCAGCTCCACTTCGGGCCGGGCGGCGACAAGGCGCTCGCACCGGTCCAGTACATCTGTGAGGTGTCCCGGGTCCCCGGACACCGCCGCGAGGCCGATCTCGGCCCTGCGGTGAAGGTTCTGTCCGCCCACCTCGGCCACTGCCACCGCGTACTTGCGCTGGAGCTCGGCCACGATCGGGCGGACGACGGAGCGTTTCTCCTTCAACGAACGAACGTCGCCGAGGAGCAGGTCGAAGGACAACGTCCCCACATACATGTATGTCCGGATGTCCCGCCGGTACGGGTTCGGTCTGCGTCCTGCCCGCTCTTGGCAGGTACATCAAGAACCGTACACGCACGGCCGGGGCCGATCGACGGGATTACCTCCCGCCGACCGGCCCCGAGCACCGGTGTGCGTGTCAGCCGCGGGGCTTCTCGCGCATCTCGTACGTCGCGATGACGTCGTCGACCTTGATGTCGTTGAAGTTTCCGAGGTTGATACCGCCCTCGAAGCCTTCGCGGATCTCGGTGACGTCGTCCTTGAAGCGACGCAGACCCTCGATGTTGAGGTTCTCCGCGACGACCTTGCCGTCACGGATGAGGCGCGCCTTGGTGTTGCGCCGGACCTCGCCGGAGCGGATGAGAACACCCGCGATGTTGCCCAGCTTGGACGAGCGGAAGACCTCGCGGATCTCCGCCGTGCCGAGCTCGACCTCTTCGTACTCCGGCTTGAGCATGCCCTTGAGGGCCGCCTCGATCTCCTCGATCGCCTGGTAGATGACCGAGTAGTAGCGGACGTCCACACCCTCGCGCTCGGCCATCTGCGTGGCACGCCCGGCGGCGCGCACGTTGAAGCCGATCACGATGGCGTCGGAGCCGGTCGCCAGGTCGATGTCCGACTCGGTGACCGCACCGACACCGCGGTGCAGCACGCGGATGTCGACCTCCTCGCCGACGTCCAGCTGGAGCAGCGAGGACTCGAGGGCCTCGACCGAACCGGACGCGTCGCCCTTGATGATGAGGTTGAGCTGCTGGACCTCGCCCGCCTTGAGCACCTTGTCGAGGTCCTCGAGGGACACCCGGCGGGTGCGCTTGGCGAACGCGGCGTTGCGCTCACGGGCGGCACGCTTCTCGGCGATCTGACGGGCCGTGCGGTCCTCGTCGACGACCAGGAAGTTGTCGCCGGCGCCCGGGACGTTGGTGAGACCCAGGACCAGGACGGGAGTCGACGGGGTCGCCTCCTCCACGTTGTTGCCCTTGTCGTCGAGCATCGCGCGGACACGGCCGTACGCGTCGCCGACGACCATCGTGTCGCCGATGCGCAGGGTGCCTCGCTGGACCAGGACGGTCGAGACGGCGCCACGGCCGCGGTCGAGGTGGGACTCGATCGCGATGCCCTGCGCGTCCTGCTCCGGGTTGGCCCGCAGGTCCAGGGCGGCGTCAGCCGTCAGGACCACGGCCTCCAGCAGGTTCTCGATGTTCAGACCCTGCTTGGCGGAGATGTCGACGAACATGGTGTCGCCGCCGTACTCCTCTGCCACCAGGCCGTACTCGGTCAGCTGACCGCGCACCTTCGTCGGGTCCGCGCCCTCGACGTCGATCTTGTTGACCGCGACCACGATCGGCACGTCGGCCGCCTTGGCGTGGTTCAGCGCCTCGATCGTCTGGGGCATCACACCGTCGTTGGCCGCCACCACGAGGATCGCGATGTCGGTCGACTTGGCACCACGGGCACGCATGGCGGTGAACGCCTCGTGACCCGGGGTGTCGATGAAGGTGATGCGGCGCTCTTCCTCGTTGACCTCGGTCGAGACCTGGTACGCACCGATGTGCTGCGTGATGCCGCCGGCCTCGCCCGCGACGACGTTCGTCTTGCGGATGGCGTCCAGCAGCCGCGTCTTACCGTGGTCGACGTGACCCATGACGGTCACCACCGGCGGACGCGCGACCAGGAACTCCTCGCCGCCCTCGTCCTCGCCGAACTCGATGTCGAAGGACTCGAGCAGCTCGCGGTCCTCCTCCTCCGGGCTGACGATCTGAACCGTGTAGTTCATCTCGCCGGCAAGGATCTGGAGCGTCTCGTCGGAGACGGACTGCGTGGCCGTGACCATCTCGCCGAGGTTCATCATCACGGCGACGAGCGACGCCGGGTTGGCGTTGATCTTCTCCGCGAAGTCGGTGAGGGAGGCACCGCGCGACAGACGGACGGTCTCGCCGTTGCCGCGAGGCAGCATCACACCGCCGACCGACGGGGCCTGCATGGCCTCGTACTCCTGGCGCCTCTGCCGCTTCGACTTGCGGCCACGACGGGCCGGGCCGCCGGGACGGCCGAACGCGCCCTGCGTGCCACCACGGCCGCCGGGACCACCCGGACGTCCGCCGAAGCCGGGACGGCCACCGCCGCCACCGAAGCCGCCACCGCCGCCACCGGGACGCGGGCCGCCGAAGCCGCCACCGCCGCCACCGGGACGACCGCCGCCGCCACCGCCGCCACCGGGACGACCGGCGAAGCCGGGACGACCGGCACCGCCGCCGCCACCGGGACGGCCGCCGGGACCACCGGGGCCTCGGCCGCCGGGACCGGGACGCGGGCCGGCAGCGGGACGCTGCGGCATCATGCCCGGGTTGGGACGGTTGCCACCGGGGCCGCCGCCGGGGCCACCGGCTCCACGCGGAGCCTGCGGACGCGGCATGCCGCCCGGGGTGGGACGGGAACCACCGGGAGCCTGCGGACGGGGACCGCCCTGGCCGGCGCCCTGCGGACGCGGGCCACCGGGGGCACCCTGACCGCCGGGACGCGGCGCACCGCCCGGACGGGGCGCCTGCGGGCGCGCCATACCGGTCGAGCCGCCGGAGGTGAAGGGGTTGTTGCCCGGACGCGGGCCCGCGGGACGGGCACCGGGACGCGGGGCCTGGCGCTCGCCACCGGGGCGCGCGGCACCGGGACGGGCACCGCCGCCCTGTCCCTGGCCGGGACGGGCGGCCGGACGCGGGCCGGGAGTGGCACCGGGCCGGGGACCGGCAGCCGGAGCGGCCGGGGGCGCGGTGAACTCCGGCGCGGCCGGAGCGGCCGGGGCGGGCTTCGGGGCCGCCGCGGGCTTGGGGCCCGGGGTCGGCCGCGGGCCGGGAGCCGGGGCCGCGGGAACGCTCTTGGGAGCCTCGGCAGCGGCCGGCTTGGGGGCCGGTGCGCCGGGCTTGGGGGCAGCGGGACGCGCCGCCTGCGCCGGGGAGGGCCCGGCGGGCGTGGGGGCGCCACCCGCACGGCTTGCCGCCGCGGGGGAGGGCGCGGACTTGCGCGGTGCCGCGGGCTTCCCGGCAGAGCGCTTCGCGGGGGCAGCCCCGGAACCCTGCTGGAAAGCATCAGTCAGTTTGCGTACAACCGGCGCCTCGATCGTCGAGGACGCCGAACGGACGAATTCACCGAGTTCTTGGAGCTTGGCCATGACGACCTTGCTCTCGACGCCGAACTCCTTGGCGAGTTCGTATACCCGGACCTTAGCCACTTCGCTCCTTTTAGGTCCGGGTTGTCCGCCGGACCGTCGCTACTTCATGGGCGTACTCATCGCGTACTCATCGAGTGCTCATCGCAATCTCGACCTACTTCCGACTCGCGAGGTACCTGACCGCACGGGGATCCGTGCGGTGCTGCTTCCTTCTTCTTACGGTGCTGCCTGCGCCGCCGTCGCCTCGACGGCTCGTCGTACATCCGCCGTGTCGAGCGGCCCCTGGACCCTGAGGGCCCTCGGGAACGCCCGGCGGCGGACCGCCAGGTCGAGACAGACCGAGGCGGGGTGCACGTAAGCACCCCGGCCGGGCAGCGTACCGCGATGATCGGGGACACATACGCCCTCGACCGCCACGATGCGCAACAGATCGTGCTTGGCCGCTCGCTCCCGGCACCCCACGCAGGTTCGCTCAGGGCATGCGCAGGCATGCGTCCGACCAGACATGACCTAGTCTACCTCCCCGTACCGACCTCACCCCTTTGGGGCAAGAATCGAACAGTTGATGGCTCAAAACTCTTGGCGATCTCGTGGTTACACAACGAGCATGCGCCGTGTTCCATTCCCCGGCACCCCGACGCCCCCCACCCCGGCATCCCGCCGTCCCGGGCCCGGGGCGGCGCGCCGGTGGCGCCGCCCGGGCAGGGGTCAGCTCTGCTCGGCGGGCTGCTCCGTGTCCGGGCGGATGTCGATCCTCCAGCCGGTGAGCCGTGCGGCGAGACGGGCGTTCTGCCCCTCCTTGCCGATGGCCAGTGACAGCTGGTAGTCGGGCACCGTCACCCGGGCCGACCTGGCGCCGAGGTCGACGACCTCGACCTTGGACACCCGGGCCGGGGACAGCGCGTTGGCGACCATCTCCGCAGGGTCGTCCGACCAGTCCACGATGTCGATCTTCTCGCCGTGCAGTTCGGCCATGACATTGCGCACCCGGCCGCCCATCGGGCCGATGCAGGCGCCCTTGGCGTTCAGGCCGCTGCGCGTGGAACGCACGGCGATCTTGGTCCGGTGGCCGGCCTCGCGGGCGATGGCCGCGATCTCCACCGAACCGTCGGCGATCTCCGGCACCTCGAGAGCGAAGAGCTTTTTCACCAGATTGGGGTGGGTCCTCGACAGGGTGACGGAAGGACCGCGCACTCCCTTGGCCACCCGTACGACGTAGGTGCGCAGCCGCAGGCCGTGCGAGTACTCCTCGCCCGGCACCTGCTCCTGCACCGGCAGGATGGCCTCCAGCTTGTCGTCCAGCTTCACCAGCACGTTCTTCGGGTCCTTGCCCTGCTGGACCTGGCCGGCCACGATGTCGCCCTCGCGGCGGGCGTACTCGCCGAAGGTGACGTCGTTCTCGGCGTCGCGCAGCCGCTGCTGGATGACCTGGCGGGCGGTGGACGCCGCGATCCGGCCGAAGTCGTGCGGGGTGTCGTCGAACTCGCGGGGCTCCTGGCCCTCTTCGAGGTCCGACGGGTCCTCCTTCGCCCACACCGTCACGTGCCCGGTCTGGCGGTTCAGCTCGACCCGGGCATGCCGGCGGCTTCCCTCGGTACGGTGGTACGCGATGAGGAGGGCCGACTCGATGGCGTCGACCAGCAGGTCGAAGGCAATCTCCTTCTCCTGTGCCAAGCCCCTCAGGAGCTTCACGTCGATGTCCACGGCTACGCCTCCTCTTCTTTCTGAATGCCGTTCTTGTCCTTGCGGTTGAACTCGAGCTCCACCCGTGCCCGGGCGATCTCGCCGAAGGCGAGTCTGCGGGCGGTGGGCTTGCGCCCCTTCACGCCCGGCACCTCCAGGTCGAGGCCGTCGTCGTCCACGCCGAGGATCCGCGCGACCAGTTCCTCGCCGGGCTTGCCCTCCGGGCCGGTCAGCTGGAACCGGGCGAGTCTGCCCTTGGCGCGCACGTAGTGGCGGGGCTCCTTGAGCGGGCGCTCCGCTCCGGGGGAGGTCACTTCGAGCTGGTACTCGCCCTCGCCCATGGCGTCGCTCTCGTCGAGCCGGTCCGAGATGACACGGCTGAGCTCGGCGCAGGCGTCGAGATCGACGCCTTCCTCTGAATCCACGACGACGCGGAGCACACGGCGACGGCCGGCCCGGGACAGTTCGATCTCTTCCAGATCCAGGTCCGCGGCGCTGACGAGCGGTTCGAGCAGTCCGCGCAGCCTCTCGCTCTGGGTGGTGCTCATCCGGGTGACTCCTCGGCCGCGTGTGCTGTTGTGGGTTTCGTCGTGTGTCAGCACAAAGGGTATCCGGTCGCGGGGGGTGTTGCCGTCCACCCACCGATGACCCGCAGGTACGCTCGCCTGCGGTGATCACATCAAGGCGTCGTCCACCCGATCGGGTGAACGCGTCACAGGGCCCGAGGAGAGACCAGGTGGAGCGCACGGGAACGACGCGCAGACGTGCGCTCTTCGCCGGCGGGGCGGCCGCCGCCGCGGTGCTGACCGGGTGTTCCTCGGACGAGACCGGCCCACGGCGCGCCACGACCCGCAGCGAGTCGGCGGAGACCTTGCTGCGTCGCCGCAGCGCCGAACTGAGCGCTGCCCTCTTGCGGCGGTACGACGCGGTGCTGACGGCGCATCCGGCGCTCGCGGCCCGGCTGTCACCGCTGCGGGCCGAGGTCGTACGGCACGTCGAGGCGCTCGCGCCCACCGGCTCGCGGCCCCTGCCGGGAACCTCGCCGGCCCCTTCGGCGTCCAGTCCCCCGTCGTCCCCCGCCTCGCCCGCTCCGGCCGCGTCCGGTCCGGCGCGCCCCGGCCCGTCGTCAGCGGCGAGCCCCGCCGCGCCCCCGGTGCCCGCCGACGCCGGGGCGGCCGTGCGCGAACTCGCCGCGGCCGAGCGGACCACCGCGGACGCGCACACCGCCGCACTGAGCAGCGCCCCGCCGGAGTACGCACGGCTGTTGGCCTCGGTCGCCGCGGCCGGTGCGGTCCACGCCTATCTGCTGACGGAAGGGTCCCGTTGATGAGCGACACCCTGGCCGCGGCGCAGGCCGCTCTCGCGGCCGAGCACGCCGCCGTCTACGCCTACGGCGTGGTCGGCGGCCGGGTCGGCGAGGCCCGCCGCGCCGAGGCGGCGGCCGCGTACGCGGCGCACCGGGCCCGACGGGACGCCCTGGAGCGCATGGTCCGCGATCTCGGCGGGAGGCCCGTCGCCGCACAGGCCGCCTACACGCTGCCGTTCGCGGTACCCGACACGGCGGCCGCGGTACGGCTCGCCGCGGTGCTGGAGGACCGGGTCGCGGGCGTCTACTCCGACCTCGTGCGGGCCGCGCGGGGCCCGCAGCGCCACGACGCCGCGGTGGCGTTGCGCGAGGCGGCGGTGCGGGCGGTGCGGTGGCGCGGCACCGGCGTAGCCTTTCCGGGACTTGCCGAGCGAGCCGCGGCGCGGTGAAGGGGAACAACGCACGCATGGATTTCGAACCGCCCCAGCGTCTGGTGCGGGCGCTCGGCGACGACGAATGGATCGGGCAGCTGCCGAAGCTCGTCGAGGAGACGGCAGCCCGCGGCGGTCTGGAGATCGAACGGGTGCTGGCGCCCGGTGGCCGGAGCAGCCTGATCGTCCTCGTGCGGCGGCAGGACGGCACGGCCGCCGCGCTCAAGCTGGTGCCGCCGTCCGCGGCACCGGAGCCGGAGCGCGCGGCTCTCGCGCACTGGAACGGATTCGGTGCGGTTCGGCTGCTGGGCGGCTCCGGGGGCGCACTGCTGCTGGAACGTCTGCACCCCGAGCTGTCCGTGCGCTCGCTCCCGGAGGCCAAGGCGCTGCTCGAGGCTGCGGGCACGGCGCGGCGGCTGTGGGTGGAGCCGCCGTCCGGCCATGCCTTCGAGACGGTTGCCGAGCGCACGGCTCGTCAGGTGTCCGCGCTGTCGGACCGCGCCGGCACGGCGCCGCAGGCGCTGGTGGACGACGCGCTGGCCGCGCGTGAGGAACTGCTCGCCCACTGCCCCGAGTCGCTGCTGCTGCACGGGAACTTCCGTCAGAGCAAGGTGCTCGCGGGCGACCGCACGCCTTGGCTGGCGGTCGGGCCGGAGCCGCTGGTGGGCGAGCGCGCGTACGACCTCGCGCGACTGGCCCGGGACCGGGTCGAGGATCTGATCGCCACCACCTCCGGTGCCTCCGCGGCCCGTCGCCGGGTGAACAGGCTCGCCGACTCGCTGGACGTCGACCGGGAGCGGCTGCGCGGCTGGACGCTCTTCCGCGCGGTGGAGTCGGGCACGAGGGCGATCGCCGAGGGGCGGCGCGCCGAGGGCGAGGTGTCGCTGGAGTTCGCCGGCTGGCTGTGACCCGCCGGAGTGCGCACGGCCGCCTCGCCCGGTCGCCGTGGTCCGACGGGGCCCAGGACGGTACGCCGGGAACACAAACGCCCATGGGAGCGGGGCGGCCCGGTGCGCACCGGGCCGCCCCGCGTCCCGTCGCGGCCCGGGGCCGCAGCGCTCAGGCGGTGAGGCGCGCCAGGGCCTCCTCGACCGTCAGCTCCTCGCGCTCGCCCGTGCGGCGGTCCTTGAGCTCGAGGACGCCCTCGGCGGAGCGGCGGCCCGCCACGAGGATCTTCGGGACGCCGATCAGCTCGGCGTCGGTGAACTTCACGCCCGGGGAGACACCGGCCCGGTCGTCCACGAGCACCCGCGCGCCCGCCGCGCCGAGCTTCTCCGCGACGTCGAGCGCGAGCTCGGTCTGCAGCGCCTTGCCCGCGGCGACGACGTGGACGTCGGCCGGGGCGACCTCGCCGGGCCAGCACAGGCCCTGCTCGTCCGCGTGCTGCTCGGCCAGGGCGGCCACCGCGCGGGAGACGCCGATGCCGTACGAGCCCATGGTCACGCGGACCGGCTTGCCGTTCTGGCCCAGGACATCGAGCTGGAAGGCGTCGGTGTACTTGCGGCCCAGCTGGAAGATGTGGCCGATCTCGATGGCGCGGTCGAGCTTCAGTCCGGTGCCGCAGGTGGGGCACGGGTCGCCGTCCTCGACGACGACCACGTCCAGGTAGTCGTCGACCTCGAAGTCGCGGCCCGCGACGACGTTCCGCGCGTGCTTGTCCTGCTTGTTGGCGCCGGTGATCCAGGCGGTGCCCGGGGCGACGCGCGGGTCGGCGATGTAGCGGACCTTCTCCAGCCCCTGCGGGCCGACGTATCCGCGCACCAGGTCGGGGCGGCCGACGAAGTCCTCGGCGGTGACCAGCTCGACGGCCGCCGGGGCCAGATGGTCCGTGAGCTTGCCCAGGTCGACCTCGCGGTCACCGGGCACGCCGACGGCGACGATCTCGCCGTCGACCTTCACCAGCAGGTTCTTGAGCGTGGCGGACGCCGGCACCCCGAGGTGGTCGGCGAGCGTCTCGATGGTCGGGGTGTCGGGGGTGTCCAGCTCCTCGACGGGCCCGTGCTCGCCGGAGACCGGCTTCAGCTCGAAGGTGACGGCCTCGGTGTTGGCCGCGTAGTCGCAGGAGGGGCAGTAGACGAAGGTGTCCTCGCCGGCGGCGGCCGGGGCGAGGAACTCCTCGGAGGCCGAGCCGCCCATGGCGCCGGAGACGGCGGAGACGATGCGGTGCTCCAGGCCGAGGCGCTGGAAGATCTTGACGTAGGCCTCGCGGTGCAGCCGGTATGACTCCGCCAGACCCTCGTCGGTGGTGTCGAAGGAGTACGAGTCCTTCATCTGGAACTCGCGGCCGCGCAGGATGCCGGAGCGCGGACGGGCCTCGTCGCGGTACTTCGTCTGGATCTGGTACAGGATGACCGGGAGGTCCTTGTACGAGGTGCACTGGTCCTTCACCAGCTGGGTGAAGATCTCCTCGTGCGTAGGCCCGAGCAGGTAGTCCGCGCCCTTGCGGTCCTGGAGCCGGAACAGCTCGGCGCCGTACTCGTCCCAGCGCCCGGTCAGCTCGTACGGCTCCTTGGGCAGCAGCGCGGGCAGCAGGACCTCCTGGGCGCCGATGGCGTCCATCTCCTCGCGGACGACCCGGGCGACGTTCTCCAGGACCCGCATGCCGAGGGGCAGCCAGCTCCAGATGCCCGCCGCGTTCCGGCGGACGTAGCCGGCGCGGACCAGCAGCTTGTGGCTGAGCGTCTCGGCGTCCGCCGGGTCGTCGCGCAGTGTCTTGACCATCAGACGGGACATGCGCTGGACCTGGGCTGCCATGGATTGTCTCCTGCGTACAAGTGCGTACAAGAAAGGGTGATGTCCAGGAGGTTAGCCGGGCGGTGCCAGCGGGCGGAAATCAGTTCCGCTCCTTACGCCCCTCGCGCGTCCGTGCGGCAGGCCCTGACGCGCCGCGCAGCAGGGGCAGCGGTGCCCCCATCACCGCGTACGGCTTCGGGGCGCTGGGGAAGAGGACCTGGCGTGCGAGGTCCTGGTAGCCGAGGGCCCGGTACAGCCCGCGGGCCGGGCTCTCCGTGTCGATCGCGGACAGGATCGAGCGGGGCTGGTCGGCCCCGTCGGTGATCGTGGTGATCAGCCGGCGGCCGATGCCTCGTCCCTGGTAGGCGGGGTGCACATGGAGTTCGGTGATCACGAACGAATCGTCCAGCCAGTCGTCGGAGCCGTTGCCGCGCAGGTACGGCTCCACGACCGTGGACCACCAGTGGGTGCGGTCGTTCGGCATCCCGTACACGAACCCCACGAGACGGCCGCCGCGGGTGGTGGCGCCGAGTGCGTGGGCGCCGGGGCAGAGCAGGTGCCGGAGCACGATGTGGCGGCGGATGCCGATCTCTTCCTCGGTGAGGCCGAAGGCGAGGGCCTGCACGGAGAGGGCGTCGTCCACGCGCGCGGCGAGGTTGACCGGCGCGACCTCGACATCGTGTTCCATGCGGGAACCCTACTTCTCCGCCGGCCGCTCAGAACAGCACGCTCATGAACGCACCGACCTCGCGGAACCCCACCCGCCGGTACGCCGCGCGGGCGGCGGTGTTGTAGTCGTTCACGTACAGGCTGACGACCGGTGCGACATCGGCGAGGGCATAGCGGATCACGGCCGCCATCCCGGTTTCGGACAACCCCCGGCCGCGGTACTCGGGAGCGACCCAGACGCCCTGGATCTGGCAGGCCAGCGGGGTGGCGGCGCCGATCTCGGCCTTGAAGACGACCTTGCCGTCGTCGATACGGGCGAAGGAGCGGCCCGTGCCGACGAGTTCGGCGATCCGGGCCTGGTAGAGCAGTCCGCCGTCGCCGGCCATCGGGGAGACGCCGACCTCCTCGGTGAACATGGCCACGCACGCCGGCATGATCACGTCCATCTCGTCCTTGCGGATGCGCCGCACGTACGGGTCGGGCTCGATGTCCGGGGGCATGGACTCGGTGACCATGAGCGGCTGGTGGGCGCGGACTTCGCGGGCGGGCCCCCAGCTGGGCTCCAGCAGCTTCCACAGCATGGACGCGGTCTCCGCCGGGCCCACGATCGACGAGCAGCGGCGGCCCGCTCTGCGGGCGCGGTCGGCGAAGGCGCGCACGGCCTCGGGGGTGGCGCAGATGGGGACCAGATTGGCGCCCGAGTAGCAGAGCGAGCGGAGCCGTCCGTCCGCGTACCAGCCCCACATCTCGCCACCCAGGCGCCACGGGTCGAGTCCGGCGACCTGGACGCGGGCCGTGACGAAGGCGTTGGTGACGGGTTCGCTCTCCAGGAGCGCGAGGGCCGCCCCGAGGTCTTCGGGGTCGAGGACCCGGGTGGTCGTCTGCGTCAACACGAGAGGGCCCTCCATCACTCCTTGCGGGCAACGACAGGTGCCGCTCGGTCGGCCGGCCCCTGCGCGTACCCGTGATGGTGTACGGCCTGCCGGTCTGTGCACTGTACCCGGATACCCGGGACCGGGCCCCTCACGCGAAAGGGCCGGGCCGCCTGCGCGGACCCGGCCCCGACGGCGGGTGGTCAGCTGACGGAGACCTCGGGCTCCCCGGAGGCCACGCCGTCCTTCTCCATCTGCTCGGCGATCTTCAGCGCCTCCTCGATGAGGGTCTCGACGATCTTCGACTCGGGCACCGTCTTGATGACCTCGCCCTTGACGAAGATCTGGCCCTTGCCGTTGCCGGAGGCGACACCCAGGTCGGCCTCGCGGGCCTCGCCGGGACCGTTCACGACGCAGCCCATGACGGCGACGCGCAGGGGCACCTCCATGCCCTCGAGGCCCGCGGTGACCTGGTCGGCCAGCTTGTAGACGTCGACCTGGGCGCGGCCGCAGGACGGGCAGGAGACGATCTCGAGCCGGCGCTGGCGCAGGTTCAGCGACTCCAGGATCTGGATGCCGACCTTGACCTCCTCCGCCGGGGGCGCGGACAGCGACACACGGATGGTGTCGCCGATGCCCTCGCTGAGCAGTGCGCCGAAGGCGACCGCGGACTTGATGGTGCCCTGGAAGGCGGGGCCGGCCTCGGTCACGCCCAGGTGGAGCGGGTAGTCGCACTGGGCGGCCAGCTGCCGGTAGGCGTTGACCATGACGACCGGGTCGTTGTGCTTGACCGAGATCTTGATGTCGCGGAAGTCGTGCTCCTCGAAGAGGGAGGCCTCCCACAGCGCCGACTCGACGAGCGCCTCGGGGGTGGCCTTGCCGTACTTCTGGAGCAGCCGCCGGTCGAGCGAGCCCGCGTTCACACCGATGCGGATGGGAGTGCCGGCGTCCTTGGCCGCCTTGGCGATCTCCTTGACCTTGTCGTCGAACTGCTTGATGTTGCCGGGGTTGACGCGGACCGCGGCACAGCCCGCGTCGATGGCCGCGAAGACGTACTTCGGCTGGAAGTGGATGTCCGCGATCACCGGGATCTGCGACTTCCGGGCGATGGTGGAGAGCGCGTCGGCGTCGTCCTGCGTGGGGCACGCGACGCGGACGATCTGGCAGCCGGACGCGGTGAGCTCGGCGATCTGCTGCAGCGTGGCGCCGACGTCGGAGGTCCGCGTCGTCGTCATCGACTGCACCGACACGGGCGCGTCGCCACCGACGGCGACCGTGCCGACCTGGATCTTGCGGCTGATCCTCCGGTCGGCGAGCTTGGTCGGAACGGACGGCATTCCGAGAGAAATCGCGGTCATCTGCTGTGCAACCCCAAGGTGTGGATCGAGGCCCTGACAGGGCGGGCTCCAGGCTTCGACATTACGCCACGGGCCCGGAGCCCAGCACACCGCGGCGGCAAACCACCCGAAGAGACGCGGCCGGACGCCACACGGTGTCCGGCCGCGGTTTCCACCCGGGATCCGGGCGGCTTCCTCCGGGGAAACACGCTCCCTGGGAGATCCCTAGGAGATCTTGACCGGGTTCACGATGTCCGCCACCAGCACGAGGAGCGTGAAGCAGATGAAGATCCCTGCGACCACGTAGGCCACGGGCATCAGCTTCGCCACGTCGAAGGGGCCGGGGTCGGGCCGGCGGAACAGCCGGGCGACGTTGCGGCGCACCGATTCCCAGAGCGCCCCCGCGATGTGCCCGCCGTCGAGCGGCAGCAGCGGCAGCATGTTGAACAGGAAGAGCGAGAGGTTGAAACCGGCGAGCAGCATCAGGAACGTCGCGACGATGTTCTGGGTGGGGGCGTCGAGGTTGAGCACCTCTCCGCTGATCCGGGCAGCGCCGACCACCCCGACCGGGGAGTCGTCCTTGCGCTCGCCGTCGGCGAAGGCGGCGTCCCACAGGTCCGGCACCTTGGCGGGGAGCGAGATGATCGACTGGACGCCGTTCTCGAACATGTCGCCCATGCGGTCCAGGGACTGCCCGAAGGTCTGCGGCACGATCTCCGTCCTCGCCGCGAAACCGAGGTAGCCGGCCGGCACGAACTCGCCGGGGACGACCTGCCCGTCGGCGTCCTTCTTGGCCACCATGTTCTTCAGCAGGGTCGCCTCGAGGACCTTCTCCTCGCCGCCGCGGTCGACCGTGATGGTGGCCGGGCCGATGGTGTCGCGGATACGGCTGGACAGGTCGCCCCAGTCGTTCACCGGCACCCCGTTGAAGGCGACGATCCGGTCGTCCTTGAGCAGTCCGGCGGCGGCCGCCGGGGACTCGGGGTCGGAGGACTTGCAGGTGCTGCGTTCCTCGCTCTGCGGAATGACGCACTGCTGCACACCGGCGACCTGGGTGGTCTGGGTCGCGAAGCCGAACGACATCGAGATGCCCAGGAAGATCGCGACGGCGAGCACCAGGTTCATGAACGGGCCCGCGAACATCACGATGACGCGCTTCCACGGCTTGCGCGTGTAGAAGAGCCGGGTCTCGTCTCCGGGCTTGAGCTCCTCGAAGGCCGCGGTGCGGGCGTCCTCGATCATGCCCCGCCACGGGGAGGTGGACCGGGCCTCCACCCGGCCGTCCGGGCCGGGCGGGAACATCCCGATCATGCGGATGTAGCCACCGGCCGGGATGGCCTTGATCCCGTACTCGGTCTCGCCCTTGTGCCGCGACCAGATGGTGGGGCCGAAGCCGACCATGTACTGGGGCACGCGGATACCGAAGAGCTTGGCGGTCGAGAGATGGCCGAGCTCGTGCCAGGCGATGGAGAAGAGCAGTCCGACGGCGAAGAGCGCTATGCCGAGGACCGTCAACAGAATCGTCATGCGCGAGCCTCCGCTGTCGCCTTCTCTGCCAGTGCGGCCAGTTCCCGGGCGCGGGCGCGCGCCCAGGTCTCCGCTTCCAGGACGTCCGGGACCGTCAGCGAGGTTCCCCGGCCGGGGGTGCCGTGTTCGCCGACGACTGCAGTGACCGTATCCATGATTCCGTTGAACGGCAGCCGTCCCCCGAGGAATGCGTCGACGCATTCCTCGTTCGCGGCGTTGAACACCGCCGGGGCGGTGCCGCCCAGCTCGCCTACGTGCCGGGCCAGTGCCACGGACGGGAAGGCCTCGTCGTCGAGCGGGAAGAACTCCCAGGTGGAGGCCGTCGACCAGTCGAAGGCGGGGGCGGCGTCCGGCACCCGCTCGGGCCAGCCGATGCCGATGGCGATGGGGCCCCGCATGTCCGGCGGCGTCGCCTGGGCGAGTGTGGAGCCGTCGGTGAACTCCACCATCGAGTGAACGTAGGACTGGGGGTGGACCACGACCTCGATGCGGTCGAACGGGATGTCGTAGAGCAGGTGCGCCTCGATGACCTCCAGGCCCTTGTTCACCAGGGTGGCGCTGTTGACCGTGATCACCGGGCCCATCGCCCAGGTGGGATGGGCCAGGGCGTCCTCGGGGGTGACCCGGGAGAGCTCGGCCCTGGTGCGCCCGCGGAACGGGCCGCCGGAGGCGGTGACGACGAGCTTGCGGACGTCGGCGCGGGTACCGGCGGCGAGCGCCTGGAACAGCGCGGCGTGCTCGGAGTCGACGGGGATAATCTGGCCGGGCTTCGCCAGGGCCTTCACCAGCGGGCCGCCGACGATGAGCGACTCCTTGTTCGCGAGCGCGAGGGTGCGGCCCGCTTCGAGCGCGGCGAGGGTGGGGGCGAGGCCGATGGATCCGGTGATGCCGTTGAGGACGGTGTGGCAGTCGGAGGCGGCGAGCTGGGTCGCCGCGTCGGGCCCGGCCAGGATCTCGGGGAGCTGCTCGCCCGTTCCGTACCGCGCCCGCAGGGCCTCGCGGAGCTCGGGGACGGCCTCCTCGCGGGCGACGGCGACCGACCGCACCCGGAGCCGGTGCGCCTGCTCGGCGAGCAGGGCGATCCGCCCGCCGGCGGCGGAGAGTGCGGTGACGCGGAAGCGGTCGGGATTGCGCAGGACCAGGTCGATGGCCTGCGTGCCGATGGACCCGGTGGAGCCGAGGACGACGATGTCCCGGCGGCCTTCGGAGGGATCGAAGGCGATGTGCGGATCGGCGAGAGGGGCTGGGCTGTCGCTCATGCCCCCATTGTGGCCGCTGCCGCCGCGGGCCCCGACAGTGCGTCCCCTGCGCGCCGCCGGTGCGGGCGCCGCCCGGAGGCGACGGCTCGCACCGGCGGCCGCGCGCCCGTACGTCAGCGGAACGGGCGGTGGACGTTCTCCCGCATCGACGGGCCGGGGGTCGCGTCCGCGATCCAGGGGCCGTCGCCGCTCGGGTCGAGTACGCCCTCCTCGAGCCAGGTGTAGGAGCCGGCGAGGACGTCCTTCACCACCGAGCGGTCGAGGTCGTCGGTGTTGGTCCACAGACGTCCGAAGAGTTCCTCGACCCGGATGCGGGACTGCCGGCAGAAGGCGTCGGCCAGCCGGTAGGCCTCCCGGCCGTGCTCCCCGGTCCTGCGCAGCAGTTCGGCCCGTACGCAGGCGGCGCTCATCGCGAACAGCTCCGCGCCGATGTCGACGACACGGCCGAGGAAGCCCTGCTTGGTCTCCATCCGGCCCTGCCAGCGCGACATGGCGTAGAACGTGGAGCGCGCGAGCTTGCGCGAGGTGCGCTCCACGTACCGCAGGTGCACGGAGAGGTCCGTGTGCCCGCGCGGGTGGAACTCGGCGTACGAGCGGGGCAGCTGGCCCGGCCCCGCGACCAGCTTGGGCAGCCAGCGGGCGTAGAACGCCGTGGCCGCAGCACCCGCCCTGGCCTTGTCGCCCAGCGACTTGTCGGGGTCGATGATGTCGCCGGCCACGGAGAGGTGCGCGTCCACCGCCTCGCGCGCGATCAGCAGATGCATGATCTCGGTGGAACCCTCGAAGATGCGGTTGATGCGCAGGTCGCGCAGCAACTGCTCGGTGGGTACGGCCCGTTCGCCGCGAGCGGCGAGGGACTCCGCCGTCTCGAAGCCGCGTCCGCCGCGGATCTGGACCAGCTCGTCGGCGATGAGCCAGGACATCTCGGAACCGTAGAGCTTGGCGAGGGCCGCCTCGATGCGGATGTCGTTGCGGTCCTCGTCGGCCATCTGGGATGCCAGGTCGACGACGGCCTCCATGGCGAAGGTGGTCGCCGCGATGAAGGAGATCTTCGCGCCGACGGCCTCGTGCTTGGCGACCGGCTTGCCCCACTGCTCGCGGACGGCGGACCATTCGCGGGCGATCTTCAGGCACCACTTGCCCGCGCCCACGCACATCGCCGGCAAGGACAGACGGCCGGTGTTCAGCGTGGTCAGGGCGATCTTCAGCCCGGCGCCCTCGGGGCCGATGCGGTTCGCGGCGGGCACCCGGACCTGGTGGAAGCGGGTCACGCCGTTCTCGATGCCGCGCAGGCCCATGAAGGCGTTGCGGTTCTCGACGGTGATGCCCTCGTCGCCCGCCTCGACGACGAAGGCGGTGATGCCGCCCTTGTGGCCCTCGGACTTGGGGACGCGGGCCATGACGACGAGGAGGTCGGCGACGACACCGTTGGTCGTCCACAGCTTCACGCCGTCGAGCACGTAGTCGTCGCCGTCCGGCACGGCCGTGGTGGCCAGGCGCGCCGGGTCGGAACCGACGTCGGGCTCGGTCAGCAGGAACGCCGAGATGTCGGTGCGGGCCAGGCGCGGGAGGAACTTCTCCTTCTGCTCCTGGGTACCGAAGATCTTCAGCGGCTGCGGTACGCCGATCGACTGATGCGCGGACAGCAGCGCTCCGATGGCGGGGCTCACGGAGCCGACCAGGGCCAGGGCCTTGTTGTAGTACACCTGGGTGAGGCCGAGGCCGCCGTACTTCGTGTCGATCTTCATGCCGAGCGCGCCGAGTTCCTTGAGGCCCTCGATCACCTCGTCGGGGATCCTGGCCTGGCGTTCGATCAGCGCCCCGTCGATCTTCGTCTCGCAGAAGTCGCGCAGTTTGGCGAGGAACTCCTCGCCGCGCTGCACGTCCTCGGAGGCCGGCAGCGGATGGGGGTGGATCAGGTCGAGCCGGAAACGGCCGAGGAACAGCTCCTTGGCGAAGCTCGGCTTGCGCCAGCTCTGCTCGCGCGCGGCCTCGGCGACCTGGCGTGCCTCACGCTCGGTGACCTTTGGTGCCCCTGTGGCCTCGGGGGACACGGAGACCTTCGGGGCGTCCTGCGGAGTGGATGGTGCGGACATGAGGGACTCACCTCGCCGCTGTCGGAGGGCGGCCGGACCGGAATTACCGTCCGGTGCTACTCGTCCGTATCTACCCGAATACCGGCCGCCTCACCAGTCCTGCGGGGCAGCCGGGTGGATCCCGTCCGGCTACCACAGAAGGGCCGTCGGAGCCTCCGCGCGGGAGGACGCAGGGCAACGACAAGGGCTCCGGCTCCGGCTCCGGCTCCGGCTCCGGCTCCGGCTCCGGCTCCGGCTCCGGCTCCGGCTCCGGCTTCGGCTTCGGCTTCGGCTTCGGCTTCGGCTTCGGCTTCGGGGGCACGCTTCCGCAGCGGGGCCCGGAGGCGGTAACCCCGCCCCCACGACCGGATCGATGCCCTCGGCATCCGCAGCCTGATCGACCGCATCGACAGGATTCCGAAGCACTCAAATGAGACATCAATGTCCCAAACCAAGATGGCAAGCTCTTGAATTGGATGAGCATTTGCTAGCTTCGGTGCATGGATGGCGCTGTTATGGAGTCCGGAACGCGTAGTCGCACACGCCGCGCCATCCTGGGCGCGGCCGCCGAGGTGCTGGCCCGGGACCGGGCCGCGACGCTCGCCGACATCGCCAGGGCCGCCCAGGTCGGTCGCAGCACGCTGCACCGCTACTTCCCGGACCGGGACGTGCTGGTCGAGGCAGCCGTGGCCGACGCCTATCTGGTGATCCAGCAGTCGATCCAGGACGCGGCGGTGGACGAGGGGCCTCCTCTGGCGGCCCTGCGCCGACTGGTCACGGCCATGGTCGACGCCGGCGACCGACTGCTGTTCCTGTACGGCGACTCCAGCGTCCTCGAAGGCTACGAGGCGGGCGACGAACCGGACTCCGTGGCACAGATGATGGCCGACCTGATCAAGCGCGGACAGGCGGAGGGGGTCTTCGACCCCGACCTCGCCGTGCAGTGGATCCAGGACACGCTGTGGGCACTCGTCTACACCGGCTGCGACTCGGCCGGCCGCGGCGTCCTGCCGCGGCACGGCGTCGCGACCGCGGTCATCCGCATGCTCGAGAACGGCATCCGAGTGCAGAGTCGAGGGGACGTGGAGTCCAAGTGACGATCTTGGTGACCGGAGCGACCGGGAACGTGGGCCGGCATGTGGTGGCCGAGCTGCTGAAGGCCGGTGAGAGCGTGCGGGCCCTGACGCGCCGGCCGGACACCGCCCGGCTGCCCGCCGGCACACAGGTCGTCCCGGGTGACCTGGAGCGGCCCGGGACGCTGCCGGACGCTCTGGCCGGGGTGGAGAGGATGTTCCTCTTCCCGGTCCTCGAAGCGGCCGAGGAGGTCGTGGACCTGGCGGTGAGGGCGGGGGTGCGCCGGATCGTGCTCCTCTCGTCCGCCGCCGTCACCGCCGGCTGGGACACCGAGTACCACCTCCCGGTCGAACGGGCCGTGGAGGCCTCGGGCCTGGAGTGGACCCATGTCCGGCCCGGCGAGTTCGCCGTCAACTCCCTGTACATGTGGGGTCCGTCGATCCGCGCCGACCGCACCGTCGTCGAGCCGTTCCCCGAACGTACCGGCGCCCCGGTCCACGAGTGGGACATCGCCGAGGTCGTCGCCACCGCGCTCGTCGAGGACGGGCACGTCGGCACCGCCCCCACCCTGTCCGGTCCGCAGACACTCACCGCCCGGGAGCAGGTGGCGGCCATCGCCGAGGCCCTCGGTGAGGAGATCCGCCTCGACCACACCACCGTCGACCGGGCCCGCGCCTTCTACCGCGCACAGGGCGGATGGGCCGCGGCGAACGCCGACTTCCTCCTCGGATACGAGGACTACTCCGGGGCGGAGTCCGTCCCCGACGAGGACCACTCCGGAGCGGAGTTTGTCCCCGAGCCGTCGGGCGAGGAGCGGACCGGACCCCAGGACGCCCCGGGGCCGGTCACCGCCGACGCGGTCACCGGCCGGCCGCCGCGCCCGTACGCCATCTGGGCTCGCGACCACGCGGCCGACTTCCGCTGACCCGTTCCCCCCGCCTTCGCGGAGCCTCCTGCTCGACCGGGCCGAGGACACGGTGGTCGACGAACGCAAAAGGACGGCCGGAGCCCCCGCACAGTGGGCTCCGGCCGTCGGTCCCGGACCTACGGCTTCCGTCGGTCCGGGTGGTTCTACAGGGCGAGTCCGGTGAGGACCAGCACCCGCTCGTACGTGTAGTCGTCCATGGCGAACTTCACGCCCTCGCGGCCCACGCCGGACTGCTTGGCGCCGCCGTAGGGCATCTGGTCGGCACGGTAGGACGGAACATCGCCGACGATCACTCCACCGACCTCCAGCGCCCGGTGGGCGCGGAAGGCGGCCTGCAGATCGTGGGTGAACACGCCTGCCTGGAGGCCGTACTTGGAGTCGTTGACCGCAGCGAAGGCCTCGGCCTCGCCGTCGACGCTCGTCACGGTGAGGACCGGCCCGAAGACCTCCTCGCAGGCGAGCGTGGTGTCCGCGGGCACGCCGGTGAGCACGGTCGGGGCGTAGGAGGCGCCGTCGCGCTTGCCGCCGGCGTGGAGCCGGGCACCGGCCGCGACCGCCTCGTCGACCCAGGACTCGACGCGCTTGGCGGCGTCCTCGCTGACCAGCGGGCCGACGTCGGTGGTCGGGTCGGACGGGTCGCCGGTGCGCTGCGCCTCGACCGCGGCGACGATCTTCGGCAGCAGCCGGTCGTACACGGAGGCGTCGGCGATCACGCGCTGCACGGAGATGCAGGACTGGCCGCCCTGGTAGTTGGAGAAGGTGGCGATACGGGTCGCCGCCCAGTCCAGGTCCTCCTCGGAGGCGAAGTCGGCGAGCACGACGGCCGCGCCGTTGCCGCCGAGCTCCAGGGTGCAGTGCTTGCGCGGCACCGAGTCCATGATCGCGTAGCCGACCTTGTCGGAGCCCGTGAAGGAGATGACCGGGAGGCGCTCGTCCTGGACGAGGGCGGGCATCTTGTCGTTCGGAACCGGAAGCACCGACCAGGAGCCGGCGGGCAGCTCGGTCTCGGCGAGCAGCTCACCGAGGATCAGACCGGACAGCGGGGTGGCCGGAGCGGGCTTGAGGATGATCGGCGCGCCGACGGCGATGGCCGGGGCGATCTTGTGGGCGCACAGGTTCAGCGGGAAGTTGAACGGCGCGATGCCGAGGACGACGCCCTTCGGGAAACGGCGGGTCAGGGCGAGGCGGCCCTGGCCGCCGGCGTCCGTGTCGAGGCGCTGCGCCTCGCCCCCGTTGAAGCGGCGGGCCTCCTCGGCGGCGAAGCGGAATACGGAGACCGCGCGGCCGACCTCGCCGCGGGCCCACTTGAGCGGCTTGCCGTTCTCGGCGGAGATCAGCTGGGCGATCTCCTCGGTGCGCTCGACGAGACGCCGGGAGACGTGGTCGAGAGCGGCGGCGCGGACGTGGGCCGGGGTCGCCGCGAAATCGTCCACGACCGCGTGGGCCGCGGCAACGGCCTCCTCGACCTGTGCATCGGTCGGGACGGAGACCGTGCCGACGAGACGGCCGTCCCAGGGGGACGTCACGTCGAAGGTCGTCTCGCCGGTGGCCTGGCGGCCGGCGAGCCAGAAGGCGTGGGTGGAAGTCATATGGGGTCCCGGCCCTTCCGAAGTAGTGGGTTCCTCTCCTCACACGGTAGGGCGGCCGGGCCGGATCGTGGGTTGTCCGCCTTGGAGTGGTCGGCCGGGTCGCTCTGCCGCTTTGGCGAGTGCACCGAACGCCGCCGCCGTCAGCGGCGGCGTTCGGTGCTGACGATCAGACAGACGCCGGCGACGACGACCGCACCGCCGACGGCGATCGGCCAGGTCAGCTGCTCGCCGAGGACCAGCGCGCCGAGGAGTACGGCGACGACGGGGTTGACGTAGGCGTAGGTGGCCACGAGTGACAGCGGGGCCGAGTGCAGCAGCCAGGCGTAGGCCGTGAACGCGATCAGCGAGCCGAAGACGACGAGATACGCGAGGGCGGTCCAGGAGCGGCCGGACACCTCGGCGAGCACGAAACCCTGCTGTTCACCGCGGCCCAGTCCGACGAGCAGACAGCCGATGCCGCCCGCGACCATCTCGAAGGCGCTCGCGGCGAACGGGTTGCCGGGCATGGGGATGCGGGAGGAGGAGAAGGAGCCCACCGACCACATGACGGTCGCGGCGACCACGGTCAGCACACCCCAGAGGCGGACGTCGCCGCTCAGGCCCGGCAGGGTCAGCACGGCGAGTCCCGCGAGCCCGAGGAGGACTCCGCCGTACGCACCGACGCCCGGGCGCTCGCCCGACGCACGCCGCAGGACGACGACCCAGGCCGGGACGACCGCGACCAGGAGCGCGGCGAGTCCGGAGGGAACGGCGGTCTCGGCGAGGACGACGAGTCCGTTGCCGCCGAGGAGCAGCAGCAGTCCGACGACGGCGGCGGAGACCAACTGCGCGCGGGTGGCGCGGAGGGCGGACGGCCCCTGCCGCCAGGCGACGATCGCGGCGAGGATCAGCCCTGCGGTGACGAAGCGCGCTCCGGCCGACAGGAACGGCGGCATGGTCTCCACGACCACGCGGATGCCGAGGTACGTGGAGCCCCACACGACGTAGACGATGGCGAGCGCGGCCCAGACCGGGCCCGATATCCGGCGGCCGGGCGCGGCGGCCACCTCGTCCTCCACGGCGGACGCGGCACCGGGTACGGCGGTGAGGGCTGAGCCTGGTTCGGCGCCGGCGTCGGTGCCGGGCGGGGTGCCGGGTTCCGGTCCGCTCGCGCCGGGTGTGCCGGGAGCGGGTGTGCCGGCACCTGCTGCGGGTGGTGTCATCGGTCCTTCTCGTCTTGTGGACGGCCGGGCGGGAGCCTCCCCGCCCGACTGGTGATCACGAGGCAGGACCCTAAGGAGTCCAGCAGCCGAATGCCATGCTTTCTGCCCGAGTTCGGGCAGCAGGACGAGAATTCCCCGGCCGGATCAGCCTGAAGCGCGGCTTTGCGTGACGACGGCCCCGGCCCGGGTGCCGTCGCGGCCGTATGCCGTGGTCCGGGTTTCCCGGGGCCGGGAACGGGCCGGGGATCGGGCCGGGACCGGAGGCCGGGGCCCGACGCCCGAGGCCGGGCCGGGGCTCACGGGCGGGGCGCCGGCCGCACGGCCGGGAATGGGGCGCCTACTCCGACTCCGCCACCGGGCCCGTGACCGGGAGCGGGCTCTCCGTCGCCTTGAGCGCCAGCCAGAGCTCCATGCGCACGTCCGGGTCGTCCAGCGAGCGGCCGAGGATCTCCTCGACGCGCCGCATCCGGTAGCGCAGGGTGTGGCGGTGGACACCCAGGTCGGCGGCGGCGGCGTCCCACTGGCCGTGGCGGGAGAGCCAGGCGCGCAGCG
The DNA here is from genome assembly GCF_900103455.1 of Streptomyces wuyuanensis. GTDB lineage: Bacteria > Actinomycetota > Actinomycetes > Streptomycetales > Streptomycetaceae > Streptomyces > Streptomyces wuyuanensis. Next base: position 319,524 of record NZ_FNHI01000005.1, on the reverse strand, counting down.
ATGCCACGAGGTCTCCGCGACCGGTCGCGTCGTGCTCCCGCAGGGCTCGCAGCATCCCGTCGGCGAAGGCGCGCACCGCGTCGTCGGCGAGCAGCGGCAGTACGGAGCCGGCCGCGAGCTCCTCGTGCTCGACGAGCGCCCTGCCCCGCCTGCGGGCGACGGAGAGCGCCTGTTCGGCCTGCTTGTACGCCGAGGCGGCCGCGATCGGCCCGGCCGGGGCCGACATGCCGACGACGACCCCCGCCTCCTCCGTCTCGCGTTCGGTGTACGGCTCGCAGGCGAGCGCGACCGCTCCCCCGTCGGCTGCGAGCACCACGAGCCGGTCGTCGCTCTCCGACACGGTCAGCACGGACTCGCCGGCCCGGGCGGCGGCGGACTCCAGCACTTCGGCGAGGGCGTGCAGGGGGTGTTCGGCCGCCGGGTCGGGCTCCCCGGCCGGTTCGCCGATGAGCAGCCGGAACGGGGCGTCCAGCAGACCTCCGTACAGGTCCCCGGCGACCGTTCTGGCGTGGTCCGGCTGGCCGGAGAGCATCATCCTCAGCACCGCGGCGCCGAGCCGCTGCTCGGCGGCCTGCAGCGAACGCGACCGTTCGGTCGTCAGCGTCAGCAGGGCCACCGCGGAGTGCACGGCGTAGCGCTCGGCCGTGCCGAGCGTCGCGCCCGTGCCGACCGCGAGCGCGCCCCGGACCCTGCGCCCCGTGCCCAGCGACTGGAGTTCGACGCGGTCCTCCGTCCCACCGACGACCGCGCTGGCGGGTGCCGGCCGCTCCCGGAGGCGCTCCACGTCCCCCGTGAGCCGGGCCGCGCGCCGGGTGGCCCACTCGGGAGCGGCGGCGACGACGGCACCGGAGGCGTCGTAGAGCGCGGCCCAGCCGTCGACGTGCGAGGCGAGCCTGGCGAGCAGGGCCGCGGGGCCCTCGGCGAGCGCGGCGCGCGTCAGCTCCCGCTGGGCCTCGAAGCCCGCGGTGACGGCCCGGTACTGATCGGCCGCGATGGCCGCCGAGACCGCCTTGCTGATGGCCAGGAAGGGCGTGCGCCGGGGCACTTCCAGGAGGGGGAAGTCCTCGGACTCGGCCGCCTCCAGCAGCGCGTCGGGGATGTCGTCGTAGTTGACCCCGACGGCGAAGCCCAGCCCCACGACGCCCGCGCCCGCGAGCCGCCGCACATAGCGGCGCATCGCCTCGCGGTCGGCGGCGTCGAGCGTCATCGCGGTGACGAGCAGCAGCTCGCCGCCCTCCATGTACGGCACGGGGTCCGCCAGCTCGCTGGCGTGCACCCAGCGCACGGGCGTCCCCAGCCGGTCCTCCCCCGCGCGCACGGTCAGCTTGAGCGCGGAGTGCTGGACGAGGGACGCGAGGGTGACCGGCATGTGACCGCGGACTTTCGGCAGAGGATGAGGGCTTCTGGGGCCATTTCGCCGTCCCGTATGAACGGCGCACCTCGATTCTGCCACCGCGTACGGTTGCCCGGCTCGGTTCCGCGGAACCGCGGAGCCACGCCAGCCTCAGTTCCGCAGATCCACCAGGAGCGGAGGGGTGTGCTCGCCCCGCACCGACGTCAACGAGAGGACGGCGTGCCCGGCCGGCACGGCGTGTGCCAACTCGGACGCCGACCAGCGCTCCCGCTCGACCTCGCGGACCGTCACCGCCTCGGCCGTGGCGGCCTTGCCCGTGACGACCCGCCGCATGAAGTGCAGCGCCTTGGTCAGCGGCTCGTCGGAGACGATCTGCCGGTTGGTCACGTCCTTGGTCTGCACCCACTCCTTGCCCCAGGACTCGGCGAACCGGCCGCCGTCCCACGGGCCGATGCCGGCGAACGCCATCCGGCAGCCGACCGCGCCCAGCAGCGGCCCGCGCAACGGCTCCGGCACGTCCTCCAGGGTGCGCAGCGCGAGCACCACCCCCGCGTGCGCGGAGCGCAGCCGCTGCACGGCCCTGATCGAGTCGGGCGTCACCGTATGGGTGGCGTCGTCCAGCACCAGGCAGGCGAACAGCGAGCGGTCCGAGCGGGCGAGTACGGCCTCCGTGAACTGGGCCAGCACGAGGCGGGCGATGATCCGCGACGCCTCGGCGTGGCCCCGCTCCGGGAGGTCGATCCTGACTCGCAGCGGGTGCTCGACGGCCCGGAGCGAGAACGGCCGGGCCGACTCTCCGGTGCGGAAGAACCGCGCGAACGCCGGCCGGTCGAGGAACGCGATCCGTTCCGCGAGCAGCACCCCGATGTCGTCGGAGCGCTCGGCCTGCCGTGCCCGCGCGTCGAGTTCCCTCAGCTGCGACGTCTCGCCCGCGGCCTGCAGGAGGGTGCGCAGCCCGTCCAGCGCGCCGGGCGCACCGCCGAGGAGGTCGCGCAGCTCGGGCACGGCCGGGAAGTGGCCGTGGGCGCCGCGGTAGGGCCCGATGAGCTGCGCGAGGGCGGTGGCGGCCCGCCGGCCGTCGGCCGTGAGGTCGCCGGCGAGCGCCTCGGCGACGATCCGGGCGGCCTCGTCGGGGTCGTCGCTGCCGCCGTAGAGGTCCAGATCGTGCGTGGAATCGGGCCGCCCCGGGGCGATGACCAGGTCGAACGCGTCGTCGGGGGCGAGCCCGGTGCCGTGCGCCGTGACCGCCACGACGGCGGCCCGGTTCGCGAGGGCCTGCAGGCACATGGCCTCGACCACGGGCCGCACGAGCCGCACGGTCTTGCCCGACCCGGACGGCCCGACGGCGAGCAGCGACGTGCCGAGCAGTGCGGGTTCGAGGGCCACTCCGGTGGTGCGGCGGGCGTAGGGGTTGCGGGGGTGGTCGGCGGCGGTGCCGATCCTGACCTGGTTCGCGGCGAGGTCGTGCACGGCGGTCCGGACCGGCAGATCCCGTTCTCCGGAAGGGTGCGCGCAGGCCGCCGCGCCCTCCGCGCGCACCACGTCGGTGAAGGCCGCGAGCCGCTCGGGCCTGGTCCGCACCCCCTGCCAGGCGCGGCGGATCCGCGCGTAGTCGACATCGCCGAGCGAACCCTTGCGCGTCGCCTCGGCCAGGGTGCGGGCCGTGTCGTCCAGTCCGGCGCTGCGCAGGTCGGGCCAGTCCGCGGGGTCCTCCTTCGGCGGGGGCGGCGGAGCGGGCACGGCCTTCCTGCGGGAGTAGCGATGCCAGATCTCCGGCACGTGGCCGATCCGGGCGAAGAGGACGAGGAGCCCGCCGCCGACGAGGGCGTAGTACACGTAACTCGCCGTGGCCCACATCGCGGGGTCGGTGCGCCAGGAGTCCGGGGTCAGCACGAGCAGCGGCCAGAGCCAGTAGCGGCCGAGGTAGCCGTTCCACAGCAGGGACCAGAGCAGCCAGCCCGCGAGCAGGGCGACCAGTGCACCCGTGAACAGCCTTCTCGCCGGGACGAGGTCCGGCTCCTCCTCGGGGCGCGGCCGGTGTCCCAGCCGCCAGACGCCCGGTTCGGCGTCGGGCCGGGGCGTACGGAGCCAGTCGGCGACGGAGACCCCGGCGGCCGCCGGGGCGTGCGACGGGACGGGCGGGGCTGCGGGCGGCAGCGGCGGGGGGCCCGCGGGGCGCGGGACGGGCCGCGCGCTCCCGGTGCCGCCGGATCGGCCGCCGCGTGCGTCGTACGTGCCTTCGGTCTCCATGAACCCCTGCCCCCTGACCAGCCAGGTCCGCGCGTCTGTGCCACCGTCAATCTAGTGCCCGGCGCCGGGGAGTTCAGCGATCCCGCACCGATCCCGCGGGCGGGAGTACGGCACGTGCCGGCCTGCCGCCCCACCGCCGGTCCGGGCCGGCACGGACCGGGGCCGCGAACCGGCCGGCGCGGGCCGGGAGGCACCGCCGCGGGGCCGCCCCGGCCCGGGACGGGGGCCTACGGAAAACCGGCCGCGGCCCGGCCGGCGCGCACGGCCCGGGACCCGGGCGCCCCGGCTGCGGGGCCGCCCGGCCCCGCCGTCGCTCCGCCATCCGCGCGCCTATGTCCTTCGCGGACAAGGACACGCCCCCACCACTACCGAACGGAGCATGCCGGACCCCCCGGCCCGGACCTAGCCTGCGAAGAAAGAAGAAGTGCGTCCGGAAACACCCCCAGGAGCCCTCATGAGCGCAATTCCGCAGGAGCGCCGCGTCGTCACCGCCATCCCCGGCCCCAAGTCGCAGGAGCTGCAGGCCCGCCGTCTCTCCGCGGTCGCGGCCGGCGTGGGCTCCGTGCTGCCGGTGTTCACCGCCCGCGCCGGCGGCGGCATCATCGAGGACGTCGACGGCAACCGCCTGATCGACTTCGGTTCCGGCATCGCCGTGACCACCGTGGGCGCCTCCGCCGAGGCCGTCGTACGCCGCGCCTCCGCGCAGCTCGCGGACTTCACCCACACCTGTTTCATGGTCACGCCCTACGAGGGCTACGTCGAGGTCTGCGAGGCCCTGGCCGAGCTCACGCCGGGCGACCACGCCAAGAAGTCGGCGCTGTTCAACTCCGGCGCCGAGGCCGTCGAGAACGCCGTCAAGATCGCGCGTGCGTACACCAAGCGCCAGGCCGTCGTCGTCTTCGACCACGGCTACCACGGCCGCACCAACCTCACCATGGCGCTGACCGCGAAGAACATGCCGTACAAGAACGGCTTCGGCCCGTTCGCCCCCGAGGTCTACCGCGTCCCGGTCGCCTACGGCTACCGCTGGCCCACCGGCCCGGACAACTGCGGCCCCGAGGCCGCCGCCCAGGCCATCGACCAGATCAGCAAGCAGATCGGCGCCGACAACGTCGCCGCGGTCATCATCGAGCCGGTCCTCGGCGAGGGCGGCTTCATCGAGCCCGCCAAGGGCTTCCTCCCGGCGATCGCGCAGTTCGCCAAGGACAACGGCATCGTCTTCGTCGCCGACGAGATCCAGTCCGGCTTCTGCCGCACCGGCCAGTGGTTCGCCTGCGAGGACGAGGGCATCGTCCCGGACCTGATCACCACCGCCAAGGGCATCGCCGGCGGTCTGCCGCTGTCCGCGGTCACGGGCCGCGCCGAGATCATGGACGCCGCGCACGCCGGCGGCCTCGGCGGAACCTACGGCGGCAACCCCGTCGCCTGCGCCGGTGCGCTCGGCGCCATCGAGACCATGCGCGAGCAGGACCTCAACGGCAAGGCCAAGCGCATCGAGGAGGTCATGAAGGGCCGCCTGTCCGCGATGGCCGAGAAGTTCGACATCATCGGCGACATCCGCGGCCGCGGCGCCATGATCGCCATCGAGCTGGTCAAGGACCGCGCCACCAAGGAGCCGAACCCGGAGGCCGCCGGCGCGCTCGCCAAGGCCTGCCACGCCGAGGGCGTCCTCGTCCTCACCTGCGGCACCTACGGCAACGTGCTGCGCTTCCTGCCCCCGCTGGTGATCGGCGAGGACCTGCTCAACGAGGGCCTGGACATCATCGAGACGGCGCTCGCGGGCGTCTGAGCCGGAGGCGCGGGGTGTAACCGCCCGTAATCGCGCGCTCTCTGTGAAGAACGTGTGGGGGGCCAATGGCGGGATGGCATTCCCGCTGTCGGTCCCCCCTGCCACTGCCGTACGGTTTCCGCAGATGAGAGAAACACCCCGCCCGCAGGGGACTGCGGGCGACTCCATGGCGTGGCCTCCCCAGCCCCGCCCTGGCCGTGCCCTCGCGCACACCACCGGAGCTTCGCGCTCCGGATCTCCTCTCCGATCGGATGGCCGCCCGCCCCAAACCCCCCGGGGCGCGCGGCAAACCGGTCCTCACGGCCGCCCCGGAACCACCCCCCCTGTTCCGGGGCGGCCGACCTCCTTCCCGGGCCCGCTCCGCGGCCCCGCCGCCGTCGCGGCCGCGTGCGCCGTCCTCTTCGCGCTGATCACCTGGCAGGTCGTGGACCACGGGCCGCTGCGCGCCCTGGACGAGCGCGTCGACCGGGCCGTCGTGGGCGGCGGCCCCGCGGGCCTCACCGAGTTCCTCGCCGACCTCGGCAACCCTCAGGTCGCGCTGCCGGTGCTGGCAGCGGCCGTCGGCCTGGCACTGTACCGGCGCCGGCGAATCCCCGCGGCGGCCCTCGTCGTCGCCATGGCCCTCGTGCCGGCGCTCGTGGCACCGCTGAAGGCGCTGACCGGCAGGCCCGGTCCGCTGACCCCTGAGACGGGGTACTTCCCGTCGGGCCACGCCGCGACCGCGATGGTTGCGTACGCCGGGGCCGCCCTCCTCGTCGGACGGTGGCTGATGCCCGTCGCCGTGCTGCTCACGGCGGCGACGGGCATCGGCCTGGTGCTGCGCGGCTACCACTGGCCGCTTGACGTTCTCGGCAGCTGGTCCCTCTGCGGGGTGCTGCTGGCCGGAGCGGTCCTGGTCAGCTCCAGGGATACGCGTCGAAGTTGCGCTGGAACTCCCAGCCGCCGAACCGGTCCCAGTTGATCGACCAGGTCATCAGCCCGCGCAGCGCGGGCCAGGTGCCGTGGGTCTGGTAGGAGCCGCAGTTCGTCTTCCTGGTCAGGCAGTCCAGGGCCTTGGTGACCTCGGCGGGCGGGGTGTGCCCGTTCCCGGCGGTGGTGGTGGCCGGCAGGCCGATGGCCACCTGGTCGGGGCGGAGGGCGGGGAAGAACCGCTCGGGGTTGCCGGCGACGGGGAATCCCGTGAGCAGCATGTCCGTCATGGAGATGTGGAAGTCGGCGTTCCCCATGGTGTGGTACTGGTTGTCGAGGCCCATGATCGGGCCCGAGTTGTAGTGCTGGACGTGCAGCAGCGTCAGGTCGTCGCGCAGGGCGTGGATGACGGGCAGATAGGCGCCGGCGCGCGGGTCCTGGCCGCCGAACGGGCCCGAGCCGTAGTACTGGTAGCCCAGCTGGACGAAGAAGGTCTCCGGCGCCATCGTCAGCACGAAGTCGCTGCCGTACCGGGCCTTGAGGGTCTTCAGGGCGGAGATCAGGTTGACGACGACCGGCGAGGTCGGGTTGCGGAAGTCGGTGTCACCGGTGTTCAGCGACAGCGAGTGGCCTTCGAAGTCGATGTCGAGACCGTCCAGGCCGTACTCGTCGATGATCTTCGAGACGGACGAGACGAAGGTGTCCCGGGCGGCGGTCGTGGAGAGCTGGACCTGGCCGTTCTGGCCGCCGATGGAGATCAGGACCTTCTTGCCCGCGGCCTGCTTGGCCCTGATGGCGGCCTTGAAGTCGGCCGCGGACTCGACGTTCGGGCACTCGGCCGCCGGGCACAGGCCGAAGCGGATGTCGCCGGAGGTCACCGAGGTGGGTTCGCCGAAGGCGAGGTTGATGACGTCCCAGGAGTCGGGGACGTCGGCCATGCGGGTGTAGCCGGAGCCGTTGGCGAAGCTCGCGTGCAGATAGCCGACCAGGGCGTGGGCGGGCAGACCCGGCCCCGGGCCGGTTCCCGCGCTCGTCGTGGCGGTGACGGCCGCGGACTTCGGGGACTCGCCGGCGCTGTTGGCGGCCGTGACCTGGAAGCTGTGGGAGGTGGCCGGAGCCAGCCCGGTGACGGTGGCCGAGGTCCCGGTCACCGAGAGGACCTTCGTGCCACCGCGGTAGACGTGGTAGCCGGTGGCGCCGGACACCTGCGACCAGGACAGCGGCACGGTGGAGGACGTGGGCGTGCCCGCGGCGAGTCCGGTGGGCGCGGCGGGCACCTGGACCGGGGTGCCGCCCGGGCCGTACAGGGACAGGTCGTCGGCCTGGTAGGCGCCGGTCCCGTACCAGCCGTGGATGTGGATCGTGACCGACGTGGTGCCGGCGCCGGTGCGGAACGTCGTCGTCAGCTTCTGCCAGTCGGGCGCCGACTGGGTCCAGGTCGAGACGTCGGTCGCACCGGTGCCGCTGGCGCCAAGGTACACATAGCTGCCGCGCACCCAACCACTCAGCGTGTACGAGGAGTTCGGCTGCACGCCGACGGTCTGGGAGCACTTGGCGTTGTCGCTGCCGGCCGGGGTCGCCTGCAGCGCCTTCGTGCCGCCGTGCACGGGCAAGGAGACGACCGCGCCGCTGCCGGCCGTACAACTCCAGCCGTCCAGGCCGGACTCGAAGCCGCCGTTGCGGGCGAGTTCGGCGTCCGCGGCCGCGGCGCCGCCGGCCGTGGCGACGAGCGCGCCCGCCGCGAGCACGGCCGCGACGGCGACGGCGAGGGGTCTGGTGCAGTCCACAACTGCCTCCGGGGAGTGGGGGGATGAGGAGTGGAGCGGGCACAACATGGTCCAGACCAATCAGGTTGTCAAGACCTCTGGCAGACCCTCGACGCCCCTTTCCTCACTCCTCCTCCGTACCGGCGGCGACGGCGGCCGCCTCGTGCATCGACAGCTCCAGCAGCGCGGGGTCGGTGAGGGTTCCCGACCCGTCCGGGAGAAGCAGCCAGCGCACGCCCCCGGCGGTACGGCCGGGGTACGGCAGCACGACCCAGGCGCCGGCCCCCGCGGCGTGCGTGCCGGTGCCGACCCAGCGCTCCGACGTGCCCGGCGGGACGAAGAAGCCCATGCGCGGCGCCGGATTGCGGCCGTGCGGTGTGGGGCCGAAGTCCGCGAGCACCGGTCCCGGCCGGTCCGTCAACCGCGTCAGCACGTCCAGCGTCGGCCCGGCGATCTCGCCGGGCAGGACGAGCACGTCCCAGTGCCTGCCCGTCGGGAGCAGCGCCAGCCCCCGGGGATGGCTCTCCCACCGCCGGCGCCAGTCGTCCGGGTCGGGCGCCACCGACACCAGCCAGTCCACCGCCGCGCCGGCCATCCGGCCCCCGGTTCCCTTCATGTCCCCTGCCTCCGTTCCCTGCGCCTCGCCGCGTGCGCGGTCCGTGCGTCACCCGGGGAGAGCGGGAACGGCCCGCGCTATGACGCGGGTTCGGGCAGCCGGTGGAAAAAGTTGACCGGCACGCGGGCCGGCGGGTGGCGGGCCGGCGGGCACGCGGGCCGGCGGGAGGCACCGGAACCGGGAAACCGTGGTCCGTGAAGCCGTGAAGGGGAGACACGGCACGGCCGGGCTCCCGGGAGCCCGGCCGTGCGGCGGAGGTGGGGCGGCGTCAGCTGTCGAAGCCGAGCCCGAGGCGGTCCATCGTCCTCAGCCACAGATTGCGCCGCCCTCCGCGTGCGTCGGCGCGGGCCAGCGACCACTTGGTGATGCCGATCCCTGCCCAGGCCACCGGTTCCGGCGGGAAGGGCAGCGGCTTCTTGCGGACCATCTCCAGCTCGGTCCGCTCGGTCCGCTCGCCGGCGAGCAGATCGAGCATGACGTCGGCGCCGAAGCGGGTGGCGCCGACGCCGAGTCCGGTGTACCCGGCGGCGTAGGCCACCTTGCCGCCGTGCGCGGTGCCGAAGAACGCCGAGAAGCGCGAGCAGGTGTCGATGGCTCCGCCCCAGGCGTGGGTGAAGCGCAGACCCTCCAGTTGCGGGAAGCACTCGAAGAACTGCCCCGCCAGCTTCAGATAGGTCTCCGGCCGGTGGTCCAGCTCGGCGGTGACCTTCCCGCCGTACGGGTAGATCGCGTCGTAACCGCCCCACAGGATCCGGTCGTCGGCGGTGATCCGGAAGTAGTGGAACTGGTTGGCGCTGTCGCCGAGGCCCTGTCGGTTGCGCCAGCCGATCGCGTCCCGCTGCCCGGGCGAGAGCGGTTCGGTCATCAGCGCGTAGTCGTACACCGGCACCGTGTACGGGCGGATCCGCTTGACCAGCGACGGGAAGACGTTCGTGCCGAGCGCGACCCGGCGGGCGTAGACCCGGCCGTAGGACGTGCGCACGGCCATGCCGGCGCCCGCCGGGGACAGGTCCAGCGCCCTGGTGTTCTCGTAGATCCGTACGCCGAGGCCGAGGCAGGCCCGCTTGAGGCCCCAGGCCAGCCTGGCCGGGTTGAGCATGGCAACGCCCTTCCGGTCCCACAGCCCGCCCAGGAAGGTCGGCGAGTCGACCTCCGCGCGCACGGCGTCCCGGTCCATCAGTTCCAGCCCGCCGAAGCCGAGCCGGCCCGCCTCCTCGTGCATCTCCCGGAGTTCCTCGAGCTGGTGGGGCTCAGTGGCCACGTCGATCTCGCCGGTGCGCTCGAAGTCGCAGTCGATGCCGTGGCGGGCGACGGCGTCCTCGATGGCGTCGAGGTTCCGCGCGCCGAGCTCCTCCAGCCTGGCCATGTCGCCCGGCCAGCGGGCCAGGCCGTTGGCGAGGCCGTGGGTCAGGGAGGCGGCGCAGAAGCCGCCGTTGCGGCCCGAGGCGGCCCAGCCCACCTCGCGGCCCTCGATGAGGACGACGTCCCGCCGCGGGTCGCGCTCCTTGGCGAGGAGCGCGGTCCACAGTCCGCTGTAGCCGCCGCCGACGACGAGCAGATCGGTCTTCTCGTCACCGGTGAGGGCGGGCAGGGCGGCGGGCTTGCCGGGGTCTTCCAGCCAGAAGGGGACGGGCTGGGCGTCGGAGAGCGATGAGGCAAAGGTCATGGCTGCTGGGGCCATGGTTTCCACTCCTTCGGGGTGCTACTTGGGCAGTGCGGACTTCCTGCGCCGGCCGCTGATGATCTGGCCTGCGACGACGACGATGACCGCGAGGGCGAACATGGCCGTACCGATGACGTTGATCTGGACGGGTGTGCCGCGCTGGGCCGAGCCCCAGACGAACATCGGGAAGGTGACGGTGTTGCCCGAGTTGAAGTTGGTGATGATGAAGTCGTCGAACGAGAGCGCGAAGGCGAGCATGGCGCCGGCGGCGATGCCGGGCGCCGCGATCGGCAGCGTGACTCGCAGGAAGGTCTGCACCGGTCCCGCGTAGAGGTCCTTGGCGGCCTCCTCCAGCCTCGGGTCCATCGACATGACCCTGGCCTTCACCGCCACCACGACGAAGCTGAGGCAGAACATGGTGTGCGCGATGAGGATCGTCGTCGGGCCCAACTCAGCCCCCAGGTTGAGGAAGAGCGTCAGCAGCGAGGCCGCCATGACGACCTCGGGCATCGCCATCGGCAGGAAGATCAGGGAGTTGATCGCCCCGCGGGCCCGGAAGCGGTAGCGGACGAGCGCGAAGGCGATCATCGAGCCGAGGAGCGTGGCGCCGATCGTCGCCCAGAGCGCGATCCACAGCGACAGGCTGAGCGAGTCGCACATGTCGGCGACACCGCACGGGTCCTGCCACGCGTCGGTGGAGAACTCCCGCCAGGAGTAGTTGAAGCGCCCGGCCGGCTTGTTGAAGGAGAACACCATCACGATGATGTTCGGCAGCACCAGGTACGCGAGGGTGAGCAGGCCCGCGATCACGACCAGGTTGCGTCGTATCCACGTCGTTGTGAGTCGCAGCATCAGACCAGATCCTCCGTACCGGCCCGGCGGATGTAGACCGTCACCATGATCAGCACGACGGCCATGAGAATGAACGACAGCGCGGCCGCGGTCGGATAGTCGAGCACCCGCAGGAACTGCGACTGGATGACGTTGCCGACCATCCGGGTGTCGGTGGAGCCGAGCAGCTCGGCGTTGACGTAGTCGCCGCTCGCCGGGATGAAGGTCAGCAGCGTCCCGGAGACGACACCCGGCATCGACAGCGGGAAGGTCACCCTGCGGAAGACGGTCGACGGCCTGGCGTAGAGGTCTCCCGCCGCCTCGTGGAGCCGCGGGTCGATCCGCTCCAGCGAGGTGTACAGGGGCAGGATCATGAACGGCAGGAAGTTGTACGTCAGACCGGTGACGACCGCGAGCGGAGTGGCCAGCACACGGTTGCCCTCGGTCATCCCGAGCCAGCCGGTGACGTCGAGGAAGCCGACGGTGTTGAGGACGTCCACCACCGGTCCGCCGTCCGCGAGGATCGTCTTCCACGCGAGCGTCCGGATCAGGAAGCTGGTGAAGAACGGTGCGATGACCAGCACCAGCAGCAGATTGCGCCAGCGTCCCGCCTTGAACGCGATCAGGTACGCCAGCGGGTAGCCGAGCAGCAGGCACAGGATCGTGGCCGTGCCTGCGTACAGCAGCGACCGCAGGAACTGCGGGTAGTACTCGCTCAGCGCGTCCCAGTAGGTCTGGAAGTGCCAGGTGACCTGGAAGCCCTTCTCCAGGGAGCCGGTCTGCACGGAGGTCGATGCCTGGTAGACCATCGGCAGGGCGAAGAAGACCAGCAGCCACAGGATGCCGGGCAGGAGCAGCCAGTAGGGCACCAGCTTCCGGCGCACCGGCTGCTTGCGCAGGACCGGCTCGGGGGCGGCCGGCGCCGGCGAGGCGGGGGGTGCCTCGGTGACGGTCATGCGGTCTCCTCCACCGTCTCCACGCCCGCGTCTATGTCCTGAGCGGCGTCGAGGCCGAACGTGTGCTCGGGATTCCAGTGCAGGACGACCTCGGCGCCGGGTACCAGGCGCGGGTCCCGCTCGATGTTCTGCACGTACACCTCCAGCTCCGGGCAGACCGGGCTGTCGATGACGAACTGGGTGGAGACACCGATGAAGCTGGAGTCCGCGATCTTCCCGGTGAACCGGTTGCGGCCGTCGGCGATGTCACCGGCGTCGTCGGCGTGGGCCAGGGATATCTTCTCGGGCCGGACTCCGACCAGGAGCTTGCCTCCGGTTCGGGGCTGGGTGGCACAGCGCGCGGCCGGAAGCCGCAGCTTGGCGCCGGCTGCGGTGACGACGACCTGACCTCCGGCGGCCTCCGCGACCTCGGCCTCGATGAGGTTGGAGGTGCCGAGGAAGTTGGCGACGAACGTCGTCTGGGGGTTCTCGTAGAGCTCGGACGGGGCGCCGAGCTGCTCCACCCGGCCCCCGTTCATCACCGCGACCGTGTCGGCCATGGTCATGGCCTCCTCCTGGTCGTGGGTGACGTGGACGAAGGTGATGCCGACCTCGGTCTGGATGCGCTTGAGCTCGAGCTGCATCTGGCGGCGCAGCTTGAGGTCGAGGGCGCCGAGCGGCTCGTCCAGCAGCAGCACCTGCGGGTGGTTGATCAGCGCGCGGGCGACGGCGACGCGCTGCTGCTGGCCGCCGGAGAGCTGGTGCGGCTTGTGCTTCGCCTTGTCGCCGAGCTGGACGAGTTCCAGCATGTCGTCGACCTGCTTCTTCACGGACCTGATGCCGCGACGGCGCAGCCCGAAGGCGACGTTCTCGTAGATGGTCAGGTGTGGGAAGAGGGCGTAGCTCTGGAAGACGGTGTTCACCGGGCGCTTGTACGGCGGCAGGTCGGTGACGTCCTTGTCGCCGAGGAACACGGAGCCGGTGGTCGGGTCCTCCAGACCGGCGATCATCCGCAGCGTGGTGGTCTTGCCGCAGCCGGAAGCGCCGAGCAGGGCGAAGAACGAGCCCTCGGGCACGGTCAGGTCCAGCGGGTGCACGGCGGTGAACGAGCCGTAGGTCTTGCTGATCCCGGTGAGGCGGACGTCCCCGCCTGCTTTCTTGTCAGTCATGGATCGCGGTCCCAGGTGTCGAGAGGGGAGCAGGAAGCAGGAACGGTCAGGCGCCGATGAGCTTGGCGAACTTCTCCTCGTACGCCGTCTCTTCCTCGCTGCTGAGCGAGCGGAAGGCATGGGACTTCGCGGCCATGGCCTTGTCCGGGAGGATCAGTGTGTTCTTGGCGAGCGCCGGGTCGATCTTGGCGAGCTCGGGGCCGACGCCCTCGACCGGGCAGACGTAGTTGATGTAGGCGGCGAGCTGGGCCGCGACCGGGAGCTCGTAGTAGTAGTCGATGAGCTTCTCGGCGTTGGTCTTGTGCCGGGCCTTGGCCGGGACCATCAGGTTGTCGCTGGAGGTCATGTAGCCGGCGTCGGGGATCACGAACTGGATGTCGGGGTTGTCCACGCGGAGCTGGACGAGGTCGCCGGCCCAGGCCAGACACGCGGCGATGTCGCCCTTGTCCAGGTCGGAGGTGTAGTCGTTGCCGGTGAAGCGGCGGATCTGCTTGGTGTCCACCGCCCTCTGGACCTTCGCGATCGCCGCGTTGTAGTCGTCGTCGGTGACCTTGCCCGGGTCCTTGCCCATGTCGAGCAGGGTCATCCCGATGGTGTCGCGCATCTCGGACAGGCAGGCGACCCGGCCCCGCAGCGACTTGTCCTCGAGCAGCTGGGAGACGCTCTCGATCTTCCGGCCGCCGGTCGCCTTGGAGTTGTAGGCGATCACGGTGGAGATACCGGTCCAGGGGTACGAGTAGGCCCGCCCGGGGTCCCAGTCGGGGCTGCGGAACTGCGGCGACAGATGGGCGTACGCGTGCGGCAGGTTGGCGGGGTCGAGCTTCTGCGCCCAGCCGAGGCGGATGATGCGGGCCGCGAGCCAGTCGGTCACGTTGATCAGGTCGCGGCCGGTCTCCTGGCCGGCGGCGAGCTGCGGCCGGATCTTGCCGAAGAACTCGACGTTGTCGTTGATGTCCTCGGTGTACTTGACGCTGATCCCGGTGCGCTTGGTGAACGCGTCGAGCGTCGGGTGGCTCTTCTCGTCCTCGCTGATGTCGATGTACTGCGTCCAGTTGGAGAAGGCGATCTGCTTCTCCTCGGCCGAGTGGTCGTCGGAGGCCGCCGCCCCTTCGCCCTCGCGCTTGGCGGGCGGGATTCCGCACGCGTTCAGCGCGCCCATGCCACCTATGGTGAGCGCTCCTACGCCCGTCGCTCGCAGCAGGGAGCGGCGGGAGAGTGCGCCCCGGCCGTTCCTCAAGCTCCGCCGCATAGCGGCCAGCTGGGCCTCCGAGAGGCGCTCGGGCTGGTACTGCTTCATGCGCTGTGTTGCCTTTCGGGATGGGTCGCCGTCGGTCGTACGGCTGTGGCTGCTATCGGTCCCCGAAGATCGTGCGGTGCCAGTCCTTCCTGACCACCGCGGTGTTGTCGTGCATCACGTGCTTGACCTGCGTGTACTCCTCGAAGGAGTACGCCGACATGTCCTTTCCGAACCCGCTGGCCTTGTAGCCGCCGTGGGGCATCTCGCTGATGATCGGGATGTGGTCGTTGACCCATACGCAGCCCGCCTTGATCTCGCGGGTGGCACGGCCCGTCCGGTACACGTCACGGCTCCAGGCGGAGGCGGCGAGCCCGTACGGGGTGTCGTTGGCGAGCGCGATGCCCTCGTCGTCCGAGTCGAAGGGCAGGACCACCAGGACGGGTCCGAAGATCTCGGACTGGACGACCTCGCTGTCCTGGGCGGCGCCGGAGATCAGCGTGGGGAGGTAGTAGGCGCCCTTCGCCAGGTCGCCGCCGGGTGCCTTGCCGCCGGTGACGACGGTGGCGTATGAGCGGGCCCGGTCGACGAAGCCGGCGACCCGGTCGCGCTGGGTGTGCGAGACGAGCGGGCCGAGGTCGGTGGACGGGTCGAAGGGGTCGCCGAGCCGCACCGTCGCCATCAGGTCGGCGACTGCGGAGACGAACGCGTCGTAGAGGGGGCGCTGGACATAGGCGCGGGTGGCCGCGGTGCAGTCCTGACCGCTGTTGATCAGCGCGCCGGCGACCGCCCCGTGCACGGCCGCGTCGAGGTCCGCGTCGTCGAACACGACGAACGGGGCCTTGCCGCCGAGCTCCAGGTGGAGGCGCTTGACGGTGGCCGTGGCCACCTCGGCGACCCGCTTGCCCACGGGGGTCGACCCGGTGAACGAGGTCATGGCCACGTCGGGGTGCCCGACCAGGTGCTCGCCGGCCTCCCTGCCGGTTCCGGCGACGACGTTGAGGACGCCGTCGGGGATGCCCGCCTCGGTGGCGGCCCGGGCGAACATCAGCGAGGTCAGCGGGGTGATCTCGGCGGGCTTGAGGACGATCGTGTTGCCCGCGGCGATGGCCGGGAGGACCTTCCAGGCGGCCATCTGGAGCGGGTAGTTCCAGGGGGCGATGGAGCCGACGACGCCGATCGGTTCCCGGCGTACGTACGACGTGTGGTCTCCGCTGTACTCGCCCGCGGACTGGCCCTGCAGATGGCGTGCGGCCCCCGCGAAGAAGGCGGTGTTGTCGACGGTCCCGGGGACGTCGAACTCCCGGCTGAGCTTGATCGGCTTCCCGCACTGGAGCGATTCCGCCTGGGCGAAGTCCTCTGCCTGCTCGGCGAGCACGGACGCGAAGCGGTGCAGGGCGTCGGAGCGCTCCCCCGGCGTCGCGCCCGCCCAGCCGGGGAACGCCGCTCGGGCCGCGGCGACGGCCGCGTCGACGTCGTCGCTGCCCGCCAGGTCGTACGCGAGCACCTGCTCCCCGGTTGCGGGGTCTACGATTGCGTGGTTACGTCCCGATGTGCCGGGGCGCAGCTCTCCGTCGATGTACTGTGCGCCGTCCTTGAAACGGTCCTGCACCTGGAAGCGGTTGCCCATGACGCTCTCCGTAGTTCCAGCTCGAAGTGAGTGCCGATCCTGACAGAGGCGAACTTCGTCAACAAGTGATTCCGTAGTTGCCTTTTGGTTACGCGACGGAATCGGTCGACCATGTGTCGCGTCAGGACGGAAATCCCCGTACGGAGTGTCAGTGGTGGATGCCAGACTCGCGTGCATGGGAATCACCGGCGTATCGGCCGAGGCTCTGACAGAGCAGGTCAGGAACGGTAGACGGGTCAGATATCTGCACTTCTGGGGCCATCGGCCGCGGCCCGACGGTGCCGTCGGCGCCAGTTGCCTGAGCCAGTGGTGGCCCGCGCCGTTCACGGTGGACGGAATCGAGTACGCGACGGCCGAGCACTGGATGATGGCCCGCAAGGCGCGCCTCTTCGGTGACGAGGAGGCGGAGGGCAGGGCCGTGGCGGCCGCGAGCCCGGCCCAGGCGAAGAAGGAAGGCCGGCTGGTGCGCGGCTTCAGTGACGTGACGTGGGAGCGCGAGCGCTTCGGCATCGTCGTCGAGGGCAACGTCCACAAGTTCTCGCAGCACCCCGAACTGTCCGCGTTCCTGCTCGGCACGGGCGAGCGGGTGCTGGTGGAGGCGAGCCCGATGGACCGCATATGGGGCATCGGCCTCGCGGCCGACGACGAGCGGGCGCACGACCCGGCGCGCTGGCGCGGGCTGAACCTGCTGGGCTTCGCGCTGATGGAGGTGCGGGAGCGGCTGAGGACGGGCCGCACGGAGTGAGGCGCCCCGGGTCCCGGGACGCGTGTCCCTCGGGGCCGACGGCCTCTGTTCCGGCGGTCGGCGGGACCGGGCGGCGCGGGGGGCCGCCCGGTTCAGCGCCTCGCCGTGGCCACGGTCGTCGTCGTCGACCAGAGGTCCTCTTCGCTCCCGTCGCGGAACCGCTCCTCGTTGGCGATCGCCCAGATCAGAAAGCCGAGGAACGCGGCGCTGACCACGATGCCGATCGCGCCGAGGATGATCCCGGCGAGCGCCATCCCGCCGTTGTTCGCCTCGCCGCGCCGGGCACGGGCGCGCCCGATGAAGCCGAAGATCAGCGCCAGCACGCCGAGGACGATCCCGAGGCCGTACAGGCAGAACCCCACGACGGCGATGATGCCGAGCACCAGCGCCGTGATGCCCATGCCGTTCGCCGGGGCAGGCGCCCAGCCGCCGGCACCGTGGCCGGGATAGCCCGGGTAGCCGGCGTGCGCGCCGTAGGGCGAGCCGCCGAACGTACCGCCCGGCGCTCCGGCCTGGTAGCCGTACGGGCCCGGCGCGGTCTGACCGGGCCCGCCGGGGGCGATCGGCGGCGGGGGCACGGCGCCCCCGTCGCTTCCGGCGCCCGCCCCGGCACCTGGAGCCGCGAAGGGATCACCCGCCGGCATGGAGGTGATCGTCGGCTGGTCGTGCACGCCGGGCGGGCCGCTCGGCGGCGTGCCGCCGGGCCCGTCCTGCTTGCCCAGCTCCACCTTGTCCTGCGGGGCGCGGCGCTCCGGCGGAGCCCACGGATCCTCGGGCCCGTCCCCGCCCGGCCGCTGGTCGCTCTGGTCTGACATGAGCCTCCCCCATCATGGATTGTCATGCTACGGGCACCGCTCCGTGCGGAACCCGCCCCGCCTACGATGATCCCTGACCGGCACGGCCAGCACACACGGAGGACCCGGTGACCGATCTGCTTCCCTTCATCGAGGGCCTTCCCAAGGCCGAGCTCCACGTCCACCACGTGGGCTCGGCGTCACCGCGCATCGTGTCCGAGCTGGCGGCCCGGCACCCGGACTCCAAGGTCCCCCTCGACCCCGGGGCGCTCGCCGAGTACTTCACCTTCACCGACTTCGCGCACTTCATCGAGGTCTACCTCTCGGTCGTGGACCTGGTCCGCACCCCCGACGACGTCCGCCTGCTGACGTTCGAGGTGGCCCGGGACATGGCCCGGCAGAACATCCGTTACGCGGAACTCACCGTGACCCCGTTCAGCTCGACCCGCCGCGGCATTCCCGAGCAGGGGTTCATGGAGGCGATCGAGGACGCCCGCAAGGCCGCCGAGACCGAACTCGGCGTCGTGCTGCGCTGGTGCTTCGACATCCCGGGCGAGGCGGGCCTCGACGCCGCCGAGGAGACCGCCCGGCTCGCCGTCGACCTGCGCCCCGAGGGCCTGGTGTCGTTCGGTCTCGGCGGGCCCGAGGTCGGCGTGCCCCGGCCGCAGTTCAAGCCGTACTTCGACCGCGCTCTGGCGGCCGGGCTGCGGTCCGTTCCGCACGCCGGCGAGACCACGGGCCCGCAGACCGTGTGGGACGCGCTCCACGACCTGCGGGCCGAGCGCATCGGCCACGGCACCAGCGCCCCGAAGGACCCGGAGCTGCTCGCGTACCTCGCCGAGCACCGGATCCCGCTGGAGGTCTGCCCGACCTCCAACATCGCCACCCGGGCCGTCGCCACGCTCGACGAGCACCCCATCAAGGAGATGGTCGCGGCCGGCGTGCTCGTCACCGTCAACAGCGACGACCCGCCGATGTTCGGGACCGATCTGAACAACGAGTACGCGGTGGCCGCCCGGCTGCTGGAGCTCGACGAGCGGGGCGTCGCCGGCCTCGCGAAGAACGCCGTGGAGGCGTCGTTCCTCGACCCGGCCGGAAAGGCCAGGATCGCGGGCGAGATCGACGCGTACACCGAGCAGTGGCTCGCGAAGTGAGGCCCGGCGCATGCGCCCCGTCACGGTCGTAGGACATCGCGGCGACCCGTACGCCGCGCGGGAGAACACCCTGCCGTCGCTGCGGTCCGCGATCGGCCGGGGCGCGGACGCCGTCGAGGTGGACGTCCGGCTGACCCGCGACGGTGTGCCGGTGCTGCTCCACGACGACACTCTCCGGCGCCTGTGGGGCCACGACCGGCCACTGGCCCTGCTCACCCACGCGCAGGTCACCGAGGTGACCTCGGGCGGGGTGCCGACCCTCGAGGAGGCGCTGGTGGCGGTCGGCGCCCATCGGCTCATGCTGGACCTGCCGGGCGCGGACGAGGCGGCCGTGCGCACGATCGTCGGCACGGTCCACGAAGGCGGCGCCGCCGACCGGGTCTACTACACGGGCGGTCCCGTCGGCATGCTGGCGGTCCGGGACGCCGACCCGGACGCGGAGATCGCGCTGACCTGGACGTCGCTCGCCCCACCGCGTCCCCTGCTGCTCGCGTCGCTGCGGCCGCGCTGGCTCAACTACCGCTTCGGCCTGGTGAGCCGGGAGCTCGCGGACCGGGTCCACGCGAGCGGTTATCTGCTTTCCGTGTGGACGGCGGACACGCGTGGGACGATGCGCAGACTCGTGGGTCGCGGAGTCGACTCCATCACCACGAACCGCGTGGACGCGCTGACCCGCGTGCTGCGCGGTTCCCGGACCGGGAGAGGACGCACGTCGTGACAGGGCCCGAGGACACCGGCCAGGGCAGGATCCGCACGGACATCGCCCACAACGCCCGCGTCTGGAACTACTGGCTGGGCGGCAAGGACAACTACCTGATCGACCGTCAGGTGGGCGACATGGTCACCGGGATGTACCCGAGCATCGGCCATGTCGCCCGCGCGGACCGGGCGTTCCTCGGCCGCGTCGTGAACCACCTCGCCGGCCCCGCCGGAGTGCGCCAGTTCCTCGACATCGGGACCGGGCTGCCGACCGTGGACAACACCCACGAGGTCGCCCAGCGCGTCGCCCCCGCCTCTCGGATCGTCTACGTCGACAACGACCCGATCGTGCTGACCCATGCGCGAGCCCTGCTCACCAGCACCCCCGAGGGCCGTACCGAGTACATCGACGCGGACGCCCACCGCCCCGACGACATCCTGCGCGCCGTGGAGCGGACGCTCGACCTGTCGCAGCCGGTGGCGGTGATGATGCTCGGCATCCTGAACTTCGTCCTCGACACGGACCAGGCCCGCTCGATCGTCCGGCGGGTCATGGACGCCGTCCCGTCCGGCAGTTACCTCGCGCTCACCCACCCGACGCTGGAACTCGGCGGCGAGGGCAACGCGGAGGCGATGGCGTTCTGGAACGAGAACGCGACGCCGCCGATCACTGCCCGCACCCGTGCCGAGTTCGCCGGCTTCTTCGAGGGGCTGGACCTGCTGGAGCCGGGCATCGTCTCCTGCGCCCGCTGGCGCGACGGCGGGGCGACCACCGTGGAGGTGGCCCAGTTCGGCGCCGTCGGACGCAAGCGCTGACGACGGTGCCGGCCGCTCGGCCGGCACCGCGCACCGCCGCTCAGACGGCGGCCGGCTCCACCGCCCGGGCCGCCGGGGCGCCCTCCGTGAGCGCCTCCAGCCGCTTGATCATCCGCCGTACGACGAGCAGCGGGATCACCCCGAACACCCCGAAGGACATGTCGATGACGGTCCAGCCGAACGGGATGCCGCGGATGGGCCCGCAGATCAGCGCCAGCGGGATGATCCCGGCGCAGGCGATCATGCCGAACTCGACGACCCAGATGTTGCGCACGGGGTCCCGGTACGGACCGTAGAAGGCGACCGCGATGACGAGATGGGCGAAGGCCAGCCAGTCGGTGCCGTAGAGGAGGAAGGGATGGCTCCCGTCGGCGGTCTCCAGTCCCTCCCGCACCCGCTCCGTCCACGCGAGCAGACCGGGGAACGCGTCGGCGACCGGTGTCGCCCAGGACGTCAACGCCTCCTGCAGCAGGCGCACTTCGGTGACGAGCGGAAACGCGGTCAGCCCGCTCAGCACCAGACACACGATGAAGACGGCCAGCCACACCCGTATGCGCCGCAACAGCGCTCTGCCCTCGCTCATGGCCGCAGCGTACGCCGGGCTCCGCAGCGCCCCGACGGCAGGTGGGGCGGCGGTCGGCGCGCAGGACGCAGGGGGCGCCGGAGGGAGAGTTCCGGTCCGGGACGCGCCCGGGCCCGTCCCGTTCACACGTGGGCGACCGCGGCTACAGCCCCACGATTCCGTTCCATCGCTTCGTGAACTCCCGCCGCTCCGCGGACGTGATGTCCCGGGCGATCGCCAGCCGCCGGCGCATCGCGTCGTCGGGGAAGACCAGCGGGTCCTCGGCCAGCACGGCGAGTTCCGCGTCGCCCGAATCGGCGAGGACGTCGCGGGCCGCGGGTACCGGGCAGACGTAGTTGACCCACGCCGCGAGCTCGGCCGCGACCTCGGGATCGTAGTAGTGGTCGACGAGCACTTCGGCGTTGCGCTTGTGGCGGGCGAGGTTGGGGATCATCAGGGACTCCGCCCAGAGTTCCGCGCCCTCCTCCGGCACCACGAACTCGATGGCGGGGTTGTCGGCCTGGAGCTGGATGACGTCGCCCGAGTAGGCCTGGCAGGCGAGGACGTCGCCGGTGGAGAGGTCCTTGATGTAGTCGTTGCCGGTGAAACGGCGGATGTGCCTGCGGTGCACGAGCTCCTCCACCTGGTCGCACACGGTGTGGAAGTCCTCGGAGGTCCAGCGCGTGACGTCCACGCCGTTGCCCTGCATCAGGAGCGCGAAGGACTCGTCGAGCCCCGACAGGAGGGTGATCCTCCCCCGGAGGTCGGCGGCCCACAGGTCCTCGGTGCTCCGGATCTCGCGGCCGAGCCGGGCGCGGTTGTAGGCGATGCCGGTGATCCCGGACTGCCAGGGGACGCTGTGCCGCCGGCCCTCGTCGAAGGCGGGTGAGCGCAGCTGGGGGTCCAGATGCTCGGTGACGTTCGGCTGACGGTCCCGGTCCATCTCCTGCACCCAGCCGAGGCGTACGAAGCGGGCGGCCATCCAGTCGCTGACGACGACGAGGTCCCGCCCGGTCACCTGATGGTTCATCAGCGCCGGGCTGATCTTGCCGAAGAACTCGTCGTTGTCGTTGATCTCCTCGGTGTAGCGGACGGAGATCCCGGTGCGCTCGGTGAAGGCGTCGAGGGTCGGGCGGCGGGAGGTGTCCTCCCCGTCGGTGTCGATGTAGAGCGGCCAGTTGGCGAAGTCGAGGGTGCGGTCGCGGCCGGAAAGGTCGCGAGCGGCGCGGTCGCCGGGCGGGACGTAGGCCGGGGGCACTCCGCAGCCGGTGAGGGAGAGGCCCGCGGCTCCGGCGCCCGCGGTACCCAGGGCGCGCAGCACGGAACGGCGGGACAGGAGGGATGTACCGGGCATCGGGGAACGCTTCGGCTTGGCGGGCACGGTCGGCAGGATGCCGGGCGCGGGGAGCGGGCGGCAATGGACGGTGCGTCGAGCGGGCGCCCGGAGCACGGACACCCTGTCGACCACAGACAGCTGTCTATAATCTCTGGACACATGTCCAAGTGTTTGGGAAAACGGAGGAGCGCGCCGTGACAGCGACCGCTCATGTCCTCGTGGCACTCGTGGCCGTCCTGCACCTGTATTTCCTGGTGCTGGAGATGTTCCTGTGGCAACGGCCGCCGGGGCGGCGGCTGTCGGGCTTCGACGCGGAGACCGCACGGGCCACGGCCCCCCTGGCCGCCAACCAGGGGCTCTACAACGGCTTCCTGGCCGCGGGGCTGGCCTGGGGCCTGGTCGCAGCGCCCCCGACGGGCCATCGGGTCCAGGTGTTCTTCCTGGTGTGCGTCCTGATCGCCGGGCTGTACGGCGGCGCCACCGCGAACCGCCGCATCTACGCCGCCCAGGCGCTCCCCGGCGCCCTGGCACTGGCGGCCGTACTGGCGGCCGGATGAGCGGGCCCCCCGGGGCCGGGACGGGCGGGGCCTCCGGCACCGGGGCGGGCGGGGACCCGCGGGCCGTGCGCACCCGGGACCGGTTGCGCCGCGCGCTCCTGGACGAGTGCCGGAAGCGGCCGCTGGCCGAGGTGAGCGTGGCGGGGCTGGTCCGGCGGGCCGGAGTCGGCCGGGCCACGTTCTATCTGCACTACCCGGACCTGGGCGCGCTCGCGGTCGACGCGTGCGCGGAGATCGTCCGGGACGCCGTGGAGGCGCTGCACGCCTGGCGCGGGGTGCCGGACCCCGCAGCGCCGCCGGCCTCGCTGACGGACTTCTTCACGGGTGTCGTCCCGCACGCCGCCCTGTACCGCGCTCTCCTTCGCGAGGGCGGCGGCGGCCCGCTCGGCGACCTCCTGCACCGCGAGTTGAGGGAACGGAGCCGCCGTGAACGGGAACTGGTGGGCGCGGCCGCCCCCGACCTGGTCGCCTCGGCAGTCGCCGCCGCGTTCACCGGCCTCCTCGCGGACTGGCTGCACGGCATTGTCGACTCCGGCCCGGAGGACATGGCGGCCCGGGTCTGGCGCCTGCTGCTGGCACTGCACACGACGCCGCTGGAGCCGCCGCCCCGCACGACGCCGCCGGAGTGACGGCCCGGTCGGGCGCCGGGTGAGGACATGCACGAGGCCACCGGGGCTGCTGCTCCGGTGGCCTCGTGCGGTGCCGCGGCAGGCGCGGCGCGCCCCGCGGGGTTCGCTACGCGTCCAGGGACGTCATCACGTGCTTGATGCGCGTGTAGTCGTCGAAGCCGTACGCCGACAGGTCCTTGCCGTAGCCGGACTTCTTGAAGCCGCCGTGCGGCATCTCGGCAACCAGCGGGATGTGGGTGTTGATCCACACACAGCCGAAGTCCAGCACCTTGGACATGCGCATCGCACGGGAGTGGTCCTTCGTCCACACCGAGGACGCGAGCGCGTACTCCACGCCGTTCGCGTACTCGACGGCCTGTGCCTCGTCGGTGAAGGACTGGACCGTGATGACCGGGCCGAAGACCTCGTTCTGGATGATCTCGTCGTCCTGCTTGAGGCCGGAGACGACGGTCGGGGCGTAGAAGTAGCCCTTGTCGCCGACGCGCTGACCGCCGGCCTCGACCTTCGCGTGGGCCGGGAGGCGGTCGATGAAGCCGGAGACCTGCTTCAGCTGGTTCTCGTTGTTGAGCGGGCCGAAGAGCACGTCCTCGTCGTCGGGCATGCCCGTCTTGGTGTCCTGCGCGGCCTTGGCCAGCGCGCTCACGAACTCGTCGTGGATGGACTCGTGCACGAGCACCCGGGTCGCGGCCGTGCAGTCCTGGCCCGCGTTGAAGAAGCCGGCGACCGAGATGTCCTCGACGGCCTTCGCGATGTCGGTGTCCTCGAACACGACGACCGGCGCCTTGCCGCCCAGCTCCAGGTGCACGCGCTTGAGGTCCTTCGACGCCGACTCGGCGACCTGCATGCCGGCCCGTACGGAGCCGGTGATGGAGGCCATCGCCGGGACCGGGTGCTCGACCATCGCCCGGCCGGTGTCGCGGTCGCCGCAGATGACGTTGAAGACGCCCTTCGGCACGATCGAGCCGATGATCTCGGCGATCAGCACGGTGGAGGCCGGGGTGGTGTCCGACGGCTTCAGCACCACGGTGTTGCCGGCGGCGAGGGCCGGGGCGAACTTCCACACCGCCATCATCATCGGGTAGTTCCACGGGGCGACCTGTGCGCAGACGCCGACCGGCTCACGGCGGACGATGGAGGTCAGCCCCTCCATGTACTCGCCCGCCGAGCGCCCCTCGAGCATCCGGGCCGCGCCGGCGAAGAAGCGGATCTGGTCGACCATGGGCGGGATCTCTTCGCTGCGGGTGAGTCCGAGGGGCTTGCCCGTGTTCTCCGACTCGGCCGCGATCAGCTCCTCGGCCCGCTCCTCGAAGGCGTCCGCGATCTTCAGCAGGGCCTTCTGGCGCTCGGCCGGCGTGGTGTCGCGCCAGGCCGGGAAGGCCGCGGCCGCGGCCGCCATGGCGGCGTCCACGTCCGCCTGGCCGGACAGCGGGGAGGTCGCGTACGCCTCGCCTGTGGCCGGGTTGACCACCTCGATGGTCCGCCCGTCAGCGGCGTCCCGGAACTCTCCGTCGATGTAATTGCGCAGACGACGCAGTTCGGTGGTCACAGCCACCCCTCCTCAGATGTCCGATGGGTGAGACACCCCCACACTACGCGGCCCAGGCTAGCCCGACGAGTGACGCTTTCGACAGACCCAACACCGTTCCACTTCGAAATCGGTGACTTTTCAGTCACTTAACAACGAATTTCATCGCTCACAGGTTGCGGAATCTACGACTCCGGTGCACAGTGTGCTCGTGGCCAGTCGAAGCACAGACTCCAGGACCGGGGGCGGTACCTCCCCCACGATCGATGCCGTCTCCCTGGCGATCATCGAGCAGCTGCAGGAGGACGGGCGCCGTCCTTACGCCGCGATAGGCAAGGCCGTGGGCCTTTCCGAGGCGGCGGTCCGGCAGCGCGTCCAGAAGCTGCTCGACCAAGGCGTGATGCAGATCGTCGCCGTCACGGACCCGCTCACCGTGGGCCTGCGGCGCCAGGCGATGGTCGGGATCAACGTCGAGGGCGACCTGGACCCGGTGGCAGATGCGCTGACCGCGATGTCCGAATGCGAGTACGTCGTCATGACGGCGGGCTCGTTCGACCTGATGGTGGAGATCGTCTGCGAGGACGACGACCACCTGCTTGAAGTGATCAACCGGCGCATCCGCACCCTCCCCGGTGTGCGCTCCACCGAGAGCTTCGTCTACCTCAAGCTCAAGAAGCAGACCTACATGTGGGGAACCCGATAGCCGTGAGCAAGGACCGCAGCGACCTCTCCAAGTCCGCCTACGACCACCTGTGGATGCACTTCACCCGCATGTCGTCGTACGAGAACTCCCCCGTGCCCACCATCGTCCGCGGTGAAGGCACGTACATCTACGACGACAAGGGCAAGCGCTACATCGACGGCCTCGCCGGCCTGTTCGTGGTCCAGGCGGGCCACGGCCGCAGGGAGCTGGCCGAGGTGGCCGCGAGGCAGGCCGAGGAGCTCGCTTTCTTCCCGGTGTGGTCCTACGCCCACCCGATGGCGGTCGAACTGGCCGAGCGCCTGGCCAACGAGGCCCCCGGCGACCTCAACAAGGTCTTCTTCACCACCGGCGGCGGCGAGGCGGTCGAGACCGCGTGGAAGCTCGCCAAGCAGTACTTCAAGCTCACCGGCAAGCCGACCAAGTACAAGGTGATCTCCCGCGCGGTCGCCTACCACGGCACCCCGCAGGGCGCCCTGTCCATCACGGGTCTGCCGGGTCTGAAGGCCCCGTTCGAGCCGCTGGTGCCGGGTGCGCACAAGGTCCCGAACACCAACATCTACCGCGCGCCGCTGTACGGCGACGACCCCGAGGCCTTCGGCCGCTGGGCCGCCGACCAGATCGAACAGCAGATCCTCTTCGAGGGTCCCGACACCGTCGCCGCGGTCTTCCTCGAGCCGGTGCAGAACGCCGGCGGCTGCTTCCCGCCGCCGCCCGGGTACTTCCAGCGGGTCCGCGAGATCTGCGACCAGTACGACGTACTGCTCGTCTCCGACGAGGTCATCTGCGCCTTCGGCCGCCTCGGCAAGACCTTCGCCTGCGACAAGTTCGGCTACGTGCCGGACATGATCACCTGCGCCAAGGGCATGACCTCGGGCTACTCCCCGATCGGCGCCTGCATCGTCTCCGACCGGCTCGCCGAGCCGTTCTACAAGGGTGACAACACCTTCCTGCACGGCTACACCTTCGGCGGCCACCCGGTCTCCGCGGCCGTCGGCCTCGCCAACCTCGACCTGTTCGAGCGCGAGAAGCTCAACCAGCACGTCCTGGACAACGAGGGCGCGTTCCTCTCGACGCTGCAGAAGCTGCACGACCTGCCGATCGTCGGCGACGTCCGCGGCAACGGCTACTTCTACGGCATCGAGCTCGTGAAGGACAAGAACACCAAGGAGTCCTTCAACGAGGAGGAGACCGAGCGGGTCCTCTACGGCTTCCTCTCCAAGGCGCTGTTCGACGCCGGCCTCTACTGCCGTGCCGACGACCGCGGCGACCCGGTCGTCCAGCTCGCCCCGCCGCTGATCTCCACCCAGGAGACCTTCGACGAGATCGAGCAGATCCTGCGCGGCGTCCTCACCGAGGCCTGGTCGAAGCTGTAGGACCGAGTCCGGCCGAAGCCCTCTCGCGGCCCGGACGCCTCCCTTCGGGTGAGAAGGAAGGCGTCCGGGCCGCGTGCTGTGCGTACACCCGGCTCCGAGTCCCTACGGTGCTGTGACCGATCGGCCTCGGGGTCGTTCGCCCGTGCGGGGGAACGGAACCCACGGATCTGAACCGAGGTGTACGCCATGGTGGTCCCGCCGGACAACGATGTGCTCTGGGCACGGTCCCTGAACCACGCCTTCGGCGGCTCGCCCGCCCTCTGCGGAGTCTCCCTCGGGGTGCGTGAGGGCGAGATCCTCGCCGTGAACGGCCCCCGCGGCAGCGGGAAGACGACCCTGCTGCGCTGTCTGTCGGGCCAGATCGTGCCGCAGCAGGGCGAGGTGTGGTTCAACAGCACACCCGTACACACCATGGGAGCGCTGAACCGCGAGCGGCTGCGGCGCGAGCGCTTCGGCTGGATCGGACCGGACCCCCAGCTGGTGCCCGAACTGACCGCCTGGGAGAACGCGGCGTTGCCGCTGCTGCTGCGCGGCTCCTCGCACCGCAAGGCCAGGGCCGCCGCACTGGAGTGGATGGAGCGGCTCGACATCGGCCGCTGCGCCCGCAAGCGCCCCCGCGCGCTGCTGCAGTCGCAGCGGCAGCGGATCGCCCTCGCCCGCGCCCTGGTCACCACCCCCGCGGTGCTGTTCGCCGACGAGCCGACCGCGACGCTGCACACCGCCGACCGGGCCCAGGTGCTGCGGACCCTCACCACCGCCGCCAGGTCCCACCGCATCACCCTCGTGCTGGCGAGCCATGACGAGGAGGTCGCGACGCTCGCCGACCGTGGTGTGTCGCTGGTCGACGGCCGGCGCATCACCTCGGTGCACGACGCGGAGACGGAAGGCCGGGCCGAGTGCTCGCTCTCCGTCTGAGCCGCGGCTCCCACCCCCTGGTCCTGCTGCGCCGCCTCCTGGTGGCGACGGCCTCGGCGGGGGTGGGCTTCCTGCTGCTGTGCACGCTGGCCTACGCGGTGTCCGGCCCGCACCCCTCCGATCCGGCGCTGCAGCGGCTGGCGTGGTGTCTCGCCCCACTGGCCGCCACCGTCCAGTTCGCCGTGGCGGTGGCCCGTACCGACCCGGCCACGCGGCCCCGCCAGGGCCTGTCCGCCGTCGGGCTCGGGCCGGTGCGCATGAGCGCGCTGGCCGCCGCGTCCACCGCGGTGTCCTGCGCCCTCGGCAGCACGGTTGCCCTGCTGTTCTTCATGCATCTGCGCGGAGATCTGAGCGGAATGCCGTTCGACGGCGACGCGGCGGAACTGCTCGCCGCGGGCGAGCCGTTGCCCCTGGGCGCGGTGGTCCTGCTCCTCGCGCTCGTCCCGGTCGTCGGGGCCGGGGCGGCGGCAGTGGCCCTCCGCCCACGCCGCCGGAGGGACGGCGAACTCCTCGACGACGAGCCCGAATACGCGGCGGCGCCCCCCGGCGGCCTTCCCTGGGGCGTAGCGCTCACGGCCGTGGGCGTCGCGATCGAGGCGTACACGGGCCGGAGCACGGAGGGCCCGGGCGGCACCCCCGGCGGCGTGCTCGCCGGCTGGACGCTCACCGCGGTGGGGCTCGCGATGGCCGGCCCCGGCATCGTCCACGTGTGCGGGCGGGTACTGCAGTCCCTACGGCCCGGAGCCATGCGGCTGCTCGCCGGGCGGGCGCTCATGGACGACGCACGCCGGATCGGGCGCCCCCTCGGAGTCGTGTGCGCCGTGGTGTCCGCCCTGATCGCGGCCTCCGCGCTCGCCGGGGAACGCCCCGAGCCCTTCGGCCCGCTGACCGCCCTCGGGGCGACGCTCGTCGTGGCCTGCACCGTGGCGACGCTGCTCACCTCGGCCGTGGAGGCGCGGCAGGCCCGCACGGCCACGCGGGCGGGCCTGCTCGAACTGGGCGCCTCCGCCGCCCTGCTCCAGGCCACCGCGATGCTCCGGGCCGTGGTCCTGCTCGCCGTACTCGCTCCGCTCACCTGGGCGGTGGCGGAACTGGCGGCCCTGCCGCTGCGGCGCTGACCCGGGCACGGGGGCCGCCGACCCGGGGCATATCGTGGCGGCCATGGGTAACGGACAGAGGCCGCTGCTGGGTTCGTCGTTCGACGACGACCGGGAGATCGAGACGCTCGAGGAGTTCGACCAGGTCGTCGCACGGCGGGGCAGCCTCGCTGGGCACCGCGTCCAGTCCGTCGACCTGACAGGGCGCACCCTCGCCCTGCTCTCGTCCGACGCGACGGCCGCCGCCTTCCTCGGCTGCGCCATGGAACCGGACGCCACGGCCAAGGTCCGCGCGGACGGCGCGCTCGTCTTCCCGCCCATACCGGACCTGCCGTTCGACCCGTACCGGGGGCTCCTCTACACCCCCGATGAGCTCTTCGACGGCCTCGACGACGGCGGCTACGAGAACACACCCGACGCACTCGCGTACGACTGGTTCCAGCTGACCAAGGCGGACCGGGACATCTACGCCTCGATGCTGCGGGCCCTGCACGACGACGCGGTCTCCGACGCCCTGGACGAACTCCTCGACGGCGTGCCGGTCGTCGGCGTGATGGGCGGCCACGCCATGAGCCGGGGCACCGACGAGTACGCCGGAGCGGCCCGGCTCGGTCGGGCCCTCGCCCGGACGGGTCTGACCGTGGCCACCGGCGGGGGTCCCGGTGCGATGGAGGCGGCGAACCTGGGCGCCTACGCGGCCCCCCACCCCGACGAGATGCTGGACGAGGCCCTCGAACTCCTGGCCAAGACGCCGTCGTTCACCCCCTCCGTCACCGACTGGGCGGCCGCCGCCTTCGAGGTCCGCTCCCGCTGGCCGCGGGGCGGCGACTCGGTCGGCATCCCCACCTGGTTCTACGGGCACGAGCCGCCGAACCCGTTCGCCGGGCACATCGCCAAGTACTTCGCCAACGCCACCCGCGAGGACGGGCTGCTCGCCCGCTGCACCGCCGGGGTAGTCTTCCTCCCCGGTGCCGCGGGCACGCTGCAGGAGATCTTCGACAACGCGACGCCGAACTACTACGAGTCGCGGGGCGAGCCCACGCCGATGGTCCTCGTCGACCGCGCCCACTGGACGGAGAGGCTGCCGGCCTGGCCGCTGCTCCGGTCCCTGGCCGAGGGCCGGGCCATGGAGACGCGCATCGCCCTGGTCGACTCGGTGGACGAAGCCCCCGGAGCACTGGCCCGGCTGACGGCCGCCGCACGGCCGGCCGGCTGAGACCCGGCGGCCGGCGGCCCCGGCCGGATCAGTCCCCGGCGTCCGGACGCAGGACCACCACGTCCTCCGCGGCGAAGGCGGCCCCCACCTCCGCTCCCGCTTCGGGCGCGTCCCTCAGCCCGCACTCGGCCTCCAGCGGCGGCGCGCCGTCCGGCCGCAGCCGTACGGCGACGTGGTGTCCGCGGAAGGTCAGCGACTCGACCACGCACGGCAGCCCCACGTCACGCGGGCCCAGCCGTACCGCGGACGGCCGCACCAGCAGCCGGCACGCGCCCTGGGGGGAGCCGGCGGGGACCGGGACGCCGCCCCAGGGTGTGTCGGCGGTGCCGCCGGTGACCGTCGCGGGCACCACATTGGCGAAGCCCAGGAACCGGGCGACGAATTCCGAGGCGGGGCGCTGCCACACGTCCCGGGGCGTGCCCGACTGCGCGACGCCTCCGTCCCGCATGACCACGACGCGGTCGGCGAGCGCGAAGGCCTCCCCCTGGTCGTGCGTCACGGCCAGCACCGTCGTGCCCAGCCGGCGGAACACCGCACGCAGTTCGACGACGAGCCGCTCCCTGAGGGTGCGGTCGAGCTGGCCCAGCGGTTCGTCGAGCATCAGCAGCCGGGGGCTGGGCGCGAGTGCCCGGGCGAGGGCGACGCGCTGCTGCTCACCGCCGGAGAGAGCACCGACGGCCCGCCTCGCGGCGCCGGGGAGCCCGACCAGTTCCAGCAACTCCTCCACCCGGCTCCGCTGTTCGCCCTTGGGCACGCCGTGCATCCGCAGCCCGAAGGCGACGTTGCCCCCCACGTCGCGCTGCGGGAAGAGCTGGTGGTCCTGGAACATCAGCCCCACACCACGCCGGTGCACCGGCACTCCGGCCTGGTCGGCGCCGCCGAGCAGCACCCGGCCGCCGTCCAGGGGCTGAAGCCCGGCGACGGCCCTCAGCAGGGTCGACTTGCCGCTGCCACTCGGTCCGAGCACGCACACGATCTCGTGGTCGGCTACCTCCAGATCCACCGCGTCCAGCGCCGCCCGCCGCCCGAAGCGTACGGTCGCGTTCTCCAGCGCCAGCATCAGAACTCCCCTGCGGAACGGTCGGGACGGAGCCGGTCGAGGAGCAGCAGGGCAGCCGCGCAGACCAGCATGAGAATCGTCGAAAGCGCCATCGCCTGGCCGTAGTTGAGCTCGCCCGGGCGGCCGAGGAGCCGGGCCACGGCGACCGGGAGCGTCGGGTTGTCCGGGCGGGCGATGAAGACGGTGGCGCCGAACTCGCCGAGGGAGACCGCGAAGGCGAAACCGGCGGCCACGAGCAGCGCCCTGCGCACCAGCGGCAGGTCGACCTCGCGCCATGCGCGCAGCGGCGAGGCGCCCAGCACGGCCGCCGCCTCCCGCAGCCGCTCGTCGACCGCCCGCAGCACTGGCAGCATCGTCCGCACCACGAACGGCACTCCGACGAGGGCCTGGGCCAGCGGTACGAGGATCCAGGAGGTACGCAGTTCCAGGGGTGGCTCGTCGAGGGTGATGAGGAAACCGAAACCCACGGTGACGGCGGAGACCCCGAGGGGCAGCATCAGCAGCGCGTCGAAGCCGCGGACGAGCCGGCCGGCCCTGGGGGCCCCTCCGGACGAAGTCCGGGGAAGGGTGAGCGCCGCGGCCGCGAGACCGCCGATGACGAGCGCGATCGCGGTGGCGGCGAACGCGTACTGGAGGGAGTTCCACACGGCCTCGACCGGCGGGACGAGGAAGGTGCCACCGCTCGCCTCGGCGGACTGCAGCGCCTCGTAGAAGGTGAGACCGTACCCGCCGGGTCCGTCGACCGACCGCTCGATCAGCACCGCGAGCGGTGCCACGATCAGCAGGACGACCGTGGCGAGCACCGCGCCGAGAAGGGCCCATTGTCCGGCGCCGCTCGGGCGGTGCGCGGTGTGTGCGGGATCGACGAGGCGCAGCGCGCTCTCCCGGCGCCGCACGGTCCAGGCGTGCACGGCGAGGATCGCGCCCACGGCGGCGAACTGCACCAGGGTGAGCACGGCGGCCGTGGAAAGGTCCAGCACCTGGGCGGTCTGCCGGTAGATCTCCACCTCGAGCGTGGAGTACGCCGGGCCGCCGAGGATCTGCACGACACCGAACGAGGTGAAGGTGAAGAGGAACACCATCAGCGCGGCCGCGGCCACCGCCGGGGTCAGCGCGGGCAGGGTGACGCGCCGCCAGGCCGTGAAGCGGCCTGCTCCGAGGACCCGTGCCGCCTCTTCCTGGCGCGGGTCCAGCTGGGACCACAGACCGCCCACGGTCCGCACCACCACGGCGTAGTTGAAGAACACGTGGGCGAGGAGGATCGCCCAGACCGTCGTGTCGAGCCGTACGCCCCACAGGTCGTCGAGGAGCCCGCCGCGGCCCAGGAGGGCGAGGAAGGCGGTGCCGACGACGACGGTGGGCAGGACGAACGGCACGGTGACGACCGCCCGCAGGACCTGCTTCCCGGGGAAGTCGTAGCGGGCGAAGACATAGGCGCCCGGCAGCGCGATCAGCAGGGTCAGTCCCGTCGAGGCGAGCGCCTGCCAGAGGGTGAACCAGAGCACCTGCAGGATGTCGGGACGGCCGACGACCTCGGCGATCCCGCCGAGTTGCCAGGAGTCGCCCACCCGCAGCCCGCGGCCCACGATCGAGGCCACGGGGTAGGCGAAGAAGAGGGCGAAGAACGCGACGGGCAGCGCCATCAGCGCGAACCGCACCGCGGAGCCGCGACGGGACGCCGGTCCGCGCACGGGGTTCCTCCCGTGCGGGCCGGCGCTCCCGCCGGAGGGCCCGGTTACTTCAGGACGAGCGAGGACCACGACTGGATCCACTGGTCACGGTTCTCGGCGATCTTCTCCGGAGCCATCGTCCGCGGCTCGGCGATCACCTCGCCGAACTCGGTGAACAGCGGGGGCAGCTTGGCGTCCTCGGCCACCGGGTTCACGAACATGTTGAGGGGCATGTCCTCCTGGAACTTCCGGCTGATGAGGAAGTCCAGCAGGGCCTTGCCACCGGCCTCGTTCCGCGCGCCCTTGAGCAGGCCCGCGGCCTCGGTCTGTCGGAAGCAGGTACCGGTGGAGACGCCGGTCGGCGCCACCTTCGGCTGCGGCTTGGCGTACAGCACCTCGACCGGCGGGCTGGAGGCGTACGAGACGACCAGCGGCCGGTCGCCCTTGGCCGCCCTGCCGCCGGCGGACCCGGAGAACTCCTGGTTGTAGGCGATCTCCCAACTGTCGACGACCTTCACGCCGTTCGCCCGCAGCTTCTTCCAGTAGTCCTGCCAGCCCCCGTCCCCGTACGCGGCCGCGGTGCCGAGGAGGAAGCCGAGGCCGGGCGAGGACCGCTCGGCGTTCTCGACGACGAGGAGGTTCCGGTACGCGGGCTCGGCGAGGTCGTCGAAGCTCTGCGGCGGAGCGAGCTTCCTGTCGGCGAAGTACTTCTTGTCGTAGTTGACGCAGATGTCGCCGCTGTCGATCGGCGTGACCCGGTGCTCGTCCTTGTCGAGCCGGACGGCTTCGGGGACCCGCTCCAGGCCCTTGGCCTCGTACGGGGTGAAGAGGTCGTTGTCGAGGGCCCGGGACAGCGTGGTGTTGTCGACCCCGAAGAACACGTCGCCCTGCGGGGAGCCCTTGGTGAGGATCTCCTTGTTGAGCGCCTCGACGGCGTCGCCGCTCTTCAACACCTTGACCGTGTACCCGGTCTGCTTGGTGAACTCCTTGAGCACGGCCGGCGAGGCGTTGAAGGAGTCGTGGCTGA
This sequence comes from Streptomyces wuyuanensis, assembly GCF_900103455.1. Classification (GTDB taxonomy): domain Bacteria; phylum Actinomycetota; class Actinomycetes; order Streptomycetales; family Streptomycetaceae; genus Streptomyces; species Streptomyces wuyuanensis. The sequence continues at coordinate 285,500 of NZ_FNHI01000005.1, read as the reverse complement.
CGAGCGTCACGGTCTTGGAGCCGCCGCCGTCCGCTCCGGCGGAGTCGTCCCCGGACGACCCGCCGCAGGCCGCGAGCGTGCTCGCGCCGAGGGCCGCGGCGAGCGCGGTGAGGGTGATCTTCTTGGTGGTGCTCACTGATTCCTCCTGGGCATGACCAGGAAGAGACGCGGCCCTGCCCGGCTGCGGAATCTCGCGATCCGGTGGCCGGGCAGGGCGCAACAGCTTGAGTCTCGTCCGAACTTCCTACCCGGAATGACCCGGGCGAGGTTCAGAGGGTCTGCGGTCTGACGGTCACCGCACTCTCAGCGCTGTGGCGCTCCCCTGTCGGAATATGCAGATGTTCGGGCCAGCGTACAGGGACCCTTCGGGCCCCCGGTGTGGGCCTTGCCGGTCCCCTGCCGGCCCGGGGCTAACGCTCGGAGGCGGCGAGCTGGCCGCAGGCGCCGTCGATCTCCTGACCCCGGGTGTCGCGGACGGTGACCGGGACGCCATGGGCGGCGATGGCCTCGATGAAGGCCTTCTCGTCCTCGGGCCGGGAGGCCGTCCACTTGGAGCCCGGAGTCGGGTTCAGCGGGATCAGGTTGACGTGCACCCGCTTGCCCTTGAGGAGACGCCCGAGCAGGTCACCGCGCCATGCCTGGTCGTTGATGTCACGGATGAGGGCGTACTCGATCGAGATCCGGCGGCCGGACTTCTCCGCGTACTCCCAGGCCGCGTCCAGGACCTCCCGCACCTTCCAGCGCGTGTTGACGGGGACGAGGGTGTCGCGCAGCTCGTCGTCCGGGGCGTGCAGGGAGACGGCGAGGCGGCACTTGAAGCCCTCGTCGGCGAAGCGCAGCATCGCCGGGACGAGGCCCACGGTGGAGACGGTGATCCCGCGCTGCGACAGGCCGAGGCCGTCCGGCTCGGGATCGGTGAGCCGGCGAACGGCCCCGACCACCCGGTTGTAGTTGGCCAGCGGCTCGCCCATGCCCATGAACACGATGTTGGACAGCCGCGCGGGGCCCCCGGGGACCTCGCCGTCGCGCAGGGCCCGCATGCCGTCCACGATCTGGTGCACGATCTCGGCGGTGGACAGGTTCCGGTCGAGGCCGGCCTGGCCCGTGGCGCAGAACGGGCAGTTCATCCCGCAGCCGGCCTGCGAGGAGATGCACATCGTCACCCGGTCCGGGTAGCGCATCAGCACCGACTCGACGAGCGTGCCGTCGTGGAGCCGCCACAGCGTCTTGCGGGTGGTGTCGTCGTCACAGGACACGTGCCGGACGACGGACATCAGGTCGGGCAGCAGCTCCGACGCGAGCCGCTCGCGCGCGGCGGCGGGGATGTCGGTCCACTGCTCCGGGTCGTGCGCATAGCGCGCGAAGTAGTGCTGCGACAGCTGCTTCGCCCGGAACGGCTTCTCGCCGATCGCGGCGACGGCGTCCTTCCGCTCGGCGGGCGTGAGGTCGGCGAGGTGCCGCGGGGGCTTCTTGGCTCCGCGGGGGGCGACGAAAGTGAGTTCTCCGGGCTTAGGCATGGCCGTACCAGTGTCGCAGATCCAACCGGGTGCCCCGGGGGCTGTCACTCGCCACGGCTGCCGTCGGTGGTCGTCACCGGTCGCCACCGAGCGGCCCCGGACGGCCCGGCTGCGATCACCCACCGGCGGCCCGCCACTCGCCGAGCCGGACCCCGACCTGGTGGTTGTGGCGTCGTGCCAAACTCCGCTGCGCCGGAAGCCCACGGGGTCCCGATGCCCTACCGGACCTGAGCACTGAGCCCGGGCCCCGGCGCCCCGGGTCCAGCCGGCAGTCGCCTGCCGTCGTTCCGGGGCCTCCGGGGCGGGTGCCCCGGAACCGGTCGGACGCGCCGGCAGTCTCTTTGTGCGGAAGCACCGGACCTTTTGCCGGAGGACCGACCGAGCCGTACGGCGCGACCGGACCGCCTCGTACGGGCCACCGGTACGGCACCAGGGCCGGACAGACATCGGGCAGTGGGCGGACGCACGGGTCCGGACCGCTCGCCGAACGACCGAGGGGAACCAGCCGTATGGGCGTCACGCTGGCCGAGGAGATCATGCTGCTGTCGCTGGACGACGAGTCCGGTGCGGCGAAGGAACGCCAGGCGGCCGGCTGGGCGGTGGCCGGAGGGATCCTGCTGGAGCTCGTGATGGCTGGGCGCGTCACCGTCGCGGACGGCCGCCTGGAGGTGACCCGCGCCGCGCCCACCGGAGTCGCGCTGCTCGACGGGCGGCTGGAGCAGCTCGCCGCATGGGCGAGGGACGGACGCAGGCGCAAGGTGTCCGACTGGCTGACCAAGGACCAGCCCAGGGCCGTGGCCGCGACCGTCGAGAGCCTGTGCGCGCGCGGTGTCGTCACCGAGGAGCGGCACAGGGCACTCGGAGTCTTCCCCGTGCGCCGCTACCCGGAGGCCGACGGGTCGGTCGAGCGGGAGCTGCGGGCCCGCCTGAGGTCGGCGGTCGTCGACGGCGCCGACCCGGACGGCCGCACCTCCGGGCTGGTCGCGCTTCTGCACGGCGCGGGGCTGCACCGGCAGGCCTTCCCCGATGTGCCCCGGAAGCAGGTGGAGCCCCGGATGGCGAAGATCGCCGAGGGTCACTGGGCCGGTGCCGGCGTCCGCGACGCCATCCGGAACATGCAGGCGGCGATGGCCGCGATCACGACGGCCGTGGTGGTGACCACGGTGATGTGACGCGCGGCGGCAGGGGCGGCCGGTCGCCTGCGCGTGGGCGAACAGGCGGCGGCGGACGTACGGGCGCTGCCCGGCGCCCCGGCCCGCGTCAAGTGAGAGGCGGCAGCGCGTCGTACACCGCGGCGAGGTCCGCGGGGATGTCCGTGCCGTCGTCGACGGAGGTGTGGCCGTCGTGGACCAGCACTCGGGTCAGGCCGTCCATGATCGGCGGTCCGGTGGGCCGGGTCGGCAGACGGGAGAAGTCGACGCCGTCGAGCGCCTTCCGCAGCTTCGCGAGGGCGGCCGGGGTCATCCGGCCGGGACGGTCCTTCCTCCCCGGTGCGACCCGCAGGTACGTTCCGTCGTCGTACACGACGACGGAGTCGTGCCGCCCGTCGATGCCGCCGCTCTCGGTGAGGGTCACGAGCGCGGACACCTCGTCGGGCGTCGTCGCGGAGGGGGTGGCGGCCGGCGGGGTGCCGGTCGCCGTCGGCTCGGTGGTGGGGCTCGGCGACGGCGGCTGCGAGCGCGTCGGCTCGGCCGAAGGTCCGGGCCCGTTCCCGGACGGACCGGTGTCCGTCGCCCCCTCGCCTCCCCCGCACCCGGTGACGCACACGAGCACCAGCAGCAGAGCCGCTCCGACGACCTTCGGCCTCATGTTCCCCCCTGCCCCGGTCCCGACGTCCCGCCCAGCATGCAGTGTCCGGGGCCCGACAGACAGACCGCGGGCACCGACTCGTACCCCGGTCCGGCCCGAACACGGCGGAAGGGCCGCCGTCCCGTGGGACGGCGGCCCTTCCGACCGCGACTCTCCGGACGTCAGCCTGCGCCGACGAACACCACGAAGAGCAGCCACACCACCGGTGCGGTCGGCAGCAGCGAGTCCAGCCGGTCCATGATGCCCCCATGGCCCGGCAGCAGCGTGCCCATGTCCTTGATGCCGAGGTCGCGCTTGATCATCGACTCCCCGAGGTCCCCCAGCGTCGCACTGACCGCGACCGCGAGGCCGAGGATCAGGCCCTGCCACCAGGTGCCGCCGTCGATCAGCAGCGGCATGCAGACGGCTCCCGCCACCATGCCGAACGCCACCGCCCCGAACAGGCCCTCGCGGGTCTTGCCGGGGCTGATGCGCGGCGCGAGCTTGTGCTTGCCGAAGCGCCAGCCGATCGCGTAGGCGCCGGTGTCGCTCACGACCGTCAGCAGGAGGAACGCGAAGACCCGCTGCGGGCCGTCGTCCGCGGTGAGCATCATCGCGACGAACGTGGCGAGGAACGGCACGTAGAAGGTGGCGAAGAGCCCGGCGGTGACGTCCTTGAGGTACCCCTCGGGCGGTTCGGTCATCCGCCAGACCAGTACCGCCAGGCCGGTGAGGGCGGTGGCGACCCAGGCCCCCTCGGCACCCCGTACGTAGCCGGCCACGACCATCGCCGCGCCGCCCACCGCGAGAGGCACCAGGGGCGCCTTGATGCCCTTGCGTTCCTGGAGTCGGGAGGTGAGCTCCCACAGACCGACGACCACGGCGACGGCGATCACACCGACGAACACGGCCTTGACGACGAACAGCGCCGCGACGATCACCGCACCGAGCCCGACGCCGACCCCTATGGCAGCACGGAGATCGCGGCCTGCGCGCTTCTTCGGCGGCGGCTGCGGCTCCGACGGCTCGGAGGCCGCAGGCGGCGGAGGGGTGGGCATGGGCTCCTGCGGCATCTCGTCGCGGAACGGGGGGCCGCTCAGCCGAGCGGCCCCCCGGTCACGGTCTTCGCGGCCGACTGCGTCTCTACCTGCGTCGGGATCGTCCGGCACGATGGGCATGGGCCGAGTCTGCTGGGCGTCAAGCTCATCGTATGCGGGACCCGCCGGGGCAGCCCCCTGGTCGGGCGGGCCCCAGTAGCCGGCACTCGTCGGGGCCCCCCAGGAAGAGTCGTTCATCAGACCTCGAGCAGCTCGGCTTCCTTGTGCTTGAGCAGCTCGTCCACCTGCGCGACGTGCTTCGCGGTGGTGTCGTCGAGCTCCTTCTCCGCACGACGGCCCTCGTCCTCGCCGACCTCGCCGTCCTTGATCAGCTTGTCGATGGCCTCCTTGGCCTTGCGGCGCACGGAGCGGATCGAGATCCGGGAGTCCTCCGCCTTGCCCTTGGCGACCTTGATGAACTCGCGGCGGCGCTCCTCGGTGAGCTCGGGGAACACCACCCGGATGATGTTTCCGTCGTTGCTGGGGTTGACGCCCAGGTCGGAGTCGCGGATCGCCTGCTCGATGTTGCGCAGCGCGCTCTTGTCGAACGGGGTCACCACGGCCATGCGCGGCTCCGGCACCGAGAACGAGGCCAGCTGGTTGATCGGCGTCAGCGCACCGTAGTAGTCGGCCACGATCTTGTTGAACATCGCCGGGTGCGCACGCCCGGTGCGGATCGCGGCGAAGTCCTCCTTGGCGACCACGACGGCCTTCTCCATCTTCTCCTCGGCCTCGAGGAGGGTCTCTTCGATCACCACTTGCTCCTGCGTGTCTTGGTAGTCCCGGCGTGTACGAGTGGCGGCCCGGCCCGCCGAACCCGTGGTGCGGGTCCGCGGACCGGTCCGTGTCACGCGTACGAGACCGGCGAAACTTGGCGGCGTCTTCCCTGCACGGTGTCCGACCGGCAGGGCTTTGTCCATCCCGGGGCAGTGCCCCCGGGTCAGGCCCGGGTGCCCTGGTCGCTCACGAGCGTGCCGATCTTCTCACCCCGGACGGCCCGCGCGATATTGCCCGCGGCGAGCAGTTCGAAGACGAGGATCGGCAGGGAGTTGTCGCGGCAGAGGGTGATCGCGGTGGCGTCGGCGACCTTGAGGTCGCGGGCGAGCACCTCGCCGTACTCCAGCGCGTCGAACTTCACCGCGTCCGGGTTGGTCTTGGGGTCGGAGTCGTAGACGCCGTCGACACCGTTCTTGCCCATGAGCAGGGCCTCGGCATCGATCTCCAGGGCACGCTGGGCCGCGGTGGTGTCGGTGGAGAAGTACGGCATGCCCATACCGGCGCCGAAGATCACGACGCGCCCCTTCTCGAGGTGGCGCACCGCTCGCAGCGGAATGTAGGGCTCCGCGACCTGGCCCATGGTGATGGCGGTCTGGACGCGGGAGTCGATCCCCTCCTTCTCCAGGAAGTCCTGGAGGGCGAGGCAGTTCATGACCGTGCCGAGCATGCCCATGTAGTCGGAGCGCGCCCGGTCCATGCCGCGCACCTGGAGCTCGGCTCCACGGAAGAAGTTGCCGCCGCCGATGACCACCGCGATCTGTGCGCCGTCACGGACGACCGCGGCGATCTCGCGTGCGATGGCGTGTACGACGTCGGGATCGACGCCCAGGCCGGTGCCGCCGGAGAAGGCTTCCCCGGACAGCTTCAGCATGAAGCGGCCGGCTTTCGTGCCGGTGTGGTCGCTCTTGTCGTCGGCAGCCGGATTGGCGTCCGCGCCCTTGTTCATGGAGATCTCCTCGTGCACATACGAAGAAGGCCATTGCCGGTGGGTGCTGGTGTCCCTGCGGCAATGGCCTCCTCGTCAGATCTGCGGTCGTCCGGCGTTTCACGCGGCCGACGACTGCTGGAAAACCCTATCGGGCTCCCGTGTCGATCGCGTACCGGCTCAGATGCCGACCTTGATGCGCGAGAAGCGCTTCAGGGCGACACCGGCCTCGTCCAGGATCTGCTGGACGGACTTCTTGTTGTCCAGCGCGTACGGCTGGCCCAGGAGGGTGGCGTCCTTGAAGAAGCCGTTGAGGCGGCCCTCGACGATCTTCGGCAGGGCGGCCTCGGGCTTGCCCTCGGCGCGGGTGGTCTCCTCGGCGACGCGGCGCTCGGACTCGACGACCTCGGCCGGAACGTCCTCGCGGGACAGGTACTTCGGCGCGAAGGCGGCGATGTGCTGGGCGACGCCCTTGGCGACCTCGGCGTTGGGCTTGTCGAGCTCGACGAGGACACCGATCTGCGGGGGCAGGTCGGGCATCGTGCGGTGCATGTACGCGGTCACGTAGGCACCGGAGAACTGCGCGAAGCGGTCCAGGACGATCTTCTCACCGAGGTTGGCGTTGGCCTCGTCGACGTACGCCTGCACGGTCTTGCCGGGCTCGATCTCCGAGGCGAGCAGGGCCTCGATGTCGGCCGGGCCCGTGGCGGCGACGTGGGCGGCGAGCGCGTTGGCGACGGCCTGGAACTTGTCGCCCTTGGCGACGAAGTCCGTCTCGCACTTCAGCTCGACGATGACACCGGAGGTGTTGTCGTCGGCGATGAGGGAGACGACGGCGCCGTTCTCGGCGGAGCGGCCCTCGCGCTTGGCGACGCCCTTCTGGCCCTTGATGCGCAGGGCCTCGACGGCCTTGTCGACGTTGCCGTCGGCCTCGTCGAGCGCCTTCTTGCAGTCCATCATGCCCGCGCCGGTGAGCTCGCGGAGCTTCTTAACGTCAGCGGCGGTGTAGTTCGCCATGTCTGTGAATCTCTCTGAAGTCGAAGAGCTGAGGTCGAACGATCTACGGGCCGACGGCGGGGGCTTCATGGGCCCCCGCCGTCGGCTACCGAAACCTGGGCGTCAGGCCTTGTCGGCGTCCGCGGCCGGGGCCTCGGCGGCGTCGGCCGCCTTCTCGGCCTCGGCCGGCTTCTCGGCCTCGGCCGGCTTCTCGGCCTCGGCGGCCGGGGTCTCGTCGGCCTTCTTCTCGCCCTCGAGCAGGTCGCGCTCCCACTCGGCCAGCGGCTCGCCGGCGGCCTTGTCGCCCGGCTTCGAGTCACCGGTGGCGACGCCGGAGCGGGCGATGAGGCCCTCGGCGACGGCGTCGGCGATCACGCGGGTGAGCAGGGTGACGGAGCGGATCGCGTCGTCGTTGCCCGGGATCTTGTAGTCGACCTCGTCCGGGTCGCAGTTGGTGTCGAGGATCGCGACGACCGGGATGCGGAGCTTGCGCGCCTCACCGACGGCGATGTGCTCCTTCTTGGTGTCGACGATCCAGACGGCGCTCGGCACCTTCTGCATCTCGCGGATACCACCGAGCGTCTTCTCCAGCTTGGCCTTCTCGCGGGAGAGGACCAGGAGCTCCTTCTTGGTGAGACCGGAGGCGGCCACGTCCTCGAAGTCGATCGCCTCGAGCTCCTTCAGACGCTGAAGGCGCTTGTAGACGGTGGAGAAGTTGGTGAGCATGCCGCCGAGCCAGCGCTGGTTGACGTAGGGCATGCCGACGCGGGTCGCCTGCTCGGCGATGGCCTCCTGCGCCTGCTTCTTGGTACCGACGAACATGATGGAGCCGCCGTGGGCGACGGTCTCCTTGACGAACTCGTAGGCGCGGTCGATGTACGACAGCGACTGGAGCAGGTCGATGATGTAGATGCCGTTGCGCTCGGTGAAGATGAAGCGCTTCATCTTCGGGTTCCAGCGACGGGTCTGGTGACCGAAGTGGACGCCGCTCTCCAGCAGCTCCCGCATCGTGACGACGGCCATGGCCGTATCTCCTTGAGTTTTCTCGGTTGTGTCCTGACGCCCCGACGCGCCGTGCCGCAAGGGACCGAGAGGCGCGGCCACCGACCGAGGAAGAGGGTGGTGGCGGGGCGTGCGAAGTCGACCCGGGTGACCCGGATCGCCAGAAGAAGTGTACGGGACCGCCGAGGTGCCGGGTGACGGCGATGTCCACAACGGGCCGGTCGTCCACAGATCCGGACCATGATCAGCGCGGAGGCGGGTGGCTGAGGGACCGTCGGCGTCATGAATCGCGGACGACGAGTGGTGACGACGGCGCTGGTGGCGGCGCTGCTGGTCCTGGTGTGCCCGGTCGCTGCACGGGCGGCGGCCTGGCCCGTGGGACCGCCCCGCCCGGCGGTGGTGCGGGGCTGGGAGCCGCCGCCCTCCCCGTACGGCCGGGGCCACCGCGGGGCGGATCTGGCCGCGCCCCCGGGCACCGAGGTGCGCGCGGCGGCGCCGGGCCGGGTGTCCTTCGCGGGGCCGGTGGCCGGACGCGGGGTCCTCTCGATCGAGCTGGCGGATACGGGCGACCCACCGCTGCGCACGACCTACGAGCCGGTGCGCCCGCTGGTCGCCCCTGGCGCGCTGGTCAGCGAGGGTGAGGTCGTGGCGGTGGTGGCGGAGGGGTCCGCGCACTGTCCGCGGGGGTGCCTGCACTGGGGGCTGCGGCGCGGCGCGGAGTACCTGGACCCGCTCTCCCTCCTGCCCGCTTCGGCCTTGCGCCGCGGCCCGTCCCGGCTGCTTCCGGTCTTCGGGGTGCCCCGGCCGGCGGCGGCTCCGGAGGCATCCGCCCGACGGCTCGCCGACGCGACGGCCTCCCCCTCCCGGGCGGGCGCGGACGCGGTCCAGGCGCTGATCCTCGCGACGGCAGCAGTCCTCTCCCGCCGGGCCCTGCGCCCCCGGCGGGAGGGAGCGCTCCGGCGAAGCGGACGACGGTGGGCCGTGTGCGGCGGCGCCCGGCGCGGGGCGGCGGCACCCATGGGCCGGCGCTGGGGCCGGACGCGGGCACCGGCGGACCCGGCACGGCAGAGCCGGGCACGGCCCGGGCCCGGTGCCGGGCGGGGGCGCGCGGCGCGGGCATCGGGCGCGAGGCTCGGGGCACGGGCGGTCCCGACACGACAGAGCCAGGCGCAGGGAGGAGGCGCCGGGGCGCGGGGGAGGCGGAGGAACCGGACGTGGGGGCGGGGGCGGGTGGCGAGCGGAGGCGATGGGCAGGGACGTCCTGCACGACTCGGCCGGGCACGGGCAGACCCGGGCGGGGCGCGGGGCGGCGCCGGGCAGAGTCTGACTCTGCACATCAGAGCCGCATGGCGGATCCCCGCGCCGCACGGCAGGCCCCGGCTCCGGACGGGAGAGGCCGCATGCCACGCACGATCCGGCCGAGGGTCGTGGGCGCAGGCTCGTGGTGTGGGTGAGGAGGGATGGCCCGTCTCGGTCAGCGGGTAGGGCCCGATGCTCGCGGGCCGGATCGGCCCGGGGCCCGGTCGGGCCGGGGACGAAGCACGGGATCGGGCGGGCGGAGCCGGCGCCCGCTCAGTCGCCCAGGACTCCGCGGAGCGCCATGGAGACCGCGGCCTCCGCAATGGAAGAGGGGTCCTCGGCGGCGCCCAGCTCGATGCGGCGCACCGCCGCGTCCACGACCCCCTGGAGGAGCATGGCCGCCAGACGGGGCTGCTGGTGCCCCAGTTCCCCGAGCGCCTCCACGATCATGGCGATCAGCCCGCCGTGCGCCGCACGGATCTTCTCCCGGGCTCCGTCGTCCAGCTCGCTCGCGGAGATCGCGACGACGGCCCGGTGCCGCCGGTCGCCGACGAGTTCCAGCTGACGGCGCACATACGCCTCGACCTTGCCCTCGGGGGTGTCCGAGCCCGCCATGGCGGTCTCGACCTCCGCGGCCCACACCGGGAAGTCGACCGCACACAGCTCCTCGACGACCGCGGCACGGGAGCGGAAGTACTCGTACACGGAGGACCTGGCCAGGCCGGTGCGTTCGGCGAGGGCGGGGAAGGTCAGCGCGTCCGTCCCGCCTTCGGACAACAGGGAGCGCGCAGCGTCCAGCAGGGCGGCACGCTGCATGGTCCGGTGCTCGGCCACGGAGGCCGCTCGAATCCTTGGCACGGGACCACTTTACGGCGACGGCGGCACGCACGGGCGGGACAGTGACGGTTCCTCCCCGGCCGCTGCCGGCTCCCCGTGTCCTGCCGCCCGCCGGGCCGCCTCACCGTGCGACGTCGGCCAGCTTCGCCCTGAGCTGCAGCACTGACTTGGTGTGGATCTGGCTGACCCGGCTCTCGGTGACGCCCAGGACGTTGCCGATCTCGGCCAGAGTCAGGCCCTCGTAGTAGTAGAGCGTGACGACGGTCTTCTCCCGGTCGGGGAGGGTGTTGATCGCGCGGGCGAGAAGGCGCCGCAGCTCGCGGTCCTCGGCCACCTCCACCGGGTTGTCGGCGGCGGTGTCCTCCAGCGTGTCCATGAGGCTGAGCCGGTCGCCGCCCTCGCCCCCGACGTGGAGCAGTTCCTCCAGTGCGACGACGTTGGCCAGGGACAACTGGCTGAAGACGGAGTGCAGTTCCTCGAGCGAGATGCCCATCTCAGCGGCGACCTCGCTCTCCGAGGGGGTGCGCCGCAGTTGCGCCTCCAGCGTGGCGTACGCGCGCTCGACGTTGCGAGCCTTCTGCCGCACTGAGCGCGGAATCCAGTCCAGTGCCCGCAACTCGTCGATCATGGCGCCGCGGATCCGGGTGATCGCGTACGTCTCGAACTTGATCGAGCGCTCGATGTCGAACTTCTCGATCGCGTCGATGAGTCCGAAGACCCCGGAGGAGACGAAGTCGGCCTGCTCGACATTGGACGGCAGCCCGACGCTCACCCGTCCCGCGACGTACTTCACCAGCGGTGAGTAGTGCAGGATCAGCTGCTCCCGCAGCCGGTCGTCGCCGGTTGCCTTGTACGACCGCCACAGCTCTTCGAGCGACGAGGGCGCGGACGGCCGCACGGAACCACGGGCAGCGGGGGGAACTGCCGCGTGGTCAGACCCGGAGGTGTGCTGGGGCATGCGTTGCCTTTGAGCCGTTCTGCTGTGGGGCGTGACGGGACGGGTTGGGCCGGTGGCTGGGCGGTGAACCTGGTGAGCGTAGCGTGACTGGGGGATTGCGGTGCGCGAACGACGGCGGATCGCGCCTCGGTGGGTGTGTACCGTCGGCCACATCTTCGAACGGGGGCCGGAGCTGCGGGCACCGGCCCCCAAGGTGTCGCGGAAGTGCCGCCGGGGCCACCGGGCTCACCCTTTCACCCGAATGCCCCTGGTCAAGCACCGCCTCGCCGTGCGTTCGAGCCCGTTGTGGCGGCTGTGGCCAACTGCCAGCGGTCCCCGTGGCGTTCGACGAAGCCCAGGGAGTGCAGTTCGTACAGCCTCGCGAGGGCGTCGTCGGGCGTGGTGCCGGCGCGATCCGCGATGTCCCGGCCGTCGAGGGCACCGCTGACCGGGAGAGACTCCAGGACACGCGCGCATCCGGGGCCGAGGAGGTCCCGTGGGACGACCGGCCCACGGCGCGCAGGGGCCAGATCGCCGATGTCGCCGACCAGTTCGACCACTTCGTCGGCGTCGGTGACCAGCACCGCGCCGCTGCGCAGGAGTTCGTGCACCCCTGCGGAGAGCCCGCTGGTGACAGGGCCGGGAACGCCCATGGTGAACCGGCCGAGGCGCTCGGCGGCACGGGCCGTGGCGAGTGAACCGCTCCGGTACTCGGCCTCCACGACGACCGTGCCGCGGGACAGGGCCGCGATGACCCGGTTACGCAGCACGAACCTGCTGCGGGTGGGGTGGGATCCGGGCGGCAACTCGGCGACGATCAGGCCCTGTTCCACCACTCGGCGGATCAACTCCGCGTGACCCCGGGGATAGACGGCGTCCACTCCGCACGCGAGCACGGCGACCGTGGCGCCCTCCGCGGACAGAGCACCTCGGTGGGCGGCGGCGTCGACTCCGTACGCCGCGCCGGAGACGACCACCCAGCCGCGCTCGGCGAGGCCCGAGGCGAGGTTTCCCGCCACATGCGCCCCGTACGGTGTACAGGCTCTCGCGCCCACCAAGGCGACCGAGCGCAGGGCCCATATCCGCAGGTCGGGACGGCCTCGGACCCAGAGCCCGACCGGCCGTGCGTCTCCGAGGTCGTCCAGCTGCCCCGGCCACTCGGGATCCCCCGGGCACAGGAAGCGGCCGCCCAGCTCGGCCACCCGCTCGAGATCGTGTTCGGGGCGGACCACCGCGGCACGCATCCGGTAGCCCTGGATCCTCCGCTCCCCCGCGCCGGGGAGGTCGCCCTCGGTCGGGACGGGTGCGGAGAGACGGGCCAGGAGTTCCACCGGGCCGTGCCGGCGCAGCCACCTCCCCGCACGTTCATCACCCGGTTCGACGACCCTCGTCAACGCGGCACGCGCCCTGCGCTCCTCGTCACTGGCGCCGGCACTCATGTCCGCGCTCCGTTCGCCGCGCTCGGGAGCCTGTCCGGGAGCCCGCTCGGGAGCCCGTCCGGGAGCCGGCTCGGCGCGGCCGTGCCCGCCGCGCTCACCGTTCGGCTCCGAAGCCCGCCGGGATGCCCCGGGCGATGCCCGTGCGCAGTTGGAGTGCGAGGTCCACGTCTGCGGCGTCGGGTCGGCCGTGCCCGGCGAGATCGGCGATCGTCCAGGCGACCCGGAGCACACGGTCCATGCCACGGGCCGTGAGCAGACCGCGCTCCATGTCGCGCTCGGCCGCGGCGAGCGCGCCGGGAGCGGAGTGCCAGCGGGTGCGCAGCTCGTGCCCCGGCACCTCGCTGTTGGCGCGCCACGGGGTGCCGTCCAGCCGGGCCGCTGCTCTGTCCCGGGCCTCCCCCACCCGGGCCGCGACGGACGCGGAGCTCTCTCCCCGGGCGCCCCGGCCCAGCAGGTCGGCCCGGCTGACCGGTTCCACCTCGACACGCAGGTCGACCCGGTCGAGCAGAGGGCCCGAGAGCCGCGCCTGGTACCGCCGGATCAGCGAGGCGGGGCAGTCGCATCCCGCGCCGTGCAGGGTGTGGCGCCCGCACGGACAGGGGTTGGCCGCCAGCACCATGAGGAAGCGGGCGGGGAGCCGCACGACCCCCGCACTCCGCGCGACGATCACATGGCCCGATTCCAGTGGCTGGCGGAGGGCGTCGAGAGCCTTGCCGGAGAACTCCGGGGCCTCGTCGAGGAACAGGACACCCCTGTGCGCCAGGGAGACGGCTCCGGGTCTCGGCATGCCCTGTCCGCCTCCCACGAGGGACTGCATCGTCGCCGAGTGGTGCGGGGCGCAGTAGGGCGGTGTGCGCACCAGCGGCTCACCGGGCGGCAGGACGCCGGCGACCGAATGGACGGCGGTGACCTCGAGGGACTCCTTGCGGGTGAGCGGCGGAAGCACGGACGGGAGCCGCTCCGCCAGCATCGTCTTGCCCGCGCCCGGAGGCCCCTGGAGCAGCAGGTGGTGGCCCCCGGCCGCGGCCACCTCGACGGCGGTGCGCGCACCGTGCTGCCCGGCCACGTCCGCCAGGTCGGGGAGGGCGCCCTCGTCCAGGCCCGTGCCGGCGGCGATCCCCGTGCCCACCCCGGCGCCGGGCACCGTCAGCCCGGCGAGCATGGCGTCGGGCCGGCCGTCGCCGTCGGGTTCCTCCTGCGGCACCGGCTCGTCGCCCAGCACGGCGATCAGCTGACGGAGACTGCGCACCCCGAGGACCGAGACGCCGGGCACGAGGGATGCCTCTCCCGCGGTCCGCTCGGGCACCACGACCTGCCGGTAGCCCGCCTCAGCCGCGGCGAGGACCGCGGGCAGGACTCCCCGTACGGGCCGCACCCTGCCGTCGAGACCCAGCTCGCCGAGGATCACGAGGTCCGCGATCGCCCTGGGATCGATGCGCTCCGCCGCGCCCAGGACCGCACAGGCGACGGCGAGGTCGAACCCGCTGCCGCTCTTGGGCACGGAGGCCGGACTGAGCCCGACCGTGAGCTTCTTCTGCGGCCACTCGGCGCCGGAGTTGACGACGGCCGCCCGGACCCGGTCACGGCTCTCCACGAGGCTCTTGTCCGGCAGCCCGACCAGTGCGAAGGCCGCGACCCCCGGTTCCAGGTCCGCCTGGACCTCCACGACCACGCCCTCGACGCCCACCAGTGCCACCGAGCACGTGCGCGCGAACCCCATCAGGCCACCCCCGTCACGTGCTCGACCCGGGGCGCGCCCCGCCGGGGCACGACCACCCCGACGAGATCGATCCGGACCCCGCCCGGGGGCGGTGGTCCGCCGTGCCGCTCCAGCCAGCAGGCGGCCAGGTGTCTGAGCCGGTCCGCCTTGGCGGGTGTGATCGCGGCCATCGGATGCTCGAAGGGCGTCCGCCCGTCCGGGCCGCCCCTGCGGGTCTTGACCTCGCAGACGACGATCGCGTCCCCGTCCCGGGCCACGATGTCGATCTCGCCGGCGCGTCCGCATCGCCAGTTCCGGGCGAGCAGGTCCATCCCGGCCGCGGCGAGCCGCCTGGCCGCCAGCTCCTCGCCGTACCGCCCCAGTGCCCCCGTCGTGTTCATCTCGGCACCACCTCCGGCACCGACTCTGCCGCCTTCGGCACCGGCGAGTGGATCTTGGTGGACAACCGCCTCGCTGTGGAAAAGCGGGCCACCCGTTCGGGTGAGGGTCAGCTCTGGGGGAGCTCCAGATCGCTCTTGTTCAGCTCCTCGATGTTCACGTCCTTGAACGTGAGGACCCGGACCTGCTTGACGAACCTGGCCGGCCGGTACATGTCCCACACCCAGGCATCCGCCATGGAGACCTCGAAGAAGACCTCACCCTGCACCGAGTGCACCTGCATCTCGTAGTCGTTGGTGAGGTAGAAACGACGCTCGGTCTCGATCACGTATTTGAACAGACCGACGACGTCGCGGTACTCCCGGTAGAGCTTCAGCTCCATCTCGGTCTCGTACTTCTCGAGGTCCTCGGCGCTCATGGCATGTTCCCCTTCAGCCGTGCGTCCCCCTATTGTGCGCCAGCCCCCTGCGTCCCTAGGCGATTTCCCGGGCCAGGACCACAGGCGCATTCGGAGGCCCCTCGTCGAGCAGCGTGCGAAGCAGCTCGGCGAGCCTGGTCGGATACACCGTCTCACGCGCCGCCGACAGTTCGGCGGAGGTCCACCACCTCAGCCCCGCGACACTGCGCCGCTCCAGCCGGGTCAGGCCGGCCAGGCTGGTCGCCGTCTGCCGGGTACGTGCCAGGTAGTACCACTCGTCCTGGTCCCAGCGCCGCCCGTCGAACGGGAAAGAGCACTCCCGCTGCCAGATCACCGGCCCCAGCTCGACGTCTGTGATTCCCGTCTCCTCGGCCAGCTCGCGCAGTGCGGCCTCCTCGCGGGACTCCGCGCCCTCGACCCCGCCCCCGGGTGTGAACCACCAGTCGTCGTCGGGATCGTCCGGCTCGAAGCCGTGCAGGAGCAGGACGCGGTCGTCGGGATCCAACAGGATCACCCGGGAGACGCGGCGCAGCGCACCCCCGGGCCGCTCCGCGGCCCTCTCCGGTGCCGGACCGTCCGCCGGATCCTCAGACATCCGCGGTGGCACTGCTCCGCGCGGCGGGCTGCTTCCGCCGGCCCGCGAGCTTCGCGAGCGGCCCGTACGCGGCACCGCCCAGGATCAGCGCGGCGCCGAGCGCCACCGACGCGAGCACCGGCCGGATGGGCCCCGGCTCCGAGATCCCGCCCGGCAGGGCGGCGAAGCTCCGCGGCCGTTCCAGGAACCCGCCCAGAGGCCAGGCGACGGCGTCCAGCCGGGCGCTCACGGCCCCCCTCGGCACGGTGCCCTGGCCGGCCTCCTGAAGGTGCGAGCGGGAGTCGACGGAGGTCCTGCGCTCGTCGCCGAGGAGGAAGAGCTTCCCCTCGGGCACGGACACGGTGAAGCCCATGGGGGAAGCGGGCTCCTCACCGCGCAGATACGGTTCCTCGACGGCCTCGCCGTTGACGGTCATCCGGCCTTCGGTGTCGCAGCAGACGACCTTGTCCCCGCCGATCCCGACCACGCGCTTCACCATCGGGGCGTCGGCCCACACCTTGTCGGTGAAGACGACGACGTCCCCGCGCCGGACCTCGGAGCCGTCGATCCGCTGCGCCAGTACCCGGTCCCCCGGCTCCACGGTCGGGGACATCGAGTCCGTCGGCACCGTGTATGGCTGGTAGAGCAGGGCCCCCCAGACGAAGCCGCCGAGGAAGAGCACACAGCCGACGGCCACGGCGAGCCCCGACAGCACACTGCCGAGGCGGCCGTGGCCGCTGCCTGTACGTCCTGTTCCGCTCATCGCAGCGCTCCCTGTCTTCAGGACCGTCGATCGCTGATCCGAGCGGCACCCTACCCGTCGGTTCGCCCGCGGGTCAGCCTCCTCCGGCGGACGAGCACGATCGGCAACGCGCCGGCCACGGCCAGTGCGCCCGGCGCGACGGTTCCGCCGATCAGGGCCGCGGAGTTCAGTCCGGGCTGGTCGAAGGTGTCCGGAACGGGCAGCGTGGACCAGCGGTTGAACGGCCAGGCCACCACCACGGCACGCCCGACGACGTCCTCGTTGCTGACCGTGCCGTTGTAGGGCAGCTCCTGGTGGTAGCGGGAGTCCAGGGAGTTGTCCCGGTTGTCACCCATCACCCAGATCCGGCCCTCGGGCACCCGGATCGGACCGAACGGCTTGTCGTCGCAGGGCGTACTGCCCGGGCGGATGTAAGACGTCTCGTCCAAGGCCTTGCCGTTGACCATGACCTTGCCTCCCTTCTTGCAGGAGACGGTGTCACCGCCGACCGCGATGACGCGCTTGATCAGGTCCTTCTCCTCCGACGACGGCATCAGGCCGATGAAGCTCAGGAACTGCTGCACCGCGTTGGGCTCGGGAGAGTGGGTGTCGTCCAGCCAGCCGCCCGGGTCGTGGAAGACCACGACCTCGCCGCGCTCGGGCTCGGAGCCGAACCACGGCGTCAGCTTGTCGACGAGCACCCGGTCGCCCCGCTGCAGCGTGTTCATCATCGAGTCCGACGGAATCGAGAACGCCTGTACCAGGAACGTCTTGATCAGCAGCGCCAGGACCAGCGCGATACCGACCAGCAGCGGCAGTTCCTTCCAGAAGGAGCGCTGCTTGCTCCCCCCGTGACCGGACGAACCGTCGCCGTCCGCCGGGTCACCGTCTCCCGAACCGCCGTCGCCCTGGGGGGGAAGGCCGCCGGAGCCACTGGAACCGGGGGAGGGCTTCACGTACCGCTCGGGCCGCTCCTCGGGCTCGTCGTGTCCGGATCGTGCGCCTACCGCCAAATCCCCCACATCCACTCCTCACTCCGTGCGACGGCCGGCGCCCGAGACGGCGCAGGCCCACTACTCCCATAACGAGCGGGAGTTCCGCAGGGCTCGGGAGCAGGACCAGTCCTTTGTGATCCTGGGAGGACACACTATGCGACGGTCCGGATGCGGTGGCCGTCCCGGCGCGCGCATCGGGGACCGAGGCGTACGTTCCCCTCTCCTCCAGTTTGCTCCAGTGGTCGAACGGCCAGGCGATGACCACGGCGCGTCCGACGACCTCCTCCTCCGAGACGGTTCCGCTGTACTCCTCGTCGAGATGGAAGCGGGAGTCCGCCGAGTTCGAGCGGTGGTCGCCCATCACGAAGTAGCGGCCCTCGGGGACCTGTACGTCGAACCTCAGTTTCGAGGGGGCGTTGCCGGGGTGCAGATAGGGCTCGTTCAGCGGGACGTCGTTGACCGTGACCTTGCCGTTCCGGTCGCAGCACTTGACCGTGTCGCCGCCGACGGCGACGACCCGCTTGATGAGGTCCTGCTCGTCGTCGGACGGCAGCAGACCGATGAAGCTCAGCACGTCCTTGACCTGCTTGACGACCACCGGGTCGTCCTTGCGCGGCGTCTGCTCCTCCTGGAGCCAGCCACCGGGGTCCTTGAAGACGACGACGTCGCCCCGCTCGGGCTTGGAGCCGAACCACGGTGTCAGCTTGTCGACCAGCACCCGGTCGTCGATCTGGATCGTCTGCTCCATCGAGCCGGAG
This sequence comes from Streptomyces wuyuanensis, assembly GCF_900103455.1. Taxonomy (GTDB): domain Bacteria; phylum Actinomycetota; class Actinomycetes; order Streptomycetales; family Streptomycetaceae; genus Streptomyces; species Streptomyces wuyuanensis. The sequence goes on along the minus strand of NZ_FNHI01000005.1, from coordinate 267,301 downwards.
GGGATGACGAACGCCTGCACGAGGAAGGTCTTGAGGACGAGGGCGATCATCAGCGCCACCGTGACGAGGAGGGGGATCTCCTTGACGGCGGAGCGCTGGCGCCGTCTCTTCACCTTCTTCGCGAGCCTGCGACGCTCGGCGCGCCCGGGAAGGGTCCGGCCGCCGTCGGTGGGCCGGGTGCCGGTGGGCAGCCTGGTATCGGCCCGGTGGCTCGCCCGCCGTCCGCGGCTACCCATGGGCACCGTCCGGCGCGGTCACGCGGTCGAACGCGCCGGTCGCCGGCAGCGTGGACCAGCGGTCCAACGGCCAGCCGATCCAGTCCGCGCGTCCGATCACCCGGTCGAGGGGCACGGTGCCCCCGCCGGGCTCGCCCAAGTGGTCGCGGGAATCACGCGACTTGCTGCGGTGGTCGCCCATGACCCACAGGGTGCCCTGCGGGACGACGATGTCGAAGGGCACGTGGGACGGGGCGTCACCGGCGTACAGATAGCTCTCGTCGACCGGTACGCCGTTCACCTGGAGTCTTCCCCTCTTGTCGCAGCAGACCACGCGGTCGCCGCCCACGCCCACCACACGTTTGACGAAATCGGTGTCGGACGGTTCCGCGAGCCCGAGAGCGGCCAGCCCTTCCCGGGCGGCGGCGCTGACCGGGTTCTCCACCACGTCCTCCGGTACGAAGGATCCGGTGCCGTCGAACACGACCACGTCCCCGCGCCGCGGCTCGGACCCGAAACGGTACGCCAGCTTGTTCACCAGCACGCGGTCGCCGACCTCGAGGGCGGGCTGCATGGAGGTGCTGGGGATCTGGAACGGCTGCATCACGAACTGGCTGAGGAGCAGCAGGAAGACGGCGCAGACGCCGCCCAGCACACCGGCTCGCCGCCAGGACATCCGCCGGGGAACACGCACGGAGCGCGACCGCTCTCCGGTGCCGGACCCATCGGTCTCGGGGGCGGAGGAGCGGTCGCGCTCCGTGTGCAGTGCTTCGGTGTCCATCGGGGCCAGATGCTATCCGGCCGCCATAAGAACCGTATGAGGCCTCTGCAGTGCGCGGGTGTGAGCCGTGGCTCAGTTGTCGCGCTTCTCCTTGATCTTCGCGGCCTTGCCGCGCAGCTCACGCAGGTAGTAGAGCTTGGCGCGGCGGACGTCACCGCGGGTGACGAGCTCGATCTTCTCGAAGATCGGGCTGTGCACCGGGAAGGTGCGCTCGACGCCGACGGAGAAGGAGACCTTGCGGACCGTGAAGGTCTCGCTGACGCCCGAACCCTGGCGGCGGATGACGACACCCTTGAACTGCTGGATACGGGAGCGGTTGCCCTCGATGACGCGAACGTGGACGTTCACGGTGTCACCGGGGCGGAAGGCGGGGAGGTCGGTCCGCAGCGAGGCGGCGTTGACGGCGTCGAGCACGTGCGACATGTTCGTCTGCTTTCTTCGCCGATGCCACAGGTCATCGACGGTATTCGGAGAGATGATCGAGGAGCCGCGGCGTCGAGGCGGGCGTCGTGTCCCCCTGTGGCAGGGGCGCACGCCGGACGTACGGCAGCGGCCTATTCTTCCACGGCCTCCGGCCTGCGCCAAAATCGGCCGTCGGGCGAGGGGGCCCAGCCCAGAATGGAGAGGATCTCCCGGTCCTTCTTGTCGAACGCGGACGGGTCGCAGCGCTCGATGAGGTCCGGCCGGTGCAGGGCCGTCCGGCGGAACGCCTCGTCCCGCCGCCAGCGGGCGATCTTGCCGTGGTGCCCGCTGAGCAGCACGTCCGGGACGCCGCGGCCGCGCCAGAGCGGCGGCTTGGTGTAGACGGGCCCCTCCAGGAGGTTGGCCATGGCACCGGGGGCGAAGGAGTCGTCGCGGTGCGACTCGGCGTTGCCGAGGACGCCGGGCAGCAGCCGTGCGACGGCCTCCGTCATGACGAGGACGGCCGCTTCTCCGCCGGCCAGCACGTAGTCGCCGATCGAGACCTCGTGGACCGGCATGCGGGCCGCGTACTCGTCGATGACACGGCGGTCGATGCCCTCGTACCGGGCCGGGGTGAAGATCAGCCAGGGCCGCTCGGAGAGCTCGACGGCGAGTTCCTGGGTGAACGGGCGGCCGCTGGGGGTCGGCACGACCAGCGCCGGCGCGTGGGCGCCCGCCTCGTAGCCGGAGGCGAGGATCTCGTCGAGCGCTTCGCCCCACGGCTCGGTCTTCATCACCATGCCGGGGCCGCCGCCGTACGGGGTGTCGTCGACCGTGCTGTGCCGGTCGTACGTCCACTCCCGCAGGTCGTGGACGTGGACGCCGAGCTGCCCGCGGGCCCGGGCCTTGCCGACCAGCGAGACGTTCAGCGGCTCCAGGTACTCGGGGAAGATCGTGACGACGTCGAGCCGCATCAGTTCCCGTCCTCGGCGTCCGCGTCCCGCTGCGACGCGACCTCCGCGCGGTCGTCGACGAGACCGGGGGGCGGGTCGATGACGGCCTTCTGCTCGTCCAGGTCGATCTCGGTGACGATCTCCTCGACGAACGGGATCATGACCTCGCTGCCGTCGGGCCGCTCGACGATGAAGAGGTCCTGCGACGGCAGATGGGAGATCTCCGTGATCCGCCCGATCTCCGTGCCGTCCGCGAGCACCACGTCCAGGTCCATGAGCTGGTGGTCGTAGTACTCGTCGGGCTCTTCCGGCCGCTCCTCCGGATCGACCTCGGCGATCAGCAGGGTGTTGCGCAGGGCCTCGGCGCCGTTGCGGTCCCGGACGCCCTCGAAGCGCAGCAGCAGACGTCCGCTGTGCACCCGGCCGGTCTCGATGGTCAGCGGGCCCGTGGAGGCCGGCTCGGTGGCCAGTACGGCTCCGGGGGCGAGCCGAAGTTCCGGCTCGTCGGTACGTACCTCGACGGTGACCTCGCCCTTGATGCCGTGGGCGCGGCCGATCCGTGCGACTACCAACTGCACGCTCAAAGCTCCTGTCGTACGACGACGGGCCGGGGCGGGCCGGTAAGCCCTCCCCGGCCCGCGCCGGTGATCAACTGTTCAGCGGACCTGGTCCACGTCGACGAGGTCGACACGGATACCACGACCGCCGATGGCGCCCACGACAGTGCGCAGGGCGCGCGCGGTGCGGCCGTTGCGGCCGATCACCTTACCGAGATCGTCGGGGTGCACCCGGACCTCGAGCACCCGGCCGCGACGCAGATTGCGCGAGGCGACCTGCACGTCCTCGGGGTTGTCGACGATGCCCTTCACGAGGTGCTCGAGAGCCTCCTCGAGCATGCTCAGGCCTCGGTGGACTCGGCGGGAGCCTCAGCCTCGTCCGCCTTCTTCTCGGTTTTCTTCGACTTCTGGGTGATGGCCTCACCCTTGCCCTCTTCGCCCTCGAGAGCCTTGGCGAACTCGTCGAAGGAGCGGCGCTTCTCTTCCTTCGTCGCCGGGGCGAGGAGCGGCTTCTCCGGGGCGGGCAGGCCCTTGTGCTTCTGCCAGTCGCCGGTGAGCTTCAGGATCGCGAGGACCGGCTCGGTCGGCTGGGCGCCGACGGACAGCCAGTACTGGGCGCGCTCCGAGTCGACCTCGATGCGCGACGGGTTGTACGTCGGGTGGTACAGACCGATCTCCTCGATGGCCCGGCCGTCACGGCGGGTACGGGAGTCGGCGACGACGATGCGGTAGTGAGGCGAACGGATCTTGCCCAGACGCTTCAGCTTGATCTTGACTGCCACGGGAGTGGAATCTCCTGGTTTTGACGTGGTTGGGCACAACGAGATGCCGCGTGGGGTTGCGGTACCCGATCGCCCGATGGACGCGTCAGCCGGAGGAGAGAGGGGTCCTGTGCGACTGTCGAGTACAGCTAGACATTGTGCCACACGGATCCCGGCCGGCTGACCCGAGGCCGTCGGGCCCCGGGCCGGACCGGTCGGTCACTCCGCGGTGCTGTCGCGGGCGACGGCCCGGTCAGCTCGCCGCGGCCACCGGTTCCGGGATGCGGAACGGTTTCCCGCAGCCGCCGCAGACGATCGGTGCCTGGGCGAGGACCGAGGGGACGACCCGGACGTTTCTCCCGCAGTCGCAGACCGCCTTGACCCGGACGCCGCCCCCGGACGAGCCGTGGCGGGCCGCCGGGCCGCGGAAGGTCCGCTTGGTGTCGGATGCCGTGGCGACCGTGTGCGCGGCGAGGGCGCGCTGGAGCCGCTCGATGGTCGGCCGGTACCGCCGCTTCGCCTCGGGGGTGAGCGTGACCAGGGAGAAGCCGCTGCTGGGGTGCGGCTCCTCCGGGTGGTCCAGGCCCATCTCCTCGGCGATCGCCAGGAACCGGCGGTTGTGGTACCGGCCGGCGCGCGAGGTGTCGCGGACTCCCCGGGCGGCGGCAATACCGTGGACTGCCTCGTGGAGCAGTCGCTCGAAGGAGAGTTCGTGCCCGCAGGCCGACGAGGACTCTCCGATCAGTGACTCTGGCGCGGCAAGATCGGGCAGCTCGGGGTGGTGCCGCTGAATGTCGGCCCACGCCTGTGCCAGCTCTGCGGCGAGAACAGGTGGTGTCGTGCTCACGTCGTGACAACGAGCCGGACACCCCTCGGGTTCCATTCCGGGGCATCCCAAATAATTTGCACGTACCCGTCAGTTGCCATTGATGCGTCCTGACGAGGGCGGGTGCGCTGATCTGCGGAGAAGCCTCGCAGCTCACAACAAGCCGGTACGTAGCCACGCGTCTAGGCAGCAATGCCGACGCCGGGCGAGCCGATGCGCGGTCTCGGACCGCACGCCGGGGCCGCGCGCCGGAGCGGGGGGCGCTCGGCGAGGCGTGACCGCTCCGAAGGGCGCCCGGCGCGGCTCCGCGCGCTGCGCGCCGCACCCGACGGGCTCAGGGAACGGTGCCCTTCAGCGGGCGCGGGCGACGATCGCGAGCGTACCGGGAGCGTCCTCGGACCCGGGCACCGACCCGTCCTCGGCCACGAGGCGCCGCACCGGCACCGACCGGTCGGCCGGTCTCGTCCCGCCCCGGTACCAGCGGGGGAAGTCCTCCGCCTCCGGTGTGACGACGGGCGGCTTTGCCATGGCGGGAATCGTGAGCGGGCTGCAATCTGGATGCGGAACGGTTCCGGGCGCGGGGGCGCACGACCGGGGCATCCGAGGCATTGCGGTGCGACCTCTGGACGTACCGAGCGAAGCGCAGTTCCCTGGCATACGGGGGGCGCGAGCGATACGACACGGGGGCTGTCCATCTGGGCAAGGCTGACCTCTTGGCGGATTGGGGCGCTTTTCGATGACACCTACGCTCGTCCCGCACCACCCTCGTACGTCCTCAGCGCCCCCGGCCGATGCCGGGAGGCGCGCCCGCGACTGGGCCGAGATCCAGGAACGGATGCTGGTGCCGCTCTACGAGGCGGTGTACGAGCATCTGGAGGTCGGCGCGGGCACTCGTGTGCTGGGCCTCGGCTGCGGCTCGGGCCTCGCCCTGCTGATGGCCTCGGCCCGCGGCGCGAGCGTCACCGGCGTCGACACGGACCCGTCGAGGATGGCGCTGGCGCGCGAGCGACTCGCACCAGAGCCGGAGCGCGCCGGTTCCGGGGACGCACCCGGGGCACGCCTGGTCGAGGGAGGGCCGGCGGAGGCCGCCGATCCCCGGCGCCCCCGGTTCAACATGATCACGGTCTTTCAGCCAATCGGTTGTACGGCCGGCGACTCCGACGGATTGGTGCCCGCGCTGGAGGCCGTGGTTCCGCTCGCCGAGCGCGGCAGCCCCGTGGTGCTGGCGGGCTGGGGCCCGCCCGAGCGGTGTGCCACCTCGGCGGTGCTGCGGGTGGCGAGCAGGCTCACCGAGCGGCTGCGCTCGGACGGAGGCTGGCGGCAGACGCTCCGGGACGACCTGGAGGACGTGGCGACCAGGGCGGGGATACGGCCCGACGGTTCGGGCCGGGTGTCGTGCCCCTTCGGGTACGCGGACCTGGACAGTGCCGTGCGCGGCCTGCTGTCGACCGGCCTGTTCGACGCGGCGGTACGGGCGACGGACCCGGCGCAGGTGGAGAAGGAGGTCAAGGAGGCGCTCCATCCGCATCTGCGGGCGGACGGGACGGTGTGGATGCCGAACGTCTTCCGGTATCTGATAGCCCGTATCCCCTGACCTCAGGCATCGTGAGTGAAGCGCCCGGAGCCCCGTCGCGGGCACCGGGCGCACCCGCGCCAGGGGCCCGCGCTCCCGGCTCAGTGGCTGTTCGTCTCCTTCTCGAACCGCCCGCTGCCCGGCCCATTGGCCCCGCGCTCCCGGCTCAGTGGCCGTTCGTCTCCTTCTTGAGCCGGGGGACGCCGGCGGCGCGGTAGGCCTCCTCCTCGTCCAGCGTCTCGCTGGCGAGCAGTGCCTCCGCCAGCGCGTCCAGCCGGTCGCGGTTCTCGCGGAGCTGCCGGCAGGCGCTCTCGTAGCACTCCTCGGCGATACGGCGCATCTCGTGGTCCACCGCGTCCAGCGTCGCCGGAGCGGCGCTGAGTCCGTACGGCTCCTGTCCGTCGCCCGACACCGCGGTGAAGCGGCCGACGCGCTCGCTCATGCCCCAGCGTCCGACCATGCCCCGCACCAGCCGGGTGACCTGCTCCAGGTCGTTCTCCGAGCCGGTGGTGATGATGCCGAAGACCACGTGCTCCGCCGCCATGCCGCCGAGCGCGCCGATGATCCTTCCGCGCAGGTACTCCTCGGTGTACGCGTATTTGTCGGCGTCGGGAGTGGAGAGGGTGACGCCGAGCGCCCGGCCGCGCGGGACGATCGTGACCTTGCGGACGGGGTCGGCGCCCGGCTGGAGCATGCCGAGCAGGGCGTGGCCGCTCTCGTGGTACGCGGTCCTGCGGCGCTCGCCCTCGGGCATCACGAGCGCGCGCTCCGCGCCGAGCTGGACCTTCTCCAGCGCGTCGGAGAGGTCCCGCTGGGTCACCTGGTCCTGCCGCCGCTTGACCGCGAGCAGCGCGGCCTCGTTGGCGAGGTTGGCGAGTTCGGCGCCGGTCATGCCCGGTGTCGTACGGGCCACCTGCACCAGGTCGACGCTCGGTGCCAGCGGGATGTCCCGGGTGTGGATCCTGAGGATCGCCTCCCGGCCCGCCCGGTCGGGCGGGCTGACGTGCACGATCCGGTCGAAGCGGCCGGGCCGCGTGAGAGCCGGGTCGAGGACGTCGGCGCGGTTGGTGGCGGCGATGACGACGACGCCCTCCGAGCCGCTGAAGCCGTCCATCTCGGTCAGGATCTGGTTGAGGGTCTGCTCGCGCTCGTCATGGCCCCCGATGCTCGCGCCGCCGCCGCGCACCCGTCCGATGGTGTCGATCTCGTCGATGAAGACGATGGCCGGGGCGACCTTGCGGGCCTCGGCGAAGAGTTCGCGGACGCGGGATGCCCCGACGCCCACGATCATCTCGATGAACTCCGACGCGGACGCCGAGAAGAACGGCACTCCCGCCTCGCCCGCCACGGCCCGTGCGAGCAGCGTCTTGCCCGTGCCGGGCGGACCGGCGAGCAGCACGCCGCCGGGCATCCGCGCGCCCATGGCCCGGTAGACCTGGGGGTTCTTCAGGAAGTCGACGACGTCGTCGAGCTCGCCCTGGACCTCGTCGATCCCCGCCACGTCGGCGAAGGTGGTGCGTCTGTGGGGTTCCAGCTCCACGGGGCGGGGCGGCGCCTTGCGGCCCAGAGGGCCGCCCAGGCGTGGCCCCAGGCGTCTCGCGAGGGCCACCCAGAGCAGCACGAGGATCACGATCGGCGCGAGGGAGAGCAGCAGATTGGTCAGCAGGCTGCGCTGGACGACGACCGGTTCGGCCGTGACGGTCACGCCCTTCTGGCTCAGCTGCTGCCAGAGGTTGTCCTCCGCGAACTCCGGCCGCTGGGTCCGGAAGGTGGTGTAGTCGCCCCCGCCGCCGGGGATCGGCTGCCCCGTCCTCAGCTCGCCCTCGATCGTGTCGCCCTTGGCGTAGATCTTGGTGACGTTGCCGGCCTCGACCTGCCTGCTGAACTCGGTGTACGAGATCGTCGGCTCGTCGCCCTTGGTGAAGTACGACAGGATCCCGTAGGCGACGAGGAAGAGGACCACGGCGGTCGCGACGAGCCCGATCCAGCCGCCGGGCGGCTTCTTGCGCGGCGGCGTGGGTGGCGGTGCCCCCTCCGATCGCCAGGGCTGGTCGGTGCGATCGCGCGGGGGTACGGGATTGGCCACTGCCTGCCCTCCGGTCCCTCGGCTGCTCCCAGATCTCTGCCCATGACCGCACAGAACGGGCCGCGCTGCCACCCGGGAGCACGGCTGCGGCGATGTGAGCGGCCCCGGCCGCCGGAGGTCCGGCACGGGCGAGGGCCCCGCGATCGGGGGCGATCGCGGGGCCCTCGGCCGTGCTCGGGGCCGACTCGTCAGCCCATGAACTTCTTGAACTCGTCCGGGAGCTCGAAGTCCTGGGCGCCCTGGCCGCCGGCCGGCAGCCCGAACGGGCTCCCCTGGCCGGCCTGCTCGCGGCGGGCCTGGGCGGCCTGCTCCTCGGCCTTGCGCTTCATCGGGTTGCCGGAGCGCTGCTTGCCCTTGGCCTGCTTCTGCTTCTTCTTCTGACGGCCGGGGCCACCGCCCATGCCGGGGATGCCCGGCATCCCCGGCATGCCGCCGCCCTGCGCCATGCGCGACATCATCTTGCGGGCCTCGAAGAACCGCTCGACCAGGTTCTTCACCGCGCTGACGTCGACCCCGGAACCGCGGGCGATACGGGCCCGACGCGAGCCGTTGATGATCGTCGGGTCGGTGCGCTCGCCGGGCGTCATCGACTTGATGATCGCCGCCGTGCGGTCGACGTCGCGCTCGTCGATGTTGTTGATCTGGTCCTTGATCTGGCCCATGCCCGGCAGCATCCCGAGCAGCTTGGAGATGGAGCCCATCTTCCTGACCTGCTCCATCTGGGCCAGGAAGTCGTCGAGCGTGAACTCCTTGGGGCCCTTCGCCAGCTTGGCCGCCATCTTCTCGGCCTCGGCCTGGCTGAAGGTCTGCTCGGCCTTCTCGATCAGCGACAGCATGTCGCCCATGCCGAGGATGCGGGACGCCATGCGGTCCGGGTGGAACGCGTCGAACTCGTCCAGCTTCTCGCCGTTCGAGGCGAACATGATCTGCTTGCCGGTGACGTGCGCGATGGAGAGCGCGGCACCGCCGCGGGCGTCGCCGTCCAGCTTGGACAGCACCACACCGTCGAAGCCGACGCCGTCGCGGAAGGCCTCGGCGGTGTTGACCGCGTCCTGACCGATCATCGCGTCGACGACGAAGAGGACCTCGTCGGGGCTGACCGCGTCACGGATGTCCGCGGCCTGCTGCATCATCTCCCGGTCGATGCCGAGCCGGCCCGCGGTGTCGACGATGACGATGTCGTGGACCTTCGACTTCGCGTACTCGATCGACTCCTTGGCGACCTGGACGGGGTCGCCCACACCGTTTCCGGGCTGGGGCGCGAAGACGCCCACGCCGGCGCGCTCGGCGACGACGGCCAGCTGGTTCACGGCGTTGGGGCGCTGCAGGTCACAGGCGACGAGCAGCGGGGAGTGGCCCTGGGTCTTGAGCCAGAGACCGAGCTTGCCGGCCAGGGTGGTCTTACCGGCACCCTGGAGACCCGCGAGCATGATCACGGTGGGCGGCTGCTTGGCGAAGCGCAGCCGGCGGGTCTCGCCGCCGAGGATGCCGATGAGCTCCTCGTTGACGATCTTGATGACCTGCTGGGCGGGGTTCAGCGCCTGGGACACCTCGGCGCCGAGCGCGCGCTCCTTGACCTGCTTGATGAAGGCGCGCACGACGGGCAGCGCCACATCGGCCTCGAGCAGCGCGATGCGGATCTCACGTGCCGTGGCGTCGATGTCGGCCTCGGACAGGCGGCCCTTGCCCCGGAGGTTCTTGAATGTCGCTGCAAGGCGGTCGGAGAGGGTGTCGAACACGGTGGTCGCGGATCCTCAGGTCTCGGGGGCGGGCGGACAGATGTCACCCAAGGGTATCCGGCCGCGTGGGATGGGGTCTGCCCCCTGGGCACGCGGCCGGACGGAGTCCCCGGGTCCGGGCGGTCACGCGGTGCGCAGCGCGGCCTCCAGCGCCCGGGCGACGTCCACGGCCTCCTCGGGCGGCAGCGGGGCTCCCTCGGGTCCTGTGACGTAGAACGCGTCCACGGCGTTCGCGCCGAGCGTCGACACCCGTGCGCTGCGCACGCTGACCTCCGCGGACTCCAGGGCGTGGCCGATCCGGTGCAGCAGCCCCGGGGCGTCCTGGGCCCGGACCTCGATGACCGTGGCCAGCCGGGAGGCCGCCGGGGCGACGGTGACCCTCGGCGGCGGTGCCTTGACCCCGCGCCTTCGCGGATGGGCGGCATCGCGCTCGGCGAGCCGGGCGGCCACGTCCAGGGACCCGTCGAGCGCCCGCACGAGATCGGAGCGCAGCCGGGCGGCCTGCGGGAGCGAGCCGTAGGCGGCGGCGACCCGCCAGTTCAGTACGAGGACGGTGCCCGGGCCCACCTCCTGCGGAAGCTCCACGGCGCGCAGGTCGGCGGCCCGGACGGTGAGCCGGTGCAGGGCGAGCACGCCGGCGACGGCGGGCAGCACGGCGGGCTGGTCGGGCACGGCGATGAGGAGCTCCACACCGACGGGCTCGGGTTCGCCGTCCGGCTGCGAGGTCTCGGCCTGCGCGGCGTGCAGGGCCAGGACCGGCCCGCCGGTGCGCAGCGCCTCGACGGCGAGCCGCTCCTGCTCGGCGCTCGGTGCGACCGGCTCCGGTTCCCCGGGGCTCTCCCCCGCGAGGACGCCCGCGACCCGCTTGACCAGGTCGGCGACGAGCGAGCCCCGCCAGGCGGACCAGGCCGCCGGCCCGGTCGCGAGGGCGTCGGCCTCGGTGAGGGCGTGCAGCAGTTCCAGCGTGCCGGGCGTGCCGACGACGTCCGCGACCGCCCGCACGGTCGCGGGGTCCTCCAGGTCGCGGCGGGTGGCGGTCTCGATGAGCAGCAGATGGTGGCGTACGAGGGTGGCGATCACGCCCACGTCCTGCTTGTCGAAGCCGATGCGGGTGGCGACGTCGCGCGCGATGGTCTCGCCGGCCACGGAGTGGTCGCCGGGCCAGCCCTTGCCGATGTCGTGGAGCAGGGCCGCGACGAGGAGCAGGTCGGGGCGGCCGACGCGGCGGGTGAGTGCGGAGGCGCGGACCGCGGCCTCGACGAGATGGCGGTCGACGGTCCAGGTGTGCACGGGGTTGCGCTGGGGCCGGCAGCGGACCCGCTCCCAGTCGGGGAGCAGCCGGGTGATCAGGCCCTCGGCCTCCAGCGCCTCCCACACGGCAACGGTCGGTTCGCCCGCGCCGAGCAGGGTGACGAGTTCCTCCCGCGCCTCGGCCGGCCAGGGCACGGGGAGCGGCTTGGTGGCGGCGGCCAGGTGGCGTACGGCGTGAAGGGAGAGCGGCACTCCGGACTGGGCCGCTGCCGCCGCGGCGCGCAGGGGCAGCACCGGGTCGCGCTCCGGCCTGGCGGTGCGGGCGATGACGGCCTCGCCGTCCATCTCGACGACGCCCTCGGCCAGAGGGGTGCGCTCGGGCTCGGGGCGGCGGCCGCCCCAGATGTTCCGCAGCCGGGGGCGCGCCGACCGGGCCTTGAGCACCCGGTTCACCTCGCGCCAGGTGACGTCGGCGGCGTACGAGACGGTCCGGGCGGCCTCGTACACCTGGCGCAGCAGCGCGTCGGCGTCCAGCAGGCCGAGGGCCCCGGCCACCTGGTCCTGTTCCTGGAGGGCGAGGCGGTCGGTGGCCCGTCCGGTGGTCAGATGGAGGGCGTCGCGGGTGTCGAGGAGGGTGCGGCGTGCCTCGGCGAGGCCCTCGCGCGGGGCGTCCGCGAGCCAGGACGCGGCGACGGCGCGCAGGGCGGTGGCGTCGCGCAGGCCGCCCCGGGCCTCCTTGAGGTCGGGTTCCAGCAGGAACTGCAGCTCGCCCTGGCGTTCGGCGCGCTCGCGGCAGAGCTCGTCGAGTTCGGGGAGCCGTTTGGGCGCCTGGTTGCGCCAGTCGGCGAGGACGGCCGTGCGCAGCCCGGCGACCATCCCGAGGTCTCCGGCGACGGCGCGGGCGTCGAGCAGCCCGAGCTGCACCTTGATGTCCTCGCCGGCGGTCCGGCGTGCCTCGGCCGGGGTCCGGACCGAGTGGTCGAGCGCCAGCCCGAGATCCCACACCGGGTACCAGAGCCGGTCGGCGAGGGAGGCGAGCGCGTCGGCGTCGGCGCTGCCGTCGTGCAGCAGGAGGAGGTCGAGGTCGCTGCGCGGCGAGAGCTCGCCGCGCCCGTAGCCGCCGACGGCGACGAGGGCGGCGCCGCCCACCCCGGTGTCCTCCTTGGCGGCGGCGAACAGCGCCGCGAGCCAGTCGTCGGTGAGCCGGGCCAGCGCGGCACGGCGCGGCGGCCCGGACCGCGCCTTCTCCTGGAGAAGGCGCAGCCGGGCCGCCGCATAGCCGCTGGGTCCCGAGCCCTCGGTTTCCGTGGTCAGATCGATGCTCGTCACCCAGAACTCCCGTCTACAGCGCGTCCGGGCCGCGTTCGCCGGTCCGGACGCGGACCGCGGTGTCGACCGGCACGCTCCACACCTTGCCGTCACCGATCTTGCCGGTGCGGGCGGCCTTCACCACCACGTCGATGAGCTGTTCGGCGTCGTCGTCCTCGGCCAGGACCTCGATCCGGATCTTGGGGACGAGGTCCACGGTGTACTCGGCACCCCGGTAGACCTCGGTGTGGCCGCGCTGCCGTCCGTAGCCGCTCGCCTCGGTGACCGTGAGCCCCTGGACTCCGAAGGCCTGCAGGGCCTCCTTGATCTCGTCCAGCCGGTGCGGCTTCACGACTGCGGTGATGAGCTTCATGCGTCCACCTTCTTGTTCTGCGGTGCGGCTGCCACGGTCTCGGCGGGTGCGGAGGCGGTCTTGCGGGAGCCGGCGCCGCCGCCCGCCCCGCTGAAGTCGTACGCGGTCTCGGCGTGCTCGACCTGGTCGATGCCCGAGATCTCGTCGTCCTCGCTGACCCTCATGCCGATCGTCTTGTCGAGGACGAAGGCGAGGATCGCGGAGACGATCAGAGAGTAGGCCAGGACCGCGAAGACACCGACGGCCTGCTTGCCGAGCTGGTCGAATCCGCCGCCGTAGAAGAGGCCCTTGGCGTCGGACTGCACGCCGCCGGTGGCGAAGAAGCCCACGAGCAGCGAGCCGACGACACCGCCGACGAGGTGGACGCCGACGACGTCCAGGGAGTCGTCGTAGCCGAACCGGTACTTCAGGCCGACGGCCATGGCGCAGAGCAGACCGGCCACGGCGCCGATGCCGATGGCGCCGAGCGGGGAGCAGGAGCCGCCGGAGGGAGTGATGGCGACGAGGCCCGCGACCGCGCCGGAGGCGGCACCGAGGGTGGTGAAGGAGCCGTGGCGGATCTTCTCGTAGGCGAGCCAGGCGAGCATCGCGGCGGCCGTGGCGACCTGGGTGTTGACGAACATGACCGCGCCCACGCCGTCGTCGTTGCCGAGCCACGAGCCGGCGTTGAAGCCGAACCAGCCGAACCACAGCAGACCGGCGCCCAGCATGACCAGGGGGAGGCTGTGCGGCCGCATCGGGTCCTTCTTGAAGCCGACGCGCTTGCCGATGACGAGGATGACGCCGAGGGCGGCGGCACCGGCGTTGATGTGGACCGCCGTACCGCCGGCGAAGTCGATGACGCCCATCTCGAACAGCCAGCCGCCCGCGCCCCAGACCCAGTGCGCGACCGGGAAGTACACGACGGTGGCCCACAGGGTGATGAACAGGGCCCAGGCGGTGAACTTCACGCGGTCCGCGAGGGCGCCGCTGATCAGAGCGGGCGTGATGATCGCGAACATCAGCTGGAAGACGGCGAATACGTACACCGGGATGGTGTATCCGTCCCAGAGCTGGGTGATCCCGATGCCGCTCAGGCCGACGTAGTCGGAGGACCAGCCGATGAGGGAACCGGAGTCGGTGCCGAAGGCGAGGCTGAAGCCGTAGAGCACCCACAGGATGGTGACGATCCCGAGGCTGATGAAGCTCATCATCAGCATGTTCAGGGTGCTCTTGACGCGGACCATGCCTCCGTAGAAGAAGGCCAGGCCGGGCGTCATGAGCATCACCAGCGCGGAGCAGATGAGCATGAAACCGGTGTTGGCGGCAGACAGCTCGGGGGCGTCTGCGGCAAGTGTGATGCCTGGGGGCATCGGCGTCTCCTCGTCGTCGTGCGGCCTGTGCGGGGCGGGAGCCTGGGCTGCCGGCAGCCGGTCCGGCTGGATCCGGTACGGCTGCCTGGGGAGTCGGCCCGTTATGGGGCATGAGGTTGGCGCGCCGCGGTTTCCGCCGATGCCGCACGATGTTTCGCCGCAGTGACGAAGAGGTCGGGCGTGTTACGCGCCCATGAACTGAAGGGTCACGGGTACATCACGCGCGTACCCTCCGCGGGCAGCGCGACCGGCGCGACGGCCGCCCGGTTGACCTGGCGTGGGGAGCCGAGTCGGGCAGTAGGGGCGGCCGTCGCGCCGGAGTCCTGGGACGGGCTGCTCAGACCGCTTCCGCGGTCTCGGGCAGCTGTGCGGTGATGAGGTCCGTGAGGTGGGCGACCTCGGGCACGTCCCCGAAGTCCCTGGCCGCCGTGTCGACGGTCTTGCGCAGCCGGGTGTTGACCCGCTCCGAGCGCACCCGCCTGGCGACGTGGAGCGCCTGCTCGGCGAGCCGGGTGGACTGCTCGGGCTCCCGCTTCAGCAGGTGCACCGTCGCCATGCCGACGAGGTTGAGTGCATACGAGCGCTGGTGCTCGGCGTCCTCGCCGAAGAGATGGACGGCGCGCTCCATGACGGGCTCGGCGAGCGAGGCGTACATGGGGCTGCGGCCGGCGACGTAGGCGAGGTCCCGGTACGAGTGGGCGTTCTCGCCGTTGAGCTCGGCCTCGGAGAAGAAGCGGATCCAGTCGGGCTCGGGCTCCCGGTCCTCCATCGCGTCCGCGAAGGTGTCCTCGGCCATGCGGACGGCGCGCTTGGTCTTGCTGGGCTGGCCCATGTTGGCGTAGGCGCGGGCCTCCATCGCATACAGCATCGCCTGCGTGCGCGGGGTGGCGCAGTCACGGCTGCCGTACTGGGCGAGGTGGATGAGCTCCAGCGCGTCCTCGGGACGGCCGAGGTGGATCATCTGCCGGCTCATGGAGGAGAGGATGTACGAGCCGAGGGGCTTGTCCCCCGCTTCCTTGGCGGCGTGCAGGGCGAGCACGAAGTACTTCTGCGCCGTGGGCTGGAGCCCGACGTCGTAGCTCATCCAGCCGGCCAGCTCGGCCAGTTCGGCGGCGCAGGTGAACAGCCTTCTGGAGGTGGCCGCGGGCTGCGGCTCCTGGAGCAGGTCCGTCACCTCGTGGAGCTGGCCGACGACGGCCTTGCGGCGCAGCCCGCCGCCGCACTGGGCGTCCCACTGGCGGAACATGGCGGTCGTGGACTCGAGGAGGTCCAGCTCCGGCTTGGAGAGCCGGGCGGGGCGCCGGACGCTCGCTGAGTCCGCGGGTCCGGGGTCGGAGGGCGGGGTGGGCACCAGCCAGCGCTGCATCGGTTCGATGAGCGCCGGCCCGGCGGAGAGCGCGAGCGACGTCCCGAGGAACCCCCGGCGGGCCAGCATCAGGTCGCTGCGCGAGAACTCGCTGAGGAGCGCCACGGTCTGCGGGCCGGCCCAGGGGAGGTCGACCCCGGACACCGAGGGCGACTGGTGCGCCGTGCGCAGGCCCAGGTCCTCGACGGCGACGACGGTTCCGAACCGCTCGGAGAACAGTTCGCTGAGGATCCGCGGGATGGGCTCGCGGGGCTGCTCGCCGTCGAGCCATCTGCGGACCCGTGAGGTGTCCGTGCTGATGTGGTGCGCGCCGATCTGCCGCGCCCGCCGGTTGACCTGGCGGGCGAGCTCCCCCTTCGACCAGCCGCTGCGCACGAACCACGAGCCCAGCTGCTCGTTCGGGCGCTTGCCGGTGCCCGAGCCGTCCGCGCTGCCGCCGCTCACAGGAACGCCCCCATCCGCAAGATGTCCTTGCATGCCTTGCCACGAAGTCCCGCCGCAAAGCCTTGCCCGGCGGAACGATGTCCGAACCCCTAGCAGAATGCCGTGAGTTACGGCCCTCCGTCCGGCGGTCGCCCCCCTTCGAACAGGAAACCGACTTGCCTCCGGCATACCCGCGGAAGCAGCGCCTCCCCAGGGTTCGTGTACCGAAAGTAATCCTACGATCACTGGTCCCGCCATGGCGATTCCAGAAACGCCACCATTCGCCACCCCTTCGAATGAACTCGCCTGCGGCCAGGCGCGATTCACTTGACACACGACGACCGGAAGCAGGCGGAGCGTTGCGCGGCGGGGCGCGCGGAGCGGGACGCGCCACCCCTAACGACACTCCGCACCGGCGAGCCGGGGCGACTGCGACACAGCGTCACAGCGAGACTCCTGGTCGTAACCACCGGCGAGTTCGACCCGTTGGAGGAGGCATGGGCTTCACGATCGGCGGCTCCCGGGTCCGGGAGATCCGGCCCGGCGCACGACGCCGCGGCCGCGCGACGGAGTGCACGGCCGTGGCCGAGTGCACAGGACTGTGGGGCTGGGACGTCGCCCCGGGCGCACGGGCCGCGGCGGGCCGCTGCTCCTGCGGGGACGCCGGCTGTCCGGCCCCGGGGGCGCACCCCCTGGACTTCGCACCCGAGGTCCCGGCCGGTGCGACCCTCGACGAGGTGGCGAAGGCGTGGGCCGAGGTGCCCGGAGCCTCGATCCTGCTCCCCGTGGGCCGCACGTTCGACGTGCTGGAGGTCTCGGAGGCGGCCGGGCGCCGCGCCCTGGTGCGGCTCGAGCGGATGGGTGTGCCACTGGGGCCCGTGTCGGCGACGCCGACGGGCCGCGCCCAGTTCTTCGTGGCCCCCGGCGCGGCCCCGGAGCTGCCGCACCTGCTGTACCGGATGGGCTGGGACGACGCCGATCTGGACCTGCGGTGCCTGGGCGCGGGCCACTACGTGACGGCCCCGCCCTCCGACCACGCCGGTCTCGGCCCGTCCCGCTGGCTCCGGCCGCCGGCCCTCGGCTCGTCCGGGACTCCGCCGCAGGCCCGGCTGCTCCTGGGGACACTCGCGTACATCTGCCACCGCTCCACGGCCCCCTGAGCACCGCCGGGAGCGGGCCTCCCGCCCCTCCGCGCGCGGTTCCGCCCGCGGCGAGCGCGCCGCGGACGCTGTTCCCGGCGCATCCGGCTCGTCGCTGCCGCGGCTGAGGGCCGGCCCGGGAAACGCGTCCGCCGCGCCGCGGAGGACGCGGCGCGGCGGAAAGCCGGACGGAGGGAGCGCCGGAGGGTTAGTCGCCGATCAGGGCGTCGACGAAGGCTTCCGGCTCGAAGGGGGCCAGGTCGTCCGGCCCCTCGCCGAGGCCGACCAGCTTGACCGGCACACCGAGCTCACGCTGGACGGAGATGACGATGCCGCCCTTGGCCGTGCCGTCGAGCTTGGTGAGGACGATGCCGGTGATGTCGACGACCTCGGCGAACACCCGGGCCTGGACCAGGCCGTTCTGCCCCGTCGTGGCGTCGAGGACGAGCAGCACCTCGTCCAGCGGGCCGTGCTTCTCGACCACGCGCTTGACCTTGCCGAGCTCGTCCATGAGCCCGGTCTTGGTGTGCAGTCGGCCCGCCGTGTCGATGAGGACGACGTCGGCACCCTCGGCGATGCCCTCCTTGACCGCGTCGTAGGCGATCGAGGCCGGGTCGCCTCCCTCGGGTCCGCGCACGGTGCGGGCGCCGACACGCTCGCCCCAGGTCTGCAGCTGGTCGGCGGCTGCGGCGCGGAAGGTGTCCGCCGCGCCCAGGACGACGCTGCGCCCGTCCGCGACCAGCACCCGGGCCAGCTTGCCGGTGGTCGTGGTCTTGCCGGTGCCGTTGACGCCGACAACCATCACGACGCCCGGGGTGTCCAGGCCGCTCTCGGTCTGCACCGCGCGGTCCGCGTCCGTACCGATGAGCCGGAGCAGTTCCTCGCGGAGCAGCCCCCTCAGCTCGTCCGGGGTGCGGGTGCCGAGGACCTTCACCCGCTCGCGCAGGTGGTCGACCAGCTCCTGCGTCGCCGAGACGCCGACGTCGGCGGTCAGGAGGGTGTCCTCGATCTCCTCCCACGTCTCCTCGTCGAGGTGCTCGCGGGACAGCAGGGTGAGCAGGCCCTTGCCCAGGGTGTTCTGGGAGCGGGCCAGGCGGGCGCGCAGCCGTACGAGACGGCCCGCGGTGGGTTCGGGGATCTCGATCGCGGGAGCCTCGGGCTCGGCGACGACCGGGTCCTCGACGGCGGAGGGCTCGGCGACCGCCTCCTCCGCGGTCGGGAGGTCGACCTCCTCGATCGTGCGGCGGGGTTCTTCCCGCGGGGTCTCCGCCTCCTCGCCGACGTGCGGCTCGGCAGGCGGAGCGGTGATGGTCGGCGTGCTCGACGGCGCCGAGGGCGGCAGCTGCTTCTTCCTGCGGCTGCTGACCACGAGCCCGCTGATCGCGCCGACCGCGACCAGGGCGATGACTACAGCAAGGATGACGATTTCCATAACGCCACCCAGTATCGGCCAAGGGCACCGGGGTCCAGCCCTCTCAGAGGATCACACGAGGGGTCGCGCCCATTTTTGGACCTTTTGCCGGAGACGTTACGATGTCTCCTCCGGCCTGACGACGCCCCATACCGCCGCGGTCGGCGCTCTCCCGGGGCCCGCATCCCCGGACTCCCCCCATCATCCCTGTACGGAGTCTTCTTCATGCCGCACGCCTCCGAGTCCGAAGGCGCGATAGAGACCCGTGGCCTCGAGCCCGTCCCCGACGGTGAACGCACAGGCCACGTCCGAGAGCTCTTCCCGACCTGGGTCGCCGCGAACATCAGCGTCCTGCTGCTGACCATGGGCGCGGGCCTGATCGTCTTCAACGGCCTCAACATCTGGCAGGTGCTGGTCGTCGGCGTCACGGCCCCCGTCGTCTCCTACGGGCTCGTCGGCCTCATCTCACTCGCCGGCAAACGCGGGGGCGCGCCCGGCATGGCGCTGTCCCGTGCGGTGTTCGGCCAGCGTGGGAACCTCCTCCCCGGCTCCCTCATCTGGGTGGCCCGCTGGGGCTGGGAGACCATCAACGCGGTGACCGGCGCGTACGCCCTGCTGACGGTGCTCGACCTGCTCTTCGACATCGAGCCGAACACCGCGCTGATCGTCGTCACGCTCGTGCTGTTCGTAGCGGCGACCTTCCTCGTCTCCGGTCTCGGCATCAACGCGCTGCGGGTGTGCAGCAAGTGGTCCACATATCTGTTCGGCGGGTTCTCCGTCCTGGTCCTCGGCCATTTGGTGGCCAACACCGACTGGCCGGCCGTACTGGCCAGGCCGGCCGGTTCGACGGCGATGCTGATCGCGGGCATCGGCACCATCGCCGCGGGCGGAATCAGCTGGGTTCCGTCGGGACCGGACTTCACGCGGTATCTGCCGCGCACTGCCTCCGGCCGCGCCGTGGTCGGCTCGACGGTCGGCGGCGCCGGGATCGTCGTACTGCCCATGGTGCTGATGGGTGCGGTGATGGCAGTGGCGACGCCGGACCTGGCATCCGCCCAGGACCCGGTGTCGTTCATCGGCGAGCTGCTGCCCGCCTGGATCTCGGTGCCGTACCTGCTCATCGCGCTGGTGGGCATGCTGCTGATCAACTCGATGTCGATGTACTCGGCGGGCTTCACCGCCCAGACGCTGGGCATCGACGTGCCGCGCGCCTGGGCCGTCAGCGTGAACGCGGCCATCTCGCTGGTGTTCGGCTTCCTGCTGATGGTGGTGGCGACGAGCTTCATCGGATCGTTCATCTCGTTCCTGACCCTGCTCGCCGTCGCGTTCTCCGCGTGGATCGGGGTGTTCGGCGCCGACATGCTGCGCGGGCGCGCCTATGACGCAGAGGCACTGATGGACACGGGCCGCAGCAGCGCCTACTGGTACCGGGGCGGGTTCGCCTGGCAGGCCATGACGGCATGGGGGGTCGCCCTTCCGGTGGGACTGCTGTTCACCAAGGTCGACTGGTTCGGCGGCCCGCTGGCCGGATCCTGGATCGGCAGGAACGGGCTGGGCTGGGCGGTGACGATCGTCGTGGCGGCCGCGCTGTACGCGGTACTTCCGCGGACGGCCGGCCCGGTGGCCGCCGAGCCGTCCGAGGACACGGCGGAAGAGCCGGTGCGCACGACTGTTTCCATCTGACGCAACGTCAGCTAGCGTCCCCCTTCGCCACTCCCACACCCCGGCGGAGGGGGACGTTCGTCATGGCCTTCACAGTCGTACGGTTCAACCTCGTCGATCCCGCGGCGACGCCCGAATCCCTCTCCTCGCGCTACCGGGTCGCCCTGGAGCTGGCGTCGTACGCGGACGGGCACGGGGTCGACACGGTCCAGACCGAGGAGCACCACGGCGTCGCCGACAACTGGCTCCCCTCCCCCTTCACCTTCGCCGGGGCCGTGTTCGGCGCGACGCGCAGGATCGCGGTGACCGTGTCGGCCGTCATCGGCCCGCTGCACGATCCGCTGCGGCTGGCCGAGGACATCGCAGTGCTGGACCTGCTGAGCGGGGGACGGCTGATCACCGTGGCCGGCATCGGCTACCGGCCGGAGGAGTACGCCGCCCACGGCGTGGACTGGCGGCGGCGGGGCGCGCTCCAGGACGAGCTGCTGGAGACCCTGTCGGCGGCCTGGACGGGCGAGGAGTTCACCTACCGCGGACGGCGGGTGCGCGTCACCCCCCGTCCGTACACGCAGCCGCATCCGCTGCTGCTCGTGGGCGGCTCGTCGATGGCCGCCGCCCGGCGTGCCGCCCGCTTCGGGCTGCCGTTCTTCCCCAGCGCCCATCTGCCCGAACTGGAGGCGTACTACCACCGGATGCGCGAGGAGTACGGGACCGAGGGGTACTGCATGATGCCGGCGGCAGAGACCCCGCTGCTGCACATCTCCGAGGACCCGGACCGGACGTGGGCCGAGTACGGCGAGCACTTCCTGCACGAGGCCCGCACCTACGCCTCGTGGCAGTCCTCCGGCATCCGCTCCGCGGTGAGGTCGTCGGCGACGACGGTGGACGAGCTTCGGGCGGAGGGCGTCTACCGGGTGCTGACCCCGGACGAGTGCGCCGGGCTCGGGGCGGAGAGCCTCGTGCTCCATCCCCTGTGCGGTGGCATGCCGCCCGACGAGGGCCGGCGGAGCGTCGAACTCTTCTGCGAACGGGTACTGCCCCG
This sequence comes from Streptomyces wuyuanensis, assembly GCF_900103455.1. Classification (GTDB taxonomy): domain Bacteria; phylum Actinomycetota; class Actinomycetes; order Streptomycetales; family Streptomycetaceae; genus Streptomyces; species Streptomyces wuyuanensis. Next base: position 246,081 of record NZ_FNHI01000005.1, on the reverse strand, counting down.
GCTCAAGGGCTGAACCGGGGCAGTGCCATGGCCGTGGGGCCGAGAGGAGAGGGGCAGCGGGGTTTTAGCCCATCTCCTCCAACGCCTTGCCCTTCGTCTCCGGCACCCATTTGAGGATGAACGGGATCGAGAGCACGGCGAAGACCGTGTAGATGACGTACGCGCCCGAGAGGTTCCAGTCCGAGAGGGTCGGGAACGTCACGGTGATCAGCCAGTTGGCGATCCACTGGGCCGAGGCTGCGACGCCCAGCGCGGCGGCGCGGATCTTGCCGGGGAACATCTCGCCGAGCAGCACCCACACCACCACGCCCCACGAGAGTGCGAAGAAGAGCACGAAGAAGTTGGCGGCGAAGAGGGCGACGGTGCCCTGGAGACTGGGCAGCGACACCTGGTCGCCGACCTCCGTCTTGTACGAGAACGCCCAGGCGGCGAGCCCCAGCGAGAGCGCCATGCCGACGGAGCCGATGAGCACGAGCGGCTTCCGGCCGATCCGGTCGACGAAGAGCATCGCGATCACCGTGCCGATGATGTTCACGATCGACGTCTCGAAGGAGTAGAGGAACGAGCTCTCCGGGTTCACGCCGACCGACTGCCACAGCGACGAGCTGTAGTAGAAGATCACGTTGATGCCGACGAGCTGCTGGAAGACGGACAGCCCGATACCAATCCAAACGATCGGCAGGAAGAGGAACCTGCCGCCGAGCAGGTCCTTGAAGGAGGGCTTGCGCTCGTGGCGCATGTTCTCCTCGATCTCGACGACCCGCTTGTCCAGGTCCACGGCCTTGCCCTCGACGTCGCGGAGCACCGTGCGCGCCTGGGCGTACTGGCCGATCGAGATCAGGTAACGGGGCGACTCGGGGATGACGAAGGAGACCAGCCCGTAGATCACGGCCGGGACGGCCTCGACGCCGAGCATCCACTGCCAGGCCTCCAGCCCGCCGATCTCACCGCGCTGGTCTCCGTCCGCGATGGTCAGGATGCTCCAGTTGACCAGCTGTGACACGGCGATGCCGGTGACGATGGCGGCCTGCTGGAAGGAGGCGAGCCGGCCGCGGTAGACGGACGGGGAGACCTCGGCGATGTAGGCGGGGGCGATGACCGAGGCCATGCCGATGGCGACACCGCCGACGATGCGCCACATGGCCAGGTCCCAGAGGGCGAACGGCAGTGCGGAGCCGATCCCGCTGGCGGTGAACAGCACGGCGGCGATCTGCATGACCCGGATGCGGCCGATGCGGTCGGCGATCCGGCCGGCGGTGGCCGCGCCGATCGCGCAGCCAATGAGGGCGGCGGCGATGACCTGCGCGAGCAATTCGGGGCCCACCTCGAAGCGGTCGCGGATGCCCACGACGGCTCCGTTGATCACTGCGCTGTCGTAGCCGAAGAGGAAGCCTCCCATCGCGGCCGACGCCGCGATGAAGATGACATGGCTGAGGTGCTCCGGCCTGGCCTTGCGGCCTTCGGACGCCTGCGCCTGCGGTGTGCCTGTCACGGTGTACTCCTGGGGCCACCCGGCGACGGTGCCGGGGGTGGGGGGGCGAGCTCTTCCAGTGGCGCACAACATGACGCCGCCCACCACTTGAAGGTAATAGCAACGTTGCAGAGACTATGCGTTCAAGTTTCGAAGTCAAGAGGCGTCAGGAAGTCACAGGAACCCCACGGTGGGCACGATTGTGTACAAGTATTGAAGATCGGAGGGCTGACCTCGCCTCAAAGGCGACAGACGATCCGGAGAGCCCGCCCGCCTCCGCGGATGAACCGGGCTCAGCGGAGCCGCTGGCTGATGACCTTCGACACGCCGTCACCCTGCATGGAGACGCCGTAGAGCGCGTCGGCGACCTCCATCGTCCGCTTCTGATGGGTGATCACGATCAGCTGGGAGCTCTCCTGGAGCTCCTGCATGATGCGGATCAGTCGCTGGAGGTTGGTGTCGTCGAGCGCGGCCTCGACCTCGTCCATCACGTAGAACGGGCTGGGCCGGGCCTTGAAGATGGACACGAGCATCGCCACGGCGGTCAGCGAGCGCTCGCCGCCGGAGAGCAGCGACAGCCGCTTGACCTTCTTGCCCGGGGGCCGGGCCTCCACGTCCACGCCCGTGGTGAGCATGTTGTCGGGATCGGTCAGGATGAGCCGTCCCTCACCGCCCGGAAAGAGCCGCGAGAACACGCCCTCGAACTCCCTCGCGGTGTCCCGGTACGCCTCTGTGAACACCTGCTCGACGCGCTCGTCTACCTCCTTCACGACCTGGAGGAGGTCCGCGCGGGTCTTCTTCAGGTCTTCGAGCTGTTCGGACAGGAACTTGTGCCGCTCCTCCAGGGCCGCGAACTCCTCCAGGGCGAGCGGATTCACCTTTCCGAGTTGCTGGTACGCCCGTTCGGCGGACCGGAGCCGCTTCTCCTGCTCGGCGCGGACGAAGGGCCGCGGCTGGTTGCGCGGGTGCCCGGGGTCCTCCGGGAGCTCCTCCCCCTCGGCCGGCGGCGACGGCGGTACGAGCTGGTCGGGACCGTACTCGGACACCAGCCCGGCCGGTTCGACGCCCAGCTCCTCCAGCGCCCTGGTCTCCAGCTGCTCGATGCGCAGCCGCTTCTCGGCCCCGAGAACCTCACCGCGGTGGACGGAGTCGGTGAGCTTGTCGAGCTCGCTCTTGAGGTCGCGGCCCGCCGCACGGGCGGCGGTGAGCTCACGCTCGCGCTCCGCCTTGGCCGCCTCGGCGGCGGCACGTTCCCGCTCCGCTCGGACGACGGACACCTCGACATGCGCCAGGAGCTGACGGGCACCGGCCGCCACCGCCTCCGCCACGGCGGCCTCGTGGCGGAGCCTGGCACGGCGCCGCTCGGCGCGCGCCCGGGCCTCGCGCTCGGCGCGTGCGCCGCGATCCAGCGCGTCGGCACGCCCCGCGAGCGCCTTCACCCGCTCCTCGTGCGTCCGCACCTGGAGCCGAGCCTCCATCTCGGTCTGCCGGGCGTTGGCGCCGTCGGCGGCGAGCCGGTCGCGGGCCGAGGTGTCCGGCTCCTCGTCGACGGGGGTCTCCTCGGCGACCGCCAGCCTCTCCGCCAGTTCCTCCGCCTCGTACAGGGCCTTCTCGAGCGCCTCCTGGGCGCGCTCGGCCGCAGCCGTCGTGCGCTCGGCCTCCCCGGCTGCGCCGCGGGCCTGGCCGGCGAGCCGGCCCAGCTGCTGGGCGACGCCGGCCTTCTCCTTCTCGGCGGCCCGTCTCCGCTCGCCCAACTCCTCGACGAGGGAGGCACAGGCCGTGCGCCGCTCGGCGGCCTCGCGCTGACCCGCGGCGAGTTCGTCGCACCGCACGGCCAGCTCCTCCAGCTCGGCGGCGGCCTCGTCGACCGACGCCTGCACCTCGAGGAGACTCGGCACGCCTGCCGAACCCCCGTGGGCGAAGTGGGCGCCGAGGACATCGCCCTCGGCGGTCACGGCGACGAGCCCGGGCTCCGCACGGACCAGGTCCTCGGCGTCCTCCAGGGTCCCGACGACCACCATGTCCCGTACGAGCCTCGCCACGGCGGGCATCAGCTCCTGCGGCCCGCCCACCAGGTCCACGATCCGGGGCGGCCGCGTCCCCCCTTCGCCGCCGTCGGCGGGCGGCCGGGCGGTGGCCGGGGCCGCGGCCGCGGGCGGGCCGCTCTCCGGTACAGCGCCGTCGTCGTCAGCGGGGCGGGCGCCGCCCTGTCCGGGCACGGAGAGGAGCAGGGACGCACGGCCCGCGTCCTGCTTGCGGAGCAGCCGGATGGCGTCGGCCGCCGTCGAAGGGTCCGCGACCGCGACCGCGTCGGCCGCCGCCCCGAGCGCCGCCGCGACGGGGAGTTCGTGGCCGGGAGCCACCGTCAGCAGCTCGGCGGCGGGGCCCAGCAGGCCGGAGAGCCGGTCCCGGGCGGACAGCAGCGCCCCGGTGCCGTCCTTGCGGCGAAGCCCCTGGGCCAAGGCGTCGTGGCGGGCGGCGACGGCGGCCCGCTTGCGTTCGGCGGCCGTGGCCTCCTCACGGGCGGACGACAGGGCCGCCTCCGCCTCGGACAGTTCCCGCCTCGCCGCGTCGTGCCGGTCCGCGAGCGCGGTGTCGTCCGCGTCCAGCCCGTCGACCTCCGACTTGAGCTGCTCGTACTCCTCCTGCGCCGAGGCGGCTCGCTCGCGCGCCTCGTCACGGGCGGCCGCCAGCCGGTCGATCTCGGCCTGGGCCGAGGCGGCGCGCGAACGGGCGGCGTTGACCTGGCCGTTCAGCCGTGCCAGCCCTTCGCGGCGGTCGGCGATCGCCCTGGCCACGTCCTTCAGCCGGCGCTCCTCGACCGCCAGTTCGCGCTCCAGTTCGGCACGGTGGGCGACCGTGTCCTCGAGCGCGCGCTGGGCCGCCTCCAGCGCGGCCTCCAGTTCCGCCTCCTGCTCGCGGATCCGCGCCGCCTCGCGCTCCATGTCCTCGGGGTCACGACCGCGCCGTTCCTCGGCGGGGACCGAGGTGGCGCTCTTCACCCGCGCCTCGGCCAGTGACACCGTGCCGCGCACCCGTTCGGCCAGCTGCGAGAGCTCGTACCAGGTCTGCTGGGCCCGCTGGAGCCGCGGCGCCAGCCGGCGCACCTCGTCCTCGAGGTCCGCCTCACGGGCCAGGGCCGCCTTGAGTTCCGCATCCGCGCTCTCCTTGCGCTCCTTGAGGGCGGCCTCGTCGGCCACCTCGGTCCGGAGCGCCTCACGCATGCGTACGAGGTCGTCGGCGAGGAGGCGGAGACGGGCGTCGCGCAGATCCGCCTGGATGACCGCGGCCCTCCGGGCCACGGCGGCCTGCCGTCCCAGCGGCTTGAGCTGCCGCCGCAGTTCGTCGGTGAGGTCCTGGACACGGGCGAGGTTCGCCTGCATCGCATCGAGCTTCCGCAGCGCCTTCTCCTTGCGCTTGCGGTGCTTGAGGACTCCCGCGGCCTCCTCGATGAACGCCCGGCGTCCCATCGGGTCCGCGTGCAGGACGGAGTCGAGCTGGCCCTGCCCGACGATGACGTGCATCTCCCGCCCGATACCCGAGTCGGAGAGCAGTTCCTGAATGTCCAGCAGACGGCAGGTGTCGCCGTTGATCTGGTATTCGCTGCCGCCGTTGCGGAACATGATCCGCGTGATCGTGACTTCGGCGTAGTCGATGGGCAGTGCCCCGTCGGAATTGTCGATGGTGAGCGAGACTTCCGCGCGGCCGAGCGGTGGGCGCCCGGTCGTCCCGGCGAAGATGACGTCCTCCATCTTTCCGCCGCGCAGGGACTTCGCCCCCTGTTCACCCATGACCCAGGACAGCGCGTCCACGACATTGGACTTGCCGGAGCCGTTCGGCCCCACGACGCAGGTGATGCCGGGCTCGAAGCGCAGCGTCGTCGCCGAGGCGAAGGATTTGAACCCGCGGAGGGTCAGGGCCTTGAGGTGCACGCCGCCGGACTCTACCTCCAGGTGCCCGGAGATCGCCGCCTGCGCAGGGCTTCCGGCCCGCCACGACATGGGCGCGCTGCGGTTTCATCCCTGAATATGCAGGGCACATCAGACGGTAAGCAGTGCGCTACAGAGGGGGAAACAAAGAAAGAAGGGACGCCGAAGCGTCCCTTGCATACATACCTGCCGTGCGAGAGAGTTTCTCACCGGATCCCCACAGGATCTGGGATCAGGTGAGCGCCGGCTCGCCCTTGGGTACGTCGATGTCGATGCCTTCGAGCAACGACTCGCCATGGTGCTGTGCGGCGGCAGCGCTCAGCGCGTCATTCTCGGACTGGATCCGTACGAGCTCGGACTCCAGGTCCTGGACGCGCTGCTGAAGCCGTCGCATCTCGGCGAGGAGTCGCGGGTCGGAACCGCCGACGTAACCGAGAAGCGCCTTTGCCATGATGGATGGTCCTCCACACTGAGTGACCGACCGATGCGGTTGGGTCGTGAGGGATTTCGCACCCGCGGTGCTCGGCAGCGCTTGTGCTCACTGCGATTTTTGCTGCCAAACAGCTAGGGTGCGCGGGGCTTCCAGCGTCTCACCAAAAAGTTTGACGGTCAACACGATCACGCCCCGTATCGGGGGCTGGCCGCGGGCTCACGGCCGTGGAACACACGGCGGTGGCTCTCCTGCGGGCCCCGGGGCTCGGAGATCATCGTTACTGGCGCAGCCTGGCACGGCGGGACCGTTATTGGCAACCACCAGCACGTTTCTTTCGAACACGCATGCTGTGGGCAGTCGGATGAACACATCGTGTGCCCGTGTTCCGGGTCTTCCGATCAGCGGATCGCGAATCCCTCGTAGACCCCTCGCGGATCACCCCAGATTTCGGTGACACCGAGGACGGCACCGGGCGTGTCGGACGACCTCAGCCACTCCAGGAGACGGTGGCAATTCTCACGTGGACCTTCCGCCACGATCTGCACCCTGCCGTCGTCGAGATTGAGCGCGAAGCCGCGAAGACCGCCGATCTCCAGAGCGTTTTCCCTGGTGAACCAGCGGAATCCCACTCCCTGTACGCGACCGCGTACCCATGCGGTCATACGTGCGTGCTCATGCATGCGCGAAACCTACACGGACACGCATCGGTCAATGCCAGTCGGGTCACATCGCCCGATCCCGACATCGCGTACAGTCGCGACGCAACGGACTTCGCCCGTTCGGGCGAGTCCTTCCACTTATCCAGCTGAAGTCGAGACCGGAAGGGCGAGCGGATGGGACGCCACCGCCGGAAGAAGCGGGTTCCCGGGCCCGTACGCACCGGACTGCTCGGGATCGCCGCCGCCGCCGCGGTGGGCACCGTCGCCGTCGCGGCCGGGCTGCTGCCCGGCGGGGACGTGTTCACCGCCGGAAGCGAGAAGACCGCCGCGCAGCACGTGCGCCAGGCGGCTCCCGGTGACCTCGCCGCCCAGGGCGGCGCCTCGGTGACCCCGTCGGAGCGCACCACGGCCGAGGCGGCACCCCGCCCGTCGAAGGGCATGTCCTCCACGACGGAGAAGTCGAAGCAGGGGTCACCGTCGGCGAGCGCGCCGAAGCCGAAGCCGCCGGTGAAGAAGGCGCCCGCGGCCAAGCCCCCGGCCGCGCCCCGGAGCGCCGAGGCTTCCGGGGACAAGGCGGCGGAGCGGAAGACGGCACCCACGCGCCGTGCCGTACCCGCCCCGGCAGAGCCGCGGCCCAAGGCACCGTCGGGCGAGACCGCGGCAGAGGCCGAGGTGCTGGCCCTGGTCAACAAGGAGCGCGCCAAGGTGGGCTGCGCCCCGGTACGCCCGGACTCCTCGCTGGCCCGTCTCGCCGGCAGGTTCAGCTCCGACATGGCGGCGCGCGACTTCTTCGACCACACCGACCCGGAGGGCGACGGCCCCTGGGACCGGGCCGCGCAGGCCGGCGTCGGCGGACTGGGCGGCGAGAACATCGCCCGCGGTCAGGCCGATGCCCGGACCGTCATGAACGCCTGGATGAACAGCGACGGCCACCGCGCCAACATCCTCAACTGCGATTACCGGACGCTGGGCGTGGGGGTCTCCTTCGCCCAGGGCGGTCCCTGGTGGACGCAGGACTTCGGCTTCTGAGAGCACCTCGCGGGTCGGCGACCCGCACACCCTCCGGGCCGCCCCGGGGCCGTCTTCGGCCACCGGGGCGGCCCGGACGGCGTCCACTGGGGTGCCGCGTGAGCCCGGCCGGCAGGCACCGGGGGCGTACCGTCCACGGCGTGGAACCCGCGTCGGCCCCGGACCGTCGGGACACCGCCGAACCCGCCCCACCGGCCTGAGTCGTCAGTGGCAGTCGAAACGCCAGTCCCAGGGCAGGCCGGGGCACCGGCGGCAGTGGAAGAAGTAGACGCCGCCGCAGTCGCCCAGCTGGATGTCGCCGGTGATGGTCAGCAAGTGCTCCATGCGGTGTCCGCACTCGCAGTCCGGCCAGTCGGCGGGCTGCGTCCAGGCCGGCCACCCGCCGACCTTCGTCCCGATGATGTTGGCGTCGGGCGGCCGGACGATGCCGCCCGTCGGCTCCCGAAGCCGGAGTTCCCATGCCTCCCGCATGTCGTCGGGCAGATCGTGCCACCGCGGACAGTCCTCAGCGGTCGTCGGGGACAACGTGGACGGTTCCGGCATGTTGTCCTCGTCGTACTCCCCCTCGCTCACCCCGGGCATCTCGGACAGCAGCCCTCCGGCCAGGATCTCCGCCTCGTTGCGCCAGTACAGCTGCGGCATCACCGGCCCGGGGTCCTGTTCGTGGATCAGCGCGCACCACACCAGCTGCAGCAGGTCCTTCCCCTCCGGGAAGTCCAGCCCCGGCACGTCCTTGGCGAACAGCTGGAGGATCGGCACCATCGGTACCGCACCCGGGACGATCTCGGTGCGGTTGCGCCAGTCGGACCCGTACGTCCAGTGGTCCTCCTGCGCGCAGTACGGCCACGACTCGTCCGCAGGCCACAGCAACTCGCCTCCCAGCGAGCTCTCCCGCACGCCGGGTTCGCCGGGCTCCGGGTTGAGGAGGGTGGTCTCCCGGGCAAGACCCGCGTACTCCGGTATCAGGGAACGCAGATCCGTCGCGGGCGGCTCGGGGGTATGTCCGGGCATCGTGGCTCCTCCGGTGTACGAAGATCGACGGACGGTGTCGGGCACGCTAGTACGCGTCACCGACAGCCCCGTACAGCCGCGGCCGTCCCTGCTTTGCGGGGCACAGCGCTCCCTGTGGGTGAGCGCTTCCCGGGCGTAGGGTGGCGGGCATGGACGACGCCCTCGCCTTCGACGTGTTCGACCGGCAGTGCCCGTCGCGCGGCACTCTGGAGCATGTGACCGGGCGTTGGGGCAGCCTGACGCTGGGCGCGCTGTACGAGAGCGGGTCCCGCTTCAACGAACTGCGGCGGCGCGTCGACGGCGTCAGCGAGAAGATGCTCTCGCAGACGCTGCACGCGCTGGAGCGGGACGGGCTCGTCCACCGCGAGGCGCAGCCCACCAACCCGCCGCGGGTCGACTACGAACTCACCCCGCTCGGCCGGGAGGTCGCCGAGCGGCTCCTCGGTCTGATCCGTCTCGTGGAGGGGCGGATGCCCGAGGTGCTGGATGCGCGCGGACGCTACGACGCGACGCGCGGCAGCGAGCGGGGCGGCCGCGGCGGGCGCTGACAGCGCGGGCAGAAGTAGCTGGAGCGGTTCATCCAGGGACGCCGGCGCATGGCCGTACCGCAGCGGCGGCAGGGCTCGTCCTCGCGCCCGTACGCGTCGAGCGACCGGTCGAAGTACCCCGACTCGCCGTTCACATTGACGTAGAGGCTGTCGAAACTGGTGCCGCCGACGGCGAGGGCGGCGTTCATCACGTCCCGTACGTGGCCGAGGAGTTCGGCGGACCGCGGGCGGGTCAGACCGGCCGTGGGGCGGTCGTAGTGGAGCCTGGCGCGCCACAGGGCCTCGTCGGCGTAGATGTTGCCCACACCGCTGATCAGGGACTGGTCGAGCAGGGCGCGCTTGATCGTCGTCCGGCGCAGCCGGAGTGCCGTGTGGAAGGCCGCGTCGCCGAAGTCGGGGTCGAGAGGGTCCCGGGCGATGTGCGCGATCGCGTCCGGCAGTCCGTCCGGGGTGGTGTCGTGGAGCGAGAGACCGCCGAAGGTGCGCTGGTCGACGAAGCGGAGTTCGGTGCCGAGGTCGTCCTCGAAGCGGATCCGGATCCGCAGGTGCTTCTCGTCCGCGGCCGCCTCCGGCTGGACGAGCAGTTGCCCGCTCATGCCGAGATGACCGAGGACGGCGCTCCCGCCGTCCTCCAGCGGCAGCCAGAGGTACTTCCCGCGCCGCCGGGCGGTTCCGATCCGGTGCCCCCGGAGCCTCGCCGCGAAGTCCGTCCCGCCGCCCAGGTGCCGGCGCACGGCCCGCGGGTGCAGGACCTCCACACCGGCGACGGTCCGCCCGGAGACCCACTGCTCGAGTCCCCGCCGCACCACTTCCACCTCGGGCAACTCGGGCACGTATCTCCTCCGGATCTCGACCGACTCGACGTTCGCAGCGTACCTCCGCGCCGCCTTGGCCCGGGCTGCGGGCCCGGCCGCCGGAAGGACGGCCGCCCGCCCGGAACACGGGCCCTCGTACGCACGGCACGTAGGCCGCGGAGCACGCCGGAGGAGGCGTGTGCCGTCGGCGGTAAAGGCCGCGGGAAAGAAAGGACCCCGCCGCGCGAGGCGCGGCGGGGTCCGGAAGCGAACCGTCAGGCGGTGGCGCGGGGTGAAGGGGTGTCGGCGGCCCCTTCGGCCTCCGCGGCCTCCTCGGCCCCGGCGGCTTCGGCGGCCTTCGCCGCCGCCGCGCGCTCGTCCGCGGCGGCGCGGATCGCGCGCCACGCGGACTCCGCCGCCTGCTGTTCCGCTTCCTTCTTGCTGCGGCCGGTGCCGGTGCCGTACGAGACACCACCGACGCGGGCGGCAGCAGTGAAGGTCTTCTCGTGGTCCGGACCCGTCTCGGAGACCAGGTACTCGGGCACTCCGAGCCCTTCGGCGGCCGTGAGTTCCTGGAGACTGGTCTTCCAGTCCAGGCCGGCACCGAGGTTCGAGGACTTCTCGATCAGCGGGTCGAAGAGCCGGTGCACCAGCTCGGACGCCGCGTCGAGGCCCTGGTCGAGATAGACCGCGCCGATCACCGCTTCCAGGGTGTCGGCGAGGATGGACGCCTTGTCCCGCCCGCCCGTGCCCTCTTCACCCCGGCCGAGGCGGATGAAGGACCCGAGTTCGAGGCCACGGCCGACCTCCGCCAGCGCACGCGAATTGACCACCGCGGCCCGCAGCTTGGCCAGTTGGCCTTCGGGCAGGTCGGGGTGGGTGCGGTACAGCGTGTCCGTGACCACCAGGCCGAGCACCGAGTCCCCGAGGAACTCCAGCCGCTCGTTGGTGGGCAGACCGCCGTTCTCGTACGCGTACGAACGATGGGTCAGCGCACGTACCAGAAGGGCGGACTCGAGGTGATACCCGAGCCGCCCTTCCAGAAGCGTGTGGGACGAGGCAGAACTGATGCTGTCGGACATCGTGCCTCTCACCAGCCGCTCAGACCTCGAGGACCTGGCGCTTGTTGTAGGTGCCGCAGCTCGGGCACGCGATGTGCTGCAGCTTCGGCTCCTGGCAACGCTCACACGAAACCAGGGTGGGGACCGCAGCCTTCCACTGCGACCGGCGGTGGCGCGTGTTGCTGCGCGACATCTTCCGCTTCGGAACAGCCACGGCTACTTCTCCTGCTTCTCGTCGACGCGTGCTGATCGAGGCGCGTCGCCGCTCTTCTTGTCCTTCTCACCGGTTCCGAGTGAATCGGCGAGTCCCTGCAGTGCCGCCCAACGAATGTCGACGGCGTCGTGGTGGTGGTCCGGGTCGTCGTTCAGGTTGGCCCCGCAGTCGGAGCACAGCCCTGCACAGTCCTCCCGGCACACCGGCTGCATCGGCAGTGCGAGCACCACCGCGTCACGCAGCACGGGCTCGAGGTCGAACAGTCCGTCCTCGAGGAAGATCATGTCCTCGTCCTCGGCGTCGTCGCCGGGCTCCGGCGCCTTGGCGCGGCCCCGGTCGTCGGCGTCGGGGTACGAGAACATCTCCTGGAAGTCCGCCACGGCCTCATGGCGCAGCGGCTCCAGACACCTTACGCACTCCCCCTCGGCCGTGGCACGGGCGGTGCCTGTGACGAGCACCCCTTCCATGACGGACTCGAGGCGGAGCTCAAGCTCCACAGGCGCGCCCTCGGGAACGCCGATGACCCCTTCGATGCCGAGGACCGCCGGCGCGGCGGGCGCCTGAACGGAACGGGAGACCCGCTGGAGCGCACCGGGCCGCCGGCCCAGCTCGTGCGTGTCGAACACGAGGGGGTTGCGGTGGTCGAGGCGGGCGTTCAGGGCTCTTCCTGCTTTCGGATCGAGTGTGGGAGGCCACGATTCCAGCGCAGCATCAATCCACGCTCGCGCGACCGAAGAGCCAGGATACTGGACCGTTCGCTTCAAGCCCAATCCGGTCCGTACCGGCTCAGCGGCCCTGCTCGTAGCGCCTCAGCTGCTCCATGTCGATCATGCCCGTGTCGAAGAAGCTCGTCTCGTCCAGCGAGGCGGGCTGCGCCTGGCCGGGATGGGCGTGCTGCGGCTGCTGCTGCTGCTGCGGGGCGCCGTAGCCTCCGGCGTACGGATCCTGGCCGTAACCCTGGGCGTACGCCGGGTCGTAGGCCTGCTGCTGTCCGTAGCCGCCCGCGTAGGGGTCCTGCTGGTACGCGTACATGTCCTGGGCCTGGGCCTGGGCCGCCGCGGGCTGGTAGCCGTACGGGTCGGCCTGCGCCGGGATCTGGGGCTGCGGGGCCTGCGGCTGCTGCATCTGCGGCTCCGGGGCCGCCAGCTCCGCGAGCCCGGCGAGGTAGTCGGCGTCGCTGGTGTGCTGCACGCTGCCGGCGGCCTCCTGAGCGGCCATGTGCGCGCCGAGATCGTCCGTCGCGATCCGGCCGTGCAGCTTCTGCCTGCCCCGGCCGACCGCCTCCAGCGTCTTGGAGAGCACCGCTTCGAAGGCGCCCAGCTTGGCGTCGACGTAGTCGTCCGCGCGCTGGATCAGCGTCTGCGGGTCGGCGCTGTACTCGGGGGCGTCGTCGTCGGCGGGGTCCGCGTAGCCCTGGTCGGCCGGCCCGGAGCCCCGCCCCAGCAGCTTCTCGCGGCCCCGGTCGACGGAGCCGATGGTCTTGTTGAGGACGACCTCGAAGTTGGCGAGTTTGGAGTCGACGTAGTCGTCGGCCTCGGCGCGGATCTCCTCGGCCTCCCGGCGGGCCTCGGCGAGGATCCGGTCGGCCTCCTCCTGGGACTGCCGGGCGATGTGCGTGCCGGAGACCAGCGAGCCCCGCTCGGAGTGGGCGGCCTGGATGATCCGCTCGGCCTCCTGGCGGGCCTGCTCCACCATCTGCTCCCGGTCGCCGATCAGCTCCTGGGCCTGGGCGAGCGAGCCGGGCAGGGCGTGCCGCACCTCTTCGAGCATGGCGAGCAGCTCGGCGCGGTTGACCACGCAGGAGGCCGACATGGGCATGGACCGGGCGTTCCCGACCGCCTCGACGATCTCGTCGAGCTTCTTCTGCACGTCCACCGTGTGCTCGCCACTCTCTACAGTCACTACAGCCGATTTGGAGCCGGACGCAACGACTGTACGGCCAGTCGGCGCCGGTCCGACACCGGGTGACGGCACGTCAGGACGGGGCCGTCCGTGCCGTCTCCCGCGTCACTTCTTCGGGAGCCGTTCGGTCAGTGCCGAGAGGACGGCCGGCGGCACCAGGTGGGAGACGTCCCCGCCCCAGGCCGCGACTTCCTTGACCAGGGAGGAAGACAGGAAGCTGTAGGTCGGGCTGGTCGGCACGAACAGCGTCTCGACACCCGACAGACCGTTGTTCATCTGGGCCATCTGCAGCTCGTAGTCGAAGTCGCTGACCGCCCGGAGGCCCTTGACGATGGCGGGGATGTCCCGCTCCTTGCAGTAGTCGACGAGCAGGCCGTGGTAGGCCTCGACCTCGACGTTGCCGTACTCGGCGGTGACCTCGCGGATCAGCTCGATCCGCTCGTCGACGGTGAACAGTCCCTGCTTGGACTGGTTGATCATCACCACGACGTGCACGACGTCGTACAGCTTGGAGGCGCGGGCGATGATGTCGAGGTGTCCATTGGTGATGGGGTCGAACGACCCCGGACAGACGGCGCGGCGCAACTGAAGTCCCTCGCTCTCCGGTCCGGTCATGGTGCGTCTTCGCACGAAGAGGCGGCGCGACCGTACCAAAGCGTCCCCTCGCCGTAGCGACGGGCCCGCAACGGCTCCATCCCGTCGGGCCAGGCGAACTCACCGCCCCTGGTGCTGCGCTCAACGGTGACGACGGCGTCCTCCGCGAGCCAGCCTCCCGAGCGGAGTGTGAGGAGAATCTCGCGAAGATCGTCGTCCGTGACGGCGTACGGCGGGTCGAGGAACACGACGTCGTACGGGTCCGCCGGCGGCGGTCCCTGGACGATCTGCTCGGCCCGGCCGGTGCGGACCTCGGCGCCGGGCAGGGCCAGGGTGCGCACGTTCTCCCTGACCGTGCGGGCGGCGCGGGTGTCGGACTCGACGAGCAGGGCGTGCGACGCGCCGCGCGACAGCGCCTCCAGGCCGACGGCTCCGGAGCCCGCGTACAGGTCCGCCACGCGCAGTCCGCGGAGTGTGCCGAGCAGTGACTCCCAGGTGGAGAACAGGCCCTCCCGCGCGCGGTCGGAGGTGGGGCGGGTGCCGTTGCCCGGCGGCACGGCCAGGCGGCGTCCGCCGGCCGCGCCGGCGATCACGCGGGTCATCTGGGTCCTTCGCGGAAGACGGGGCTCGATCGGCTCGACGGCCTGGTCGTGGCGATCGGACCGATCCGGTCACCTCCACGATATGGGCTCGGCGCGGCGCGGAGCCCGTCCGGACCCGGTGCGGCCCGCGGGCGCCGGGGCTCGGGACGCCGCGGGTGCCCGCCCTCCGCTCAGCCCTTGTCGAGGTACTGCTCGCGGTCCTTGTCCAGCAGTGCGTCCAGTGCCGTCCGCAGTTCCGGGAGCCCCTCCAGTTCCGGGTCGGCGGCGACGACGGACACCGCCTCGTCGCGGGCCGCGGCGATGATCTCCTCGTCCTCGATGACCGCGAGGACCCGCAGCGAGGAGCGCACCCCGGACTGGGCCTGGCCCAGCACATCGCCCTCGCGGCGCTGTTCGAGGTCGATCCGGGAGAGCTCGAAGCCGTCCAGGGTGGCGGCCACCGCGGCGAGCCGGCCGCGCGCCGGGCTCGCCTCGGGCATCTCCGTGACGAGCAGGCAGAGCCCGGGGGCCGAGCCCCGGCCGACCCGGCCTCGCAGCTGGTGGAGCTGGGAGACGCCGAAGCGGTCGGCGTCCATGATCACCATGGCCGTGGCGTTGGGCACGTTCACCCCGACCTCGATCACGGTCGTGGCGACGAGCACGTCCACCTCGCCCGCGGCGAAGCGGCGCATCACGTCGTCCTTGTCGTCCGGTGCCATGCGGCCGTGCAGCACCTCCACGCGCAGGCCCTTCAGCGGGCCGGCCGTGAGCTGCCCGGCCACGTCCAGCACGGCCAGCGGCGGCCGCTTCTCGGCCTCGTCCTCCGGCGACTTGCCCCGCGCCTCGGCGGACGGGTCGAGGTCGTCGCCGATCCGCGGGCAGACGACGTAGGCCTGGTGGCCGTTCTCGACCTCCTCGCGCACCCGCTCCCAGGCCCGCGCCAGGAAGTGCGGCTTGTCCGCGGCCGGGACCACGTGCGAGGCGATCGGCGAGCGTCCCGCCGGCAGCTGGTCCAGCACGGACGTCTCCAGGTCGCCGAAGACCGTCATGGCGACCGTGCGGGGAATCGGGGTGGCGGTCATGACCAGCAGGTGCGGTGGCTGCTTGCCCTTGCCCCGCAGGGCGTCGCGCTGCTCGACGCCGAAGCGGTGCTGCTCGTCCACGACGACCAGGCCCAGGTCGTGGAACTGAACCTTGTCCTCGATCAGCGCGTGGGTGCCGATGACGATGCCCGCCTCGCCGGTGACCAGGTCGAGCAGGGCCTGCCGGCGGGCTGCGGCGCCCATGGATCCGGTGAGCAGCACGACCTTGGTGGCCCGCTCGGCGCCGCCGAGCATCCCGCCCTCGGCGAGATCGCCCATCATCTCGACGACCGACCGGTGGTGCTGCTGGGCGAGGACCTCGGTGGGCGCGAGCATCGCCGCCTGCCCTCCCGCGTCGACGACGGCGAGCATGGCCCGCAGCGCGACCAGGGTCTTGCCGCTGCCCACCTCGCCCTGGAGCAGCCGGTGCATCGGATGCTCCGTGGCCAGGTCGCCGAAGATCTCGGCGGACACCTTCCGCTGGCCCTCCGTGAGTGTGAACGGCAGCCGCGCGTCGAAGGCGTCGAGCAGCCCGTCCGGCACCGGCCGGCGGGCGACGGCGGGAAGCTGTGCGTCCGCGTACCGCCGCCGGGCGAGGGCGACTTGGAGGACGAAGGCCTCGTCCCACTTGAGGCGCTGCTTCGCGTCCTCCACGTCGGCCCTGGTCTGCGGGCGGTGGATCTTGAGCAGGGCCTGCGGGAGGGGGACGAAGCCGCGGCCCTCGCGCAGCGCGGCCGGCAGTGGGTCCACGGCCTCCGTCGCGTGCGGGAGGACGGCGTCGACGGCCTTGGCGATCTTCCAGGACTCCAGGCCCTTGCAGGCCGGGTAGATCGGGATGAGCCTGCCGGCGAAGGCGCTGACCGCCCCTTCGCCGCTCTCTGAGTCGAGCCGTTCGTACGTGGGGTGGGCGAGTTGCAGCTTGCGGTTGAACATGGAGACCTTGCCCGCGAACATGGCGCGGGTGCCGGGCAGCAGGTCCTTGTGGGGCCGGTGAAGGCCGCGCCCGAAGAACACGAGCTGCAGCCGTCCGCTGCCGTCGGTGATGGTGACCTCCAGCCGCTGGCCTCGCCCGCCGTTGAACTTGAGCACGCGGGCGTCGGCGACCTGGGCGACGACCGTGACGTGCTCGTCCAGGGGCAGTTCGGCGAGCCGGGTCAGCTGGCCGCGCTCCTCGTACCGGCGCGGGTAGTGGTGCAGCAGATCACCGACGGTACTCAGGTCGAGGTTCTCGGCCATGACCTTGGCGGTCGCGGGGCCGAGCGTCTTGGTCAGCGGTTCGTCCAGCACGCGGTCCATTGCACACCACCGCACCGACAACCGTCTCCTGCCCGCGGGAACGGCGCGTTCCCCGGCACGTACGGGACCGCCGCCCCCGTGCGCCGGCCCGGGGGCCCGGCGCCACCGGCGTGGGCGGACGGTCACTCCACGCCGACGAGGAGCGGGGCGCCCGCGCCGCCGTGGTAGATCACCGTGTCCACGGCCAGGTAGCCCGCCCGCACGTGCGCCTCCAGCCGGTCGCCCAGCTCCGGCGGGGCGTCCTCGGGGAGCACCAGGGTGACGAGTTCGCCGCCCGCCGAGAGCATGCGGTCCAGAACCGTTTCGGCGGTGGTCGCGAGGTCCGCGCCGATCACCGCCACGTCGCCCTCGATGAGCCCCAGCACGTCCCCCGCCTGGCACACGCCCGCCGACGTGAAGGACTGCCGTTCCGCCACGGCCAGTTCGCCGTAGCGCGTCGCGCCCGCGGCCGAGGTCATGGCGACGACGTCCTCGTCGAAGCGGCGCTCGGGCTCGTGCACGGCGAGCGCGGCGATGCCCTGGACCGCCGAGCGGGTCGGGATGAGGGCGACCCGGACGCCCTCGGTGCGGGCCTGTTCGGCCGCGGCGGCCGCCGTGTGGCGCAGATCGGCGTCGTTCGGGAGGAGCACGACCTCGCGGGCGTGCGCCCGCCGGATCGCGTCGACGAGTTCACCGCTGGCGGGCGGCTCACCGGGCCGGGCGAGCACCGTCGTCGCGCCGGCCTCCGTGCACAGCCCGGCCAGCCCCTCCCCCGGCACCACGGCGACGACGGCCCGCTGGACCCGCTCGCGCGCCTCGGGGTGCTCCGCCGCGGCGAAGTGGGTGATCCGGATCCGGTACGGCCGGCCCGCCTCCACACCGGCCTCCACCGCCGCGCCCGCGTCGTCGACGTGCACGTGGACGTTCCACAGACCGTCCCCGCCGACCACGACCAGCGAGTCACCGAGCGCGTCGAGCCTGGACCTCAGCCGGGCCACGGCGCTGTCACCGGCCTCCAGGAGGTAGATCACCTCGAAGGCCGGACCTCCGTCGGCGCACGGCTCGGCGGCCGTCGTCACGGCCGGGTGGTGCCGTACGGCGGGGCGCACCGAGGCCTCGCCCGTGACCGCCTCCGCCAGGGCGCCCAGCACCGCCACCAGGCCCTGCCCTCCCGCGTCGACGACGCCGGCCCGGCCCAGCACTTCGAGCTGTCCCGGCGTCTCCTCCAGGGCCCGGCGCGCGCCCGCGTAGGCCGCCGCGACGGCAGCCGCGTCGTCCCCCGGCGCCGTGCCGTCCGCGGCCCGGGCGGCGGCGGAGGCGACGCTCAGGATCGTGCCCTCCACGGGGTGCGCCACCGCCTCGCGGGCGGACTCCGCCGCCCGCAGGAGCGCCTCGGCGGCCCCTCCGTCCCGCTGCCCCAGCACCTCGGCCATACCGCGCAGCAACTGCGCGAGGATCGTCCCCGAATTGCCCCTCGCCCCGATCAGCGCCCCGTGCGCCATGGCCCGCACGGCGTCGGCGAGGGCGGGGGCGGCCGAGCCGGTCTCGTACGCCGCGAACACCGCCTCCACCGCGGTGGCCGCGGACTCGACGGTCAGATAGAGGTTGGTGCCGGTGTCACCGTCCGCGACCGGGTAGACGTTGATCGCGTCGATCTCCTCGCGCTCCCGGCCCAGCGCGTCCAGAGCGAGTGAGCACCAGGTGCGGACCGCCAGGGCATCGAGGGGCTGGGGCAACGAGGTCCTCCTTCGGCAGTCCCTCCACACCGCGGGGCGGACGTGGGCGGGAGGCTGGGCTGCACCGCAGGGTAGACCGGTCCGTGCCCGGGGCCGGGGTGGGGGCGTGGGTGACCGTGGTAGTTTCGTTCCACGGGCGCAGCCGTTGTATGCTGCTCCGGTTGCCCGATGAAAATCGGGCCATTCCCCCGGCAAGCCACTTCAGACCACTGATTCCGGCACGCCGGATTTCACTGTAAGTGCATCTGAAGTCTTTGGAGTGACCCGTGGCTGCCAACTGCGACGTCTGCGGCAAGGGGCCGGGCTTCGGCAACAACATCTCCCACTCGCACCGCCGTACGTCCCGTCGCTGGAACCCGAACATCCAGCGCGTGCGTGCCGTGGTCGGTCGGACGCCGAAGCGGCTCAACGTCTGCACCTCGTGCATCAAGGCCGGCAAGGTCTCGCGCTAAGAGATGCTCCCCGCGTTCGTGCGGGGATGATCCCGCCGACGTTTCGTCGTAGCGCAGCCCTCCGGTTGCCTTGAAAGCCGGTCCACCTCTCGGTGGGCCGGCTTTTCGCCGTGCCCGTCACCGTGCGCGGCGCGGTCCGCCCGTCGGCGAGCGCCGCGCACGGAAGGCGTCGTCAGCGGGCGGGCCGGTGCAGTTCCCAGGCGTGGTCGACGGGCCCGATCCCCCCGCCGAGCGCGAAGCCCGCGGCGATCGCGCCCGTCACGTACGTCTTGGCGGCCGACACGGCCTCCGGGACGTCCCGTCCCTTGGCGAGTTCGGCCGCGACGGCCGAGGCGAGGGTGCAGCCCGTGCCGTGCGTGTGCCGGTTGTCGTGTCGCGGGGCGCGCAGCCAGTGCTCCGCGGTGCCGTCGGTGAGCAGGTCCACCGCGTCCCCGGCGAGATGACCGCCCTTGATCAGCGCCCAGCGCGGCCCGAGGGCGAGCAGCGCGTCGGCGGCGCGGCGCAGGTCGGTCTCGCCCCGCACGCGCACGCCGGTGAGCTGGACGACCTCGTCGAGATTGGGGGTCGCGACGGTTGCCGTCGGCAGCAGCTTCGTGCGGACGGATTCGAGCGCGGAGGCGGCGAGCAGGGAGTCACCGTGCTTGGAGACGCCGACCGGGTCGACGACCACGGGGGCGTCCGTGCCGGCGAGCAGTTCCGCGACGGCCTCGACGAGTTCGGCCGAGGCCAGCATCCCGGTCTTCACGGCCTGGACGCCGATGTCGTCCACGACGCTCCGGTACTGGGCCCGTACCGCCTCGACCGGCAGCTCCCAG
Source organism: Streptomyces wuyuanensis (assembly GCF_900103455.1). Classification (GTDB taxonomy): domain Bacteria; phylum Actinomycetota; class Actinomycetes; order Streptomycetales; family Streptomycetaceae; genus Streptomyces; species Streptomyces wuyuanensis. Next base: position 226,495 of record NZ_FNHI01000005.1, on the reverse strand, counting down.
GCTCCCTGCACTCCGAGGGAGTTCTGCGCGGTGACGGCGGTGACGACGCTCATCCCGTGCACCCCGAGCGCGAGCATGGCCTTGAGGTCGGCCTGGATGCCGGCGCCGCCGCCGGAGTCGGATCCGGCGACGGTCAGCACCCGCGGCGGTGCCTGCCGCGTCACGCGTCCTCCCCGAAGTGGTCCCAACCGCCCTTGCTGGTCCAGGGCGCCCCGTCGACGGTGACCTGCGGCAGCGCCGACGGGTTGAGCACCTCGCCGATCACCTTCCAGCGGGCGGGCAGCTTCGCGTCGGGCGGGAAGGTGGCGACGATCGCGTGGTCCTCGCCGCCGCTGAGCACCCACTGGAGGGGGTCCACGCCGACGGCCTGACCGATGTCGTTCATCTGCGAGGGGATGTCGATGAGTCCGGACCGCAGGTCGATGCGGACCTTGCTGGCCTCGGCGATGTGCCCGAGGTCGGCGACGAGGCCGTCGCTGACGTCGGTCATCGCGGTGGCGCCGAGCCCCGCGGCGGCCGGGCCCGCGTGGTACGGCGGTTCGGGGCGGCGGTGCGCCTCGACGAACGCGCGCGGCGAGCGGAACCCGCGGGAGAGCACCGCGTGTCCGGCGGCGGACCAGCCCAACCAGCCGGTGTACGCGACCACATCGCCGGGCTGCGCGCCGGCCCTGGTCACCGGGTCGTGGTTGCGCAGGTCGCCGAGGGCGGTGATCGCCAGGGTGATCGTCTCGCCGCGGACCACGTCGCCGCCGACGACGGCCGCGCCGGCGACCTGGCACTCGTCGCGGATGCCGTCCATCAGCTCGGTGGCCCAGGTGACAGGGAGGTCGGCCGGGACCACGAGGCCCAGCAGCAGCGCGGTCGGCACGGCGCCCATGGCGGCGATGTCGGCGAGGTTCTGGGCGGCGGCCTTGCGGCCCACGTCGTAGGCGGTGGACCAGTCGCGCCGGAAGTGCCGTCCCTCCAGCAGGAGGTCGGTACTGGCCACGACCCTGCGGTCGGGAGCGGCCACGACCGCGGCGTCGTCGCCGGGTCCGAGCCGTACCGCGGGAGTGGAGGTGAGCCTGGAGGTGAGCTCCCTGATGAGCCCGAACTCCCCCAGCTCGCCCACAGTGCCCTTCATCTCGTCATGCCCTTCGTCGCCGCGGTGCCGCCGGACGGCCCGGCCCACCTGTTCTTCGTGCGGTCGCGAGCCGTCACCGCTGTAGGTACCGTCGAGTAGGCCCCGTCGGCCGTCAACTTCTGTGCCCGGTACGCCACGCTGCGCACGCTCCGGAACGCGCGGGTCTCCCCGCGGCCCGCGGCGACGCGATACCGTGGCGTCCCTTCTCCCCACATGATCCTCGTGGCCGCCCTGGAGGTTCCGTGGTACAGGCGTACATCCTCATTCAGACCGAGGTGGGCAAGGCGTCGACGGTCGCCGACACCATCTCCAAGATCCCGGGAGTGATCCAGGCCGAGGACGTGACGGGTCCCTACGACGTGATCGTGCGCGCCCAGGCCGACACCGTCGACGAGCTGGGCCGCATGGTGGTCGCCAAAGTCCAGCAAGTGGACGGCATCACCCGTACGCTCACCTGCCCCGTCGTGCACCTGTAGCCCCCGTCTACGCTTGGCCGGTGATGACTCACCGCCGGCTCCCGTTCCTGCCCCTCGCCGCCGTGTTGCTGGCCGCCGCGGGCTGCTCCTCCACGGACGCCCCCCGGTCGGTCGCGGTTCCCGCTCCCCCCGCCGAGGAGAAGTCCCTGTGCCTGGCGCTGCACGAAGCGCTGCCGGAGTCGGTGGCCGGTGAGAGCCGCCGGGACCCCGAGCCCCGTTCCGAGCTGACCGCCGGGTGGGGGGACGCCGCGATCGTACTGCGCTGCGGCGTTCCCCGCCCCGCGGGGCTGCAGAGTGAGAAGGCGGACGGGGTGGAGGTGAACGGCGTCGACTGGTACTCCGAGGAACTGGAGGACGGCGCCCGGTTCACCACCACGTACCGCAAGACCTACGTCGAGGTGACCCTGTCGGGCCGGTTCACGGACATGGGGCCGCTGACGGATCTGGCGGGACCGGTCGCCAAGACGGTCCCGCCGCGTTTCGCCCAGACCCCGTAGGCGCCCGGACCCCGTAGGGCCGGGCGCACGCGAGATCCCCGGCTTTCCCGCACCCGGTGACGGATGCGGGGCGGCTCAGCGCAGGCCGGTGGAGCGGCGGAGTGCCGCCTGGATCAGACGGTCGACGAGCTCCGCGTAGTCGACCCCGGACTCCTGCCACATGCGCGGGTACATCGAGATGGGCGTGAAGCCCGGCATGGTGTTGATCTCGTTGATGACGAACTCGCCCGCCTCGGTGAGGAAGAAGTCCGCGCGGACCAGACCCTCGCAGGACGCGGCCTCGAACGCCTCGACGGCGAGCCGCTGCACCTCGGCGGTCTCCCGGTCGGTGAGGGGCGCGGGGACGAGTCCGGCGGCCGAGTCGATGTACTTGGCCTCGAAGTCGTAGAAGTCGTGCGAGGAGACGGGCGGGATCTCGGCCGGCACGCTGGCGCGGGGCCCGTCCTCGAACTCCAGCACACCGCACTCGATCTCGCGGCCGCGCAGCAGTGCCTCCACGATGATCTTCGGGTCGTGGCGCTGGGCCTCGGCGACGGCCTCGTCCAGTCCGGCGAGGTCGTCGACCTTGGTGATGCCGATCGAGGAACCGGCGCGGGCGGGCTTCACGAACAGCGGCCAGCCGTGCTCGCCGGCGAAGTCGACGATCTTCTTGCGGGCGGCGGAAGGATCCTGCTCCCACTCACGGGGCCTGACCACCGTGTACGGCCCGACCGGCAGTCCGAAGGAGACGAAGACCCGCTTCATGTACTCCTTGTCCTGGCCGACGGCCGACGCCAGCACGCCGGCTCCCACGTACGGGATGCCGGCGAGCTCGAGCAGGCCCTGGAGCGTGCCGTCCTCGCCGTACGGACCGTGCAGCATGGGGAAGACGACGTCGACCTCGCCGAGCGCCTTGGGCACGGAGCCGGGCTCGCTGTAGACGACCTCGCGGTTGGCCGGGTCGACGGAGAGGACGACGCCGCCGTCCGTCGATTCGGCGAGGTCGGCGACCGACGGCAGCCGCCGGTCGGCGATGGCCATCCGGTCGGGCTCGTCGGCCGTCAGCGCCCAGCGGCCGTCAGCCGTGATGCCGATGGGCAGGACGTCGTACTTGGTGCGGTCGATGGCACGCAGTACGGCGCCCGCCGTCACGACGGAGATCGCGTGCTCGGAGCTTCGGCCGCCGAAGACGACCGCGACGCGCGGCTTGCGGAGCGCCTCACCGCTGGTGGGGGCAAGGCCGGTGCTCTGGGACTGGTTCTCGCTCATATCGCGACGAGCGTACCCTGCGCCTCCGCCGGGTCGAAGGGGCGCGCGGCCACCGAACGGAAGAGTGCCCTCCGCCGGTCTTCCGTCAGTGGCGCTCGGGCTTGGCGCTCCGGGACATCAGCTCCTTGAGCGCGACGACCGGCGGCTTGCCCTCGTGGACGATCGAGACGACCGTCTCGGTGATGGGCATGTCGACGCCGTGCCGGCGGGCCAGATCCAGAACGGACTCGCAGGACTTGACGCCCTCGGCGGTCTGCTTGGTCGCGGCGATGGTCTCCTGGAGCGTCATCCCGCGGCCGAGGTTGGTGCCGAAGGTGTGGTTCCGGGAGAGCGGCGAGGAGCAGGTGGCCACGAGGTCGCCGAGGCCGGCGAGGCCCGAGAAGGTCATCGGGTCGGCGCCCATGGCGAGTCCGAGGCGGGTCGTCTCGGCAAGCCCCCGGGTGATGAGGGTGGCCTTGGAGTTGTCGCCGAGGCCCATGCCGTCCGCGATGCCGACGGCCAGGCCGATGACGTTCTTGACCGCGCCGCCCAGTTCGCAGCCGACGACGTCGGTGTTGGTGTAGGCGCGGAAGTACGGGGTCATGCAGGCGGCCTGGAGGCGCCGGGCGACGTCCTCGTCGGAGCAGGCGACGACCGCGGCCGCGGGCTGGCGGTCGGCGATCTCCTTGGCCAGGTTGGGCCCGGTGAGGACGGCGACCCTCCCCCGGACCTCGTCGGGGGCTCCCCCGGCGGGCGCCTTGGCGACGACTTCCTCGACGACCTCGCTCATCCGCTTGGCGGTGCCGAGTTCGACGCCCTTCATCAGGGAGACGAGCACGGTGTCGGGAGCCAGCAGGGGCGCCCATTCCGTGAGGTTGGCGCGCAGGGTCTGGGAAGGCACGACGAGGACGGTGAAGTCGGCGTCGCGGGCGGCCTCGGCGGGGTCGGTGGTGGCCCGGACCGCCTCGGGGAGCTGGACCCCCGGCAGGTAGTCGGGGTTGGTGCGGGTGCCGTTGATGGCGTCGACGAGCCCGGCGCGGCGGCCCCACATGGTCACCTCGCAGCCGGCGTCGGCGAGGACCATCGAGAAGGCCGTGCCCCAGGAGCCGGTGCCGAAGACGGCTGCCTTGACGGAACGAGTCACTTGGTCCCCTCCCCGGCGGCCCTGCGCCGCTGTTCGGCCCGCGCCTGGCGGTGGTCGTACGGCGTCGCCGGCGCGCTCTCGCCGCGGATCTGCTCGAGCTGCGCGGTGATCGCGGCCATGATGACCTCGGTGGCCTCGCGCAGGACGTCGGGAGTGGGCTCCATGCCGTGGAACCGGTCGAGGTCCACGGGCGGCCCCGCCTGGACGATCAGGGTCTTCCGGGGGAACAGCCGCAGCTTGTTCTCCTTGGCGTACGGCGGCATCGCCATGTTGGCGCCCCACTGCGCCACGGGAATGACCGGGGCCTTGGTGAGCAGTGCCACGCGCGCGGCACCGGTCTTGCCCGCCATCGGCCACATCTCGGGGTCCCGGGTCAGCGTGCCCTCGGGGTAGAAGGCGACGCACTCGCCCCGCTCGATGGCGTCGACCGCGGCGCGGAAGGCGTCGAGGGCGTTCGTGGACTCCCGGTAGACGGGGATCTGGCCGGTGCCGCGCAGCATCGTGCCGACGAAGGAGCCCTTGAAGAGCGCGGCCTTCGCGAGGAAGCGCGGGACGCGTCCGGTGTTGTACTGGTAGTGCGCGTAGGAGAGCGGATCCAGGTAGGAGTTGTGATTCACCGCGGTGATGAATCCTCCGTCGGCCGGAATGTGCTCCATTCCCCGCCAGTCCCGCTTGAACAGAACCACCAGCGGCGGTTTCGCGATGACCGCAGCAAGGCGGTACCAGAAGCCGATTCTGCGGCGGGACACTCGGACACCTTCCTCTTTGGACCTGACTGCTGCCCGGCTCGTGCCCGGCTGCTGGGGGTCAAGTGTCGCCCCAGGCCCCTGGTCTGTCGAGAACACCGTACGCCTCGCCCGTGAGGCCGGGTCGCCGGGCGGCCGTGATCGCGGGTGACAATGGGGCCGTGCACTGGTCACTGGTCGTCCCCCTGAAACCGCTGGCACTGGCCAAGAGCAGGTTGTCGGAGGCCACGGGTGGTGCGATGCGTCCCCGGTTCGCCCTCGCCTTCGCACAGGACACGGTCTCCCGGGCACTGTCCTGCCGCACGGTGCGCGATGTGGTGGTCGTCACTGACGATCCGCTGGCTGCGGCCGAGCTGACCGCCCTGGGCGCGCGTGTCGTGCCGGACTCGCCGGGGGCGGGACTCAACGCGGCGCTCGCCCACGGGGCCGCCGAAGTGCGTGCGCGGCGGCCGGCCGCCGCGCTGGCGGCGCTCAACGCGGACCTTCCTGCGCTGCGCCCCGACGAATTGGAACGGGTGCTCGCCATGGCCCGGCAATTTCCCCGGGCTTTCCTCGCGGACGCGGCCGGAATTGGCACGACTTTCCTGTCGGCGGCCCCCGGCACGGAATTGCGTCCCGCATTCGGCGGGCACTCTCGGCACCGGCATTTGGCCTCGGGGGCCGTGGAAATCGAATTGGACGGGGTGGAGTCGATACGCCGCGACGTGGACACCGGGGACGATCTGCGGGCCGCTCTCGCACTGGGAGTCGGCCCGCGTACGGCGGCCCGGTGCGCGACCGCGCCGGCCGCCTGGGGCTCCTGAACCCCCGAGCCGCGACCCCGAACGGCCGCCGATGGCGGTGGTCCCGTGGGCGGCCCTGTGGGGAACGCCCTGTGCGGGCGCCGGATAGGGTCGGGGCATGCAGGCGACCGCGTACACGTACGACTCAGCGACCCGCAGCGGGAGTGTGCTGCTCGACGACGGGACTCCGGTGGGGTTCGACGCCGCGGCGTTCGACGCCGGGGGGCTGCGACTGCTGCGCCCGGGCCAGCGGGTGCGCATCGAGACCGAGGGCGAGGGCGACGCCCTCCGGATCACCCTGGTGACCCTGCAGACGTTGTGACCGGCACGGCCCGCACGGTGCGAGCGGTGCGGGAGAACGCCGCGGGCCGGGCTCCCCGGGGGGAGTCCGGCCCGTCGCGTGAGTGGCCCTGAACTGGTGCGCCGCTTACTTCTTGCGGGCTGTGGTCTTCTTGGCGCTGGTCTTGCGCGCGGTGGCCTTCTTCGCCGGCGCCTTCTTGGCCGTCGCCTTCTTGGCGGGAGCGGTCTTCTTGGCCGCAGCCGTCTTCTTGGCGGCCGTCTTCTTCGCCGCCGCGGTGGTCTTCTTGGCGGTGGTCTTCTTCGCCGCCGTCGTCTTCTTCGCGGCCGTGGTCTTCTTGGCCGTGGTCTTCTTCGCCGCCGCCTTCTTGGCCGTCGCCTTCTTCGCGGCGGCCTTCTTCGCGGCGGTGCCCATCTGGAGGCTGCCCTTCGGAGCCTTCTTGACGGAGACTTCGCCACCCCTGGGGAGCTTCTTCGTGCCGCTCACCAGGTCCTTGAAGCCCTGGCCCGCGCGGAAGCGCGGCACCGAGGTCTTCTTGACCCGTACGCGCTCGCCCGTCTGCGGGTTGCGGGCATAGCGGGCCGGGCGGTCCACCTTCTCGAACGAGCCGAAGCCGGTGACCGAAACCCGGTCGCCGCCGACAACCGCGCGGACGATCGCGTCGAGGACCGCGTCGACAGCTTCGGCGGCCTGCTGCCGGCCGCCCATCTTGTCGGCAATCGCTTCTACGAGCTGCGCCTTGTTCACGTCTTCCCCTTCGGAGACATCGCCGGAACGAAACTGTTCAAGCTATTTCGCACGTTAGGCAGATATATACCGCAAATCAAACACGAAACGGGCTAATCACCCTAGTGCCGCAACGAAGTCGACCGTCGCGGCCACGCGACCGCGCCGCATATCGACCCAGTCGCCGGGTGGTCAGTCACCTTGGGGGAATCGACCTTCATCGAGGTCCTTCATCAACCGGTCCAGGCGCCTTGCGGCGTCTGCGAGATCGTGCTTCGCCACGGCCGTCACTGCCAGCAGCTTCCGGGACAGCGCCATCCGCACGCCCTCCGGAACTTGCAGTTCGCGCACCCTTGTGTGTGCTTCCTTCAGTCGGGCCGCGACCGCCTCGTAGAGCTCGAGTTGGCTGTCGCGTTCCATGCACCGATTGTGCCATCTGGGGCGAGTTGTCGCCCCACAGGACCTCAACATACGGCTGCGCCCCCCACCGGACGGTGGAGGGCGCAGTTGGGAAAAACCGCTGCTCAGACCTCAATCGTACGAGGCTTGAAGGTCGGCCTGGAGGCTTCGTAGGCCGCGATGTCCGCTTCGTTCTGAAGGGTGAGGCTGATGTCGTCGAGACCGTTCAACAGCCTCCATCGGGCGTTCTCGTCAAGCTCGAAGTCGGCGGTGACGTCTGCCGCGCGGACCTGTCGCTGCTCCAAGTCGACGGTGACGTCGACGTCCGGATCGGCCTCGGTCAGCTCCCACAGCCGGTCGACGGTCTCCTGCGGGAGAACCACGGTCAGCAGGCCGTTCTTCAGCGAGTTGCCGCGGAAGATGTCGGCGAAGCGGGAGGAGATCACGGCCTTGAAGCCGTAGTTCTGCAGCGCCCAGACGGCGTGCTCGCGGGAGGAGCCGGTGCCGAAGTCGGGGCCCGCCACCAGCACCGTCGCGCCCTGCCGCTCGGGCCGGTTGAGGACGAAGTCGTCGTTCTTGCGCCAGGCCTCGAAGAGTCCGTCCTCGAACCCGTCGCGGGTGACCTTCTTCAGCCAGTGGGCGGGGATGATCTGGTCGGTGTCGACGTTGCTGCGGCGCAGCGGCACGGCCCGGCCGGTGTGTGTGGTGAAAGCTTCCATGGTGCTCAGACTCCGGCGGGCGTGGGGGTGGCGGACACGTCGGTCAGATCGGCGGGCGAGGCCAGGTGGCCGAGTACCGCGGTGGCGGCGGCGACCTGCGGCGAGACCAGATGGGTCCGGCCGCCCTTGCCCTGACGGCCCTCGAAGTTGCGGTTGGAGGTGGATGCCGAGCGCTCACCGGGGGCGAGCTGGTCGGGGTTCATGCCCAGGCACATCGAGCAGCCCGCGTGCCGCCATTCGGCGCCGGCCTCCTTGAAGACCTTGTCCAGGCCCTCCTCGACGGCCTGCAGCGCGACCCGCACCGAGCCGGGGACCACCAGCATCCGTACGCCGTCGGTGACTTTGCGCCCCTCCAGGACCGAGGCCGCCGAGCGCAGGTCCTCGATACGGCCGTTGGTGCAGGAGCCTACGAAGACGGTGTCCACCTTGATGTCGCGCAGCGCCTGCCCGGCGGTCAACCCCATGTACTCCAGGGCCTTTTCGGCGGCGAAACGCTCCGAAGCGTCCTCGTACGAAGCCGGGTCGGGGACGGAGGCGGACAGCGGGGCGCCCTGGCCGGGGTTGGTGCCCCAGGTGACGAACGGCGAGAGTTCCGCGGCGTCGATGAACACCTCGGCGTCGAAGACCGCGTCGTCGTCGGTGCGCAGGGTCTTCCAGTACGCGACCGCCGCGTCCCAGTCCTCGCCCTCGGGGGCGTGGTCGCGTCCCCGGAGGTAGTCGAACGTGGTCTGGTCGGGGGCGATCATGCCCGCCCGGGCGCCGGCCTCGATCGACATGTTGCAGATGGTCATGCGGGCCTCCATCGAGAGGTTCTCGATGGCGGAGCCGCGGTACTCCAGGACGTAGCCCTGGCCGCCGCCCGTGCCGATCCTGGCGATGATGGCGAGGATCAGGTCCTTGGCGCTGACCCCGTCGGGCAGCTCCCCGTCGACGGTGATCGCCATGGTCCTGGGGCGGGCCATCGGCAGTGTCTGGGTGGCCAGGACGTGCTCTACCTGGGAGGTGCCGATGCCGAACGCCAGCGCGCCGAAAGCGCCGTGGGTGGAGGTGTGGGAGTCGCCGCAGACCACCGTGGTGCCCGGCTGGGTCAGACCCAGCTGCGGCCCCACCACGTGCACCACGCCCTGCTCGACGTCGCCCAGCGGATGCAGCCGTACCCCGAACTCGGCGCAGTTCTTGCGCAGGGTCTCCAGCTGGGCCCGCGAGACCGGGTCGGCGATGGGCTTGTCGATGTCGAGGGTGGGGGTGTTGTGGTCCTCGGTCGCGATGGTGAGGTCGAGCCGCCGCACCCGGCGCCCGTTCTGACGGAGGCCGTCGAACGCCTGCGGACTGGTCACCTCGTGCAGGAGGTGGAGATCGATGAAGAGGAGGTCGGGCTCGCCCTCGGCGCGCCGGACGACGTGATCGTCCCAGACCTTCTCCGCGAGTGTCCTACCCATCGCTTTCCCTCCGGCCCGGCAGCGTCGCCGGACACCAACTAGAGATCGATTGCGCCGCCGTCCGCATGTCGGGCCGGGCGGAGAGCGCGGGCCCTTGTACGGCCGCACATCCAGAGTCGCAACTTCTCGGAGAATTTGAACTTGCGTTTCACAGAGTGAGACGTGAGTATCGTTGCATGGACAACTCTAGCGGCGTCGGCGTTCTCGACAAGGCAGCTCTGGTACTGAGCGCCCTGGAGTCCGGTCCGGCCACCCTCGCCGGGCTGGTCGCGGCGACAGGGCTCGCACGACCCACGGCACATCGCCTCGCCGTGGCCCTGGAACACCACCGGATGGTGGCGAGGGACATGCAGGGCCGGTTCATCCTCGGCCCGCGCCTGGCGGAGCTCGCGGCCGCCGCGGGCGAGGACCGGCTGCTGGCCACTGCGGGGCCGGTGCTGACGCATCTGCGCGATGTGACGGGCGAGAGCGCACAGCTCTACCGCCGGCAGGGAGACATGCGCATCTGCGTGGCGGCCGCCGAGCGGCTGTCCGGACTGCGGGACACGGTACCCGTGGGTTCCACGCTCACGATGAAGGCCGGCTCCTCGGCCCAGATCCTGATGGCCTGGGAAGAGCCGGAGAGGCTGCACCGCGGTCTGCAGGGCGCCCGGTTCACGGCGACGGCGCTGTCCGGCGTACGGCGCCGGGGCTGGGCGCAGTCGATCGGCGAGCGCGAGCCGGGAGTCGCCTCCGTCTCGGCGCCGGTGCGCGGCCCCTCGAACCGGGTCGTCGCCGCCGTCTCGGTCTCCGGACCGATCGAGCGTCTCACCCGGCACCCCGGCCGGATGCACGCGCAGGCCGTCATCGACGCGGCGGCGCGCCTCTCCGACGCCCTCCGCCGTTCGGGCTGACCCGGCCCGGCACCCGTTTCCGTCCCAGACACCGCCGCCGATGCGAGCGCGGCTCGCCAACGACCGAGGGAGGGGCTCGCCAAGAGCCCCTCCCCCCGCGTTTCGGGCCGCCCGGCGACCCGTGATCACGCCGAACGCAGTCGTTCCGCCGCCCGCTCGCCGCGGCGGGCGACCGGTACGACACCGGCCGCCGCACCCAGACCGAACCCGGGCATGTTCACGTAGACGTTCTCGTACGAGCCCGCCGGCACGATGTAGGTCTCGTGCCAGAAGCCGACCTTCCCCCTGCCCTCACGCATCCGCCTGTTGAACGCCGCCCAGGCCGGGCGGTGCTCCTTGTCCGGGGCCGTCGCGTAGGCGAAGAGCTTCTCCTTGGTGTCCCAGTACTGGACGGTGTAGAGGACCCGCGGGGCGCCCAGCAGCAGCTGGTAGCCGAGCAGCCCGCTGCCCTCGTCCTTCGACAGCTCCTTCAGCATCCGCGGCATGGCCCGGAACACCGGCCACCAACTCCGCACCGAGCGGAAGCTGTTGATACGCATCCCGATGAGGAAGACGACCACGTCGCCCTGCGCGTCGGCGGTCATACGGCCCTGGATCGGAGTGTTGCCCATCGTCGGTCCCCTTCGCCACGGTTGGATAGTCCCGCTATCTATGATTGGATAGTGACACTCTCCAAGGAAGGGCGCAAGTGCATGAGGCTCGCGGAACTCAGCGAACGCAGCGGGGTGCCGATACCGACGATCAAGTACTACCTGCGCGAGCGGCTGCTCCCGCCCGGTCACCGGATCAGCGCCACCCAGGCCGAGTACGGCGAGGGGCATCTCCGCCGGCTCCGTCTCGTCCGCGCGCTGATCCAGGTCGGCCGGATGCCCGTGGCGACCGCGCGCGAGGTACTGGCGGCCGTCACCGACGACAGCCTCGATCCCCATGTGCGGCTCGGCGCGGCGGTCTGGGCCATCCCGCACGGCCCGGAGCCCGACGGGGACGACCCGGCCACCGACACGGCCCGCCGCACTGCGGACGCGCTGCTGGAGCAGTTGGGCTGGAGGTTCGCCCAAGGAACCGGCGAGCAGTCTCCCGCCTACCGCATGGTGGTCTCCGGGATCGCCACGATGGTGCGCCTCGGGTATCCCTGCGACGTCGGGCAACTGCTGCCGTACGCCCGGAGCGCAGCCGAACTCGCCGTCGCGGACCTGGACTTGGTGGAGCGGTACGAACGCGGAGAGGAACAGGTGGAAGCGGCGGTGGCCCTGACCGTGCTCTACGAGCCGGTGCTCCTCGGCCTGCGCAGACTGGCCCAGGCCGAGGAGTCGAACCGGCGCTTCGGCTGACCGCGGCCAGGAGACGGCGCGGAACGCGAAGAGGCCCTCCCCGACTGGGGAGGGCCTCTTCCTTGCGTACCCCCGACCGGATTCGAACCGGCGCTACCGCCTTGAGAGGGCGGCGTGCTAGGCCGCTACACAACGGGGGCAAGATCTTGATCCATCGAGACGGATCAGCTGGCCTACCTGGACTCGAACCAAGACTAACTGAACCAGAATCAGTCGTGCTGCCAATTACACCATAGGCCACTGGTGGTTTAGACCAGTTGGTACCCCCGACCGGATTCGAACCGGCGCTACCGCCTTGAGAGGGCGGCGTGCTAGGCCGCTACACAACGGGGGCCCTGGACGATCCCCACCCGACGGAAGCCGGATGTTTGTCACTGCGATGCCACCGGGAGCGACCCTGGTGATCTCGCTGGAAGGATCTGTACCCCCGACCGGATTCGAACCGGCGCTACTGCCTTGAGAGGGCAGCGTGCTAGGCCGCTACACAACGGGGGCTTTGCAGATGAGCTCTGCGAGCTGGCCTACCAGGACTCGAACCTAGACTAACTGAACCAGAATCAGTCGTGCTGCCAATTACACCATAGGCCACCAAAACTCAACCCCCCTAAGGGGGTTTTGTTCAGGTTGTGCGCTTCCGGTTCCGGCCTTGCGGCTGCTCCCCTCGGCGCAGGAAGAACATTACCTGAAGGAGGACGGCGCTCCAAAACGGGTATCCGCCCGCAGCAGAGCGGGCAGCTCCGCGAGACCGGTGATCCGGATCAGCTCCGGTCTGCCGCCGAGCCCGCCGCGGTCCAGCCAGATGCCGGTCAGACCGGCGGCGACGGCTCCCTCCGCGTCGATGTCCGGGTGGTCGCCGACGTACGCCACTTCGCCCGGCGGCAGCCGGAGGGCGTCGCAGGCTGCGTGGAAGGCTGCGGCCTGGGGCTTGGCGACGCCGAGCTCGGCGGCGCAGACGACCGCCTCGAAGCGGTCGCGTACGCCCAGCAGGGTGAGCTTGCGGTGCTGGTTGCGGATGGAGGAGTTCGAGAGCACACCGTGCCGGAACCCCGTGGCCAGCAGGTCCAGGGCCGGCACGGCGTCGGGGAACAGCTCCCAGGCGGCTTCGTAGTGGGTGACGTAGCGGGCGAACCACGCCTCCGCCTCGTCGTCGCTCATGGCGGCGGCACCGAGGAAGTCCCGTACCCGGTCGCGACGCTGGGCTTCGAAGTCCACACCGCCGGCCTCGAAGCGGCGCCAGTGGATGCGGGTGAGCTCCTTCCAGCGGGCGAGGGCCTGGTCGACGGACCCGTGGATCCCGGCCAGCCCCTCGGCCCGGAGATGCCGCTCCATGCCGGTGCGGTCGGCTGCGGCGTAGTCGAAGATCGTGTCGTCGATGTCCCACAGGACGGCTCGGATCGGCATGGTCCGAGGCTACGCCGAAGGGGTGGCTCCCTACCCGGGGACGCCGGAGAAGCCGGTCGTGCGGCGGGCGGCCCCGAGGGCGACGGCCCCCGTCCGGCGGGTCGTCGCGGCGGGAGCGGAGCCCGGGGCAGAGCCGGGGGGCGGAGGCCGGGAGCGGAGAGGTCCGACGGGAACGCGTCCCGGGGTCCCCGGGACGCGGCCTTGGAGACGCAGGGAACGCGTCCCGGAGACGCCGGAGGGGCGGCAGCCGGTGGCTGCCGCCCCTCCGGGCATCCCGCGCCGGGTTACGCTCCGAGCTTCTCCAGCGCCGCGTCGATGCGCGCCAGCGACTTCTCGCGGCCCAGGATCTGCAGCGACTCGAAGAGCGGCAGGCCCACCGTGCGGCCGGTGACCGCGACCCGGACAGGGGCCTGGGCCTTGCCGAGCTTGAGGCCGTGCTCCTCGCCCGCGGCCAGGACCGCGTCCTTCAGCGCCTCCGGGGCGGACCAGTCGGCGGCCGCGAGCTTCTCGCGGGCCGTGCGCAGCAGGGCGTCAGAGCCCTCCTTCATCGCCTTCTGCCAGGACGCCTCGTCCTCGACCGGCTCCTCGCGGAAGAGGAAGTCGACGTTGGCGGTGATGTCGGAGAGGACCGTCAGCCGGGTCTGGGCGTAGGGGGCGATGGCCTCCCACGCGGCCTGGTCGAACTCCTCGGGCTCCCAGTTGGCGTGCGGGGCCCGCAGCCAGGGCTCGCAGGCCTCGGCGAACGCCTTCACGTCCAGCCGGCGGATGTGGTCCGCGTTGATCGCCTCGGCCTTCTTGAGGTCGAAACGGGCCGGGTTGGCGTTGACGTCGGCGACGTCGAACTTCCCGACCATCTCGGCGATGGAGAAGACGTCCTGGTCCGCGGAGAACGACCAGCCGAGCAGGGAGAGGTAGTTGAGCAGGCCCTCCGGCAGGAACCCGCGCTCCCGGTAGAGGTTCAGGGATGCCTGCGGGTCGCGCTTGGAGAGCTTCTTGTTGCCCTCGCCCATGACGTACGGCAGGTGGCCGAAGGCCGGGATCCGGTGCGCGACGCCGAGCTCGATCAGAGCCTTGTAGAGCGCGATCTGGCGCGGGGTGGAGGACAGCAGGTCCTCGCCGCGCAGCACGTGGGTGATGTCCATCAGCGCGTCGTCGACCGGGTTGACCAGCGTGTAGAGGGGCGCGCCGCTCGCCCGGACGATGCCGTAGTCCGGAACGTTGTCCGGGGTGAAGGTGAGCTCGCCGCGGACCAGGTCCGTGAAGGTGATCGGCTCGTCGGGCATCCGGAACCGGATGATCGACTCGCGGCCCTCGCGCTCGTAGGCGGCCTTCTGCTCGTCGGACAGGTCCCGGCAGTGGCCGTCGTAGCCGGAGGGCCGCCCGGCGGCGCGGGCCGCCTCGCGGCGCTCGTCGAGCTCGGTGACGGTGCAGTAGCAGCGGTAGGCGTAGCCGCCGGCCAGCAGCTTGTCGGCGACGTCCCGGTAGATGTCCATGCGCTGCGACTGGCGGTACGGCTCGTGCGGACCGCCGACCTCGGGGCCCTCGTCCCAGTCGAGCCCGAGCCAGCGCAGCGAGTCGAGGAGCTGGTTGTACGACTCCTCGGAGTCGCGTGCCGCGTCCGTGTCCTCGATCCGGAAGACCATGGTGCCCTGGTTGTGCCGGGCGAACGCCCAGTTGAACAGGGCGGTGCGGACCAGGCCCACATGGGGGTTGCCGGTCGGCGAGGGACAGAACCGTACGCGAGGGGGTACCCCCTGCTCGAGCGGAGCCGAGAGCTTGGGGGAGGGTCCGTTAGCCACGCTTGATCACCTTGTTGGTGAGAGTGCCGATGCCTTCGATGGTGACGGCGACCTCGTCGCCGACGTTGAGGGGGCCGACCCCGGCGGGGGTGCCGGTGAGGATGACGTCTCCGGGCAGCAGAGTCATGGCCTCGGTGATGTGGACGACCAGGTCCTCGATGGAGCGGATCATGTCGCTGGTGCGACCGAGCTGGCGCTGCTCGCCGTTGACCGTGCACTGGATGGTGAGGTCGCCGGCGCGCGCCAGGTCGATGCCGGTCTCCACCCAGGGGCCCAGCGGGCACGACGTGTCGAAGCCCTTGGCCCGGGCCCACTGCTTCTCGCGCTTCTGGGCGTCGCGGGCGGTGACGTCGTTGGCGCAGGTGTAGCCGAGGATGACGTCCTTGACCCGGTCGCGCGGGACGTCGCGGCAGAGCCGGCCGATCACCACCGCGAGCTCGGCCTCGTAGTGCACCTCGTCCGAGAACGAGGGGTACTCGATCGCGTCGCCGGTACCGATCACCGAGGTGGTGGGCTTGAAGAAGGCGACCGGCACCTCCGGGACCTCGTTGCCGAGTTCCGCGGCGTGCTCCGCGTAGTTGCGGCCGATGGCCACGACCTTGTTCGGGAGGACGGGCGGCAGCAGCCGGACCTTGCTCAGGGGGATCTTCGTGCCCGAGAGCTCGAAGTCGCCGTAGGGAATGCCCTTGATGACGTCGAGGACGAGGCCGGCCGGATCGCCGGTTCCCTCGCCCTCGACCGCGCCGAAGGCGACATTGCCGTCGATGGAGAATCTCGCGATCCGCACGGGTGCCTCGCGCCCCTCTGTTCCGCTGGCTGGAGTCTGACGCTCCAGGCTAACGCGCGAGAGGGGCCCGACCTGCCGTATTACGGGGCCGCTGGGGCGTCCACCAGGGTCGTGCGGCGGGGGTTGGCCGTCTGGGCGGGGAGCAGGACGGACGGTTCCGGCTGCGCCTCCGGCTGCAGTTCACCGGCGTCCTCGAGGTGCGCCAGGGTCGTGCGGCGGGGGTTGGCTATGTTGCGGAACATCATCGTCGTCTTCATCGCTCGCCTAGTCAGTGTGCCGGTGCTTGTAAAGCGTCAGGCTAAACAGCGATTTCCCTGCGAAAGCATGGAAGAGCCAACGATCTACGTGTGAGTTTGCTCACGACCTGAAGGGCAATTCCGTCATTCCGGACGACCAAACCTCCGCTCAGAAACGGACATTGCACACCTGAATGCGCCATTCCGCTCCTGATCATCGCGACTGGGACACCCCCCACCCGTAAGCGACTCGTGAATAAACGCCCGATTCCTCCGCGATCACTTTCTACGTCTCGTGACGTCTCGCTCACAACGTGTCACTCAGGTCACAGGCCGGTACACGGCCCTTGTTGGAGATCCGGCACTGTGCTGGAATTCCACGCACCGCCGCGGGTTTCCAACCGGCGCGCTGGGGGCGCAACGCAGCGCCGAGTGGCGGCGGGAAGGGGGAGAGCGCCGGCCACGACCACCTGGGGGCGCCTCCACCGCCCCTATGACGCCGACACCGTCCTTCCGTATCGCGGGGGACGCCTGGTCCAGAGGTTGCGACGCTAGTGCAGGGACGTTTCAAGAGGGATGGCATGGGGCGTCCCCAGGCCCGCCAGGGCCAAGGGGAAGCTGCCGCTGAACAGGAGCCGCGCGGCGCGAAAGACCGCGGCCCCTCGCCCCAGCACACCCAGAACCAGGGTCCGGCAGGCGACAGCGCTGACCGCGGAGCGCGCCCCGGCGCCGCCTCGGCCACCGCGGAGTCGGCGGACCGGCCCAAGGCCAAGGGCCCGTCCGACACGGGCTCCCGTATCGCCCTGCGCAACTGGCGCATCAGCACCCGGCTGGTCTCCCTGCTCGCGCTCCCCGTTGTCGCGGCGACCACCCTGGGTGGTCTGCGTATCAACGAGTCGATGAGCGACATCGAGCAGCTGGACCACATGCAGCTGCTCACCCAGCTCACCAAGGAGGCGACGGCCCTCGCCGAGGCGCTCCAGGAGGAGCGCGACCACGCGGCCGGCCCCCTGGCCAACAACGGCAACGCCGACGCCTTCGAGGTCACCCAGCCCCGCAAGGAGACCGACCGCCACCGGGATGCCTTCCTGGCCGCGACCGGCGACATCGGCGACACCTCGGGCGACGAGGCGCTGGAGAGCATCCACGCCAACGTCAGCCAGATCGCCCAGCAGGTCACGACGATCGCCAAGATCCGGGGCACGGCCTACGACGGCGAGGACTCGACCACGCAGACGATCAACCGCTACAACCGGCTGATCACGTCGCTCCTCACCCTGTCCCAGGACATGGCCCAGGCGACCAACAACCCGGAGATGATCAAGCGCACCCGCGCCCTGGCGGCCTTCTCGGCCGCCAAGGAGTACGCGTCGATCCAGCGCGCGATCATCGCGGCCGCGCTCCCGGCCAACTCCAAGACCGTCGGCGAGATGAACGAGAACGACCGGCTCACCGGCGACGACGCGGCCGAGAACGAGAAGCAGGCCCTCGCCTCGTTCAAGAACCTCTACGAGTCCCTCGGCGGCAACTCGGCGGAGCTGACCGCCCCGCTCGTGGACGGCAACTCCGAGATCGAGGAGGCGAACGACTACGCGGTCCGCGTGCTCAGCCGCCCCAGCGGTCTCGCGAGCGCCGAGCGCCGCGGTTACAAGGACTGGACCGACCAGGCCGACACCAAGATCGACGCGATGAACACCATCGAGAAGACGCTTCTCGGTGAGATGGAGAGCAAGGCCCGCGAGCTCAAGCAGGAGTCGCAGCAGGACGCCATCATCAACGGTGCGCTCATCCTGCTGGTCCTCGGTGTGTCGCTGATCGGCGCCTTCGTCGTCGCCCGGTCCATGATCCGCTCGCTGCGCCGGCTGCAGGACACCGCCACGAAGGTCGCCCAGGAGCGCCTGCCCGAGCTCGTCAAGCAGCTGTCCGAGGCCGACCCGCAGGACGTGGACACCACGGTCGAGTCCGTCGGTGTGCACTCCCGGGACGAGATCGGAAAGGTGGCCGCGGCCTTCGATGACGTGCACCGCGAGGCGGTCCGCCTCGCCGCCGAGCAGGCCCTCCTGCGAGGCAACGTCAACGCGATGTTCACCAACCTGTCGCGCCGCTCGCAGGGCCTCATCCAGCGTCAGCTGTCGCTGATCTCCGAGCTGGAGTCCCGCGAGGCCGACCCGGACCAGCTGTCCTCCCTCTTCAAGCTGGACCACCTCGCGACCCGTATGCGCCGTAACGGCGAGAACCTCCTCGTCCTCGCGGGCGAGGAGCCGGGCCGCCGCTGGACCCGGCCCGTCCCCCTGGTCGACGTGCTCCGTGCCGCCGCCTCCGAGGTGGAGCAGTACGAGCGCATCGAGCTGGCCGCCGTGCCGGCGACCGATGTCGCGGGCCGCGTCGTCAACGACCTCGTGCACCTCCTCGCCGAGCTGCTGGAGAACGCCACGTCGTTCTCCTCGCCGCAGACCAAGGTGCGCGTGACCGGTCACGCGCTTCCCGACGGCCGTGTGCTCGTCGAGATCCACGACACCGGCATCGGCCTCTCCCCCGAGGACCTCGCCGCGATCAACGAGCGGCTGGCGTCGCCGCCGACCGTGGACGTCTCGGTGTCCCGCCGCATGGGTCTGTTCGTGGTCGGCCGCCTGTCCCTGCGGCACGGCATCCGCATCCAGCTCCGCCCCTCCGACTCCGGCGGCACGACCGCGCTGGTCATGCTCCCCGTCGATGTCGCCCACGGCGGCAGGAAGGCACCGGGCAAGCCCGGCGCGGGCGGGCAGAACGGCGCCCCGCAGGCTCCCGCGGGTGCCGGCGGCGGCCGGGGTCTGACCGGCGGGCCCGGCGCGGCCGGCGGCGGACGCCCCGGTCTCGGCAGCGGACCCTCGGCGGGTCCGGGCGGCCGTCCCGCCCCCGGCGGACAGCGCGGGCAGGTCGGTGCGGGATCGTCTCCGCGCGCGGCGCTTCCCGGTCGCGAGGGCGTTCCGCAGCAGGGCGGCCCGGGCCAGGAAGCCGCCCAGCAGGACTTCACCCGCCAGGGAGGCGCTCCCGCGGGCGCGTTCGGCGCCGACGCCGGTCGCGGCCGTCCGGCCGGACCGGGTGCGCAGGACCGCGGCCAGGCCGACCGGAACTCCGGCCGTCCGGCCCAGCCCGGCAGCGGCGGCCGGCAGCAGCGCCCCCAGCCGGCGAGCTGGGGCGGCGAGCAGCCGCGTTCGGCCCACGACGCCCCGCGCGGTCACGAGGACCCCGAGACCACCGGCCAGTACGCACGGCCCGGTACCGCCCGCGGCGACGGCTACGGGGGCCGTCCCCCGGCCCAGGACCCCGCGGCCACCGAGCAGTTCGCACGTCCCGACTTCAACGCCCCGCGTCCGCCTGCGGCGGGCCAGGACGAGGGCCGGCCCGGGGCCCCGCGTCCGCGTCAGGGCGGTGGCGACTTCCGCGCACCGCGTCCGGCCGTGGGCAGCCTGCCCGCGCAGCCGCAGCCCGAGGCGCTGCCGCCGGCGTCCGGACCCGGCGACGGCCGTACGCCGCTGTACGACACGCTGGAGACCAACTGGTTCCACCAGAACCAGGGCGGGGCGAACGGCGCCGCGCAGGCACCGGCCGCTCCGCAGCAGCCGACGGGGCGTCCCGCCCCGTCGGGCCCGCCGCGCCGCCCGGCGGCCGGCCAGGGCCAGCCGGGTCAGAACAACCAGTCCGGTCAGCACAACGCGGGTGCCGCCTCCTGGCGGACCTCGCCCAACGACGAGCTGGTGCGCCAGGCCGAGCGGGTCCGCAAGCCCGCCGCCGGCGGCGTCACCACCTCGGGTCTGCCCCGACGGGTCCCGCGCGCCAACCTCGTGCCGGGCACCGCTCAGGAGCAGCCCCACCACACCGGTCCGCAGGTGTCCCGTGCGCCGGACGACGTGCGGGGCCGGCTGACCAATCTCCGTCGGGGCATCCAGCAGGGTCGTCAGGCGGGCGGCTCCGGAAACACCGGTAGCTTCAACGTCGGCCCCACTCACCAGCAGGAGCGTTAGTTGAGCCCGATGAGCCAGGCGGCGCAGAATCTGAACTGGTTGATCACCAACTTCGTGGACAACACCCCCGGGGTGTCCCACACGGTCGTGGTCTCCGCCGACGGTCTGCTGCTGGCGATGTCCGAGGGGTTTCCGCGCGACCGTGCCGACCAGCTGGCGGCGGTGGCGTCCGGACTGACCTCGCTGACCGCGGGGGCGTCCCGGATCTTCGAAGGCGGCGCGGTCAACCAGACCGTGGTGGAGATGGAGCGTGGCTTCCTCTTCATCATGTCCATCTCGGACGGCTCCTCGCTGGCCGTGCTCGCCCACCCGGACGCCGACATCGGCCTCGTGGGCTACGAGATGGCTCTCCTGGTCGACCGTGCCGGCACCGTCCTCACCCCGGACCTGCGTGCCGAACTCCAAGGGAGCCTTCTCCACTAGGAACTTTCAGGAAGCCCGCCGTTCGGGGGTGTGCGCCCCAGGTGCACCCCAGGTAACCCCTCGTCCGTCCACTCACCGTCCGGCCGCCCCATCCGGCCCCCCACCGGCCCAGTCAGACGGCACAGCCGACCACTTGCTGTCACGCCCGGAGGATTCATGACCCCGCCCCCCGCCTCTCACGATCCGTACGGTGTCCCCGTGGACACCGACTACGGTCATGAAGGCGACCAGCCGCTGGTGCGTCCGTACGCGATGACCGGCGGCCGGACCCGGCCGCGCTACCAGCTCGCCATCGAGGCGCTGGTCAGCACCACGGCCGACCCGGCGCACCTGTCGACGCTCCTGCCCGAGCACCAACGGATCTGCCACCTCTGCCGGGAGGTCAAGTCCGTTGCCGAGGTCTCGGCACTGCTGTCGATGCCGCTGGGTGTGGCGCGGATCCTGGTGGCGGACCTGGCGGAGGCCGGCATGGTGGCGATCCACCAGCCCGGCAACGGAGAGGCCGGCGGCACGCCGGATGTGACACTGCTCGAAAGGGTGCTCAGTGGACTTCGCAAGCTCTAGCGGCGGTTCTGCCCGGTCGACCACCAGCGCGAAGATCGTGGTGGCGGGCGGCTTCGGCGTGGGCAAGACCACGTTCGTCGGTGCCGTCTCGGAGATCAACCCGCTGCGTACCGAGGCCGTGATGACGTCCGCGTCGGCCGGCATCGACGACCTCACGCACACCGGGGGCAAGACCACCACCACGGTGGCCATGGACTTCGGCCGTATCACCCTCGACCAGGACCTCATCCTGTACCTGTTCGGCACCCCCGGACAGGACCGGTTCTGGTTCATGTGGGACGACCTCGTCCGCGGCGCCATCGGCGCCGTCGTCCTCGTCGACACCCGCAGACTCGCCGACTGCTTCCCCGCGGTCGACTACTTCGAGAACAGCGGCCTCCCGTTCGTCGTCGCCCTCAACGGCTTCGAGGGGCACCAGCCCTACACCCCCGAAGAGGTCCGCGAAGCCCTCCAGATCGGCTCGGACGCGCCGATCATCACCACGGACGCACGCCACCGCGCCGACGCCAAGAGCGCCCTCATCACCCTCGTGGAACACGCGCTCATGGCCCGTCTCAAGTAGAAGCGGGCATACGGCAGTTGTCGTAGACCTTTCATGGGCGGGCCGTGTCCTTTTGACACGGTCCGCCTCCATGTTCATAACGTTTCGACAGAGAATTCCCGGGGTTCGGACACCCGATGCAGCCGACTGGTACCGCTGCGCTCACACAGACCCCTCCTTTTGCCGGGGCTCGCTCTTTATGCCCGTTTTATCTTCGGTCCGGAGAGCTCGGAATGGCCAGATCCCACTGTTTGGAACCGACCCCCTTGGCGTGCTGAAATCAACGAACTCATGAGTAGTACGGCCCTGAACAATAATCGGCACAACCTAGGTGCCGACGCCGAGAGGTTGTTGGTCGAGTGAGGCGAAGCAAGACGAGCTCCGCGGAACAGCAGGCGCGGGGCAACTTCACCCCGCCCCCGCGCGCAGTGGCGTCGCCTGCGGATGTGCAGCCCGTGGAGCCCCCCACCACCGGTGGCAGTTCCAGCAAGCTGTCGCCGCGCAACTGGCGTGTGCCGACCCGGCTGAACGCGATCCTCCTCATACCCGTGCTGGTCGGTCTCGTCATGGGCGGCTTCCAGGTGAAGGGGTCGATCGACACCTGGAACGAGGCCCAGGACGCCGAGAAGACGGCGCTCATCGTGCGCGCCGCCGCGGAGTACGGCCAGGCCCTCCTCAACGAGCGGGACCTCACCGCGGAGCCCCTGCTGAAGGGCGACCAGAAGAGCAGGGTCGTCATCGAGGCGCGGGCCGCCACGGACGCCGCCAAGGCGAAGTTCGACGAGGCCGTCGAGGACATGCCGCAGAAAGAGGGCCTGGAGCGGCGCCTGAACCTCTTCCGTGCCGCGGAGCCGGGCCTGGAGCAGCTTCGCGAGGCCGCCTACACCGTGCAGTTCGAGACGGCGACCAAGTCGGAGGGCGAGGACCCCAACGACCCCTCCGACGACGAGCGGGGCCCGGTCGCCACTCAGGAGAGCTACGTCGGCGTCCAGCACTACCTGATGGAGTTCGCCAACGAGCTCGGTCTCGGCACCGGCAACGTCACGAGCTACGGCCGGATGGTGTACGCCATCCAGCTGGCCAAGGCCGCCGAGTCGCTGCAGCGCTCCATCGGTACGGAGCTGCTGGTCCGCCCGAGCAAGAAGAAGGACATCAGGGCCGGCCAGACCATCGCCTTCACCTCCTACGCCTACCTGGAGGGCATCGCCCTCGGTGAGTACCAGTCCGGCGGCACCCAGGCCGACGTGGACCGGCTGAAGGAGGTCATGGCCAAGAAGACGGCGGAGGGCGAGAAGGCGCTGACGGCCAAGGTGACCGAGGCCGCCGCCGCGGGTCAGTCGTTCAAGGTTCCGCCCAAGGACGAGGACGGCTCGGTCCTGGGCGGCATGGTCGGTGCGATCAGCACCGGTGCCGACCCCGACGAGCTCGCGGAGCAGGGCGTCATCCCGGAAGTCTGGATGGCCGCCGCCACCGCCAAGTTCGAGGGTTACAGCGAGGTCGAGAAGGAGCTCGTCGACAAGGCCGTCAACGAGGCCGCCCGGATCTCCGACGAGGCCAAGACCGACGCCATCGTCAACGGTCTGATCGTCATCATCGCCCTGCTCACCGCGTTCATCCTGGCCGGCATGGTGGCCCGCCAGATGAGCCGCTCGATGCGCCAGCTGCGCACCGCCGCCTTCGGCATCGCCGAGCAGCGGCTGCCGATGCTCGTCGACCAGCTCTCGCGCACCGAGCCCGGCCGGGTCGACACCCGGGTGCAGCCGATCCCGATCGACAGCAAGGACGAGATCGGCGAGGTAGCCCGCGCCTTCGACCAGGTCCACCGCGAGGCCGTGCGGCTCGCCGCCGAGCAGGCGCTGCTCCGCGGCAACGTCAACGCGATCTTCACCAACCTGTCGCGCCGCAACCAGTCGCTGATCGAGGGCCAGCTGACCCTGATCACCGACCTGGAGAACAACGAGGCCGACCCGGACCAGCTGGAGAACCTCTTCAAGCTGGACCACCTGGCGACCCGTATGCGCCGCAACGGCGAGAACCTCCTGGTCCTCGCCGGCGAGGAGCCGGGCCGTCGCTGGAACCAGCCGGTGCCGCTGGTGGACGTGCTCCGTGCCGCCTCCTCCGAGGTGGAGTCCTACGAGCGCATCGAGCTCACCGGCGTCCCGGAGACCGAGATCCACGGCCAGGCCGTGACCGACCTCGTGCACCTCCTCGCCGAGCTGCTGGAGAACGCCACGACGTTCTCCTCGCCGCAGACGAAGGTCCGGGTCACCGCGACCCGCCTGCCCGACGGCCGGGTCATGATCGAGATCCACGACAAGGGCATCGGCCTGACCGCCGAGGACTTCGCCGACATCAACCACAAGCTGGCCAACCCGCCGACGGTGGACGCCGCCGTCTCGCAGCGCATGGGCCTGTTCGTGGTCGGCCGTCTGTCCGACCGGCACGGCATCCGCGTCCAGCTCCGCCCCTCGGGCGAGCAGGCCGGTACGACCTCCCTGGTCATGCTCCCGGACGCGATCACCCACGGTGGCGGTGGCGAGGCCCTCCCCGAGGACGACTTCACCGTCTCCCAGATGATCCCGACGCAGCAGTCCTTCGAGAGCGCTCCGATGCTCACCGCGGCGGAGCTCGGCTTCGACGACTCCCGCTACGAGGACCAGCCGACCGACTCCCGGCAGCTGGACCCGGTCAACCGCTCGCTGATGCGCGAGGAGCGCCGTGCGGCGCTCGAGGCGCAGGCAGGCGGCGACCGCCCGCTGTTCCGCGACGAGACCGAGCAGGCCTACGCAGACCAGGGGAGCTACGCCGAGGAGCAGTACGAGCAGGGCTACGCACAGGAGCAGCAGTCCGCGTACGACCAGAACGGGTACGACCAGAACGGGTACGACCAGAACGGCTACGCGGCCGGCGCCTACGACGCCAACGGCTACGAGAACACGGGCGAGTTCCAGGTTTCCGGCGGTTACCCGGAGCGCCAGGACCAGCCCTATGCGGAAGCCTCCTACGACGGCTCGCAGGGTTCCGCACCGCAGTACGACAACGGGTACGCTTCGCAGCCCAACCAGGCGGAGTGGGCTGACCGGAACGCGTACCAGGGTTCGTACGAGCCGGAGTACCGGGCGGATGCGGAATCTGCTTCCGCCGCTCCCGCGAACGGCTCCGAGCGCGTAGGCTTCGAGCGTCCGGCCCCGGCCGGCGGGTCCGGTCACCACCTGACCGACGCCGGTCTGCCGCGCCGCGGCAGCAGCCAGCCGGGACAGCAGGCACAGCAGGAGCAGAAGTGGCAGTCCTCCGCCGGCAACGGCGGCCAGACGGGGGGACAGGCCAAGCAGGCTCCCCAGGGCGCCCAGGACGGGGACACGGAGTCGGACGGCTCCGGCGAGTGGCGTTCGAAGAACGACGAGCGCTGGCAGCGAGCCGAGAAGCTCCGCAAGCCCGCAGCCGGCGGAGTCACCTCCTCCGGGCTTCCCCGCCGGGTCCCCAAGGCCAATCTGATCGAGGGTACGGCCGAGCAGACCCCGCAGAACGGCCCTCAGGTGTCCCGCGCCCCTGAGGATGTGCGTGGCAGGTTGAGCAACCTGCGACGCGGTGTCCAGCAGGGACGCAGCGCGGGAACGGACACGAACGGATCGGGCTTCGGCCCGGGCAGTACCTACAACCAGGAGCGTTAGTGTGAGCCCGATGAGCCAGGCGGCGCAGAATCTGAACTGGTTGATCACCAACTTCGTGGACAACACCCCCGGGGTGTCCCACACCGTGGTGGTCTCCGCCGACGGACTCCTGCTGGCGATGTCCGAAGGGTTTCCGCGCGACCGTGCCGACCAGCTGGCGGCGGTGGCGTCCGGACTGACCTCGCTGACCGCGGGGGCGTCCCGGATCTTCGAAGGCGGCGCGGTCAACCAGACCGTGGTGGAGATGGAGCGTGGCTTCCTCTTCATCATGTCCATCTCGGACGGCTCCTCGCTGGCCGTGCTCGCCCACCCGGACGCCGACATCGGCCTCGTGGGCTACGAGATGGCTCTCCTGGTCGACCGTGCCGGCACCGTCCTCACCCCGGACCTGCGTGCCGAACTTCAGGGAAGTCTTCTCAACTAGCTGAACGGCAGTGCGTTTATCGCCACCGCACCATAGGGTGCGGTGGCGCGGCTCCACAGGGACATGGACCGGCGTACGGCACTCGGAGGAGGAATCGTGGCAACACCCCCAGGCGGACACCCATACGACGGGGCTCAGCAGTCTCCGGGTGAGCACGCTCAGAACCGCTTCAACTTCCCCTCTTCACCGAGCAGAGGCGGCGGTCCCCAGCCCTACCAGCGGCCGCAGCAGCCGTACGACCCGTCGTACAACCAGCCGCAGAGCCCCCGGATCCAGCCGGTGGCTCCCCGTCGGGCCCCGGAGCCGGCTCCCGCGTCGGGCAGCAGCAACCCGTTGGTGCGCCCCTACGCGATGACCGGCGGCCGGACCCGGCCGCGCTACCAGCTCGCCATCGAGGCGCTGGTGAGCACCACGGCCGATCCCGTACGGCTGCAAGGGCAGTTGCCCGAGCACCAGCGGATCTGCCGGCTGTGCTTCGAGATCAAGTCGGTGGCTGAGATCTCGGCGCTTCTCTCCATCCCCCTCGGCGTCGCCCGGATCCTCGTAGCCGACCTGGCCGAGGCCGGACTCGTCGCCATCCACCAGCCCGGCGGCGACGAGTCCGCCGGCGGCCAGCCAGACGTGACACTGCTCGAAAGGGTGCTCAGTGGACTTCGCAAGCTCTAGCGGCGGTGCAGCCCGCTCAACCACCAGCGCGAAGATCGTGGTGGCGGGCGGCTTCGGCGTGGGCAAGACCACGTTCGTCGGTGCCGTCTCGGAGATCAACCCGCTGCGTACCGAGGCCGTGATGACGTCCGCGTCGGCCGGCATCGACGACCTCACGCACACCGGCGACAAGACCACCACCACGGTGGCCATGGACTTCGGCCGCATCACCCTTGACCAGGACCTCATCCTCTACCTGTTCGGCACCCCCGGACAGGACCGGTTCTGGTTCATGTGGGACGACCTCGTCCGCGGCGCCATCGGCGCCGTCGTCCTCGTCGACACCCGCAGACTCGCCGACTGCTTCCCCGCGGTCGACTACTTCGAGAACAGCGGCCTCCCGTTCGTCATCGCCCTCAACGGCTTCGACGGCCACCAGCCCTACACCCCCGAAGAAGTCCGCGAAGCCCTCCAGATCGGCCCCGACGCACCGATCATCACCACCGACGCACGCCACCGCGCCGACGCCAAGAGCGCCCTCATCACCCTCGTGGAACACGCACTCATGGCCCGCCTGCGGTAGACCCGAGCGCCGTACCCGTCCCGTTCCCGGGAAGGCCCCGCACACCGTCACGGTGTGCGGGGCCTTCCCGTGTCCGGCGCCGCGTCCCCCGTTCCCCGGGAACGGCGAAGGCCCTGTCCGTTCCCGGGGGAAACGGACAGGGCCTTCGGGGCTTCCGGGAGGGGTTCAGCCCTGCCAGGAGTGCGGAGCGCGGAAGCCGGACTGGCGCTCCAGACGGCGCCACCCGGCGGTGCTGCGGCCGCGGTGGGCCGGCACTGCCTCCGGCTGCGATGCGGCGCGGGCGAGGAGCACGGCCGTGATGGCGGCCAGTTCCTCGGGGTCGGCGTGTCCCTTCTCGACGCGGAGCAGGGATTCGGCGGGCGTGGTCATGTGCAGCGTTCTCCTCGTGGGTTACTGCGGGGGGTTGCCGTGCTTGCGGGACGGCAGGTCGGCGTGCTTCGTGCGGAGCATGGCGAGGGAGCGGATCAGCACCTCGCGGGTCTCGGCCGGGTCGATGACGTCGTCGACCAGTCCGCGCTCCGCGGCGTAGTAGGGATGCATCAGCTCGGCCTTGTACTCCTTGACCATGCGGGCGCGCATGGCGTCGGGGTCCTCGGCGTCGGCGATCTGGCGGCGGAAGATGACGTTGGCCGCGCCCTCCGCCCCCATCACCGCGATCTCGTTCGTGGGCCACGCGTAGGTGAGGTCGGCGCCGATGGACTGGGAGTCCATGACGATGTACGCGCCGCCGTACGCCTTGCGCAGGATCAGCGAGATCCGGGGCACGGTCGCGTTGCAGTAGGCGTAGAGCAGCTTCGCGCCGTGGCGGATGATGCCGCCGTGCTCCTGGTCGACGCCGGGCAGGAAGCCGGGCACGTCCAGCAGCGTGATGATCGGAATGTTGAAGGCGTCGCACATCTGGACGAAGCGCGCGGCCTTCTCGCTCGCCTCGATGTCGAGCACGCCGGCCAGCGACTGCGGCTGGTTGGCGACGATGCCGACGACCTGGCCGTCGAGACGGCCCAGGGCGCAGATGATGTTGCGCGCCCATCGCTCGTGGATCTCCAGGTAGTCGCCGTCGTCGACGATCTCCTCGATCACCTTGTGCATGTCGTAGGGGCGGTTGCCGTCGGCCGGGACCAGGTCCAGGAGAACGTCCGAGCGGCGGTCGGCCGGGTCCTCGCTCGGCAGCTGTGGCGGGTTCTCCCGGTTGTTCTGAGGGAGCATCGACAGCAGGTACCGGACCTCCGCGATGCAGGTCTCCTCGTCGTCGTAGGCGAAGTGCGCCACACCGCTCGTCTCGGCGTGCACGTCCGCGCCGCCGAGGCCGTTCTGGGTGATCTCCTCGCCGGTGACCGCCTTGACCACGTCCGGGCCGGTGATGAACATCTGCGAGGTCTCACGGACCATGAACACGAAGTCCGTCAGTGCCGGCGAGTAGGCCGCACCGCCGGCGCAGGGGCCGAGCATCACGCTGATCTGCGGGATGACGCCGGAGGCCCTGGTGTTGCGCTGGAAGATGCCGCCGTAGCCGGCGAGCGCGGAGACACCCTCCTGGATACGGGCTCCGGCGCCGTCGTTCAGCGACACCAGCGGCGCACCCGCCGCGATCGCCATGTCCATGATCTTGTGGATCTTCGTGGCGTGCGCCTCGCCGAGGGCACCGCCGAAGATCCGGAAATCGTGCGCGTAGACGAAGACCGTACGGCCCTCGACCGTGCCCCAGCCCGTGATCACACCGTCGGTGTAAGGCTTCTTCGACTCCAGCCCGAAGCCCGAGGCACGGTGTCGCCGCAGCTGCTCGACCTCACGGAACGACCCCGCGTCCAGCAGCAGCTCGATGCGCTCGCGCGCGGTCAGCTTGCCCTTGGCGTGCTGCGCCTCGGTCGCCCGGTCACTGGGTCCGCGCCGCGCCTGCTCACGAAGGGCGTGCAGCTCGGCCACACGCCCCCGTGCGTCGGTCGGCTCGCCTGCGGTCTCGTCCAAAACGGTCATGTACGAACCCTACGGAGCCGACCAAGAAAATCCTGCCGTTGACTCCGTACAGTCTCGCGCCCGTTCTGCTGTCAGCCCCGCACAGAACCATTTCGCACTACAGGCGAAGTGCCAGTTGAACGGCCTGTCGTTTTGTCGTGGTCCGACAATGACGTCAGCCGATGGCCACCTCACAGCCATGTACGGCACCTGCCGTACCCGGAGTGACGCGCAGCCGCAGGCGGCGACCGGTGCCGAGCACCTCGACCGAGGGGCCGGCATGCAGGACCCGGCGCACCGGACGGTCCCAGACGAGTTCCAACGGCAGCCCGGAACGCATGGGTTCACCGATGTGGAGGGTAGCGGTCCGGGAGCGTCTCCGTACCAGCACGCTCGCCGGGGAGGTGACGGTGAGGGCACCCACCGTAGCGGGCCGCCAGAAGTTCGCCGCGGCCAGTCCGAGCGACCGGACGGCAACCGACTGACAGATGTCCGAATTGTCGAGGATCTCCAGCCAGCCCCGGTCGGCGGCGCGGGCCGCCACGGCCCGCCGGGAGGCCCCGGGCATCAGAATGTAACCGTACGACGAGTTCACCGGATCGGTCCCGTGGTCGAGCCACAGGGTCTGGTAGTGGCGGATCCGCCGTTCGGGGGTGCTGGTGGTGTTGATGTCCCGCCATGCCCCGGCCCGCGCCTCGCGCAGGGTGCGCAGCCGCGTCCCGACAGTCGCCTCCGGCCCGTCCCCGAGATCCGCACCGTCCGGGAGGACGACCCAGCCGCCGTGTCCGTCCAGATGGGCCCAGCGGCCGTGACGCCCGGTGGTGAGGGCGGCGGCGGGCTGCTCGCCGAGGTTCCTGTTGTCGACGACCGTCTCCACGGGCACGCCGTCCGTGCAGGTGATCCCCGCGCCGAGGCAGACGACCGCGTCGTCGGCGCAGAACCAGGACTTCCGCGCTTCGAGGGTCGAACCGAGCCCCTTGAGGTGCTGGCCCACGGCGGCGTACTCGCCGTCCGTCGCACCGCCGACCCACTGCACGGCCGGCTTCGGCTTGCCCCATTCGCCGCCCTCCCGGTCGGCGAGGCGCCTGGTCGACACCGTCGTCCCGGGCAGCCGGTACCAGTCGACCGTCGGCCAGAACCAGTCGGTGTACTGGTCGCCGTGGCCCGCGCCGGGCCACCAGTAGAGCATTCCGGCGCCGGTGTGCCAGCCGCGCGGGTTCTCGCCGTTGCCGCACTCGTACGCCGAGATCCGCTCCGAGGCCATCGCGATGTTGGCGGTCCAGCCGGGGCGGCGGTGCACGGCGCGGTCCATGGAGGTGAACAGCTTGTGCCCGACGGGCTCCGGCGCGGCGGGGACGGGAGCGGCGGCCACGGCGTGCAGCCGGGCCAGGTCGGCCACCCCGAACTGCCGGTCGGTGAGGACGGGGCTGACGGTGTCCCGTTCGATCCAGCCCTTGATCATGGAGTGCCAGCGGGTCCGCTCGGCGTCGGACGCCCCGCCCGCGAGCAGCGCGATGGCCGCGATCAGGGCGTGGCCGTGGAAGTGGTCGCTGCGCATGACCTGGCGGCTGTCGCCGGAGAGGTAGCCGCGGCTGATCGCCCGGCCGTTGACGCTGTCCATCATCAGCCCGTCGTGGATCAGCGGGGCGAAGGCGTTCTCGACGCTGTCGAGGATCGTGGCCCGGCCGGGGTCGGTGACGTCCCAGGCTGAGCCGGCGAGGAGGGCGAAGAGCCGGCCGAGCCCGTCGAGGAGGACCTGTCCGTACGTGCCCGAGTAGGCGACCCAGGTGTGCTGGACGAACGACCCGTCGGCGTAGAGGCCGTCGCCGGCGGTGACGTGGGGGAAGACGGGGGACAGCGCGTCGCGGGCGAGGGCCGTCTTGGCCGGCTCCGCGCCGTTGATGCCCCGCAGCATGACCGAGCGGCACAGGTCGACCCGGTTGGCGCCGGTGCTGGTGCCCGTGTAGGAGCCGAGCATGCTGTCCGGTACGAAGTGGTCGACGGCGGCGCAGGCGGCTTGGAGGCGCTCGTCGGTGAGCTCGTCGTGGAGGGCCGCCACGATGTCCATCAGCAGTCGCGGGCTGCCGATCTGCCACTCCCACCAGTTGCCGTAGCGGGTGGTGGAGGGGTTGTAGATCCGCTCGGAGAGATGGTCGAGGCCGCGGACGACGTCGGCGAGCAGCGTCCCGTCGCCGGTGGATCCGGTGCCCGGCTGGAGGCAGGCCTGCGTCATGGTCCACAGCCGGCTGTAGCTCGCCGTGATGCCGGACGGCGGGTCGAAGCGGAGCCCGGGGAAGAGCGAGTCGGCGGCCGGGGCCATGGCGTCGCGGAAGGTCCGGGCGAGCCGCCCGGTCTCCGCCAGCCGGGAGGCATACGGCTCTGCGGCGGGGTCGTAGCCGGTGCCGAGCTGGAGGTCCAGCCAGCGCCGGCGCAGTGCGGCGTACTCGTCGTCGGCGCCGCCCGCTCCGGCCGGGGCGCCGGACGCGGGGGCGGGCAGTGTCAGGGACAGTGCGCCTGTGGTGGAGACGAGCAGAAAGGCGCGGCGGGACCAGGCGGGCAGGACGGGCAACGGGGGCCTCCCGGGGACGAAGTAATGGAGCCCGGCCGGGGGTTGATCCAGGCCGTGTGTGACACACGGCGCCGTCCGCCCGCAGGGCGGGGCCCGCGGCGTCTGGTGCGTGCGGTCGCAAGGCGGAGGGTCATCCTCGTACCGGGCGTACTCGGATGGATCCGGCAACGCAGCGAGTGCGCGTGCCAGGAGTCGCGGGCCAGGCGGGATGTGTCAGACACGGCCTAGCACCTGGGACCGGCCGCCACAACGCCTCGATCAGGCCGTTGCCGGCGGTGGTGCGACCCGGTCGGCGGTGCTCAGCCGGCGCAGTGGAACCGCGCGCCGCCCCAGTCCGCGTGGTCGTTTCCGTTCCCGTCGCCTCCGTCGGTGACGGTCAGTTCGACGTACCGGGCGCCGGTGACGTCGGCGGTGAGCCGCCATGCCGCGTCGGCGGCGCCCAGGACGGGCGACTGCACCTTCTCGGACCCGTCGGCGGCCACGGCGAACCGCACGCTGCCGCGCGTGGTCTGAGCGTCGTCGACGCCCACCTCCGCGGTGAAGGACGTGCACCGGCCGCCGAGGTAGTAGCGCACCTTCGCGGGGGCGTGCGTACCGAGGCCCTTGGCATAGGCCACTCCCCCGATCCTCATGGGGCTGCCGTCGCCGGTGCCCGTCTCCCCGTTGGAGAGGTCCCGCTCGACCGGTCCCCAGCCGTTCTCGGCGGACGTCCAGTCCAGGTCGCTCGCCCAGGCGTCGGCGGTCGGCGGTGGCGGCAGCGTCCGCACGGTCGTCCTGGCCCCGAGCGTGCGGTTGCCGCCCGGGACGCTGTACGAGGCCGTCGACGCGAGCTCGTACGGCCGGTACTCGGCGTCCACGGGCGGGGTCACCTGCCATGTGGCGGTGGCCGTGCCCCCAGGGGCGACCGAGGCGAAGGTGATCGGACCGGCGGGCTCCGCGGTCCAGCCGGGGGGCGGTTCCAGGGCGATCGAGACCGACGTGGCCGGGGTCGGCTCGTCGTTGGTGAAGACCGCGGTGACCTCGTTCGCACGCCCGGGCTCCAGCGTCCCGGCGGACGCGGCGACGCCGAGCGTCCCGCAGGCGGGTGCCGCCGGGGCGGGCCCCAGATCGGTCACCGTGAAGGCGTCGAGCACGAAGTCCGCGCCCTCGGGGGCGCCGGCGCGCTTGCGAAGTCCGGTCCAGGTGTCGCCGCAGCCCGCCGTCACGGTCTCCGAGAAGCGACCGGTGCCGTGCTGGGCCCCGATCGGGGTGCGCCGCGTCTCCACGGAGCCGCCGCCGCGGCGGTCGTAGCCGGTGACCCAGTCGTACGCGCCCGCATGGCTGGACTGGTGGTCGAACGCGACCCGGTAGCGGCGGCCGTCCTTCATGGGGACCGTCCAGGGAGCCGTCCGGTACACCAGCCCGCTGTTCTCGTCGTGGGACTTCAGCGACTCGGCGCCGGTCAGCACGTCGTCGACGAGCTTCCCGTTCCACCCGGCCTGGGTGAAAGGGGCGTGCAGACGGCTGATGTGGGTGCGCGGGTCGGTGACCCCGCCGGCGTCGCCCTTGAGGAACGGTCCCCAGCCCTGGTCCACCGCCTCGAAGTCCTCGTGCACGAGCGTGCCCTGCTTCGCCGCGGGCGCGTTCCCGACGAGCCGTACGTCGTCCACCCGGACCGGGGCGGGCGAGCCCCCGGCGGCGTCGAGCCTCAGGGTGACCGCACCGCCGGGCGGGGCGGTGAAGGCGACCTTGGCGCGCTGGAAGTGGGTGGAGTGCCAGTCGGAGGCCGCGACCTCGTTGCGCACCGTGGAGCGTTCGACGCTCACCGAGCGCCCTCCGACCGAGAGGACGGTACGGCGTGTGTCGCCGGGCCGGACCTCGATCCAGGCGGACGCGGTGTACCGCCGGCCCGCCGTGAGCCCCGTGACGCGCTGGGAGAGGGACGCGGCGTCCGGGCCCGCGAGCCGGGCGCTGTTGCGGCCGTGGTCGTCGGTGTCGCGCGTGATCGTGCCGGTCCGTGTCCACGTCCCGAGCCGGGCGTCGTTGAAGCCGGGGTCCCGGACCGTGCCGCCTTCGCCCCAGTTCGGTTCCTGAGGTGCGGGCGCGTGGCCGGGGTAGAGGACGTACGGCCGGCCGGCCCCGGCGGTGAGCGTGATCCTGCCGTCGGCGGGGCGGACGGTGCCGGTCTTCACCCGGCCGTTGTCGGTGAGTTCGTACACGGTGTAGGCGCCCTTGCCGGGCACCGCCCAACTGCTGGTGCCACCCGCCTTGTTGTAGTGGTAGAGCTTCCTGCCGCCGTCCCACGGCAGCAGATACCGGTCGCCGTCGAGCACCTTGCGCCCGTCGACGCGGAAGGTGCGGCGCCCGTCCTCGACCGTGCCCCGCAGCCCGCCGGTGAAGGTGATGTCGTTGCCGTCCCACCGGGTGATGCGCTCGTGCTGAAGGAACTTCGCGGGGAGGTTCCGCTGCCAGACGTTCGCGGTGAAGGCGTTCCAGTCGGTCTCGCCGGTCCAGCCCTCGAAGTCCTCCAGGGCCGTCTGGCCGAGCACCGGGTGGTCGTTCCAGACGTCCTTCTCGCCGTTGCGGATGAAACGGATGATCTGCGAGTTGAGTCCCTTGTTGGTGGCGCCGCCGTAGTCCAGGTCGTTGGCCCAGTGTGACCACAGGGACGCCCGCTCGAACTTGTCGGACCACTCGGTGCCGACGTTCCAGCCCTGATCCTGGACGGCCCGGATCGTCTTGTCGGCGATCCAGCCGTGCGTGTAGTAGACGTCGATGTACAGGAAGCCGAGGTTGCGGTCCGTCTCGTCGCGCAGCTGCCGGAACCGGCGGGCGAGATCCCCGCTGTTGAGGTCGCGCCGCTGGTCGATGTAGTAGCTCTGGTTCAGCCAGTTCCACCCCGGCTTCGTCCGGTCGACGAGGGTGTCGCTGAAGTTCTTCGCCTCCGGGTACGCCTCGGTGGCGTTCACGTGCACACCGAACGTCGCGCCCCACTTCCTGCCCGCCTTCAGCAGCTTGTTCAGGTCCCGGAGCCCGCCGGCGCGCTCGTTGTGGTTGCCGCCGTAGTCGGGGTGGGCCGAGTCGTGGCCCTCGGCGCCGTAGCCCTTGAGGAGGGCGAGCTGCCCGAGGCCGTCGGTGGCGAGCGAGATGCGCTTGACGTCGTCGAGGGTCCGCAGGAACGGGTGGGTGGCCTGGCTGGCGAAGTTGAACGGGATGTGCGTGACGACCCGGTCGGGTGTTCCCTCGGCGCCCGGTGCCTTGACGCCGATCGTGCGGAAGGCGATCGCGCCGTCCTGCCAGTCCGTCCGGCCGTCGCCGTTGGCGTCGGGGGTGACGACGACCTTCGCCCACGGCAGGTCCCGGCCGCTCTCGGGGCGGGGGGCGCCGGCGCCGCGGTAGGTCCACTGGCCCGACCGGACACCGACCCGCACGGACCCGTCGTCGGCGGTGCGGGCCTGGTGCCAGAAGCGGGCGTCGTCGCCGCCGGTGGCTCCGGAGGGCTTGTCGTAGCTGGAGTTGGACTCGACGGCGGCGGCGAGCGCGTCCGTGTTGACGAGGGCGTACGAGGCTCCGACGGGCGCGCTGTCGGCGGGGGTCGCCTCCGTGACCCGGCCGAAGACGTCGGCGGTCCGCGTCGAGTCCGGATCGAGCCGGGTGAACGCGGTCGCGGCGCCGCTCTCCGTGCTTCCCACCGAGACGAGGTCGTGCCCCGGGATGTCGAGGGTCCCGACCCGGAAGTCCTCGCTGTCCCGCACGGCGGTGACCTTGAAGGCGGTGGCGCGTCCCGACAGGGACAGCGTCGCGTCGATCTCCACACCGGGGAGGCCTGGGAACGTCAGGGTGTACGCGGCGCTCGCCGCCCGTACGCGGGGCGCGTCCTTCAGCCGAACGGTGCGGGCCGTGCCGTTGAGCGTCATCTCGGTGACCGGGCGGGTGCTGCCGAGGAGACGGGCGCCGGTGGCTCGGTCGGTGTAGGAGAGCACGCGGGGGAAGTCGCCGGCGACGGTCACGGCGAGGCTGTCGGAGGTGAGCACCGGCGCATCGGCGAGCGCGGCCGGGCCCGGGGCAGCGGCGGCCGGACCGGCCGGGGCTGTGAGCGCGGCCGTGACGACGGCGACCACGCATACGGAGCGGGGCCTTCTGAAGAGCGACATGGGGACTGGGTAGTGGCCGCGCCGGGACCGGGTCAACGAAGTCGTCCGCGGGCGGCACGGCCAGTCCAACAACACCGGTCGCTCAGTCCAAGTGCGCGGTCCGGGCGCCCGGGCCCGCCGAAGGAGTGCCGGGCACCCCGGCAGGCCCACGGGAGAAACCGGAAAGAAAAGTTGAAACTTGAACGGGAATGCTTCTATGGTGGGTGTCGTTGAAGCTTCAACGAGTGGCCGGGAAGGCCACCACCCCGCCCGACCACATCCCCGAGGAGCAATCATGGGCCTGTTCAACCGCAAGACCAACGACGTCGCCCCCGCCGCCGCCCCCACCGCGGTGAACCCGGCGCTGGCCGCGCTGACCGGCAATTACGCCATCGACCCGGCCCACAGCAGCATCGGCTTCACCGTGCGCCACGCCATGGTCACCAATGTGCGCGGCACGTTCGGCGAGCACGAGGGCACGCTGCAGCTGGACGGCTCCGACCCGTCCCGCTCGGCCGCGACCATCGACGTCAAGATCGCCAGCATCGACACCGGCATCGCCGACCGCGACGGCCACCTGCGCAGCGGCGACTTCTTCGACGTCGAGACGTTCCCGGTGATGTCCTTCCGCTCGACCACGGCCGAGCAGCTCGGCGGCGAGAAGTACCGCATCAGCGGCGACCTCACCATCAAGGACGTCACCCGCCCGCTCTCCATCGACCTGGAGTTCAACGGCGCGGCGACCGACGTCTACGGCAACGAGCGCGTCGGCTTCGAGGGCAGCGCCGAGATCCTGCGCTCCGACTGGGGTCTGACCTGGAACGCCGCGCTGGAGACCGGCGGCGTCATGGTCAGCGACAAGGTGAAGCTGAACTTCGACATCTCGGCGATCAAGCAGGCCGCCTGACCGCGAGTCTCCGCTCGGCCGGCGAACCCCCGTCCCGGTGGACGGGGGTTCGGCATGAACGCACCCCGCACCCCTCACCGGGTGCTCTCACACTGCTCGCCGGTAGGCGCTTCCGTCCCTGGCACGGGTCAGCAGGCCGGCCTCTACCAGATAGCGGCGCAGCGCCGGGCAGTCGTCGTGGACCGTGCGGATCGCGTCGTTGACCTCGCGCTCGGTGTAGTCCCGGCCCTGCTGGAACAGGGTCCGGGCGAGATGGTCGAGCAGCTGCGCGCGGCGGGCCGCCTTGCGCGGGATCGCCGTCAGCCGGCCCTGGGAGAAGAGTGCGGACACGGCCCGCGAGCCGCCGGATTCGTTGTCTGACATGCCCCGCAGCCTCATGCACCCCGACTGGCTGTGCAACGCGTTTTCACCGCGCTCCGCTACAGCGGTATCTCGATGTCGAGGACCGGGCCGGTGGCCCGGGCGGGCGGCGCGTCCAGGTTCTCCAGGACGTGGAGCATCGGCACGTTGGCCGCGGCCACGGCCGCCGTCAGGGTGTGGTGCCCGTCTCGCCGGGCGACGTCGGCCGCGTGTGCGGCGAGCGCCGTCCCCAGGCCCTTGGACTGCCAGGCGTCCTCGATCAGCACGGCGAACTCGCCGACGCCCTGCTGGTCGGTGCGCATGACATTGGTCATGGCGATGATGCGGTCCGTCGCCTGGGCGGTGGTGGTGACCAGGGTGGTGCCGCGCTCCGGATCGCACAGCAGCCGCCAGCGGGCCGCGGACAGCCCGGGCGTACCCGCGTGGTAGCGCATGGCTCTGCTGCCCGGCGAGCAGCGGCGGTGCAGCGCCTGGACCGGACCCAGGTCGGCGGGAATCGCCTCACGCGTACGAGTGGGTGTGCCGTCGGCCAGGGTGATCCGGTGTCCTGTGCGTCGCGTGCCGGATTCGGGCATACGGGGGCCTCCTCGGAAAGGGCCGGGTACCAGTGGAGTGCCGCAGACCCCCGTGCGGGCGGACACCCGTCTCGGCACAGGACAAAGTCTTTTGCGGTCACGAGGCCCGGCTCAAGAGGGGTTCACGCCATCCTGACTACGCTTCGCACAGGACACGTCACCGAACGGAGCTGGTCGGCGCTGGCGTGATCGGACCGGTGCGCGCCGGGGTGCCGCGCGCCGCGCCGGGGCCGGGGGCGGCCGCTCATCCTTCGCGGAGGCGGTGCACCTGCTCGCCCGTGCGGGACTCGATCTCCGCGGCGACCTCGTGGAGCAGAGAATGGCTCACCCCGTTCAGGGCGCGCGCAACGGCCAGTTCATCGCCGATGTGGGGGATGTCCCGGTCGGCGCGGTTGCGGTGCGCCGTGCCCTCACCGACGTACAGCTCCGCGTTCTGCCCCCGCAGGCGCGCCTCCGCCTGGGTGGTGCGGTCGCTCTCGGTGATGACGATCTCGACGTTCCACTTCTTGGTGCGCATCAGAAGCCACCGCCTCCGTCGAAGCCGCCTCCGCCGCCCCAGTCGCCGCCGAAGCTGCCACCGAAGTCGGAGGAGCTGAAGTCGGCGCCGGAGAAGTCGCCGCCGGTGAAGTCGCCGCCGCCGTACTCGGAGGCGTACGCGGGGGTGGACAGTGCACTGCCGAGCAGGGTGCCGGCGAGCAGGCCCGGCAGCAGTCCGCCGCCGAAGTAGCCGCCCGCCCAGGGCCCGTAGGCCGGTCCGGCCTCCCAGTACGGGCGACGGCCGGATTCGGTCTCCACGGTTCGGGCCATCGGGTCCTCGCCGTCCTGGAGCCGGGCCGCGTCGGCGGCGCAGACGGGCACCTCGCGGGGAGTGCCGGCCGCCGGGGTCCAGGCCGCGTCGGTCACGGACGGGCCGTGGCGCGGGTCGAAGAAGCACGGGGCGCGGCGCTCCGGGAGCGGAGCGCCCTCCCTGCGCGCCGCGAGCGCCGCCAGCGCGTAGCGGCCCTCCTCCAGTGCCTCGGTGACGGCCCTGACGTCATGCGGGTGTTCGGCGGCCGCCATCGCGGACTTGGCCTCCTCGTAGGAGTCCAGGGCGCGTTCGTAGTCGGCGCGCATCGCGTCGTCCGCGCCCGGCTCGGACGGCCGGAAGTCGAGCCGGTCCAGCTCCTCGCCGTAGGCGGTGATGTCCTCGTCGACCACCACCCGCAGCTTCTCCAGCGCCGCCCGCTCCTCCTCGGCCTTGCGGCGGCGGTTGCGGCGGACGACGGCGTAGGCGCCGGCCCCGCCCGCGACGAGGACGGTGCCGACGGCGATCAGCGAACCCGTGCTGCCGCCGGTCGGGTCGGACCCGTCGCTCCAGGACGCCGGTGCGCTGCCGCGGACGGTCGGGAGCGCCTGGTCGACGAAGTTGTCGAGCTGCGCGGCGGCGTCGGCGCCGGGGGCGTTCACCCCGGAGACGAGGTTCCGCACGGCGTTGCGGGGCATCACGCTCCCGTCGGCGCCCGCGTCGAAGCGGTCGCCGAGGCGGATGCCGTAGAGCCCGGTGATCCCGGTGGCCGTACGCAGATCGCGCAGCACGCTGTCCGCGGGGAACTGCGGGCTCTCGGGCAGGACGGCGACGAACACGGGCTTGTCCGCGTCCAGGATCTTCCGCTCGAGGGCCTTCTCGTCGGCCTGGGAGAGCTGGGCGCGGGCGGCCGGATCGACGTAGACCGGGCCCTGCTTCAGGGCGGCGGCCGCGTCGGAGACGCCCGTGGTTCCGGCGCCGGCGCCGGGAGCAAGGGCAAGCAGCAGAAGCAGTGTCAGCCCGGCGAGGGCAGCCAGCAGGGAGAACGGCCTGATCCTCATAGCATCGAAGCTACCCGAACCGTATGAAATAGGACATAGCCCCTGATGAGGCCACCAGGGGCCGGTGCCTAGTGCCGTACCGGTCTACTCGGCGGGCTCGACGCCCGCGCGCAGCAGTCCGTACGTGTACGCGTCCTCGAGGGCCTGCCAGGAGGCGGCGATGATGTTGTCGCCGACGCCGACGGTGGACCATTCGCCGGTGCCGTCGCCGGTGGTGATGAGGACCCTGGTGGTCGAGCCGGTGCCGTGGCGGCCCTCGAGGATGCGGACGCGGTAGTCGACCAGTTCGAGTTTGGCCAGCTGGGGGTAGATCCGCTCCAGGCCCACGCGAATCGCCCGGTCCAGCGCGTTGACCGGTCCGTTCCCCTCGGCGGTGGCGACGATGCGCTCGCCCTTGGCCCACAGCTTCACCGTGGCCTCGTTGGCGTGGCTGCCGTCGGGCCGGTCCTCGACGATCACCCGCCAGGACTCGGTACGGAAGTAGGTGAGTGCGCGCCCTTCCGCCTCCGCGCGCAGCAGCAGCTCGAAGGAGGCGTCGGCGGCCTCGTACGTGTAGCCGCGCAGTTCGCGCTCCTTGACCCGGTCGACGACCCGGCCGACGAGCTCCCGGTCGCCGCCGAGGTCGACGCCGAGCTCCCTGCCCTTGAGCTCGACGGAGGCGCGGCCGGCCATGTCGGAGACGAGCATCCGCATCGTGTTGCCGACCCGCTCGGGATCGATGTGCTGGTACAGGTCGGGATCGACCTTGATCGCGGAGGCGTGCAGTCCGGCCTTGTGGGCGAACGCGGAAACACCCACATAGGGCTGGTGGGTGGACGGCGTGAGGTTGACGACCTCGGCGATGGCGTGCGAGATCCGGGTCATCTCCGTCAGGGCGCCCGGGGGCAGCACCTGCTTGCCGTACTTGAGCTCCAGGGCGGCCACGACGGGGAAGAGGTTGGCATTGCCGACGCGCTCGCCGTAGCCGTTCGCGGTGCACTGGACGTGCGTCGCACCCGCGTCGACGGCGGCGAGCGTGTTCGCGACGGCGCACCCGGTGTCGTCCTGGGCGTGGATGCCCAGGCGGGCGCCGGTGTCGGCGAGGACCGTGGCGACGACCGCCTGGACCTGGGCGGGCAGCATGCCGCCGTTGGTGTCGCAGAGGACGACGACGTCGGCCCCCGCCTCGTGGGCGGCGCGGACGACCGCCTTCGCGTAGACGGGGTTGGCCCGGTAGCCGTCGAAGAAGTGCTCGCAGTCGACGAAGACGCGTCTGCCCTGCGAACGCAGATGGGAGACGGTGTCGCGGACCATCTCCAGGTTCTCGTCGAGGGTCGTGCGCAGCGCGAGTTCGACATGGCGGTCGTGGGACTTGGCCACCAGCGTGATCACCGGGGCCCCGGAGTCCAGCAGCGCCTTGACCTGCGCGTCCTCGGCGGCAGTGGCACCCGCGCGGCGGGTGGCTCCGAAGGCGACGAGCTGGGCGTGCTTGAGGTCGATCTCCTCGCGGGCCCGGGCGAAGAACTCCGTGTCCCGGGGGTTGGCGCCCGGCCATCCGCCCTCGATGAAGCCCACGCCGAACTCGTCGAGGTGCCGGGCGATGGTCAGCTTGTCCGCGACGGTGAGGTTGATGCCCTCGCGCTGCGCTCCGTCGCGCAGCGTGGTGTCGAAGACATGGAAGCCGTCGTCGAGGACCGTGTGCCTATCGGTGTCCGTGGCCTCTGTGGTCATGGCTGTTGTGACTCCTGTCGGATGAGTGGCTCCGGAATTCCTGGCTCCACTTGCCCCCATCTTCGCGCGCCTCGGTCTCCGGCCGGGGTGAGGCCGTAAAACGAAAAAACCCCTCGCGGGTGCGAGAGGTCTGCGCGCGGGTCTGGGGCACGGTGCCGCTGCCGCGGGGGGTTGCTGTCCACGGGTCAGCGGTCACTGCGGACCGGCGCGCTGCTGCCGATAATCATGGCGAATGCGAGCACGGTGGCAGTCTGCCACATATGCGTGCCAGCATGGACAGGGGTCTCAGTATGCGGGCGGTGTGCCGACCGCGGGGGTGTTCGGGCCCGTTCCGGCACCCGATCGGCGGGCGGGGGGCCGCCCGGCCGAGTGGTAGGGGAATCCCCATGAGCTCACAACCT
Organism: Streptomyces wuyuanensis; assembly: GCF_900103455.1. Lineage (GTDB taxonomy): Bacteria > Actinomycetota > Actinomycetes > Streptomycetales > Streptomycetaceae > Streptomyces > Streptomyces wuyuanensis. The sequence continues at coordinate 185,185 of NZ_FNHI01000005.1, read as the reverse complement.
CCCACGGGGCCGCCCTCAGGACCCGTCCCCCGGCCCTCCGGACCGGCCCCCGGTCCGCCGCCGCCTTCGGGCTCCGGGGCTCCCCGCGGAGGCCGGCGGCGCAAGCGCACGCTGATCGGCGCCGGCGCGGCGGCGGTGGTGCTGGCGCTCGTCGTCGTGCTGGTGGTGTCGCTCGGCGGCGACGGTGACGACGACGGCGGCGGGAGTGCGGTCTCGCCCGCGCCGACCGACACGAAGGCGGCGGAGGCCGCGGCGCACGCCGTCGCCACGCGGGTGGCACTCGCGCCCCCGGACTGGGGATCCGGCTTCACCCAGCACAAGCCGTACGAGGTGGATCCCGCGCCGGAGTCCCTGGTGCGGGAGAACTGCGAGTTCGCGAGCCGCCCGAGCCGCATCGGCACACTGGCCTCGCTGCAGCGCAACGTGACCGAGACGGCATCCGGCATCGCGGGGACGTCCGAGGTCAAGGTGTTCGCCGACGAGGCCACCGCGAAGCAGTACCTCGCCGACGCGCGGGACAACATCCACCGCTGCCCGGACCAGTTCCGCGGCAAGGAGCGCTGGAACGGCGTGCGCGAGGCGAGCCCGCCGCAGCTGCCGGGCTTCGACGAACTGGTCTCCGAGGAGGGCCGGCAGGTCGTCTCGGCGAACGGGGCCACGGTGAACGACCTCTACGTCATCGCCACCGGACGGGACGGCCGGAACATCCTCAGCGCCTACGTGGTCGGGAAGGCCGATCTGGACGCGCAGATCCAGAAGTACGCGACCGACTCGCTGCAGAAGATGCACCAGCGCCTCGGGCAGCAGCCCGAGGCGGCCGCGGGGCGGTGAGGACCCCGGCCGCTCGGCAACGGCGGCGGCGGTCGGGTGCACGGCGCGGGCACGTGTACGGCGCGGGCAGCCGGCCGGCGCCGCGGAAGGCACGCGGGGCCCCGGAAGGCACCCGTGGCCCCGGGCGCCTACGGGTGGCGGGCGGTCGTCACGGAATCAGGGAGTCGGCGATGAACTCCGCCACGTGGGCCAGGACCTGTGGCCGGCCGGTTCCCGGTATGCCGACGGCCACGTGCACGCTGAAGCCGTCGAGCAGGGCACGGAGTCGTGCGGCATAGCGGTCCGGGTCGACGGCGCGGAACTCGCCCCGCGAGATGCCCTCGGCGAGGAGGGCGACGAGATCGCGGTGCCAGGCGCCCTCGATGGCGGCCTGCCGGGCACGGGCGTCCTCGTCCGCGTTCTGCGAGCGGTTCCAGACCTCCAGCCACAGCGTCCAGTGCGGGTCGCGGTGGCCGTCGGGGACGTACAGGTCCACGTACGCGTCGAGTCGCTCGCGGGCGCCGGCCGGCCGGGACAGCAGCGCGCTCCGCTCGGCGCCGAGCCGGCCTTCGCTCCACTCCAGGGTCCGCAGCAGCAGCTCGTCCTTGGTGCGGAAGTAGTAGAGCAGGTGCCCGCTGCTCATCCCGACCTCGCGGCCGAGACCGGCCATGGTCAGCCCGTCGAGCCCGCGCTCGGCGATCGTCGCCATCGCCGCGGCGAGCACCTCCTCGCGGGGAGGTGCGGTGTTGCGGCGTCGGGGGCCCGAGGGAACGTTCACCCGTACGTTCTACCCGATCCCCCGGCGACCCGGTGGCGGCCCCGGGGCATACCGGCGGGCCGCCACTCCCGGGGCACCCCGGCGCGGGCGGTGCCGGCCGTGCGGGCGGGCACCGGGTCAGACCTTCGGCTGCTGCTGGGTGATGCAGTGGATGCCCCCGCCGCCCGCGAAGATCGTGCGGGCGTCGACCGGGGTCACCGTCCGCTCCGGGAAGAGGCGGCGGAAGATCCCGGCCGCGATCTCGTCGTTCGGGTCGTCGAAGGTGCACAGCACCACTCCCCCGTTGCAGAGGTAGTGGTTGATGTACGAGTAGTCGACCCACTCCCCGTCCTCGTCCTTGAGCACGGTCGGGGCCGGGACCTCCACGACCTCCAGCGTGCGGCCGCGGGCGTCCGTCCGGCCGCGCAGGATCTCCGCGTACGTCCTGGAACGCTCGTGGTCCGGGTGGGCCGGATCCTTCTGGCTGTGGACGAGGACCACACCGGGCCGGGCGAACGCCGCGACGATGTCGACGTGCCCCTGTGTGCCGTACCTGCCGTAGTCGCCGGTCAGCCCGTGCGGCAGCCAGATCGCCTTGCTCGTGCCGAGCCTGGCGTGGATCTCCGCCTCGACCTGCTCGCGCGTCCACTCGGGATTGCGCCCGGCGCCGAGCTGCACGGTGTCGGTCAGCAGCACCGTTCCCTCGCCGTCGACGTGGATCGCGCCGCCCTCGTTGACGAGCGCCGAGGGGAGGACGGGGACTCCCGCCAGGTCGGCCACATGGCGGGCGATCTTCGAGTCGTGCTCCCACCGGGCCCAGCCCTGGCCGCCCCAGCCGTTGAACACCCAGTCCACGGCGGCGAGACCGCCCTCGCCGTCGGTGACGAAGGTCGGGCCGATGTCCCGCATCCACGCGTCGTCCAGCTCGCGCTCCACGATCTCGACCTCGGCGCCCAGCAGTTCGCGCGCGCCCTCCGACTGCCCCGGGCCCACCACCATGGTGACCGGCTCGTAGCGGCGTACGGCACGGGCGACGGCGGCCCAGGCCGCACGTGCCTCGGCGAGTTCACGGTCGTCTGTGAAGGTCGGGTTGGGGCCGGGCCAGGCCATCCAGGTGCGCTCGTGCGGGGCCCACTCGGGCGGCATGCGGAACGTCATCACAGGTCCTTGTGCTGAGGGTTCGGAGCGGGTCTCGGGAACTCGGGCGGACTCAGAGGAAGTACAGGCGGTTCAGGGACATGGACTCCACCGGATCGGAGCGCAGCGGATCGCCGTCGAGCGTGACGAGTCCGCTGTGCGCGTCCACGGCCACGTCACCGACGCGCGAGTTGAGGAGCAGGTTGCCGGGGCCGATGCCGCGGGTGCCGCGCACCCCGACCCGGCGCCTGCGCGTGGGCAAGGAGTCGCTGCCGAGAGCGGCCGCGGCCTGGGACACGAACGCCACGGAGATCTCGGCGGGGGTCGCGCCGTGCGCCCCGAACTGCGGTCCGAGGACGAGCGGTTCGCAGGTGTCGGTCGCCGCGTTCGGGTCGCCGGTCACCCCGTACGCCGGGAAGCCCGACTTCAGCACCAGCTGCGGCTTCGCACCGAAGAACTGGGGCTTCCAGAGCACGATGTCGGCGAGCTTGCCCGGCTCGATCGAGCCGATCTCGTGCGAAAGGCCGTGGGCGATCGCCGGGTTGACGGTCAGTTTGGCGATGTACCGCAGGACGCGCGCGTTGTCGTCGTGCGCGCCGTCGCCCTCCAGGGGGCCCCGCTCGGCCTTCATCTTCCCGGCCATGGCGAAGGTGCGCCGCACGGTCTCGCCCGCGCGGCCCATGCCCTGGGCGTCGGAGGAGGTGATGCCGATCGCTCCGAGGTCGTGCAGCACGTCCTCGGCCCCCATCGTCCCGGCGCGGATCCGGTCCCGGGCCATGGCCGCGTCGCCGGGCAGGTCGGTCTTGAGGTCGTGTACGGAGACGATCATCCCGTAGTGCTCGGCGACCGCGTCCCGGCCGAAGGGGAGGGTGGGGTTGGTGGAGGAGCCGATGACGTTCGGCACGCCCGCCATTCTGAGCACGTTCGGTACGTGTCCCCCGCCGCAGCCCTCGATGTGGAAGGCGTGGATGGTCCGGCCCTCGAGGACCTTCAGGGTGTCCTCGACGGACAGGCATTCGTTGAGGCCGTCGCTGTGCAGGGCGACCTGGACGTCGTACTCCTCGGCCACCCGCAGGGCGGTGTCGAGCGCGCGGGTGTGGGCGCCCATGTCCTCGTGGACCTTGAAACCGGACGCGCCGCCCTCCGCGAGCGCCTCGACGAGCGGGGCCTCGCCGGAGGACGAGCCGCGGGCCAGGAAGCCGACGTTGACGGGCCAGGCGTCGAAGGCGCCGAAGGCGTGCTTGAGCGCCCACGGGGAGTTGACGCCGACGCCCCAGACCGGGCCGAACTCCTGCCCGATGATCGTCGTGACGCCGGAGGCGAGCGACGCCTCCATCACCCGCGGCGAGAGCAGGTGGACATGGGTGTCCACGGCACCGGCGGTGGCGATGAGCCCTTCGCCGGAGACGATCGTCGTGCCGGTCCCGACGACGACGTCGACGCCGTCGAGGGTGTCCGGATTGCCGGCGCGGCCGATGCCGGAGACGCGGCCCTCGCGGATGCCGACGGACGCCTTGCGAATGCCCTGGACGGCGTCGATGACGAGCACGTTGCTGATGACCACGTCGCAGGTGTCGCGGACGGCGGCCGCCTTGAGGTGCAGCCCGTCGCGGGCGGTCTTGCCGAAGCCCGCGAGGAACTCGTCCCCGGGCTTCTGCGAATCGGACTCGACACGGACGACCAGGCCGGAGTCGCCGAGGACCACCCGGTCCCCGGCGCGCGGGCCGTGCACGCTCGCGTACTCGTGCGGGTCGATGCCCGTCATCGGTCCTCCTCCGGTCGGCAGGGCGCCTGCTGTCGGGATTCCCGCGGGGCGGGGTGCAGCCCGGCGGGGTCGTGCGGGGCCGGTTCCTGCGGAGCCGCTTCCGGCCGGCCGCCGGCGCCGCGGTAGCCGCAGGCGGCGGCGCGGCGCAGGGCCTCGGCCTTCGCTCCGGGAGCGTCGAGCGGGCCGTCGACCAGGCCCGCGAAGCCGATGGCGACGCGGTCGCCGCCGATCGGCACGAGCCCGACCTCGGCCTCGTCGCCCGGGCCGAAGCGGACGGACGAGCCGGCGGGAACGCAGAGCCGCATGCCGTAGGCCGCGGCCCGGTCGAAGTCGAGCCTCGGATTGGCCTCGAAGAAGTGGAAGTGGGAGGTGACGCTGACGGGCACGGCCGCGGTGTTGCGCACCGTGAGGCGCAGTGCCGGCTCGGGCTCGGCATCCGCAGGTCCGGGCAGCACGGCGCCGGGCGCCGAGCCGTCGAGGCTGCCGTCGCCGATGGGGTCGGAGACGACGGCGAGCCGTGAGCCGTCGTCGAAGACGGCCTCGACATGGACCTCGGTGACCACGTCGGCGACTCCCGGGAGGACGTCCTCGGGGCCGAGCACGGAGCGGGCCGCCTCGACGGCCTCGGCGAGCCGGCGGCCGTCCCGGGCCGCCTCGCAGACCGTGTCGGCGATCAGGGCGGTCGCTTCGGGGACATTGAGCTTCAGCCCTCGGGCACGCCGGGCCCGGGCCAGTTCGGCCGCACCGAACAGCAGCAGCCGGTCCCGCTCGGTCGGGGTCAGTCGCACGTCACCACGCCTCCCTGGGGCCCACCCGGCCCTCCCACTGGATGCATCGCTTTCGGAATCTCACGGTCCGACTCCAGATGTTCGAACGCCACTCTAACCTTGATACCTCTGATCGGGAAGCATTGACACGGGGGCAGCACCAAGAACGCCAGCCGATCTTTGAGCAACACTCGAAAAGCGTGTCCGACGGGTGGGAGAGTCCGACGCCGGTCCGACCCGTGCCCGGCGCCGTCGGAAAACGGAGAACCGCGCGGCCCGGACGGGGGCCGCGCGGTTCCTGCGCCCGCTGGGACGGGGCGCTCGCTGCGCCTGGTGGGGCGGGTCGGTCAGCCGAGCTCGTGCATCCAGCCGTGCTTGTCCTCGGCCTTGCCGGTCTGGATGTCCAGGAGGGCCTTGCGCAGTTCCATGGTGACCTTGCCCGGCTCACCGTTGGACTGGGTCCACTCGCCGCCGGTGGACTTGACCGTGCCGACGGGCGTGATGACGGCGGCGGTGCCGCAGGCGAAGACCTCGGTGAGGCTGCCGTTCTCGGTGTCGCGCTTCCACTGGTCGGTGGTGATCCTGCCCTCCGCGGACTCGTAGCCGAGGTCGCGGGCGAGCGAGAGCAGCGAGTCACGGGTGATGCCGGCGAGCAGCGAACCGGTGAGCTCGGGCGTGACGATCTTGTCCCCGTACACGAAGTACAGGTTCATTCCCCCCATCTCCTCGACGGTCCTGTGCTCCAGGGCGTCGAGCCAGACGACCTGGTCGCAGCCCTTGGCGGCCGCCTCGGCCTGCGCGAGGAGGGAGGCGGCGTAGTTGCCGCCGGTCTTGGCGAAGCCCATGCCGCCGGGGACGGCGCGGACGTAGTTCTCCGACAGCCAGACCGAGACGGGCTTGACGCCGCCCGGGAAGTACGGGCCCGCCGGCGAGGCGATGACGATGAACAGGTACTCGTTGGCCGGACGGACGCCCAGGCCCACCTCGTTGGCGAACATGAACGGACGCAGGTAGAGCGAGGCCTCGCCGCCGTGCTCCGGGACCCACGCCTTGTCCTGCTGGACCAGGGCGTCGCAGGCGTCGATGAACGTCTCGACCGGCAGTTCCGGCATGGCCAGGCGGCGGGCGGAGAGCTGGAAGCGCCGGGCGTTCGCGTCGGGCCGGAAGGTGGCGACCGAACCGTCGGGCCTGCGGTAGGCCTTCAGCCCCTCGAAGATCTCCTGCGCGTAGTGCAGGGTCATGTTGGCCGGGTCGATCGACAGCGGCGCGTACGGGGTCAGCTGGGCGTCGTGCCAGCCGCGCCCCTCCGTCCACTTGACCGTCACCATGTGATCGGTGAAGTGGCGGCCGAATCCCGGGTTGGCCAGGATCGCCTCGCGCTCCGCGTCGGACAGCGGGGTCGAGGAGGGCTTGAGCTCGATCGAGGGCGTCGTCATGTCTGCGTGTCCTTCACCGTTTGTTTGTGACGGACCGCGCTCACGTCTGTACGTCTGCTCGCCCTGCGTACGGCTGTACTAGGACGTCCGAGCTTCCCCGCATGAAGCGGCCCCACGTCCGATTATCGCAGTGCGTGGGGGCCGGGACGGAACAGCGTGGACTGCGGCCCATGGCTTGATGGTGGCACCCGGAGGCCGCACAGGAGAAGCCGCCGGGTGCGTGTGCGACCCGGCGGCTTCGAGAGTCGACAGGTCAGCCCGCTACTCGTACGGCGAGCGCGTCGCCGATCTCGTCTGTGGTGCGGGGGGTGCCGTCCCGGTCCGCCAGATCGGCGGCGACGGCGTCCTCGATACGGACGGCCTCGGCCTCGTGACCGAGGTGGCGCAGGAGGAGGGCGACCGACAGGACCGTGGCCGTGGGGTCGGCCTTGCCCGTGCCGGCGATGTCGGGAGCGGAGCCGTGGACGGGCTCGAACATCGACGGGAATTCACCCGTCGGGTTGATGTTCCCGGACGCGGCCAGGCCGATACCGCCGGTCACGGCAGCGGCGAGGTCCGTGAGAATGTCACCGAAAAGGTTGTCGGTGACGATGACGTCGAAGCGCTCCGGCTGGGTGACGAAGAAGATCGTCGCGGCGTCGACGTGCAGATAGTCGGTGGTGACCGCGGGGTACTCCCGGGCGACCTGGTCGAAGATCTTCTTCCACATGTGGCCCGCGTACACGAGGACGTTGTTCTTGTGAACCAGCGTCAGCTTCTTGCGGGGACGGGCGTCGGCCCGCGCGAACGCGTCCCTGACGACCCGCTCCACGCCGTACGCCGTGTTGACGCTGACCTCGGTGGCGACCTCCGCGGGCGTACCGGTGCGCAGGGAGCCGCCGTTGCCGGTGTAGGGGCCCTCGGTGCCCTCGCGGACCACCACGAAGTCGATCTCGGGACGGCCGGCCAGCGGGGTCGCGGTGTTCGGGAAGAGCTTCGACGGACGCAGGTTGACGTAGTGGTCGAAGGCGAACCGCAGCTTCAGCAGCAGCCCCCGCTCCAGGACGCCGGAGGGCACGGACGGGTCGCCGATCGCCCCGAGGAGGATCGCGTCGTGCTCCCTGAGGGAGTCGAGCTCCGCGTCCGGCAGGGTCTCGCCGGTGCGGTGCCAGCGCTTCGCGCCGAGGTCGTACTCCTTCGTCTCCAGCTTCACATCCTGGGGGAGCACGGCCGAGAGGACCTTCAGGCCCTGGGCCACGACCTCCTGGCCGATGCCGTCACCGGGGATCACTGCGAGATTGAGGCTGCGAGACATATCCGCACCGTACTCCGCGTCCCATCGAATGACACACGATGTCCACCATGCGGACGCATCGCGCGTCCGCCCCACCCCTCGCACCGGCTCGGCCCTCACCACGGGCGGCCGGTACTGAATCCGGGCATGCCGACGCCGCGTTCTCGGGGCTTCGTCCCGACGCGGACCCACGGCCGAGACGTACATCGGGAACGAACGACGGCGCGGCGAGGCGCTTCCTTCCTGCACCTTGCCGCACCGGGGCGCTTGCTTCCGGCGCCTTGCGGCACCGGGCCGGAACGCCCGAGGCAAGGGCCGGGGGGCCGGTGACCCCCGGGCGTCACCGGCCGGTTCCGCCGGTCAGTGGCCGGTCTCGCCGCCGTTGTCCCTGCGGTCGAGGGCGCGCTGCAGGGCCGCGGCGGCGTTCGCGGCGGCGCTCCTGCGGTCGGACTCGCTGACGCGGGGCGTGTGACGGACACGGCGACGGAGAAGGGTCTGCTCGGACATGGTCGTCGACTCCTTGAGATCGGGAACGATCGAAGGCGCCGGAAGGGGCGGGGAGCGGGCCGCAGGGGTTGCCTGCCTCGGGCACCGGCTCAGGCCGCCATTCGCTGGATCGAGCGAGACGTTCGGCTCCTACAAAAGTAAGGGAGCGGAGCCTCGCTGTCTCCACAGTTAGTCGGACTTCCTACTATCTGAGACGCGATCTTGGAGAACCGCAGGTGGGAGCCGCGGGTCCGGAGACGGTCCGGGCGCGTTACCACCAGCGGGCGACGAGGATTCAACTGGGCCCGTCCGTCCGGCGGGTGACGGCTCAGAGGACGTCGCCGTCCCGCCAGTCGAAGAGCAGGGAGGTCGCCGCGGGATCCGGCAGAAGGAGTCCGGGGGGCTGCCGGAGGAACGTGGAGTCCTCCTCGTCCGGGAGGGGGACGACGCCGTCGGGGCCCAGCACCTCGATCCGGCCGCGCCACGGCTTCCAGCCTCGGGAGCGGTACAGCGCCGCGCCGTCGTCGGAGGCCGAGAGCGCCCCGAGTTCGTACGCACCGTCGATCACCCTCTCCAGCGCGCCCATCACCCGCCCGCCCAGGCCCTGGCGCCGGCGGTCGGCCCGGACGGCGACCGCCTCGACGTAGCCGACGCGGTACGAGCGTCCGCCGTGCACCACCCGGCGCATGATCACGCTGCCGTGGGCGGCGAGGCCTTCCCGGTCGCGGACGAAGGCGTGGACGCCGCCGAGCCCGTGGGACCAGTCGTCGTCGTGGAAGTCGCCGTCGAAGGCGGCGTCGAGCAGGGCACGGATCTCACCGAGGGCCGCTTCGGACAGCTGGTAGGTGTGGGCCGTGCGGAGCGACCCGGTCGTGGTGTCCGTCATAGGGGCAACTCTGTCAGGCGCGGGCGGCCGCGCCCCCTCCGAGGCCCGTGGCAGCGTCGGGAATCCGCCACCTCCGGGGGGAGTTGGGCCGCCGCCGGCTGCGTGGCCGGCGGGCGGACGGGCCGCTCGGCCGGGACGGGGACGCCCCGGCCGATCCGGCTGTGCCGGCCTTCGCGTCAGTACACGTTGACGCCGTACGCGGCCAGTGCCTCACGCACCGGCTGGTGGATCGCAAATCCGTTCGCCCCGGTGCAGCCCGAGCTGCCCGAGTGGATGCCGAGGGCCACCGCGCCCGCGAAGTGGGCGCCGCCGCTGTCGCCGCCGGCCGAGCAGGCGGTCGTCCGGACCATGCCGTACACCGGCCCGTCGCTGTAGTTGACCGTCACGTTGACGGCGGTCATGGTCCCGCTCGTCACCTTGGTGGTCGAGCCGCTCTTCCGGAGGGAGAGGAGAGCGGACGACCGGCGCGCACACGGATTGCGCGTCTCATGCGAGGGGTCTCCTTCGACGGTTCCGTGCGGGGACGCACCGTCAGAAGAATTTGACATGACCACATCATCAAGGCAAGGGTCTGGACCAATCCCATCGGAAAGGCGGGCCCGGACACGGCCGTGCCCCCGGCCGGACGGCCGGGGGCACGCGGGGCGGCGGTCTAGTGCCCGGTGGCCTTCTCCAGCCGGTGGGCGACCCGCCCCGTCCAGTCGGTGAACTCCTCGCGACGGTGCGCCTCGCCGCCGCAGAGCGCCGCGACCTGCGGATCCGTGATCCGGTCAGGTCCCGCCGCCTCCAGGAGCCGGTGCAGTTCCCTCATCACGGAAGCGAGTCGCTGCGCATCGGGATGCTCGATGGCGTCGACCCCGTGGCCGGGGCCGAGTGTGGTGGAACCGGGCATGGTGTGCCTCCTCGCGCGAGCCCCCTCCACAGCAGCGTAAGCCCGCCCCCGGACCGGCGCCGGACGCGAGCCGGGGGCCGGACGTGAGCCGCCCCCGGCCGGTCTGTGGGGAACCGGCGGGGGGCGGTGTTCACGGGACCGGGCCCCGCGGGCCCGGCGGGGGCGTCAGCCCATGTGCGGGTAGCCGTACTCGGTCGGCGGAACCAGCGTCTCCTTGATCGCGCGGGTCAGGGTCCAGCGCATCAGGTTCTGCGGGGCGCCGGCCTTGTCGTTGGTGCCGGAAGCACGGCCGCCGCCGAAGGGCTGCTGGCCGACGACGGCGCCGGTCGACTTGTCGTTGATGTAGAAGTTGCCCGCGGCGTAGCGGAGCTTGTCCATCGTGTACGCGGTCGCCGCGCGGTCACCGGAGATGACCGAGCCGGTCAGCGCGTACGCCGACACCGACTCCATCTGCTCCAGCATCTCCTCGTACTTGTCGTCCTCGTAGACGTGGACGGCGAGGAAGGGGCCGAAGTACTCGGTCGTGAAGACCTCGCTCGAGGGGTCCGTGCACTCGACGACCGTGGGGCGGACGAAGTAGCCGACCGAGTCGTCGTAGGTACCGCCGGCGACGATCGTGCAGGTCGGGTCCTCCTTCGCGCGGTCGATCGCGGCCTTGTTCTTGGCGAAGGCGCGCTCGTCGATGACGGCGCCGATGAAGTTCGTCAGGTCGGTGACGTCGCCCATCCTGATGCCGTCGACCTCGGCGGCGAACTCCTCCTTGAAGCCGGAGTTCCAGATGGAGGCCGGGATGTACGCGCGCGAGGACGCGGAGCACTTCTGGCCCTGGAACTCGAAGGAGCCGCGGGTCAGTGCGGTCTTGAGGATCGCGCGGTCGGCGCTCGGGTGCGCGACGACGAAGTCCTTGCCGCCCGTCTCACCGACGATGCGCGGGTAGGAGCGGTACTTCTCGATGTTGTTGCCGACCGTCTTCCACAGGTGCTGGAAGGTCTTGGTCGAGCCGGTGAAGTGGATACCCGCCAGGTCGGGGTGGTTCAGCGCGACCTCGGAGACGGCGATGCCGTCACCCGTGACGAGGTTGATGACGCCCTTGGGCAGACCGGCCTCCTCCAGCAGCTCCATGAGCAGCACGGCGGCGTGGGTCTGGGTCGGGGACGGCTTCCAGACCACCACGTTGCCCATCAGGGCCGGGGCGGTGGGCAGGTTGCCGGCGATGGCCGTGAAGTTGAACGGCGTGATCGCGTAGACGAAGCCCTCCAGCGGACGGTGGTCCAGCCGGTTCCACACGCCCGGGGAGTTGGCCGGCGGCTGCTCGGCCAGGATCTGGCGGGCGTAGGCGACGTTGAACCGCCAGAAGTCGATGAGCTCGCAGGGCGTGTCGATCTCGGCCTGCTGCGCGGTCTTCGACTGGCCCAGCATCGTGGAGGCGGCCAGGGTCTCGCGCCAGGGGCCGGAGAGCAGCTCGGCGGCGCGCAGGATGATCGCGGCGCGGTCGTCGAACGACATCGCGCGCCACGCCGGGGCGGCGGCGAGGGCGGCGTCGATCGCGTCCTGGGCGTCCTGCCGGGTGGCGCCGCGGAAGGTGCCGATGACGGCCTGGTGGTTGTGCGGCTGGACGACCTTGAACTCCTCGCCACCGCCCATGCGCTTCTCACCGTTGATGGTCATCGGGAGGTCGATGGGGTTCTCGGCCAGCTCCTTGAGCTTGGCCTCCAGCCGGGCACGCTCGGCCGATCCGGGAGCGTAGCCGTGCACCGGCTCGTTGACGGGGGTGGGGACCTGGGTCACAGCGTCCATGAGTTCCGTAACTCCTTTGTGAGAGAGGTGGGAGGGCTCAGTCCTGGGGCCCTGTGGTCAGTTCTTGGTGATCATCGACCGCACGAAGAACAGCAGGTTGGCCGGCTTCTCGGCGAGACGGCGCATGAAGTAGCCGTACCAGTCGGTCCCGTACGCCGTGTACACCCGCATCCGGTGGCCCTCGGCCGCCAGCCGCAGGTGCTCGTCGCTCCGGATCCCGTACAGCATCTGGAACTCGTACTCGTCCAGTTTGCGCCCGGCGCGGCGCGCGAGCTCCTGGCTCACGGAGATCAGTCGCGGGTCGTGGGACCCGATCATCGGGTAGCCCGTGCCGTCCATCAGGGTCCTCAGGATGCGCACGTAGGCCTTGTCGATCTCGCCCTTGTCCTGGTGGGCGACGGAGGCCGGCTCCTTGTACGCGCCCTTCACGATACGCACGCGGCTGCCGTTGGCGGCGAGACGGCGGGCGTCCTCCTCGGTGCGGAAGAGGTAGGCCTGGATCACGCAGCCGGTCTGCGGAAAGTCCTTCCGCAGCTCCTCGTGGATGGCGAACATCGAGTCCAGGGTGGTGTGGTCCTCGGCGTCCAGGGTGACCGTGGTGCCGATCGCGGCGGCGGCCTCGACGACCGGGCGGACGTTCTCGAGCGCCAGCTCGTGGCCGCCCTCCAGGGACTGGCCGAACATCGACAGCTTGACCGACATCTCGGCCCTGGTGCCCAGGTCCAGGGGCTCGAGGTGCTCGATCAGCCGCAGATAGGCGTCGCGTGCGGCGGCGGCCTGCTCACGGGTGGTGATGTCCTCGCCCACCACGTCCAGGGTGACCTCGAGACCCTTGTCCGTGAGATCGGTCACGATCGGGATGACCTGATCGACCGTCTCCCCGGGAATGAAGCGGTCGACGACCGGCTTCGTCATCGGCGCCGCCGAGACGAGACGACGCATCCTGTCGCTGCGCGACGCGGCGAGGATCACGGGACCCAGCACGGGCACCTCCACGGAACACGGGTAGCAGGGGGCCGGAACCGACTGCGCGGTGTACGGCACGGATAACCACCGTGAAACCTAAATATCGCTCCGGCGCCGGGCCATCGACACCTGTCACGCATCCAGCCGCACCTCTTCAGACATTTGTCTGAAGAGGTGTCCGTCCGATGGGAGAATGTCCGGGTGAAGGGCGATTACCAGGAACTGGTGGACGAGATATCCGGACTGCTGGGCGTCCCGGCGACCCTGGAGAACCGGGATTTCGAACTGATCGCCTTCGGCGCGCACGACAGCGACGACGACAGCGCCATGGATCCCGTGCGCACCCGCTCGATCCTCACCAGGAAATCCACCCCCGCGGTGCGTTCCTGGTTCGAGGGCTTCGGCATCACCCGGGCGACCGGCCCGGTGCGGATCCCGGCCGCCCCGGAGGCCGGTGTGTTCCGGGACCGGATCTGCCTGCCCGTCCGCCACCGCGGGATCGTCCTCGGCTATGTGTGGCTGCTCGACGCCCGGCCCGGGCCGACGGCCGACCAGCTGACCTCGGCCATGCAGGTGACCGACCGGATCGGGGCGCTGCTCGCCGACGAGGAACGGGCGGGCACGGATCTGTCCCGGGAGTTCCGCGCGGTGCTCACCGCCGAGCGCGGCTGGCAGTACGACATGGCCCTGGCGGCCCTCCGCACGGCGCTCGGCCCGGCCGCCGACGGGCTCCACACGGTGGTCTGCGTGGCCCCGTGGGCTTCCGTGGACGCCCCGTCGGCCCGCGCCGTCGTCGGGGCGTCGGCCCTGTGCACGGTGCCCTGGCCCTGGTCGGCCGGCGCCGCGTACTCGCCGGCCGCGGCCTCGCCCGGACGGACCCGGAAGGGCGGGCGCGGCGGACCGAAGCCGGAAGAGCCGCCTCGCGCCGTCACCGACCCGGCCGGCGACGGCACCGAGGGGCAGGCACTCGCCGTGCTGGTGCGCCTGCGCGCGGCCGACGTGCTCGCGCCCGCTCTCACCGCGGCGGGCCGGCTCGCGGAGGCCGCCGGATCCGCTGTCGCGGGCATCGCGCTCCCCCGCCGAGGCACGGGCGGCCTCGCCGCCTCCTGGCGGGAGGCCGCCTCCGCGGCACGCGCCGTCCTCGCCGAGCCCGGGCTCGGTCCGGTCGCCGACTGGGCCGCGATCGGCCCGTACCGGCTGCTGACGGCACTCCCGCCGGCCCCCGCCCCGGACCCGGCGACCGCCGCCCTGCTCACTCCGGCGAACGCCGAACTCGCCCGGACCACCGAGGTGTTCCTGGACTGCGCCGGGCAGGCGGGCCGCGCTGCCTCCGCCCTGGGCATCCACCGCCAGACCCTCTACTACCGCCTCTCCCGGGTGGAGCGGCTCACCGGGCTCGATCTGGACGACGGCGAGGACCGGCTGCTGCTGCACATGGCGCTGAAGGCCGCCCGGCTGTGACCGCGGCCGCCGGGACGCGGGCCATGGCCAGGGGAATGCTCCCCGTCCGGGTCTCTGAGCTGCAGAAACGCTCCTCCGGAGAGGGTGCCTCCCCCTTCGGGTGAACGGCGCATGACGGTGATCGGGGCAGGGCAGCTTGATCGCGTCCTCCCGTCGCACAGGGACGGGGTCCTCCACCGCACTCCGGGAGTCGCCATGCTCCGCAGGTCCGTCCTGTCCGCCGCCGTGCTCGCCGCCCTCTCCCCCGCTCCGCTCCACGCCCCGGCGGTCGGGGCCCCCGTCGCGCCCGCCGCCCCCGGCCAGGTCTGCTTCTGGACCGGGGCCGGACAGCACGGCACCGGATGGTGCTACGGCCCACCGGGCTACCGGGACGTCCCGGACTTCCTGCACGACAACGCGGCGTCCTTCCGCTCCGACGTCAACCGCGACGTGTACGCCATCGACTGGGCGCGCGGCACCTGCTACGCCCGGCTGATCCGCGCCTACGACCACAGCGACAACTGGTCCTGGGGGTCCCGGATCGACGGTGTCGCCGACACCGACCAGGGCTGCGAGGCCGGCTGAGCCGTGCGCAGCCTGCGAACCGCGTGCGCGGCCGTCGCGGCCCTGGTCCTGGCCGGCTGCGCCGCCGAGCCCTCCGGGCCCGCCCCCGTCCCGCCGGCCACCGAGCGGGACCAGGACGCCCTGATCCGGTACGCCCAGCGCGTCCTGGTCGACGGATGCCTGGACCGCCAGGGCCTCGCCGTGGCGAGGGAACCCTCGTCGCCGCAGGAGAGCAGACGGCTCCGGGACGCGCTATTCGGTGCCGGTCCCACGGAGTTGTCCCTCGCGCTGCCCACCGGTCACACCGTCCGCGCCCACACCGACGGCTGTCTGGCCGCCGCCCGGCACGCCCTCTACGGCGACCAGCGCCGCTGGTTCCGCGCGGAGGTGACCGTCAACAACCTGAGCGCCGAGGCCGCTGCGCGCATGCGGGCCGATCCGGCCCACCGTGCGGCCCGGGCCCGGTTCGCACGGTGCTTGGAAGCGGCGGGTCCGACTCGAACGCCCGGTCCGGAGCAGGGCGTTGAGCAACGATGCGCACGGGAGAGCGGGCTGGCCTCGGTGGAGGCCAGGCTGCGGCCGACGCGGCTCGCCGAGGTCCGCTTGCTCCGGCGCGACCAACTGACCACCCACACGCGGCTGCGCACCCGCGCGCTGCACCGCGCGGCGGAGATCTCCGCCGCGTACCCCCACGGGAACACCCCAGAGAAAGGCTCCGCATCGCCATGACCCTGAAGCGCACCCTCGCCTCCGCGGCGACCGCCGTCCTCCTGCTGACCGGCGGGCTCGCCGCGGCCGCCGCCCCGGCCGGCGCCGCCGAATGCCCGAGCGGTGAGTTCTGCGCCTGGGAGAACGCCGACTTCTCCGGCCAGCGCGCCAACTGGTCGGGGGACGACCACTGGTGGGAGAGCTGGATCGCCGACGAGGACTCCTCGTGGGCGAACCACGGCATCTCGGGCCCGGGCATCAAGGACCACGTCAGGGTGTACTCGAGCGCCAACCTGGGCGGGCACATGACGATCTGCCTGGCCCCGGGCCAGGAGGTCAACTACAACGGCGCCGCCAACGACGACGGCGACTCCCACACCTGGGCGATGAGCTGCTGACCCACCACTGTCGGTGCCCCCGGGCCGGGCTCGGGGGCACCGGTTTCCGGCCAGGGTCCGGGCACCCCCCCGAACGCGCCGCACCCGCCCCCTGAACGCCCGTGCGGGACGAGCGTTCGGGAGGCGGGTGCGGGACGCGTTACGGAACGGGCTCAGGCGGTCGGGTACACCGAACGGGCCGACGCCTCAGGCGGTCAGGTTCACCGAACGGGCCGACGTGGCACCGATCTCCTCGGCGATCTCGTTGAGCACGTTCTGCGGCACGGTGTCGTCCACGGTGAGGACGACCAGCGCCTCCCCGCCCTCCTCCTGGCGCGCCACCTGCATACCGGCGATGTTCAGCCCGGCCTCGCCCAGGATGCGGCCCACCGTGCCGACGACGCCCGGCCGGTCCTCGTAGCGCGCGACGACCATGTGGTCGGCCAGCGCGAGGTCGATGTCGTAGTCGCCGACGGCCACGATCTTCTGCAGGTGCTTGGGCCCGGCCAGGGTGCCGGAGACGGCCACCTCCTCGCCGCCCGCGAGCGTGCCGCGCACCGTCACCACGTTCCGGTGGTCCGGGGACTCCGAGCTGGTGGTGAGGCGCACCTCGACGCCGCGCTCCTGCGCGAACAGCGGGGCGTTCACGTACGACACGGTCTCGTCGATGACGTCCTCGAACACGCCCTTCAGCGCGGAGAGTTCGAGCACCTTCACATCGTGCTGGGTGATCTCGCCGTACACCTCGACGTCGAGCCGGACCGCGACCTCGCCCGCCAGGGCGGTGAAGATGCGGCCGAGCTTCTCGGCGAGCGGCAGACCCGGGCGGACGTCCTCGGCGATGACACCGCCCTGGACGTTGACCGCGTCCGGGACCAGTTCGCCGGCGAGCGCGAGACGGACGGACCTGGCGACCGAGATACCGGCCTTCTCCTGGGCCTCGTCGGTGGACGCGCCGAGGTGCGGGGTGCAGACGACCTGGTCGAACTGGAACAGCGGGGAGTCGGTGCACGGCTCCTTCGCGTACACGTCCAGGCCCGCGCCAGCGACCCGGCCCTCCTTGAGCGCGCTGGCCAGCGCCTCCTCGTCGACGATCCCGCCGCGCGCGGCGTTGACGATGCGGACGGTCGGCTTCACCCTGTGCAGCGCCTCGTCGCCGATGAGGCCGATCGTCTCGGGCGTCTTGGGGAGGTGGACGGTGATGAAGTCCGAGACCTCGAGCAGTTCGTCCAGCGAGAGCAGCTTGACGCCCATCTGCGCGGCGCGCGCGGGCTGGACGTAGGGGTCGTACGCGACGATCTTCATGCCGAAGGCGGACATCCGCTGGGCCACGAGCACGCCGATGCGGCCGAGGCCGACCACGCCGAGGGTCTTCTCGCTGAGCTCCACGCCCGTGTACTTGGAGCGCTTCCACTCGCCGTTCTTCAGGGCGGTGTTGGCCTGCGGGATGTTGCGCGCGGTGGCGACGATCAGACCGCAGGCGAGCTCGGCGGCGGTCACGATGTTGGACGTCGGCGCGTTGACGACCATGACACCGGCCTTGGTGGCGGCGGAGACGTCCACGTTGTCCAGGCCGACACCGGCGCGGGCGACCACCCTGAGCTTCCTGGCTGCGGCGACGGCCTCGGCGTCGACCTTGGTGGCGGACCGCACCAGGATGGCGTCGACATCGGCGATGGCGGGGATCAGCTCGGCGCGGTCCGCGCCGTTGCAGTGCCGGATCTCGAAGTCCGGACCGAGCGCGTCCACGGTGGCGGGCGACAGCTCTTCGGCAATGAGTACAACGGGTTTACGGGGCGCAGTGCTCACGTGAGTCCTCACTGGTCCAATGCGGACGGCCGTCCCGACGGCCGCTGGCGGTGGAGGGGCTAGCCGCGTGGAAGACGCACGACGCTGTGGGCCTGACCTGACGCGTATGTACTGACCACTCTAGTGGTGTGGGAGGGCGTCTTTTCCGCCTTGGCGGAAGGATCACCCGTCCGGGTTGGACTTGCTGTCCAACGGCGGTCCCGGGATGCGGCGGAAGAGGCTCCGGGGACCGCGGCCGAGCCCTGGGACGACGAACGGCGGGCCCCGGAGGGCCCGCCGTACCGAGGCTCACGCCTCGTCGTTGTCCACCCAGCTCATGAGCTTGCGGAGCTCCTTGCCGGTGGTCTCCAGCAGGTGGTTCTCGTCCTGCTTCTTGTACTCGTTGTACTTCTTCAGACCACCGTGGTACTCGTCCATCCAGTTCTTGGCGAAGGTGCCGTCCTGGATCTCGCCGAGGACCTTCTTCATCTCGGCCTTGGTCTGGTCCGTGATGATGCGCGGGCCGGTCACGTAGTCGCCCCACTCGGCGGTCTCGGAGACGGACCAGCGCATCTTCTCCAGGCCGCCCTCGTACATGAGGTCCACGATCAGCTTCAGCTCGTGGAGGCACTCGAAGTACGCGATCTCCGGCTGGTAGCCGGCCTCGACCAGGGTCTCGAAGCCCGCCTTGACCAGCGCGGCGGTGCCGCCGCAGAGCACGGCCTGCTCGCCGAAGAGGTCGGTCTCCGTCTCCTCGGTGAAGGTGGTCTTGATGACGCCGGCGCGGGTGCCGCCGATGCCCTTGGCGTACGAGAGCGCCAGCGCGAAGGCGTTGCCGGTCGCGTCCTGCTCGACACCGGCGATGCACGGAACGCCGCGGCCCTCCTCGTACTGGCGTCGCACCAGGTGGCCGGGGCCCTTGGGGGCGACGAGCGCGACGTCCACGCCGGCCGGGGGCTTGATGAAGCCGTACCGGACGTTCAGGCCGTGGCCGAAGAAGAGCGCGTCGCCGTCCTTCAGGTTGTCCTTGACGGACTCCTCGTACACCTGGGCCTGGATCGGGTCCGGGACCAGGATCATGATGACGTCGGCCTCGGCGGCGGCCTCCGACGGCGTCACCACGCGCAGGCCCTGCTCCTCGGCCTTGGCCTTGGACTTGGACCCCTCGTGCAGACCGACGCGGACGTCCACACCGGAGTCACGGAGCGACAGCGCGTGGGCGTGGCCCTGGCTGCCGTAGCCGATGACCGCGACCTTGCGGCCCTGGATGATGGACAGGTCGGCGTCGTCGTCGTAGAACAGCTCGGCCACTGGGTTTCTCCTTGGGTGTTCCGGTGTTGCGTCCCACCGTACGGCGGGGAGCGATGAGGGGGTCTGGGGGTCTCGCCATCCGGGCGGCCCGGCCGGATGCCGGCCGGGCCCCGCGGCTCAGGCGCTGCGCTCGAGGGCGCGCAGGCTGCGGTCCGTGATGGACCGGGCGCCGCGCCCTATGGCGATCGTGCCGGACTGGACGAGCTCCTTGATGCCGAACTGCTCCAGCATCTTCAGCATGGCCTCGAGCTTGTCACTCGAACCGGTGGCCTCGATGGTGACGGCCTCGGGCGAGACGTCCACGGTCTTGGCGCGGAACAGCTGGACGATCTCCACGATCTGGGAGCGGGTCTCGTTGTCCGCTCGGACCTTCACCAGGACGAGTTCGCGCTGGATCGCGGCGCTGGGCTCCAGCTCGACGATCTTCAGCACGTTGACCAGCTTGTTCAGCTGCTTGGTGACCTGTTCCAGCGGCAGGTCCTCCACATTGACCACGATGGTGATCCGGGAGATGTCGGGGTGCTCGGTGACGCCGACGGCGAGCGAGTCGATGTTGAAGCCGCGGCGGGAGAAGAGGGCCGCGATCCTGGCGAGGATGCCGGGGGTGTTCTCCACCAGGACGGAGAGCGTGTGCTTGGACATGGTCGTCGTGTCTCTCTCTTCGCTCAGTCGTCTTCGTTGTCGCCGAAGTCGGGGCGGACGCCGCGCGCGGCCATGACCTCGTCGTTGGAGGTGCCGGCGGCGACCATCGGCCACACCATGGCGTCCTCGTGGACGATGAAGTCGATCACCACGGGGCGGTCGTTGATGGCGTTGGCCTCGGCGATGACCTTGTCCAGCTCGGCCGGGTCCTCGCAGCGCAGGGCGACACAGCCCATGGCCTCGGACAGTTTCACGAAGTCCGGGATGCGGGTGCCCTTGCGGGGGGTCTGGCTGGCACCGACCTGCGAGCCGATCGTGCGGTGACCGGTCTCGTCGGAGTGCAGGACGGTGCTGGAGTAGCGCTCGTTGTAGAACAGGGTCTGCCACTGGCGCACCATGCCCAGCGCGCCGTTGTTGATGATCGCGACCTTGATCGGGATTCCGTTCAGGGCGCAGGTGACCAGTTCCTGGTTGGTCATCTGGAAGCAGCCGTCGCCGTCGACCGCCCACACCGTGCGGTCCGGCATCCCCGCCTTGGCGCCCATGGCGGCCGGGACGGCGTAGCCCATCGTCCCGGCGCCGCCGGAGTTCAGCCAGGTGGCCGGCTTCTCGTAGTCGATGAAGTGCGCGGCCCACATCTGGTGCTGGCCGACGCCGGCGGCGAAGATCGTGTTCTCCGGCGCGAGCTGGCCGATCCGCTGGATGACCTGCTGCGGCGAGAGGCTGCCGTCCTCCGGCAGGTCGTAGCCGAGCGGGTAGGTCTCGCGCCAGCGGTTGAGGTCCTGCCACCAGGCGGTGTAGTCGCCGGTGTTGCCCTCGCTGTACTCGGCCTGGACGGCCTGGACCAGGTCGGCGATGACCTCGCGGGCGTCACCCACGATCGGAACGTCCGCGGCCCGGTTCTTCCCGATCTCCGCCGGGTCGATGTCCGCGTGGACGATCTTGGCGAACGGTGCGAAGCTGTCGAGCTTTCCGGTGACGCGGTCGTCGAAGCGGGCGCCGAGGGCGACGATCAGGTCGGCCTTCTGCAGCGCGGTGACGGCGGTGACCGAACCGTGCATGCCCGGCATTCCCACGTGCAGCGGGTGGCTGTCGGGGAACGCGCCCAGCGCCATCAGGGTGGTGGTGACGGGGGCGTTGGTGAGCTCCGCGAGGACCTTGAGCTCGGCGGTGGCGCGGGCCTTGAGGACCCCGCCGCCGACGTACAGGACGGGGCGCCTGGCCTGGGTGATCAGCTTCGCCGCCTCACGGATCTGCTTGGCGTGCGGCTTGGTGACCGGCCGGTAGCCGGGCAGATCGGTCTGCGGCGGCCAGCTGAACGTGGTCCGCGCCTGGAGGGCGTCCTTGGCGATGTCGACCAGGACCGGACCGGGGCGGCCGGTGGAGGCGATGTGGAAGGCCTCGGCGATCGTCCGCGGGATGTCCTCGGCCTTGGTGACCAGGAAGTTGTGCTTGGTGATCGGCATCGTGATGCCGACGATGTCCGCCTCCTGGAAGGCGTCCGTACCGATGGCCTTGCTGGCCACCTGGCCGGTGATGGCGACCAGCGGGACGGAGTCCATGTGCGCGTCGGCGATCGGTGTGACCAGGTTTGTGGCCCCCGGGCCGGAGGTGGCCATGCACACGCCGACCTTTCCGGTGGCCTGCGCGTAACCCGTGGCCGCGTGCCCCGCGCCCTGCTCGTGCCTGACCAGGATGTGGCGCACCCGGGAGGAGTCCATCAGCGGGTCGTACGCCGGAAGGATCGCACCGCCGGGAATGCCGAACACCGTCTCGGCCCCGACCTCCTCGAGAGAACGAATGAGGGACTGCGCGCCCGTGACGTGCTCAACGGTGGCGGAGGTCTGTCCGCCGGTGCGGGCCCGCGGCTGCGGATGGTGGGCCCCGGTGGCCTGCTCGGTCATCGGCATTCTCTTCTCGAAGCTGAGGGTTTTTGCGGTTCTCGAAGCTGGGGGTTTTGCGGGGTTTTGTTAGTGCCAGTGCAACAAAAAACCCCTCGTGCCGGGAGGCAAGCGAGGGGAGCGCGCCGGTGCGGTCTGCAGTGCCCGTGCAGGGCCATGCTTCAGCCGACGCGCTTTCCAAGTACGAGAATTCGGGTGCGCATGGCACTGACCCTCCCCCCGGCGGACCATGACTGTCAAGTGGGTGGGACAGGCGTCTCATTATTTGAGCGCATCGGGGGACGGCCGACGATCTCGGGAGCGGCCGGGGAGCGCCGGGCCGGCAGCGCCCGGCCGGACAGGACCGGCAGGGCGGAGCCGCCGGGCACCGGGAACTCGCCGCGCGCCAGCACACGGCGCAGCCGGTGCTCGTCGAGGGGCCCGGAGAAGGCCATCCCCTGGCCGTGCGAGCACCCCATGGCGCGTAGGGCCATGACCTGCTCGGGCACGTCCACCCCGTCCGCCACGGACTGCATTCCGAGGTCCCGGGCGATCCGCAGCAACCCCGCGGTGATCTTGTGCAGCCTGGCCGACTCCACCACGCCCTCGACCAGACCGCGATCGAGTCTGAGCACGTCGATCGGGAGCCTGCGCAGGGCGATGATCGCCGCGTAACCGCTGCCGAAGCCGTCCAGCGCGATCCGTACGCCGAGTCTGCGCAAGGCCACCAGACGCTGCTCCAGTTCGTCGAAGGAGATCCGCGGGTCGCTGTCGGCCAGTTCGATCACCAGGGAGCCCGAGGGCAGCCCATGGCGGGTGAGCAGGCTCTCGATGGAGCCGAGCGGCGTGGACCGGTCCAGCAGCCGGCGGGCGGGGATGCGCACCGACACGGGGATGCGGTGACCGAGCCGGACGCGCTCCGCCGCCTGCTCGACGGCCTCCTCCAGCAGCCGGTGGCCGAATCCCGCGGTCGGATCGCCGTCGTCGGCGACCCGGCGCAGCTCGTCGGGGGTGAAGAGAATGCCCTGGGACGATCTCCAGCGCGCCTGGGCCGCCACGGCCGCGATCCGGCCGTCCGCGAGGCCGACGACGGGCTGGTGGAGCAGTGTGAACTCGCCGTCGTGGAGTGCGGGGCGCGACCGGGCGGACCGGTCCGAGAGCAGGGCCGTGTCGGTCTGCATCTGCGGCGCGTAGAGCTCGACCCTGTCCTTGCCGCCGGCCTTGGCCCGATACATGGCCAGGTCGGCGTTGCGCAGCAGGTCTCCGGCGCTGATGCCGGGCTCGGCGAAGGCGACCCCGATGGACGCGGCGACCCTCAGCTCGTTGCCCTCCACCCGGTACGGCTGGGAGAGCATCAGCCTCAGCCGGTCGGCGATCTCCTGCACCTGGCGCTCCCGGGCTTCCTGGTCGCGCGAGCCGTCGCCGAGGATGAGCGCGGCGAACTCGTCGCCGCCGAGCCGGGCCGCGGTGTCCCCCGCCCGCACGGATTCGTGGAGCCGGCGGGCGGCCTGGATCAGCAGCTCGTCGCCTGCCTGGTGGCCGTGGCGGTCGTTCACTCCCTTGAAGCCGTCGAGGTCGATGAAGAGCACGGCCGTGCCGGCGTCGCCGGCCCGCCGGCCGCCGAGCGCCTGCCGCACCCGCTCGGTGAACAGGGCCCTGTTCGGCAGGTCGGTGAGCGGGTCGTGCTCGGCGTTGTGCTGCAACTGGGCCTGGAGACGCACCCGTTCGGTGACGTCCCTGCTGTTGAAGATGAGCCCGCCCTGGTGGCGCTTCACCGTGGACTCGACGTTCAGCCACTGGCCGGTGCCCGACCTGAAGCGGCACTCGATCCGGGTGGTGGGCTCCTCCGCGGGGGCCGCCGCCAGGAATCTGCGCACCTCGTGGACGACGCGCCCGAGGTCCTCGGGATGGATGAGCGACGACAGCTCGGAACCGATGAGCTCGTCCGCGTCGCGGCCGTAGACGCCGGCGGCGGCCGGACTGACGTAGCGGAGTATGCCCGTCGGCGCGGCGATCATGATCACATCGCTGGACCCCTGCACCAGGGAGCGGAAGTGGTTCTCCTTCTGGGCGAGTTCATGCGTGAGGGCGATGTTGTCGAGCAGCATGATGCCCTGCCGTACGACGAGGGCGAGGACGACCGCGCATCCGGTGAAGACCACCACACGGTCCACTCTCCGGCCCTCGATGACGTTGTAGAGGATGCCGAGCGTGCAGACGGCGGCGGCCAGATAGGGGGTGAGGGCCGCGAGCGAGCCCGTGATGGGCCGCCCGGTCGGCCGGGGGCCGCGGACCGGGGCGGCGGGCGGCTCCGTCCGGCGCACCCCCCACGGCGCGTAGGCGAGGAGGAGGGAGGCGGCGAACCAGCCCGCGTCGAGCAGTTGTCCCGAGCGGTAGCTCTCACGCAGCAGCGGTGAGGTGAACAGCGCGTCGCACAGCACGGTCAGGGCGAGAGCGGCGATCGCGGTGTTGATGCCGGACCTGTTGACGTGCGATCGCCGGAAGTGCAGGGCCAGCACCATGCTGACGAGAACGATGTCGAGCAGCGGATAGGCGAGCGAGAGCGCCGCCTCGGACACGCTCTCGCCCTCGAAGTGCGCGGTGTGGGCGAGGGCGAGGCTCCAGGAAAGCGTGAGCAGCGAACCGCCGATGAGCCAGGCGTCCAGGCCCAGGCACACCCAGCCGGCCCTGGTGACGGGCCGCTTGGCGAGGACGAGCAGCCCGACGATGGCGGGCGGGGCGAAGCAGAGGAAGAACAGGTCGGCCGGGGAGGGGCTGGGGACCGGCCGGTCGAGGACCACCTCGTACCACCCCCAGACCGCGTTCCCGCAGGCCGCCATGGCGGAGGACACGGAGAACAGCATCCAGGCGGGGCGGAAGCGGCTGCCGCGCGCACGCGCGTAGAGGAAGCAGGAGACCGCGGCGAGTCCGGCGGCGAAGCTCAGCCCGAAGTCGCCCATGATCAGCGCCAGTTGCTCGGATCCCCAGCCGAACGCCGCACCGATGGCGTAGCCACCGCTCGCGAGGACCAGCAGGACCTGTGGCAGCAGCCCCGTCCCGCCGCCGTTTTCCTGCACCTGGCGGCGGGCGAGGAGCGCCGCGGGGGCGATCACCGTGCCGCCCCTGACAGCGTTTTCATCCGGCTCCGCCTGCGGGGCCGGCCGTGCGGGCCACTCCGGAAACGCCTGCGCGGCACGTCCGGCGGACCGGGGCGGGCCGGGACGGCCGGCCCTCGCATCGGAGCGTGCGAGGGTGGTCGGCGGCGCTCCCGCCGCGTCGGATGGTTCGTCCACTGGCCGTGCATCGCCCGTCGACCCCCCTCGAAGTCTGGTCGCTCCGCAGCGCCGTTCCCGAACCCGACGCAGCCCCCAAGTCGGGACGATACACCAGACTCGTCACTCAGGGACATAGGTCATCTACGCTCAGTGACGGCAAGACTGTTTGTCGACACGGGGCGCATCCGACCGACTCCGCAGGGTGTCCGGCGCGTACCAGTGTGGCGTCTACCCGGTCGTGAGGACCACGTTTCGCAGAGCCTCACCCGCCGCGTAGCGGGTCAGCTGTGCGGCCAGCAGCCGCTTGGCGCGGGGCAGGAACGCCGATGTGGAGCCGCCGACATGGGGGCTGACGAGGACGCCGGGGGCGTGCCACAGCGGATGCCCGGCGGGCAGCGGCTCGGGGTCGGTGACGTCGAGCGCCGCGGTGATCCGGCCGGTCTCGACCTCCTTGAGCAGCGCTTCGGTGTCGACGACCGGCCCGCGCGCCACGTTCACCAGAAGGGCGCCGTCTTTCATCCGCGAGAGGAATCCGGCGTTGGCGAGATGGCGCGTGGCCGGCGTGAGCGGGGTGGAGAGGATCACCACGTCGGCCTCCGGAAGCAGCGCCGGCAGATCGGTGAGTGCGTGCACTTCGCCGCGCTCAGTGGTACGGGCGGAGCGCGCGACGCGCGCCACCCGCGCACACTCGAACGGCACGAGCCGGTCCTCGATGGCCGCACCGATCGCGCCGTAGCCCACGATGAGCACCGACTTGTCGGCGAGCGCCGGGTAGAAGCCGGCGTGCCACTGCTCCAGCCGCTGACCCTCGACGAAGCGGGGGATGCCGCGCAGGGAGGCCAGGATCAGGGCGAGGGCGAGTTCGGCCGTACTCGCCTCGTGCACCCCCCGGGCGTTGCACAGCCGCACGCCCGGCGGCAGGGAGCCGAGGCCCGGCTCGACGTGGTCGATGCCCGCCGAGAGGGTCTGCACGACCCGCACGTTCGTCATCGCGGCGAGCGGCCGCACGGCGACGTCCGTGCCCTTCATGTACGGGACCACGTAGAAGGCGCAGTCCGCGGGATCCGCGGGGAAGTCCCGTCCGCCGTCCCAGAAGCGGTAGTCGAGCCCCGACTCCGAGGGAGCGGGGAGCCCTTCGATCTCGTCGGCCGGAATCGGGAGCCACACGTCAGCAGTCATGGCCAGGAGGCTAACCGCCGGGAGGCTGGGCGCGGCGCGGCGGGAGGCAGACGTTAGTTTGGGGGGCGGCACGAGGAGGGGTACGGGCAGGTGGACCGCAGGACAATCGGTGCGGCGGCGCTCGGCGTGGGCGCGATCGGCCTCGGATGCATGCCGATGAGCTGGGGGTACACCGGCTCGCAGCAGCGCGGCGACCGGTCGCTGCGGACCGTGCACGCGGCACTGGACGCCGGGGTGACGCTGCTCGACACGGCCGACATGTACGGTCCCTTCACCAACGAACTCCTGCTCGGCAGAGTGCTGAAGGAGCGGCGGTCGGACGCCTTCGTCTCGACGAAGGTCGGACTGCTCGTCGGGGACCAGCACGTCGTCGCCAACGGCCGGCCCGGATACGTGCGGCGGGCCTGTGACGCGTCGCTGCGCCGGCTCGGCACCGACGTCATCGACCTCTACCAGCTCCACCGGGCGGACCCGGAGGTCCCCGTGGAGGAGACCTGGGGTGCCATGGCGGAACTGGTGTCGGCCGGGAAGGTCCGGGCGCTCGGCCTGTGCGCGGTGGGGGCGCGCGCCTCGCGCAGACCCGGCGCCGGGCGCCATGACGAAACGATCCGGCAGCTGGAGCGGGTGCAGCAGGTCTTCCCGGTGAGCGCGGTCCAGGCGGAGCTGTCGGTGTGGTCGCCGGAGGCGCTCGACCCGCTGCTTCCCTGGTGCGAGGCGCGCGGTGTGGGGTTCCTGGCCGCGATGCCGCTGGGCAGCGGATTCCTCACCGGCACGCTGACGCCCGGGGAGGGTTTCGAGCCCGACGACCTCCGGGCCCGGCACCCGCGCTTCACGGCGGAGATGATGGCCGCGAACCAGCCGGTGGTGGCGGGGCTGCGGCGGGTCGCCGAGCGGCACGGCCCCGGCACGACCCCCGCCCAGGTGGCGCTCGCCTGGGTACTGGGGCAGGGACGGCACGTCGTACCGGTACCCGGTGCCAAACGGGAGCGGTGGGCCGTGGAGAACGCGGCGGCGGCGCGGCTGGAGCTGACGCCGCGGGACGCCGCCGAGATCGCGGCACTGCCGCCGGCCAGGGGATCCTGGGACCAGTAGGTTCGCGAGGATCGGGAACCCCGGGCCGGGCTGCGGTGTAAGAACAGTAGGCGTGCGGCTCCCGCGGTTCGCGCGCCGCCCAGTCCATCCGGCGAAGGGAACCAGGACCGTGCAACGTTCAGTGGTGACGGCCGTGCTGGCAGCTGCCGCGCTGATGCTCTCCACCGGGTGCTCGTCCGACGGCGGGGCGGACGCGCCGGCCGGTCGCGACAGCGCTCCCTCCCGCCCGGCGACGCCGTCGAGCCCGGCCGGCGACGCCTCGGTCCCGGCACCCCCGGCGAAGGGGTCGGTGAAGGTCGCGGCCACGCTCACCCGGGATCTGAAGTCGCCCTGGGGCCTCGCGGCCCTCCCCGACGGCGATCTGCTGGTGTCGTCGCGGGACGAGGGCACGATCACGCGCATCGACGCGCGGTCCGGGAAGAAGACGTTGATCGGCTCGGTGCCGGGCGTGGCCCCGGCCGGCGAGGGCGGGCTGATGGGCCTCGCCGTCTCGCCCTCCTTCGCCTCCGACAATCTGGTGTACGCCTACTTCACCACCGCGTCGGACAACCGCATCGCCCGCATGCTGTACGACGAGCGCAAGCCGGCGGGGCAGCAGCTCGGCGCACCCGACACCATCCTGCGCGGCATCCCCAAGGGCCGCATCCACAACGGCGGGCGGATCGCCTTCGGCCCGGACAAGATGCTGTACGCGGGCACCGGCGAGACGGGTGAGACGGGTCTGGCCCAGGACAAGGAGTCACTGGGCGGCAAGATCCTCCGGATGACCCCCGACGGCCGGCCCGTGCACGGCAACCCGTCGGCCGACTCCGTGGTCTATTCGTACGGCCACCGCAATGTGCAGGGCCTCGCCTGGGACTCCCGGAACCGGCTGTGGGCCTCGGAGTTCGGGCAGAACACCTGGGACGAGCTGAACCTCGTCGAGCCCGGGAAGAACTACGGCTGGCCCGATGCCGAGGGCAAGGCCGGCAAGGCCGGCTTCGTGGACCCGGTGGCGCAGTGGCGTACCGAGGAGGCGTCACCGAGCGGGATCGCCTATGCCGCCGGATCCATCTGGATGGCGGGGCTCAGGGGCGAGCGCCTGTGGCGCATTCCGCTCGCCGGCACCGAGCCGTCCGCGGCCCCTCAGGCGTTCCTCGAGGAGGAGTACGGCCGGCTGCGCACGGTCCTGCCGGTCGCCGGGGCCCCGGGCGGCCGGGACGTCTGGCTGGTCACCAGCGAGACGGACAACCGGGGGACGCCCGGGGCCGGGGACGACAGGATCCTGCGGCTGACGGTCGGGTGACCGTCGCCCCCCGGTGACGGCAGGCGGCGTCCGGCGTTGCCGGTCCGCACGGGGTGGGAACCGGCGGAGGGTTCAGGCAGACGCCGGGAAGAGCCGAAGACGGTGCGCGAGAGCCGCCGCCTCGCCCCGGCCGGTGACGCCGAGTTTGGCCAGGATGTTGGAGACATGGACGCTCGCGGTCTTGGGCGAGATGAAGAGCTCCTCGGCGATCTGACGATTCGTGCGCCCGGCGGCGACGAGGCGGAGGACATCCTGTTCGCGAGGGGTCAGCCCGAGGTCTTCGGCAGGGGCCGGCGCCGGCCCGGACGGCGGCTCGGGCTCGTGCAGCCGCAGGCGGGCGCGCTGGGCGAGGAGCTCGATGTCCTCGGCCAGGCGGCGCGCCCCGAGCGCCCGGGCCGTCGTGTGGGCGCCGCGGAGCAACTCGGCCGCCTCGTCGCGGTGTCCGCCCCCGGCGAGCAGCGCGTCCGCCGTGCGGAGCCGGACAAGGGCCAGCTCGTAGGGGCGGTCCAGGGGCTCGAAGGCGGCCGCGGCCTCCCGCCAGCGGTCGCCGCTCTCCCGGCCCTCGGCACCGAGGAGTTCGGCGCCCGCCTGGAGGGCGTGGGCCCGCCAGAGTTCCACCGGCGTGACGAGGCGCCTCGCGGTCGTGCCGATCAGCAGGAGGGCTTCGGCCCGCCCTGCCTCGGCGGCGGGGAGACCACGCGCGCCGGCTTCGGCGGTGGCGGCGAGGACCACGAGCGGCCAGGCGTAGCGATGGGTGCCCGTGGGGAAGCCGTCCCGCGCGACCCGTGCGAACTCCCGGCGGACATCGGCGACACGGCCCTCCGCGACGGCGACGGCCAGGGATACCTCCGCGAGCAGGAGGGAGTTCTGGGGCATCGGATCGTGCGGCCCGTAGTGCTCCTGGGCGTCGGACAGGTGGCGTGCGGCGGCGTCCGGCCGGCCACGGCGTACGGCGATCCGTGCGAGCAGACAGCTCGCCGCCCCGCGCGGCTTGGAGCTGTGCGCGGTCGCCAGGAGCCGGCGGGCGGCCTGTTCCGTCTCCTCCCAGAGTCCGAGCGAGAACTGGGCCGCGGCGAGGTTGCCGAGGACCCAGTCGGCGTTGTCCACCAGACCGTGCTGCCGGCAGAACTCCAGCCCCTCGGCGCCGATGGCCACCGCTTCCCGGGACTGGCCGATGGACTGGAGCACGGAGGCGAGGTTGGTGTAGGCGCGGCCGGCCTCGGCGACCAGGCCCAGCCGCCGGGCGCGTTCCAGCACGGCGTGCATCTCGGCGAGACCGTCGTCGATGTCACCGGCGTCGACCATGAGACCGCCGAGGGTGAGCCGCGCGTCGAGTTCGATCTCCTCGGCCCCGACGACCCGGGCGTACTCGACGGCCCGCTCCGCGGCGACGAGGCTGTCGGGGCCGGGCGCGTGGAGCATGCCCCAGCCGGCGGCGGTGGCGAGGACCTGCGCATGGACGGCCGACGGCGGCAGCCCGCGCACCAGCTCCCGAGCCGCGGCGATCTCCTCCCAGCCGTCACCGCGGCCGAGGTTCTGCACCAGCCTGGAGCGTTCGGTCCAGAACCAGGCGGACCGCTGGAAGTCGGTGCCCCCGGGGCCGCAGGAGGAACCGGGCTCCCCCGCCTCCAGCAGGCGCAGCGCCGTCTTCACGATCTTGAGTGCGCGCTCGCGTTCGCCGCAGAGCCGGGCGGCCACGGCGGCCTCGGCCAGCAGGTCGAGGAACCGCAGGGACGTCGTCGCGGGATCGCAGCCGCAGGGAGGGTAGGCGCCGGCGTAGTCGATCGGCCGCAGCGCGGAACGGACCGCGGCGGGTGCGTCCTCCCAGAGCTCCATGGCCCGTTCCAGCAGTCTCAACTGCTCGGCGTAGGCGTGGCGTTTGCGAGCCGCCGCGGAGGCCTCCAGCACGGCGGGGAGGGCCTTGGCCGCGTCGTGGGCGGAGTACCAGTAGCTGGCGAGGCGGGCAGCGCGCTGGTCGGCGGGGACGAGACCGGGAGCGGCTTCGAGGGCTTCGGCGTAACGGCGGTTGAGTCGCGACCGCTCGCCGGGCAGCAGGTCGTCGCTGACGGCCTCGCGCACCAGGGAGTGGCGGAAGCGGTAGCCGTCGCCCTCGGGTGTGGCGAGGAGCAGGTTGGCGCCGACGGCGGCGCGCAGTGCCGTGTCGAGCTCGTCGTCGACGAGTCCCGCGACGGCCGCGAGCAGCGCGTGCTCCACGGTGGAGCCTCCCTCGGCGACGATCCGGACGACGCGCTGGGTGTGCTCCGGCAGCCCTTCGACGCGGACGAGCAGCAGATCGCGCAGGGAGTCGGTCAGTCCGGTGGGGCAGCCTTCGTGCGCGGCGACGGCCAGTTCCTCCACGAAGAAGGCGTTGCCGTCGGAGCGTTCGAAGATGTCGTCGACGAGCGAGGCGGCCGGTTCGGCCGCGAGGATCCCGGCCATCTGGCGGGCGACCTCGTCGCGGCTGAAGCGGGGCACTTCGACGCGCTGGACGGCCCTCAGCCGGTCGAGTTCGGCGAGCAGCGGGCGCAGCGGGTGCCGCCGGTGGATGTCGTCGGAACGGTAGGTGGCGAGCACCACGAGCCGGCCGGTGCGCAGGGTGCGCAGCAGATAGGCGAGCAGGTGCCGGGTGGAGGCGTCGGCCCAGTGCAGGTCCTCCAGCACGAGGACGACCGTCCGCTCGGCTGCGACCCGCTCGAGCAGCCGGGCGGTGAGCTCGAAGAGACGGGCTGTGCTCTCCTCGTCGGGCCGCCCCTGCTGCCGGACGGGGGCCTCCCCCAGTTCCGGGAGCAGCCGGGCCAGTGCCTCCTCCTGCCCGGCTGCCGCTGCGGCGAGTTCGTCCGGCAGCTGCCGGCGCAGGGCACGCAGGGCGGTCGAGAAGGGCGCGAACGGCAGGCCGTCGGCACCGATCTCGACGCAGCCGCCGAGGGCGACGACGGCGCCGGCCCGGCAGACCTCCCCGTGGAACTCCTCGACGAGGCGGGTCTTGCCCACCCCCGCCTCGCCCGCGATGAGCAATGCCTGCGGCTCTCCCGCGGCGGCGCGGGAGAGCGCCTGGCCGAGTGCGGTCAATTCGCCGGTGCGGCCGACGAAGACGGGGCTGAGGGACCTGGTCTCCACGCCGCCGAGCATCGCACAGGCGTCCGGCCCGGCGGCGTGGTACATCGGGATGACCGTCATGGACCCGTCCCGTCAGGCGGCCCGGGTGAAGCGGACCCGGCCGCCTCCGCTCCTCCCCTCGCGACTGTCCACCCGCCCCTCGGGGGCGCGTTGGGGTGCGGCGCGGCGTGCCGCTCGGCGAGCGGCACGCACGTCGCGGGCCAGCCGCTCGTCGTCTGCCCGGCGCAGCATCTCGGCGTGCCGGATGGTGTGGAGCTGGTACTCGAACACGATGTTCTCCCTGGGGGACGGGGCGAGGAGGCTGGTCGCCCTCGCCGCGGTCGATGCCTCGACTCTCGTCCCCCAGGCGGCGGTTCCGCATCGGGAAAGTTCCGCATCTTCACGCGGCCGGGGGCCTTAGAACGGACCGCATGCGGCCGCGACCGACCTGAGTACCCCAAGCGCCCCCAGCGCTGGGGCAGTTCGTCGAGGTGCCGGGGTCCCGAGCCGCCAAGGGACGGACCGTGCCCGCCGGAAGGCCGTACCGGCCGCGCCGGGAAGACATAGCCTGGCCGGATGATCACCACTGGGACCACGGGGAACTGCGAATGGCCGGACGGGGAGGGCCGTACCGCGACCGGCGCCTGGGTGGCGGACAACCTCGCCGAGGGCGAGCACGTCACCGGCGCGGCACGGCTGCGTGGCGGCTGGACCTCCGAGATGAGGCGGCTGGCCGTGACGGGTCCGGCCGGCGAACGAACGCTCGTGCTGCGCTCGTTCGTCAAGCCCTTCTTCGTACGCCATGCACCGGGCCTGCTGACGCGCGAGGCGGACGTCCTCCGGCTGCTCGCGCCCACCGACGTCCCGGCGGCGTCATTCGTCGCCGTCGACGCCACGGCCGAGCACTGCGCCCACCCCTCCCTGCTCATGTCGCTGCTGCCGGGCGAGGTGCGCGTGGACGACGACGAGGATGCCGGACGGCGGGCGCGCCTGCTCGCGGACCAGCTCCTGCGCATCCACAGGGTGCCGGTGACCGGGGCGACACGACCCCGTGCCTATCAGGCGTGGACCTCGGCGGCACGCGTCACCCCGCCTTCGGGCACGCTGCGGCCGGGGCTCTGGCGGCGCGCGGTGGACGTCATACGCCAGGCGCCGCCGGTGCACCGGGGGTGCTTCCTCCACCGCGACCTCCATCCGGGCAACGTGCTCTTCACCGGCACCGGCGACGATCTGCGGATCAGCGGGGTGGTCGACTGGGTGGAGACGTCCTGGGGACCGGCCGATCTGGACGTGGCGCACTGCTCCAGCGCCCTGGCCCTTCTGTACGGCGCACCGGCGGGCATGCGATTCGCCGATCTGTACGCGACGGCCGGGGGAACGCTCGCCGACGACCCGTCGGCGCATCTGTACTGGCGGCTGCTGGACGCACTGGCGTTCACGCCCGACGCGGAGAAGGTGGCCGGGCCGTGGCGGGAGCTGGGCCGTACCGACCTGACTCCGGACCTGCTCACGGACAGGCTGGAGGACTACGTCCAGGCCCTCTTCGACCGTTACGCCTGAGCCCTCCTCCCGCTCCTGCGCCTCCCCCGCGGCCGGCGTCCGGGGAGCGAGCGGCCGGCGCGAGCGCTCGGCGGCACCTGGAGCACGACGGGAACGGCGCGGCGCGGCCAGGGGACCGGCACGGGCCGGTACGGCGCCGGGGCCTCAGCGGTGGTCGGCGGCGCGGCGCGCCCGCCACTCGGGGGCCAGGACCGACCAGACCTCCATGTCATGGCGAACGCCCTGCCACGGGAAGCTCTCGCGCAGCACCCCGTCCCGGCTCATCCCGAGCCGCTTGGCGACGCCGATGGAGCGGTGGTTGGCGGAGGAGGCGAGCCACTCGACGCGGTGCATCCCGCGCTCCTCGACGGCCCAGTCGACGAGCACCTCGACGGCTCGGCTGATCAGTCCCCGCCCGGCGGCGGACGGCTCCAGCCAGACGCCGACCTCGCAGGACTCGGTCGACGTGTCGAAGATCCGGAAGAGCACACCGCCGACGAGCGTGCCGTCCAGCCGGACGGCCCAGAGCCGGCCGGTGTCCGCGGCCTGCTTGTCGGCGTAGTTCTGGAGCACGGCACGGGCCGACTCGACGTCCTTCACGTTCACCGTCAGCGGCACCCAGGGCCCGGCGTACTCCCGGGCGCGCTCGATGTGCTCCAGGAACTCCTCGGCCTGCCAGGGTTCGACGGGCCGCAGTTCGGCGCCGTCCCCCAGGGATATCGCGAACATCCCGCTCCTTACGCCTTGTGGCGCGCCGCGCGTGGCGGGCCGCCTCGTGATCCTCGCACCGGGCTACCGCGCGAGCGTGCTGTCCTCGCTCACGCGCATCCCGGCGATCTTCGCATGCGCGGTCGAAAGGCTCTCGGGAGTTTCGATGCTGATGCGCGGCAGGCGGCGGTCCAGCCAGCCGGGCAGCCACCAGTTGGCGCTGCCCAGCATGTGCATGAGCGCCGGCACCAGCAGGGTGCGCAGGACGAACGCGTCGAGGGCGACGGCCGCGGCCAGGCCGATGCCGAACATCGCGATGACCCTGTCGCCGCTGAGGACGAAGGCGAGGAAGACGGAGATCATGATGACCGCCGCCGAGTTGATCACCCGGCCGGTCTCGGCGAGGCCGACCCTTACGGCACGCCGGTTGTCCCGCGTCTCCAGCCACTCCTCGTACATCCGGCTGACCAGGAACACCTGGTAGTCCATGGAGAGCCCGAAGAGCACCGAGACCATGATCACGGGGAGGAAGGGCTCGATCGGACCGGCGCTGCCGAGTCCCAGCAGCTCGGATCCCCAGCCCCACTGGAAGATGGCGACGACCACGCCGAAAGCGGAGGCGACCGCTACCACGTTCATCAGCGCGGCCTTGAGCGGGATGCCGACCGAGCGGAAGGCGAGCAGCAGCAGCACACAGCCCAGGGCGATGACCGCACCGACGAACATCGGCAGTTTCCCGACGATGACGTCGGCGAAGTCGTCGTAGCTCGCGGTCACTCCGCCGACGTGGACCTCGAGCGAGGTCCCGCTCTCGGCCCCGGGCAGCACGTCGGCGCGCAGCCGGTCGACGAGTTCGCTGGTCCGCTGCGACTGGGGCGGGGAGTCGGGGACGACGGTGACCACGGCGGTGTCGGCCCGGCTGTTGAACGTCACGGGGCTGACGGAGGCGACGCCCTCGGTGGCCCGGAGGGCCGCGGGCAGCTGCTGCATCGCCAGCCGGTCGTCGGCGCCGTCGAGGGCGGCGACCAGCGTGAGCGGACCGTTGGTGCCCGGCCCGAAGCCCTCGGCGACCAGGTCGTACGCCTTGCGGGTGGTACTGGAGGCGGGCGCGTTGCCCTGGTCGGAGGTGCCGAGGTGGAGCGAGAACGTGGGCAGCGCGAGGACCGCCATCACCGCCGTGGCGACCAGTCCCAGCAGCTTGGGCCGGCGCTCGACGAACGCCGACCAGCGGGCGGCGAACCCGGTCGGGAGCTCGGGCCGGGGTCCCCGCCGGGCGAGCCGGCGGCGCTCGGGCCGGCCGAGTGCGCGCATCCCGATGAAGGACAGCAGCGCGGGCAGCAGGGTCACGGACGCGGCGACCGTCAGGAGGACGGTCAGACAGGCGGCGATCGCCACTCCGTTGAGGAAGGACAGCCGCAGGACCAGCATCCCGAGCAGCGCGATGCAGACGGTGAGACCGGCGAAGACGACCGCCCGCCCCGTGGTCGCCACGGCGTTCTCGGCTGCTTCGGCGACCGGCAGCCCCCGCCGGAGGCCCTTGCGGTGCCGGGTGACGATGAACAGCGCGTAGTCGATCCCGACGCCGAGTCCGATCAGCAGCCCGAGCACGGGCGCGAAGTCCGCGACGTCCATGACGTGGCCGAGCAGCACGATGCCCGCGTACGCGGCACCGACGCTGACGAGTGCCGTGGCGATGGGAAGGAGGCTCGCGGCCAGTGAGCCGAAGGCGAGGAAGAGGACCACGGCGGCCACGGCGACGCCGACGATCTCCGCGAGGTGCGAGGTGGGCGTCTCGGCGAGCGCGGTGGCGCTTCCGCCGAGTTCGACCTGGAGTCCGTCGTGCGCGGCCGCCTTGGCCGTGTCCACGACGGCGCGTGCCTGGGCCTCGGGGACGTCCGCCGCCTTCGCCTCGAAGACGATGGTCGCATAGGCCGTGCGGCCGTCCTCGCTGATCTGCCCGGCCGCGCCCTGCCCTGTTCCGGCGTCGCCCTCCCCGCCGCCGGCCTTCCCGGCGGAGCCGGTCCCGGCCGCGCTCTTCCCGTCCGACCGCGCCTTCGCGTCCTTCTTCGAGTTCTTCTTCGAAACCTTCTTCGAGTCCGCCTCGTCCGTCCTGTCCGGTTTGCCGTCCGAGGACTTGCCCGAAGCCTTCCCGGACGGGGACTGCGGGGAGGTGTCGTACGGGCCGGTGACCGAGGCGACGCCGTCCAGCCGCTCGACCTTCTTCAGCACGGCGGTCATCCGCTGCTCGACGGCGGCCGCCCGCACACTGCCCCGAGTGCTGTGCCAGACGATGGTGTCGCCGCCGTCGAACCTGCCGTGGAAGCCGTTCTGGAGGAGTTCGGTGGCCCGCCCCGATTCGGTGCCGGGAACGTCGTAGTCGTTCGAGTACGCCGTGCCCGCGAGGACCGCCGCGACCGAGACGCCGCAGAGGGTCGACAGCCAGAGCATGACGGCGACGAGTCGGTGCCTGATGCACCACCGGGCGATGGCGGACAACGGACGGGCTCCCTGGTGGTTCGTGGATCTTCACTGGGAACTGCCCGTAAAGAACACATGACCTGCAGGGCAACACTGTCTCAGGAGAAAGTGATCGTTAGGGCGCCTTCGCCCGGTTCGTGGCCATACTCACAGAGGTGGAGGGAATTCGGGGGCGGCCGCTCCCGAACCTCCCTCCCCTCACGGCAATCCGGTATGTCCGCAATGCCCGGCGCCCGTTCGTCCGCGACGTCATCCGGAGACGCTGGGCCTGCCGTTCTCGATGTGCCCCATCAGACGCCTGCGGAAGCCGCTCCCGTCGTCCGTCGTCACCTCGACGTCGTACCAGCCGTGGGCGTCGGCGGCGGAGTGCACGACGCTCCGGCTGCGGCCGGGCTTCACCGTGATCCTCCGGGTCCAGTCCCTCAGGTCCTCCTCGTCGACGTACCCGAGCGGCCGGAGGGTGAAGGTGACGGCGCGGTCCTTGCCGTTGCGGAACGTGAGGTGCAGATCGCGGTCGTGGTGGTCGATCCGCGAGACGACCTCGGGGCCCGCTCCCGTCGCCGGTCCCTCGAACTCCCGGCGGAAGCCGTTCGGCCCGGTGATCGTGAAGCGGTAGGAGTCCCCGGCGAGAGGCACGCTCCACTGCGCCGCGCCCCTCACGTCCTTGTGCTGCGGGACGGGGAACTCACCGGCGTACGGATAGAGCGCGAGGTGAGCGCTCGCGCGTCCCGTGTTGGCGAGCGCGACCGTCACCTCCCCCCTGCCGGCCTTCGCCCACGCGTCGGGCTGGTACGGCAGCGGTCGGGCCGGCCGGGTGCCCGGCTCCTGTACGGGCATGCGCTGGACCGCTGGCGGCTGCGGCCGCCAGCGGCCGGTGAACGGCGGGATCGCCCCCGGCCGCTCCACCGCGGGAAGCGGCCGGCCGTGCCGGAAGTCGAACGCCGAGGTGAGGTCGCCGGTGACGGTGCGCCGCCAATCCGTGATGTTGGGCTCCTCGATGCCCGTCCACTTCTCGAGGAAGCGGATCACCGAGGTGTGGTCGAAGGTCTCGGAGCAGACCCATCCCCCGACGGTCCACGGGGAGACGACGAGCAGCGGGACCCGGATGCCGAGGCCGGTGGGCCTGCCCTGCCAGCGCTCGTCGGTGTTGCCGGCGGGCGGGACCGGCGGCGGCACATGGTCGAAGAACCCGTCGTTCTCGTCGTAGTTGATCAGCACGACGGTGTGCCGCCAGACGTCGGGGTGGGAGCCGAGGGCGTCCAGCACCTTGTAGACGAGGGTGGCGGAGGCGATCGGCGAGGACGAGCCCGGGTGCTCGGAGTCGATCGCGCTCGGCACCAGGTACGAGACCTCGGGAAGCGTGCCGGCCGCCACGTCGGCGCGGAACCGCTCGGCGAGACTGCCGGTCTCGCCGCGCCGCAGCCCCCGCTCGAAGAGCGACCTCTCCCGCGCTGTCAGCGTCGCGACGCCCTCCTCCAGCGCGGCCAGCAGGCGCTCGCGCTCGGCCGGGTCGGCGCTGTCGCGGACCTTCGCGTAGAAGGCCTCCATGTACGTGAAGTCGCCGGCCGCGGCGAGCGCCTTCCGCGCGATCCGCTTGAAGACGGTGAAGAACTCGATGTTGTTGTCGGTGAAGTTCTCCCACTCCTGGTACGTCTTCCAGCTGCGGCCCGCCTTCTCCAGCCGCTCGGCGTACGTGGGCCACGGGTAGCCGGGGTGGGTGCCCTCGGCGTACGCGGCGTTCGTCACGGCGCGGCTGCCGTCGGCCTCGTGGCCGGTCCAGCCGCTCCACAGATGGTTGCGGTTGGGGCTCGTCGACGTGTGGACCGAGGAGTGGTAGGCGTCGCAGACGGTGAACGTGTCGGCGAGCTCGTAGTGCAGCGGGATGTCGCGACGGTCGTAATAGGCCATGGTGGCCGCGGTCTTCGCGGAGATCCAGCCGTCCATCCAGCCGTCGCGCCACGCCTCGGCCCCGCCGTCCCACGAGTGGTCGAGGTCGCCGATGTACTGCAGGTCCTTCGTCTGCGTCTCGGCGGCGCCGCGCACCGGGAAGGGCAGCACGGTGCCGAGCGGCCCGGGCTGCTCGAAGACGGAGGTGCCCGAGGGGAGTTCGACGGCGTTGCGGTCGCCGAATCCGCGTACCCCTCGCAGGGAGCCGAAGTAGTGGTCGAAGGACCGGTTCTCCTGCATCAGGATCACCACGTGCCGGATGGCGCGCAGTCCGCCGGCGGGCGGTTCGGCGGCGAGTGCCGCCTGCAGGGAGGGCGGCAGCAGGGACCCGGCCGCGGCGGCGCCGAGAGCGCCTCCGCCGAGTGCGAACAGCCGTCGCCGTGAGATGTCGGTGGCCAAGTGATCCTCCTGAGTCCCTCGTTACGCCCGGAAGCTAATGAGGCCGGATGGCGGAGGAAAGGCCCGCGGACGACCGCGGGATGAACGTCCAAGAGGGCGTCGGGAGAGTCCAGTCGAGATCCCGCCAGTGGCCGACCGGCCGTCGGGGCCTATTCGGTGGCGTTGTCCGTGCGGACTGTCACCATGGGCTCATGACCAGTCCGGGGGAATCGCAGACCGCCATCGCCGCCACGGCCACGACGGCCGCCGCGGCCGCCCGGCTCGCCGAGCGCCTGCACGGGTCGCCCGGGGAGTACCTGGGCGGTGCGCCCGTCGCGATCGTGCACCATCGCCCGGAGGCGACGCGGCTGGAGCGGCGCGAGGCGTTCCGGGAGGTCTACGGGCCGATCGTGGCCACGATCGGGGAGCCGACGCTGTACGGCGGGTCGGCCTGGGGGCCCAGTGTCCGCTGGCGCGACGAGGACCGGCTGGTGCTGCTCTCGGGGGACCGGTTCCGCGTCACGCTGTCGGTGCACCGGCCGGAGGAGCTGGAGCGGGGCGAGCACCGGTGCTTCACCTGGGGCGGTGCCTGGTCGGCCGACGAGCCGCACGACTTCGACCTGCTGCCGTACAGCTGGCAGTTGTACCGCGGCGGACCGGGCGAGTGGCCCGGCGAGCGCCCCGACCACCGGCTCGCGGGCGACTGGGAGCAGTTGGAGAGCGCGCTGGAGCTGCTGCTCGCCGCCTGGGCGGAGCAGCTTCCCGTGCAGGTCCCGGGCGACTGGGCCGGCTTCACGGTCGTGGCCGACCGGGACCCCGGCCGCGATCTCGTCGTCTCGTACAGCCCGGGTGAGGGGCTGGAGGTCGCCGTCGACGACCGGGACGCGCAGCAGGGCCCCGAGCGGGACCGGCTGATGCGGGAGTGCGGCTGGCAGGGCCACGACCGGGGCTGGTGGCATTCGGCCTTCCCCGAGGCCGACGAGAACTCCGCGGCCGCGGCCGCGCGGCTGGCCGTCACGGAGCTGCGCTCGCGGGGCGCGGCCGGTCCGCAGGAGCTGACTGCCCGGGAGTCCGGCGTCGACGACCGCGGCGAACTGTGGCTGCCGGGCCTGGGCATACGGGCGTACTGAGGTCGGCCGCGGGGACGGCGCAGGGACCGGCGCCTGCGGGGTCGGCGCGGGGACCGGCGCCGCGCACCCTGCCCCGCCGTCTGTCCCGTCTCCGTCCCGCCCGGCTCCTCGAACGGCCCGCCCGGCGCGCCGTCGCCCGGCCCGCCGGACCGGCCGGGTACGCGTGAGGGGCGGGACACCGGTTGGGTGTCCCGCCCCTCACGTTCGTACGGCCGGGGTTCAGCCCTCGGACACGCCGAGCTTCTCCAGGATCAGCTCCTTGACGCGGGCCGCGTCGGCCTGGCCGCGGGTGGCCTTCATGACCGCCCCGACCAGCGCGCCGACCGCGGCGACCTTGCCGCCCCGGATCTTGTCGGCGATGGCGGCGTTGCCGGCGATCGCCTCGTCGACGGCCACGCCGAGCGCGCCCTCGTCGGAGACGACCTTCAGACCGCGCTTCTCGACGACCGCGTCCGGGTCGCCCTCGCCGGCCAGAACGCCCTCGATGACCTGACGAGCCAGCTTGTCGTTGAGCGAGCCGTCGACGACCAGGGCCGTCACCCGGGCGACCTGCTCCGGCGTGATCGGCAGCTCGTCGAGCGACCGGCCGGACTCGTTGGCGTTACGGGCCAGCTCGCCCATCCACCACTTGCGGGCGGAGACGGGGTCGGCACCGGCCTCGATCGTGGCCACGATCGGGTCGATGGCGCCCGCGTTCAGGATGGACTGCATGTCGTGCTCGGAGATGCCCCACTCCTCGCGGAGGCGGTTGCGGCGCACTCGCGGCAGCTCGGGCAGTGCGGCACGCAGCTCCTCGACCCACTCCCGGGACGGGGCGACGGGGACGAGGTCGGGCTCCGGGAAGTACCGGTAGTCCTCGGCCTCCTCCTTCACCCGGCCCGAGGTCGTCGTGCCGTCGTCCTCGTGGAAGTGGCGGGTCTCCTGGACGATCGTGCCGCCGTCGCCCAGCACCGCGGCGTGCCGCTGGACCTCGAAGCGGACGGCCCGCTCCACGCTGCGGAGCGAGTTGACGTTCTTGGTCTCGCTGCGCGTGCCGAACGTCTCCGAACCCTTCGGCATCAGCGAGAGGTTCACGTCGCAGCGCATCTGGCCCATCTCCATACGGGCCTCGGAGACACCGAGGGCCCGGATGAGCTCGCGCAGTTCTGCGACGTACGCCTTGGCGACCTCGGGGGCACGGTCACCGGCGCCCACGATGGGCTTGGTGACGATCTCGATGAGCGGGATGCCGGCCCGGTTGTAGTCGAGCAGGGAGTGGGACGCGCCGTGGATACGGCCGGTGGCGCCGCCGACGTGCGTCGACTTGCCCGTGTCCTCCTCCATGTGGGCGCGCTCGATCTCCACGCGGAAGACCTCGCCGTCCTCCAGCTGGACGTCCAGATAGCCGTTGAAGGCGATCGGCTCGTCGTACTGCGAGGTCTGGAAGTTCTTCGGCATGTCCGGATAGAAGTAGTTCTTCCGGGCGAAGCGGCACCATTCGGCGATCTCGCAGTGCAACGCGAGACCGATCTTGATGGCGGACTCGACGCCGACCGCGTTGACCACCGGCAGCGAGCCGGGGAGGCCCAGGCAGGTGGGGCAGGTCTGCGAGTTGGGCTCGGCACCCAGCTCGGTCGAGCAGCCGCAGAACATCTTGGTCCTGGTGCCGAGTTCGACATGGACCTCCAGGCCCATGACGGGGTCGTACGACGCGAGTGCGTCCTCGTACGACACCAGGTCAGTCGTGACGGTCACGGTGAAACTTCCCTCTCAGCCCAGCAGGACGTCGTCGTCGCCCAGGCGCTTCAGCTCCCGGTAGAGGATCGCGAGTCCGGTGACGATGGCGGCGGCGGACACGGCGGCGTCGATCAGCCGGAGCGTGTCCTGCTCCAGGCGGGCCTTCTTGGCCTGCTTCGCGACGCCGATGGCTCCGAACGCGGTGGCGGCCATGGACACGTACGTGCCGGTCCGGGACTTCGTGAAGCCCTTGGCCTTCTGCAAGCTACTCACAGTGACGGTGCCTCCTCCAGCAGCGGGTGGCCCCAGCGTGCCACGAAGGCCGCCTCGACGGCCGCACCCACCTTGTAGAGCCGTTCGTCCTTCAGGGCGGGCGCGATGATCTGCAGTCCGACCGGGAGGTTGTCCTCCGGGGCCAGGCCGCAGGGCAGCGACATCGCGGCGTTGCCGGCCAGGTTGGTCGGGATGGTGCACAGGTCCGCGAGGTACATCGCCATCGGGTCGTCGGCACGCTCGCCGATCGGGAAGGCGGTGGTCGGGGTCGTCGGGGAGACGATCACGTCGACCTGCTCGAAGGCCTTCTCGAAGTCCTGCTTGATGAGCGTGCGCACCTTCTGGGCGCTGCCGTAGTACGCGTCGTAGTAGCCGGACGACAGGGCGTACGTACCGAGCATGATCCGGCGCTTGACCTCGTCGCCGAAGCCCTCCTCGCGGGTCAGCGAGGTGACGTCCTCGGCCGAGCGGGTGCCGTCGTCGCCGACGCGCAGGCCGTAGCGCAGGCCGTCGAACCGGGCGAGGTTCGAGGAGCACTCGGAAGGCGCGATCAGGTAGTAGGCGGAGAGCGCCAGGTCGAAGGAGGGGCAGTCGAGCTCGACGATCTCGGCGCCCAGCTCCTTCAGGAGCTGGACGGACTCGTCGAACCGCTGCACCACACCGGCCTGGTAGCCCTCGCCGCGGAACTGCTTGACGACACCGACGCGCATGCCCTCGACCGAGCCGTTGCGCGCGGCCTCGACGACCGGCGGGACCGGGGCGTCGATGGAGGTGGAGTCGAGCGGGTCGTGCCCGGCGATCACCTCGTGCAGCAGCGCCGCGTCCAGAACCGTGCGGGCGCAGGGTCCGCCCTGGTCGAGGGACGAGGAGAAGGCGACCATGCCGTAACGGGAGACCGCGCCGTAGGTGGGCTTCACGCCGACCGTGCCGGTGACGGCGGCGGGCTGGCGGATGGAGCCGCCGGTGTCCGTGCCGATGGCGAGCGGGGCCTCGTAGGAGGCGAGGGCGGCGGAGGAGCCACCGCCGGAGCCGCCCGGGATCCGGGTCAGGTCCCAGGGGTTGCCGGTCGGGCCGTAGGCGCTGTTCTCGGTGGAGGACCCCATGGCGAACTCGTCCATGTTGGTCTTGCCGAGGATGACGACGTCGGCGTCCTTCAGCCTGCGCGTCAGGGTGGCGTCGTACGGCGGGATCCAGCCCTCGAGGATCTTGGAGCCGACCGTGGTGGGGATGCCCTCGGTGGTGAAGATGTCCTTCAGTGCCAGCGGCACACCGGCGAGCGGGCCGAGCTTCTCGCCGCGCTCGCGCTTCTCGTCGACGGCGCGGGCCTGCGCGAGGGCGCCGTCACGGTCGATGTGCAGGAAGGCGTGGACCTTCTCGTCCACCGCCTCGATCCGGGCGAGGTGCGCCTCGGTGACCTCGACGGCGGTGAGCTCGCCGGATGCGATCTTCGCGGCGATCTCCGCCGCGGTGAGCTTGATGATGGGGCTGTCCGTCATCGCAGGTCAGTCCTCCCCCAGGATCTGCGGCACCTTGAAACGCTGCTGCTCCTGTGCCGGGGCGCAGGAGAGCGCCTGCTCGGGGGTGAGCGAAGGACGGACCTCGTCCGCGCGCATGACGTTGGTCAGCGGCAGCGGGTGGGAGGTCGGCGGTACGTCTCGGTCGGCGACCTCCGCGACGCGGGCGACCGCGCCGATGATGTCGTCGAGCTGTCCGGCGAAGTGGTCGAGCTCTTCGGCCTTCAGCTCCAGACGTGCCAGCCGGGCGAGGTGGGCGACCTCCTCGCGCGTGATGCCAGGCATGCAGCGATCCTCAGGGGTGAGTGTGATGGTTTTGGCCCAATCCTATGGGCCCGGCCAGGGTGCCCGCGAAACCCTTTGTCCACGGGGGACCGGCCGGCGCCCTCGACGGGGTCCGGCCGACGCCCGCGCCCGGCGCTGAGGCGGGGTGCGGCGAAGCGGCTACGGGCGGCCGGTGATCGCGTTCCGGGCATGGCCACGGTCCGGTACGGGCCCCTTCGGCACGGGCGACGTCCGGTGCGCCCGGTCCGGTACGGGCGACGTCCGGTGCGCCCGGTCCGGTACGGGCCCGTCTGATGCGGCCGGTCCGGTGCGGCCACCGCCGGTGAGGCCTCTTCGGTGCGGGAGCACTCCTCGCTGCGGGCCCTCTTCGGTGCGGGAGCACTCCTCGCTGCGGGCCCTCTTCGGTGCGGGCCGCCTCCGGTCGGACCCCGTCGGCTACGGGCCCGTCCGGCACGGTACGGGCCGGACGGGCCCGGCCACAGGCGGGCCGTGACGGCCGGGCGACGCCGTCCGCCGGATCGATCCGGCAGCCGGTGCGTCGGTCGGTGCTTCGCTTCGGTCGGTCCGTGGCCGTGTCCGCCTGCCGGCCGGCTCTTCCGGCCCCCGGCAGGCCCGCCGCGCCACCACTCGGCCGACGGTGGACCGGGATGGCCGCAGGCGCCCGGCACGGCGCGCCGTGCCTAGTTCACGAGCCCCGACGGGCGGTCCACCTCGGACGGGGCGGCGGCGGGGAGCTCACCCACGGGGCGACGCCAGCCGTGCTCGCCCCGGGCCCGCAGCCAGGCCGTGGTCTCCTGCGGCGGCATCGCCGCCGCCACCAGCCAGCCCTGCACCGCGTCACAGCCCAGGTCGCGCAGCCGCTCCCAGGTCTCGTCGTCCTCGACACCCTCGGCGACCACG
The DNA here is from genome assembly GCF_900103455.1 of Streptomyces wuyuanensis. GTDB lineage: Bacteria > Actinomycetota > Actinomycetes > Streptomycetales > Streptomycetaceae > Streptomyces > Streptomyces wuyuanensis. The sequence continues at coordinate 140,708 of NZ_FNHI01000005.1, read as the reverse complement.
AGCAGCCCGAGGGAATGCGCGAGGTCGACCGTGCAGCGGACGATCTCGGCGTCCTCCGCGTCGATCGCCAGCCGGGCGACGAACGACCGGTCGATCTTGAGCTCGCTCACGGGCAGCCGGCGCAGATGGACCAGGGAGGAGTACCCGGTGCCGAAGTCGTCCAGCGACATCTTCACGCCGTGGCCCGTGAGCGCCGCGAGGGTGTCCCCGGCCCGCTGCGGATCCTCCAGCAGCACATGCTCCGTGATCTCCAGCTGCAGCGCGCCCGCCGGGACGCCGTGCCGTGCGAGCCGTGCCGCGACGGAACCGGCGAAGCCCGGGGTGTGGACGTCCCGCGGCGAGACGTTGACGGCGACCGGCACCTCGAGGCCCTGGGAGCGCCACTCGGCGACCTGGCCCAGCGCCGTCTCCAGCACGTACTCGGTCAGATGCGGCATCAGCCCCGACGACTCGGCGATGGCGATGAACTCGTCCGGAGGGACCCGCCCGCGGTCCGGGTGCACCCAGCGCACCAGTGCCTCCAGCCCCGCGACATGGCCGTCGAAGCGGACCTTCGGCTGGTAGTGGAGCTCGACGTCGCCCGCGTCGAGCGCCCGGCGCAGATCGCCGAGCAGTCCGAGCCGGTCCGGGGTGTTCGAATCGCGTTTGGACTCGTACACCTCGACGCCCGTGCGGTCGCGCTTCGCCTGGTACATCGCCACATCCGCCCGTCTGAGCAGCCCTTCGGCGTCCAGGGCGTGGTCGGGGAAGACGGCGAGGCCGGCACTGGCCTCCAGGACCAGCGTCAGCCCGTCGAGGTCGAGCGGTGAGGACAGCTGGCCGACGAGGTGCCGGGCGACCCGCTGGGCGCTGGTGGTGGAGTCGGTCGTGGGCAGCAGCACGGCGAACTCGTCGCCGCCCAGGCGCGCGGCCTCCGCTCCGCGCGGCAGTGCGAGTTTCAGCCGCTCGGCGATCTGGAGCAGCAGCCGGTCGCCCGCGAGATGACCGAGGGTGTCGTTGACCGAGCGGAACCGGTCGAGGTCGATGAGGACGAGCGCCGAACGCGCTCCGACCCCCTCGGCCTCCTCCAGCGCGGTCCAGGTGCGCTCCAGCAGCCACTGGCGGTTGGGGAGTTTGGTCAGCGGGTCGCGCAGCTGCTCCTCGGCGCGGGCGCGGGCGATCCACAGCGTGGAGTCGAGGGCTATCAGCGGCACGGCGAAGAGCGGCAGCACGATGGGCAGGGCCGTCGCGACGACGCAGATCAGCGGGGCGATGCCGAGCAGGGCGACCGCGACGAGCCCCTGCCGCAGCAGGGCGGTCCGGGCGACGGTGGGCAGTCCGCTGCCCTGCGGCGCCAGCGCGTACCAGAGCAGCACCCGGGTGACGGCGAGATACGCGGCCGCGGCGAGCACCACCTCGGGGATCGCGTCCGGCCCCCATTGCAGGGGCTGCCAGGGGTGTTCGACGGTCGGTGCCTCACCGAACGCGGCGAGGACGAGTGCGGCGCCGCCGATGCCCAGGATGTCCACCGCGCCGTGCAGGACGCCCTGTCGCCAGCGGTGCCGCCGCGCGGCGCCGACCAGCACCACCACGGCGAGGCTGACCATGCCCGCCGGCACCCAGCCGTACAGCAGCAGCACGGCGAGTGTCAGCGCGGCACCGGAGCCCGTGCCGCCCCACCAGCGGTCGCGTCCGAGGGCGACCAGGTGGCCGACGATGACGCCGGTCAGCACGGCGAGGGACCAGCCCTCGGTACCTCCGGGGAAAAGCGCGTGGCCCTCCCGCAGGACGCCGAAGAGCCCGGTCGCCAGGGCGAGTGCGGCGATTCCGATGACGACGAACGGCAGCGTCGACGCGATGCCCGCGACGAACGCGAGCCCCGCGAACCCACGCGGCCGTGAGACCGGGGCGGCGCTCTCGGTCGGTTTCATTCCCGTCCCTCTCACAGCCGGCGGTGCCGATGCCACGTGGTGGCTTCCGTGTCATGCGACCACGGCCGAAACCTCACCACGCGGCCGTGCACGACAGGCGCATGCCTCAACAGTAGGCCGCCGGGGGCTCTGACGGGCAGCGCTCTACAGCTCTTGCCCGAATGCGACCCGGCCACCCTTATCCATCCGATATGCGCCGAACGAGTGATCCTGACGGGGAGTTGGTCCGCACGGCCGTGCTATGCCTCGACCGGCGCGGCCACCTCGCGGGCCGCGTCAGGGCCTTGCTCCAGCAGGACCGCGAACCCGTCCTCGTCCAGCACGGGCACCTTCAGCTGCATGGCCTTGTCGTACTTCGATCCGGGGTTGTCACCCACGACGACGAATGAGGTCTTCTTCGAAACGGAACCGGTCACTTTCGCTCCACGACTCTGGAGCGCATCTTTTGCGCCATCTCTCGTGTGGTTCTCGAGCGTTCCCGTGACGACGACCGTGAGGCCCTCGAGCGGGCGCGGCCCTTCGTCCTCGCCGGAGCCCTCCTCCTCCATCCGGACGCCCGCGGCACGCCACTTGCGGAGGATCTCGCGGTGCCAGTCCTCCTCGAACCACTGCTTCACCGAGGCGGCGATGGTGGGCCCGACGCCCTCGACAGCCGCCAGCTCCTCCTCGGACGCCTGCTCGATCCGCTCGATCGAACGGAACTCACGGGCCAGTTCCTCGGCGGCGACGGGGCCCACGTGACGGATGGAGAGACCGGTGAGGATGCGGGCCAGCGGGCGCTCCTTGGCGGCCGCGATGTTCTCCAGCATCGCCAGGGTGTTCTTCTTCGGCTCCCCCTGCTGGTTGGCGAAGACCGTGACGACCTTCTCCTCGCCGGTCTTCGGGTCGCGCTTGGGCAGCCCGCTGTCCTGGTCCAGCACATACGCCTTGATGGGGAGCAGCTGTTCGACCGTGAGGTCGAACAGGCCACCCTCGTCGGCCAGCGGCGGCTCGGCGGGCTCCAGCGGCTTCGTCAGGGCCGCCGCGGCCACGTAGCCGAACGCCTCGACGTCCAGGGACTTCCGTCCGGCCAGGTAGAACAGACGCTCGCGCAATTGGGCGGGGCAGCTGCGGGCGTTGGGACAGCGCAGATCGACGTCGCCCTCCTTCATCGGCCGCAGGGGCGTGCCGCACTCGGGGCACTCGGACGGCATGACGAACTCGCGCTCGCTGCCGTCCCGCAGATCGACGACCGGGCCGAGGATCTCGGGGATGACGTCGCCCGCCTTGCGCAGCACGACGGTGTCGCCGATGAGGACGCCCTTGGCCTTGACCACGTCCTGGTTGTGCAGGGTCGCGAACTCGACCTCGGAGCCCGCGACCGTCACCGGCTCCACCTGGGCGTACGGGGTGACCCGACCCGTACGGCCCACACCGACGCGGATGTCGACCAGCCTGGTGTTGACCTCCTCCGGCGGGTACTTCCAGGCGATCGCCCAGCGCGGCGCCCGCGACGTCGAACCCAGCCGGCCCTGGAGCGGGATCTCGTCCAGCTTGACGACCACCCCGTCGATCTCGTGCTCAACGGAGTGCCGGTGCTCGCCGTAGTACGCGATGAAGTCCCGGACCTCTTCGAGCGAGTCGACCACCTTGAAGTGCCGGGCGGTCGGCAGGCCCCACTCGTGCAGGAGCTCGTACGCCTGCGACAGCCGGCCGATCTCCAGGCCCTCGCGCGCGCCGATGCCGTGCACCACCATGTGCAGCGGGAGGGTCGCGGTGACCTTCGGATCCTTCTGCCGCAGCGAACCCGACGCCGAGTTGCGGGGGTTGGCATAGGGCTGCTCACCCGCGGCGACCCGGCGGGCGTTGAGCTCCTCGAAGGCCTCCATCGGGAAGTAGACCTCGCCCCGGATCTCCACCAGATCGGGTACGCGCTCGCCCTTCAGGCGGACCGGGATGTCCGCGATCGTCCGGACGTTGGGAGTGATGTCCTCGCCGGTGCGGCCGTCGCCGCGGGTCGCGGCCCGGGTCAGCCGGCCCTTCTCGTAGGTCAGGTTGACGGCCAGGCCGTCGACCTTCAGCTCGCACAGGAAGTGGTGCGCGGAGGTGCCGACCTCCTTGGCGACCCGGTCCGCCCAGGCTGCGAGCTCCGCGTCGTCGAAGGCGTTGTCGAGGGACAGCATCCGGTCGCGGTGCTCGACCGCCGTGAACTCCGTCTCGTACGCGACCGAGACCTTCTGGGTCGGCGAGTCGGGCGTGCGCAGCTCCGGATACTCCTCCTCCAGCGCCTCCAACGACCTCATCAGCCGGTCGAACTCGGCGTCGCTGACGACCGGCTGGTCCTTCACGTAGTACCGGAAGCGGTGCTCCTCGATCTGCTCGGCCAGCCGGGCGTGCGTGTCCCGTGACTCCGCCGGCACCGGCCCCTGCTGTTCGACAGCCACCGTTACGTCCTCCCGTTACCTCAGCCCTCAGTCCATCACTCAGGGTTGTCCGCGAGCGATCTCGCCGCCCGGACGCTGTGCGCGAGGGCGGCACGGGCGTAGCCGGGCGAAGCGCCCGCGAGCCCGCACGACGGGGTGATCACGACGGACTCGGCGAGAGTCCCCGGATTCAGCCCCAGCCTGCGCCACAGCGTCCTGACACCCATGACGCTACCGGCAGGGTCCGACAATGGGCCGTCGGTGGACGGCACGACTCCCGCGAAGAGCTTCGTGCCGCCCTCGGCCGCCTCGCCGATCGACTCCTCGTCACGCTCGGTGAGCAGCCCGAAATCGAACGAGATACCGGCGACTCCGGCCCGGCGCAGCAGGGCGAACGGCACCTCCGGAGCGCAGGAATGCACGATCACCGGCACGCCTGCGGCGTCCACGACCTCCCGCAGCGCGCTCTCCGCGAGCTGCCGGTCCACGGCGCGGTGCGTCCGGTAGCCGCTGGCGGTCTTCACCCGGCCGCGCAGAACGGCCGTGAGGGAGGGTTCGTCGAGCTGGAGCACCGGCCGGGCGCCCGGCACGCGGCGCCGTACCTCGGCGAGATGGCCGCGGAGGCCTTCCGTGAGCGAGCCCGCGAGGTCCCGGCACGCGCCGGGGTCGGCGAGAGCCGCCTCGCCGTTCCTGAGCTCCAGGGCGGCCGCCAGCGTCCACGGCCCGACGGCCTGGACCTTCAGCGGTCCCTCGTAGCCCTGGGTGAACTCCTCCAGTGCGTCCAGGTCCTCGCCGAGCCACGACCTGGCCCGCCTGGTGTCCCGGCCGGGCCTGTCGCTGATCCGCCAGCCGCTCGGCTCCACGTGCGCGTAGAGCTCCACCAGGAGTCCGGCGGTGCGGCCGATCATGTCGGCGCCGGGACCGCGGGCGGGCAGCTCCGGCAGGTGGGGGAAGTCCTCGAAGGACCCGGTCACGGTCTTCGCGGCCTCGCGCGCGTCCCCCCCGGGCAGGGAGCCGACTCCGGTGGCGGGGCCCCACACGATGTCGCTCATCGCCCCGGCCGGACGGTGAGGTCGTGGATGTCGGCGTCGCGCGGGAGGTCGAGGGCCGTGAGGATCGTCGTCGCGACCGACTCGGGGTCGATCCACCGCGTCGGGTCGTACTCCTTGCCCTCCTGCTGGTGCACCTTCGCCTGCATCGGGCTCGCGGTGCGGCCGGGGTACACCGACGTGACCCGGACGCCGTGCTCCTTCTCCTCCTGGCGCAGTGCGTCGGCCAGTGCCTTGAGGCCGTGCTTGGAGGCGGCGTAAGCGCCCCACTCGGCATGGGCGTTGAGCCCGGCACCCGAGTTGACGAAGATCACCGTGCCCCGGGACACGCGCAGTTGGGGCAGCACGAGCCGGGTGAGCTCCGCCGGGCTCACCAGGTTGACGTTGAGCTGCGCCTGCCAGGTCTTCGGGGTGAGGTCGGCGACCCGGCCGAGGTCCACGACGCCCGCGATGTGCAGCAGCGAGTCGACGCGCTCTGGCAGCGTCTGGTGGGAGAACGCCCAGGAGAGGCGGTCGGGCGTGGAGAGGTCGCCGACGAGGGTGCGGGAGCCGGGGTATGCCTGGACCAGCTCCCGGGCACGGCCTGCGTCACGGGCCAGCAGCACGAGGTCGTCGCCGCGCTCGTGCAGCCGGCGCGCGACGGCCGCGCCGATGCCGGATCCCGCTCCGGTGATCAGATGTGTAGCCATACCGGCCATGCTCGCATCACCGCACCCCCGCGCTCTCCTCGAGGTGGGCGAGCGCGCCCACCGCGTCCTCGGCGAAGAAGACCAGGTCGGTGAGGGGCACCGGCAGGAAGCCCTCGTCGTCCATCCGCTGGAACTGCTGCTTCAGCCCGTCGTAGTAGCCCGCGGTGTTGAGCAGCACCACCGGCTTCGCCGTGTGGCCGTGCTTCTTCAGCTCCAGGATCTCCGTGGCCTCGTCCAGCGTGCCCGTGCCGCCGACCATGATCACGACCGCGTCGGACTTGGCGAGGAGCAGCGCCTTCCGCTCGGCGAGGTCGCGCGCGACGATCATCTCGTCGGCGACCGGCCTGGCCTTGTCCTGGAGGAACTCCACCGAGACCCCGACCAGGCGGCCGCCGGCCTCGTGCACCCCGTCCGCGACGACCTTCATCAGACCGACGTCGGAGCCGCCCCAGACGAGCGTGTGGCCGCCCTTGCCGAGCAGCTCGGCGAATTCGCGGGCGGGGCGGGTGTACCGGTCGTCGAGGTCGGCGGCGGAGAGGAAGACGCAGATGTTCATGGAAGTCACGGTACGGGCCGCCTCCGACACCCGGCCCGTCCGGTCGGAGGCCGAAAAAGAATGGCCGGGAATTCCCGTCGCGCACCGATGAGTTCGGCGGGCGGGCACGGTCTGCACGGCATGGACAACCCGAACCCGACGATGAGCAGGACCCGCGGCACCGTACGGTCGCAGGACGGCACGGTGATCGCGTACGAGCGCCGCGGCGACGGGCCGCCCGTCGTGCTGGTGGGCGGCGCGCTGGCCACAGCCGCCGACCAGGCACCGCTGGCGAACCTGCTCGCGCACCGGTTCAGCGTGATCGCCTACGACCGGCGGGGCCGCGGCGCCAGCGGGGACACGGCCCCCTACGCGGTGCGGCGGGAGGTCGAGGACCTGGCCGCGGTCGTCGGGGAGGCGGGCGGGCACGCCTGCGTCCACGGCACCGCCTCGGGCGGGGCGCTGGTGCTGGAGGCGGCCGCGGCGGGACTCCCGGTGGCCCGACTCTCCGTGTACGAACCTCCGTTCGTCACCGACCCGGCCGGCCGCGCGGAGAGCGCGGCCCGCCGCGAGCGCGTGGAGGGCCTGCTCGCCCGGGACCGGCGGTCCGACGCCCTGGAGCTGTTCCTGTCCAAGGCGCTGCCGCCCGGGGCGCTCGACGGGCTCCGCGGCTCACCGCTGTGGGCGGAACTGGAAGCACGGGCGCACACCCTCGCGTACGACCACGCCGTGCTGGGCGACGCGGGTGTGCCGGCCGAGCGGCTTCGCGAGGTCGCCGTGCGCGTGATGGTGGTGGACGGCGGCGCCAGCCCGCGCTGGCGGCGGGAGTCGGTCCGGGCGGTCTCACGCGCCCTCCCCCGCGGCCGGCACCGCACGCTGACGGGCCAGACCCACGAGGTGGCTCCGCATGTGCTGGCGCCGGCGCTGGAGGGGTTCTTCGCGGACGCCGCCTGACCACCGGGGAGGCGGGCAGGGGGCGGCGCGCCGGCCTCAGGCCGTGACGTGGCTCTGGCGGCGCGTCGTCGCCGCGATCGTCGCCGAGCCGACCACGCGGGTGCCGTCGTACAGCACGATCGCCTGGCCGGGGGCGACACCGCGGACGGGTTCGGTGAACGCCACCCGCAGCTCGCCGTCCACCAGCTCGGCCGAGACCTCGGTCTCGCCGCCGTGGGCGCGCAGCTGCGCGGTGTACGTGCCCGGGCCGGAGGGTGCCGTGCCGCACCAGCGGGGCTTCACGGCGGTGAGGGCCGAGACCTCGAGGGCCTCGGCGGGTCCCACCGTCACGGTGTTGTTCACCGGCGAGATGTCCAGGACGTAGCGCGGCTTGCCGTCGGGCGCGGGACGGCCGATGCGCAGGCCCTTGCGCTGGCCGATGGTGAAGCCGTAGGCACCGTCGTGGGTGCCCACCTTGGCGCCGGACTCGTCGACGATGTCGCCCTCGGCCCTGCCGAGCCGCCCGGCCAGGAATCCCTGGGTGTCGCCGTCGGCGATGAAGCAGATGTCGTGGCTGTCGGGCTTCTTCGCCACGGCGAGACCGCGCCGCTCGGCCTCCGCGCGGATCTCGTCCTTGGTGGTGAGGGTGTCGCCGAGCGGGAACATGGCGTGGGCGAGCTGCCTCTCGTCCAGCACGCCGAGCACGTACGACTGGTCCTTGGCCATGTCGCTCGCCCGGTGGAGCTCGCGGGTGCCGTCCTCCCGGAGTACCACCGTCGCGTAGTGGCCCGTGCACACCGCGTCGAAGCCCAGCGCCAGCGCCTTGTCCAGGAGCGCCGCGAACTTGATCTTCTCGTTGCAGCGCAGGCAGGGGTTGGGGGTGCGGCCGGCCTCGTACTCCGCGACGAAGTCCTCGACCACGTCCTCGCGGAAGCGCTCGGCGAGGTCCCAAACGTAGAACGGGATGCCGATGACGTCCGCGGCGCGGCGGGCGTCGCGGGAGTCCTCGATGGTGCAGCAGCCGCGCGCTCCGGTGCGGAACGACTGCGGGTTGGCCGAGAGCGCCAGATGCACTCCGGTCACGTCGTGGCCCGCTTCGGCGGCCCGGGCGGCGGCGACGGCGGAGTCCACGCCGCCGGACATGGCGGCGAGGACGCGGAGGGGACGCTGGCGTGTCTCAGTCATAGCCCTATCAGGGTACGGGGCGCCGGGAACCGAAAGCTCGCGAGTAAACGTTCGGCAGGTGATCGGGTGCGAAGAGGGGTGGCATGGGCGGCAGGAAGGCACAGCGCGGCGTCGGCAGGCGAGCCGTGCTGATCGGCGGCGGGGCCGCGCTCGTCGGGGCGGGCGTGGTGGCACAGGACGAGCTGAGACGGCTGTGGTGGCGGCTGCCCGGCATGGAGAAGAAGCGGGTGGAGGGGGAGCTCGACCACGCGGGCGCGGTGTGGACGGCGGCCTCCCGCGCGAACTGGCGGCGGGCGGACCGGCCCGACGACTACACGGTCGACCGGGTGGTGATCCATGTCGTGCAGGGCAGCTACCGGACGGCCCTGAGGGTGTTCAAGGACCCCGGGCACGGCGCTGCCGCGCACTACGTGGTGGGCAAGGACGGACGGGTCGCGCAGATGATCCGCGAGCTCGACGTCGCCTTCCACGCGGGGAACCGGGGCGTCAACGAGCGGAGCATCGGTATCGAGCACGAGGGGTTCGTCGACCGTCCCGAGGACTTCACGGACGCGATGTACGCCTCGTCGGCACGGCTGACGGCGGACATCTGCCGGCGGTACGGCATCCCGGTGGACCGGGAGCACATCATCGGCCATGTCGAGGTGCCCGGGACCGACCACACCGACCCCGGACCGCACTGGGACTGGGACCGGTACATACCGATGGTGCGGGAGGCGGCGGCCGCCCGGCCGTCGCCCGGCACGACGACGGCTAGCTGAGCCCGGCCGTGCGGGCCCGCTCCACGGCGGGTCCGATCGCCTTGGCGACGGCCTCGACGTCCTCCACGGTGGAGGTGTGGCCGAGGCTGAAGCGGAGCGTGCCGCGGGCCAGGTCCGGGTCGGTTCCCGTGGCGAGGAGGACGTGGCTGGGCTGGGCGACACCCGCCGTGCAGGCCGAGCCGGTGGAGCACTCGATGCCCTGGGCGTCCAGGAGCAGCAGCAGCGAGTCGCCCTCGCAGCCGGGGAACGTGAAGTGGGCGTTGGCCGGGAGCCGGTCGTCCGGGTCGCCGCCGAGGATCGCGTCGGGCACGGCGTCGAGTACGGCGCCGACGAGCCGGTCGCGCAGGGCGCCGATCTCGCGGGCGAAGTCCTCGCGGCGCTCTGCGGCGAGCCGGCCGGCCACGGCGAAGGCGGCGACGGCGGGTACGTCCAGCGTCCCGGAGCGCACATGGCGCTCCTGGCCGCCGCCGTGCAGCACGGGCACGGGGGTGTACTCGCGGCCCAGCAGCAGCGCGCCGATGCCGTACGGGCCGCCGATCTTGTGGCCGCTGACGGTCATCGCGGCCAGCCCCGAAGCGGCGAAGCCGACGTCGAGCTGTCCGACAGCCTGGACCGCGTCGGAGTGCAGCGGAATGCCGAACTCTGCGGCGATGTCGGCGAGTTCACGGACCGGCATCACGGTGCCGATCTCGTTGTTGGCCCACATGACGGTGGCGAAGGCCACGTCCGACGGGTCGCGCTCGACGGCCTCCCGGAACGCTTCCGGGTGCACCCTGCCGTAGGAGTCGACGGGCAGGTACTCGACGTTCGCGCCCTCGTGCTCGGCGAGCCAGTCCACGGCGTCGAGGACGGCGTGGTGCTCGACCGGGCAGGCGAGTACGCGGTTGCGGCGCGGGTCGGCGGCACGGCGGGCCCAGTAGAGGCCCTTGACGGCCAGGTTGTCCGCCTCGGTGCCGCCGGAGGTGAGGACGACCTCGCTGGGGCGCGCCCCGAGCGCCTCGGCGAGGGCCTCGCGGGCCTCCTCGACGGTACGGCGGGCCCTGCGGCCCGCTGCGTGCAACGACGAGGCGTTGCCGGTGACGGCGAGCTGGGCGGTCATCGCCTCGATCGCCTCCGGAAGCATCGGAGTGGTCGCGGCGTGGTCGAGGTAAGCCATGGTGGACACGATTCTACGAGCCGCCCGGAGCCCGGCTTCCGCCCCGGGGGCCCGGACGGGTCAGCCGACCGGACTCCAGACGACCACGCCGTTGCCCACGACGAGCGTGGCGAGCACGACGAGGTCGGCGATGCCGAGCGCCAGCCCCAGCAGGGCGCGTCCGCGCCGTGCGGTGCCGCGCCACAGCGCGAGGGCGGCGAGGACGACGGCGACGGGCCCGAGCACGATGTTCATCACGAGCAGCCCGACCAGTCCGAGGACGAACGACGCGACGGCCATGCCGTCCGCGTCGCGCGTGCCGGTGAACCGGCGGGCGGGTGCGGTGAGTTCCACGGTGGTCCCTCCCCTCCTCGGGTCAGCGGGCGGCCCGGCGCGCGTGGCGCTCACGCGCGGCGAACACGAGCAGCCAGACGCCGATGACGGCGGCGGCCGCGGCGGACACGGGCAGCGGGATGTGGGCCACGGCACCCAGGACGACGCCCAGTAAGGCGACCGCGGCGACGAGGGCGATCATCTTCCTCGACCTTCCTTTCGGAGAAGAACTCGGAGCCGACCCGGAGACGCCCCGGAGAGAGAACTCAGAGTACGACTGTTCACTGACTACCCAGTCTAGGCTTCCGTATACCAGAGAACAGCTGTTTACTGAATGGCATGAGTCACACCGTCGGCATCCGCCAGGCACAGAAGTTGAAGACCCGTCAGGCCCTGCTGGACGCCGCACTGCGGCTGCTGGAGCACCAGAGCCTGAGCAGCCTCGGACTGCGCGAGCTGACGCGCGCGGTCGGGGTGGCGCCGACCGCCTTCTACCGGCACTTCGCGGATGTGGCCGAGCTGGGCGTGGCCCTGGTCGAGGAGACGCTGGGCAGTCTGCACGGGCTGATCGGGGCGATCCTCGCGGAGACCGGCGATGCCGAGGTGCGGATCGCCCGGACCGTGGACCTCATCGCCCGTCATGTCCGCGAGCATCCCGCCCACTTCCGCTTCATCGCGCGCGAGCGGCACGGCGGCGTCGGGCCGGTGCGCGCGGCCATCGCCGCCCAACTCGACGCCTTCACCGAGGAGGTGGCCACCGCGCTCGGCCGGGAGCCGGTGTCGGCGGGCTGGAGCGAGGAGGACCTGCGCATGCTGGCGGGCGTGTACGTGGAGCACATGGTGATGACGGCCTCGGCCTTCCTCTCGGCCCAGGAGACCGGGGAACCGGGCGCGCCCGAGGGGCCCGCCGAGGAGCAGGTCGCCCGCACGGCCCGCGACCGCCTCCGCCTGGTGTCGCTCGGCCGTCTCCACTGGCCGGGACGCGACGCCGGACGCTGACGCACGGGGCGCCGTCGCCGCTGAACGCGGCGGACCTCCACCCGGTGCCCCACCACACGGTGCGCTCCGGCCCGCCCCCGCCGAACCCGGCGGCCTGAGCGCCCAGCGCCCTACTCGTCCCCGGCCGGGCGCCCCTCCCCCGCCATGAAGCGCCACACGAGGCCGTGACCCAGCACCACCAGCAGGATCAGCAGTACCCCCTCCGCCTGGATCGGTGCGAGACCGATCACCCGCGCGACCTCGGGCACGGCCCCCACCACCGCGATCAGCAGGTAGAGCAGCGCCGCCGCGCCCATGATCACGGCCAGGAACGGCGACGAGCCGTCCCTGCGCCCGTAAGCGAGGAGCCGCAGCGTGGACACACAGCCGATCACGGCGAGCAGGGCGAAGCTCGCCCGCCAGAGCCCCGGGGTGGAGTCACCGCCGACCTGGGCGAACAGCCCCATCAGCGCCGGCAGCAGGAACGAGAGGTAGACGCCGCCGACGACGCGGCGCAGGGCCGGCCGGCGCATCCAGTCGTCGTGGCCCTGGACCACGTTCCACCAGAGGCCGACGAGCGTGAAGCAGGTGGCTGCGAACAGGGCGTAGAACGTGCTGACATCCATCCGGCCTCCCGCGTCGGGGCGGCCCCGCCGTGGTCCGGGACCGCACCGGGGTCCGCGCCTCGGACACCCGGAACCGATCCGCGGACGCGGACCGTCCGGTGACGCACCCCGCCCCGGCGTGGGCGAGCGTCCCACGCCGGCGAAGCCGTACCGCGGCACCGACACTCCCCCGCCACCCGGGCGGGTGCGGGAGCGCGTCGCGGCGGCTCGGGGACGCCGGGCCGGGGTACGGCGCGGCGCCCCGGAAGCACGGCGGCGCCGTCGGGCCGGCATCCCGTGGACGGCAGGCGAAGGATCAGCCGTGCGAGAGCGGCGCCTTCGCCAGCTGGCGGGACTGGGCGACCAGACGGTCCGCGCTGTCCCAGACCTCGGCGTCCTCCTCCAGGAAGCCGCCCGCGAGATTGCGGGTGGTGATGGAGACGCGCAGCGGCCCCGGCGCCGGCCGGCAGCGGATGTGGGTGGTGAGCTCGACGGTCGGCGTCCAGCCCTTGAGCCCCAGTTCGAACGAGGTCGGCGGGAGCGCGTCGACGGTGAGGAGCAGCGAGAGCGGGTCGGCGTCACGGCCGTCGGCGAGACCGAACCAGCCCCGCATCTCCCCCTTGCCCGAGGGCATGCCGACCACCCAGCCGACGGTGGCGGGGTCGAGCCTGATGTTCAGCCGCTCGGTGATCGCGGAGGAGCCCGGGATGGCGGGCGCCGGTCCGTCGGACGGGCCGAGGCAGTCCCGGTAGGCCGGGATGGCCGGGGGCAGCGCGGTCGTCCGGACGTCGTCGGGCAGTGCGTCGAGGTCGCCGTAGGTGGCGAGGACGCGGATGCGCTCGACCTCGGTGCCGTCCGCCGCGTACTGGACGAGGGAGGCCTGGCCGGTGGAGAGCGTGCGTCCTGCACGGATCGTCTCGGTGCGGATCACCGCCGGCCCGGGCTCGGAGGGACTGAGGTAGTGCGCCGAGACCGTGAACGGGTCGGAATGCGGAAGCGCGTCCCCGAGGGCGCGGCCGAGCAGCGCCAGCAGATAGCCGCCGTTGACGGCGGTGATGATCGTCCAGCCCGCGGAGAGCTCCGCGTCGTAGACGCCGGGTACGCCCGGGTCCCGGAGGGTGACAGCGGTGTCGCGGTCGAACTCGCTGTTACCGATGGTTGCCTGTGCCACCTGTGCCATGGGTGAACGGTACAACAGATAACTACTAAGCGGTAGCTTTGCCGAATCCCTCGTTCCCGGGCTCGGTCGCACTGGACCTTCGGTTCCAGGCACGTGGCGCCCGCCAGTGGAACCGCATGGCGAGCAGGCGCATGAGGAAGGCCGTCAGGACGGCGAGCCCGCTGGTCAGCCCGTTGAGCATCTCGAAGCGGATGAAGAGGACGACCATCGTGGCGCCGACGATCGCGGGCACGGCGTACAGATCGCGGTCCCAGCGCAGCAGCGATGGCACCTCGTTCGCGAGGACGTCGCGCAGCACACCGCCGCCCACGGCCGTGGCGAGCCCGAGCGTCGCGGAGGCCGTCAGACCGAGTCCGTACTCGTACGCCTTGGTCGTGCCGGTGACCGCGAACAGGCCCAGGCCCGCCGCGTCGAACACGTTGACCGAGCCCTGGATCCGCTCGACCTCGGGATGGAGGAAGAAGACCAGCACCGCCGCCACGAGCGGCATCACGAAGTACCCGAGGTCGGTGAACGCCGCGGGCGGGACCGCGCCGATGACCAGGTCGCGGAACAGCCCGCCGCCGAGCGCGGTGACCTCGGCGAGCACCGCGATACCGAAGACGTCGAAGTTCTTCCGCACGGCGAGCAGGGCGCCGGAGATGGCGAAGACGAAGATCCCGGCGAGGTCGAGGGCGTGTTGGACGGAGGGCGTGAACAGTTCCTGGAGCACCGCCCAATTGTGCCGTCTCCGTCCGGGCGCCCGGACGGGCGCCGGCCGGGGCTCCCCGGGAAACGGCACCGGGGCGCGGGCCGTCGGCCCGCGCCCCGGTGCACGTACCGCTACTTGCCCGCGGGAGCCTCCGAGGCCTTCCCTTCGGAAGCCTCGTCCTCCTTGTCGAGCCTGACGGGCTCGTCCTTGTCGAGCTTGCCGTCGGACGCCTCCGCGGCGTCGCCGTCGGCCGCACCGGCGGGCGCCTCAGGATCCGCGGCGTCGTGAGCCTCGGCGTCGGTGCTCTCGCCCCGCGGCGAAGGCACGGCGATCTCCCCGGCCTCGGCCGCGTCCGCCGCCTCCGCCGCGTCGTCGTGAGCCTCGGCCACCGACCCCGAGGTGGCGACGACCTCCGGGTCGACGTCCTCGACGCCCTCACGGACCGCCGGGACGACCTCGCCCGAGGTACGGGCGATCTCGCCCGCCGCGATCTCCGCCGCGAAGTGGCACGCCACCTTGTGACCGCCACCGAGGTCCGTCAGCTCGGGGCGCTCCGTGGCGCACAGCGTGTCCTGCTTCCACGGGCAGCGCGTGTGGAAACGGCAGCCCGCAGGGGGGTTCGCGGGGGACGGCAGGTCCCCCAGCAGCAGAATGCGCTCGCGGCGGTCCTCGACCTCCGGGTCCGGCACCGGAACCGCCGACATCAGCGCCTTGGTGTACGGGTGCTTCGGCTCCTCGTACAGCGCGTCGCTCGGGGCCTCCTCCACCAGCGAACCGAGGTACATGACCCCGATGACGTCGGAGATGTGCCGGACGACGGCGAGGTCGTGGGCGATGACGAGATACGTCAGGCCCATGGACTCCTGGAGTTCCTCCAGCAGGTTGATGACCTGCGCCTGGATGGAGACGTCCAGCGCGGAGACCGGCTCGTCGCAGATGATCACGTCCGGTTCGAGCACGAGCGCGCGGGCGATGCCGATGCGCTGGCGCTGACCGCCGGAGAACTCGTGCGGGTAGCGGGAGAGGGAGTTCCCGGGAAGGCCGACCTTCGCCAGGATCTCCTTGATCTTCTCCCGTCGTTCCTTCTGGTTCGCCCCGATGCCGTGCGCGGCCATGCCCTCGGACAGGATCGACTCGATGTTCTGCCGGGGGTTGAGGCTGCCGAGCGGGTCCTGGAACACCATCTGGAGGCGCCGCCGGAAGCCGCGCATCTCCTTCTCGGGCAGCTTCGCCACGTCCGTGCCGTCGAGGACGACCTTGCCGTCCGTGACGTCGACGAGCCGCAGCACCGCGCGGCCGAGCGTGGTCTTGCCGCAGCCCGACTCGCCGACGAGCCCGTACGTCTGGCCGGCCTCGACGGACAGCGAGATGCCGTCGACGGCGTAGACGTGCCCGACCGTGCGGTCGAAGAGGATGCCCTTCTTGACGGGGAAGTGGACCTTCACTCCGTCGAGTTCGAGCAGGCTCATGCCGGGACCTCCGTCGTGGCCAGGACCGGGTTGACGCAGCGGGCCTCGTGTCCGGCCTCGCGGGGTTCGGTCAGTTCGGGCGTGCCGGTCAGGCAGCCCATCTCGTAGCGGTCGCAGCGGGGCGCGAAGGCACAGCCTTCGGCCCAGGCGATCTGGTCGTTGATGGACCCGCGGATGGGGTTGAGCGGCTCGCCGCGCGGGGCGTCGAGCCGTGGGATGGAACCGAGCAGCCCGTGGGTGTACGGGTGCGTCGGGTGCGCGAACAGCTCCCGCCGCCCGGACGACTCGACGACCTTGCCCGCGTACAGCACGTTGACCTGGTCGCAGAGACCGGCGACGACACCCAGGTCATGGGTGATCATCAACAGGGCGGTGCCCTCCTGGTCGACGAGTTCCTTGAGCAGTTCGAGGATCTGCGCCTGGATGGTGACGTCGAGCGCAGTGGTCGGCTCGTCGGCGATGAGCAGCCGGGGCGCACAGGCGACGGCCATGGCGATCAGCGCCCGCTGCCGCATACCGCCGGAGAGCTGGTGCGGGTACTCCGTCAGCCGCCGGTCCGGGTCGGGGATGCCGACGCGGTCCAGCAGGTGCGCGGCCTCCTTGCGGGCGGCCTCGCCCTTCATGCCGCGGTGGCGCTGGAGGATCTCGGTCACCTGGACGCCGATCGGGACGACCGGGTTCAGGGAGGACAGCGGGTCCTGGAAGATCATCGCGAGCTTGCTGCCGCGCAGGTCCCGCATCTTGCGAGGGCTCATCGACAGCAGATCGGAGCCGTCGAAGTCGGCCCGTCCGCCGAGAGTGACGCCCTTGCGCGGAAGGAGTCCCATCAGCGCGAGCGAGGTGACGGACTTGCCGCAGCCCGACTCGCCGACGAGTCCGACGACCTGGCCCTCGTCCACGGAGAACGAGACGCCGTTGACGGCCTTGACGTCCTTGCGGCCGCGTCCGCCGAAGGTGACGGTCAGTTCGTCCACATTGAGCAGTGGCATGACATCAACCTCGCAGCTTCGGGTCGAGGGCTTCGCGCATGGCCTCGCCGAGCAGGGTGAAGCCCAGGGCGGTGACGATGATGGCGACCGCCGGGTACATCGACATCATCGGCGCGTTGTCGAAGAAGCGCTGCGCCTGCGAGAGCATGACGCCCCACTCCGGCACGGCCGGGTCGGGGTTGCCGAGACCGAGGTAGGACAGCGCCGCCGCCTCGATGATCGCGGTGGCGAGGCTGAGGGTCGCCTGGACGATCACCGGGCTCAGCGAGTTGGGCATGATCTGGGTGAGGACGATGCGCCGCTTGCGGATGCCGAGGGACCGCGCGGCCAGCACGTAGTCCTTGCCGCCCTGGGCGAGCATCGAACCGCGCAGGAGCCGGGCGAAGATGGGGATCTGCACCACACCGACGGCGATCATCACCGTGGTCAGCGACTGGCCCATCACGGCGGCCACGGAGACCGCGAGCAGCAGCGACGGCAGCGCCAGCATGAGGTCGGTGACCCGCATGATGGCGTCGTCGAGGCGCCGTCCCGCACGCCCGCCAAGGGTGGCCGCCGCGCCCGACAGGGCCCCGACCAGGGCGCCCAGGATCAGGCCGATGAGCATCGAGACCACACCGACCAGCAGTGTCTGCCGCGCTCCCACGAGCATGCGGGAGAACATGTCGCGGCCCAGGTGGTCCAGGCCGAACCAGTTCTCGCCGCGGGCACCGATGAACTTGCCCTGGTTGGGGAAGACCTCGCCGCGCCACGTCTGGGCGGTCGGGGTGTGCGGGGCGAACCACGGCCCCACGATCGCGACCACGACGAACACCGCGATGACGACCGCGCCGATGATCGCCATCTTGCTGCTGCGCAGCCGGCGGAACGCCTCACGCCACAGGCTGGCACCGCTCGACGTCTCGGTCTTCGCGGTGAGCTCGGCGAGCCGGTCGATCTTCGATGTCTTGGTAGTTGCCAGGCTCATCAGTGCACCCGCACCCTCGGATCGATGACGCTGTACGCGAGGTCGACCAGCAGGTTGATCAAGACGTACACGGTCGCGATGAACATGATGAAACCGACGAGCACCGGGTAGTCACGGGCGTCGATAGCCGTGCGGATGAAGGAGCCGATGCCGCCGAAGGAGAAGACCGACTCGGTGAGCACGGCGCCCGACAGCAGGCTGCCGGTGAGCAGACCGATGGTGGTGACCACGGGAAGCAGCGCGTTGCGCAGGATGTGCCGGCCGCGGACGGTCTTGCGCTCCAGGCCCTTGGACTCGGCGGTGCGGATGTAGTCCTCGCCGAGGACCTCCAGCACGCTGGCCCGGGTCATGCGCACGATGACGGCGAGCGGGATGGAGGAGAGCGCGAGCGCGGGCAGCACCAGGTGCATGATCGCGTCCCAGGATGCGTCGAACTCGCCGGTCAGGACGCCGTCGAGGACGGCGAAGCCGGTCACGCTGGTGGCGTCGAGACCCGTGTCCATCCGGCCGTAGCTGGGGAAGAGGCCCAGGTTGACGGCGAAGACGCCCTTGAGGATGAGGGCGAGGAAGAAGACCGGGATGCAGATCCCGACGAGTGACCCGGAGACCGAGGCCACGTCGAGCCAGCCACCGCGCTTGCGGGCGGCGAGATAGCCGAGCGGAATGCCGACCGCCACGGCGATCAGCATGGCGGCGACGCTCAGTTCGACCGTCGCCGGGAACCGGAGGACGAACTCGTCCCACACCGGCTGCCCCGTCTGGGTCGAGGTGCCGAGGTCGAGTTCGAAGATGCGCTTGAGGAAGCGTCCGTACTGGACGTAGAGCGGCTGGTCGAGTCCGAGCGCGCGGTTGATGCGTGCCACTTCGGCTTCGGTCGCCCGCTCGCCCAGGATCGCTGAGGCGGGTCCGCCGGGCAGCCGGTTCAGCCAGATGAAGAGCAGAACCGACAGGCCGAGCAGGGTGGGTATCAGCTGTAGCAGTCGTCGTACGACGAGTCGCAACACCCCGCATGCCCCTTTCTTGCGTGTGTTGTACGAGTGGTACGGAAATGGGATGCGGGTCCGCCCGGCCACGTGTGTTCCGTGGCCGGGCGGACCCCCATGCGGTGTGCTACTTGAAGGAGACCTCGGCGAAGTTCTCCTGCGTCAGCGGGGAGACGTTCGGCGGGTTCACGTTCTTGCCGAAGGCGATGGCCGGCGGCGAGGAGGACAGCGGCACGCCCGGCAGGTACTCCATGATGGCCTCGTTGGCCTTCTTGTAGAGGTCCGTGCGCTTGGTCGCGTCGGCCTCGAGGGAACCGGCCTTCACCGCGGTGAAGACCTTCGGGTCCTTGAAGCCCCACTGCTTGTCGTACTCGGCGAACCAGGTGCCGATGAAGTTGTAGCCGTCGTTGAAGTCACCGGTCCAGCCCAGCATGTGCAGCGAGCAGGAGCCGGCCTCGGTGGCGTCCAGGTAGTCCGGGGCCCACTTCATCGGCTTCGGGGTGACCTTGATGCCGGCCTTCTCCAGGTCGGCCTTGATCAGCTCGAAGATGTCCTGCGGGGCAGGCATGTACGGGCGGGTGACCTCGGTCGGGTAGCAGAAGTCGATCGACAGGCCGCTCGCACCGGCGGAGGCCAGCAGCGACTTGGCCTTGGCCGAGTCGAAGGGGTACTTCTTCACGTTCTCCGAGAAGCCGGCGACGGTGTCGGGCATGAACTGCGTCGCGACCTTGCCGCCCTCGGGCAGCTGGGTCTTGACCAGGTTCTCACGGTCGATGGCGTGCGCGATGGCCTGACGCACGGCGGGCTTCTTCAGCGCCGGGTTCTTCTCCTGGGACATACCGAGGTAGAAGAGGTTGAAGACGTCACGGGTCGGCACGTTGAAGCCGGCTCCCTCGAGCGTCTTGATGTCGGCGGGGGCGACCAGGTCGTAACCGTCGATGTCACCGGCCTGCAGCGCCTGACGGCGGCCGTCCTCGGTGTCGATCGTGCGGAAGACCAGGTTCTTCACCTTGGCCTTCTCGCCCCAGTAGTCGTCGAAGCGCTCGAGGGAGACTTCCTTGTTGCCCTTGTTCCACTTCGTGATGCGGTACGGGCCGGTGCCGGCGACCGTGCCGGCCTCCTGGCTGTACTTGGGGTACGTGATGGCGTCGCCCTTGGCGGTCGCCTCCTGCTTCTCGTACTCCTTGAGCGCCTTCGGCGAGTGGATGGCGAGGGCCTGCAGCGAGAAGCCGCCGGGCAGGTTCGCGGAGGTCTCGTTGACCTCGATGACGGCGGTGCTGTCGTCCTTGGCGGTGCAGGACTTGTAGTTCGCCTTCGGCGTCTCCTTGTCCTCGTTCGCCTTGAAGCCGCCCATGATGGTCTGCCAGTAGTAGGAGACCGCGCTCGACTGGTAGGTGCCCTTCCAGTTGAACCAGTGGTCGTAGTTGGCGCAGACCGCCGCGGCGTTGAACGCCTCGCCGTCGTGGAACTTCACGTTCTTGCGGAGGTTGAACGTCCAGACCTTGCCGGCCGGGTCGCTCGACCACTTCTCCGCGAGACCTCCGACCAGCTTGCTGCCGCCGGACTCGTGCTCCAGCAGGGCCTCGAAGGCCTGACGGGTGACGCGGAAGGTCTCGCCGTCGCTCGCGAGGGCCGGGTCCAGGGAGCCCGGGTCACCCGGGGCACCGAAGACAAAGGTGTCCTTGTCGCCACCCTTGTCGCCGTCCTTGCCGCGCTCGCTCGCACAGCCCGTGGCGACGAGGCCGACGGCGACGGCCGCTGTGATCACTCTGACGGCTCTGGACTTGAATATTGGCATGGTCCACCCCTGGAATCCGCCTGTGGAGGAGGTCTTGACCGGCCGAACACTACAGACGAGTCCCGAACGGGAGAACAGTCCGCATAGCGGTGATGCACAGTCGAGACCCGGACACTCGCCAAAACGGTCCGATCCGGGACATCGGGCCTCGTCCGTTAACTTCCGGGACACACGGCCCCGTTGGCACGGGGGCCGCGGCGGCTCCTGCGGGCCTCAGCGGGGGAACTGGGCGGGCGGGTATCCGTAGCCGGACTGCTGGGACGGACCCGCGTGGGCCTCCCGGTCGTAGAACGGCCGGGCGTTGGCGCGCAGCCACATGGCGACCGGGTCGTACTCGTCGGACATCGCGACGGTGGACACCGGAAGACCGTCCGGTACGGCGGCGATCGACTGCTGCATCATGGCGCGCACCGACTCCACGGACTGCCGGCCCGTGTCGTAGAGGTCGAGGCCGACGGCGAGGTACGGGGCGCCGAGCGAGGGCTGCACCCAGGCCCTGCGCAGTGAACGGACGGCCGGGGTGCGGTGCGCGTTCTGCGTGAGCAGCGCGTAGAACTGGGGGATCTCGATGGCCGGTTCCGACAGCCGCAGGGGCCCGGCGGGCATCCGGTCGAGGCCGGTGGCGATACGGCGCAGATCAGGCCAGGGGATGCCGACGCCGCCGCCCGGCGCGTGGGGGTTGAGCCAGATGCCCCAGCGGTCGGGGTAGAGGGCGCGGGCGATGTCGGCGCCGGCGACCACCTCGTGGGCCCTGGTCCAGCCGGAGGTGGAGAGCTCCTGCGCGGAGGTGACGCACGGCGCGTAGCCCAGGCCTTCCACCTCCATGTTCCCGTACTGCGCGTCGGGGGATCCGGGCTGTCCGTGCCAGAGGAGCATCCATACCCGGCCGTCGGCGAGAGCCTGCAGCAGCGCCTCGTACGCGTCGTAGCGCCCGGGCGTCACCTGGCGCAGCATGTGCTCGACCTGCCCGGCCGCCGCGGTGCCTGACGCACTCACTCTGGGTCCCGCCCCTCTTCGATCCGCCGTTCCCTCGCGCCGCCCTGGGCACGCGAGTGCGGCGACCACGTCATCAAACCAGCTTAAACGGCCGTACTGACACCGACTTGACGTCTACGCGTACTGCCGGGTGTAGAAGGGCCGGACCCTGGTCAGCATCCAGTCGCCGACGGGGTCCTGGGCGATGTCCAGCAGGACCAGGTTGACCGGCCACTTCACGGCGACCCTGCCGAGGGCACGGCCGAGGGCGTCCATGGGGGCGTTGCGGTCGGGTCCCTCGAAGGCGGAGAGCTGGACGCCGACGAACAGGACCGGCGGGCCGCCCTCGATGCTGGCCAGGATCCTGCGGGCGGTCTGGACGACCCGGGTCGACTCGAACTCGCCGGCCGCGGCTGCGAGGAAGTCGACCGGCTCCTCCTGCCAGTCCGGCTCGAAGAGCCGCACCCGTCCGCCGCTCGCCTGGCCTCCGGCATGGGAGGCATCCCCGAGCGGCGTGCGGCCCGCGCGGCACAGCTCGGCGACGGCGGGCGGCGGCAGCGGTACGCCGACGGCGCCGCCGGGGTTCACCGCGATGCCGAGCTGCGGGGGCAGCCCCCGGGCGAACTCGACGGCGGGCGCGACGGTGCGCGACATGTGCTCGCCGGCTCCGACACGGAACTGCTCCTGGGAGCTGAATACGGGGACGTAGGGGGCGCCGTCGATCTCCACCGTCGGCAGGTCCAGGCCGGCGCTGTCGGGCCCGCCGCCGTTGGGCAGCGGCACCCACAGGGCGCTCCGCCCCAGCACCTCCACGATCCGCCACCCGGCCGAGGGGTTCCCGACCGATGCGGCCAGCACCTCTTCGAGCTCATTGGCGGGCCATGTCGTGTCCACTGTGATCCCTGCTTCCCCCGCCGCCCCCAGCCGGGCGGCCGTGACGTCCTGCGACAGCAGCGTAGCGGGCGCGGCAGGGGCGTGCCGCGGGCGCGGACCCCGGGGGCACCAGGCCCGGACGGGCGGACGGGAAGACGGGCGTACGGGCGGCGACCGGACGCGGGGGCGGAGGCGGGCGTACGGACGGGTCGAGGGGTGCGCGGTACGCGGCGAGGGAGGACGCGCGCGCTGGGTGTCGGCGAGCACGGCGGACAAAGAGCTCACGGAAGGCGCGGCCGCAGGCGCGAGGCGGGCGCGGGCCGGCGTGGCCGTTCCGGGCAGGGCGCCCGCCACCCGCTCCCCCGGAGCCTCGCCCCGTGCCGCGCGACCCGCGAGCGCACGCCGTCCAAAGGGGGGCACCGGCGCGCCCCGCACACCGGCCGGACGGAGCCGTCCGGTACCACCGTTTGGCCCGCACGGGCGGGCCGCCGGACGCCACGGGCGTCGGTACGGGAGAGGAGCCGGCCGAAGGCTCCCGACGCGCGGAGAGACGGCTCGCGGGTCCGTGCGTCGCCCGGGGCGTGCTCGGGGGCGTGCTCGGGGGCGTGCTCGGGGCGACCACCCGCCGAACGGCCAAGCCGACCAGCGTGCGCGCCCGCGCCGGCAATCCGGAAACGTCCCACCCGCGGCCCGGCGCCCCAGGCCCGTCACGCGCCCCAATCCGACCCGGCTCCGTCCCCGCGCACCGGCCGCGAAGCCGACCGGGCCGGCCCGGCCACCCCGTCGGTCCGGCCGGCCCGCCCACCGCGCCTCGCCCGGCGTCAGGACCTCATCAGGACGCCTCGGTGAAACCGATCCGCGTCAGCACCGAGGCCGCCGCGCGGTCGAGGAGGGTCGCGGAGGCGCAGCCGGCGGGGAGGTGGCCGCGTTCGGCGGCGCGGAGGAGGCGGGAGACCGCTCGGCGATGGCGGCTGAAGGCGTAGCCGGAGACGCCGCGGCCGCGCTCCCGCTGGCCCTCACGGGCGGTTTCCGGGGTGACGTCCAGCAGGAGCAGATGCAGGCCGCGCCCCCGTCTGCGGGCCTCGCGGGCCAGCCAGCGCCGGACCCAGGACTGGGTGCCGCAGTCGTGCACGACCACGCTCTCCCCGGAGCGCAGCGCCCGCCGCAGCCCCGCGTAGTGCGCCAGTCGGACGAGCGGGCGGTAGAGGGCGTACGGCACGGCGCGGGGCATGCGCCGGTCCCAGCGGTCCCGGGTGTCCTGGGAGTCGATCCCGCCGCCGTCGGCCGCCCGCCGGATGAGCGTGGACTTGCCGCTGCCGGGCAGCCCGGAGATCACGACCACGTCCCCGCGGCGGAAGACCAGGGCACGCGGCCCGCGCCCCTCGCGTTCCCGCAGGTCACGCACGACGGGCTGGGCCGAGGCGAGGCCGACCGGCAGGCCGCCACGGGCGGCCCCGGCGGCTCGCGCGGGGACTCGGGGCCGGGCGGGCACCCCTGCGGTCGCCGGATACGCACCGGACTGCTGCAACGTCATCAACTCACTCTCCCCCTGTCGGGTCTACGAGACCCTGCCCAAGAAGCTTAAAGAAAAGGTAATGACCAACAAGTGATTTGCCGACGACAGCGCCCGTGCAATGATGTCCGCGCAAACTGCATACCGGCCGCTTGAATCCGCGCGGGAGAGTCCTGGCCACTGTGTGGGCCGGGCGCCGAAGGAGCAAGTCCCTCCCTTGAATCTCTCAGGCCCCGTACCGCGCGCGACGAGGCAGATCTGAAAAGCGATCCGCAGCTCCTGCGGTTCCACCCAAGGTGCAAGTCACGCCCTTCGCGTACATCCGCTACGTGTGGTCGTGATGAACCTCTCAGGTTTCGATGACAGATGGGGAGGATCGTCCTCGCCAGTCATGCCCTGGGAGCCCCATCCATGAGCAACGCCCCCCGTCTCACCGCCCTCGATGCCCTGCATCGGTCGCTGGGCGCGACCATGACCGACTTCGCCGGCTGGGACATGCCGCTGCGGTACGCGAGTGAGCGCGACGAGCACAACGCCGTCCGGACGAAGGCCGGTCTCTTCGACCTCTCCCACATGGGCGAGATCACCGTCACCGGGCCGCAGGCCGCCGCCCTGCTGGACTACGCGCTGGTCGGCAACATCGGCGGCGTCGCCACCGGCCGCGCCCGTTACACGATGATCTGCCAGGAGGACGGCGGCATCCTCGACGACCTGATCGTGTACCGCCTCGGCGACACGGAGTACATGGTCGTCGCCAACGCCTCCAACGCGCAGATCGTCCTCGACGCCCTCACGGAGCGCGCCGAGGGCTTCGACGCCGCTGTACGCGACGACCGTGACGCATATGCGCTCATCGCCGTACAGGGCCCCGAGTCGTCCGGCATCCTCAAGTCGCTCACCGACGCCGACCTGGACGGACTGAAGTACTACGCCGGCCTCCCCGGCACGGTCGCCGGCGTCCCGGCGCTGATCGCCCGTACCGGCTACACCGGCGAGGACGGCTTCGAGCTGTTCGTCGAACCGCGGCACGCGGAGACGCTGTGGCAGGCGCTGACCGAGGCCGGCGCGCCGGCCGGTCTCGTGCCCTGCGGCCTGTCCTGCCGCGACACGCTGCGCCTGGAGGCGGGCATGCCGCTGTACGGGCACGAGCTGACCACGTCGCTCACCCCCTTCGACGCCGGTCTCGGCCGGGTCGTGAAGTTCGAGAAGGAGGGCGACTTCGTCGGCCGCAAGGCCCTGGAGGCCGCCGCCGAGCGAGCCGCCACGAACCCGCCGCGCAAGCTGGTCGGCCTGGTCGCCCAGGGCCGCCGGGTGCCGCGGGCCGGCATGGCCGTCGTCGCCGGCGGCGAGGTCGTCGGCGAGGTCACCTCCGGCGCCCCGTCGCCGACCCTCGGCAAGCCGCTCGCCATCGCCTACGTGGACGCGGCGCACGCCGCGCCCGGCACCGAGGGCGTCGGCGTCGACATCCGCGGTACTCATGAGCCGTACGAGGTCGTGGCGCTCCCCTTCTACAAGCGCCAGAAGTAGTCACTCCGGCATCCCCCATCAGCAGCACTTCCTCGCGTACAGGAGAATTCAGGTCATGAGCAACCCCCAGCAGCTGCGCTACAGCAAGGAGCACGAGTGGCTGTCGGCCGCCGAGGACGGCGTCTCGACGGTCGGCATCACGGAGCACGCGGCGAACGCCCTCGGCGACGTCGTGTACGTCCAGCTCCCGGAGGTCGGTGACACGGTGACCGCGGGCGAGACCTGCGGCGAGCTGGAGTCGACCAAGTCGGTCAGCGACCTGTACTCCCCGGTGACGGGTGAGGTCGTCGAGGCCAACCAGGACGTCGTGGACGACCCGTCGCTGGTGAACTCCGCCCCGTTCGAGGGCGGCTGGCTGTTCAAGGTGCGGGTCGCGGAGGAGCCGAAGGACCTGCTCTCCGCCGCCGAGTACACCGATTTCGCCAGCTGACCAGGACTCGACCCTAGGGATCGCGTGATGTCGCTTCTCAACACCCCTCTCCACGAGCTCGACCCGGACGTCGCCGCCGCCGTCGACGCCGAGCTCCACCGTCAGCAGTCCACCCTGGAAATGATCGCGTCCGAGAACTTCGCGCCGGTCGCCGTCATGGAGGCGCAGGGCTCCGTCCTCACCAACAAGTACGCCGAGGGCTACCCCGGCCGCCGCTACTACGGCGGCTGTGAGCACGTCGATGTCGTCGAGCAGATCGCCATCGACCGCGTCAAGGAGCTGTTCGGCGCCGAGCACGCGAACGTACAGCCGCACTCGGGCGCCCAGGCCAACGCGGCGGCGATGTTCGCCCTGCTGAAGCCGGGCGACACGATCATGGGTCTGAACCTCGCCCACGGCGGGCACCTGACCCACGGCATGAAGATCAACTTCTCCGGCAAGCTCTACAACGTGGTCGCGTACCACGTGGACGACGCCACCGGTCAGGTCGACATGGCCGAGGTCGAGCGGCTCGCCAAGGAGTCCAAGCCGAAGCTGATCGTGGCCGGCTGGTCGGCGTACCCGCGTCAGCTGGACTTCGCCGCGTTCCGCCGGATCGCGGACGAGGTCGGCGCGTACCTGATGGTCGACATGGCCCACTTCGCAGGTCTGGTCGCCGCCGGGCTGCACCCGAACCCGGTGCCGCACGCCCATGTCGTGACCACGACCACCCACAAGACGCTCGGCGGCCCGCGCGGCGGCGTGATCCTCTCCACGGCCGAGCTGGCCAAGAAGATCAACTCCGCGGTGTTCCCCGGTCAGCAGGGCGGCCCGCTGGAGCACGTGATCGCCGCCAAGGCGGTCTCCTTCAAGGTCGCGGCCTCGGAGGAGTTCAAGGAGCGCCAGGAGCGCACCCTGGAGGGCGCGAAGATCATCGCCGAGCGCCTGGTGCAGGACGACGTCAAGCAGGCGGGCGTCTCCGTGCTGTCCGGCGGTACGGACGTGCACCTGGTGCTGGTGGACCTTCGGCACTCTGAGCTGGACGGCCAGCAGGCCGAGGACCGGCTCCACGAGGTCGGCATCACCGTCAACCGCAACGCGATCCCGAACGACCCCCGCCCGCCGATGGTCACCTCGGGTCTGCGGATCGGCACGCCGGCGCTCGCCACCCGCGGCTTCCGGGCCGAGGACTTCCGCGAGGTCGCCGACATCATCGCCGAGGTGCTCAAGCCCTCGTACGACGCCGAAGCCCTCGGGGGCCGCGTCTCGGCACTCGCCGCGAAGCACCCCCTTTACCCTGGTCTGTAAGCAGACCTGAGCACGACCGACGGGGCACCGCGCACACCGGACGGTGAGTGCGGTGCCCCGCACCGTGCACCCGGCGCACACCCGCGCCTTCCTGCCCCGGCCCGACGGCCGGGGGTCCGGCCCGCGGCACAGCCGCACAGGGACACCGCGTCCCCCGGGAAAGCACAGCCATCCCACAAGGAGTACCCCCGTGGCCATCTCGGTCTTCGACCTGTTCTCGATCGGCATCGGGCCGTCCAGCTCCCACACGGTCGGCCCCATGAGGGCGGCCGCCATGTTCGCCCGCCGGCTGAAGAACGAGGGCATGCTGGTCCACACCGACGCGATACGCGCGGAGCTGTACGGCTCGCTCGGCGCGACCGGCCACGGTCACGGCACCCCCAAGGCCGTCCTGCTGGGGCTGGAGGGCAGCTCGCCCCGGACGGTCGACGTCGAGACCGCCGACGACGAGGTCGAGCGGATCAAGAGCGACAAGCGGATCAGGCTCCTCGGGGTGCACGAGATCGGCTTCGACTTCGACGAGGACCTCGTCCTGCACCGCCGCAAGGCGCTCCCCTACCACGCGAACGGCATGACCCTGTGGGCGTACGACGCCGAGGGCGGGACGCTGCTGGAGAAGACGTACTACTCGGTGGGCGGCGGCTTCGTCGTCGACGAGGACGCGGTGGCCGGCGAGAACCCGATCGTGCCGGACGACACCGTGCTGAAGTACCCCTTCCGCACCGGTGACGAGCTGCTGCGGCTCTCCCGCGAGACGGGACTGTCGATCTCCTCGCTGATGCTGGAGAACGAGAAGGCCTGGCGCACCGAGGACGAGATCCGCGAGGGGCTGCTGGACATCTGGCGGGTCATGCAGGCCTGCGTCTCGCGCGGCATGTCCCGCGAGGGCATCCTCCCGGGCGGGCTGAAGGTCCGCCGCCGCGCCGCCACCACCGCGCGCAAGCTGCGCTCCGAGGGCGACCCGCAGGCGCTGGCGATGGAGTGGATCACGCTCTACGCGATGGCCGTGAACGAGGAGAACGCGGCGGGCGGCCGTGTCGTGACGGCCCCGACGAACGGCGCGGCGGGGATCATCCCGGCGGTCCTGCACTACTACATGAACTTCGTGCCGGGAGCCGACGAGGAGGGTGTGGTCCGCTTCCTGCTCGCGGCCGGTGCGATCGGCATGCTCTTCAAGGAGAACGCCTCGATCTCCGGCGCCGAGGTCGGCTGCCAGGGCGAGGTCGGCTCGGCCTGCTCGATGGCGGCGGGCGCGCTCGCCGAGGTGATGGGCGGCTCCCCGGAACAGGTGGAGAACGCCGCGGAGATCGGTATGGAGCACAACCTGGGCCTCACCTGCGACCCGGTCGGCGGTCTCGTCCAGATCCCGTGCATCGAGCGCAACGGCATGGCCGCGGTGAAGGCCGTCACCGCCGCCCGGATGGCCCTGCGCGGCGACGGCAGCCACAAGGTCTCCCTCGACAAGGTCATCAAGACCATGAAGGACACCGGTGCGGACATGTCGGTCAAGTACAAGGAGACGGCGCGCGGCGGTCTCGCGGTGAACATCATCGAGTGCTGAGCACGCCGCGACCGCGCGCCGCCGGCACCTGTCGGCTCCGGGCCCGGGGGGAGCCGCCGTCGGCTCCGTCGCGCCGGTCGAAGCCCGCGCCCCGGGACCTCCCCGGACACGGGGACGGCCCCCGGCTCGTGCCGGGGGCCGTCGCCGTCCCGGTGCGCCGTCGGCGCTCCGCGGACCGCCGCTGTCAGGCCTGGTTCAGCGCGGCCCAGAACTCGTCGAAGGTCAGCAGACCGTCGCCATTGCCGTCCTTGGTCTTGATGACGGCCTCGGCGACCGTCTCGGTCACGTGGAAGTCGCCCAGCTGCGCCATGGCGCTCTTGTACTCGGCGGCCGAGATCAGCCCGTCGCCGTTCAGGTCGAATCGATCGAAGGCCTTGCGTGCCGACTCGATGTCCGCCACAGGTCCACCCCTTCTTGGTGCATTACTGACGCAGGCCAGATTATCGGCGGGGGTGGCGATCCGGGTGCCGGGGGCCGTCGGGGACGATGGGGGGATGAGCGACGCGGTGGCACGGATCCTGGAGGCGGCGGCGCGGGGCGAGTTCCCGCCGCCGGACGGCGGCACCACGGTGGTTCCCCAGCCCAGCGCCCGGGACGCGGGGGTACTGGCCTTCACCGCGCACTCGGTGGTGTTCACGGACGAGGACCCGGCGTGGGTGCGCGAGGCGCTGACCGCGGCCGCGAGCGACCCGCTCGCCGCGAGCATGAACCCCGGCTTCCTCCACACGCTGATGACGAGGACCGGCCGCTCGATGAACACCGTCGACCTGCTCACGGTCGCCGCCGCCCGGCCCGGCGAACCCGAACTGGAGCTGCGGGAGATCGCCGATCCGGACCATCCCCGGGTGGCACGGGCGCTGAAGTTCCGTGACGACGTGCGGGTGTGGGCCGCGGAGGGCGGTGTGCTGGTCCTGGGCCGGGGCGTGGCCGGGCGTTGGGAGGCCGCGATCGAGGTCGACCTGGAGGCGCGCGGTGCCGGACTGGGGGTGCGGCTCGCCGTCGCGGCACGCCATCTGGTGCCCGGCACGCACGTCTGGGCCCAGCAGTCGCCCGGGAACGCCCGCAGCGTACGGACGTTCCAGCAGGCGGGCTACCGGCCGGTGGGCTCGGAGGCCCTGCTCGTGGCCGGGTGACCGCGGCGCACCGGGTCAGCGGAAGACGCCCGTGTGCCCCAGGGAGTAGCGACCGGGCTGGGGGTAGACGGCGAGGCCGTGCGGGCCGCTGCCGACGGGGATGCGGGCCAGCTGTTCACCGGTCACGGTGTCGATCGCGTACACCTCGGAGTGGTAGCGCCCCGACAGCCACAGCACCCTGCCGTCCGCGGAGACACCGCCCATGTCCGGGGAACCGCCGTTCGGCAGCCGCCACTTCTTCGTCAGCCGGTCCTGTGCGAAGTCGAAGACGGAGACCGAACCCTCGCCGCGGTTGGTCACGTACATCTCCCGGGAGTCGCGGCTGACGTACAGGCCGTGGCAGCCCTTGCCGGTGGGCAGCAGGTTCGGCGTGGTGAACCGGTCGCCGTCGAGCACCCACATGCCGTCGGCGACCATGTCGGCGATGTAGAAGGTCCTGCCGTCCGGCGAGAGCTTCACGTCCTGGGGCATGGCTCCGCCCAGCGGCAGTTTCTGCCGTCCGATCACCTCCATGCTCTCGGTGTCGACCTTGAGCAGTTCGCCGGAGAACTCGCAGGAGACGATGAAGTACCGGCCGTCCGCGGAGAAGTCCGCGTGGTTGACGCCGTAGCAGGTGACCGGCGTGGTCTTGAGCGTGCGCATGGTGTGCGGGTCGCGGAAGACCAGTTCCCGGTCCATGGAGGCCATGACGACGGCGTAGCGGCCGTTGGGCGTGAAGTAGAGGTTGTACGGGTCGTGGACGTCCACCGGCCGGCCGGCGACCCCGGTGGCCGGGTCGATGGGGGTGAGGGTGTGCCCCCGGTTGTTGTTCACCCACAGGGTCTTGAGGTCCCAGGAGGGGACCACGTGCTGCGGCTGGACGCCCACCGGGATCGTCTCGACGACCTTGTAGGTGGCCGGGTCGATGACGGACACGGTGTTGGAGTTGGTGTTGGGCACGTAGACCCGGGACGGGAAGTCCCGTACGACGGGCGAGAGCCGACCGGGGCGGTCGGCTGCGTAGACGTCCCTGGGGTCGAGGAGCGGCGGCATCCCGGGCAGCCCCACCGGTGCGACGGCTTCCCGCGTCCGGACCGGCGGCGAGGTCCGTGCCCCCTCCTTCTCGGCGGGCGCCCCACAGGCGGCGCCGAGGGCCGCGAACAGGGCGGCCGCGAGGAGCGGCATGGATCGCTTGGTGAGACGCGGCATCAGTCGGCAGCTCCGTGGTCGGCACCGCGGCAGTCCGTGCCCGCGGTGGGTGCGATGCCGACGAAAAATAACGACGGGCCTGCTTCACGCCCACTGTCCGACACACACCAGGCCATTCCCAGTCCGAAGATTCACTCGGTCGGGTCTATATTTATTCATTGTTTACCAGGCTTGCAATTCGATTCACCTTTGATTCAATATCGAATTGCTGAAGTATGAACGAGTTCGCCCGAATTGCCTCTTTGGCGGATGGCCGGATCTCTGCCATAGTCGGTCGTACGACCCCCTTGACCCGGGCCAGGTCGTCCAGAAGAGCGGCAGCGTGGATACACCCCACCCCGTCCACGCCCGCACCCACACGAAGCCCCCTCGGCGCCGCGAAGGCGAAGGGGGCTTTCGTGCACCCCGACCCTGTGAGGCCGCACGCGCACCCCGGCGCGGCCGGCAGGAAGCGAGGCGTCAGCGGTCGGCGATCCGCATCTCGAACCAGGTGGTCTTGCCGCGCGGCAGCAGATCCACTCCCCACCGGTCGGAGAGCTTGTCGACCAGGAAGAGCCCGCGGCCGCTGGTGTCGAGTTCGTGGACCGGCAGCAGACAGGGCAGCCCGCGCGAGGGGTCGCGCACCTCGATGCGGATCCAGCCGCGCCGGCGCAGCATCCGGAGCCCGAACACGCGCGCTCCGGTGTGCCGCACCGCGTTGCCCACGAGCTCGGACACCAGCAGGATCGCGTGCTCGGCGGTCTGCGGCGAGAGTGCCCACTGACGCAGCACCACACACTGCGTCAGTCTGCGCGCGGTGGCCGCGGACTCGGGGCGCGAGGGCAGTTCGACCTCGCCCTCCGTCGGATTGCCGAACAGCTCGACCGCCTCGAGCGCACGCTCGTCGTCGACGGCCGGCGTCCACCGCGCGGCGGTCGCGCCGCCGCGCGCCCGCGGTTGCTCCACACCTTCCAGCCCCGCCATGCCCCCATCATGGCCGCCCGACGGGCGTCCCGTGACCGTTCCGGAGGAATCGGCACCCCGGGGAGCAGCGCCCCGGGGTGCCAATTTGGCATATGCCTACGGCATTCAGAGGGTCTTCGTAGCCCAACTGACCAGCGATGACGCACCGCTTACGAATGATCGCCAACAGCAGCGGCGGACCACGCCTTAAGGTTCCTTTAAGGTTCGATTAAGGCGGTCGCCAAGTTGACGCAAGGGGTACCGGTGCCCAGCCCCGGGTCCCGCTGGGCGGTTCAGACGAACTTGGCCTTGCCCGGGCCCTCCTCGACGAAGCTGCGCATGCCCCGCTCGCGGTCCTCGGTCGCGAACAGGCCCGCGAACCAGTTCCGTTCGATCGAGAGACCGGTGTCGATGTCCGTCTCGAGTCCGGCGTCGACGGACTCCTTGGCGGCCCGCAGGGCCAGCGCCGGCCCCTGGGCCAGCTTCGCGGCCCAGGCGTGCGCCTGCTCGTAGACCTCGGCGGCCGGTACGACGCGGTCGACCAGACCGATGGCCAGCGCCTCCTCCGCCTTCACATGGCGGCCGGTGAAGATGAGGTCCTTGGCCTTGGACGGACCCACCAGCCGGGCCAGCCGCTGGGTGCCGCCCGCTCCCGGGATCAGGCCGAGCAGGATCTCCGGCTGGCCCAGCCTGGCGTTGTCCGCCGCGATCCGGTAGTCGGCGCACAGCGCCAGCTCACAGCCGCCGCCCAGGGCGTAGCCGGTCACGGCCGCGACGACGGGCTTGGGAATCCGGGCGACGGCGGTGAACGAGTCCTGCAGGGCCTTCGACCGCTTCACCATCGCGGTGTGGTCCATCACCTGCATCTCCTTGATGTCCGCGCCCGCCGCGAACACCTTCTCCCCGCCGTAGAGGATCACGGCCCGCACGTCGTCGCGGTCGGTCGCCTCGGCGGCGAGTTCGCGCAGCCGGTCCTGGGTGGCGATGTCCAGGGCGTTCATCGGGGGGCGGTCCAGGCGGATGGTGCCGACGCCTTCGGAGACTTCGAGAGTGACTGTCATACGGGGAGGTTAGCCCCCGTTAACGCCGAGGGGCCCGGTGCTGTCCGTCACAGCGCCGGGCCCTCTTCGTGTCGTCGCGTGACTACTTGGTCCACTCCGCCCAGGACATGTTCCAGCCGTTCAGGCCGTTGTCCGGGGCGATCTGCTTGTCCTTGGAGTTCTTCACGACCACCACGTCGCCGATGATCGAGTTGTTGAACATCCAGGCCGCGGGCGTACCGCTGTCGTAGGCGCCGCGCACGTCACGCAGGCCGACGCAGCCGTGGCTGACGTTCGCCGAGCCGAAGGTGCCGCGGGAGGCCCAGTAGTTGCCGTGCATGAACGTGCCGGACGTCGACAGGCGCATCGCGTGCGGCACGTCCTTGATGTCGTACTCGCCGCCGAAGCCCACGGTGGCGCCGTTCATCCGCGTCACCTTGTACTTCTCGCTGATGACCATCTGACCGTTGTACGTCGTGGTCGACGGGGCGCCCGCGGTGATCGGGATCGTCTTCACGAGCTTGCCGTCGCGCACGACCTTCATGGTGTGGGCCTTGGCGTCGACCGTGGAGACCTGGCTGCGGCCGATGGTGAAGGAGACCGTCTTCGCCTGCTTGCCGTACACACCGGGCCGGCCCTCGACGCCGTCCAGGTTGAGCCGGACCGTCACCTTGGTGCCCGCCGCCCAGTACTTCTCGGGGCGGAAGTCCAGGCGGTCGTTGCCGAACCAGTGGCCCTCGATCGGCACCGACGGCTCGGCGGTCACCTTGATGGCCTTCTCGACGGCCTCGGGGTTGGTGATACCGCGGGTGAAGTTGATGGAGACGGGCATGCCGACGCCGACCGTGGAGCCGTTCTCGGGGGTGTAGTGGCCCACGAAGGTGTTCTTGGGGACGAGCGTGGTGAAGGTCGTGTCCTTCGCGGACTCACGGCCCTCGGAGTCCTTGGCGACCGCGTGCACCTTGTACTTGGTCGCCGAGGCGAGGTGCTGCACCGGCTCCCAGCTCGCGCCGCCGGCGGCGATCTTCCCCTCGACGGCGTTGCCCTTGTCGTCCTTGACGGCGACCTCGGTCAGCTTGCCCTTGTCGGCCGTCACCTTGAGCGCACCGCTCGTGGCGACCGATTTCGCCCCGTCCTTGGGCGCGATGGTCACGACCGCCTGCGATGCGGCCGTGCCGACCTTGCCGCCGTCCTTGGCGCCCTTGTCGCCACCGCTCGCACCGTCGGAGTCGCCGCCACCGCAGGCGGACACCAGCAGCAGCAGCGCGCCCATGGCGAGGGCCGGCAGCGCGGTGCGCCCGCGTCGCCGGCCCGTCCGGACCGATGCCCCCGATATCGGCTGCCCGTTCACGATCAGTTGTCTCCCCTCGCACGGCCTGGCCCCGCCAAGGCCCGCACCCCCACGCGCTCGAACGGCGCGCACTGCGATAGATAATCACACCGCAGGTCGCTGGGGCTTCTCGCAAATGTCACCGTTCAGTCGCAAATCTGCCCGGTGGACGTGCAGGTCATGCGGGAGGGGCTGCTCAGTGGAGTGCGGAACCGGCCTTCCACTCCTTCCAGCCCATGTTCCAGCCGCTCAGCCCGTTCCACGGGTCGACCGTCCGGTCCGGGGAGTTGACCACTTCCACCACGTCCCCGACGAGCGTCCGGTCGAAGAACCAGCCCGCCGGGGAGTCCTGGCTGCCGCCCTTCTCGTCGCGCAGCCCGATGCAGCCGTGGCTGACGTTGCGCATGCCGAAGACCGCCGGATCGGCCCAGTAGTTGCCGTGCAGGAAGGTTCCCGACGTGGTGAGCCGCATGGCGTGCGGCACGTCCTTGATGTCGTACTCGCTCTTGCCGTCGTCGTCGGTGAAGCCGACCGTGGCGCCGTTCATGCGGGTGACGTCGAGCATCTCGCTGACGACCATCCTGCCGTTGTACGTCCGGGTCTTCCTGCCTCCCGTGGTGACCGGAAGCGTCGTCAGCAGCCGGCCGTCGCGGCGCACCTCCATCGTCCGCTCCCGGGCGTCGACCAGGGAGATCTGGGACCTGCCCACCGTGAAGCGGACGGTCTTGCTCTGGATGCCGTACACCCCGGCCGCGCCCTCGACGTCGCGCAACCGCATGTCGACGGTGACCTTGGTACCCGGCTTCCAGTACTCGCGGGGGCGGAAGTCGAGCCGCTCGGCGTCGAACCAGTGGCCCACGACCTCCACGGGCGGAACGGAGGTGATGCGGATGGCCCGCTCGACGGCCGCACGGTTCCTGATGCCGCGGTTGAAGTCGAATGACACGATCATCCCGATGCCCACCGTGGAGCGGTTCTCCGGGGTGAAGTAGCCGATGAACCGGTGGTCGGGCACGACGGTGGTGAAGGTCGTGTGCCGCGCCGAACGGCGGCCGTGGGCGTCGAGCGCCACCGCGTCGACGCTGTACTTGGCCGCCAGCGCGAGGCGGGTGCCCGGCTTCGGACGCCAGGTCAGACCGTCCGGGGTGACCGTGCCCGGGACGTCGGCGGGCTGCGCGTTCTCGATCCGGGTGACCTTGACCCGCTCCAGCCGCCCGCTCGCCACCGCCACTTCGAGCCTGCCGTCCGCGGGCACGGCCCCGGCCCCGTCCGCGGGCGTGATCCGGATGGTGTCGCCGGGCGCCGCCCGGGGTTTGTCGTCGCCGGCGACCGGATCGCCGCCGGTGCTCCCGGTTCCGCCGGTGCAGCCGGTCAGCCCGGCCAGCAGTCCCGTCCACAGCACGGCGACGGCCAGCGTGGCCCTCGTCCGCCTCACCGCGTTGCTCACAGAGTCCACCTCGTGGGGTCGCAGAGACACAGCACGTCCCGCCCAACGACGGCCACCCTCCTGGGGAAACGTCGGCGCGGGTCATGTTGGGAGCAGCGCGGCGTCGGGCAGAAATGGTGGGAGGACCACGCGCGGGAAGCCACGGCCGGGACGCCGTGAGCGGGAGCCGTGCGGGCCCGACGAGCCGCGGGAGGCCGACAGGTGTCGAGCGCAGCCGAGCAGGAGGCGGTACGGGAAGGGGAGCGGCCTCTTCCCGCCGCGGGGCCGCGCCCGGCCCTGAACGGACGGCCGAGGACAGCGGACGGCTCGGGGCCCCCGGTCTGGCCGGGGGCCCCGACCCCGCTGGGCGCCCGCTACCGGGTGGGTCCCGACGGCGTCGCGGGCACCAACTTCGCCCTGTGGGCGGGCGGCGCCGAGGCCGTGGACCTCTGCCTCTTCGACGAGTCGGGAGCGGAGGTCCGCCTGCCGCTGACCGAGCTCACCCACGAGATCCGGCACGGCTTCGTGCCCGGCGTCGGCCCGGGGCAGCGCTACGGCTTCCGGGTGCACGGCCGCTGGGACCCGTGGACGGGCGCACGCTGGAACCCGGCGAAGCTGCTGCTCGACCCGTACGCCCGGGCGGTCGACGGGGAGTACGCGCTGCCGCCCGAGGTCTACGGGCACGTCCGCGACTGGCCGCAGCAGCACGTCGCGGACACCGTGCGCGACGACCGCGACTCGGCCCCGTACGTCCCGAAGGGCGTCGTCGTCCACGACGACGCCCCGGACGACGAGTGGGCCGACGACCGGCGGCCGAAGACGCCGTGGGCGGACTCCGTCATCTACGAGCTGCACGTGCGCGGCTTCACCAAGCTGCACCCCGGGATCCCGCCGGAACTGCGCGGCACCTACGCGGGCCTCGCGCACCCGGCGGCGATCGGCCACCTCGTACGGCTCGGGGTGACGGCCGTCGAACTGCTGCCGGTGCACCAGTTCGCGCACGAGGACCATCTGCTGCGGCGGGGCCTGCGCAACCACTGGGGCTACAACTCGATCGGCTACTTCGCGCCCCACGCCGGCTACAGCGCCTCCGGCACGGGAGGGCAGCAGGTCGGCGAGTTCAAACGGATGGTGCGCGCCCTGCACGAGGCCGGCATCGAGGTCATCCTCGACGTGGTCTACAACCACACCGCGGAGGCGGGCGAGCTGGGCCCGACGCTCAGCCTCAAGGGCGTCGACAACCGCGGCTACTACCGGCTCCAGCCCGACGCACGCCGGTACGCCGACTACACCGGCTGCGGCAACACGCTGCACGTGGTCCAGCCGCAGGTGCTGCGGCTGATCACCGACTCGCTGCGTTACTGGGTCACGGAGATGGGCGTCGACGGCTTCCGCTTCGATCTGGCGGCGGCCCTCGCCCGCTCGATGCACGACGTCGACATGCTGTCCCCGTTCCTCGCCGTGATCGCCCAGGACCCGGTGCTGCGCCGGGTGAAGCTGATCGCCGAACCGTGGGACGTCGGGAACGGCGGCTACCAGGTCGGCGCGTTCCCACCCCTGTGGACGGAGTGGAACGACCGCTACCGGGACGCGGTGCGGGACTTCTGGCGCGGTGCGCTGCCCGATCTGCGGGACCTGGGCTACCGGGTGTCCGGCTCCAGCGACCTGTACGCCTGGGGCGGCCGGAGGCCGTACGCCTCGGTCAATTTCGTCACCGCCCACGACGGCTTCACGCTGCGCGACCTGGTCAGTTACGAGCGCAAGCACAACGAGGCGAACGGCGAGGGCAACCGGGACGGCACGAACGACAACCGCGCCTGGAACTGCGGCGTCGAGGGCGAGACGGACGACCCCGCGGTCAACGCGCTGCGCCGCCGGCAGATCCGCAATCTGCTCACCACCCTGCTGCTCTCCACGGGCGTCCCGATGCTGGTGGCCGGCGACGAGATGGGCCGGACGCAGGGCGGCAACAACAACGCCTACTGCCAGGA
Source organism: Streptomyces wuyuanensis (assembly GCF_900103455.1). GTDB lineage: Bacteria > Actinomycetota > Actinomycetes > Streptomycetales > Streptomycetaceae > Streptomyces > Streptomyces wuyuanensis. The sequence goes on along the minus strand of NZ_FNHI01000005.1, from coordinate 102,900 downwards.
CAACGAGATCGGCTGGCTCGACTGGTCGCTGCCGGACCGCCCGGGGCCGCGCGGGCTGCTGGCCCTCACCTCCCGGCTGCTCGCGCTGCGCGGCGCGCACCCGGTGCTGCGGCGCCGGGCGTTCTTCTCCGGCCGGCCGCAGACCGCCGACGGGCTGCGCGACCTGGCCTGGTTCACGACGCGGGGCACGGAGATGACCGAGCAGGACTGGTACGCCCCTTCCTCCACGCTGGCGCTCTTCCTGTCCGGCCGGGACATCCCGGGCCGGGACGCCCGGGGCGCGCAGGTCACCGACGACAGCTTCCTGACGATCCTGCACGCGGCCGGCCGCCCGACGTCCTTCCAGCTACCGGGGCCGCCGTGGGCAGAGGAGTACGAACTGGTCGTCGACACCTCGCTGGAGGACCAGTCGGCGGCGCCGGGGACGGTGTACCGGGGCGGGGAGCGGGTGACGGTGCCGGAGCGGTCGGTGCTGCTGCTGCGGGTGCGCGACGGGGACTGACGCCACCGGGCGGGCACGTCACCGCCCGCCGGGCGCCCGCGCGCCCCGGCGATCCGCGTTCCGTCGCCGGGCGGGCGGCGGTGGCACTCGTCCGGGAGGTCGTACGCCGCGCCTGCGCGGTCAGCCGAGGATGCCGCGGTCGTACGCCGCCGCCACCGCCGACGCCCGGTCCCTGACCGCGAGCTTGCCGTAGATGTGGGTGAGGTGGGTCTTCACCGTGGCCTCGCTGACGAACAGCTCGGCGGCGATCTCCCGGTTCGAGGTGCCCCGGGCGACCAGGACCAGCACCTCGCGCTCACGGGCGCTGAGCGGTTCGTCGCGCGGCGCCGGGTTGCGGACCCGGGAGACCAGCCGGGACGCGACCGCCGGGGACAGCACGGTACGGCCCTCGGCGGCGGCCCGGACCGCCGTGAACAGCTCCTCGCGCGGGGCGTCCTTGAGGAGGTAGCCGGTCGCCCCCGCCTCGATCGCGGGCAGCGTGTCCGCGTCGGTGTCGTAGGTGGTGAGGACGAGGACCTTGGTGCGGGAGCCGCGCCTGGCCAGTTCGGCGATGGCCTCCACCCCGCCGCCGCCCGGCATGCGCAGGTCCATCAGCACGACGTCGGGATCCAGCCGCTCGGCCAGCGCGACCCCCTCGACGCCGTCGGCCGCCTCGCCGAGCACCGAGAAGCCGGCGGCCGACTCGAACATGCCGCGCAGCCCGTCCCGTACGACGGGATGGTCGTCGACGATCAGCACGGAGATGGTGGGCTCAGCCATGGCGCACCAACGGTACGCGAGCCGACACCGCCGTGCCGCCGCCCGGTTCGGACTCGACGGACACCGTGCCGGCGATCCGGGCCGCCCGGTGGCGCATGCCGTCCAGGCCGAAGCCGTTGGTGCGGGTGCGGGCGGACAGGGCCTGGGGGTCGAAGCCCCGCCCGTCGTCGCGGACGTCGAGCGTCACTTCGTCGCCCATGTAGGACAGGGTCACCCCGGCACGTCCGGCGGCGGCGTGCCGGGCGGTGTTGGCGAGGGCCTCCTGGGCTATCCGCAGCAGGGTGGCCGCGACCTCGTCGTGCAGCGGCTCCACGGTCCCGGTGACGGTGAACAGGGCCGTCACGCCGCTGCGCCCGGACCACTCGTCGACGGTCTTCTCCAGCGCCCGGGGCAGCTCGTCGTGGGCGAGGGCGGACGGCGCGAGGTTCTGCACCGATCGCCGCGCCTCGCCCAGGCTGTGGCGCGCGAGAGCGGCTGCCCGCCCCGCGTGGGTGCGTGCCACCTGCGGGTCGTCGGTGCCGGTGACCACCTGGAGCTGGGCGATGATGCCGGTCAGGCCCTGGGCGATGGTGTCGTGGATCTCCGCGGCGAGCCGGCGGCGCTCGTCGGCCACACCGGCCTCCCGCGCCTGGACGACGAGCTGGGCGTGCAGACCCGCGTTCTCCTCCAGGGCCTGTTCCAGACGGGCGTTGGCCCGCTCCAGTTCGGCGATCGTGGCGGCCTTCCGCCTCGCGGCCTCGGCCTCCTCGACGGCGATCCGGGCGAAGACGAGGGCGAGGAACGCGTTGAGGAGGAACAGCGCGCCGAACGCGACCCAGTTCGTGGCCGACGCCGGCGGCAGCCCGCCGGACTGGGAACCGGCCATCGTCACGGCGGTGGCGACCAGCCCGGCGTAGACCCAGCGGCGCGGCAGCAGGACTCCGGCGTCGAAGTAGCCGAGGACGGCGTAGACGGCGAAGAAGGGGTTGAACCAGGTGAGGACCGCGGCGAGGACGGTACGGACCGCGTAGTGGATCCGGCCGGCCGGGGCGAACTCCGGCAGCCCGTCCCGGGTGCGGCTCCACCACACCTCGTGGAGGAGCGCCACCGGCAGCACGGCCGCCGCCGCGTACAGCTCGGTCCGCGTCATCAACGGCCGTGCGGTGGCGGCCGCGAGGGAGGAGGAGAGGCCGAGCAGGATGTAGGGGCCGTACCGGAAGAACTGCTCCCAGCGCTGTTCGGCGGCGGTCATGCGCCCAGTGTGCCCCGCGGGCCGCCGCGGGGTCACTCCCAGCGGAACCAGCGGACCGCGGCGGCGGTCAGCAGAGCCGTCCACAGCGCGGTGACCCCGACGGCGGCCCAGCCCGGCCAGCCGCCCGCCGCGGCACGGTCCAGCGCCTCGGACGCGGCCCCGAAGGGGGTGAGTTCGACGATGCGCCGCAGTGCTTCCGGCATCGCCTGCACCGGCACCCACACCCCGGCGGTGAACATCGCCGGGAAGAACACGGCCGAGCCGATCGCCGTCGCGATCTTCTGGGTACGGGACACCGCGCACACCGTGGCGCCGAGCGCGAGCGCCGCGGCCGTGGTGAGGAGGAGGGCGAGGAGGTAGCCGGCGGGCTGCTCCGGCAGTTCGACCCCGTAGGCGATCCGGCCGACGGCGACGGCGAGCAGCGCCGACACCAGGGCGGCGGCTCCGTGCAGGACGAGCTGGGCGGTGAGCAGCGCGGCGGGGCGTACCGGTGTGGTCGCCATCCGGCGCAGGACGCCCCGTTCCCGGTAGCCGGTGAGGACGGGCGGCATGGCCTGGAGCCCCGCCATGATCAGGCCGAGCAGTACGGCGACGGGCACGTAGAGGTCGACGACGCGGCGGCCGCCGAGCTCGTCGGACACCACGCGGAAGGACGGCACGAGGCCGATGATCAGCAGCAGGACGGAGGGGAAGACGAGGATCCAGAAGAGGCTGCCGGGCTCGCGGGCGAACAGGCGCGACTCGGTCCTCAGAACGGCGGCTGCGGGGGACGGCATGTCAGACCTGCTCTTCCGTGAGGTCGAGGAAGGCGTCGTCGAGGGTGGCCTCGGTGACGCGGAGCTGGTGGGCGGTGATCCGGTGGCGCGCGAGGAGCGTGATGACGGCGTTGACGGTGTCGTCGGTGCCGTGGATGACGACCCGGCCGTCCCGGTCCTCGGCGAGCACGGCTCCGGGAAGCCCGGCCAGTTCGCCCTCGGCGAGCGGCTGTGACGGGGTGAAGGTGATGACGGTGGCACCGCCGGCCCGGCGGATCAGCCCCGAGGGAGTGTCGAGCGCGGCGATCCTGCCCTTGTCGACGACGGCGATGCGGTCGCAGAGCCGCTGGGCCTCCTCCATGAAGTGGGTGACGAGGAGAACGGTCACACCGCGGGCCCGGACGTCCTCGATCAGGCTCCAGGTGTCGCGGCGGGCGCGTGGGTCGAGACCGGTGGTGAGCTCGTCGAGCACGACGACACGGGGGTTGCCGACGAGGGCCAGGGCGATGAAGAGCCGCTGCTTCTGGCCGCCGGACAGCCCGGCGAAGCGGGTGCCGAGCTTCCCGGTGAGACCGAGCCGTTCGGCGAGGGGCCGCCAGTCGGCAGGCCGCGGGTAGAAGGCGGCGTACAGTTCCAGTGCCTCGCGGACCGTCAGCTTCGCCTGGAGCTCGCTCTCCTGGAGCTGGGCCCCGAGGATGCGCGTCACTCCGTCGTGGTCGGCCACCGGGTCGAGCCCGGCGACGCGGACGGTGCCCTCGTCGGGGGTCCGGAGTCCTTCGACGCATTCGACGGCCGTGGTCTTGCCGGCGCCGTTGGGCCCGAGGATCCCGAAGATCTCGCCCTCCTCGACCCGGAAGGTCAGCCCGTCCACGGCCGGCCGGCCGCCGTAGGACTTGCGCAGTCCGTCCACTTCCACGATCGCCATGGGTACGAGGGTGCCGGGCGGCGTCCGGGTGCGGCATCGCCCGACGGGCTCGAAGGCGCATCCGCCGATCGGTTGACGGCCGGCTACGACTTCGCGCGCGGCGGGGGCGGACGGGGAGGGGTGGGCGGCGGGGCGGGAGGGCGGGAAAACTCGGTGGGCCTTGTCAGTGGTGAACCGTAGGCTCGCTCCTGATGTCCACCACAGCTGAAGCCACCCAGCCCGACCGGTCCGCCGTCCGCTCACTGCTGCGGCTGTGGCCGTACGTACGACCGGTCAGGACTCGTCTGTTCACGGCCGCGTTCGTCGCGATCGTCGCCTCCTGTCTGAGCCTCGTGATCCCGCTCGTCCTGAAGTGGATGGTGGACGGCCCGGTCGCCGACCGGGACGTGGGCGGGGTGTGGCTCGGGGCTCTCTACCTGCTGCTGCTCGGGGTCGCGGAGGCGGTGCTGTTCGGCTTCCGGCGCTGGCTGGTGGCCCGTCCGCTGGCCGGGGTGGAGGCGGCGATGCGAGCGGATCTCTTCCGGCACCTCCAGCGGCTGCCCGTGGCCTTCCACGACCGGTGGGCGTCGGGGCAACTGCTGTCCCGCGGGACGACGGACCTGATGCTGGTGCGGATGTTCCTCGCGTTCCCCCTGACGTTCCTGCTCGTCAACGGCGTGACCATCCTCGTCGGCGCGGGCATCCTGCTGGCCCAGCAGTGGACGCTGGGTCTGGTGCTGCTGGCCCCGGTCGTCCCGCTGGTGTTCCTCATCGCCCGGTTCGAGGCGCGGTACTCGTCGGTGGCGCGGACGGCGCAGGACCAGGTGGGCGATCTGACGACCGTCGTCGAGGAGAGCGTCCTCGGCATCCGCATCATCAAGGGCTTCGGACGCCACCGCAGCCAGGCGGCGACCTTCCGGGCACTGTCCGAGCGGCTGCGCGGGACCGAGCTGGTCAAGGCCCGGCTGCTGGCGGGCATCTTCGGCGTCATCATGACCGTCCCGGAGCTGGCCATCGGCGCCGCGCTGGTGCTCGGCACGATGCAGGTCGCCGACGGCACCCTGTCGGCGGGCACGCTCGTCGCCTTCCTCTCCACGGCGCTCGCGCTGCGCTGGCCGGTGGACGCGATGGGCTTCCTGCTCGCCATGAGCCAGGAGGCGGCGACGGCGACGGACCGCTACTTCGAGGTCCTGGACGCCGAGGACGAGCGGGACGTGAGGCGGGAGACCGTGCGCGGGACCGAGCGCCACGAGGGCGGCCCCGTCCCGGCCGCACCCCCGCCGACCACCATCGCCGCGGCCGCGGAGGGGTCGGAACGGGCCGGTGAGCGGCACGGGCTGCGGTTCGAGGCCGTCCGCTTCCGCTACCCCGACGCGTCCGAGGACACGGAACCGGTTCTGAAGGACATCGATCTGCACATCCGGCCCGGGGAGACGATGGCCCTCGTCGGCGGCACGGGCAGCGGCAAGACGACGCTCACCGCGCTCGTACCGCGGCTGTACGAACTGACCGCCGGGCGCATCACGCTGGACGGGCGGGACATCGCCGCCATGCCGCGCGAGGAGCTGCGCACCCTGGTGTCGATGGCGTTCGAGGAGCCGACGCTGTTCTCGGCGAGCGTCGGCGAGAACGTGCGGATGGGCGCGGAGCACGCCGATGACGAGCAGGTACGGCGGGCGCTGGACGTGGCCCAGGCGGGCTTCGTCGACACGCTGCCGCAGGGCTTCGGCACCCAGGTCGGCGAGCAGGGCCTCAGCCTCTCCGGAGGTCAGCGGCAGCGGCTCGCCCTCGCCCGTGCGGTGGTCGGGAAGCCGCGCTTCCTGGTGCTCGACGACCCGCTGTCGGCGCTCGACGTGCACACGGAGGCCCTCGTGGAGGCCGCACTGCGCCGGGTCCTCCAGGACACCACCGCCCTGGTCGTGGCGCATCGGCCGTCCACCGTGCTGCTCGCGGACCGGGTGGCGCTGCTGTCGGACGGCCGGGTCGCGGCCGTCGGCACGCACCACGAACTGCTGCGGGACAACGCCGAGTACGCCTGGCTGATGTCGGGCGCTCATGCCGAGGAGCGACACCGATGACGTCATCGACGGCCACGACGCCACAGCCCGACGCCGGGGACGCCACGTCCGGCGCCGTCCCCGGCGGCCCCGGGGCGCCGGGACCGGACGCGGAAGGCACGGGCCCCGGAGGCAGGGATACCGGCGGCACGGACTCCCGGGGCGCGGACCCGGACGGGCCCGCGCCGTCGGGCGCGGAGCCGAAGGGCACGGACGCGGGCGGCGATCCCTTCGACCGGGACGCCCTGCCCGCGCCCGACGGTGCCACCGGCGCCCTGCTGCGTTCACTGCTGGCGCCTCTGCGGGCACGGGTCGTCGTCGCCGCGGTGCTGCTGCTCCTTCAGCAGGCCGCGGCACAGGCCGGCCCGCTGCTCGTCGCGTTCGCCATCGACAGCGGCGTGCCCGCGCTGCGTGACGGCGACCACGGGCCGCTGGTCGTGGTCGGCGCCGGGTACGCCGTGTGCGCGCTCGGGTCCGGCGCGTTCCAGTACGCCTTCATCCGCGCGTCGGCCCAGGTCAACCAGGCGGCCCTGCTCGATCTGCGGGGCCGGATCTTCCGGCATGCCCAGTCGCTGAGTCTGGACTTCCACGAGCGCTACACCTCGGGCCGGCTGATCTCCCGCTCCACCACCGACGTCGAGTCGCTGCGGGAACTCCTCAGCGAGGGACTCCAGGAGCTCCTCGCGGTGGTCCTGTCGTTCGTCTACATCTCGGCGATGCTGCTCTGGCTGGACCTCGGCATCGGTGGTCTCGCCGTGCTCAGCTTCGTCCCGCTGTACCTGCTCGTACGGCTCTACCGGCGGCGCGCCGCGGTGGTGTTCGCCGAGCGGTCCACCGCGATCGCCTCCGTCATCGTGAAGTTCGCGGAGACGATGAACGGCATCCGGCCGGTACGCGCCTTCCGCCGGGAGCGGGCGAACGACGAGCGCTTCGGCGCCCTGAACGACCGGCACGCCCGCAGCAACGGGGACTCTCTGCTGGAGATGGCCCGCTATGTCGTGGGGTCCCGGCTCGTGGCCAACACCGCGGTGGCGGGAATCGTGCTGTGGGGCGCTTACCGGGTGACGGAGGGGACGCTGGCCCTCGGTGTGCTGGCGGCCGCTGTGCTCTACCTGCGGCGGCTGTACGACCCGATCGACCGGCTCGGCATGTTCCTCAACTCGTACGAGTCGGCGGCCGCGTCGCTGCAGAAGATCGCGGGGCTGCTCGCCCAGACGCCCTCCGTGCCGGAACCCGCACGTCCCGTGGGGCTGCCGGAGCGCTCCGGTGCCTCGGGTCCCGGCCGGGAGGTGGTCTTCGAGGAGGTCCGCTTCGCCTACCGCACGGGCGGCGAGGTCCTTCCGCGCTTCGACCTGACGATCCCCGCAGGCCAGACGGTGGCCGTCGTCGGCTCGACCGGAGCGGGCAAGTCCACGCTCGCGAAGCTGCTGGCCCGGTTCTACGACCCGACGGAGGGGCGGGTCCTGCTCGACGGGACCGACCTGCGCGATCTGCCGGTGCCCGAACTGCGGCGCGGGGTGGTGATGGTGACCCAGGAGGCGTTCCTGTTCTCCGGCACGGTCGCGGAGAACATCGCCATCGGCCGGCCGGACGCGACGCGTGAGGAGATCGAGCGCGCCGCGAAGGCCATCGGTGCGCACGACTTCATCAGCGGTCTGCCGGAGGGCTACGACACGGACGTGCGCAAGCGCGGTGGCCGGATCTCGGCGGGCCAGCGCCAGCTCGTCGCCTTCGCCCGCGCGCTGCTGGCCGACCCTGCGGTGCTGATCCTCGACGAGGCGACCAGCTCGCTGGACATCCCCGGTGAGCGTGCGGTGCAGCGGGCCATGGACACGGTGCTGCGCGGGCGTACGGCGATCGTCATCGCCCACCGCCTGTCGACGGTGGAGATCGCCGACCGGGTCCTGGTGATGGAACACGGCCGGATCGTCGAGGACGGCACGCCGGCCGCCCTCATCGACGGCACGGGCCGCTTCGCGGGGCTGCACCGGGCCTGGCGCGAGAGCCTGGTCTGACGCCGGGGCCGCCGACCGGACGGGCGGCTCCCGTCCGGTCCGCCGGAGCAGCCCCGGCCGCAGGTCGGGCGGAGGACCCGCGACCGCGGGTGCGGTGACGGCAACCTCCGGCCACCGGTCCGGCCGGGCTGCCCCGCGGGACGCGATGGCCTGTTCGGCGGACTCCGCCCGCACCGCGGGGCCGGACGTACGGGTGGAGGACGCGGGACACCGCTTCGCGCCCGGGGTGACCGGGCACTGCCGGCCGCCGCGCCCCGACCGCGGAGGCGACGGCCGGGCGCACCCCTCACCCTGCCCGGAAGGGCACCGTCGAAGCGGGCGCGCAGCCGGTTCGCCGAGGGGTGGAGCGATCGCGTCTCGCGCGCCGGCTCCCGGACGGCGGTCCGCCGGTGCCCGGCCTATGCCGTCCACCGGGCCCCGGAGCCCTGGTCCGCCGGGGCCTCCCGGTCGTCCGCGCCGAGCCGTGTGGTGGACTGGCATCATGACGACGGGTGACACGATCGTGGTGCCGCCGCTGTACACGGGGTATCCCGGGGTGGCCTTCGGCGGCTATGTGGCGGGCGTGCTCGCGGAGCACACCGGAGCCGGGACGGTTCGGGTGGACTTCCGCGGACCGGTGCCACCGGGCGTCCCCGTGCGTATGGCCGGGACCGCGGACGGCGGTGCCGAACTGGGCGAACGGGAGCGGCCGCTGGCCACGGCACGGCCCGCCGAACTGCTGCTCGACGCACCTGCCGCGCCCGGCTGGGACGAGTCCTCGGCCGCGGCCGACGCCGTGCGGGCGGCCCCGCCGTCGGGACTGGTCGACTGCTTCGGCTGCGGGATGGACCGTACGCCGGAGCGCGGGCTGCGTCTGCACTGCGGGCCGGTGCCGGGCCGTGCGCTCGTCGCCGCGGGATGGGTCCCCTCGCCCGCGCTCGCCGGTCCGGACGGCCTGCTCCCGCCCGAGTTGGTGTGGGGCGCCCTGGACTGCCCGGGCAACTGGGCGGGCCGGACGCTCGGGACCCAGCGGGCCGGCGCCGTCACGGCATCCCTCACCGGCAGCCTGCTGCGTCCAGTGCGCACGGGCGAACCGTACGTCTCCTACGCCTGGCTGCTGTCCGAGTCCGGGCGCAAGCACACGATGGGCGTGGCGGTGGCCACGGCGGACGGTGAACTGTGCGCGCTCGCCGAGGCGCTGTGGCTCGACCCCCGGAGTGCCGACTGACCTCCCGGACGGCCGGGGCGGAGCACCCTCCGCCCCCTGGCGCTCGGGCCCGCCGACCGGCGGCTCCCCCTCGCCGCCTCCCGCTCGGCCGTTCAGCTGACGCCTTTTCAGACAATCCCCGAACGGTTCACGCCCCGACCTCGGGGCCCGGGCACGGCCGGAGGCAGTCGTACCGGTTGCCGGCGCGGACGGGCCCCGGATCGCCGCGCGGCGGCCGCACGGTAGGGAACGAGCCATGCCCGGGCGTCCGCGCTACGGGTGGCGCGTACCCTCTGCCCTCCGCCGTCCCCGAACCGGATGTCTTCAGTCCGCATCCCCGCCGTGCCGTCGCATTCCGCCTGGCACGGCCGCCGGACGACGCAGGCGGAACGCCCGGCGAAACGTCCGCTTAACGAACACGGCATTTCACTCAACGAACGCAATCCGGCCATTCTCTTGACGCGCTCCTGACAGGAGCCGTCCACTCCTGCGACTCTTCCACCGATCCACGCACTACATGCTCCTCAGCTCTGCCGGGCGGCCCACCCAGCCGTCTTCGACCCCCCTCGCAGAAGGAGTTCGCGTGAGACCCACGCCCAGCCGTCGCGCGTCCGCGACCGGCGCTCTGCTCGCAGTCGCAGCCCTCCTGGCCGTCGGAGTCCAGTCCGGCTCCGCCGCCGCGGCCCCCGACGCCGCACCGATCGCCCCCAAGCAGCAGTCCGCCTCCGGGGCCGACCCCGGCGCGCTGCCCGCGCAGCTCTCCCCCGCCCAGCGGGCGGAGCTGCTCCGCGAGGCCAACGCCACCAAGGCGGCGACCGCGGCCGAACTCGGCCTCGGCGCCCAGGAGAAGCTCGTCGTGCGCGATGTCGTCCAGGACCGGGACGGCACCACGCACACCCGCTACGAGCGCACCTACGCGGGCCTGCCCGTGCTCGGTGGCGACCTGGTCGTCGCCGAGACGAAGGCCGGACGGACCGAGTCCGTCAGCAAGGCGTCGACGGCCGCGCTGAAGAACATCGACACCAGCGCCGACATCGCCCCGGCCGCCGCCGAGCGGCAGGCGGTGGCCGCCGCACGCTCCGAGGGTTCGAAGGACACCGCCGCCGACCGCGCCCCGCGCAAGGTGGTCTGGATGGCCGAGGGCAAGCCGACGCTCGCGTACGAGACCGTCGTCGGCGGTCTCCAGCACGACGGCACGCCCAACGAGCTGCACGTCGTCACCGACGCCGCCACCGGCGAGAAGCTGTACGAGTGGCAGGCGGTCCACGAGGGCACGGGCAACACGATGTACAGCGGCCAGGTGACGCTGGGCACCGCGCCGTCGTACACCCTGACGGACACCACCCGCGGCAACCACAAGACCAACAACCTCAACCGCGGCACGTCCGGCTCCGGCACCCTCTTCTCCGGACCCGACGACACATGGGGCGACGGCACGCCGCAGAACGCCGAGACCGCCGGCGCCGACGCGCACTACGGCGCGGCGCTGACCTGGGACTACTACAAGAACGTGCACGGCCGCTCGGGCATCAGGGGCGACGGCGTCGGCGCGTACTCCCGGGTCCACTACGGCAACAACTACATCAACGCGTTCTGGCAGGACAGCTGCTTCTGCATGACGTACGGCGACGGCGCCGGCAACGCCAAGCCGCTGACGTCGATCGACGTCGCCGCGCACGAGATGACGCACGGCGTCACCTCCAACACCGCCAAGCTCGTCTACAGCGGCGAGTCCGGCGGCCTCAACGAGGCGACGTCCGACATCTTCGCCGCCGCCGTCGAGTTCCACGCCAACAACGCCCAGGACAAGGGCGACTACCTCGTCGGCGAGAAGATCGACATCAACGGCGACGGCACCCCGCTGCGCTACATGGACAAGCCGAGCAAGGACGGCGCGTCCAAGGACGCCTGGTACTCGGGCATCGGCGGCATCGACGTGCACTACTCGTCCGGCCCGGCGAACCACTGGTACTACCTGCTCTCCGAGGGCAGCGGCGCGAAGACCATCAACGGCGTGAACTACGACTCGCCGACCTCGGACGGCCTCCCGGTCACCGGCATCGGCCGCGACAAGGCGTCGCTGATCTGGTTCAAGGCACTGACCACGAAGTTCAACTCGACGACCAACTACGCGGGCGCCCGTACGGGTACGCTCGCGGTCGCGACGGAGCTGTACGGCGCGAACAGCGCCGAGGTCAAGGCCGTGACCGACGCCTGGGCCGGCATCAACGTCGGCTCCCGGCCCGGCGGCGGCGAGCCCGGCCCCGGCAAGGTCTTCGAGAACACCGGCGACGTGAACATCCCGGACCTCGGCACCGTCAACTCCCCCGTCGCGGTCACCGGCATCGCCGGCAACGCCCCGTCGAACCTCAAGGTCGACGTGGACATCAAGCACACCTGGCGCGGTGACCTGGTCATCGACCTGGTGGCCCCGGACGGCACGGCCTACCGCCTGAAGAACTCGAGCGGCAGCGACTCCGCCGACAACGTCATCGCCACGTACACCGTGAACGCCTCCAGCGAGGTGGCCAACGGCACCTGGAACCTGCGGGTCCAGGACGTCGCCCGCTACGACACCGGTCACATCAGCAACTTCAAGCTGACGTTCCCGTAGGCACCGCGGGCCCGCCGGGCCCGTGGTCGTCACCGCCCGGACCGCCCGGGGGAGCTCCCGCTCCCCCGGGCGGTCCCGCGTACGGTGGCCGCACGACCGGGCACAACCGGCCGCGGGCGGCCACCGGGGACGAAACCCCGCCCGACTGCCGGGAGTTCAGCGCATCAGCACCCCCGCCCCCTCGCCCGTCACCTCGGTCGGCCACGCCACCAGACCGGGATCCGCACCGTGCGGCAGCAGCGGGTGCGCGGGCAGCACCCGGACCGTGTAGCCGAACGGGCCGGTGCGGTCGAGGGCGAGGGGGCCCTCGTAGATCCACCGGCTGGACGTGTCGGGGCCACCGACGGCCGGCTTCAGCGGGAAGGTCTGGGCATCGGCGATCGCGTCGTCCGAGTCGACCCGGCCCGCGACGGCCTGCACCTCCACGTCCTCGGGCCGCAGTGCGCCGAGGGTGACGCAGACGCGCAGGGCCAGCGTCGAGCCCAGCTCCGCCGCGCCCAGGTCCGCGCCCGCCGCGCCCGGTTCCGCCCCCGCCTCGACATGACCGACCGAGACACCGGGCCAGGCGCCGCGCACCCGGGCCTTCCAGGCGGCCAGTTCACCGGCCGCGCCGGGCTCCAGGGCGAGCACCCGGTGGGCTCGGGCGGCCGGGGCGTAGAGCCGGTCCACGTACTCGCGCACCATCCGGTCCGCCAGCACCTTCGGGCCCAGCGCGGTGAGCGTGCGCCGGACCATCTCGGTCCAGCGTGCGGGGATCCCGTCCGCGCCCCGGTCGTAGAAGAGCGGCGCGATGCGCTCCTCGACCAGCCCGTAGAGCGCGGCGGCCTCCAGGTCGTCGCGGCGGTCCTGGTCGTGCGCGGCGGTGCCGTCGGCCGTGGGCACGGCCCATCCGAAGTCCGGCTCGTACCACTCGTCCCACCAGCCGTCGAGCACCGACAGGTTGAGGCCCCCGTTGAGCGCGGCCTTCATCCCGCTGGTGCCGCAGGCCTCCAGCGGCCGGAGCGGATTGTTCAGCCAGACGTCGCAGCCCGGCAGGACCTTGCGCGCCATCGCCATGCCGTAGTCGGGCAGGAAGACGATCCGGTGCCGGACCCGCGGGTCGTCCGCGAACCGCACCAGTTCCTGGACCAGCCGCTTCCCGCCGTCGTCGGCGGGGTGCGCCTTGCCGGCGACGACGATCTGCACCGGCCGCCGCGGGTGCAGCAGCAGTTCCGTCAGGCGTTCCCGGTCGCGCAGCATCAGGGTGAGCCGCTTGTAGGCGGGGACGCGGCGGGCGAAACCGATGGTCAGCACGTCCGGGTCCAGCACCCCGTCGATCCAGCCCAGCTCCGCCGTCCCCGCGCCGCGCTGCCGCCAGGAGGCGTACAGCCGCTCCCGCACCTCGTGCACCAACTGCTCGCGCAGCGCGCGGCGCAGCTCCCAGAGGTCGGCGTCCGGGGCCGCCGCGACGTCGTCGCCGAGGGCGAGCACCTCGGGGGCCACCCAGGTCGGTGCGTGCACCCCGTTGGTCACCGAGGTGATCGGGACCTCCGCCGTGTCGAAACCCGGCCACAGACCGCGGAACATCTCGCGGCTCACGGCGCCGTGCAGCGTGGAGACGCCGTTGGCGCGCTGGGCGAGGCGCAGCCCCATGACGGCCATGTTGAAGACGTCGGGGTCACCGCCGGGGTAGCTCTCCACGCCCAGCCGCAGCACCCGTCCCGCGTCGACCCCGGACAGCTCGCCGCCCTCGCCGAAGTGACGGGCGACCAGCTCGCGGTCGAACCGGTCGATACCGGCCGCGACGGGGGTGTGCGTCGTGAACACGGTCCCGGCCCTGACGGCCTCCAGCGCGGCGTCGAAGTCGAGACCGTACGGCAGGAGTTCCCGGATCCGTTCCAGCCCCTGGAAGCCGGCGTGTCCCTCGTTCGTGTGGAAGACCTCGGGCTCCGGATGGCCGGTGAGCCGGCAGTACACGCGGACCGCGCGGACTCCGCCGATGCCGAGGAGCACCTCCTGGAGCAGCCGGTGCTCGCTGCCTCCGCCGTACAGCCGGTCGGTGACGTCGCGCTCCCCCGGTGCGTTCTCCTCCACGTCCGAGTCCAGCAGCAGCAGCGGTACGCGGCCGACCTGCGCCTGCCAGACGCGGGCCCGCAGCGAGCGGCCGCCCGGCAGGTCGAGGGAGACCTGCGCGGGGCTGCCGCCGGGCTCGCGGAGCAGGGTCAGCGGAAGCTCGTCGGGGTCGAGGACGGGATAGTGCTCCTGCTGCCAGCCGTCGCGGGAGAGCGACTGGCGGAAGTAGCCGTGCCGGTAGAGCAGTCCGACGCCGATCAGCGGGACTCCCAGGTCGCTGGCGGCCTTCAGATGGTCGCCGGCGAGTATGCCCAGCCCGCCCGAGTACTGCGGCAGCGCGGCGGTGATGCCGAACTCCGGCGAGAAGTACGCGACGGCGGCGGGCAGCGGCGCCCCGTCGGCGGACTGCTCCTGGTACCAGCGCCGTCCGCGCAGATACCCGTCCAGATCGCGGGCGGTCTCCGAGACGCGGAACAGGAACTCCGGGTCGGTGGCGAGTTCGGCGAGCCGGCCCGCGGTCACCGATCCGAGCAGCCGTACCGGGTCGCCGCCGGCCGCCCGCCAGCCGGCGGGATCGGCGCTGCGGAACAGCTCCCGTGTCGGGGCATGCCACGACCAGCGCAGATTGCGGGCCAGCTCGCTGAGCGGGGCGAGGGGTTCGGGGAGGACGGGGCGGACGGTGAATCGACGAATGGCCTTCACAGGTCCCACCTTCGAAACGGAGGTTCATCCGGGGACGCACGACGCTGTGCGCCCGTCCGACTTCTCGACCGTAGTCGCGCACCGCCCGGCTCAACCACGGCGCGAGGAGGGCGCATCGAGCCGTGCCACCATCGGCCGATCCGGGGCCGTGCCGCGCCCCGCGCCACGAACAGGAGTTCGCAGGATGAGTACGCGGCGGACGCCGCCGCCCGGACCCGGACCGGCCCGGACGCCGGTCTACCGCGCACGGGCTCCGCCCGCCGACCCTCCGACGGCCGCCGGGAGCGCGTGCAGGGTGCCGTGGGAGGCGGCCGCGTAGACGGTGCGTGCGTCGGGGGCGTGGGCGGTGGCGAGGATCTGGCCGCCAAGGTCGAAGCTCTGCAGCGAGGAGCCGTCCGCCGCGTCCAGCAGATGCAGCCGGCCGTGCCAGCCGCCCGCGTAGACGACCGACCCGTCGGCGCACAGCGAGAAGAACTCCTCGCCGTCGGCGTACTGGGCACGCCAGATCTCCTCGCCGGTCTTGGCGCTGTGGCAGTGCACGGTGCCCGCCGTGTCCCCGACGATCACCGTGTCGGCGACGCGGACGGGCGCGGCGACCACCGGCGCGCCGAGCCGGGCCTCCCACAGCGTGCCGCCGTCGGCCGCGGCCAGACAGCGCAGACCGCCGTCGCCGTCGGCGACCACGACCCCGTCGTCCAGTGCCAGCGGGGCCGCCGGCGCGGGCGCGGGGAGCCGCACGGCGCGGTCCCAGCAGACCCGGCCCTCCTCGTCGTCGACCGCGAGGAGTTCCCGTCCCTGACCGGCCGACAGATAGAGGTGCCGGGGACCGGCCGCGACCGGCTCCGCCGGGTCGCCCGCGGAGTCCGTGAGCGGTTCGGTACGCCACCAGACCCGGCGGGTGACGGCGTCGAAGTGGTGGATCCGGCCCGTGCCGTCGCCGAGGAACACGCTCTGCCCGCGCAGCAGCACCCGCGCGTGCGGAAGGCTGCCGGCGGCGACGGACCACCAGAGGGTGCGGGCGCGCGTGTCCCAGGACTCCAGCCGGCCGGCGGAGTCGCACACCAGCAGCAGAGCGCCCTCCGCGCACAACCGGACGGGGGCCGCGAAGTCGCGGTGCCTGACCTGCTCCCGGCCGGTGACCGCGTCGAGCCAGCGCACGTCGCCGCCGCCGTCCGCGGTCACGACGCTGCCGTGGCCGGTGGACACGACCTGGTGGGGCCACTCGCCGGCGCCGGCGCTCCAGCTGCGCCGCCCGGGGCAGAACGGGACGGTGAGGTCGGCTCCGTTGCCGGCTCCCGTGAGCAGCTCCCTCAGCTCGGAGCGGTAGTCGGCCAGGGTACGGGTGACGTCGCCCGGGAGCCGGAGGGTGCCCGGTTCGCCGAAGCCGTCCGCCACCTCCGCGAGGGTCGGGCGGTCGGCCGGATCCTCCGCCAGACAGGCCCTGACCAGCCGGCCCGTCCGGTCGTCCGGCAGGCCCGACAGGTCGGGCGCGGCACCCGAGACCCGGCGCAGCAGCATGGCGCGGGCGTCCCGTTCCCCGGTGTAGGGCGGATGCCCGGTCAGTCCGTACAGCACGATCGCGCCGATCCCGAAGACGTCGGTGGCGTTCACCGTCTTCGCCAGGCCCATGATCTGTTCCGGGGCGCAGAAGTGCGGATGGCCGATGACGGTGTCCAGGCTCACCGTCACCCGCTGGCCCCGGATGCGGGTCAGCCCGAAGTCGATGATCCAGGGCCCGTCCTGGGTCATCAGCACATTGCCGGGGTGGAGGTCCCGGTGGAGAAGTCCCTTGCTGTGGGCGGTGCTCAGGGTGTCGACGAGCTCGGCGGCCACGGAGTGCACCGTGTCGCGGGGCAGTGCGCCCCCGTGCGACTCCAGGATCCGGTAGAGGGACAGGCCGGGGATGAAGCGCGTCGCCAGGGTGGGCTGCCGGCCCGCACCGAAGTCGAAGACGAGCAGTTCGGGGATGCGGGCGCCCTTGCAGCGGTCGAGCGCCTTGCTCTCCTGGTGGAAACGCTGCAGATGCTGGGCGTCCTCGGTGAACTCGGACTTGAGCAGCTTCACCGCCCCGAGGGTGTCGAGGCCGCGCTCCTCGCCCGAGGGTCTGCCGAGGTAGACGGTGCCGAACCCGCCCGTGCCCAGTCTGCCGAGCAGCCGGAATCCCGCGGCCTCGGGCGGGTCGACGGCCGGGTCCAGCGGCTTCACCATGACGGGGTCCTCTCCTCGGGCGGCTGGGGCGGGAATGCGGCGGGATGCGACGGGCTCACTGCAGGACGACGGCCTGGTTCGCGGTCTCGTGGGAGAAGCCGATCCCGCACAGCACCGTGGACTTGCCGAGTTCGCACGTACCGGTGTCGCGCAGCGGCTCACCGCCCGGGCGCGGTGCCTCGCGGTCGCACTTCAGGACGAGCACGAGCCGGCCGGCCTCGTGGCGGCCGCGCACGGTGATCCGGGCCCGGACGTCGCCCGCGTCCGTGTCCTTGCTGACCTCCCGGCCGCGCAGCACCACGGTCTGGCGGCTCCCGGTCCGCAGATCGGTGACGGTCAGCACCCCCGAGAGCGCCGGGTTGCGGCGCTTGTGGGAACGCCACGCCGCCGCCCCGCCCAGCAGGAGGACGAGGAGCACCAAGGGGTAGAACCAGCCGGGGGCCCGGCCGGGGACCGTCCCGACCAGGTCCACGTCGGTGACGGTCGGACCGCCCGTGGTGAACTTCGCGTATCCCAGAGAGCTTCGAACTGCGGGCGTCCACGGCGAGGAGACCTCGGCCCGCAGGTCCAGCCCCGCGTGGAAGTCACGGGCCCCCGGGATCAGGGCGAACTCGGGGTCCTGGTTCCACGCCAGCCTCAGTCCGACCGTGCGGCTCTCCCCCGGTGCCAGCTGCACGGGGCGTCCGGCGCCTTCGACGTCCACGGCCGGTCCTCCCGGCCGGGCGGCCGCCCGCAGGGTCACCCGCAGCGGAACGTGCCGGGTCTTCGACGTCAGCGTGACCCGAACGGTCCTGGAACGGGCGCCCGTGGCGTCCCCCGTCGCGAGGGTGACGGCGCCGGATCCGGGTGTACGCACCCCCTCGCCGTCGACGGTGACCGCCACCCCCTTGCCCTCGTCCGTCCGGAGGACGTTCACGGCCTTCTCCGCGCTCACCTGGTCCTTGGCGTCGGCGAGCTGTGTGCCGAGTGCCGCCGGGTCCACGGGCAGGATGCGCGGGTTGCCGAACGCGCCACCGAGGACCTCGCCGACGCGGGTGCCCTCGGCGAGCGGCAGCCCGTATCCGATGATCTTCCGGTTGGTCCCCATCGCGGAGTAGCGCTCCTTGAGGCGCTTCCAGGCGGGGGTGCCCTGGCGTTCGTACGGGCTGCCCGGCGCGTTGACGGCGCCGTCGGTGAGCAGCAGCACCGCGCCGACCGGGGCGGTGCTGCGGTTGAGCTGCTCGGCGGCCGCCTCCAGCGCGGAGCCGTGGTCGCTGGCCGATTCCGTCGCGGTGGCCGGGAGCCCCTTGGCGAAGAGGCTGCCGCCGCCCTTCTCCCGGACGGGGGACATCGGGTGGACGACGCTCGTGGCCCGGCCGAAGGTGACGACCGCGACCTCGTCGGCGGGGGTGAGGGTCCTGAGGAAGGCGTCCAGCCGGCGCTTGACGGTGGCGTAGAGCGGTGCGCCGTCGGGGCCGCGGTCCTGCATGGAGCTGGAGGTGTCGATGAGGACCACATAGGCGGCCGGGAGCTCGTCGACCTTCAGCGAGCGGTAGATGCCGTCGCGCGGGAGCGGGGTGTCGGCGGCCGGCGCGGCAGCGGCGGGTGCCGTGCCGGACGCCGCCAGCGCGCCGCCGAGGGCGAGCAGCAGGGCGCGGTGCGCCCTTGCGGGGATGATGTGCATGAAGGGTCCCCCCTGTGACGTGCGTGAACGGGCCCGGGTCCCGGCGTGGCGCCGGGATGGGAGAGGCCGGTGGGGCGGGTGTTGGGGCACTGCGGGCACTGCTGGTGTTGCGGGTGTTGCGGGCCGGTGGTGCGGGCACTGCGAGTGCTGCTGGTGTTGCGGGTGCTGCGGGCACTGCTGGTGTTGCGGCACTGCGGGCCGGTGGTGCGGGTGCTGCGGGTCGGTGCCGCGGGTACTGCGTGCGCGCCGGCCGGGGCTACGAACGGCTGGGGAAGGAGCCCGCGCCGAGGTTCCGCAGCCGGGCGATCTCCTCGTCCGCCGTCTGCTGCTTGCGCCGCAGGTCACGGATGTCCTGCTCGAATCCGGTGCGCTCCGCGGTCAGTTGCCGGATCGCGTGGTCGCGGTAGAGCTGCCAGACCCCGGAGTCACGTCCGCCGCGGGCGAGGGCGAGTTCCAGGTCCAGGCGCTCCTCCCGCGCCTGGTCCGCTCCGGCGTAGGCCTCCCAGGTCTTGCGGTAGGCGGTGAGCAACGCGAGGACCCGGTGGCCGGTGCGCTCCCGTGCGGCCCAGGACTCCAGCGGCACGGAGAGACTCTCGCTGTCGGCACCGGCCCGGCGGGCCGTGTACAGGTGCGCGGCGAGGTCGCGCACGTCCTGCGCACCGCCGTCCGCGGCCCGGGCCGCGCGGTGGACGGCGCGGAGCGCCAGGGCCGGCCGCAACTGCGGCAGCCGGCCGGCGATCAGCTTCAGCCATCGCTCGTCGTGCTCGGTCTCGTGCCAGTGGGGCTCCTCGGTCAGCCGCCGTACGGCGTCGGCGACCACCTGGATGTGGGGACCGGGCCGCTCCAGCAGACGCACCGTCAGCTCGCGGCCGGCCCGGTCGGGCCCCTCCCCGGTCTTCGGGTCGACGTTGAGGACGCCCTCCAGCAGCATCTGGACGACGAGCGTGGCGTGCGTGCGCACGGGGTGGCAGTCCAGTTCCGAGCAGAGCGTCGTGATGTAGCCGTCGAGGCGGGTGCCGAACCCGGCGGAGCCGTGCCGCTCCGGCGCCTCGGCGAGGGTGAAGAGGGCGAGCGGCGGCAGGCCGGTGAGGGCGCACAGCACGTCCCACCGTGCCGCGCTCTCGGGCCGCACTCCGTGCGGCCGCACCTCCAGAACCCCTTTGAGCAGCATGCCGGGAGGGGTCTCGAGGGCGTCGGACGGGGTCGTGCGGAAGGCACAGTTGATCAGGCCCTGGAAGAAGTCGCCGTGCAGGACGTGCTCGGCGAGTCCGCAGGCGGCGGCCGCCCCGAGCAGCCGCACGGCGGCCTCGGGGTGCGCGGTGGTCCACTTCCGGGTGGGCGTGCCGTGCCCGGATTCCAGGAGTTCGTACAGCGGGGCCAGTTCGGCGCTGCCCGCCGCCTTGGGCGCGGAGCCGTCGCCGAGCCACCGGAGCCAGGCAAGGACGTCCGCCGCCGGCTCGGGCCCGGCGCAGAGGGCGTGGACGAGGCGGCCGGCGAGGCCTCGGGTGGCCAGCAGCAGGGACTGGGTGAAGGCCATGGTGCCCACGGGGAACGGCACCACGGCGGGGAGCAGTTGCTCCACCACCGGGTCCGGGGCCTCGGACCCCGTCCAGCCGCGCACGGCGTCGATGACGAGAGCCAGGACCTGGTCGAGCGGTTCCAGGCCCTCCCGCGTACCCGACGTGGCGTCCCGCGCGCTCTCGAAGCGTCTCAGGGCGCCGTCCGGGCGGTCGTTCAGCAGATCGTCCACGATCTGGTTCCGGAACGCCTGCGAGACCTCCGGCTGGACCAGATGGCGGGCCAGCGCGGCCATGTCCGTGGAGTGCCCGGCGAGCTTCCGCTCGGAGAGCAGGCTCACGGAACGGGGGTCGGCGAGCGGGTGGCTCAGGGCCGCGTCCAGGCGTTCGCTCTCCACCTCGCGCCCTTCGCGGACCTCCTGGGCGACGGCCAGCGCCGGGTCGAGGCGGCCGAGTACCCGGAGGGCGTCGTCGTGGGCGTCCGGGCCGTCGATGTCCATCGGCTCGCGGGCGTCCGCCAGATGCTCCAGGACCACGTCGCTCCCGTGCCGGGTCCACGCCTCGATCAGCAGATCGTGGTAGGAGCGCGCCTCGGGGGACAGCCGGCCGAGGTCCGGGAGTCCCGCGCCCCAGGCGAGACTGGTCAGGCCCTGGTCCTCGTCGGCGACGCCCCAGTAGAGGCGCATGCGCACCTCCTGGCCGGAAGAGGTCCAGGTGGCGGCGGACAGCGTGCTGCGCATGCCGTACGGCAGCAGGGCGGCCACGCAGTCGAGCACGAGCAGCAGGTCGAGCGCCGAGTACTCCCGGCCTCCGGTGACCACCACCGTGCCGTCCAGCAGATAGGCCGCCGCCGCCGCGAGCCAGCGGCTGCCCTCGGTGACCCGTGCGGTGATCAGGCCGCTCACCCGATCGAGCAGCCGGCCGTCGTCCGTGACGGCCAGTTCCGCCGGCACGGCACCCGGAGCGCCGGACCGGGGCGCGGTGTCGAGCGCCGCCTCGGCCAGGGCGTGCCAGCCCAGGCCGAGCGCGCCGACGTCGGCGACGGGCACGGCGAAGTGGTTGATCCGGCAGATGGGACGGCTGGTGCGGTCGACGGCGTCCGTGGCCTCGAGGACGAAGACGCCCACCCGGCCGGTGCCGTCGGGGCCCGTGCAGGGCCCGATCGTGATCCACGGCAGCCGGTCGCCCGGCGCGGGGGTGCCGGGGGACCAGTGGTGGATGTCGCCGTTGAAGTCGGCGCTCCGGTCCGGCGGGAAGGCGTCCAGCACCTTGTAACCGCTGTTTGTCTGGGGCGGTTTGCCCCAGACGGCCCAGTCGGCCGTGAGTCGCGGTGCCACGGCGGTCTCCTCTCGTGCGGTTCTCGGCTGCCGGGTCAGGAAGCCTGCGGGCCGACGCCGCGCAGGAAGAGGAAGGGTTCGAGGATGTTGACGGGCTGGGGCGGGGCGACGAACCGGACGGCGTCGTCCACGGGGTTCACCAGGGAGGGGTTCTCGAAGTCGAAGCCCCGCTCGGGGTCGACCCAGAAGCCGACGGCCGAGCACACGAAGTACCCGACGCGCTCGGGGGCGAAGAACAGTTCGATCTGCTGCTTGATCTCGCGCAGGCTCCCGTGCGGGAACGCCTGGCAGAGCCCGTCGAACAGCCGCTTGGCGTCCATCACCTCGGGCTGTCCGGTACGCGGGTTGAGCCGGACGTTGCCCTGCTCGCAGGCGAAGCGGAAGACGCGGTCGTCGTCGAACTTCGCCAGGCAGACGGCGATGCTGTGCGGCAGCAGATTGCCCTGGCGTTCGCCGCGCATGTTGACCTCGGTCGCCACCCCGGCGAGGACGTCCGTGAAGAAGTCCGCGTTCTGCCGGGCGTCGTCGCCGACCGGGCCGTCGTCGCCGTTGACCTGCCACTCGCGTACGGGGTCGACGACGTAGACCATGGCGCGGGAGGCCCCGAGGTCCTTGATGAGCTTGCCGCCCAGTGCGGTACCCGTCTGCGAGTGCAGGTCGAACGCCTCGCCGGGCAGGTCGCGGAGAGTGACCTTGAACTCCATCAGGTCGCGGCCGCGGTCGGCGCCGCGCCGCCAGCGCCTGCGGCCGGCGCGGGAGAACCGCGTCCCGGTGAGGTCCCCGGCGAGCGTGAAGCGCACGGGGCGCTGCTCGGTCAGCGTCGCCATCGGGAACGTGCGGTCGCGGTAGAGGATGTGCGCGAGATCGCTGAGGAACTTCTTGGAGGCGTGGTCCTCCGGCCACATGCTCCACTTGCCGTACATGGGGTCCTGCACCGCGCGGGACAGCGCGGCGAGCAGCGTGGACTTGCCGCTGCCCATGCCGCCCCAGAGGGTGATGGTCGACTCCGGGGCCGACGCCGGGGCCTCGGGTTCCTGGCGCTCTTCGTCCTTGGGGGCCGCCTTGTCGGCGACCGCGGCCTTCCGGGCGGGCTTCGCGGGCTTGTCCGGCTTCTCCGTCCTGTCGGGCTTGGCGGGCCTGGCGGACTTGTCGAGCACTTCGGGGCCGCCGAACCTGTCCGCGAAGCTGCCGGGCGCGGGCTCGGCGGGCCGGCCGGCGTCCACGGGCGCCGCGCCGGGCGTCCGTGCCTTCTCCTCACGCGGCCCCGGAGGCGCGGGCGCGGCCGGGGCCGCGGGTGCTGTGCCGTTCGACGGTGCCGGCCGGGCCGGTGGCGGTACCGGCGGCAGTGCGGCCCGGCCCCCGACCAGTGTGGACGGGTCCCAGACGGCGAACGGCCCCTCCGCGGCCCGGTCGTCCCTCCTGCGGTCCTGCTTGCCGTCCTTCGGCGTGCTCTCGGGGCGCTTTTCGTCCTCGGGCATGGTGGGGCTCCCCAGTAGTGGCGGCGGATGGACGTCCGCCGACGGTCGTTGTCCGGTCCGCACGCCCGACGGGCGCACGGTTCGCGTGCCGTGTCCTCAGCCGGCCGCCTCGTGCAGCCACTCCGCGCTCGCGCCGTCGGGGACGACCAGCCGGATGGGGGCGCCGTCCTCGGGGAGGCAGAGCGCCGGCGCCGTCACGGCGGAGGCGATCCGGCGCGGATCGTGGCCGGCGGTGAACCGGCCGTCGGCGCCGAAGAGGTCCCACGCCCGGTCCGCCCAGCGCGCGAGATGGGGTTCGCCCTCGAGGTGGTCCATCCACGCGGGCTCGTCCACGACCGCGACACAGGAGACGCCGTCGTAGTGCCGCACGTCGTCCAGCACGGTCTCCCACTCGATGCGGTCGGGACAGATGCGCACCGCCGCGCTGCGCCGCAGCACCTTGGGCGGTGCGGCGCGCGGATGCGGCGGCCGGGAGCCGATCACGAGGAGCACCCGGTGGCTGTCGGGCCGCCACAGATGCCGGCGGGAGGCGAGTTCGTGCGGCACGTGTTCCAGTCCGGTGGCGAAGTCGTGCCGCAGCGCGCTGTGGTGCCAGCCCGCCAGCGCGCGCTCCGCGGTCTGCGCGGCCGCCATGCCGAGCCGGTGCACGATCGGGTCGCTGTCGTGCGGGCGGTCGAGCGGGGCGTGGTCGCGGTAGCCGATGAGGCCGACGCGGAGCGTGTCGCCGCCGCCGACGGCCTGCCGTACGGCGGCCACGACGGCCGCCGCCTCCTGCAGGCGCTCCTCGACGGCCGCGCCTCCGCCGGCCTGCGGGCCGGCGACCTCCACGGCGAGCACGAGGTCGACGGTGCGGGGGCGGGAGAGCCGCCGGGGCGTGGTCTGCGCCAGGACGGTCCAGGGCGCGGTCTCCGGTTCGTGGTGTCCCTCGAAGGCGAGGTCCACCCGGTCCGGTCCGCACAGCCGGTAGTGGAGTGCGGCGCGGGAGCCGGGCGGGAGTTCGAGGCGGTCGGCCCGTACCGGGCGCCACCGCGCGGGCGGTTCACCGGGGCGGGCGGAGACGACGACGGCGGCGCTCTCCCCCGTGGTCGCTCCGTCCGGCGGCGCGGCGACGGGGACCCGTACGACGTTCCCCGGTTCACCGCCGGCCTGGTCGCCGGTGCGGCTGCCGGCCGGGAAGAGCGGGCGCCGTACGAGTCCGACCGTGCCCGAGGTGCCGTCGATGTCGGCCGCGGCCAGCCAGATGGCGTGGCGCAGCGGGAGCGCGCCGATCAGGTCGCCGGGGCCTTCGGGCCAGTGCGCCGGCAACCGCAGCCGCAGCACCGGGACGGTCTCCGGGCACAGGGTTCCGGCCGCCTGCTCGACGGGCCGCCAGCCCGCGGCACGGACGACGACCAGGAGCGGGGCCGCGCCGAACGGGGTTCCGCGCACGAAGGTGTGCAGCGCCCGGCCGAGCGGATCCGTGACGTCCGCGTCGGCGGGTCCGGTTCCTCCGGCGAGGAGGAAGAGCCGGCGCAGCGGCTCGGCGGGGAGCTCCGGGGAGCCGGTGTGCCGACCGCCGTCCGTGAACTCGCCCCAGGCGGAGTCGGCGAGCGGCCGGGTCGCGGGGCCCCGGCCGTCGCCGTCGTAGGCCACCCGGCTCAGCCGCAGCCGTTCGCAGCCGATCTCCAGGACGTCCAGTGCGGGGAACCGCCCGCCGGCGAGGGAGGTGAGCGCCCAGCCCAGGCCCGACCGGGTGGTGCGGGCGCTCTCCCGGGTCAGGACGTCGCGCCAGGCCCGTTTCCATGCGTGGGGTCCGGGTGCGGTGCCGGGTATCAGATGGGCCAGTCGGCGGTGGTCCGGTGCCGCGGCAGGGTGTGCCGCGGCGGCCTGCCGGCCGGCGCGCGCGGCGGGTCCGCCCTCCAGGAAGTCGGCGGCCCGGAGCGCGGCCCGAAGATCGTCGTCGAAGCCGATTCCCGCGTTGTCCGGGTGCACTGCCCCCCACCCCCCGATGCGATCGCCTGCGTGCACCGGTCACGGCAGGCCATCGCGGTATTTCGAACGTGATTCAGGCATGGATGTGCCCAGGTGAGGGTGCACGCATGACTGATCGTCGGAACCCGGAGTCCCCACTCCGGATGAGGCTTCACAGTAATCATCCCGTGGAGGGGAACGCAGCTTTTTTCGCAACCTTTCAACAAAAGTCGGCCGGTGGGTTCCGCGATCATTCCGGCGACCGTGTCGATTGGCCAAAAAGGACCGTAGACGATCGATTCTCTATTAGTAATCAGGAATTACCGAACTCAACACGGTAAGAAGATGACCGAAGTTGACTTCGAATGTTCACAGCGAGGGCTGCCGCACGGCCGGAACGCCTCCGGAAGCGGCCGGGCACCGGCCTTGGGACGGCCGCGGCCTTGTGCCGCGACCTACGCCCTAGTAGTTAACGGACCACCGGATTGCCGACCCGAAGCGCGTGGGAAGGCTCCCCCGGTACGCACCGGAGCGCACTCGCGACCCTTCCATTCGAGTGAACGCGGACAGGAGCGGCCATGCCCGCAGCCCGCCAGTCGTCAACGGAGCAGCTACAAAGAACACCCGCCCCCCGTGAAGAGGGACCGCCCGTTCGACCCGCCAAGCCCGCACAGCCCCCAGGTGATGCCGTGAACCCGCTGATTGGCCGCATTCCCGTGCTGGACGTACGCCCCCTCGTCGACTGCGGCCGAAGGCCCGCGAAATCGGCGGTCGGCGAAACGTTCCAGATCACTGCCACCGTGTTCCGCGAAGGGCACGACGCGGTGGCCGCCAACGTCGTCCTTCGGGATCCCGGGGGCCGGCCCGGCCCCTGGACCCCGATGCGCGAACTCGCGCCCGGCACCGACCGCTGGGGCGCCGATGTCACCGCCGACAGCGAGGGGCGGTGGACCTACAGCGTCGAGGCCTGGAGCGATCCGCTGGCCACCTGGCGCCACCACGCCGGCATCAAGATTCCGGCCGGGATCGACACCGCCCTGGTCTTCGCCGAGGGCGCCGAGCTCTACGAACGCGCCGCCGCCGGCGTTCCCAAGAAGGCGGGACGGGAGGCCGTGCTCGCCGCCGCCGACGGCCTGCGCGACAAGGACCGGCCGGACCGCGAACGGCTGGAGGCCGCGCTCGCCCCGGACGCCCTCGCCGCGCTCGCCCGCCATCCGCTGCGCGAACTGGTCACCGCCTCGCCCCCGTTGCCGCTCCAGGTGGAGCGCACCCGCGCGCTGTTCGGCTCCTGGTACGAGTTCTTCCCACGCTCCGAGGGCGCCCGGGTCAAGCGCGGCAGAGTCGTCTCCGGCACCTTCCGGACGGCCGCGCAGCGGCTGCCCGCCGTCGCCGCGATGGGCTTCGACGTGGTGTACCTGCCGCCCGTCCACCCCATCGGCACCACCTTCCGGAAGGGCCCGAACAACACGCTCGACGCCGGCCGCCACGACGTCGGGGTGCCCTGGGCGATCGGCTCGGCCGAGGGCGGCCACGACGCGATCCACCCGGACCTCGGCACGCTGGAGGACTTCGACGAGTTCGTGCGCTGCGCCCGCGACCTGCGGATGGAGGTCGCGCTGGACTTCGCCCTGCAGTGCTCCCCCGACCACCCGTGGGTGACCGAGCACCCCGAGTGGTTCCACCACCGGGCGGACGGCACCATCGCCTACGCGGAGAACCCGCCGAAGAAGTACCAGGACATCTACCCCATCGCCTTCGACCGCGACATGAAGGGGCTGGTCGAGGAGACCCTGCGGGTGCTGCGCCACTGGATGGCGCACGGGGTGCGGATCTTCCGCGTCGACAATCCGCACACCAAACCGGTGGTCTTCTGGGAGAAGGTCATCGGCGAGATCAACCGGACCGACCCGGACGTCGTCTTCCTGGCGGAGGCGTTCACCCGCCCGGCGATGATGCACACGCTCGCCGCGATCGGCTTCCAGCAGTCGTACACGTACTTCACCTGGCGCAACACCAAGCAGGAGCTGACCGAGTACCTGACGGAGCTGTCCGGCGAGGCGGCCGCCTGCATGCGGCCCAACTTCTTCGTGAACACCCCGGACATCCTGCACGCGTACCTCCAGGAGGGCGGCCGGCCCGCGTTCGAGGCGCGGGCGGTGCTCGCCGCGACCCTCTCCCCCACCTGGGGGATGTACGCCGGGTACGAGCTGTGCGAGAACACGCCCCTGCGGCCGGGCAGCGAGGAGTACCTGGACTCGGAGAAGTACCAACTGCGGCCCCGTGACTGGGAGTCGGCGGAGCGCGAGGGGCGCAGCATCGCCCCGCTGGTGACGACCCTCAACCGGATCAGGCGGCGCAACCCGGCAATGCAGCAGCTCCGGAACCTCCGCTTCCATCATGCCGACAACGACTCCGTGATCGTGTACAGCAAGCGAACGGGTTCGAACACCGTTCTGGTGGTCGTCAATCTCGACCCCCACCACACCCAGGAGGCGACGGTCTCGTTTGACATGCCGGAGCTCGGCCTCGACTGGCACGAGACCGTACCGGTGCGCGACGAGCTCACCGGCGAGACCTATCACTGGGGCAGGGCCAACTATGTGCGCCTCGAGCCGGGCGTCACGCCTGCGCACATCGTCGTCCTGCGACCGTCCCCGCCGACCGGAGGGTCACCCACATCATGATCGTCAATGAGCCCGTCCACGACACCTTCGAGGACACCCCCGCCAAGGACCGGGACCCCGACTGGTTCAAACGCGCCGTGTTCTACGAGGTGCTCGTCCGCACCTTCCAGGACAGCAACGGCGACGGCATCGGCGACCTCAAGGGCCTCACCGCCAAGCTGGACTATCTGCAGTGGCTGGGCGTCGACTGTCTGTGGCTGCCGCCGTTCTTCAAGTCCCCGCTCCGCGACGGGGGTTACGACGTCGCCGACTACACCTCGGTGCTGCCGGAGTTCGGCGACCTCGCCGACTTCGTCGAGTTCGTCGACGCCGCGCACCAGCGCGGGATGCGCGTCATCATCGACTTCGTCATGAACCACACGAGCGACCAGCACCCGTGGTTCCAGGAGTCCCGCAGCAACCCGGACGGGCCCTACGGCGACTACTACGTCTGGGCCGACGACGACAAGCAGTTCCAGGACGCCCGGATCATCTTCGTTGACACGGAGACCTCCAACTGGACCTTCGACCCGGTCCGCAAGCAGTACTACTGGCACCGCTTCTTCTCCCACCAGCCGGACCTCAACTACGAGAACCCGGCGGTGCAGGAGGAGATCATCTCCGCGCTGCGCTTCTGGCTGGACCTCGGCATCGACGGCTTCCGGCTGGACGCCGTGCCGTACCTGTACCAGGAGGAGGGCACCAACTGCGAGAACCTCCCGGCGACGCACCACTTCCTCAAGCGGGTCCGCAAGGAGATCGACGCCCAGTACCCGGACACGGTGCTGCTGGCCGAGGCCAACCAGTGGCCCGAGGACGTTGTCGACTACTTCGGGGACTACGGGGTGGGCGGCGACGAGTGCCACATGGCCTTCCACTTCCCGGTGATGCCGCGCATCTTCATGGCCGTGCGGAGGGAGTCTCGCTACCCGGTCTCCGAGATCCTGGCCAAGACGCCCGAGATCCCCAAGAACTGCCAGTGGGGCATCTTCCTGCGCAACCACGACGAGCTGACCCTGGAGATGGTCACCGACGAGGAGCGCGACTACATGTACGCGGAGTACGCCAAGGAC
The DNA here is from genome assembly GCF_900103455.1 of Streptomyces wuyuanensis. Classification (GTDB taxonomy): domain Bacteria; phylum Actinomycetota; class Actinomycetes; order Streptomycetales; family Streptomycetaceae; genus Streptomyces; species Streptomyces wuyuanensis. The sequence continues at coordinate 74,234 of NZ_FNHI01000005.1, read as the reverse complement.
CCGCGGATGCGGGCGAACATCGGCATCCGTCGCCGACTGGCCCCGCTGCTCGACAACGACCGGAACCAGATCGAGCTGTTCACCGCGCTGCTGCTGTCCCTGCCCGGCTCCCCGATCCTCTACTACGGCGACGAGATCGGGATGGGCGACAACATCTGGCTCGGCGACCGCGACGCGGTGCGCACCCCGATGCAGTGGACCCCGGACCGCAACGCCGGTTTCTCGTCCTGCGATCCCGGCCGGCTCTATCTGCCGACCATCATGGACCCGGTCTACGGCTACCAGGTCACCAATGTCGAGGCGTCCATGGCGTCGCCCTCGTCGCTGCTGCACTGGACCCGGCGCATGATCGAGATCCGCAAGCAGAACCGCGCCTTCGGCCTCGGCACCTTCACCGAACTCCCTTCGTCGAACCCGGCCGTGCTGGCGTACCTGCGCGAGGCGCCCGCGACCGAGGACGGCTCGGACGACCTGGTCCTGTGCGTGAACAACTTCTCCCGGTTCGCCCAGCCGACGGAGCTGGACCTGCGCCGGTACAACGGCCGCCATCCGGTGGAGCTGATCGGCGGGGTCCGCTTCCCGGCGATCGGCGAGTGGCCGTACCTGCTGACCCTGGCCGGACACGGCTTCTACTGGTTCCGGCTGCGCAAGGAGCAGGTGGCCGCGGAGGCCGCCGTGAACGGGTCCGCGCGCAAGGCCCGTGCGCCCAAGGGCGTGTGATTCCGGCACATGCCATGTCGTGTGCGGGGCGGTTGGGCCGCCCCGCACGGGGCACGATTCCCGTCATATCGAGACCTGGTCCGAGTCCGTACGGACCATCCTCCGCCGACACTCCCCCTGCCTGCGGCGGGGGGACCCCCACGCACAGCCCGGACAGCTATTATTTGCCGCAATCCGGGACACTCTTCGCAACCTGTGGTGTGCCCGGGGAAAGGACGCGATGCCATGTCGGAGGCTGCATCCACCCGGACCCCCGTCGCCCTGCTGCCTTCGCTCTCGCCCCTGCTGCGCGAGTGGCTCCCCAGGCAGCGGTGGTTCGCGGGAAAGGGACGCCCGGTCACCGGCTTCGCGCTGGTGGCGGCCGTCGAACTGCTGCCGGTCGACTCGACCGGCCCCGGACTGCTGCATCTGCTGCTGCGCGTCAAGCAGCCCGGCCAGTCCCTGGGCTCCAGGACCGCCGGCGGCCGGACCCCGGCCGGGAACCGCGACCCCGGAACCGGCGGCGACTGCTACCAGCTGCTGCTGGGCGTCCGGGCCGCGCTGCCGCCGTACCTCGCCTCGGCGCTGATCGGCCGCGTGGACGAGGGGCCGCTCGCGGGCCGCACCGTCTACGAGGGGCTGCACGACCCCAGGCTCGCGGGGCTGTTGCTGGAACGGCTCCGCACTCCGGGCCGGTTCGGCCCGCTACGTTTCGACCGGGCGGTTCCCGTCCCGGGCGGACTGCCCGCCCGCGTGCTCGACGCCGAGCAGTCCAACTCCTCACTGGTGTACGGGGATTCGTACATCCTCAAGATCTTCCGCCGGGTGTACCCGGGCATCAACCCCGATCTGGAGCTGCCGCTCGCGCTCGCCCGCGCGGGCTGCGACCGGGTACCCGCGCCCGTCGCCTGGTTCGAGTCGGATACTCCCGAGCCGTGCACCCTCGGTGTCCTCCAGCCCTTCCTGCGCGGCTCCCAGGACGGCTGGCAACTGGCGCTCAAGGCGCTCGCCGACGGCGACGACTTCACCGACGAGGCGCAGGCCCTGGGCCGGGCCACCGCGGAGGTGCACACGGCGCTCGCCGCCGCCCTGCCCACCGTCTCGCTCAGCGGGCCCCAGACCGAGCACCTGGCGACGGCGATGAACGAGCGGCTCGACGCGGCGCTCCGGGCCGTGCCCGCACTGCTGCCCTACGTGCGGGGGCTGCGCGCCGCCTTCGACGCGATCGCCGGGGCGACCTTCGACGGCGACGGCAGGGCCCAGCGCATCCACGGCGATCTGCACCTCGGCCAGGCCCTGCGCACCCCCGACGGAGGCTGGTCCGTCATCGACTTCGAAGGTGAGCCGGCCCGCCCGCTCGACGAGCGCCGGCGGGTGCAGCCCCCCGTCCGCGACATCGCCGGGATACTGCGCTCCTTCGACTACGCCGCCCGCTCGCACCGCCCCTGGAACCCGGCATGGGCGGCTCGCTGCCGTGCCGCGTACTGCGAGGGCTACGCCGACGCCTCGGGCTCCGACCCGCGGGCCGAGGCGGAACTGCTGCGCGCCTACGAGACCGACAAGGCCGTGTACGAGGTCGTGTACGAGGCCCGCCACCGGCCGGACTGGCTGCCGGTTCCCATGTCCGCCATCCAGCGACTGGCCGGGCCGGCGGGCTGACCGCCCTCGGCGCCCGTCCCTCCCCGATCTTCCCCCTCAGCTCAAGGAGGCCGTCCCCGTGACTCCCCGCAATGGCGTACGCCCCGCCAAACCGCTCGACGAATCCGACCGGGAACGGCTGCTCGGCGGCACGCACCACGATCCGCACTCCCTGCTGGGGGCGCACCTGGTACGCGGCGGAGTGGTCTTCCGGGTGCTGAGGCCGTACGCGGAGTCGGTGACGGTCCTGGCCAAGGGCCTGCGTGCCGAACTGCACGACGACGGCGACGGCTTCTTCTCGGCGCTGCTGCCGCTGCGGAAGGTCCCCGAGTACGCGCTCCAGGTCGGGTACGAGGACACCACCATGGAGTTCGCCGACCCGTACCGGTTCCTGCCCGCGCTCGGGGAGCTCGATCTGCATCTGATCGGCGAGGGCCGGCACGAGGAGCTGTGGCACGCGCTCGGCGCCCGGCCGATGACGCACCAGGGCGTCACGGGCACCCGGTTCACTGTCTGGGCTCCGAACGCCCGCGGGGTCAGGGTCGTCGGGGACTTCAACCACTGGGACGGCACGGCGTGCGCCATGCGCTCGCTCGGCGGCTGCGGGGTGTGGGAGCTGTTCCTGCCCGGCGTCGGCGAAGGCGCGCTGTACAAGTTCGAGATCACCCGCCCCGACGGCTCCCGCACGCTCCGCGCCGATCCCATGGCGCGCCGCACGGAGGTGCCGCCCGCGAACGCCTCGGTCGTCACCGATTCCCACCACGTGTGGCACGACGAGGAGTGGATGGCGAACCGCGGCGCCCGCCCGGTCCACGAGGCCCCGTTCTCCGTGTACGAGGTGCATCTGCCGTCCTGGCGCCCGGGCCTCACCTACCGCCAGCTGGCCGACCAGCTCCCCGCCTACGTCAAGGACCTGGGCTTCACCCATGTCGAGCTCATGCCGGTGGCGGAGCACCCCTTCGGCGGCTCGTGGGGCTACCAGGTCACCGGCTTCTACGCGCCGACTGCGCGGATGGGGACTCCGGACGACTTCCGCCACCTCGTCGACGCGCTGCACCGCGCCGGCATCGGGGTGATCATGGACTGGGTTCCCGCGCACTTCCCCCGGGACGACTGGGCGCTGGCAGAGTTCGACGGGCGCCCGTTGTACGAGCACTCCGACCCGGCCCGTGCCGCGCACCCCGACTGGGGCACCCTCGAGTTCGACTACGGGCGCAAGGAGGTCCGCAACTTCCTCGTCGCCAACGCCGTGTACTGGTGCGAGGAGTTCCACATCGACGGACTGCGGGTCGACGCGGTCGCCTCGATGCTCTACCTGGACTACTCCCGCGAGCACGGCGAATGGAGTCCGAACGAGCACGGCGGCCGGGAGAACCTCGACGCCGTCGCCTTCCTCCAGGAGATGAACGCCACCGTCTACCGGCGCTGCCCCGGTGTCGTGACGATCGCCGAGGAGTCCACCGCGTGGGACGGCGTGACCCGCGCCACCCACCACGTCGGGCCCGCCGGCTTCGGCGGGCTCGGCTTCGGGCTGAAGTGGAACATGGGCTGGATGCACGACTCGCTCGGCTACGTCGAGCACGAGCCGGTGCACCGCAGGTTCCACCACAACGAGATGACGTTCTCGATGGTGTACGCGTACAGCGAGAACTACGTGCTGCCGATCTCGCACGACGAGGTCGTGCACGGCAAGCGCGCGCTGGTGTCGAAGATGCCCGGCGACTGGTGGCAGCAGCGCGCCAACCACCGGGCGTACCTCGGCTTCATGTGGGCCCATCCGGGCAAGCAACTGCTCTTCATGGGGCAGGAGTTCGCCCAGGGCGCGGAGTGGTCGGAAGGCCACGGCCCGGACTGGTGGCTGCTGGACCCCTCCTACTCGGCCGAGGCCGACCACCGCGGGGTACGGGACCTGGTGCGCGAGCTGAACACGGTCTACGCGGCCACTCCGGCGCTGTGGCAGCGCGACACCGTCCCCGACGGCTTCGCCTGGGTGGACGGCGGGGCCGCCGACGACAACGTCTTCGCCTTCCTCCGCTTCGACGCCGACGGGGCCCCGCTGCTGGCGGTCTCCAACTTCTCCCCCGTGGTGCGCCACGAGTACCGGCTCGGTGTGCCGCCGTCCGTGCCCGCGTGGGCGGAGGTGCTGAACACGGACGCGGCACGGTACGGCGGCGGGGACGTCCACAACGACGACCCGGTGAAGCCCGAGTCCGTGGCCGCCCACGGCCACCGCACGAGCGTGCAGCTCACCCTGCCGCCGCTGGCGACGGTGTGGCTGAAGCCGGTGTGACGACCCCGAGCCGCTGCGTGGCCCTCGTCAGCGCCACATAGAGGTCGTTGGGCAGCATCCGCTCGGGCGCCACCACCAGCACCGTGTCGAACTCCAGGCCCTTGGCCTGGCGCGGGTCGAGCAGGACGACGGGCCGTGAGAGGTCGAGCGGCCCGTCGTCGCCGAGGCCGGTGAGTTCGGCGTGCAGCTCGCGCGGGGCGATGACGGCGAGCCGGCCCTCCTCCGGCGCCTCGGCGGCGGCGAGGGCGGCCACGTCGGCGAGCTCCACGGTGCGCTCCCAGGGGGCGACACCGGTGGACCGGATGGAGCGCGGCGGGCTGAAGCCGGGGTCGGTGCCGCGGCGCCGCCCGGCCGCGTAGTCCATGATCTCCGCGGGCGTACGGTAGTTGACCTCGAGCCGCGCCAGCCGCCAGCGGTCCTCGACGTGCGGGGCGAGCATCCGCTCCCAGGAGTCGCATCCCCCCAGGTCACCGGTCTGGGCCGGGTCCCCGACGAGGGTCATCGAGCGGGTCGGGCAGCGGCGCATCAGCAGCCGCCACGCCATGGCCGACAGCTCCTGGGCCTCGTCGACGATGATGTGCCCGAACGCCCAGGTCCGGTCGGCGGCGGCGCGTTCGGCGGCGCTGCGGTGGTCGATCTCCTCCTGCCGTTCGGCCATGCGCTCGGCGTCGATGACGTCGTGCGCGGCCAGCACCTCGGAGGCGTCGGCGTCGACGTCCTCCTTGTCCTCGAACTCGTAGGTGCGGGAGGCGTACGACACGTCCAGCACGCCCTGGGCGTAGGCGATCTGGCGGGCCCGCTCGGCCTCCGCAGCGGCGCGGGCCGCGGAGTCGTCCTCGCCGAGGAGTTCCGCCGCCTCGTCGAGGAGGGGCACGTCGGCGGGGGTCCACGGTCCGCCGGAGCGTCTGATCAGGTCCGCGTCCTCCCCGTCCAGGTGCGTGGGGTCCGCGAGGTAGTCGGCGAGGAACTCCTCGGGGGTGAGCGGGGGCCACAGCGAGGCGATGGCGGCGTGCACCTCCGCACTGGCGGCGACGGCCTTGCCGAGCTGGGCGATGTCGTCGGGGCCGAGGAAGTTGGGTCCGCCGTAGGGGTCCTCGCCGATGCGGTCGGCGAGCTGGGTGGTGAGGTCGTCGATGATGCGGAAGGCGAAGTAGGGCCGGGCGAGGTTGTGCGGCAGCCCGGTCTCGCGGGCCTTGTGCCGCGCCTCGACGGCGATGTCCCAGTCGAGGACCAGCTCGCCGTCGTCGTGCGCGATGACGATCGGCTCGCCCTTCTCGGGGACCTGCTGCCGGTCCCGTACGGCCTCGGCGAGCACGCCGGCCATCTCCGCGCGGCCCTTCACCGCCGCGGCGGCGGGGCTGTCGGTGCCGGTGGCGTGGACCCCCGGGTAGAGCTCCCCGACGGTCGCCAGCAGTACGCCGGTCTCGCCGAGGGACGGCAGCACCTCTCCGATGTAGCCCAGGAACGCCGGGTTGGGCCCGACGATCAGCACGGCCCGCTTCGCGAGCTGCTCCCGGTGGGCGTACAGGAGGTAGGCGGCGCGGTGCAGCGCGACGGCGGTCTTGCCGGTGCCCGGACCGCCCTCGACGACGAGCACGCCGTGCTGCGGGGCGCGGATGATGTGGTCCTGCTCGGCCTGGATCGTGGAGACGATGTCCGCCATGCGCCCGGTGCGGGCGCCGTTCAGGGCGGCGAGCAGCACCTCGTCGGCGTCGTGCGACTCGTAGCCGGTGCGGGTCGGGTCGGCGAGGTCCATGATCTCGTCGTGCAGTGCGGTGACGGTGCGGCCCTCGGTGGTGATGTGCCTGCGCCTGCGCAGCCCGAGCGGTTCGTAGCCGGTCGCGAGATAGAACGGGCGCGCTACGGGTGCCCGCCAGTCGATCAGCAGCGGCGTTCGCTCGGCGTCGTCCCGGCGGATTCCCGTTCGCCCGATGTGGTACGTCACTCCGTCGCGCCGGTCGATGCGTCCGAAACAGAGTCCGGAGTCGGCGGCATTCAGCGCGGAGAGCGACGCGGACTGTTCCGCCACCTCGATGTCGCGCTCGACACGCGCCTGCCGACCGGTGCTGACCTGCGCCATCGTGGCACGCACGGCGGCCTCGGCCTCCCCCCGCAGCTGGTCGAGCCGCTCGTGGGCGAGGGAGACGAATTGCTGCTCCTGCCGCATTTCCTCGGTTGACAATTCAGCTCCTGACGCGCTACAGTACTTTTATTGAAGTTCTCCGCGTTCTTTGTCACGTCCGAACACGGAACTATTCAATATACGCGGAGAAATGCCCGGCCCGTCAAATTCGGACCGGGATTTTTTGTTGTCCGGGACACATCGACCCCGGGCGGCGACCGCCGCCGGCACTCTCGTCGCGCGGCCCTCCACGGAAGACGGATGCCGCCCGGCCCACGGCCGCCCCAAGGGCTGTCCCGTCATCACCGGGGGATCGGCGCGCGGCGTCGGATGCGGTGCATCCCAAGGCCGAGGGTCGTCCTCATACCGGGCGCATTCGGCGATCCGACAACGCAGCGAGGTGCCGCAGCTGTCGACGCGCGCCGGCTGGGGATGACGGGACAGCCCTTAGCGTTGCCGCATGACCGTGGAGACCACCACTGAAGGGCCCCTGCGGCGCGGGGCCGTACGAGGCGACGAGCGCGCACTCGCCCCCGACGTCGCACGGGGGCTGATGCTTCTGCTCATCGTGCTGTCCAACACCGCCTACCACCTGTGGGCCGCCCGTCGGGGGCCGTCCGGCTGGCACCCCGTCGACGGGTCGCCGCTCGACCAGGCGGTGCAGTTCACGATGATCGTGGTCCTGGACATGCGGATCTACCCGCTCTTCGCGTTCCTCTTCGGCTACGGGATGATGCAGCTCTTCCTGCGTCAGACCGCCGCCGGCACCACGGAGCGCGACGCCGCCGCGATACTGCGCCGGCGCAGCATGTGGCTGGTCGCGCTGGGCCTCGCCCACGCGATACTCCTGATGGCGGGTGACATCCTCGGCTACTACGGGATGTTGAGCCTCCTGCTCGGATGGCTGTTCCTCCGCCGCAGCGAACGCGCCCTGAAGTGGTGGGTCCTGATCGCCTCGGTGCAACTGGTGCTCGTCACCGCGGGTCCGGTCCTGTACGCCGTGCTCGACGGAGGGCTGGGCGCGATCGGCGACCCCGGGGCCGAGCCGGGGTACGTGCTGTACGCGAGCGGCGAGGAGAACTGGTTCGAGGCCGCCGGCACCCGGCTGTCCACCGGCCTGCTCCTCACCTTCGGCGCGGCACCCCTCAGCCTCGTCCTCGGCGGTTACGTCATCTTCCTGCTGGGCTTCTGGGCTGCCCGCCTGCGTGTCCTGGAGGAGCCGGACCGCCATCTGCCCCTGCTCCGCGGCACCGCCGTCCTCGGCATCGCCGTGGGCTGGCTCGGCGCACTGCCCGCCGCACTCGCCCACGTCGGTGTGCTGCACGTGCCCGACGCCGCGCAGAGCGAGTCGGGAGCGCTCACCGCGCTGCGGGACGTCACGGGAAACGCGGCCGGACTCGGCTATGTCGCCGCCGTCGCCCTCTTCGCCCGCTGGTGGGCCTCCCGCCCGCCGCGGTCGGGCCTGCCCGTCGTGCCGGCCCTCGCCGCCGCCGGGAAGCGGTCGCTGTCCTGCTACCTCACCCACTCCCTGCTCTTCGCACCGGTGCTCGCGGCCTGGGGTCTCGGCCTCGGCGAGCACCTGGGCAGTGCCTCGATGGCCCTCTTCGGCACCGGAGTCTGGCTGCTGACGGTCGCCGGTGCGTACGCGCTGGAACGGCGGGGCCGCCGCGGCCCGGCCGAGGCCGTGCTGCGGCGGCTGATGTACGGAAGGGCCGCGTAGCCGGTCGCCCCCGGCTCAAGGGCTGTCCCGCACCGCCTCCACCGTGCTCGACCAGTCGTGCCCACCGTGGCCCCGGGCCACCGCCCGCTCCACCACCGCACTGATCGCCTCGAGTTGGCCGACGTCGAGGCCGCGTGTGCGGGCGGCCCGGAGGACGTGGCCGACACCGGCCGCCATCATGGCGAGGTTGGCCTCCCCGCCCGGGTAGCTCCGGGCGTCGACGGCGGCCGCCGTGTGCGCGGCGATCGGCGGCAGGATCTCCACGATGGTGCCGAGGTGCGGCACGATGTCGGCCGCCTTCACACCGTCGGCCGTGACCAGGGCGAAGGCGTGCACGAGGGCCGCCATGCCGCCGTAGAAGAAGTCGAGCAGCGCGAGGTCGTAGAGCGCCGCGAGTCCGGGGTCCTCGCCGATGAAGACGGTCCTCCCGCCGAGGGCCCGGAGCGTGGACTCGTGGCGCTCGAACGCCTCGCGCGAACCGGAGTGGAACAGCAGTGCGTCGGGACTCCCGACGACCGGCGTCGGGACCATCACCGAGCCGTCCAGATACGGGACGGAGTGCGCGGCGGCCCAGGCCGCCGTCGCGCGGGACCGTTCCGGGGTGTCGGAGGTGAGGTTGACCAGGACCCGGCCGCGGAGCGCGGCCGCGAGCGGTTCGAGCACCGCGCGGGCGGCCGCGTCGTCGACGACGCACACCACGACGAGCCCGCTCGCGCGCACGGCCTCCTCGGGGGTGGCGGCGGGCACGGCTCCGCGCCCGGCCAGTTCGCCGCCCTTCCCGGGTGAGCGGTTCCAGACGGTGGTGGGGTGGCCGGCGTCCAGGAACGCGCCGGCGAGGGCACGGCCCATGGCGCCGAGCCCGAGCACGGTCACGGGGGCAGCGGGGACAGCGGGGGCGGTGTTCTCGAAGGACATGAGGATCATGCTGATCCGGCTCGCAGACCGTCACAAGTACCGACAAAGAAGTCGGATACCCACCTGAGGGTAATGATCGAGGTGAGCGATCTGCCCGAACTGGCGCCCGATCGCTGTGCCATACTCAGCGCGCTCATTGCCCGTACCGAAGCCCAGGGGATCGTCCGTCGTGAAGCCCGTGCTCGCCGTGGCCGGCGCCGGTGGCGCCTGCGGCGCCTCAGTCGCGCCGGCCGTGCCGTGGGCGGCCCGCTCGGCGCGGGCCCGTGAGATCCGCGCGGGCGTCGGCGCATGACCGGCATACCCCTCGCGACCCCCTATCTGGACACCGGAGCCGACCAGCTGTCCTTCACGCTGGGCCGGTCCGAGCACCCGGCGCTCGCCGTGCGCGACCTCACCGTCGCCGGGATCGACGTACAACTGCGGCTGCTCGGCGCCTCGCACCAGGTCCTCGCCGGTCCGGTCCGGGAGACGGTGGCCTGTCTGCCCGGCGTCGAGTGCGGGCTGCCGGAGTCCGCGACGCACGAGTTCGACGACTGGCGCTATCACTTCGGCGCCCGCGTGCTGCACTGCACCGCCGCGGAGTTCACCGAGCGTGTGGCCGCCGTACGCGCCCGCTGCGACGGTGACCCGAGGTCGCTCTGCGGGGTCTTCCCAGGTTCTCCGGACGCCGTCACCGCGCTGGCCGTCGAACCGCACGGCACCGGGCTGAGCTGGCGCACTTGGCACACCTATCCGCAGAGCCGCCAGATCGTGGCGACGCAGACCCGGCTGGAGGCCCGTTGAAGACCGTCCGACTCCTCACCGCGACGATGCTCGCCATGGCCGCGCTCACCGCGTGTTCCGACGAGCCGGACGACGACGGCAACGCCGTCCCGTCCTCCTGGATCCGGCAGCAGTACGGCGGCAGCGGCCCCGGCTACACCGACCCCTCGGACCGGATCTCCAAGGTCGGTGACGAGATACACGGGCACGCCGCGTCCACGGACCGGATCGACGGCGGGGACATGGTCTTCCTTCGCTACCGGGACGACATCGTCGCCATCAGCCCGTACCTCCAGGGCAGCCGGATCGAGATCGACGACTACCGCACCGGCCACAAGCGCTGGAAGTCCCGCATCGGCAACGTCTGGCCGGACCCCGAGACCGACGCCTTCCGCGGCGGTGGCCCCGGCTCCGGCAAGTAGCCCCCTCGATCCGCCCACCCGAATCCCGACGACGTCCCCGAAAGGCACCCCCGTGGCAGAGATCCTCGAGTCCGCAGGCACCGCCCTGCTCTACGGCCTCACCGGCTTCATCGTGATGGTCGTGGGCTTCGTCGCACTCGACCTGGTGACCCCCGGCAAGCTCGTCCACGTGGTGTGGACGGAGCGCAACCGCGGCGCCGCGGTCCTCCTCGCCGGGCAGACCATCGCCATCGGCCTCGTCATCGACCAGTCCATCCGGGCGAGCGAGTCCGAACAGGGCCTCGGCCTCGGACTGTTCAGCACCCTGCTGTACGGCCTCGCCGGAGTCGTCGTGATGACGCTCGTGTCCTGCATCGTCGGACTGCTGACGCCGGGCCGCCTCGGCGAGGCCGTGCTCGACGACAACGGCGACCGTCCGCACCCCGCCGCCTGGGTGCAGGCCGCGATGTACATCGGCACGGCCTTCATGGTCGGCGCCGCGGTCTCCTGACCACCCGGTGAGCACCACCGTGCAGGACCGCACAGCCGCGCAGGAACGCACAGCCACCGCACCCGAGTCCCCCGTCAGGTCCCGAGGGGCGCGGGTGCTGCTGCTGTTCTCCGTGTTCCTCTGCGCCGCCTGCGGGCTCGTGTACGAGCTCGCCCTGACGGCGCTGGGCAGTTACCTCATCGGCAACTCCGTGATGCAGACCTCGGTGGTCATCTCCGTCATGGTCTTCGCCATGGGCGTCGGCTCGCTGGCGGCCAAACCGCTGCAGCGCCGTGCCGTCGGCGCCTTCGCCGCCGTGGAGGCCGTGCTCGCGCTCGTCGGCGGTCTGTCGGTGCTCGTCCTCTACCTGTCGTTCGCCTGGCTGCGCGTCTACATGCCGGCCATGGTGGTCGTCTCGTTCGTCGTCGGCCTCCTCATCGGGGCGGAGATCCCGCTGCTGATGACGCTGCTGCAGCGCATCCGCCGCCAGGAGGCGGGCAGCGCCGTCGCCGACATGTTCGCCGTCGACTACATCGGCGCCCTCGTCGGCGGCCTGTGCTTCCCGCTGCTGCTCCTGCCGACCTTCGGCCAGCTCAAGGGCGCCCTGGTGGTGGGGGCGGTCAATGCCGTGGCCGGGGTCGTGGTCGTCCTGTGGATCTTCCGCCGGCAGACCCGCCGTTCGGTGCGCACCGGGCTGCTCATCGGGGTCACTGCGGTCCTGGCCGTGCTCGGTTCGGTGTACGTCCTGGCCGACGACATCGAGGTCACCGCGCGGCAGCAGCTCTACCGGGACCCGATCATCCACGCCGAGACGACGCCGTACCAGGACATCGTCGTCACCCGGTCCACGGCCTTCACCGGGGAGCCCGACACCCGGCTCTTCCTCAACGGCGACCTGCAGTTCTCCTCCGTCGACGAGTACCGCTACCACGAGGCCCTGGTGCACCCCGCCATGTCGGGGCGGCACGAGTCCGTGCTGATCCTCGGCGGCGGGGACGCGCTGGCCCTGCGGGAGGTGCTGCGGTACGACCGCGTCCGGAAGGTGACGCTGGTCGATCTGGACCCGGCGATGACCCGGCTGGCCCGCGGCTTCGAGCCGCTCAGCGAGCTCAACGGCCACGCACTCGCGGACCCGCGGGTCACGGCGGTCAACGCCGACGCCTTCAACTGGCTGCGGGACGCGAGGGAGCGGTTCGACACGGTCGTCGTCGACTTCCCCGACCCGGACACGGCGGCGCTGGCGAAGCTCTACTCGGTGGAGTTCTACCACCTGCTCAAGCAGGTGCTGAAGCCGGACAGCCGGGTCGTGGTGCAGGCCGGGTCGCCGTTCTTCGCCCCGAAGTCCTTCTGGTCCGTCGCCACGACGGTCGGCGCGGCCGGCTACCGCACGACCGAGTACCAGGTGGACGTGCCCAGCTTCGGCAACTGGGGCTACGTCCTGGCCGCGCCCGGCACGGACGGCGCGGCGCCGGCCCTGCGGCTGGCCGGGGACGCCCCGCGGCTGCGTTTCCTGGACGACGCGGTCCTGCGGGCCGCGACGGTCTTCCCACTGGACCGCCGCCCGCAGAAGGTGCGGGCGAGCACGCTGATGGATCCCGTGGTGCTGGAGTACACCCGGCACGAGTGGCAGAACTACTGAGCCACCGAACCGCTCCCGAAGTCGGGGTGGGAGTGAGTCCTGTTGCCGGGTCCCGCGCGGCGCCGGGGTGCGGCCCGGTCCCGGCAGCCGGGGCCGGGGGCTCTCGCCAAGTGGCTTGTGCATTCGGGAAATCAAGGCACCCAAGTCATTGACGACGGCACTGTCTCCATCTACAAAACTCTTTGAGAGCGCTCTCAATCACTTCCGGCACCACCCCCCTCCCGGAGGTCTTCCTTGAGCACGAGCCGCATCAGCAGACTCTCCCGCACCCCCGTCACAGCGTTGACGGCACTCGCCGTCACCCTCACCGGGCTCCTCGCCCTCGGCCCCGCCGGCCCGGCCAGCGCGGACGTACCCTCGGCGCCCGGCTGGAACCTGCAGTGGAGCGACGACTTCACCGGCCCGGACCGCTCCCTGCCGTCCTCCGCCAACTGGCAGATCGACACGGGGCACGGCTATCCGGGCGGCCCCGCCAACTGGGGCACCGGCGAGATCCAGAACTACACGAACAGCCCGGACAACGTCAGACTCGACGGCAGCGGCAATCTGCGCATCACCCCGCTGCGCGACGGCGCCGGCAACTGGACCTCGGCGCGGATCGAGACCCACCGCGCCGACTTCAAGGCCCCGGCCGGAGGCACCCTGCGCATCGAGGGCCGGATCCAGATGCCCAATGTGACCGGGGACGCGGCCCTGGGCTACTGGCCCGCGTTCTGGGCGCTCGGCGCACCGTACCGGGGCAACTACTGGAACTGGCCCGGCATCGGCGAGTTCGACATCATGGAGAACGTCAACGGCCTCAACTCCGTCTGGGGCGTGCTCCACTGCGGGGTGAACCCCGGCGGGCCGTGCAACGAGACCAGCGGCCTCGGCGCGAGCCGCACCTGCCCGGGGGCCAGCTGCCAGTCCGCGTTCCACACCTACCGTTTCGAGTGGGACCGCTCCGCCTCGCCCAACGCTCTGCGCTGGTACGTCGACGACCAGCTCTACCACAGCGTGAACCAGAACCAGTTGGACGCCGCCACCTGGGCCAACATGACCGAGCACGCCGGCTACTTCATCCTTCTCAACGTCGCGATCGGCGGCGCCTTCCCGGACGCGCTGGCCGGGAGGACCCCGACCGCCGCGACCGTCCCGGGCCGCCCGATGCTCGTCGACTACGTCGCCGTGTGGACCCGTGGCGGCGGCACGACCCCGCCGCCGACCGACCCGCCGCCGTCGGGCTCCTCGCAGCTGTACCTGCGCGGCGCCGGCGCCGCCGGGGACGCGACCGGATCGGGCGCCACCGTCACGCTCGCGTCGGCGGGCGGCGCGAACCACGACGGCACCCCGCACAGTCCACAGGTGTTCACCTCCGGCCCGGTCACCCGGGCGTACAACGGCGGTTCGACGCAGTTCGACCTCTTCGTGGACGCCGGCACGACCGTCGCCAACGGCCAGCAGGTGCGGGTGAGTTACGACCGCACGGGCGACGGGACCTGGGACCGTACCGAGACGTACAACTACTTCGCGACCGACCCCGTCCCGGGCTACGAGCACTACACCCAGGCACGCGGTCTGCGCTCCGCCACCGGCACGCACGGCGATCTGACGAACGGCAGGGTGCGGATCGAGGTGTGGAACGCCATCGGCAACGGCGGGAGCACCCTGGGCATCGGCAACCAGTCCTCCGTCCGCATCCCCTTCGGCTGAGCGGAGGAAGGCCATGCTGATCCGCAGAGCGCTCGCGAGCGCGGCGGCCCTGCTGTTCCTGGCCACCGCGGGCTGCGCGGCCGGCACCGAGGGGCACGGCGACGGCCACGCCCCGATGAACCACGAGGCGCACGCGTACACGTACACCAAGGCCCAGGCGGCGGCGATCGTCGCCCAGGCGGCGGCCCCGCTGCGCGGGAGCGAGTTCCGCGCGGACTGCTTCTCCAGCCACCGGCGGGGCGACGACCCGATCGTGTTCCCCGGTCAGGCGGGCCGCTCCCACATCCACGAGTTCTACGGGAACAGGACGGCGAACGCCTCGTCGACGCTCCGGTCCCTGAGCGCCGGCACCACCAACTGCACGCCGAGCACGGACCTTTCGTCCTACTGGACGCCGACCCTCTACCAGAACGGAGTGCCCGTGGCCCCGGAACGGGTCACCGTCTACTACCAGGGCATCACCGACCGCACCCGCGCCGTGGCCCATCCGCGCGGACTGCGGTACGTCGTCGGGAACGCCCTCGCCACGTCCCCGGACCAGAATCCGGCCGCGCGCTGGTCCTGCGTCGGACGGCCCGAGTCCAGCCGGGACTTCATGAACTGCCCGCCGGGCACGAAGCTGGAGAACTACCTGGACTTCCCCACCTGCTGGGACGGGAAGAATTTGGACAGCGCCAATCACCGCGACCACATGGCGTACGCGACCGGGCAGACGTGTCCGTCGAGTCATCCGGTGGTCGTGCCGCGACTGGAGCTGCTGATCACCTGGCCCGTGCACGGTGGCGGGCTCACCCTGGCCGGCACCCGGGGCGGGGTCAATGTGACCGATGCACCCGGCCACACCTTCCACGGCGACTTCTTCAACGCCTGGGACCAGGCGGAGCTGGAGCGCCGGGTGCGGGACTGCATCGTGGCGGGCTACATCTGCGGAACGGACGGACGCCCCATCGAGCAGTGAGCCACGGGCGGCGGCACGGTCCGGCGCGGTGCCGCCGCCGCAGTGGCGTACGGCCGGTGCCGCCGGGTCCCCCACCCCGGCGGCACTTCCGTGCGCTCCGCGTGTCAGGCGCCGGGTGCGCGGAAGTCGACCTGCTTCCGCGCCGCCGCGTCGATGTCCTCGGGGCTGAGCAGGGGCACGGCCCGGGACGTGATCGCGCCCGTGGCACGGACCTTCATGGAGGTGGCCACCATCGAGACGGCGTCGGGCATGTCCACCACGATGTACAGGTCGTCTTCGCCGAACGCGAAGTACATCCATTCGAGGGTGCCGCCGCAGGAACGGAGTACCTGCTCCACGGCCTGCCGGCGGCCCGAGCCGCCCTCGGTGAGCAGGCCCTTGGTGCCCTCGGCGCTGTAGCTCGCCTGGATCAGGTATTTGGGCATCCGTCTCTCCCGTCGATCGCCTTTGGGTCCACCCTTCGGCACCGGGCGAGCTCCGGCCAGCCGGAGGGGGCCGGGCGGGGTTGCGGGGCCCCGGCACGTGCCGCTTCCGCCGCCCGCTCGGGCCGGCCGGACGCGCGGGCCGCACGCCTCGTGGTCCTCGGGCGCGTGCCGCTTCCGCCGCCCGCCGCTCAGGCCCGTCCGCCGCCCGCTCCGCTCAGCCGCGTCCACGCAGGCCTCTCGCGGTGGTGCCCGCGCGGGTGGGGAAGCACGCGGGCCCGGGGGCGGTGTGCGCCCCGGGCCCGCGCGGTCACGGCGGCCGGCTCAGACCTTGACGGCCGGCTCCCTGCGGGTCTCGTCCCGCTGCTCCGGCACCTCCGCGGAGGCCGCGGCCGGGGCGTGGTCGTCGACGAAGGTCTCCTCGTCGAACGGGATGCGGCCGGCGAGGACCTCGGCGGCGCGCTCCTTGTCGATCTCCTTCGTCCAGGTGCCGACCAGGACCGTGGCGACGGCGTTGCCCGCGAAGTTGGTGAGGGCGCGCGCCTCGCTCATGAAGCGGTCGATGCCGACGATCAGACCCACGCCGTCGACCAGGGCGGGCTTGTGCGACTGGAGGCCGCCCGCGAGGGTCGCGAGACCGGCGCCGGTGACGCCCGCCGCGCCCTTCGAGGCGATGATCATGAAGACCAGCAGCGAGATCTGCTCACCGATCGAGAGCGGGGTCCCCATCGCCTCGGCGACGAAGAGCGAGCCCATGGTCAGGTAGATGGCCGTGCCGTCCAGGTTGAAGGAGTAACCGGTCGGGACGGTGATGCCCACGACGGGCTTCGAGACGCCCAGGTGCTCCATCTTCGCGATGAGCCGCGGCAGCGCGGACTCGGAGGACGAGGTGGACAGGATCAGCAGGAACTCCCGGCCCAGGTACTTCAGCAGCGAGAACAGGTTCACCCCGGTGACGGCCTTCAGCAGGGTGCCGAGGACGAGGACCACGAACAGCGCACAGGTGACATAGAAGCCGATCATGATGACCGCGAGCGACTTCAGGGCGTCGACGCCGGTCTCGCCGACGACGGCGGCGATCGCTCCGAAGGCGCCCACGGGGGCCGCCCACATGATCATCGCGAGGATGCGGAAGACGAGCTTCTGGATGTGGCCGATGCCTCGCAGGATCGGCTCACCGGCGGAGCCCATGGCCTGCAGCGCGAAGCCCGCGAGCAGGGCGACCAGCAGGGTCTGCAGCACCTCGCCCTCGGTGAAGGCGGAGACCAGGGTGGTCGGGATGACGCCGAGGAGGAAGTCCACGGTTCCCTCGCCGGCGCCCTCGGCCTGCTTCTCGCCCGCGGCCCTCGCCGCGTCCGTCAGCTGCAGTCCGTGGCCCGGGTCGAGGACGTTGCCCACGATCAGGCCGATGGCCAGCGCGACCGTGGACATCACCAGGAAGTAGCCGAGGGCCAGACCGCCGACGGCACCGACCTTGGCCGCCTTGCGGACCGAGCCGACGCCGAGCACGATCGTGCAGAAGATGATCGGGGAGATCATCATCTTGATCAGGTTCACGAACCCGGTGCCGATCGGCTTGAGTTCGACGGCGACGCCGGGGGCGGCGAAGCCCACGATGACGCCGAGGACGACGGCACCGATGACGGCGAGATACAGATAGTGGGTGCGGTCCCGCCTTGCGGCTGCTGGAGCGGTTGCCACGGGGATTCCTCCTCGGCCTGATGTTCATCCACGTCCCGGTGGATGCCCGTGACTATTCAGCACCCTGTGACACCGGTCACCGTTGCGTACGTTTCGTTCACACGAAATCGGCCAGGCAGACTTGAGCCATGCGCATCCCCCGCCCACGGAGCCTCGCCGGCCAGCTCTTCGCGATGCAGGTCGTGCTGGTCGCCGCCATCGTGGCCGGTTTCGCGCTCTTCTCCTACGTCACGGACCGCGCACAGGCCGAGGAGACCGCGCGCCGGCAGACGACGGCGACCGCGACGGCCGTGGCGGACTTCCCGTCGGTGGTGACGGCGCTGCGGTCCGCCGACCCTACGGCGCACCTGCAGCCGCACGCGGAGCGGCTGCGGAAGGACGCGGGAGTCGACTTCGTGGTGATCATGTCCCCGGATGGCAGGCGCTGGACCCACCCCGAACCGGGTGAAATAGGACACATCTATCTGGGTCACATCGACGAGGCGCGGCGGGGACACACGGTCTCGGAGACCTACACGGGCACGCTCGGGCCGTCGGTGCGGACGGTGGCGCCGGTGCGGGACGGCTCCGGCCGGATCGTGGCCCTCGTCAGTGCGGGCATCACCATCGACAAGATCAGCGAGCAGCTCGGCAAGCAGGTCACCGCGCTGCTGGGGATGGCCAGCGCGGCGCTGGCGCTGGGCGGACTCGGAACGTACGTGATCAACGCGCGGCTGCGGCGGCACACGCACGGGATGAACGCGGCGGAGCTGAGCCGGATGCACGACTACCACGAGGCCACACTGCACGCGGTGCGCGAGGGGCTGCTGATGCTCGACGGACATCGGCGCATTGCGCTGATCAACGACGGAGCGCGGGAGTTGCTGGGACTCGGCGGGGACGTGGTGGGCCGGGGCCCCGACGAACTCGGCCTGCCGCCCGCGCTGACGGGGGCTCTGCTGGCGAGCGAACCCCGCGTCGACGAACTGCACCTCACCGCCGACCGGGTGCTCGTCGTCTCCACCCAGCCGGTGGTCGGCGGCGAGCGCCGCGGCACCGTGGTGACCCTGCGGGACCACACCGAACTCCAGTCGCTGACCGGCGAGCTGGACTCCGAGCGCGGCTTCACCCAGGCGCTGCGCGCCCAGGCCCACGAGGCGGCCAACCGGTTGCACACCGTGGTCTCCCTCATCGAACTGGGCCGAGCGGACGAGGCGGTCGACTTCGCGACGGCGGAGCTCGAACTGGCTCAGGTCCTCACGGACCGTGTGGTGTCGGCGGTCGGCGAGCCGGTCCTGGCGGCCCTGCTCCTGGGCAAGGCGGCGCAGGCCAACGAGAGCGGCGTCGAGCTCGTCCTGACCGACGACAGCCGCATCGACGACGGCGTACTCCCGCCCTGGCTGCCGCCCCGCGACCTGGTCACCATCCTCGGCAACCTGATCGACAACGCGGTCGAGGCGTCGTCGGCACCGCCGCCGGTGCCGCGCGAGCCCGCGTCGGCCCGGGCGGAGGGCCGCCTCGGGGACGGGCCCGCGTCCATGGCGGTCGGGGCGTCCGCCACGACCGCCCGCCGCGGCGCACAGCCGTCGGCCGGACCGGACACCGCCGGGTCGGGCGCGCGGGACGCCGCCGGACGCACCGCGACCGTCCCGGGCGCGCGCTCGGCGGCTCGACACCACGCCGAGGGCTTCCCCATCTCCGCCCCCGGCACACGGGACGTGCCCGGCGCGGACGGCTCCGGCGAGCCGCGGAATCCGGACGCCGACGCGCCGGCACGGCCCCGCACCCCGGAACCAGGGTCCGGCACCCCCGGCACTCGGAACCTGCCCGGCACCGACCACGGACAGCGGACCGCGCCCGCGGACCGCGCGGACGGCTCCGGGGCCGCCGTCCCGGGTGCGCGGGACGCCGCCGGGCCCCCGGGCCGGGCCCACGAGGCGCCCCCGACCGCCGCGCGATCCGCGGCCGCCCGGGAAGGCGCTCCCACGGCCGCGACGCCCGCCCGTGCCGCGGGCGCGCGCCCCCGCGTCGTCGTCACCGCCCGCACGGACGAGGACGAGCTCGTGCTGCGCGTCAGCGACACCGGTCCGGGGCTCGGGGCCGAGGACGCCGAGGCCGTGTTCGAGCGGGGCTGGTCGACCAGGGGCCCGGGACGGGGCCTGGGGCTGGCGCTGGTGCGGCAGGCCGCGCACCGGGGCCGGGGCACGGTCGAGGCGGCCCAAGGCCCGTACGGTGGCGCGGAGTTCACCGTACGGCTGCCCCTGCGCACGACGGAGGTCGACAGATGAACGGACGCCCCGGCCGGAGACGTGGCACGGAGGTGGCGAGGTGACCGCTGCCGCCGGGATCAGAGTGCTCGTCGTGGAGGACGACCCCGTCGCCGCCGACGCGCACGCCCTGTACGTGGGCCGCGTACCGGGATTCACCGTGGCGGGCGTCGCGCACTCGCGGGCCGAGGCGTACCGCGTCCTGGAGCGCACGCCCGTGGAGCTGATCCTGCTCGACCTCTATCTGCCGGACGGGCACGGCCTTCAGCTGCTGCGCGCCCTGCGCGCCGCCGGGCACTCCGCCGACGTGATCGCCGTGACCTCCGCCCGCGATCTGGCAGTCGTCCGCGAGGGCGTGTCGCTGGGCGTCGTCCAGTACGTTCTGAAGCCGTTCACGTTCGCCACGCTGCGCGACCGCCTCGACCGGTACGCCCAGTTCCGCGCCGCCGCGGGCGAGGCGTCCGGGCAGGACGAGGTGGACCGCGCCCTCGCGACCCTGCGCACCCCCCAGCCCGCCGCGCTGCCCAAGGGCCTCAGCGCACCGACGCTGGAGGCGGTCACCCGTACCCTCCGGGACGCCGACGCCGGGCTCACCGCGGCCGAGGCGGGCGCCGCGGTGGGCATCTCGCGGATCACGGCACGCCGCTATCTGGAGCACCTCGTCACCGAGGGCCGGGCGGCGCGCAGCCCGCAGTACGGCCAGGTCGGCCGCCCGGAGCTCCAGTACCGGTGGATCCGCTCCGGCCGCTGACCAGCCGCTTCACCCGTGCTCCACAAGGCTGAAAGCCCTTTCTGCGCACGGGCATTGACCTTGTTCCGCGGCCGGACCTACGGTCACCGGGCAGCCCCCCGCGGCTGACAGAGGAGGTCGTGCCCGTGCGCCCCACCGCCCCAAAGGTCCTCGCTCCCCCCTTGCTCGCCCTCGCCCTCGTCCTGACCGCCTGCGGCGGCTCCGGCTCGGGTGACCCCGACACCGTCGAGGTGGTCTACAACCGCTCGACCGACAACAACATCCGCTTCAAGGACGCCTTCCTCGAGTCCGTGAAGAAGGAGTTCGAGAAGGCCCACCCGGGCAGGACGGTGAAGCTCATCCCGATCCAGGCCCCGGACAACGACTACGCCACCAAGGCCCAGCAGATGATGCGCTCCCCCAAGACCGCGCCCGACCTGGTCTACGAGGACACCTTCCGCATCAACTCCGACATCAAGGCCGGGTACTTGCGGCCCCTCGACGACTACATCGCCGACTGGGACGCCTGGGACCAGTTCGTCGGCACGGCCAGGCAGGCCGCCAAGGCCGAGGACGGCAGGACGTACGGCATCCCGGACGGGACCGACACCCGCGGTCTGTGGTTCAACAAGAAGATCTTCGCCGAGGCCGGGCTGCCCGCGGACTGGCAGCCGAAGAACTGGGACGAGGTCCTCGACGCCGCGCGCACGGTCAAGCGCGAGGTCCCCGGCGTCATCCCGCTCAACGTCTACACCGGCAAGGGCCCGGGCGAGGCCGCCGTGATGCAGGGCTTCGAGATGCTGCTCTACGGCACGGGCGAGGACCCCCTCTACGACCCGGCGGCCAAGAAGTGGGTCGCGGGCGGCAAGGGCTTCCGCGACGCCCTCGGGTTCGTGCGGACCGTGTACGCGGAGAAGCTCGGCCCGGACGTCTCCGACGCGCTCGACCCCAACATCGGCACCCGTGTCGCCACCGAGTTCTTCCCCGACGGCAAGCTCGCCATCTCCCTCGACGGCTCGTGGATGGGCCAGAACTGGATCAACAAGGGGCCGAAGGAGTGGCGGGCCTGGGAGACGGATCTGGCGCAGGCCCCGATGCCGACCCAGCACGGCCAGGCACCCGGCAAGGTGTCCATGTCCGGCGGCTGGACGTGGGCCATTCCGCAGAAGGCCGGGAACCCGGATCTGGCCTGGGAGTTCGTCAAGACCCTGCAGTCGAGGGAGAACGCGGTGCGCTGGGACGTCGCCGGCGCCCAGATCGCCGTGCGCAAGGACGTGGCGGCGGACCGGCGCTATCTGTCGTCCATGCCGGGCATCACGTTCTTCACCAAGCTCGTCCCGTACACCCATTACCGGCCGGCGCTGCCGGTGTACCCCCAGGTGTCCTCGGCCATCGGTGAGGCCATGGAGAAGGTGACGACCGGTGACGCCTCGCCCGAGGCGGCGGCGAAGGCGTACGACGAGCAGCTCGGAACCCTCACCGACGGCGCGGTCGTGCGCAGATGAGCCGGAACGCGCGCGCTGCCGGGGCGTGGCGGTGGCTGCCGCTCGCCCCGGCCACGGTGCTCCTGCTGCTCTTCCTCGCCGGCCCGATCGGCTACTGCGTGTGGATCGCCTTCACCGACGCCCAGCTGACCGGCGCGTCCGGTGCGGACTTCGTCGGCCTGGACAACTTCCGCCGCGCCTTCGCCGACGAGGACTTCCGCAACGCGGTGTGGCTGACGCTGGTCTTCACGGTGGTCTCGGCGGTCCTCGGGCAGAACACACTGGGGCTGGCGCTGGCCGGGCTGATGCGCGCCGCGTCCCGGCCGGTGCGCACGCTCACGGGCGCACTCGTCATCACGGCCTGGGTGCTCCCGGAGATCGTCGCGGCCTTTCTGCTGTACGCGTTCTTCCGCCGCGAGGGCACCCTCAACGCGGTGCTGGACCAGCTGCATCTGCCGTCCCAGAACTGGCTGTTCACCCTGCCGATCCTCGCGGTGTCCTTCGCCAACGTCTGGCGCGGCACGGCGTTCTCGATGCTGGTCTACTCGGCGGCGCTCGCGGAGATCCCCCGGGACGTCACCGAAGCCGCCGCCGTCGACGGGGCGGGCGGGGTGCGCCGGCTGCGGTACATCACCCTGCCGATGCTGCGCCGCTCCATCGGGACGACGCTGATGCTCAACACCCTCTCCACGCTCTCCGTCTTCGGCCTCATCTGGGCGATGACGCGCGGCGGACCGGGCAGCCGCAGCCAGACGCTGCCGGTGTTCATGTACGACCAGGCGTTCCTGAAGAGCCTGATCGGGTACGGCACGGCGGTGGCACTCCTGCTGCTCCTGGTGGGGTCGCTCTTCTCGGTCGTGTACCTGCGGCTGCTGAAGGTGGAGGTCTGATGCGGGCACCGGTACGTCACGCGACCCGGCGCCGGCTCGCCGCCGACGCCGCGCTGCTGCTCACCGCGGCGGGGTTCGCGCTCCCGCTGCTCTGGCTGGTGCTGGCGTCGGTGGACCCCGGCGCGGACCTGCGGGTGCGGCTGCCGGGATCGGTCACGGCCGGGCACTTCGACGCCGTGCTGACGGACGAGATCACCTTCACGCCGATGCTCAACAGTCTGCTGCTGTGCGGCGGCGCGACCCTGGTCACGGTCGTGTGCGCGGCGTTCGCCGCGTATCCGCTGTCCCGCTACCGGTCGCGGTTCAACCGCCCGTTCCTGCTCACGGTCCTGTTCACCACGTGTCTGCCGATCACCGCGGTGATGGTGCCGGTGTACGGGCTGTTCGTGCAGGTCGAGCTGATCGACACCATGCACGGGACGGCGCTGTTCCTGGCCACCTCCCAACTGCCTTTCGCCATATGGCTGATGAAGAACTTCATGGACGGCGTGCCGCGCGTGCTCGAGGAGGCGGCGTGGACTGACGGGGCGTCGACGGCGCAGACCCTGATCCGGGTGGTGCTGCCGCTGACGGGCCCGGGGGTGGCGGTGGTGATGATCTACACCTTCATCATGCTGTGGGGGAACTTCTTCGTTCCGTTCATGCTGCTGCTCTCCCCCGAGCAGCTGCCTGCGTCCGTCTCGGTCTTCACGCTCTTCGGCAACTACGGCTCCGTGGTCTACGGCCAGTTGGCGGCGTTCTCGATCCTCTACTCGCTGCCGGTGCTGGTCCTGTACGTGCTGATCGCGCGCCGGCTCGGGGGCGGCTTCACACTGGGCGGGGCGGTCAAGGGGTGACCCGAGGCGGGCGCCCGGGGGATCATCGACGCGGCGGACCACCCGCCGGCGGTGCCGCGCTTCGCCCGCGAGGCGCGCAGCCCCTCACGTCTCATGGGAACGGCCCACCGCCGCCGGACCGGCCCGGTGGACCTTTCTACGAGTTTCCGGCTTGGGGGAACGCACCGTAGCCGGAGGTGACTCTCCGCTCCTACGGTGTGCGCGTGCACTCCACCCCGCCTTTCAACGCTCCCGCCGCCCGCCGACTGCGCGAGGCCCTGGGGATGGCGCCGGGCCATGTCGCGTACGGGCTCCAGGCCCAGTACGGGCTCCGGGTCACCGCGGACACCGTGGTGGCCTGGGAACGGGGACTGCTGGCGCCGGACTCCCGGGAACTGACCGCGCTGGCGGGAGTGCTGTGGTGCTCGCCGGGCGAGTTGCTCGGCACTCCCCAGAGCCTGCGCGAGCACCGCATGGCCCGCGCCATGGGAGTCGACGAGCTGGCCCGCCGAGTGGGCATGGACCCGTCGTCGTACCGGCGTATGGAGGACGGCAACCGCTGGCGCGGAAACGGGCGGCAGACCGCCGCGCTCGCCGAGGCCCTGTCCCTGACCCCGCGCGAGCTGCTGACGGCGACCGGCCGCGACGGGGAGCTGGCGGAGCTGCTGCGCAGCGCGGCGACCACCCGCTGGCAGGCGTACGTCCGCCCGGTCGCCAGGATGCTGCCGCTTCCCGGACGTCAGCTGGAGGACGCGCTGCAGCGGCTGCACTCGGACTACCACGCGCGGATGGCGGCCACCTCCAGCTGGGGGGCCTCGGCCGGCTCCGGGGAGTCCGGCAAGGACTTCCTCGACCGGATCGTCGAGCACTTCTGGGCCCTCACCCCCGGCTGATGCCCTCCCGGCACGCCGGCCGCGCCCTTCGGCGGGCGGCGCCGGTTCCCTCACCACTGCCCGGCGACGGGTGCGCGGACCCGAATCCCCCTTCCGCCATTACGTAGTTACCAGGGGGTAGATAGAACGCTTCATTCCGTCCATGGTTGAACGCGAACATGCCAAGGCCCGCGGCTCTCCCCGGCCGGCGGGCGTCCACCGGACCTCCCTCAGGAGCGAACCCCCCATGCATGTACGCAGATGGACCACCCGCGCCGCGGTCACGGCCGCCGCGCTGGCCCTCACCACGTCCATGACGGCCACGGCCTCGGCGGACACCGCGAGCGCCGCACCGAAGACCCCGGCCGCCGCCTCCGTCACCACCCACGCGCCGCAGCGCTCGGACCTCACCGCCGCCGGCCTCGCCGGCATCGACTACGCGACCTGGCAGCGGGACGTCACGGCGGCCCTCGCCACCGCCCGCCCCTACATCGAGCAGCGCACGGCCAATGCCTCCGGGCAGCGGCTGGCCATGGTGCTGGACATCGACAACACCTCGTTGGAGACCGACTTCCACTACTTCTGGGAGTACCCGACGCCCGCGGTCCGGCAGGTCCTGGACCTCGTCCGCTACGCGGACTCCCGCGGAGTGGACATCTTCTTCGTCACCGCCCGCCCCGACATCATCGAGTCGCTGACGTCGTACAACCTCAAGAGGGCCGGGTACCCGGTGGACGGTCTGTACGTGCGCAGTCTGCCGGACCTGTTCGACGAGGTCAGCGCGTACAAGACCGGCAAGCGGGCGGAGATCGAGGCCAAGGGCTACACGATCGTCGCCAACGTCGGCAACCGGCCCAGCGACCTGGTCGGCGGCCATGCCGAGCGCACGTTCAAGCTGCCCGACTACGACGGCAAGCTGTCCTGAGCCGGTCCGCGCCCTCCGCGCGGGTTGCGTCCGTCCGCCGGCCCCTGCCGCACCGCGACCGGGGCCGGCGGACGGGCCCCTGCCGCGCACGCGGCCGGTCAGAAGACCGACTCGGCCTCGCGGACCCGGTCCTCCGGCACCGTCTTGAGCCGGGTCACCGCCTCGGCGAGCGGCACCGTGACCACCTCGGTGCCGCGCAGCGCGGTCATCCTCCCGAACTCGCCGCGGTGAACGGCCTCGACGGCGTGCCAGCCGAAGCGGTTGGCGAGCACCCGGTCGTAGGCGGTGGGCGTACCGCCCCGCTGGACGTGGCCGAGGATGACCGGCCGCGCCTCCTTGCCCATCCGCCGTTCCAGCTCGGCGGCCAACCGGGTGCCGATGCCGGTGAAGCGCTCGTGCCCGTACTGGTCGATCTCGCCCTTCTTGTACTCCATGGAGCCCTCGGCCGGGTGCGCGCCCTCGGCGACGCAGATGACCGCGAACTTCTTGCCCCGGGCGAAGCGTTCCTCGACCATCTTCACCAGGTCCTCGATCAGGAAGGGCCGCTCGGGCAGGCAGATCCCGTGCGCCCCGCCCGCCATGCCGGACTCCAGCGCGATCCAGCCCGCGTGCCGCCCCATGACCTCCACGACCATGACCCGCTGGTGGGACTCCGCGGTGGTCTTGAGCCGGTCGATGGCCTCCGTGGCCACCGTGACGGCGGTGTCGAAGCCGAAGGTGCGGTCCGTGGAGGAGATGTCGTTGTCGATCGTCTTCGGCACACCGACGACGGGCATGCCGGCGTCCGACAGCATCCGCGCGGCGGTCAGCGTGCCCTCGCCGCCCACCGGGATGAGGGCGTCCAGGCCGTGCTTCCGCGCCAACTCGGCGCCGTTCTCGGCGGCTTCGCGGAGCCGGGAGCGTTCGAGCCGGGCCGATCCGAGGATCGTGCCCCCGCGGGCGAGGATGCCGCTCACCGCGTTGAGATCCAGGGTGCGGTAGTGGCCCTCGAGGAGACCCTTGAACCCGTCCTCGAATCCCAGGACTTCGTCCCCGTAGCCGGTCAGCGCACGGTGCACGACCGACCGGATCACTGCGTTGAGGCCGGGACAGTCGCCCCCTGCGGTCAGAATTCCGATGCGCATCGTGCCGTGTCTCCTGCTCGCTCGTGGTACCAGTGAGCCTCGTTTCGATTCTCACACGCACGCCCGGGTCCCTGCCGGTCCAGAGGCCCCGGACGACCCGCCACCCGGCGGGCGCCTTACCTATCCGTAGAGGTATTGTCAAGGGGATATTGCCACCCTATCGAGTTTTCTCGAGACCCCGAGCGCGCCAGGACCTCGCGCTCGATCGCAGCCCAGCAGGACAGGAGAGCACGCGTGACGCGCAGCGTGTACGTGACCGGGATCGACCGCGGGGACGGCCGCCAGGTGGTGGACCTGGGAGTCATGGAGCTCCTGACCCGCCAGGTGGACCGCGTGGGGGTGTTCCGGCCCCTTGTGCACGATGGCCCCGATCGTCTGTTCGATCTGCTGCGGGTGCGCTACCGGCTCTCCCAGGACCCCGCGACCGCGTACGGCATGGACTACCACGAGGCGGCGGCGCTGCAGGCCGAGAAAGGCACCGACGAGCTGGTGTCCCGGCTGGTCGACCGCTTCCACGAGGTGGCCCGCGACTACGAGGTCGTACTCGTCCTCGGCACCGACTTCCGCGCCACCCAACTCCCCGACGAGCTGGCCTTCAACGCCCGGCTGGCCAACGAGTTCGGCGCGTCGGTGATAGCCGTCGTCGGCGGCAAGGGCCAGACGGCCGAGTCCGTACGGGCCGAGGCCCGCAACGCCCACCGCGCCTACGAGGTGCTGGGCTGCGACGTCCTCGCGATGATCGTGAACCGGGTCGCCGCCGACGACCGCGACGCGATCGCCGAGCGCCTCACCGCCCGGCTACCAGTCCCCTGCTACGTCCTCCCCGACGAGCCGGCGCTGGCCGCGCCCACGGTCGCCCAGGTCAGCCAGGCCCTGGGGGCCACCGTGCTGCTCGGGGACGATGCCGGGCTCGCCCGGGACGCGCTCGACTTCGTCTTCGGCGGCGCGATGCTGCCGAACGTCCTGAACGCCCTGAAGCCGGGATGCATGCTGGTCACCCCCGGCGACCGGGCCGACCTGGTGGTGGGCGCTCTGGCGGCCCACTCCGCGGGCACCCCGCCCATCGCGGGCCTGCTGCTGACCCTCGACGAGCGCCCCGGCGAGTCGATCCTCACCCTGGCGTCCCGTCTCGCCCCCGGCACCCCCGTCATCTCGGTGCCCGGCGGCTCCTGGCCCACCGCGGCCGAACTCTTCTCGCTGGAAGGCAAGTTGAACGCCGCCACCCCGCGCAAGGCGGAGACGGCGCTCGGCCTCTTCGAGCGACACGTCGACACCGCCGGGCTGCTCGCGCGCCTGGAGGTCGCCCGTACGGGACGGGTCACCCCCATGATGTTCGAGCACGACCTGCTGGAGCAGGCCCGCGCCGACCGCCGCCGCGTGGTGCTGCCCGAGGGCACCGAGGAGCGCGTGCTGCGCGCCGCGGACGTACTGGTGCGCCGCGACGTCTGCGACCTGACGCTGCTCGGGGACACCGACGTCATCCGCAAGAAGGCCGCCGACCTCGGCATCGACCTGGGCGACGTCCGGCTGATCGACCCCGCGACCTCCGAGCTGCGGCCCCGTTTCGCCGAGCTGTACGCGCAGATGCGCGCCCACAAGGGCGTCACGGTCGAACTGGCCCACGACGTCGTCTCGGACGTCAACTACTTCGGCACGCTGATGGTCCAGGAGGGCCTGGCCGACGGCATGGTGTCGGGCTCGGTCCACTCCACGGCCGCCACGATCCGCCCCGCCTTCGAGATCATCAAGACCAAGCCCGGGGCGTCGATCGTCTCGTCCGTGTTCTTCATGTGCCTGGCCGACAAGGTGCTCGTGTACGGCGACTGCGCGGTCAACCCGGACCCGGACGCCGAGCAGCTGGCTGACATCGCGGTGCAGTCGGCGGCGACGGCCTCGCGCTTCGGCGTCGAGCCGCGGATCGCGATGCTGTCGTACTCCACCGGCACGTCCGGCTCCGGCGCGGACGTGGACAAGGTGCGCGAGGCGACCAAGCTGGTGCGCGAGCGCCACCCCGAGCTGCGGATCGAGGGCCCGATCCAGTACGACGCGGCGGTCGAGCCGTCCGTCGCGGCGACCAAGTTGCCGGACTCGGAGGTCGCGGGTCAGGCCACCGTCCTGATCTTCCCCGACCTCAACACCGGCAACAACACCTACAAGGCCGTGCAGCGCTCGGCCGGCGCCGTCGCCGTGGGCCCGGTGCTCCAGGGGCTGCGCAAGCCGGTCAACGACCTCTCGCGCGGCGCACTCGTCAGCGACATCGTCAACACGGTCGCGATCACCGCGATCCAGTCCCAGGGTCAGGAGTCCACCGCATGACCGGTTCCGCCAACGCCACTCGTGTGCTGGTCCTCAACTCCGGCTCCTCGTCGGTGAAGTACCAGCTGCTCGACATGGAGGACGGCACCCGGCCGGCCGTCGGTCTCGTCGAGCGGATCGGGGAGGAGACCTCCCGGGTGGTGAACACCGGGCCGGCCGGCGCCGGGAAGCGCGAGCGCACCGGCCCGATCCCGGACCACGCCGCCGCGCTGAAGGCGGTCGCCGACGAACTGGCGCACGACGGACTGGGCCTGGACTCCCCCGAGCTGGCGGCGATCGGCCACCGGGTGGTGCACGGAGGACTGAAGTTCTCCGCCCCCACCCTGATCACCGACGAGGTCCTGGCGGAGATCGAGCGCCTGGTCCCCGTGGCGCCGCTGCACAACCCGGCCAACATCACCGGCATCCGCACGGCCCGGGCGCTCCGCCCCGACCTGCCCCAGGTCGCCGTCTTCGACACCGCGTTCCACACGACCATGCCGGAGTACGCGGCGCGCTACGCGATCGACGTGGAGACGGCGGACGCGCACCGGATCCGCCGCTACGGCTTCCACGGCACCTCGCACGCGTACGTGTCGCGCCGGGCCGCCGAGCTCCTGGGCAAGGAGCCGGAGGAGGTGAACGTGATCGTGCTGCACCTGGGCAACGGCGCGTCGGCGTCCGCGGTCCGGGGCGGGCGCTGCGTGGACACGTCCATGGGACTGACCCCCTTGGAGGGGCTGGTGATGGGTACCCGCTCCGGTGACATCGACCCGGCGGTCACGTTCCACCTCAAGCGGGTGGCCGGGATGTCCGAGGACGACGTCGACGTGCTGCTCAACAAGAGGAGCGGCCTGGTCGGCCTGTGCGGTGACAACGACATGCGGGAGATCCGGCGGCGGATCGAGGAGGGGGACGAGAGCGCCCGGCTCGCCTTCGAGATCTACGTCCACCGGCTGAAGAAGTACATCGGTGCCTACTACGCGGTGCTCGGACGGGTGGACGCGGTGGTTTTCACGGCGGGGGTGGGCGAGAACTCCGCCCCCGTGCGCGAGGCTGCCGTCGCCGGCCTGGAGGAGCTGGGGCTCGTGGTGGACGCGGACCTCAACGCCGTACGGTCGGACGTGCCGCGGCTCGTCTCGCCCGACCACGCACGGGTGGCGGTCGCCGTGGTGCCGACCGACGAGGAACTGGAGATCGCCCGGCAGACCTTCGCGCTGGTCGGCGCGGGCCGTGAGGGTCGCGGCCGAGCGGAGTGAGAAAGAGCAACGCCTGAGCGGCCGGGTGCCCATTTGTACATTCCACCAGACGGAATATTCCGCGTAGAAACAAACCGATAGGATCCGCCTCATGCGCCGTTCCAAAATCGTCTGCACACTGGGCCCAGCCGTCGACTCCTACGAGCAGCTGAAAGCGCTCATCGAGGCCGGCATGAACGTGGCCCGTTTCAACATGAGCCACGGGACCCACGCGGAGCACCAGGAGCGGTACGACCGTCTCCGCCGCGCGACGGCGGAGACCGGCCGCGCCGTGGGCGTGCTCGCCGACCTCCAGGGCCCGAAGATCCGTCTGGAGACCTTCGCCGAGGGACCGGTCGAGCTGGTCCGCGGTGACGAGTTCACGATCACCACCGAGGACGTGCCGGGTGACAAGTCGATCTGCGGCACGACGTACAAGGGCCTGCCCGGCGACGTCTCCAAGGGCGACCAGATCCTGATCAACGACGGCAACGTCGAGCTGCGCGCGGTCGAGATCGAGGGACCGAGGGTGAAGACCGTCGTCATCGAGGGCGGCGTCATCTCCGACCACAAGGGCATCAACCTGCCCGGTGCGGCCGTGAACGTCCCCGCCCTGTCGGAGAAGGACGTCGAGGACCTCCGCTTCGCGCTGCGCATGGGCTGCGACCTGGTCGCGCTCTCCTTCGTGCGGGACGCCGGCGACGTCAAGGACGTCCACAAGGTGATGGACGAGGAGGGCCGCCGGGTCCCCGTCATCGCCAAGGTGGAGAAGCCGCAGGCCGTCGAGAACATGGCGGACGTCGTCATGGCCTTCGACGGTGTGATGGTGGCGCGCGGCGACCTGGCCGTCGAGTACCCGCTGGAGCGGGTCCCGATGGTGCAGAAGCGGCTGATCGAGCTGTGCCGGCGCAACGCCAAGCCGGTGATCGTCGCGACCCAGATGATGGAGTCGATGATCACCAACTCCCGCCCGACCCGCGCCGAGGCGTCCGACGTCGCCAACGCGATCCTGGACGGCGCGGACGCGGTCATGCTCTCGGCCGAGTCCTCGGTGGGCGCGTACCCGATCGAGACCGTCAAGACGATGTCCAAGATCGTCAGCGCGGCGGAGGAGGAGCTCCTCTCCAAGGGCCTGCAGCCCCTGGTCCCGGGCAAGAAGCCGCGCACCCAGGGCGGTTCGGTCGCCCGCGCCGCCGCCGAGATCGCCGACTTCCTCGGAGGCAAGGCGCTGGTCGCCTTCACCAAGTCCGGCGACACCGCCCGCCGACTCTCCCGCTACCGCGCCGAGCAGCCGATCCTCGCCTTCACCACGGACGACTCCACCCGCAACCAGCTCACCCTGAGCTGGGGCGTCGAGCCCTTCATCGCCCCGTTCGTGGAGACCACCGACGCGATGGTCGACCTCGTGGACGCGGCGCTGCTGAAGCTCCAGCGCTACAGCGAGGGCGACGTCATGATCATCACGGCGGGTTCACCTCCGGGCATCCCCGGCACGACGAACATGGTCCGGGTGCACCACCTGGGCGGCGACAAGCACCCGTCCTGACCGGCCTGACCGCTCGCGCCTGTGGGCCGCACCCCTCGAGGGGTGCGGCCCACAGGCGCTTCTGCAGACCGCACACGCCCCGGTGGCTGGGTGGGCATCCGGAAAGCATGAGTGGTACAGGAACACCGTACCGCCATTGCGGTACGGTGTTCCTGTACCACTGCCGAAGGAGGAGCGACGTGGCCATCTCCGCCAGCGAGGCCCGCGCCAAGCTGTTCCCACTGATCCAGCAGGTCAACGACGACCACGAACCCGTGGAGATCGCCTCCAAGGGCGGCAATGCCGTCCTGATGTCCGCCGACGACTACCGTTCCTGGCAGGAGACCGTCTACCTCCTGCGCTCCCCCGCCAATGCCGCGCGCCTCATGGCCGCCGTCGCCGCGGACAAGGCGACCGAGACCCCCGTGATCGAGAAGACCATGGAGGAGCTCGACGCCATGCTGGAGGACGAAGAGTGAGGGACGTACGGTTCCGGCCCACGGGTTGGGAGGACTACCTCTACTGGCAGACCACCAACAAGCAGTTGGCGAAGAAGATCAACAGGCTGATCAGCGAGATCCAGCGGGACCCCTTCACCGGAATCGGCAAGCCTGAACCGCTGAAGGGCGATCTGTCGGGGTACTGGTCCCGTCGCATCGACGACGAGCACCGCCTCGTCTACCGAGCCGACGACAAGCAGGTCGTCATCATCAAGGCCCGCTACCACTACTGAACCGTCCGACGCCCGTGTGCCGCGGGTGGGGACGGCGGCATGCTCAGTTCCCGCAGAGGCCCGCAACGCCCCCTCTGGGCGGGCGCGCCCGCGGACTGTCCGGCCGCAGGTGGGGGCAAGCCGTGCGGGCGCCTACGAACCGGCTCCCGGGGGCCTGCCCAGCGCCTCGGCGATCTTCTCGGCGAGTTCGGCGGTGACCAACCCGAGATAGACGTAGGGCTTGCCATGTGGTCCAGTGTCTGACCTGGTAGTGGTCGATTCCGACCTGGCTCTTCGCAGCCTGGAAGCACTCCTCGACACTCCAGCGGACGCCGGCGACGCGGACGAGCCACCACTCCGGCGGCGATCATCTGCCCCGGCCAGGCGGGGCTTGGTCGCGAACTGCACCTCGTCGGGTATACCGGCAGCCTGGCGGATCTCGGGATCGCCGCACCAGGACTGCTCGGGCAGGTAGCCTGCGGTCGATCAACGCCGTCCCTGGCTGGTGGCATAGGCGAGGAAGGCACCGACCCGGGGGTGCTCGCTGCGCCCGGCGGTGCCGGGGTCCTGCCGCTGGACGCCCGCCGAAGCCCGGCCCTTCTTCACGAAGCCGGTCTCGTCCACGATCAGCACACCGTTGTCGGGCCGAGGTGATCGACGTCGTAGGCGTCACGCCGGTGGTCCCGCACCATGTCGACGGCCTGCCGAACGACCGTGGGCCGCACCCCGTATCGGGGTGCGGCCCACGGCCTCTTTCCGCGGCTCCCGGAAGAATCAGCCGGCGTTCCCGCCGGTGAAGTAGTTGTGCAGGCCGGGCACGGACAGCGTGCCGCCGAACTGGCCGGCCTGGGTCACCTTGACGTCGGTGAACATCGCGAAGGGGACGTTCAGCGGCGGCGGGGTCTTCGGGCTGAACGTGACCGGGATGATGCCGAAGAGGTTGCCCTTCAGCTCCTCCGTGTACATGGTCACGGTGCCGTTGCGGATCGTGGAGGTGGAGCCCTGCTGCGCCTTGACGTGGGCCGTGGTGCCGTTGGGGCCCTGCACCAGCTGGTGGAGGTCCTTGATGTCCACGCCCGAGGCGGTGAACTTCAGCACCTTCTTGACCTTGCCGCTGCCGGTCTGCACCTCGACGATGCCCTTGTAGTCGAGGCCCGTCAGGGTCAGCCGGGAGCTCTCCAGCACCCACGGCTCGTCCGGCAGCGCCGGAATGCCGGGCTCCGCCTTTGCGTTGGCGAGTGCCTCCGGATCGGCGGTCGGGCACGGGAATCGCGGCTTGCCGTCGGCGCCCTCGGGGATGTCCTCGTCCTTGACGGGGTCGAGGCCCTTGACCTTGTCGTCCAGCTCCTCCACCTCGGCGCCGGCCTTCTCGGCGGCGTCCTTGATGGCTTCCTTGGTCTTGTCCGCGGCCTTGTCGGCCTCGTCGGTCACGTCCGAGACCGCGTCCTTGACCGGCTCGGTGGGCTTCGACGCGGTGTCCTCGGCCGGCTTCGACGGCTCCTCGGCGGGTTCGGCCGACTCGCTCGGCGCCGGGGCGGCCTCCGGCTCCTCGTCGGGACCGTCGAAGATGTCCTTGATGGCGTCGCCGACACCCAGCGGGTCGAGCGGGTTCCGGGTCTCGGACTCGCTCGGGGTGGGCGTCGGGGACGGGTCCGCCTGCTCGGGCGGCTCCTCGTCCGTACGGCCGGGATCGGAGGCGGAGGGGCTCTCGCCGGGCTTCGGCTCGTCGGTCTGCCCGTCCTCCGAACCGCTCGGGGAGGGCTCGGGCTTGTCCGTGGCCTCCTCGGACGGCTTCGCCGACTCCGAGGCCGACGGCGACGCCGACTCGCTGGGCTCGTCCGACCGCGTCACACAGGGACCGGGTGCGAACGGGAACTCCTGCTTGTCGTCGGCCAGTGCCAGCTTCGGCGTCAGACCCATGCCCACGAAGACGGCGGTGGGCATGGCGGCGATGGCCATCGCCTTGCCGGCGGGTATCTGCAGCTTCGTGAACAATCTCTTCCGGGGAGCGGCGTGGCGCGGTCCTCTGGGCGCGTGCCCGTCGGGACCGAGGTCCGCCTCCGGCTGAATCTGATCACCCCGCACTGTTCCTCCCGCCTTCGGCGTGGGCACTGGTCTTCTGCGTGATCGTGCTGTCGCCCACCTGCGGCCCCGGCACCAGCGGCGCGTCCGGCCCGTCCGCCGGTGCGGACGATGCCGGAGCCTCCGCCTCCGCGGCCTTGCCCGGTGCCCAGGCGATCGACAGCGCGCCGCCGATCAGGGCGAGCAGGAAGCCGATGAGGAAGCCGCCGATGTTGGAGACCGGGAGGGAGATCAGTGCCAGCAGGATCGCGGCGACACCGGCGAACACCCGGACGATGTGGTGGAACCACATCGTCAGACCCAGCGTCACCAGAAGCACGCCGATGATCAGCGAGCCCGCTCCCGCCGTCGTGGCCATGGCCAGCGTCATATGGCCGATCTTGAGGCTTGCGTACGGGAAGTAGGCGATCGGAATGCCGCCGAGAATGGTGAACAGGCCGGCCCAGAAAGGCCGCTGACCGCGCCAGACGCGGAAACGCCGCTTGACGACTCGGAGGAAGTGCTCGTTCTGCTGCCCCGGGGACTCGGCGCTCATGGAAAACAGCTCCCTGGAACCGGTGTTGCTCGAAGAAAGTGTGAGGATCGGGCGGACGAGCCCGCCTTACGGCGTTCCCGTCCGCCCTGGCGAGTGCTTAGTAGCACTCCTTGACGCCCTTGTGCAGCTTCATGCTGAGACCGCTCAGCTTGAAGGTGCCGGCAGTGGTCGCCCACGCCGTCTGCTTGACGTCGGTCAGGTGGGCTTCCTTGGCGCGCTGGGCGAAACCGTACGGGTTCGCCTGCGTGTTCGGCTGGATGCCCGGCTTGTTGGCCTTGTCGCCGGCGGCGACGCCGATGTCGATGTTCTTGAACGTGGCGTTCGCCTCAAGCTCGGCCACGTCCAGGTACAGGTTCTCCGCCTTGACCGGCGTACCCTTGCCACCGGCGCGCAGCTCGAGGCTGACACTGCCGAAGATCGGGACGTCAGGGGTGACGACCGACTGGCACATGTTGGTGATCGTTGCGGTCCCGAAGGACGACACCGCGACGGGGTGCAGCGTCTTGTTGCCCTTGAGGTCGGTGCCCTGGGCGAGACTTCCGTACTGGAAGAAGTCCGTGCCGTCCAGGGTACTGGCCGTCACCTTGAAGCTCTGGCCGGAGACGCTGAACGAAGCCGCCAGCGCACCCTGGGCCAGGCCCACACCGATCGCGGCCGTCGCGGCCACCGACGGCACCATGACGACGGCGAAACGCTTCCATCTGGTCCCACCACGAACCTGGGACATAAATTTCCTCCTTCTCGGACGTACATCTCCGGCGCGGACCGTCAAGTCCGCCCTGGGATGGGAGAAGTGCTACGTCCTCGGGAAGGAGAGCGCCGTGCATCAGGCGCGAGCCGCGTCCGAATCACCGGCGATCACCCCCGAGCGACAACCACTGGCCACGCCTTCGCGCAACCTCTTTGGACAGGCCCTGCCGGTCGGGGCAGGAACCCCCCTGTCCGCGGCCGGCGCCTCTGCCGTCGGCCGGCTCGGTGGGGACCCAGGACCGCGGTACGAGGCTGGCTGCCGAGCTGGTGCGGTGATGGACCGAGCGTGGCCGATCGTGGTGCATTACGCGCCGGGGCACAAGGGGGTTCGTTACTCACTAGTAACGGACCGATAACCACGCCACGACGGGGTGATGTCGCCCGGCAACACAGGGTGCCCCGGAAGGGCTCGCCAGATCCGGAGAATGGAGGGAAAAAGCGGACAGAACAACGCGGTTGATTTACTACGAGTAACAGCGGCCGCGTTTACCAAGTTTTGGCAAAGCGCGACCGCTGTTTGTCACTGTGTCGCCAAATCGGCCCGCAGATCCGGCGATACGCACCGGAGGGCTCCGCCCCGAGCGGGGACACCGGAGCCCGGCCCCGGCACCGTCAGAAGAGGACCCTCGCAAGCGCGGTGCGTGCCGCCGTCACGCGCGGGTCGTCCGGGCCGATCACCTCGAAGAGGTCCAGCAGCCGCAATCGGGCGGCGTCGCGGTCCTCGCCCGCCGTGCGGCGCACGGTCTCGACGAGCCGGCCGAAGGCGTCCTGCACATGGCCCCCGGCGAGGTCCAGGTCCGCCGCGGCGATCTGCGCCTGCACGTCGTCCGGCCGGTCGGCGGCCTCCTGGCGCACCTTCTGCGGGTCCATCTCCTGCACCCGGGACAGCAGTTCCGCCTGCGCGAGGCCGAGCTTCGCCTCGGAGTTCGCGGGGTCGTCGGAGAGGACGTTCCGGTACGCCCGGATGGCACCGCCGAGGTCTCCCGCGTCGAGCGCGTCGACCGCCGCCTCGAGGGCCGCGTCGTGCGGGCCGGGGGCGGGGGCGGCGACCGCGGACTCGTCGGCGTCCGCGTCGACGGTCAGACCGGTGAGGCCGAAGCGCTGCTCACCGACCTGGATCAGCTGGTCGAGGGTCTCGCGGATCTGGGGCTCCGGCGCCAGGCCCTGGAAGAGCGGCAGCGCCTGGCCGGCGACGACCGCGAACACAGCCGGGATGCCCTGGATCCCGAACTGCTGCATCAGCATCTGGTTGGCTTCGACGTCGATCTTGGCGAGCACGAAGCGGCCGTTGTACTCGCGGGCCAGCCGCTCCAGTACCGGGCTCAGCTGCTTGCAGGGCTCGCACCACTCGGCCCAGAAGTCGAGGACGACCGGGACCTCGGCGGAACGCTGGAGAACGTCCCGCTCGAAGCCGGCCTCGTCGACGTCGATCACCAGGGCGGACGGGGGCACCGCACCGCCGCCGCCCTGCCGGGCGGTCTCCGCGCGCGTCTGCTCGGCCTTGGCCTTGGCCTCACCGGCCGCCTTCACCGCGGCGAGGTCGACGACGCCACTCATGGACATGTTCCTAGGCTGCATGAGTACATCCTCCCCCCTCCGCGCGCACGATGAAAAAGTCGGAGCGCCGGGCCTGTGTACCGGTCGTTGCGCACCGGCCCCGCGCGCCCGCGCCGGGTCCCCACCCGGCGCCAGCGGCTGTCGCTTTCGCTACGAGTCGTAGCGTAACTGGTCCGAAGGGGGCTCGGGGCGCATCCCCCGGTGAAGTGGCTCACAGCGATGCACCTACTGGCCGGTATGGTCGCCTCCATGTGTAGTCACAGCCGTCGGACCACGGCCCGCACCGGCCGCCCCCGCAGCGCCGAGGCGGACGCCGCCATCCTCGACGCGACCCGGGCTGCGCTGGTGGAGCTGGGCTGGTCGAAGCTGACGCTCGGCGACGTGGCGAGCCGGGCCGGGGTGGCGAAGACGACCGTCTACCGGCGCTGGTCGGGCAAGAGCGAGCTGGTCGTGGACGCGGTCGCGGAGCTCTTCGACGAGCTGGAACTGCCCGACCGCGGCAGCCTGGCCGCGGACATCGAGGGCGTGGTGCTGCAGTTCGCCGCGCTGCTGGAGCGGCCAGAGGCCAGGACGGCGCTGATGGCCGTGGTCGCGGAGTCGACGACCGACGAACCGCTGCGCGAGCGGATCAGGGTCTCGATCGTGGAGCGGCAGAAACGGCTGGTTCTGGAGGGTCGCGCCCGGGCCCAGGCCCGGGGCGAGCTCCCGGAGGAGACCGACCCGGCGGCGGCCGCCCGCACCGCCGACCTGATCTTCGACGTGATCGCGGGCGCGGTCGTGCACCGAGCGCTGGTGAGCTGCGAACCCGTCGACGAGGACTGGGTCCGCCGCTTCACCGCGGTGCTGCTGGGCGGGCTGGGGTCGGCCGAGTCCTGACGACGGGTCCCGGCGGGGTCCCGGACATCCAGGGTCCACTCCGCCGCAGCCCCTGGACAGCCGGTGCCGCGCCCGCCGGAAACGCCGCCCCGTCTCAGACCTCGTACCGGCCCGTCGCGAAGAGGCGGAGATTCTCCGCCACCCACTCCGACGTGCGCTTCAGCCCTTCCTCCAGGGTGACTTCCGGCTCCCAGCCCGCCCATTCCCGCGCCCGGCGGTTGTCGGACAGAAGCCGTTCGACCTCGCTCCCCGTGGGCCGCAGCCGTGCCGGGTCCACCACGATCTCGGCCCGGCGGCCCGACGCGGCGACGAGCATCCGCGCCAGCTCGCCGATGGCGATCTCCTGGCCCGTACCGAGATTGACGACCTGTCCGAGGGCGCGGTCGC
This sequence comes from Streptomyces wuyuanensis, assembly GCF_900103455.1. GTDB lineage: Bacteria > Actinomycetota > Actinomycetes > Streptomycetales > Streptomycetaceae > Streptomyces > Streptomyces wuyuanensis. The sequence goes on along the minus strand of NZ_FNHI01000005.1, from coordinate 35,742 downwards.
AGTCCGCCAGTGCGAGGAATCCCCGGGCCGTGTCCGTGACATAGGTGAAGTCACGCGTCGGGCTGAGCGAGCCGAGCCTGATCTCGCTTGCCCCGGCGTGCAGTTGGGCGAGGATCGTGGGGATGACGGCGCGCGCCGACTGCCGGGGGCCGTAGGTGTTGAAGGGCCGTACCACCGTCACCGGCAGCTCGAAGGCGTGCCAGTGCGAGAGCGCCATCATGTCCGCGCCGATCTTCGACGCCGAGTACGGGGACTGCGGCTGCAGCGGGTGGCTCTCCGCGATCGGGGCGGTCAGGGCCGTGCCGTACACCTCGCTGGTCGAGGTGTGGACGAGCCGGCGGACCGCGTGCCTGCGGCACGCCTCGGCGATGTTCTCGGTGCCGTTGACGTTGACCTGGACGTACGCGCCGGGCGAGTCGTAGCTGTACGGGATGCCGATGAGCGCGGCGAGGTGGAAGACGGTGTCGCAGCCGGCGACCGCGTCCATGACCCGGCCCGCGTCGCGCACATCGCCCGCGATCAGCTCCACATCCTCCGCCCGGTGCGCGAGATGGCCCTTCTCCGCGTACGGCTTGTAGTGGGCGAACGCCCTCACCCGCGCCCCGCGTTCCACGAGCAGGTCGACGAGCGTGGAGCCGATGAATCCCTCGGCTCCGGTGACGAGGACGGTGCGGCCGTTCCAGTCCGTGGTGAGGCCGTTGTGCGAGGTGGTGGTCATGCTGCGTACTCCTTGGTGGACGAGGCGAGTTCGAGGACGCGGGCGGCCAGCAGGTCCGCGGCGCGGGCGTGCGGGCCGGGATCGGCCGCCGCGCCCATCGCGGCCAGCCGCGCCGGATCCGCGAGCAGTGGCGCGGTGAGCGCGTCGAGGCGTTCGGCGGTGGTCTCGGCGTCCGGGAGGAGCACTGCCGCCCCGGCGTCGGTGAGGACGCGGGCGTTGTGCGTCTGGTGGTCGCCGGGTGCGTGCGGATAGGGGACGAGGACGGCCGGTACCCCGGTGGTGGCCAGTTCGGCGACGGTCGCCGCACCGGCCCGGGAGACGACGAGGTCGGCGGCCGCGTAGGCGAGGTCCATCCGGTCGAGATACGGCACGGCCCGCGCGACGGGCGAGTCGCCGAGGCGGCGCCGTGTCTCCTCCAGTGCGGCGGGACCGGTCTTGATCAGCAGCCGGACACCGGGCCGGTCGCGCAGCCGGTGCGCGAGCCCGACGGCGGCCTCGGTGAGCCGGGCGGCGCCGAGACTGCCGCCGTTGACGAGCAGCAGCCGGGCTCCGTCCGGGACGCCGAACTCGGCGCGGGCCTGCGCGCGCAGCGCGGTGCGGTCCAGCCCTGCGAGCGCGGTGGCGATCGGCATTCCCGTGGTCAGCGCGTCCTCGCCGCCCGGCAGATGGGCACGGCTCCGGTCGAAGGCGACCGCGAGATTGCCGGTGAGGCGGGCCGCGAACCGGTTGGCCCGCCCGGGCACGGCGTTGGACTCGTGGATGACGCTGGGCAGCCCGGCCAGCCGGGCGCCGACGATGACGGGCGCGCTGGGATAGCCGCCCATGCCGACGGCGATGTGCGCGCGCTGCTCCTTCAGGATCGCGCGACACTGGGCGCCGGACTTGAGCAGGGCCGCGGGGAGCAGATACCGCCTGGCGCCCAGTGCGGGGTCGAAGGGGATCATGTCGACGGTGTGCAGCCGGTGGCCCGCGGCCGGTATCAGGTCGGTCTCCAGGCCGCGGGTCGTGCCCACGAAGGAGATCACCGCGCCGGGCACGGCTCGGCGGAGCGCCTCGGCGAGCGCGAGCCCCGGGTAGATGTGGCCGCCGGTGCCGCCGGCGCCGATCACGACGGACAGCGGTTCGGCGGCGGTCCACGGGCGGTCCGGCGGTGGGCCCGCGGGGCGGGGTGTGCATGGTGGTGTGTGCATGGACGCACGCTGGCGGAACGCCTTAAGAAGGTTCTAAGAGCCCGGTTTGGCAGGCTTGAGCTCATGGGAGCAGCGAGGATCCTGGTCGTCGACGACGACCCGGAGGTACGGGCGGCGGTGGCCGACGGCCTGAGCGTCGAGGGCTACGAGGTGCGGGAGGCGGCCGACGGGCTGGCCGCGCTGTCGGAGACGGCCGCCTGGCAGCCCGACGCGCTGGTGCTCGACGTGCGGATGCCGGTCCTCGACGGGCTCGCCGTGTGCCGGCGGCTGCGTGCGCTGGAGGACCGTACGCCGGTGATCGTGCTGACCGCGCTGGACGCGGTGAGCGACCGTGTGGACGGACTGGACGCGGGCGCCGACGACTACCTCGTGAAGCCGTTCGCGCTGGACGAGCTGACCGCTCGGGTGCGGGCCCTGCTGCGCCGGGCGGCTCCGGACGGTCCGGACGGCCCCGCGGAACTCCGCTTCGCCGACCTCGCCGTCGACCCGGCGGCGCGCACCGGCACCCGCGGTGGGCGTCTGCTGGAGTTCAGCCGTACCGAGTGCGCGCTGCTGGAGCTGCTGCTGCACCACCCCCGGCAGGTGCTGACCCGGGAGCTGATCCACGAGCGGGTCTGGGGCCGTGACTTCGGGCCGGACTCCAACTCGCTCGCGGTGTACGTGGGCTATCTGCGGCGCAAGCTGGAGGCGGGCGGCGAGCCGCGGCTGGTGCACACGGTCCACGGCGTGGGCTACCGGCTGGACCTCGGGTGAGCGGCGCCCGCAGGCTGGGCGCCCGCTGGCGCCGCCGCAGGCCCGTGCGCACACGGCTCGCGCTCGCCGCGTCGGCGGCCGTCGCCGTGGTGGCGGTCGGCGTGTGCGCGGCCGCCTTCGTGGTCCTGCGCTACGCGATGTACCGCCAGCTCGACCTCAACCTGACGCAGTCGGCGACCCAGGTCGTCCAGCAGCACCGGGGGGCGGCGCCGGACGTCCTGGCCGGCGAGTGCCGCTTCCTGTCGGCACCCGCCTGTGCGCAGATCGTCCCCGCCGACCCCGCGGCGGACGCCCGCAAGCCCCATCCGCTGCCGGTGTCCGCCCCCGTGCGCGAGGTCGCGGCCGGTGAGCGGGCGCCGTACTTCAGCAACACCACGGTCGCGGGCGCGCCGGCGCGCATGTTCACGACGAACTTCGGCGAGGGCAGGGCGCTCCAGGTCGCGCTGCGCTCCGACACCGTGCAGCAGGGGGTGCGGCAGGCGGCCTGGCTGCTGTCGCTGGTCGGGGGCGCCGGGGTGCTGCTGGCAGGCGCTCTCGGATACGCGGTGTCGCGCACCGGGCTGGCGCCGGTCGCCCGGCTCACCGCGACCGCCGAGCGCATCGCAGCGACCCGCGACCCGCGGCACCGCATCGAGCTGCCGCCCGGCCCGCCGGGACGTGAGGACGAGGTGACGCGGCTGGCCGCGACGTTCAACACCATGCTGGGAGAGCTGGAGCAGTCGGTCACGGCGCAGCGCCGTCTCGTGGCGGACGCCTCCCACGAGCTGCGCACCCCCCTCACGGCACTGCGCACCAACGCGGAGCTCCTCACCCGGGCGGACCGGCTCACCGTCGCCCAGCGCGACCGGGCCTCGGGGGCGCTCGCCCGGCAGTTGCGCGAGGTGACGGGTCTGGTGAACGACCTGATCGAGCTGGCCAGGGACGAGGAGCCGGATCCGCTGCTGGAGGCGGTGGCACTGCGGCCGCTGACCGAGCACGTGGTGGACGCCGCCCGCGCCCACTGGCCGGGGACGGCGTTCACGCTCTGGGTGGAGGACGCGGCGCTGGGCCTCACCCTGCCGGGCGTGCCGGCCCGGCTGTCCCGGCTGCTGACGAACCTGCTCGACAACGCGGCCAAGTTCAGTCCCGCCGGCGCGGCGGTGGAGGTGGCCCTCACCACCGCGGACCTCACCGTGCGGGACCACGGCCCGGGCGTCCGGCCCGACGATCTGCCCTATGTCTTCGACCGCTTCTACCGTTCGGAGTCGGCCCGGGCACTGCCGGGTTCCGGGCTGGGGCTGGCGATGGCGCGCCAGATCGCGCGGGCGCACGGTGCGGAACTGACGGCGGAGAACGCGCCCGGCGGCGGCGCGTTGTTCCGCCTCGCGTTCGGCGCGACGGCGTCGTGAGGCACCGGCCGGAACGCGGAGGACCGGCCGTCGGGCCGCTGTTGCGGCGACGGCCGGTCCTCGACCGGTCGGCGGCTGCGGCTCAGAAGCCGGCGGGCTCGGTGTAGGTGCCCCACTCGTCCCGCAGGGCGTCGCAGATCTCTCCGAGCGTGGCCTCGGCTCGGATCGCGTCGAGCATCGGCTCGATCATGTTCGAGCCGTCGCGGGCGGCGGCCAGCATCTTCTCCAGCGACGCCTCGACGCGGGCGTCGTCGCGGCGGCTCTTGCGGTCGCCCAGGATGCGGACCTGCTCCCGCTCGACCTCGTGGCTGACGCGCAGGATCTCGAGGTCGCCGGTGACGGAGCCGTGGTGGACGTTGACGCCGACGACCCGCTTGTCGCCCTTCTCCAGCGACTGCTGGTAGCGGAAGGCCGACTCGGCGATCTCGCCGGTGAACCAGCCGTCCTCGATGCCGCGCAGGATGCCGGAGGTGATGGGCCCGATGGGGTGCTTGCCGTCCGGGTGGGCGCGCAGGCCGCGCTCCTTGATCTGGTCGAAGATCTTCTCGGCGTCCGCCTCGATGCGGTCGGTGAGCTGCTCCACGTACCAGGCACCGCCGAGCGGGTCGGCCACGTTGGCGACGCCGGTCTCCTCCATCAGCACCTGCTGTGTGCGCAGGGCGATCTCGGCGGCCTGCTCCGACGGCAGTGCCAGCGTCTCGTCCAGGGCGTTGGTGTGCAGCGAGTTCGTGCCGCCGAGGACGGCCGCGAGGGCTTCGACGGCCGTGCGCACGACGTTGTTGTACGGCTGCTGGGCGGTCAGCGAGACGCCCGCGGTCTGGGTGTGGAACCTCAGCCACTGGGCCTTGTCGGTCTTCGCCCCGTAGACCTCCTTCATCCAGCGGGCCCAGATGCGGCGGGCAGCGCGGAACTTGGCGATCTCCTCGAAGAAGTCCAGGTGCGCGTCGAAGAAGAAGGACAGTCCGGGCGCGAACACGTCCACGTCCAGGCCGCGGCTGAGGCCGAGCTCCACGTACCCGAAGCCGTCGGCGAGCGTGTACGCCAGCTCCTGCGCGGCCGTCGCACCCGCCTCGCGGATGTGGTAGCCGGAGACGGAGAGCGGCTTGTACGCCGGGATGTCGCGGGCGCAGTACTCCATCAGGTCGCCGATGAGGCGCAGATGGGGCTCGGGCTCGAAGAGCCATTCCTTCTGGGCGATGTACTCCTTGAAGATGTCGGTCTGGAGCGTGCCGTTCAGGACGCGCGGGTCGACACCCTGCCGCTCGGCGGCGACGAGGTACATGCAGAAGACGGGGACGGCGGGACCGCTGATCGTCATCGAGGTGGTGACGTCGCCGAGCGGGATGTCCTTGAAGAGGACGTCCATGTCGGCGGCGGAGTCGATGGCGACGCCGCAGTGGCCGACCTCGCCGAGGGAGCGCGGGTCGTCGGAGTCGCGCCCCATCAGCGTCGGCATGTCGAACGCGACGCTGAGCCCGCCGCCGCCGGCGGCCAGGATCATCTTGTACCGCTCGTTGGTCTGCTCGGCGTTGCCGAAGCCGGCGAACTGGCGGATGGTCCAGGTGCGGCCGCGGTAGCCCGTCGGGTGCAGACCACGGGTGAACGGGTACGCGCCCGGCCACCCGATCCGCTCGAAGCCGTCGTAGGTGTCGCCGGGCCGGGGCCCGTAGACCGGCTCGACCGGATCACCGGAGAGCGTGGTGAAGTCGGCGTTCCGCTTCTTCGCGGAGTCGTAGCGGGCCTGCCAGCGTCGGCGGCCCTCCTCGATGGCGTCAGCGTCCATACCCACGAATTTACTAGGACGTCCAAGTAAATGTCGATGGCAGCCCGCCGTACGCGTGCGTACGGCGGGGTGACTACGCCTTGGCGACGGCCGGCTGCGGCTCGCTGACCAGCGGCGCGACCGAACGTGTGACATTGCGCTCGACGAAGAAGGCGACGAAGGGGATCGTCCCGGAGAGCAGCACCCACAGCAGCTTGCCGAACGGCCACTTGGCCTTGGAGCCGAGGTCGAAGGCGAAGATCAGGTAGATGATGTAGAGGACGCCGTGCGCCTGGGAGACGGCGAAGGTGATGTCCTCACCCGTGTCGAAGCCGTACTTGAACACCATGCAGGTGCACAGCACGAGCAGCATGACGGCGGTGACGTAGGCCATCACCCGGTAGCGGGTCAGGACGCTCTTCTTCATGGCGCCGAGCGTAACGGTCCGCTTTGGGCGATCTTCGGGCGGGTCGGCCCTCCGCGGAGCCGCCCGGCACCCGTCCCCGGAGGGCGGCCCGCAGTCGCGCGGGGCCGCCCGGCCCCGGCCCGGCTCAGCCCTCGTCGAAGTCGTGCGCGGCGACCCTCAGCGGCCGAAGCAGCGCGAAGATCTCCGCACACTCCTCGGTGTCGTAGGCGCCGAGCCCGAAGTCCATCTCCATGAGGTCGCGGGTGGCCGCCTCGACGACCTCGCGGCCCTTCTCCGTGATGGAGGCGAGCGTCCCGCGGCCGTCGTTGGGGTTGGGCCGCTTGGCGACCAGACCGGACTTCACCAGGCGGTCCACGGTGTTCGTGACGGAGGTCGGGTGGACCATGAGCCGCTCGCCGATCTTGGACATCGGCAGCTCACCGGCCTTCGAGAAGGTGAGCAGCACCAGCGCCTCGTAGCGTGCGAAGGTCAGCCCGTACGGCTTGACGACGGCGTCGACCTCGGCGAGCAGGATCTGGTGGGCCCGCATGATCGAGGTGATCGCGGCCATCGAGGGCACGGGGCCCCAGCGCTGCCGCCAGAGCTCGTCGGCTCGGGCGATGGGGTCGAAGGGAAGGCTGAGCGGCTTCGGCACGGCACCGACCTTACCCACTGGTCACATGCTGGTCAGCCCTGTCTCGAACTTCGGTCCTCCCCGCCCCCGACCGGGCTTCCTCCCGTCGCGCGCTCCGCCGCCACCGGTGCCGCACGGCACGCAGGGCCACCGGACCCGGCACGCGCCCGGGGCGGCGGCCGGCACCGTGAGTCGCCGGGTCGCGCCGGGCGATCGGCTCCCCGGCGAGAGACCGGTCCCCGGCCGTTCGGCCGGGGACCGCCGGGGTCTCGGGTGGGCCCGGTCAGGCCGAGAGGTGGCGCTCGACCGTCTCGACCTTGCTGGTCAGGCCGTCCGTGACGCCGGGCCTGATGTCGGCCTTGAGGACGAGGGAGACGCGCGGGGCGCGCGCCTCGACCGCCGCGACGGCGCGCCGGACGACGTCCATGACCTCGTCCCACTCGCCCTCGACCGAGGTGAACATCGCGTCCGTGCGGTTCGGCAGTCCGGACTCGCGGACGACGCGGACCGCGTCGGCGACGTACTCGCCGACGTCCTCGCCCACGCCGAGCGGGGTGACGGAGAAGGCGACGATCACGCGTTCACCGTGCCCTCGCGGCGGGCGCGGGAGGCGATGACCGCGTCCTCGGCGGCGCGCTTGAGCTTGCGGTCGGCGTAGAAGCCGCCGAACGGCAGCACCGAGAGGACGAAGAAGAGCGCGGCGGTCTTGACGTCCCACTTGGTGCGGTTCCAGGCGTCCAGCCAGAAGATCACGTAGAGGACGAAGAGAACGCCGTGGATCGCACCCATGACCGGGACCGCGTTGAACTCCGTCGTGCGCTTGAGCACCGAGCAGACGAGCAACAGCAGGAAGGACACGGCCTCGGGGCCGGAGACGAGCCGGAGGCGGTGGAGGGCGGAGGCGGTCTTGATGTCCACGGAGGCACCTTCAGGGGGAGGGGGCGATGGTCTTGTGAACGGACGCACAAGCGTAGCCATTCTGGCACCGCGCTTTTACCGCCCTTTACCCGGGTGGCCTCGGGGTGGGGTCAGGGTCGTGTTCATTCCTGGGGGCCTGTCCGAATACGCACCCCGCCCAGTACCTTCACCCCGTGGCAATGTTCCGACTTCAAGGCAGCAAAGTGCTCGCCGTCGACATGACCGGGGACTCCGTCAAGGCGAAGAACGGGTCCATGGTCGCGTACGACGGCCACATGGACTTCAAGAAACTCTCCGGCGGCGGTGAGGGCATCCGCGGCATGGTGACCCGGCGCCTCACCGGCGAGCAGATGACACTGATGGAGGTGAAGGGCCAGGGCACCTGCTACTTCGCCGACCGCGCCTCCGAGATCAATCTCGTCTCGCTGCACGGCGACAAGCTGTACGTCGAGTCGAGCAATCTCCTCTGCACGGACGGCGGGCTGCGCACCGGCACCAGTTTCACCGGAATGCGCGGCGGCGCGACCGGGAACGGCCTGTTCACCACGACGGTGGAGGGCACCGGCCAGGCCGCGATCATGTCGGACGGCCCGGCCGTGGTCCTGCGCGTGACGCCCCAGTACCCGCTCTCCGTGGACCCGGGCGCCTATGTCGCGCACCAGGGCAACCTCCAGCAGCAGTTCCAGTCCGGAGTCACCTTCAGGACGCTCCTGGGCGAAGGCGGCGGCGAGGCCTTCCAGATCCGGTTCGAGGGCGACGGGCTCGTGTACGTGCAGCCGAGCGAGCGGAACACCGTCGGAGGTGACGTCTGATGCCGTTCCGCGAGATCAATTCGAAGATGGTCGAGGCGACGGTGGTCCCCGGCCAGAAGATGTACAGCCAGCGCGGCGCGATGCTCGCCTACAAGGGCGACGTCTCCTTCACCCCGAACATCGCCGGCGGCCAGGGCGGCCTGATGTCGATGATCGGCCGGCGGGTCGCCGACGAGGCGACTCCGCTGATGACGGTCGAGGGCTCCGGGACGGTCATGTTCGGCCACGGCGGGCACCACATCCAGGTCATCGCCCTCACCGGCGACACGCTGTACGTCGAGGCCGACCGGCTGCTCGCCTTCGACGGCACGCTGCAGCAGGGCACGATGTTCATGGGCTCGCAGGGCGGGGTGATGGGAATGGTGCGCGGCCAGATCACCGGCCAGGGCCTGTTCACCACCACCCTGAAGGGACACGGTTCGGTCGCGGTCATGGCCCACGGCGGGGTGATCGAACTGCCCATCACACCGGGCCGCCCGGTCCATGTCGACCCCCAGGCGTACGTCGCGCACCACGGCGACGTACGGAACAAGCTCTCCACCGCGCTGGGCTGGCGGGACATGGTGGGGCGCGGTTCGGGCGAGGCGTTCCAGCTCGAACTGAGCGGCAGTGGTGCGGTGTACGTCCAGGCGTCGGAGGAGAAGCTGTGAGCACGCCGGTGATTCATGATCCGATGACGCTGCCGAGCGACGACAACGTCAACCCGTACACCTTCTGCGTGGAGCTCAAGGGCTCCCAGTGGTTCCTGCAGAAGGGGAAGATGATCGCCTACTACGGGCGGATCGACTTCAACGGCATCGGCCACGGCCGGCTGGACCGGCTGATGCGCACCAGCTTCCACTCGCCGCTGCACGCGAGCGACTGGGTGGTGGCCGAGGGCAGCGGCAAGATGCTGCTCGCGGACCGGGCCTTCGACGTCAACTCCTTCGACCTCGACGAGGGCAATCTGACGATCCGGGCCGGGAACCTGCTGGCGTACCAGCCCTCGCTCGCCCTGAAGCAGTCGATCGTGCCGGGCTTCCTCACGCTCATCGGCACGGGGAAGTTCGTCGCGGCGTCGAACGGACCCGTGGTCTTCGTGGAGCCCCCGATCCGGGTGGACCCGCAGGCCCTGGTGGGCTGGGCGGACTGCCCCTCGCCGTGCCACCACTACGACCACGGGTACATGAGCGGGGTCATGGGCGGCCTGCGTCAGCTGTCCGGGATCGGCGGGGCGTCCGGAGAGGAGCACCAGTTCGAGTTCGTGGGTGCGGGCACGGTGCTGCTGCAGTCGACCGAGACGCTCATGCCCGAACAGGCGACGGGCGTCGTCCCGCATGCGGACGGGGTACCCGGCGGAGGCCACGGCCCCGGTCAACACGGCTCCGCCCCGCGTCTGCCCGGTCAGCTGGGGGACCTCCAGCGTCGCTTCGGCTTGTGAGCGGTAGGCTGCGGAGTGTGACGTCGAACGTCTGCACCCTTCTCGGGGGACTCGGGGTGCCGGATGGGACCGTCCCCGCCTTCGTCCGGATTTCAACTTCTTAGGGTAGCATCCATATATGGAGACCGAGACGGCCACGCGCTGGCTGAGCGATACGGAGCAGTGCGCCTGGCGCACCTATCTGGACGTCAACAGGCTGCTGACGTACCAGATGGAAAAGGATCTGCAACCGTTCGGCCTGACCAACAACGACTACGAGATCCTCGTCAACCTCTCGGAGTCCCCCGAGCGGCGGATGAGGATGAGCGACCTGGCGGCGGCCACGCTGCAGTCCAAGAGCCGGCTCTCCCACCAGATCACCCGCATGGAGAACGCGGGCCTGGTGCGCCGGGAGAACTGCGAGTCCGACCGCCGCGGGCTGTACGCGGTGCTCACCGACCAGGGCATGGAGACCATGCAGAAGGTCGCGCCGCACCACGTCGAGTCCGTGCGCAAGCACTTCATCGACCTGCTGTCCCCGGAGGCGCTCGCCGACCTCCACGAATCCCTGAAACCGGTGGCGGAGCACCTGCGCGGCCGCCGCGGCAGGGTCTGACCGCCCGCAGGCGCCGCTGACGCGGGTCCGCACGCCGGTGCGCGCACCGGCCGGCCCGCGCCGGACGTCCGCGCACGCCACCGCGCCGCGCCGCCTCACCACGTGCTCTGGGGGAATGGGCACGGGACGAGCCGGTGCGGTGCGGGCGTCCGCGGGCGCCCTGCCGGCCGCAGTCCGTTCAGGACGCCAAGGGCAGGCGGAGCACGAAGAGCGCGCCGCCGTCCGCCGTCGCGGAGACCGTCAGCGTTCCGCCGTGGCGCCGGGCCACGTCGCGGGCGATCGCCAGACCGAGGCCCGCGCCGCCCGCGTCACGGCTGCGGGCGTCGTCGAGGCGCACGAATCGTTCGAAGATCCTCTCGCGCTCCGGCTCCGGCACACCCGGACCGTCGTCCGCCACGGTGAGCACCGCGTCGCCGCCCTCGCGCCGCACCGTCACGGACACCGCGCCGCGCGCATGCCGCTGCGCGTTGTCCAGCAGGTTGCCGAGGACCCGGCCCAACTGGCCGGGTGAACCAGCCACTTCCACGTGCTCCTCGGCGTCCACGGTCACCGGCAGCCGGTCCCCCGCGCCCCGCTGCGCCACCTCCTCGCGCACCGTCGCCGCCAGGTCCAGACGGGCCCGCCCGGGCCGCTCCCCCGCGTCCAACCGCGCCAGCAGCAGCAGATCGGCGGCCAGTTGCTGCAGGCGGACGGTGTCGGCCACCGCGCCGGGCACGTCCAGCAGCCCCGGGTGAGCGGCGCCCACCTCCAGCTGGGTGCGCAGGGACGCGATGGGGCTCCGCAGCTCGTGCGACGCGTCCGCGACGAAGCGCCGCTGCCGCTCCACCGACGCCTCGAGCGCGGCGAGGGTCTCGTTGGTCGTACGGGCCAGCCGGGCGATCTCGTCGCGCGAGTTTGGTTCGGGAACGCGCCGCGACAGGTCCTCGGACGCGGTGATCGCCGCCATCTCGCTGCGGATGCCCTCCACGGGGCGCAGCGCCCGGCGCGTCACCAGCCAGGTCACGCCCGCCACGACCAGCAGCAGCACGGGCAGCCCGATGAGCATGGCGTCCCGGACCGTGTCGACCGCACGGTGCTCGGCGGCCAGGGGCGCTCCCGCGGCCACGGTGACGGTTCCGCCGTCACGGCCGTCGGCCCGTACGACCGCGAAGCGGTAGTCCGCCGTGTCCCCGTCCACTGTCGCGGTGCCGTTGCCGAAGCTCGGCCGGTCCTCGTCCTCGCCCGGGACGGCGGGCGTACCGGTCATGGCCTCCAGGTCCTCGCTCGCCGCGCGCACCCGGCCGTCCTCGCCCGTCACACGCACCGGGCGGTCCTCGCCGTCCGGCAGGTCCAGCCGGTCGTAGGGCACGTCGAGGTCGAGCTGCGTCGCGACGTTCCTGGCGGTGACCTCGGCCTGGAGCCCGGCCTGGTCGGTGAGGTTGGCCCGGAGCACGAACAGCACGGCCAGTCCGGCGCCGATCAGCGCCACCGCGACGACGAGCGTGGCGCCCAGCGCCGCCCTCGCCCGTACCGAGTTCACCGGTCCGCCAGCCGGTAGCCGGCGCCGCGCACCGTCTGGATCACCGAGGCGCCCAGTTTGCGGCGCAGCGAGCTGATGTAGACCTCGACGATGTTCGGGTCGCCGTCGTAGGCGAAGTCCCAGACGTGTTCGAGGATCTCCGGCTTGCCGACCACTTCGCCGGGCCGCAGGGCCAGCTGCTCCAGGACGGCGAACTCCTTGGCGGTGAGGGCGATTTCGGCATCGCCCCGGTGGACCCGGCGGGCGGCGGTGTCGACGGTGACCTCCCCGGCCCGCAGGACCGGCGAGGCGCTCTCGGCGCGCCCGCGCCGGCGCAGCAGGGCCTTGATCCGGGCGACGAGGACGACGTACGAGAACGGCTTGGTCAGATAGTCGTCGGCGCCGGTGTCGAGGCCCTCGGCCTCGTCGTACTCGCCGTCCTTCGCGGTCAGCATGAGGATCGGGACGTCGTTCCCGGCGGCGCGGAGGGCGCCGCAGACCCGGTAACCGTTCATGCCCGGCAGCATGATGTCGAGGACGACGAGGTCGTACGGGGCCTCGCCGGCGCGGTGCAGTGCCTCCAGGCCGTCGTGCACCACGTCGACGGCGTAGCCCTCCGCGGTGAGCCCGGCGGCGAGGGACCGCGCGAGCCGCTTCTCGTCCTCCACGATCAACAGCCTCATGCGCACAGCGTCGCAAACGGAACCTGAAGGCGCCTTCAGGTGCCTTCAGGCGGGCTTCAGCGTTACCCGGGCAGGGTGGTTCCCGTCATCACGAACCGTCACCGGAAGGCACGACTCATGAAGCGACGCAAGCTGGCCATCGCGACCCTGACCGCGGCCGTTCTCGCCGGCGGGGGCACCGCCGCCGCGTTCGCCGTCCAGAACGGTGACGGGGACGGGGACCGCGATGACGCGGCGCAGGCGCGGGCGGCGAAGGTCACCATCTCCCAGGCGATCGACACGGCCCTGGGCGCGGCGCCCGGGACCGTCACCGGCGCCGGCCTGGACGATTCCGAGTGGGAGGTCGACATCCACGGCAGGGACGGCGACCGGCACGACGTGACGCTGGACGCGGCCACCGGGAAGGTCACCTCGACCGAGCGCTCGGACGGCGACGGCCGCGCACCGTCGGCGCAGGACGCCCCGGTCACGGCCGCACGCGCGGCCGAGGCCGCCGAGTCCGCCGTCCCCGGCACCGTGACCTCGGTCGAACTCGACCACGCCGACGGCCCGGGCAACGCCCTCGTCTGGGAGGCCGAGGTCCAGGGGCTGGACGGCCGGGAGCACGAACTGACCGTGGACGCGAAGAGCGCGAAGGTCTCGGCGGAGGCGCGGAAGGCCTCCGGAGCGGAGTCGGACAAGGACGGCAGCGAGCACGGCGAGGCCGAGGACCACGACGGCGACGACGACTGACCGGCCCCGCCGGACCGCGGCGCGGCGGGTACCGCGCCACTCCGCCGGCGGGACGCGCGGGTGCCGCTCAGTCCCCCGTCAGGCCCGCCACCAGTTCGTCCGCCGCCGCGTACGGGTCCAGCTCGCCCGCGACGATGCGCTCCGCGAGCGCGCCGAGACGCCGGTCGCCGCGGAGGTCGCCGATGCGCTCGCGGAGGGCGGTGACGGCGATCGTCTCCACCTCGTGCGCGGCCCGGCGGGCGCGGCGCTCGGCGAGGACGCCGTGCTCCTCCATCCAGGCGCGGTGCTTCTCCAGGGCCTCGACGACCTCGTCGACGCCCTGCGCCCGCGCGGCGACCGTCTTCACGATCGGCGGCCGCCAGTCGCCCGGTCCCCGGGACTCGCCCAGGCCGAGCATGTGGTTGAGCTCGCGTGCGGTCGCGTCGGCGCCGTCGCGGTCGGCCTTGTTGACCACGTACACGTCGCCGATCTCCAGGATCCCCGCCTTCGCGGCCTGGATGCCGTCGCCCATGCCGGGTGCCAGCAGCACCACGGACGTGTCGGCCTGGGAGGCGATCTCCACCTCCGACTGGCCGACCCCGACCGTCTCGACGAGCACGACGTCGCAGCCGGCCGCGTCGAGGACGCGGATCGCCTGCGGCGCGGCCCAGGCGAGGCCGCCGAGATGACCGCGGGTGGCCATCGAGCGGATGTAGACGCCCGGATCGGAGGCGTGCTCCGACATCCGCACCCGGTCCCCGAGCAGCGCACCACCGCTGAACGGGGACGACGGGTCGACGGCGAGCACGCCGACGCGCTTGCCGGCCTTGCGGTACGCCGTCACCAGCGCCGAGGTGGACGTGGACTTGCCGACGCCCGGCGAACCGGTCAGGCCCACCACGTACGCGCCGCCGGTCAGCGGCGCGAGCTCCGCCATGACCTCGCGGAGCTGCGGGGACGCCCCCTCGACGAGTGAGATCAGCCGGGCCACGGCCCGCGGCCTGCCCTCCCTCGCCTGGGCGACCAGCTGGGGGACGTCCACCATCGTGCGTGCTCCGATCTCTGAAGGGCTTACTTCGCCGGTACGCGGACGATCAGCGCGTCGCCCTGACCGCCGCCGCCGCACAGCGCCGCCGCTCCGACCCCGCCGCCGCGCCGCTTCAGCTCCAGCGCCAGGTGCAGGACGATGCGCGCACCGGACATGCCGATCGGGTGGCCCAGGGCGATCGCGCCACCGTTGACGTTCACCTTTTCCGGGGATACGCCGAGGTCCTTCATCGACTGCACGGCGACCGCGGCGAACGCCTCGTTGATCTCGATGAGGTCGAGGTCCGAGACCTCCAGGCCGTCCTTCTTCAGGGCGTGCGCGATCGCGTTGGAGGGCTGGGACTGGAGGGAGTTGTCCGGGCCGGCGACATTTCCGTGGGCGCCGATCTCGGCGATCCAGTCCAGACCGAGCTCCTCGGCCTTGGCCTTGCTCATCACGACCACGGCGGCGGCGCCGTCCGAGATCTGCGAGGAGGTGCCGGCCGTGATCGTGCCGTCCTTGGCGAAGGCGGGGCGCAGCCGGCCCAGCGACTCGACGGTGGTCTCGGCGCGGATGCCCTCGTCCTTGCTGAAGACGACCGGCTCGCCCTTGCGCTGCGGGATCTCGACGGGCGTGATCTCGGCCTCGAAGAGGCCATTCTTCTGGGCGGCGGCGGCGCGCTGGTGGGACAGCGCGGCGATCTCGTCCTGCTCGGGGCGGGCGATGCCGAGGCGGGTGTTGTGCTTCTCGGTGGACTCGCCCATGGCGATGCCCTCGAACGCGTCGGTGAGACCGTCGTGCGCCATCGCGTCGAGCATCTCGATCGCGCCGTACTTGAAGCCCTCGCGGGACTTCGGCAGCAGGTGCGGCGCGTTCGTCATGGACTCCTGGCCGCCGGCGACGACGACGTCGAATTCACCCGCACGGATCAGCTGGTCGGCGAGGGCGATCGCGTCGAGTCCGGACAGACACACCTTGTTGATCGTGAGCGCCGGGACGTTCATGGGGATGCCGGCCTTGACGGCCGCCTGGCGGGCCGGGATCTGACCGGCGCCGGCCTGCAGCACCTGGCCCATGATCACGTACTGCACCTGGTCGCCGCCGATACCGGCCCGGTCCAGCGCTGCCTTGATGGCGAAGCCGCCCAGGTCGGCGCCGGAGAAGGACTTCAGCGAGCCGAGCAGCCGTCCCATGGGCGTACGGGCCCCGGCGACGATGACGGATGTGGTGCTGTTCGTTCCAGTCATGAGAGGGGATCCCCTTCCAGCGCGGCGGCTGAGGAGTGAACGAGGGTTTACTCGAACTGTACTGAGCGGTATGCGCTCGGGTCACCGGGCAGCCGGTGTGATCGCGCGCACGTTGCGTAACCACCGCGGGGAGCGCTGCACTGGAGCCATGCTGACGCGAATCGACCACATCGGGATCGCCTGTTTCGACCTCGACAAGACCGTCGAGTTCTACCGGGCCACGTACGGCTTCGAGGTCTTCCACACGGAGGTCAACGAGGAGCAGGGCGTGCGGGAGGCCATGCTCAAGATCAACGAGACCTCGGACGGCGGTGCCTCCTACCTCCAGCTCCTGGAACCCACCCGCGAGGACTCCGCGGTCGGGAAGTGGCTGGCCAAGAACGGCGAGGGGGTCCACCACATCGCCTTCGGCACGGCGGACGTGGACGGCGCCGCCGACGACATCCGGGGCAAGGGCGTACGGGTGCTCTACGACGAGCCGCGCATCGGTTCGATGGGCTCCCGGATCACGTTCCTGCACCCCAAGGACTGCCACGGTGTCCTCACGGAACTGGTCACTTCCGCCGACCCCTCCTCAGCGGAGCACTGACCGCCGGGATTCCCGGCCCGGTAGAGTGGGCCGCTCCGGGCCGGGGCCGGGCCGGGGCCGCGCCGCGTCCTCGTGACTGATCTGACACCATTTCCCCGGGGGGCCGTTCAGGCGAACGGTGCTCGTCTGTAGAGAGTTGCGACCAGGGGACGGATGGGACCGCGCAGTGCGGGGCTACGAACGCCAGGAGAGCCACCGAGCTGACGACGACCACCTCTCGCGGTTCGAAGCCGAGATGGACCGGCTGAAGACCGAGCGGGAGAAGGCCGTCCAGCACGCCGAGGACCTCGGATACCAGGTCGAGGTGTTGCGCGCCAAGCTCCACGAGGCGCGCCGCACCATCGCGTCCCGTCCCGCCTACGACAGCGCCGACATCGGCTACCAGGCCGAGCAGCTGCTCCGGAACGCCCAGATCCAGGCGGACCAGCTGCGCTCGGACGCCGAGCGCGAGCTCCGCGAGGTCCGGGCCCAGACCCAGCGCATCCTCCAGGAGCACGCCGAGCACCAGGCCCGGCTGCAGGCCGAGTTGCACGCGGAGGCGAACCAGCGCCGCCAGCGCCTCGACCAGGAGCTGGCCGAGCGCCGGCAGACCGTCGAGGCGCACGTCAACGAGAACGTGGCGTGGGCCGAACAGCTCCGCGCCCGCAGCGAGTCCCAGGCCCGCCGCCTGCTGGACGAGTCGCGTGCCGAGGCCGACCAGGGGCTGGCGGCCGCCCGCGCCGAGGCCGCGCGGGTCGCCGAGGAGACCCGGCAGCGGCTCGGCTCCGAGGCGGAGGCCGCCCGCGCCGAGGCGGAAGCGATCCTGCTGCGCGCCCGCAAGGACGCCGAGCGGCTGCTGAACGCCGCCTCCAGCCAGGCGCAGGAGGCCACCAGCCACGCCGAGCAGCTGCGCTCCTCGACGACCGCCGAGTCCGACCAGGCGCGTCAGCAGGCCGCGGAGCTCAGCCGGAGCGCCGAGCAGCGGATGCAGGAGGCCGAGGACAGGCTCCGCGAGGCCCGCACGGAGGCCGAGAAGACCCTCGCCGAGGCCAAGGAGGCCGCGGGCAAGCTGCTCGCGAGCGCCGAGTCGGCGAACGAGCAGCGGGCCCGTACCGCCAAGTCGGAGATCGCCCGCCTGGTCGCCGAGGCCACCAAGGAGGCCGAGAACCTCAAGAGCGAGGCCGAGCAGGCGCTGGCCGATGCCAAGGCCGAGGCGGAGAAGCTGGTCGCGGAGGCGTCGGAGAAGGCGCGTACGGTCGCGGCGGAGGATTCGGCCGCCCAGCTCGCGAAGGCGGCACGGACCGCCGAGGAGGTCCTGGACAAGGCGTCCGAGGCGGCCAAGGACACCACCCGCAAGGCCGTCGAGGAGGCGGAGCGGATCCGCCGCGAGGCAGAGGCGGAGGCGGACCGGCTGCGCGCCGAGGCCCACGGCACGGCCGAGGAGCTCAGGGGCGCGGCGAAGGACGACACCAAGGAGTACCGCGCCAAGACCGTCGAACTCCAGGAGGAGGCCCGGCGGCTGCGCGGCGAGGCCGAGCAGCTGCGTTCCGAGGCCGTCGCCGAGGGCGAGCGGATCCGCAGCGAGGCACGCCGTGAGACCGTCCAGCAGATCGAGGAGGCGGCGAAGACCGCCGAGGACCTGCTGACGAAGGCCAAGGCCGACGCCGATGACGTGCGGTCCAAGGCCACCACGGACAGCGAGCGCGTCCGCACCGAGGCCATCGAGCGGGCCACGACCCTGCGCCGGCAGGCCGAGGAGACGCTGGAGCGCACCCGTACCGAGGCGGACCGGCTGCGCGCCGAGGCCGAGGAGCAGGCCGACGAGCTGAAGGCGGCGGCCGAGCGTGCCGCCGCCGAGCTGCGCGAGGAGACCGAGCGGGGGGTCGCCGCCCGCCAGGCCGAGGCCGCGGACGAGCTGACCCGGCTGCACACGGAGGCGGAGGCCCGGCTCGCGTCGGCCGAGGAGGCGCTCACCGAGGCGCGCTCGGAGGCGGAGCGGATCCGCCGCGAGGCAGAGGCGGAGGCGGAGCGGCTGCGCACCGAGACGGCCGAGCGCACCCGTACCCTCCTGGACCAGGCCGAGCAGGAGGCCGAACGGCTGCGGACGGAGGCCGCGTCCGACGCATCGGCCTCCCGCGCCGAGGGCGAGGCCGTCGCCGTGCGGCTGCGCACCGACGCCGCCACGGAGGCCGAGCGGCTGAAGTCCGAGGCGCAGGAGACCGCCGACCGGGTCCGCAGCGAGGCCGCCGCGGCCGCCGAGCGGGTCGGCCAGGAGGCATCCGAGGCGCTGGCCGCCGCGCAGGAGGAGGCCAACCGACGCCGTCGGGAGGCCGAGGAGACCCTCGGTGCGGCCCGTACGGAGGCCGACCGGGAGCGGGAACTGGCCCGCGAGCAGAGCGAGGAGCTGCTCGCCGCCGCCCGCAAGCGGGTCGAGGACGCCCAGACCGAGGCGCAGCGGCTGGTGGAGGAGGCGGACCGGCGCGCCACCGAGATGGTGTCGGCCGCCGAGCAGACCGCCCAGCAGGTACGGGACTCCGTGTCCGGTCTGCAGGAGCAGGCCGAGCAGGAGATCTCCGGGCTGCGCAACGCCGCCGAGCACGCGGCGGAGCGGACCAGGACGGAGGCGCAGGAGGAGGCGGACCGCGTCCGCGCCGACGCCTACGCGGAGCGGGAGCGTGCCACCGAGGACGCCAACCGCGTCCGGGCGCGCGCCGACGAGGAGGCGGAGGCCGCCAGGTCGCTCGCCGAGCGGACCATGAACGAGGCGATCACCGAGTCGGACCGGCTCCGTGCCGAGACCTCGGAGTACGCCCAGCGGATGCGCACGGAGGCGGCCGACGCACTGGCCTCCGCCGAGCAGGACGCGGCACGGACCCGGGCCGAGGCCCGCGAGGACGCCAACCGGATGCGTTCCGAGGCCGCGGCCCAGGCCGACCGGCTGGTGGCCGAGGCCACGAGCGAGTCCGACCGCGTCACGACCGAGGCGTCCGAACTGCTGGCGCTGGCCGAGCAGGACGCGGCCCGGCTGCGGACCGAGGCCGAGCAGGTCAAGGAGGACGGCGAGCGCCAGGCCGAGGAGCTGCGCGCCGCCGCCCGCGCGGACGGCGAGCAGATCCTGGACGAGGCCAGGAAGGCAGCGGACAAGCGCCGCGCCGACGCGGCCGAGCAGGCCGACCAGCTCATCGCCGAGGCGGCCTCGGAGGCCGAGCGCCTGCGCGCCGAGGCGGCCGACACCGTGGGCACCGCCCAGCAGCGGGCGGACCGCATCAGGGCCGAGGCGGAGCGGCTCCGCGAGGACGCCGAGCGGGCCGCCGAGCAGATGCGCTCGGAGGCCCGCGAGGAGGCCGACCGCACGCTCGACGCCGCGAGGAAGGACGGGGCGAAGCGCCGCGCCGACGCGGCGGAGCAGGTCGACCAGTTGATGGCCAAGGCCCAGGAGGAGGCGCTGCGCGCCACGACCGAGGCCGAGTCGCAGGCGGACACGATGGTCGGCGCGGCCCGGAAGGAGGCCGACCGGCTGGTCGCCGAGGCGACCGTCGAGGGCAACTCCCTGGTGGAGAAGGCCCGTACGGACGCCGACGAGCTGCTGGTGGGGGCGCGTGGCGACGCGACCGCCATCCGGGAGCGCGCGGAGGAGCTGCGCAGGCGCGTCGAGAACGAGGTCGAGGAGCTGCACGAGCGGGCCCGCAGGGAGTCCGCCGAGCAGATGAAGGCCGCGGGCGAGCGCTGCGACCAGTTGGTGAAGGCCGCGGAGGAGCAGCAGGCCGAGGCCGCGGCGAAGGCCAAGGCGCTGGTCTCGGAGGCCAGTTCGGAGGCCGGCAAGGTGCGCATCGCCGCGGTGAAGAAGGCGGAGGCGCTGCTCAAGGAGGCCGAGCAGAAGAAGGCCGAGCTGGTCCGCGAGGCCGAGAAGGCCAAGGCGGACGCGGAGCGCGAGGCCGAGCGCACGATCGAGGAGGGCAAGCGGGAGCTGGACGTGCTCGTGCGCCGGCGCGAGGACATCCAGGCGGAGATCTCCCGGGTGCAGGACGTGCTGGAGGCGCTGGAGTCGTTCGAGGCACCGGCCGGCAAGGACGGCGTGGTCAAGGCGGGGGCGTCGGCAGGAGTTACACGTTCGAGTGGCAAGTCGTCCGAGAGCTAGCCACCCGAAAGGCTGGACATTCTCCATATCAAACGGGCATCAGCTCGATGACACGCCGCTCGGGCGCCTAGGATTCCCCCTAACACCTCAGCCGGTCTCATTCGACAGGAACCCCATGAGCGACACTTCCTCCCCCTTCGGCTTCGAGCTCGTGCGGCGTGGGTACGACCGCGGTCAGGTGGATGACCGCATTACCAAACTCGTCGCCGATCGTGACAGTGCTCTAGGACGTATCACCTCTCTGGAAAAGCGCATCGAGGAGCTCCATCTCGAGACGCAGAATGCCCAGGCCCAGGTCAACGACGCCGAGCCGTCGTACGCCGGACTCGGTGCGCGCGTGGAGAAGATCCTCCGGCTCGCGGAAGAGGAGGCGAAGGACCTGCGCGAGGAGGCCCGTCGCGCGGCCGAGCAGCACCGCGAGCTCGCCGAGGGCGCCGCCCAGCAGGTGCGCAACGACGCCGAGGCCTTCGCGGCGGAGCGCAAGCAGAAGGCGGAGGACGAGGGCGTCAGGATCGTCGAGAAGGCGCAGAGCGAGGCGAACTCGCTGCGTGCCGACGCGCAGAAGGACGCGCAGTCCAAGCGCGAGGAGGCGGACGCGCTCTTCGAGGAGACCCGCGCCAAGGCCGCCCAGGCCGCCGCGGACTTCGAGACGAACCTGGCGAAGCGCCGCGACCAGTCCGAGCGCGATCTGGCCTCGCGTCAGGCGAAGGCGGAAAAGCGCCTCGCGGAGATCGAGCACCGCGCCGAGCAGCTGCGCCTGGAGGCCGAGAAGCTGCGCACGGACGCGGAGCGCCGCGCCCGCCAGACCGTCGAGACCGCGCAGCGCCAGGCCGAGGACATCGTGGCCGACGCGAACGCGAAGGCGGACCGTATCCGCAGCGAATCGGAGCGCGAGCTCGCCGCGCTGACGAACCGTCGCGACTCCATCAACGCCCAGCTGACCAACGTCCGCGAGATGCTGGCCACGCTGACCGGCGCGGCGGTCGCCGCGACGGGTGCGCCGGCCGACGACGAGCCGGTGTCCCGCGGCGTCCCGGCCCAGCAGTCCCGCTGACGCCGCAGCCGTACGGCAGTACGCTCCGCGTGCGCCCGGTGCCTTCGTTGGCACCGGGCGCACGCGTCTTCCCGGCCCGTGCCGCCGTGCGCGGCCCCGTCACCGTCCGGACGGTGAAATGTCGCCGCCCGTTGTCCATATCCGCTGGCGTCGCCCCATCGGCCCCCGTAGCGTGAACGCATGATCGAGCTCGAGGGTCTCACCAAACGTTTCGGCTCCAAGGTCGCGGTCGACCATCTCTCCTTCACGGTGCGGCCGGGCGTCGTGACCGGCTTCCTCGGGCCCAACGGCGCGGGCAAGTCGACGACGATGCGCATGATGCTGGATCTGGACAACCCCACGAGCGGGACGGTCCGGATCGACGGCAGGCACTACCGGGATCTCCAGGAACCGCTCAAGTACATCGGCGCCCTGCTCGACGCCAAGGCGATGCACGGCGGCCGCAGTGCCTACAACAACCTGCTCTGCCTGGCCCAGGCCAACCGGATCCCTTCGAGCCGGGTGGCCGAGGTCCTCGACACGGTCGGCCTGACGGCGGTGGCGAAGAAGAAGACCAAGGGCTTCTCCCTCGGTATGGGGCAGCGGCTCGGCATCGCCTCCGCACTGCTCGGCGACCCGGAGATCCTGATGTTCGACGAGCCGGTCAACGGGCTGGATCCCGAAGGAATTCACTGGATCCGCAATCTGATGAAACAGCTCGCCGCCGAGGGAAGAACGATCTTCGTCTCCTCCCATCTGATGAGCGAAATGGCCCTCACCGCGGATCACTTGATCGTCATCGGACAGGGACGATTGCTCGCCGACACGTCGATGGCCGATTTCATCCATCAGAACTCGCGCAGTTATGTACGGCTGCGCTCCCCGCAGCAGGAGCGGCTGCGGGACGTGCTCCACCAGTCGGGCCTGACCCCCGTCGAGGCCGGCAACGGCACGCTGGAGATCGACGGCGCCACCACCGAGCAGGTGGGCGAACTCGCCGCCGAGCACCACATCGTGCTCCATGAACTGAGCTCCCAGCGCGCCTCGCTGGAGGAGGCGTTCATGCAGATGACGGCGAGCGCCGTGGAGTACCACGCGCACTCCGCCCCCGGTCACGGCCCCCAGTGGGCCCCGCGCGACAAGGGAGCCTGACCCGATGGCCTCGGTACCCGCCGTTCTGCAGTCCGAGTGGACCAAGATCCGCACGGTCGCCTCCACCACCTGGACCCTCGTCAGCGCCTTCGTCGTCACGGTCGTCGTCGGCGCGCTGCTCTGCGCGCTGCTCGCCTCGACCTTCGACGAGCTGCCGCCCGCCGAGCAGGCCACCTTCGACCCGACGCTCGTCAGTTTCTCCGGGATGGTGCTGGGGCAGCTCGCGATGGTCGTCTTCGGTGTGCTCGTGGTCGGCACGGAGTACAGCTCCGGCATGATCCGCACCTCGCTCGCCGCCGTCCCGCAGCGCGCCACGTTCCTGTTCGGCAAGATCGCGGTGGCCGGGCTGCTGGCGCTGACGGTCGGGATGGCGACGAGCTTCCTGAGCTTCTTCCTCGGTCAGGCCCTGCTCGGCGACCGCGCCACCACCATCGGCGAGGAGAACGTGCTGCGCGCGGTGATCGGCGGTGGGCTCTACATGGGTCTCATCGCGATCTTCTCCATGGGCGTCGCGGCGATGCTGCGGAGCTCGATGCTCTCGCTCGGCATCCTGATGCCGTTCTTCTTCCTGGTGTCCCAGATCCTGGCCGCCGTCCCGTACGCGAAGGACGTCGCCCGCTACTTCCCGGACCAGGCGGGCTCGAAGATCATGCAGGTCGTGCCTCTGGCGATGAACAGCGAGGAGGCCCCGTACGGGCCGTGGGGCGGTCTCGGCATCATGGCGCTCTGGGTGGCGGCCGCGCTGCTCGGCGGCTTCCTGGTGCTCAAGAAGCGGGACGCCTGAGGGCTTGCAGGGAATCAAGGTGTTGCTTCCCTGCAAGCCCTCAGCGCGACGAGGCTGTGGTGTCCATGGGTCCTGGGCCCCACAGCCGGTCTCGTCTCGTTGTTCCCGGTCCCCGGCATCGGGTCGGCTATCGGTCGCGCGCTCGCGACAGCCGGTTTACGGGCGTCACTTGCACTGCTTGGCGTTCACCACGGTCCACGTCTTGCGCTTCGAGCCGAACTTGTTCTGATAGCAGGTCTTGTCCTTCAATTTCTTGGAGGCTTCAAGGGTCGGAAAGAAGACCTTTCCTCCTACAGCGAGACCGCAAGCAGTCCCCAGAAGGAGACGCGCCTTTCCGCAGATGTACGCGAGGCCGACCTCCATGCCGAATCCGACCATGGGCGCAATGATTTTCAGCTCACGCCCCCACATGCTGATGTAGACGCCCCATCCAAGTGAGATTTTGGGGTCCGCCACGACAGGAAACGCGGTCGATTCGCTCGTCTCAACGGTCTGCACCAGGGTGTTGCCGTCAAGCGTGTAGGACGTGGGGACGGCTTCGCCCCGGGCATCCTTGGCCCAGGGTGCGTCGATGGCGCCGACGGCGCGTTTGCCGCCCTCTCCATCTGCGCCCTGCAGGATCTGATAGCCGCCCTCACCGTCCGGGACGAGCTCGGCACCGTCGGGCAGGTCCAGGTCAAAGCGGTGCGTGGTCGCCGCTGACCGGTCCTTGAGGGTCACCAACGCGCGTACGGCCCCGGAATCAGTGGCCTGCACCGAGACATCGGTGGCTTCGGCTGCTTCCGGGTAGACGATGGTGCCCCTGCCGGCCAGGACCCCGGACACGTTCTCGGTGACCGGCAGACCGAGACCGACCGTTCCACCCTCAGGGCCCCGCACCTCGACGGAGCCTCTTGCCTCTTCAGGCGCGGCCACGGTGACGGCTCCGCCGTTCTCCACCGCAACCACGGTCGTGAAGGCGCTCCCCGACTCGCCGGAGAGGCGGTTGGCCAGATCCCCGGTACCGGTGGCCCGTTCGACTACGGCGGCCGCGAGCTGGGGCGACGTTGCCACATCCACGGCACCTGCGGGCGTCGCAGAGGCCAGGAGCGAGGTGGTGAGGGCGATTGCGATTGCCCCCGAAGGTATTGCGAACGCGGACTTCAAGGCAGCCCAATTCCCTTTGGATAACGAAGCGGAGTGCTTCTACGGATCAGATCTGCCCACGAGGACCTCCCGGGCATGCCTGAGAACCCGCTGCGGGCAGGTCAGGCAAGCAAGGAATCAGAATCGGGCACAGCACCCGGAAAATGCCGCACGGAAGCCGCTCGGCCGAGAATTCCCCCTGGACTCGCCGGGTGTGGTCGATACCCAACTGATCGGTAGCTTATGCATGCGGCGAGAGAACTATCAAATGAAGGTCCGAGAACGACCCGGTCGGCCCCCACGGGCCCGTGGGGGCAAGAGCGTCTACGCCCCGGGCGATGCCTGTCGCCCTCTGCCGCCGGATCAGCTCTCGGCATGGGCTTGGCCGGAACCGTCAAGGCCCGGATATCCTCATAGCTCTTACGGGGGTGTACGGCAACAGCACGGCCAGGCCCCGACGACCCGACAGTCGATGGGGCTGGAGACATGATCGAGGCAGTCGGCCTGACGAAGCGCTACGGCGCCAAGACGGCCGTGTACAACCTTTCCTTCCAGGTGCGGCCCGGTGCCGTCACCGGGTTTCTCGGACCCAACGGTGCCGGCAAGTCCACGACCATGCGCATGGTCCTGGGACTCGACCGGCCCACCGAGGGACGGGTGACCATCGGTGGCCTTCCGTACCGGCAGTTGCCGAACGCCCCGCGCCAGGTCGGAGCGCTGCTGGACGCCAAGGCGGTCCACGGTGGACGCACCGCGCGCAATCACCTGCTGTCGCTGGCGCAGCTCGCCGGCATCCCGGCCCGCCGGGTCGACGAGGTCCTCGGCGTGGTCGGCCTCCACGACGTCGCCAAGCGACGCTCCGGCGGTTTCTCGCTCGGCATGGGGCAGCGCCTGGGCATCGCCGCGGCCCTCCTGGGCGACCCGCAGGTGCTGCTCTTCGACGAGCCGGTCAACGGCCTCGACCCCGAGGGCATCCTCTGGGTCAGGAACCTGATGAAGCAGCTCGCGGCCGAGGGCCGCACCGTCTTCGTCTCCTCTCACCTGATGAGCGAGATGGCGCTGACCGCCGACCACCTGATCGTGATCGGCCGCGGCCAGCTGATGGCCGACATGAGCGTCCAGGACTTCATCGCCCACAACTCGGCCAGCTTCGCCAGGGTGCGGACCCCGGAGACCGAGCCGCAGCAGCGCGAGAAGCTGTCCGCGGCCCTGTCCGAGGCGGGCGGCCAGGTCATGCCCGAACAGGACGGCGCGCTGCGGGTCACCGGGCTCGCCCTGCCGCGCATCAGCGACCTGGCGCACGAGGCGGACGTCCGGCTGTGGGAGCTGTCGCCGCACCAGGCGTCCCTGGAGGAGGCGTACATGCGGATGACCCAGGGCGCCGTGGACTACCGCTCGACGGAGGACCAGAAGGCGGGCCTGATGCAGCCGCAGCCCCCGGGCTACGCGCCACCGCAGCCGCAGATCCCCGACGTGCCCCAGCAGGGCTGGTACGCCCCGCCACCGCCCGCGCCCGGCGAGAACCCGTACGCGACCGCACCGCCGGCCACTCCCCCGGCGGACGCCGCCCACACCGACCAGATCAAGCCCGAGGATTCCCGATGACCACCCCCTACCAGCAGCCGGGTGCTGCCATGGGCGCGTACACCTCCCCGATTCCGGTCCGGGCGGCCCACCTCGGCGACGCCCTCGCCTCCGAGTGGACCAAGATCCGCTCGGTTCGCTCCACGATGTGGACGCTGGGCGTGATGATCCTGCTGATGCTCGTGGTCGGTCTCGGGATCGCCGCCCTGGTCGCTGCGGCGGACGCGAACGGCGAGATGGGCAATGAACCCGTGCTCGGCTTGGGCGTGTTCGGCGCACTGATCGGCTGCATCTGTGTGATCACTCTCGGCTCGCTGACGGTCACCTCGGAGTTCGGCACCGGGATGATCCGCACCACACTGACGGCCTGCCCGAGCCGGAGCCGGGTGCTCACGGCGAAGTCGCTCGTCTTCTTCGGTCTGGCCTTCGTCACGACGCTGGTGACCACCGCCTTCGTCGCTCTCTGCCAGGTGGCGATCCTCGACGGCCGGGAGCCGGCCACCGAGGAGTGGCTCCTGTCCACCGTGGGCTCATCGCTGTTCATCGCCCTGCTGGGACTGGCGTCGCTGGGTATGGGCGCGGTGATCCGGCACTCCGCCGGGACGATCACGGTGATGCTGGGCATCATGCTGATGCCGCTGGTGGCCGGGTTCTTCATGCTCGGGTCCGCTGCCCTGTCGGACGTGAGCGAGTTCCTGCTCGGCTACTCGATCCCGGCGCAGCTCATCGGCGTCTACGGTGAGGCCGCCGGATCGGGGCCCGCGGGCTGGGCGTCCGTACTGGTGATGCTCGGTGTCGCGGGGGTCTCACTGGGAAGCGCCTTTGTCGTGATCAACCGGCGCGACGTCTGACCGCCGCCGGACCGGCGCTTCGGCAGCCGGGCCGGCCGTTCAGTGGCGAGGCGCGTTGCGGGACCGCTGCACCCGGGAGGTGCGGCGGTCCTTCGCGTTCCAGCACGCCTTGTGCCAGTGGCGCCGGTCGTCCACTCCCCCGTACTCGGGCCAGGCGACCACGTGCGGGGTGCCGGACGGGATCTCCTGGTCGCAGCCGGGGCAGCGGTAGCGCTTGCCCACGGCGCTCGCCCCCGCGACGTGCCGGACGCGCCAGTCCTCGCCCTGCCAGCTCTCGGAACGCTCCACACCGCCGTAGCGGTCGCCCATGTCGCCGGCACGGTCTGTCTGCTTCTCCCCGCCGCGGGGGCGGTTTCTGCGCGGGGACACGTGACACCTCGGGGGCAGAGCGGACAGTTCACCCCCAAGCCTACGGTCCCGGGCAGCGGGTAGGCGTCCGGTACGGCGCCGAGCGCGCCACCCACAGGGGCCAGTTACCGGAAAATCGCAACAACTTCACTCGCGGCCGTGCCTTTGGCACGTGTCAGACGTTGTTGCCTGTGTGGGGGGAATGCCGCGTCGGCCGCAAGGAGGCATCAGGCGATGCGCGTTGGAGCTTTTGTACTGGCCGCCCAGTTCCCGGGCCAGGGGCACGGAGAGGCGCTGCACCGTGCCGTGCGGTCCGCCGAGGCGGCGGAGGCCGCCGGACTGGACTCGGTCTGGCTGGCCGAGCACCATTTCGTACCCTACGGGGTCTGCCCGTCGGCCGTGACCCTGGCGGCGCTGCTGCTCGGCCGCACGGAACGGATCCGGGTGGGCACCGCGGTGAGCGTGCTGCCGACCGCCCACCCCGTGGCGCTGGGCGAGCAGGCGGCGCTGCTGCACCTCACGTCGGGGGGCCGGTTCTCCCTCGGTGTGGGCCGCGGCGGCCCCTGGGTCGACCTCGAGGTCTTCGGCGCCGGTCTCGCGGCGTACGAGAAGGACTTCCCCGAGTCGCTGGACCTGCTGCTGCGCTGGCTGCGGGAGGCCCGTGTGGGGGCCGAGGGGGAACGATTCGCTTTCCGCGAGGTCCCCGTCGTTCCGCGCCCCGACGACCTGATCGGCGACGACGTCGACGGCCCCGCGGGTCCCGAGGTCGTCGTGGCGTGCACCTCCCCCTCGACGGTACGGCTGGCGGCCGAGCGCGGACTGCCGATGCTCCTCGGGATGCACTGCGGTGACGAGGAGAAGGCGGACATGGTCGCCCTGTGGCGCGGCCACGCCCTCGCGGCGGGCCACGCCCCGGAGACGGTGGCTCAGGCCGGCCATGTGTCGGCCGGCGTGGCGCAGATCGCCGACAGCCGCACGGCGGCGGAGGAGACCCTCGTCAAGGCGATGCCGGGCTGGCTGAAGCAGGGCCTGGACGCACATGTGACGGTCGACGGGCGCCGGCGCGCGATGCGCGACCCCGTGGCCTACACGGAGCTTCTGTGCCGGCTACACCCGGTAGGCCCGCCGAGGCTGGCGGCGGACCGGCTCGCGGCGACCGCGGAGCGCACCGGCATCAACCGTTTCGCGCTCCTCTCCGAGGGCTCGGGCGATCTCGCGGCGACGGAGGAGAACGTGCGGCGGCTGGGCGCCGAGGTGCTTCCGCTGCTCCGCTGAGCGGGGCGCCGCCGCGGATGCGGGCCGTACGACCGTACGGCCCGCACGCCTCCCCCGGCCCGTCGTCCGGCGGAGGCTGCCGCCCCGGCATCCATGACGCCTCCCGCGATGCGGAGCGGCAGCGGAAGACATCAGCAGTCGCGAAGTTCGGGCGACTGGTTGAGCAACTGGGCCCGTACGGAAGTGAAGCGGGCGAGCCGCTCGTCCACCGAGGAGTCCAGCGGGAACACCGCGACGCGATGGCAGTTCTGGAAAGCGAGCCGTACCCCGAAGTGCCGCTGCAGCGCACCCCGGATGGCATCACTCGCGAGCGCGCGCAACAGCTGACCACGTGCCTGCTCGTCCGGCGGCGGCGTCTGGTTGTCGGCGAACTCGCCGCCGTCCACCTTCAGCTGAGCCACCAGAGAACTGATCATCTCCCATGCATAGGGCAGGGAGGTCCGGACGCAGTCGACGAATGCAGCTTCGTCGACCTCGCCTCGCTCGGCCTGTTCCAACAGCGCCGGTGAGACGTCGAGCGACATGGGTTCTCCTCTCGCGACCCCGTCGAACGGGGTCTTACGGGCAGGGAAGGAGGCGACCGATCATGCCCGGCACGGCGCTGAAGACGACGCAGAGTGCACGAACGGCGACCTCCTGCTTCCACGTTATGCGCGCTGTCTGGTCCGCACCAGGAGAATGGGAACACAACCGGCCAATAACGTAAGGGCACAAGAGGGGCGACCCGTAGGGACTCGGACAGGGGCAGGGTGCGCGACAGTGGAGGAATCGCGCGCGAGGAGGTCGGTCGAGTAGCGTTGCGCACCATGCGTCTCGTCATCGCCCGCTGTTCCGTGGACTACGCCGGCCGGCTCACCGCCCACCTGCCCTCCGCTCCCCGTCTGATCCTGGTCAAGGCGGACGGCAGTGTCTCCATCCACGCCGACGACAGGGCGTACAAACCGCTGAACTGGATGTCGCCTCCCTGCACCCTCAAGGAGGGGGAGGACAACGTCTGGACGGTCACCAACAAAACGGGCGAGAAACTGATCATCACGATGGAGGAGGTCCTCCACGACTCGTCCCACGAGCTGGGTGTGGACCCGGGGCTCATCAAGGACGGCGTGGAAGCGCACCTCCAGGAGCTGCTGGCAGACCGTATCGAGACACTCGGCGACGGCTACAGCCTGATCCGCCGCGAGTACCCGACGGCGATCGGCCCCGTGGACATCCTCTGCCGGGACTCCGACGGCGCGACGGTGGCGGTGGAGATCAAGCGCCGCGGTGAGATCGACGGGGTCGAGCAGCTCACCCGCTATCTGGAGCTGCTGAACCGCGACCCCCATCTCGCCCCGGTCCGCGGTGTGTTCGCGGCGCAGGAGATCAAGCCCCAGGCACGCGTCCTGGCGACGGACCGCGGGATCGGCTGCGTGGTGCTGGACTACGACGCCCTGCGCGGCATCGAGGACGACAAGCTGCGCCTGTTCTGACGGAAGGCACGAGAACGCGGACGGCGGGCCGTGGTGCTGGCCGCCCGCGTTCATGCCGGGGCCGCGCCCGCCCCGTACCGGCCGCCTGCCGTCGCGCTTCCGTACGACCGCCCGGACCGACCGGGCCGCGCCCGTGGGGCGCGGCCCGTGCACGGCGGGCACCTGCCCGGGGTCCGCGGCGCGCCGCCCCCGGTCAGGTCGACGAACTGCTGGGCCCCGCCTGGCTGCCGCTGGGGCTGGTCGACGTGCCCGTACTGCCGGAGGAGGACGCACCGCCCTCGGTGGTGCCCCCGTCCGCGGTGCCGCCGTCGGTCGTACCGCCGTCCGTGGTGCCGCCGCTCGGGCCGGTGGACGTGCCGCCGTCGGTCGTACCGCCGTCCGTGGTGCCGCCGTCGGTGGTCCCACCGTCCGTCGTACCGCCGTCGGTCGTACCGCCGTCCGTCGTACCGCCGCTCGGGCCGGTGGACGTGCCGCCGTCCGTCGGTGAACCCGTGGATCCCGTCGACGTGCCACCCGTCGCGGGTGAACCTCCCGTCGACGACGAGCCCCCGGTGGTGCCGCCCGACGTCGAGGACGAACCGCCGGTCGCGGAGCCGCTCGTGCCCGAGCCGCCCGCCGAGGAACCGCTGCCCGGAGTGGACGGGTCGCCCGCCGAGCCGCTCTCGCCCGGCCGGGCGGTGCCCGGGGCGGCGGGGGTGCCGCCCGTACCGCCGGTGGTGCCGTCCGCGGGGCGGCTGGTGGGGTCGCCGGCGGGCTCGTCCGCGTCGAGGCCGTCGCTCCCCTCGCCCTCGTTCGCCGACTGCTCGTTGGTCACCCGGTTCGCCGGAGTCTCGTCGTCGGAGGTCGCGCCGAGCGTCACCACCGTGCCGAGGACGACGGCCAGCAGGACGCCCGCTCCGGCCGCGACCAGATGGCGCCGGGGGCCGGAGACCACGAGGCGGCGGGCGCCGGCGATCACACCGGGCAGCGAGGCCGGGGAGTCGCGGCGGGTCACCAGTGTCTCGAGCGGCGGGGAGACGGCCGTGGCGCCCATGGCCGGGGACACCGGCTCCTCGGGGCGCACCGCCGGGGCACCCTCGCCTTCGGGCGTACCCGTGCCGGGCAGCCGGATTCCCTCCCGGTCGGTCACGAGCGCCAGCGCCCTCCGGCCGGCGACCGTGCCGCGCTTGTCGGCGAGCGCTCCGCGCATGGCTATGGACGCCTCGAGCTCGGCACGCGCCCGGTCGAGGCCGCCCGTGCAGAGAGCCAGCACGCCCAGCTCGTGGAGGAAGTAGGCCTCTTCCGCGACCTCGCCTGCCGTCCGGGCCGCTTCCTGACCGGTTCGCAGGGTGCGCTCCCACGCCTGCCAGTGCAGTCCGGCCGCGAACGCGGGTGCCGCGCTGCGGGCCAGCAGCACCGCGGTGCTGGCGTGCCCGGTCTCCTGCGGGGGAACCAGCGAACCCAGCGCCGCGAGGATCGCGTCGGCCTCGGAGGACGCCCGCGCGGGCGTCACCGAGGGGTGCCCCGCCCACCAGGCGTAGTGCCGGGCGGCCGTGTGGGCGCGGTCGAGGGCTCCCTCGCCGTAGCCGGCGGCCTCGAGCTGAGCGGCGACTCCGGCCGCCAGCCGGTAGCGGGAGCCGACGGGGCTGAGCAGGGCGCAGCTGGTCAGTTCGCCGAGCGCGGCGTCCGCGTGGGTGTCGCCGACGAGCGCGGGCAGGTGCGCCTGGTGTGGGACCTCACCGCCGAGGGCGACCGCGAACCGGAGGGCGTCGCGGGCCGACTCGCTGAGCCGGGAGGCGAGCAGGGCGGCGGGCGCGGCGCCTTCGCCGAGCGTCGGCAGCGGGATGTCGAGCCCGTCGCCGAAGACGTTGTCCCCGTCGTCGTCATCGTCGTCGTCCCGCTCCTCGGGGACGTTGCGCAGGGCGTCGCGCTGCCTCAGCAGCGCACCGGCCTGGACGAAGCGCAGGGGCAGCCCCTCCGACTCGAACCAGAGGTCGCCGGCCCAGTTGGCCTCCTCGTCGGTGAGAGGCCGGTCCACGGCCCGCTCCAGGAGCTCCAGCGCCGTGCCGCGTTCGAGTCCGGAGAGGAACACCTCTTCGACCTGGGAGTCGGCGGACGGCGCCGCGACGTCGGGGGTCGCGGCGAGCAGGAAGGCGCATTCGGGGGTCGAGTCCAGGAGTTCGTCCAGCGCTCCGCCGCCGAACTCCAGGTCGTCGACGAGGACGACGGCACCGATCTCGCGGACGTGTCGCAGCAGCTCCGTCCGGTCGGGCCGGTGCAGCGGGGCGTTGTGGACGGCTCTGAAGAGTTCGTACAGCAGCTCGGCCGGTGTGCGGTGGTACCCGGAGAGGCGGACGACGCCGTCGGGGGCGAGGTCCGCGCAGTCGTCGGCGACGGCGTCCAGCAGGGCGGTACGGCCCGATCCGGCCGGTCCGGTCAGCCGGACCGTGCGGCCGCGCCCCAGGAGCCGTACGAGCCGCTCACGCTCTTCCTGACGCTCCAGCAGCGGCAGTGCCGGGGCGGCCGGTCCGGGCGGGAGCGGGGGCCGCCCGGCGCGCCGCAGCTCGTCGCGCTCCTCGGTGGTGTGCCGTAGGGGGGCGGCGGGTTCCCCGTCGGGGCGGCAGGGCTCGATCTCGCTGCCGTCGACCGGGTTGACGGTGAGCGCGAAGTCGCCGGCGACCACCCGCACCGTGCGTGCGGGCGCGGCCTTCTGATGGGCGAACTCCGGCGGCACCGCGTCGCGCGGCGGTCGCTGCGGACTGCCGGCCTCGTCACCGCTGCGGTCGTCGTCGCGGCCGTACTCGTCCGGTCCCGGATTCCTCGGGTCCATGGTCAAAGCCCCCAGATGGCGTCTCGTGCGGAAGCCCCTCCCGGCCGGTCTGCACGCTCCGCTGCCGCTTCTGGTCCGGTGCCCGCCGTGTGGGTTCGTGAAGAGGCAGGCGACCGGAGCCTAGACGCTCGCCGGGTGTCGGGGAACAGCCGGGGTGCCGGGCGCCCCAGGACGTCACGGTCTCGTGATGAATGGGCGCCCTGGCGGGTGTCGTCCGCTCAGACCCGAGGCAGGGACTCTGCGGCGATTCCGCCCTCGATGGCCAGGATGCGGTGCAGCCGGGTGGCCACCAGGAGCCGCTGCATCTGCGGCGGTACACCGCGCAGGACGAGGCGTCGGCCGCAGCGGCCGGCCCGTCGGTGCGCGCCCATGATGACCCCGAGACCGGTGGCGTCCCAGGAGTCGAGATTGCTCAGGTCGAGCACGAGATCGCCCACTCCGTCGTCGACGGCCGAGTGCAGGACCGTTCGGGCGTCCGCCGCGCTCCGGACGTCGAGGCGGCCCCCGACGACCAGCTCGGCATGGTCGCCCCTGATGTGCATATGCGCTCCCCGAGAGTGCCTTTGTCCGTCAGGTCTGACTTGTACGTCGACTTCCCGACCCTGCGTTCGATTGTCGCGTTCGACCGCGAGGTTCGACTGCCTATTTCTTTGCACCAACTGACTGCCGCACAGGCAGAGAAGTTGCCGTCTGTAAGCGAACCGATACCGAATTCACCCTGAGGGGTGACGGTACGCAGGGGCGTACGGCCCCTGCGTACCCGGGGTCGGTGTTCAGTGCTTGTAGAAGCCCTGCCCGCTCTTGCGCCCGATGTCACCGGCGTCCACCATCCGGCGCATCAGCTCCGGCGGCGCGAACTTCTCGTCCTGCGACTCGGTGTAGATGTTGCTCGTCGCGTGGAGCAGGATGTCGACACCGGTCAGGTCGGCGGTGGCCAGCGGCCCCATCGCGTGGCCGAAGCCGAGCTTGCAGGCGATGTCGATGTCCTCCGCGGTCGCCACGCCCGACTCGTACAGCTTGGCGGCCTCGACGACGAGCGCCGAGATCAGCCGGGTGGTCACGAAGCCGGCGACGTCGCGGTTGACGACGATGCAGGTCTTGCCCACTGACTCGGCGAACTCGCGTGCGGTGGCGAGCGTTTCGTCGCTGGTCTTGTAGCCGCGGACGAGTTCGCACAGCTGCATCATCGGGACGGGCGAGAAGAAGTGGGTGCCGACGACGCGCTCCGGCCGCTCGGTCACGGCAGCGATCTTGGTGATCGGGATGGCGGACGTGTTGGAGGCGAGCACCGCCTCGTCCCGTACGAGCTTGTCGAGCGCACGGAAGATCTCGTGCTTCACCTCGAGCTTCTCGAAGACCGCCTCCACGACGATGTCCGCGTCGGCGACGGCCTCGAGGTCCGTCGTCGTGGTGATGCGCCCCAACGCGGCCTCGGCGTCCGCCGCTTCGAGCTTCCCCTTGGCGACGAACCTGTCGTACGAGGCCTTGATGCCGTCGGTGCCACGGGTCAGGGCCGCGTCGGTGACGTCACGCAGCACGACGTCCCAGCCCGCCTGGGCGGAGACCTGCGCGATGCCGGACCCCATGAGTCCGGCCCCGATGACGGCGAGCTTCCTGGCCACTGCTGCACCCCTTAACACACGTTTACATACGGATCTCTGCGGAGGCTATCGGCCGCGGGGCACCGTGTGGCGGCGAAGAGATGCGCGTCACGTCTCAGATGACGGACATCACACCGGAGGCCGGTCGGGTGCCCGGGCACGGCCAAGGGCTGTCCCGTCATCACCGGTGGATCAGCGCGCGGCGTCAGATGCGGTGCATCGCAAGGCGGAGAGAGCGCCCTCATACCGGGCGTGTTCGGGTGATCCGACAACGCAGCGAGGTGCCGTGGCTGTCGTCGCGCGCCCGCTGGTGATTACGGGCCGGCCTTAGGCTGGCCGCATGGTCAATCTGACGCGCATCTACACGCGCACCGGCGACAAGGGCACCACGGCGCTCGGCGACATGAGCCGCACGAGCAAGACCGATGTGCGCATCTCCGCCTACGCGGACGCCAACGAGGCGAACGCCGCCATCGGCACCGCCGTCGCGCTCGGCGGGCTGCCGGAGGAGGTCGTCAAGGTTCTCGTCCGGGTCCAGAACGACCTCTTCGACGTGGGCGCGGACCTGTCCACACCCGTCGTGGAGAACCCGGAGTACCCGCCGCTGCGCGTGCAACAGGACTACATCGACAAGCTGGAGGCGGACTGCGACCGCTTCCTGGCGGATCTGGAGAAGCTGCGCTCGTTCATCCTCCCCGGCGGCACGCCGGGCGCCGCGCTGCTGCACCAGGCGTGCACGGTGGTACGGCGGGCCGAGCGCTCCACCTGGGCGGCCATGGAGGTGCACGGCAAGACGATGAACCCGCTGACGGCGACGTACCTCAACAGGCTCTCCGACCTGCTCTTCATCCTTGCGAGGACCGCGAACAAGCAGGTCGGGGACGTGCTCTGGGTGCCGGGCGGAGAGCGCTAGGTGTATTGCCCTGTGAGGTTGGGGACGCGGCTGGCGGGTGGTTTGCCTGCGAGCGCGGTGTGTCCGCGGTGGTGATTGTAGGTGTGCAGCCAGCCGGGGAAGGCGTCGCGTCGTTCCTGCTCTGAGCGGTAGGGGCGGGCGTAGGCCCATTCGTCGAGCAGGGTGCGGTTGAGGCGTTCGACCTTGCCGTTGGTCTGGGGCCGGTAGGGGCGGGTGCGTTTGTGGGTGATCTGGGCTGCCGCGAGGGTGTCGCGCCAGTCGCGGGAGCGGTAGCAGGCTCCGTTGTCGGTCAGGACGCGTTCGACGGTGATCCCGCAGGAGGTGAAGAAC